>JAEVYY010000018.1 GCA_023392535.1 Bacillota bacterium
CCTACAAAAAAATGGATGCACAACATAGTTTGATGAACAGCTGTATGATGCCGCTGGTACTTTGAGCATGTCCTTTATGCTCTTACGTACCACTGCGGCTAAAATCCAAGCGGAAGCGTGCTGTGAATGAACTATGTTGTGCATCCATTTTATTCAAAACCAGAAGGTGCAAATGGATACCGTACCTAGTTTGATGAATATGTATTTTATTTACGTACCACTGCGGCAAAATCCAAGCGGAAGCGTGCTGTGAATGAACTATGTTGTGCATCCATTTTATCGAAAATCAGAAAGTGCAAATGGATACCTTCATGCTCTTATATACCACTGCGGCTTAAATCCAAGCGGAAGCGTGCTGCGAATGAACTATGTTGTGCATCCATTTTATCGAAAACCAGAAGGTGCAAATGAAACTCTCTATATTTTCGTAAACAAACAAAACCCATGAAAGTAAACTCTCATGGGTTTCGTTTGTGTAAAAGGGGAATTCTTCCGGAATTGCTAATTAGCAGACTTGACTTTACTATCAAGTCAAAGTTATTATATCTCGTTTTAATCGGCAAATCTATAAATATATTGAGTGATAATAAAACTATATTAGCGAATGGTGTAGAAGAATGTTGAATGCTAATGAAATAAATATAATAATTTCCAATAAATTCCATATTTTAAAAAAAATGTAAGAAAAGTTCGATAAATCTATATTGATTTTAAGCATTTTAATAAAATTTTGATAATTTTGAAAAATATTATAAATCAGGGATTTAATATAAGCGTATAATATGTTAAAATAATAACGATATAATTGTAATAAAATAGATAAGGAGGATAATAGAGTATGGCAAGATTTACGTTACCGCGCGATTTGTATCATGGAAAAGGTTCTTTAGAGGCACTAAAGGATTTTGAAGGTAAAAGAGCAATTATCTGTGTAGGCGGAGGCTCCATGAAACGTTTTGGTTTCTTGGACAGAGCCCAGCGATATTTGGAAGAAGCAGGCATGCAGGTCGAATTGTTTGAAGGAATTGAACCAGATCCATCCGTTGAGACGGTCATGAAAGGTGCTGAAGTGATGAAGGCGTTTCAACCAGATTGGATCATTGCTATAGGTGGTGGATCACCTATTGATGCAGCAAAGGCTATGTGGATAAAATACGAATATCCAGATATAACATTCGAAGAAATGTGCAAGATATTTGGTATCCCCAAACTTCGAAAAAAAGCAAAATTCTGTGCGATTTCTTCAACATCTGGTACAGCCACGGAAGTAACTGCATTTTCTATCATCACAGATTATCAAAAGGGAGTCAAGTATCCGATAGCGGATTTTGAGATTACACCAGATGTTGCAATTGTAGATTCTGATCTGGCAGAGACGATGCCACAAAAATTGGTGGCGCATACAGGTATGGATGCTATGACACATGCAGTAGAGGCATATGTATCCACTGCGAACTGCGACTTTACAGATCCCCTTGCATTACATGCGATTAAGATGATTCAGAGAGATCTTGTGGAATCTTATCATGGAGATATGGAAAAAAGAGCTACAATGCATAATGCACAATGTCTTGCAGGTATGGCATTTTCTAATGCTTTATTGGGAATCGTACACTCTATGGCTCATAAGACAGGGGCAGCTTTTGACGATTACGGTGCACATATTATTCATGGTGCTGCAAATGCGATGTATCTGCCAAAGGTCATTGCTTTCAATGCGAAAGATGAATCAGCAAAAAAACGCTATGGCGACATTGTAGATTTTATGGGATTAGGTGGTTCTACTCCGGATGAGAAAGTATATTTATTAATTCAGTATCTTAGAAATATGAATGATGAATTGAAGATTCCTCATTGCATTCGTAATTATGGAGCCGACAGTTATCCGACAGAACATGGATTTGTTCCAGAAGAGGTATTTTTAGAAAGACTCCCAAAAATTTCCGCAAATGCTATAGGAGATGCTTGTACAGGATCAAATCCTCGCCAGCCAAGCCAAGAAGAAATGGAAAAACTATTAAAATGTTGCTATTATGATACAGAAGTAAATTTCTAACATCATTTATTCAATAGAATCTCCTGATGCAAATATTACATCAGGAGATTTTTGTTAGTTTATTTATCAATATAAGCTTGCTCAAGTTCAAGTTCGGTAGGAATTTGATAACCATTAGCAATTAATTTTTTTGTAACATTGGAAAGGTGCGTAGTGTGCTGGGAACGCTTTATATCGTGGCGAGAAATTAAATCCGTATATAGAGGATTAGTCGAAAGCTTTTGACGTATGTCTTTCGAAAAAGGACAGAATTGAAATAATACTCCTCTACATACTTTATTCAGTCTTGGAGAGCCATTACCTTCATGTAAGATCCAGGTGATATAGTCCCGGATAAATACTTCCCTGTAATTGTTTTTAGATTTTTGAAGAGTCAGTTTTAATTGTTCTTTGGCTTGCGAAGAAAGATCGTTATTTTTACGGTAAAATTGTAAATAATCACAATAGTAACTTGTAAGCGATGGATCCGAAACATCATTCCATCGTGACCCCTGAACACGTTTACACATTTCCCATCGGAATTCTCCGGTCAGACGAATAAACAGAGAATCTAGATCAGCCATACAAAAAGCAGATAACATCATGCGGGCAGGTGTCTTACGGTTACGACCTTCAATTTCCTGCCACATGACAGCACGTATCCCAGTATTGGGCATTAATATCACAGTAGGGAGGATTTCAGTATGAAGAAATTCTTTTGTAATTCTACAAGATTCATTAGAATAAATACTTTCGTGGTAATATGCAGAAAAATCTATTGCACGGATTGCTTCAAAGTTTTCCTTTATTTTAGCAGGAGTTATCATGGTACCTTCTAAGGATTTTAGAATATTTTGCTCGCATAAAACAGGGCAGAAAGTAGAAATACGTCCGAATGTAATTTTATTTACCGTAGGAAACATATTATGTAATTCATACATTGCCTTTTGAGCTGGATCATGGAGCATGCGCCGTTCAACATCTGGTGTGATTTGTCCTGTAACTTTCATTTCATGGATATAAGCATTGTAGTCTACATCAAATTCATTTCTGCTAGGTTCCCTTTTACCTTGAAAAATAGCAAGCAGCCATTCATAGAAAGTATAGATTCCATGTTTGGAATCACCGCGATAATCATCTACGATGGAGTATAAATAGGTAGCATTCTGAATTCCGGAAAGGACCTCATCCACATATCCAAAATTCAAGAACATTTTGACTATTTTAGGAATATTCTTGTCTTTTACACTTTGCTGAAAAACCGAGTTGTATATTTCATAAAAAAGTTTGGTGATTTTTAAACGTAATTTACGTGTGTCATCATCATCTGCATTTTTATCTGGTAATTGTTTCCACGCAATAATTTTTTCGCGAAAGGAATTTCCTATTTCCTCTGGGCAATCCGCATAATTTAATATCATATTGATAGAACCGGAAAGTGCCGAGATAGCGGAACTCTTAATGACAGATTGTGGATCATCCTCTTCTAATACATCGCTTGCCTGTCGTTCTAATCTTGCATTTGATATTATTTCTTTGTATTCATTTACTCGCTTCTTATAGTAAAGTGCATCAATTGCAGGATTTCCCTCCAACTGAATCGTTAATCTGCTAATGGTAGCATCCAAAGAAAAAGAATCGGCTCCAGATTTGGAAGCCATTACATAAAGATCGGTTAAGAGTGCAAATAAATCTAATTTCTGACTATTTAGCAAGAGAGAAGAAAGATTAGAATTATATTCATAAACAACTGTGCTTACCTCGTATATATGATGCACATCTTTACAAGCATTACAGAGAAGACCCAGGCAGATAGCAGGATTATTCTGATATAAGAGAGCCTTTGTCTGCGAATCCATTGTTTTTAAGGCCTCGTAATAATTGGTAGACCATTCGTCAATATTTTCTTCCAATGAAAGTGGTTTTATCGATTCCAGGTTTCCGAGAGTGTTTGCAGGTTGGGCATACTGCAGACATAAGTTTTTATAATCTTCGTAACTGCTTAGTAAGTAATGATATAATTTGTCGGAAAAAAAGGTGGACATGACATAACTATCAATAATATCGCATATTTGGCGTATGACAGAAGAAGCAAAGAGTAAGGATATGTCACGGTTGTCATAAATTATATCAGATAAATCAGACGGGTTCTTACATGGATACATAATCAATGTAGTTGGTTCTAATGTTGTGTATGATGCAGAATGCTTCTGAAAGCATATATCGGTAATGCCAATGACATCTCCCATTTTAAGTAAAAGTTCACCATTTGGCAAAGATGCCTTAATTGAGCCTTTTTTTATAAGTGCTATATATTCAAGTGGTTCATCTGTCTGAATAATGACAGTATCTTCTGAAAATTCTTGTGATATCATTAGAATCCCTCCTTATTTTTCCTTATTATACTAATTAATAAGAGTAAATACAACAAGAATAAAAGGAATATGTGTCACTTTTCTAGAAACAAATGGTGTACATTTTGCAATTTTATGATAAAATATATTTATATCTGCAGGAATGGAAAGCACAGATAGATTATATTTTAGGATTTCCAGGGGGTTTCAAGTATGGAAAATGAAGAAAAGCTAAGTATAGAAGAGGTTATTAAAGAGTATAAAGAAGATGTCTATAGAATGTTAAAATATATCCCATGGTTGGAATCAAAAGTGGGACAGAATGTTTCGGATACCTATCAAGGGGATGGTCTTTCAAAGTCTATTAAATTTCCAGTTTATGACAGCACTTTGTTGAGTTTTGTAAAAGAAGTAAAAGAAACAAAATTAATTAAGAAAAATTATGTGTATGCTTATTCGAAATACAGAATGTCTACCTATGAAGATGAATTGAAAAATATAAAAAGAGCAAAGGTCACACAAATGAACCTATTATGTGATATTTTATCTAAATATGTATTAAAAGGAATGACAAAAGCAAATGTATGGACGGAGGGCGTGGAAAAGGGTGTTTTTCTGGAAGTGTTGTTAAAATTACGCGAACTGATTGAGTTTTATGAGGGACCATTGAATTAGATAAGAGATCGATAGGAGTTTCAACATGGGAGAAAAATCGGTACAAAAAAGACAATACATATTGGAAACAGCGCGAGAAGTCTTTCAGGAGAAGGGTTATAAAAATGTTACCATGAAAGATATTGTTGAGCGGTGTGAGATAAGCCGCGGTGGTCTGTACTTATATTTTAACAGTACAAAAGAATTATTCGAAGAAGTCATGCAGATTGAAACGCAGGAAACAGATGAGGTGTTTACAGGAGCGATCAGTGAAGATACGACGGCTACGGATATTCTTTTACTATTTTTTAAAGAACAGAAAAAAGAATTGATTCTTAAGAAAAAGAGTTTGACAATTGCAATTTATGAGTTTTTTTTTGAAAATCAAGTTCCTAAAAAAGAAAATATGATTCGCAGGCAATTTGATGTAGCGGTAAAAATAATGGAGCAGCTAATTACAGAAGGGGTAGAAAATGGAGAATTTTATTGTGAGGATATTAAGGGAATGGCCCGTAATATTATACTAGTAATTGAAGGAATGAAAATCGCTTCTCAAACAATGGGACTATCGGATGAAATGATAGATCTAGAATTTGGTTTTATTGTTCAAGGATTGGTCATAGATGAATAAAAAATAGCAGGCTTCAAGGATGAGCAAGTCCTTGGAGTTTTTTTGTATTAATGGCTTTCCATATCAAAAAGTTTATAAACTCAAACAAAAATAGAAAGGATATCAATGTATGATAGAAGAAGTAGTATCGGTAGAATTGCCCGTGCATGAAAAAATGATAATCCATAAGAATCGGTTAAAGCCTAAAATGGAAACAGGAAGAGAAAAGAGAATTTCTATCGTAACTGGCGTGCATGGCGATGAATTAGAGGGACAATATGTATGTTATGAAATTATAAGAAGAATCCAGTTAAACCTTGAGTTTTTAAATGGAATTATTGATGTTTATCCTTGTATCAATCCACTGGGGATGGATGCTGTATATCGCAATGTACCAA
Organism: Bacillota bacterium; assembly: GCA_023392535.1. Taxonomy (GTDB): domain Bacteria; phylum Bacillota; class Clostridia; order Lachnospirales; family Lachnospiraceae; genus SZUA-378. Next base: position 6,052 of record JAEVYY010000018.1, read on the forward strand.
AAACAGAGACTGATATGAATCGTATTTTTCCAGGAAATAAAAAGGGAACAATGATGGAATATATAGCGTTTTGCATTGTGGAAGATATCATTGGATCAGATCTTTGTATTGATGTACATTCCAGTGATACATTTCTAAGAGAGATTCCACAAGTTCGTTTAAGGGAGACTTATTCGGATAAATTGCTACCTTTTGCAGAACGAATGAATGTTGATATGATATGGACAAATGCAGCCAGAACTGTGGATGAATCAACACTGGCCTACAGTCTAAATATGTTGGGTGTACCAGCAATGATAGTGGAAATGGGAATTGGAAATCATATCAATAAAGAATTTGGTGATCAGGTGGTTGACGGGATATTTAATGTCATGAATAAAATGGGTATTTGGAAGGGCGAAGTTGTGCCGGTAAAGAAGCCTTTGGTTCCAAAAGAAGGGGAAATAGAGTTTATACGTGCAAATAAAACAGGGGTATTTATTCCTGCGATTTGTTATAACCAGTATGTGAAAGAAGGTCAGAAATTAGGAGAAATTATAGAGCCATTATCAGGGGAATGTCAGGAAATATTCTATGCAAAAAGAACAGGTTTGGTCTTTTCGTTGCGAGAATATCCAATGATTTATGAAGGGGCGTTAATTGCTAGAATGATTTCAGGAGTCGGGGAGGATGGATGATCATGTATATACGAGATATTGTTACGTTGAAGACCCCTTATAGAAATGATTTTAAAATTAAGGGCTATCATTTTGGAAAGGGTGAAAAATCTGCCTGTATTATGGGCCCGATTAGGGGAAATGAGATTCAGCAGCTCTATATTTGCTCACAACTTGTAAAAAAGTTGAAAGAATTAGAATCCAATAATTGTATTAGTTCTGGAAAAGAGATTATGGTCATACCATGTATGAATAATTTTTCAATCAACGTAGGCAGGAGATTTTGGGCGGTAGATAATACCGATCTAAACCGTGAATTCCCTGGAAACGACTATGGGGAGACAACAGAGCGCATAGCGTATAGAATGATGGAAGAGATTAAAGAATACACCTATGGAATACAATTTGCAAGTTTTTACATGACCGGTGAGTTTATACCGCATGTCAGGATGATGGAAACAGGATTCCAGAATACTTCACTGGCGAATCTATTTGGACTGCCATATGTCGTAGTAAGAAAACCGCGGCCAATTGATACAAAAACTTTAAATTTTAATTGGCAAAGAGATGAGACAGCTGCATTTTCTGTGTATACAAATAAAAATGACGAAATCGACCTAATCAGTGCCAAGCAGGCAGTAGCAGCAGTATTACGATTTTTGACCAGGATGGGTATTATAAAATATGAAAGTCATAGTGGATATATCAGTCATGTAATTATGGAAGATGACTTGACTAATGTGCATAGTTGTTCGGCGGGAATTTTTCGTAATTTTGTAAAGTCTGGTCAGGAAATTCATTATAAAGAACCAATGGGTGAGGTAATAGATCCTTACGAAGGAAGAATCATTGAGACGATTCTTGCACCAACAGAAGGGATTGTATTTTTTACACACAAAGAACCAATTGTAAGTCAAAATGAGTTGATTTACCGATTGATTCACAGGCTTCATGAATAATGGCTTGAGAAGTTGGCATTGAAAAAATAAAAAATTTAAGTATAATAGAACTGATGCAGGCAAACTTTATACTGCAGGGGTAACATATCATAATCATACGGAGGATTATCATGGGAAATGTAAGACGCATCTATGTGGAAAAAAAAGATGCCTATGCGGTCAGAGCGAAAGAACTGAGAGAGGAAATCGAAAGCTTTTTAGGCATAAAAGATGTAAAGAATGTTCGCATCTTTATTCGATATGATGTGGAAAATATATCGGATACTATTTTTGAAGCAGCGTGCAAAACAGTATTTTCAGAACCACCGGTAGATATTTTATACAAGGACTACTTTGAATACCCGTCTGATTCCAAAGTGTTCAGTGTTGAATTTTTACCAGGCCAATTTGACCAACGCGCGGATTCTGCAGTTCAATGTGTGAAATTTTTGAAAGAAGATGAAGACCCAATTATTAAAACTGCAGTTACGTATTTACTGGAGGGAACTATTTCCAATGATAATTTTGAAAAAATAAAAAGCAGCTATTGTATCAATCCGGTTGATTCCAGAGAAACAGGTATGGTGAAGCCAGATACGCTAGTAACCGAATTTGAAGAGCCAGCAGATGTGAAAATATTTGATGGCTTTCGTGCTATGGAGGAAGAGTCACTAAAAAAATTGTACAGCTCGTTGAATCTTGCCATGACTTTTAAAGATTTTCTTCACATTCAGAAGTATTATAAGTCGGAAGAGAACAGAGATCCATCTATGACGGAAATACGAGTGCTAGATACATACTGGTCAGATCACTGTCGTCATACTACGTTTTCAACAGAATTAAAAGAGGTTGAATTTGAAGATGGTTTCTATAAAACACCAATTGAGACTACTTACCAAAGCTATTTGGATACCAGAGAAGAAATCTTTAATGGAAGAGAAGATAAATTTGTCTGCTTGATGGATTTGGCATTGATGGCCATGCGAAAGTTGAAAAGAGATGGTAAACTGCAGGATCTTGAAGAATCAGAGGAGATTAATGCTTGTTCCATAGTAGTCCCCGTTGAGATCGATAAAGAAGATGGGAACGGAATCGTCACGGAAGAGTGGCTTATATGTTTTAAGAATGAAACGCATAACCATCCGACAGAAATTGAGCCTTTTGGTGGCGCCGCAACATGTCTTGGTGGTGCTATCCGGGATCCTTTGTCAGGAAGAGCCTATGTGTATCAGGCAATGCGTGTCACGGGAGCAGCGGATCCAACTGTCCCGGTAGAGGCTACCTTAAAAGGAAAATTATCCCAGAAGAAATTAGTAACAGGTGCAGCCCGCGGTTATTCTTCTTATGGTAATCAGATCGGACTCGCGACAGGTTTTGTAAAAGAGATTTATCATCCCAATTATGCGGCTAAGAGAATGGAGATCGGTGCTGTTATGGGTGCTGCTCCTAGAAAAAATGTAATCCGTGAGAGTTCCGATCCGGGGGATATCATCATCCTTTTGGGTGGGAGAACCGGCCGTGACGGTTGTGGAGGAGCAACGGGTTCTTCAAAAGTGCATACGGAAGATTCCATTGAAACATGTGGAGCGGAAGTACAAAAGGGAAACGCACCAACAGAACGTAAAATCCAACGTTTATTTCGGAGAGAAGAAGTTAGTAAGCTGATCAAAAAATGTAATGATTTTGGTGCGGGAGGAGTCTCGGTAGCAATCGGTGAACTTGCAGATGGATTGATTGTGGATCTGGATCAGGTGCCTAAAAAATATGCAGGATTAGATGGGACAGAGTTGTCGATTTCCGAATCACAGGAAAGGATGGCAGTTGTAGTTGACCCAAAAGATGTTGAAAAATTTATGCGATATGTAAAGGAAGAAAATCTGGAGGCTGTCAAGGCAGCTATTGTGACAAAAGAGCCAAGACTTGTGTTGAAATGGCGTGGCGTGGAAATTGTAAATATCGCAAGATCATTTTTGGATACCAATGGCGCACATCAGGAAACAAAAGTAAAACTGGATGCTCCTTCTGAAGAGGATAATTACTTTACTAAAATTGCGACGAAAGAAGTCGAAGAAGCCTTGCAGTCAGGAGATGTAAAGGCAGCATGGCTGGCAGAATTGAATGACCTGAATGTATGTTCCCAAAAGGGTCTGGTGGAGATGTTTGATGGTTCCATTGGTGCAAGCAGTGTATTTATGCCATTCGGAGGGAGATATCAGTTGACTGAAACGCAGACTATGGTGGCGAAGTTGCCTGTATTAAAAGGAAAGACCGATACGGTGACTATGATGAGTTATGGTTTTGATCCGTTCCTTTCTTCCTGGAGTCCTTATCATGGAGCGGTATATGCAGTAATGGAATCCATGGCTAAAGTAGTTAGTAGTGGTGGAGACTACCGGAAAATTCGATTTACGTTTCAGGAATATTTCAGGCGTATGAGTGAGGATGCCAGCCGTTGGAGTCAGCCTTTCGCTGCATTGCTTGGTGCATATGATGCGCAGATTGGATTTGGACTTCCATCTATTGGTGGAAAGGACAGTATGTCTGGCACCTTCAATGATATCGATGTGCCTCCTACGTTAGTATCCTTTGCAGTGGATGTAGCGAAGCATCAGAATATCATCACGCCTGAATTAAAAACACCTGGGAATCTCCTTATTCACTTCTCCATTGAAAAAGATGAATATGATATTCCAGTCTATAGAAGCGTCATGGAATTATATCAAAAAATTTCAGAGCTAATTGCTTCTGGTGTCATTGTATCTGCGTATGCACTTGATGCAAAAGGAATTGTAGCTGCTGTCAGCAAGATGGCATTTGGTAATCATCTGGGAGTAGCAATATCAGAGGAACTGGAGCCAGTTGACCTGTTTTCGAACGGTTTAGGTGATATCATTGCGGAAGTTCCAATCCATGCACTTCCTGTTATAGACACAGCATTTTCAGTAGTAGGGAAAGTAACAGAAAAAGATTTTACGTATCAAGATGTCACTATAACCTTGGAAGAGGCTCTGCATGCATGGACTTCAAAATTAGAGAAGGTATTCCCGACAAAGGCAGAGAAGGAAATTACTTCGATAGAAACGAAATTGTTCCAGGCAGATTCTGTTTATGTTAGCAGGAATAAAGTAGCCAGACCTACGGTGTTCATTCCGGTATTTCCAGGCACTAACTGTGAATACGATAGTGAGAAAGCTTTTGAAAGGGCTGGAGCTCATGTAATTACAAAAGTGTTTAAGAACTTAACACCGGATGATATCAGAGATTCCGTGACAGTTTTTGAAAAAGCGATAGCTCAATCACAGATTATTATGTTCCCTGGAGGTTTTAGTGCGGGTGATGAACCGGATGGGAGTGCCAAATTCTTTGCGACAGCATTCCAGAACTGTAAGCTGAAAGAATCGGTCATGAAGCTGTTGCAGGAAAGAGACGGTCTGGCACTTGGCATCTGTAATGGATTTCAGGCTTTGATTAAGCTAGGCTTGGTTCCATTTGGAGAAATCGTAGGGCAAAAGGAAGATTCTCCGACATTAACCTATAACACAATTAACAGACATATCTCTAAGATGGTATATCTGAAAGTGGTATCGAACAAATCACCTTGGTTACAAAAGGCTACACTCGGAGGGACCTATGTAAATCCGGCATCTCATGGAGAAGGTCGTTTTGTAGCATCAAAGGAATGGATTAACAAGTTATTTGCAAATGGCCAAGTGGCAACGCAGTATGCTGATTTTGAGGGTAACCTTTCTTTGAATGAAGAGTGGAATGTAAATGGTTCTTATGCAGCAATCGAAGGAATTACATCTCCGGATGGAAGATGTTTTGGAAAAATGGCGCATTCAGAACGTCGGGATACAGCAGTTGCAATCAATATCTACGGTGAACAGGATATGAAGATTTTTGAATCCGGTGTGGCTTATTTTAAATAATAAGGAATCAGCCCTGGAAAAAAGAGAATAATGTGGATTTTTGTAGACCTTGTGCAAAGGAAATTTATCCTTTGTATGAGGTCTTTTTCTAATTGCACTTACCCGTAGTACTTATTTCATAAAAACACACAATTTTCATAGTTACAACAAAAAGTGGAAACATTTAGCAGATATAATGATGTAAAACTATTTACTTTGGAGGCCTCTGAATATCTATGATAATAAAGGAAGTTTTTAAGAAAGAAAAGAAGAAATTAATCATGATTGGTGGTACTATTTTTTTATTTATGATGGCTGTAGCAGGTGGAATTATTTATTCTGTAGTTTCTAAGACACAGCCTCCAAATGGAAACGGAGGACCACAAGGAATGGGAACCAGACAGTCGGATGGCACAATTACGGCAAGTGGCACTACGATGGTAGGAAAGGTAGAAGATTCTTACGATATTGATTATCTTGATGATGATCTATACATAGAGAAGGTGTATCTATCCAGTGCGGATGAAGTGAAAGCAGGAGATCCAATATTAAAACTATCGGATGATACAATTTCAGCCGGACAGAAGCAACTGGAAAAAGCGGTGACACAAGCAGAACTGGATTATAGAAGTGGCGTGGTAGATTATAATTTGAGTAAGATAGAGGCACAGATAGTCTGCGATTTGAGTATTAAAAATGGAGAACTTGCTGAAAGTACCTATGCGGATGCTCTTTCTTCCATAAATCAGGATATTGCAGATAAGCAGAAAGAAATTGCAGATAAGCAGGAAGATCTGCAGGAATATCAGGATGCGATAAATAAGGATGCTTTTTATAATAAATATGAGGTGGGTTATAAAAAAGATATTTTTGAGACTAATTATGCAGTATTTTATGAAAGAATCAACGAGTGGAATCTGTCCCAATATTTGGAAACAAGTGATACCGATTATAGTAGAAAGCAATTTTGTAAAGATGTTACTTTAACGGCTGATGAGAAGGAAAAGGTTACACAACTGACTTCTTTTTTAAAAAGAGTGTATGAATACCAGGATAGTTATGAAACCGCTTTAGAAGAATATGAGGCAGCTAAAAAAGATGCAGTAGTGCAGGCAGAAAAGTTACAGGTAGAAATAGAGTCTCTGCAATTAGATCTGCAGGAAGCACAATTGAATTATGAGGCTGATATTGCGGCAGCAAAAGCAATCTATGAAACCTCTTTCGCAGAAAGTAATGCTGCACAGAGTACTTATAACACAGCGATTAAAAAATTGGATGAAGCGTTGGAATCTCAGCAGGATGAAAAAGAAGATGCTGAATATAATCTGTCTCATTTTGAAGAATTAGTAGGTGACGGATATTTCCGTGCAAGCAGTAATGGTACTGCTTTAATCGTCACGTCAACAGAGGCGACGGATTTAACGGATGATACTATGGTAATGGCATATAGCAATCCGGATACGGTTACAGTAACAGTTGCTATAGATCAATCCTATATTGCTTCTTTGGCAATTGGTGAAAAGGCTACTGTGGCCATTGATGGCTTTGATGATTTCGAGGCAACGATTACGCAGATACAGCCAACTTCATCTTCCAGCAGCCGGTCTTCCGTTACTTATAATGTGACGGTTACCTTAGAAGGTGATGTGAGCGGACTGGATGTGAATCTCGCAGCGGTTGTAACCTTTACCCCGGAGACGGATGAAGTAAGTACGAAAGAAAGCTTTACCGAAGAGGTATCCGATGTTTCTGATGAAAAGCCGAACGGCAGTATAGCGGCAACAGGAGGAAAAACAGAATGAAAATCGTAATCAAAAGCAGAAAAAAATTGATTCGGATGGGTATTCTTGTTCTTATTATTCTGTCACTTCTGGGTGCTGCTGGATATACATTATTTATACAGCCGACCTTGGAACAGGATACCTACCTATATAAGGAAACGGAAGTTACATATGGCGATTTAAAAGTCGGGATCATGGAAAGTGGATCCATCGAGACTGAAGAAGAGACACAGAAGTATGAACTGGATCTCGTGGAAGAAGGTGAAGATGACTCGGATGACGATGATGATATCGATATCAGTGAATATCTGAAATTTGAAGAGGTATATGTGGCTGTCGGACAACGGGTACAGAAGGGAGATCCTATTTATAAATTAAAAGATAGTACGGTACAAACGGTCAGAAAAAAACTGGCATTGGAGGAAGCAGAGGCCGAAACAGCGTTATCAGAAGCGAAGCTCAGCTGTTCTCTTGATACTTTGGAAGCGGAACATACTTCATCCGCCGATAGTCTTTCCGGAGCTACAGCAGAAGGGATCTATCAAATTGATACTGCCAAATTAAGTAATGAGCTGGCTGGATATGTTGCAGCAATCAAAGCGTGTTATGCGAATATTGATATTTATAATAAAAAAATAGCAGATACCAAAACAGATGATGATGGGGATGCGTATGAAGATTATCTGGAAGCAAAAAAGGATTACGAGGAAGCAGATAAAGACAATGAGAGAACATTTGTAAAAATTCAATCAACTTACATAAGTGCCAAGGAAAAATACGATTCCTTGCTGGAAACAATTGAGGATTGCGAAGAAAATATAACAAAAGAAGAGGATAATATAAAGGAAAATCTGGCAAAGATCCAGGATGCACAGATAACGTCAGGGATTGATATATTAACGGCAAAACAGAAATACGAAACCGATACTTTAGCAGGAAGTATTTCTAAGGATACTTATCAATATTCCGTTGGGAGCGCTGAGGAAGAGGTGACGGATGCGCAGACAGACCTGGATGAAGCAAAAGAAAAAATGGAAGATTTTGAGAGCTTTGTTGGAGATGGCATAATCTACGCGGAAAGTGATGGGCTTATTACGGAAGTCAATTATGAAGTCGGAGATGCACTTAGCAGCACAAGTGATTTGATATCTTATGTAACGGAAAGTTCCATTATATTAAGTGTTGATGTATCAGAAGAAGATATCGTGGATATTGCTGTGGGCGATCGTGTGAACATAGAATTCACTGCCTATCCGGATGAAAGCTATCAGGGTGAAGTCACTGCGATCACTACAACAGCTACATCGGACCATGCTACTACAGTGAGTTATCCGGTTACTATAAAAGTAATTGGAGATACGTCAAAGCTGTTTTCCGGAATGACGGGCGATGTTACCTTTGTAACGGATGAAAAATCAGAAGTTCTATATGTGTCCAGAAAAGCAATTGTAGAACAGAACAATAAGAGCTATGTATATCAAAAGGATCAAAATGGAGACATGGTACTGACTCAAGTAACGACTGGATTCACGGATGGTGTGAATGTGGAGATTACAGAAGGATTAACAAAAGAAGATGTAGTCTATATAGCAAGTAAGGTAACAAGTGAAAGTGAGGAATCGGCAGAATAATGAAAAAAATAATACGTAACATTTTCAGTAACAAAAAGAAAGCAATATTATTTATTTCTGCTGCGATTGCGACACTTGTGATTTTGGCATTGCTTATCTTACTTGCCTGCGGAGATAATACAGATTATGTCTATAAGGAAACACAGGTGGAAAAAGGTGATTTGACAGTTGGTGTTACGGAAAGCGGCAGTGTTACGATAGGGACCGTGGACCAGACATTTGATATTGATATGAGTGCTTTTGAAGCCAGCTCATCCAGCAGTTCCTCCTCGCAGTCAGGCTTTAAAGGTGGGATGTTTCCAGGGATGGGAAGTAGTAATAGCAGCAGTTCTTCCGATAAAGATTATAGCAGAGCATTGGATGTAGAAGAGGTGTATGTCACAGTAGGTCAAAAAATTTCAAAAGGTGATGCTCTATTTAAATTAACTAAGGATAGTGTTGCATCTATAAAAGATGAATTGGTGGCAGATGAAGCTTCCGCAGGATTAACATTGGAGAAATTAAAAAATGATCAGAAACAATCCCGTTTGACAGCGACGCATACAAAAGAAACTAGCGAAGCTTATGCGCAGCTGGCTCAGCATGAATATAATATAGCCGTTACAGAATTAAAAGATGCACTGGAAGACAAGCAAAAAGAGATCGATGAAAATACAGAAACCTATGCAGATAATAAAGCAAAACTGGAAGAATTGCAGGCTCAACTTATAGTTGCAAAGAACGTATTGGAAAATGCAGAGTATGCGGTAAAAAATGCGGATACGACAGTTATTTATGAATATGCCAAACAGGAGGATGCAAGAGATACAGCCAAAAGCCAGGTCGATAATCTGGAGAACGAGGTAGAATCGTTAGAAGATGAAAATGAAGAATTGCTCAATCATTACAATACGGAACTTCTGGAACTGAATCAGTTGAAAAGAGATCTGGAGACAGGAACAATAGAAGCAAATAAAACATATCAGGAAAGAATAACAACTGGTAAGGATGCGGCAGAAGAGTATGCAGTTACGGTAGGTTACTTGGATGCAGATCTTTTAGATGCGCAGAATGATTATGAGGAGGCAATGAAAAAGTTGGAGGAATTTGATACCTATATTGTAGATGATACGGTATATGCAGAGTACAATGGTGTTATTACGGATGTGAATATCGCAGAAAGTGATTCTTTAAGTTCTTCTCAAACATTGATAACACTCAATAATCAGGATGATACGACCATATCCGTAGTACTATCAGGTGATGATATGGGATCTATTGATAAAGACAGCAAAGTAAACTTAAGCATTAGTGCTTATCCAGATACGATATTTGAGGGTACGATCGACGATATTGGAGATGCGGTAACAGATAGTAGTACAGGAGAGATCACATATGAGGTGACCGTTTTGATCGGTGGAGATGTATCGGGATTATTTGAAGGAATGACAGGTGAAGTTACATTTATTACAAAAGAAACAAAAGAAGTTACCTATGTATCAAACAGAGCAATTATCAGAGAAGGTACGAAGTCTTATGTAAAGAGGAAAGGAACTTCAGGGAATATTGTACAAAAAGAGATCACAACAGGATTCTCAGATGGTGTGAATGTAGAAATAGTGGAAGGACTTTCAGAGGGAGATACGGTTCTGATTGAAAGTAAGGTGAGCGAATAATGAGATTATCCGAGATTTTCCGGCTGGTATGGCTGAACCTTTCGCAAAATAAGTTTAAAGTGATATTGACCTCGATTGGTATCGTAGTAGGTACGGCAACAATCATGATGGTAATTGCCATTGGTACTGGAGGCAAGTTAGAGGTTGCCGAACAATTTAAAAATTTAAATGCAGGAGCAATTGATATATCCTATGAATCTTCTTCAAGCAGCAGTGAATCATCAGGTGGCGGAGGCGGAATGCCAGGTGGTGGTGGTTTCCCTGGCGGTGGAGGCGGGATGTCGGGCGGCGGTGGTTTCCCAAGCGGCGGAATGCCAGGAGGAAGCGGCGGTTTTCCGGGAGGTGGCGCTGACGACAGAATCAACCAAGAGGATGTCAGCTTGTCGGAAGCTGATATGGAGGATCTACTGGTATTTGTTCCAGGTTTATCAGATGCTACCATATCATTTTCAACAAAAGCGGATGTGGATGGTGGTGAATTAGATGATACGACCAGTTACAGTATCGCAGGTGTAAAAGACAATTATGCAACGTTGAGTAATATGGAGCTTGCGATTGGTGAATTCACAACAGAAGAGAATGAAGAAAATAAAGAAAAGGTATGTGTGCTGGGAGCCGGTGCTGCAAAAGAAATATTTGGAAGTGCCTATGATGCCTATGATGGGACCGTATATATTGATGACAGACCTTATACTGTAAGTGGTGTGTTGGAGGAGATGGGAACCGTGGCATCTGGAATCAGTCCTGACGAGGCTATATTTATTCCCTATGCAACAGGTGTGAAATACCTGACAGGAGATGATGTGAGTCCAACAATAACGGTTATTGCAGAAGATGTTAATAATGTGGATGCTATTATTGATTATGTGACAGATGTGTTACTGGATTCTTATCCGAATTCTGAATTTACGATTACAGATGCAGGCAGCAAGATGGATGCGGCTATGGCTTCTAACGATACATTGACAATTTTACTGGTCGCTATGGCGGTCATTGTATTTATTGTTGGTGGTATCGGTATCATGAATGTATTATTTGTATCTGTAAAAGAAAGGACAAAGGAAATTGGTATTTTAAAGGCACTTGGCTGTATGCAGTCTGATATCTTAAAAGAATTTGTTTTTGAAGCCAGTTGTATTAGTTTTGTGGGAGCTGTTATGGGTGTGATTATTGCATTGGGAATTACACCGATTATAGAAAATTTTTCCGTTCGTGTAGAACTATCGCTTAGCGGAGCTGTTATCTCATTATTGTTCGGCGTTATTACGGGAACTATTTTTGGATTTTATCCTGCCTATAAGGCATCCAAATTAATTCCAATTGTAGCATTGAACCAAGAATAGGAGAAACCGCATATGAAAAAAAAAGATTTGCAGGATCAGAATATAGAACTACAGGACAAAAAAGAAGAAATCAGTATTAAAGAAGGAGAACGGATTGGACTGGGGCTGCGTAATATGCAGACGCAGGCCGATATTCTGAAACGAAAAAAGCGCAGAAAACGAAAAATTATAATTATTATACTCATCTTACTTATAATCATAATCAGTGTTGTAGTGTATCAAATTAAGAAATCAGAAACAGAAAGTACTACGGTTGAGTCGAGTGAAGCTGCTGTAGCAGGTGAAAATCAAGAAATTATTTTAGGTGAAATATTAGAAATTAGTGGAAACGAGATGACGTTTACCCTCGTGGAAGAAGAGGAAAGTACAGATTCAAGTGAGGATTCTAAAAAAGGGGAGGGACCAAATAGCGGGATGCAAAGAGGGCAGCAAACTGGAGAGTCCCAAAGTATAGACGGGGCTAACGAGCAGGCCGGTGAAGGCGGGGTGCCTGACCAGAGCAGCATGGATACATCAGAGGGTATGCAGATGAACAATGGAGAAATGCCTGACATGAGTGGGATGCAGTCAGATGACGAAGCAAGTACGAAAGAGAGCTCTAAGAGCGGAGAAATGATGCCGGAAGCAACGATAGAAACAAAGACATATCGTTCCCTTGGAGAAGAAAGGATAGCAACAATCCCGGTTGGGACTGACGTAATCACAAAACTTGGAACAGTAACAACGTTTGCAAGACTAGCGGCGGGTGATGTGGTTCAGATGTTGACGGAAAAAGACGGGGATGGGGATGTCATTATTAAAATGTGGATTGTAGGATAGGAGTCATACATATGATTGATATTAAAAATTTGAATAAAGGATACCTGTTAGGTGAAGAAAGACTTCCCATTTTAAAAAATATAAACTTTCACGTGGATGAGGGTGAGTTTGTTGCAATTCTTGGACCCTCAGGTTCTGGTAAAACAACATTCATGAATGTGATTGGATGCATGGATATTGCAGATGACGGCGAGTATTATCTGGATGGACTTTCTATACATGAAATGCAAGAGTATCAACTTACTGAAATCCGCAATAAAGAGATAGGATTTATCTTTCAGAATTATCAGTTGATTTCAACTTACACGGTCTTGCAAAATATCATTATGCCGTTACTAATGCGTGGGATGGATCATAAAGGGGCAGAGGCGGCATGCATGGAAACTATTAAATTGTTAGGAATCGATCACAGGCTGGATCACAAACCTTCGGAACTATCGGGTGGGCAGAAACAGAGAGTATCAATAGCCAGAGCAATGGCAGGAAGCCCGGCAATTCTACTGGCGGATGAACCAACAGGAGCACTGGATACAAATAGTGGTAAGGAAGTTCTCAAATTATTCCAACAGTTGAACTGTATGGGGCACACGATTGTTATGATCACCCACGATCTGAACGTTGCAAAGTCGGCATCAAGAATTGTAAGTATCGTTGACGGAAGATTATCAGAATATAAATAAAGCGGGATGTAAAAAAGGACGATGATTTTCGTCCTTTTTTGTTGCATGTTAACGGTTGAATGCACTAAAGTGTTATGCTATAATTAGACGATTATGCGAAAGGATAAATAGGTGAATAAATGAAGGCATTTTTAATATTGGAAGATGGCACTGTTTTTGAGGGAATCCAGATTGGGTCATCAAAAGAAATTATTAGTGAAATAGTTTTCAATACGTCTATGGCAGGATACTTGGAAGTATTGACAGATCCTTCTTATGCAGGGCAGGCAGTATGCATGACGTATCCGTTAATTGGCAATTACGGAATCTGCGAAGAGGATATGGAGTCCAGAAGGCCTTGGCCAGATGGGTTTATAGTCAGAGAATTATCGAGAGTGCCAAGTAATTTTAGATGCAATTGTTCGCTTCAGGATTTTCTGGTAGAACATGATGTTCCTGGTATTGCGGGTATAGACACCAGAGCACTCACCAAGATACTGAGAGAGAAAGGTACGATGAATGGTTGTATTACCACAAATAATGCGTATGAATTAGATGTAATTATTCCAAAATTAAAAGCCTATACTACTGGCAAAGTAGTAGAGAAAGTAACCTGTGAATATAAATACAAGATGGTAGGTTCCACATCGTTAGAAGAAAATGGTCCAATTTCTGGTAGTTCCAGATTTACTGGAGAAAAAGAAAAGAAACCAACCCTTGTAAGGCAATTAAATGGTACAGGAAAAAAGGTGGCGCTACTTGATTTAGGCGCAAAAGATAATATTGCGGCATCTTTGGTAAAAAGAGGTTGTGATGTTACAATCTATCCGGCTCTTACCAGTGCAGAAGAGATACTTGCAGATGCACCGGACGGAATCATGTTGACAAATGGACCAGGCGATCCAAAAGAATGCACTTCCATCATTTCTGAAATCAAAAAACTATACGATACCAATATCCCAATTTTTGCAATTTGCTTAGGACATCAACTTATGGCATTGGCCACAGGGGCAGACACTTATAAAATGAAATATGGACATCGCGGTGGGAATCATCCGGTAAAAGATCTTGAGACAAATAAAGTATATATTTCTTCACAAAATCATGGTTATGTGGTGGATATGGATAAGATCGATCCCAAGATAGCAACGCCTGCATTTTTGAACGTGAATGATAGTACGAATGAAGGACTTTCCTATACCGGAAAAAATATATTTACCGTGCAGTTTCATCCGGAAGCGTGTCCTGGACCGCAGGATTCCGGATATTTATTTGATAGATTCATAAAAATGATGGAGGTAACAAAAAATGCCTAAGAATCCGAACATTAAAAGAGTATTAGTCATTGGTTCCGGACCTATCGTCATCGGACAGGCGGCGGAGTTTGATTACGCAGGAACACAGGCATGCCGTTCCCTGAAAGAAGAAGGACTGGAAGTGATTCTTATTAATTCGAATCCAGCGACCATCATGACAGACAGAGATATTGCAGATAAAGTTTATATTGAACCTTTGACTGTAAGAGTATTGGAACAACTGATCCAAAAAGAAAAGCCAGACAGTATACTGCCTACACTTGGTGGACAGGCAGGTCTGAATCTCGGTATGGAATTGGCTGAAAAGGGAATATTGGATAAATATAATGTAAAATTAATCGGTACGACACCAGAGACAATCAAGAAGGCTGAAGACCGTCTGGAATTTAAAGAAACTATGGAAAAGATAGGAGAGCCTTGCGCACCATCTCTGGTTGTTGAAGATATTCAAACAGGGGTTGATTTTGCAAAAAAAATCGGCTATCCGGTCGTACTTCGCCCAGCCTATACGTTAGGGGGCAGTGGCGGTGGTATCGCACATACGCAGTTGGAATTAGAAGAGATTCTAGAAAATGGTCTGAGACTCAGCCGTGTGGGTCAGGTCTTGGTGGAACGCTGTATCGCAGGCTGGAAAGAAATAGAATATGAAGTAATGCGTGATGCAAATGGCAACTGTATTACGGTTTGTAACATGGAGAATATTGATCCTGTTGGCGTACATACCGGAGATAGTATCGTGGTTGCTCCGTCACAGACTTTAGGCGATAAAGAATATCAGATGCTTAGAAGCTCTGCATTAAATATCATTCATGAATTAAATATTACTGGTGGATGCAATGTACAGTACGCTCTTCATCCGACCAGTTTTGAATATTGTGTTATTGAAGTAAATCCCCGTGTAAGCCGTTCTTCTGCACTGGCATCGAAGGCAACCGGGTATCCGATTGCGAAGGTAGCGGCAAAGATTGCTTTGGGATATACCTTGGATGAAATCAAGAATGCAATTACAGGTAAGACCTATGCAAGCTTTGAACCTACGTTGGATTATTGTGTGGTAAAGATACCCCGTCTTCCATTTGATAAATTTATTACTGCCAAAAGAACGCTGACCACACAGATGAAAGCAACTGGGGAAGTAATGAGTATTTGTACGAATTTTGAAGGCGCCCTTATGAAAGCGATTCGTTCGCTGGAACAGCATGTGGATTGTCTGAGAAGTTATGACTTTACAGAGCTTTCAAGGGAAGAATTATTAGAAAGACTAAAGATAGTGGATGATCAAAGAATTTATGTCATTGCTGAGGCTATCCGAAAAGGGATTCCTTATGACACGATTCATGAAATTACAATGGTTGACTGCTGGTTTATAGATAAGTTGGCGATTTTGGTTGAAATGGAGCAGGCCTTAGAGCGGGGACCACTAACAGTAGAGTTATTAAGAGAAGCAAAACGAATAGAATTTCCAGACACGGTAATCGCCAGACTGACAGGTATGTCAGAATTGGAGATCAAAAATATGCGTTATCAGAACGGAATTACGGCTTGTTTCAAAATGGTCGATACCTGTGCAGCTGAATTCGAAGCGAGTACTCCTTACTATTACTCCTGCTTTGACGGCGAAAATGAGGCGGCAAAAACAAATCCTTTGAAGAAAGTATTGGTTCTTGGATCGGGTCCGATTCGTATTGGGCAGGGAATTGAGTTTGATTACTGCTCCGTTCACAGTACGTGGGCATTCAGTAAAGAAGGGTATGAGACGATCATTGTTAACAATAATCCGGAGACAGTAAGTACCGATTTTGATATTGCAGATAAACTGTATTTTGAGCCTTTGACACCAGAGGATGTTGAGAATATTGTGAATATTGAAAAACCGGATGGAGCAGTGGTTCAATTCGGGGGACAGACAGCGATTAAATTAACAGAGAGCCTGATGAAGATGGGTGTTCCCATCCTTGGAACAAGTGCTGAAAACGTAGATGCGGCAGAAGATAGGGAATTATTTGATAAAATCTTGGAGGAGTGCGAAATTCCAAGACCATCAGGAGGAACGGTATATACAGCAGAAGAAGCCAAAAAAGTTGCCAACAAGTTAGGATATCCGGTACTTGTGCGCCCATCGTATGTGCTGGGGGGACAGGGCATGCAGATTGCTATTTCGGATGAAGAAGTGGAAGAATTCATGGAGATCATCAATCGGATTGCACAGGATCATCCGATTCTTGTGGATAAATACCTGATGGGAAAAGAGATTGAAGTAGATGCTGTATGCGATGGCAACGATATCCTGATTCCTGGTATTATGGAGCATATTGAAAGAGCCGGCGTGCATTCAGGAGACAGTATTTCCGTATATCCAGCGCAAACGGTTAGTGAGAAGGTAAAGGACACCATTGCTGAATATACCAGAAGACTGGCTAAGTCTTTACATGTGATAGGCCTGATCAATATACAATTTATCGTGGTAGGCGAAGATGTCTATGTAATCGAAGTGAATCCACGTTCTTCGCGTACGGTACCTTATATTAGTAAAGTGACAGGAATACCTATTGTGGATCTTGCCACACAGGTTATTATTGGGAAGAAAATAAGAGACTTGGGTTATGAACCGGGATTGCAGCCGGAAGCAGATTATATTGCAATTAAGATGCCGGTATTCTCTTTTGAGAAGATTCGTGGTGCAGAGATCAGTTTGGGGCCTGAAATGAAATCAACAGGAGAGTGTCTTGGAATTGCAAAGACTTTTGATGAAGCATTATATAAGGCATTTTTAGGAGCGGGTGTAGATCTTCCAAAATATAAACAAATGATCATCACAGTCAAAGATGCTGATAAAGGAGAAGCAATCGAGCTTTCTAAAAAATTTGAAAAATTGGGGTATACCATTTATGCGACTAGAAGTACGGCAGCGGCTTTACAGGAAGCCGGTGTAAAAGCGCGGAAGGTTAATAAGATTAACCAGGAATCGCCGACCGTTATGGATCTTATTCTGGGGCACAAGATCGATCTTGTTATCGATACCCCAACGCAGGGAAGAGATAAGTCGAGGGATGGTTTTATTATTCGCAGAACAGCAATCGAAACGGGTGTGAATTGTATTACCTCTCTGGATACTGCCAATGCATTGGCAACCAGTCTTGCAAATGTGGAATCGCGCCAATTAAATCTGATTGATATTGCTTCTATATCATAGTAGAATATAGGTAATAAGATTTTAAGAGCTATATCAAGTTGGCTAATAAGTCATTTGATATGGCTCTTGTAAAATAGAAAGACGAAAATAATATGAACTACCAAAAAGAATTAGATGGGATCCTGGCACAACTGCCAGATAAAAAGAGAACTTTGTTATTACATAGCTGTTGTGCACCCTGTAGTAGCTATGTACTAGAGTATTTAAGGCAGTATTTTCAGATTACGGTATTCTATTACAATCCGAACATATCAGAGGAAGCAGAATATCGGAAACGCGTAGCAGAAGAAAAGCGGCTGATCGAACAGATGAATCAGTTGGCTTTAGAATATGGGAATCAGATTGCTTTTCTGGAAGGGGATCATGATTCTGATAAATTTTTAAAAAAGATAAAGGGACTGGAGCATTGCAAAGAAGGCGGAGAACGTTGTGAGCAATGTTTTAGGATAAGGCTGGCAGAAACCGTAAGGGAAGCAAATAAGAGAGGTTATGATTTTTTTACGACAACATTAACAATCAGTCCGTTAAAAAATGCAGAATTGATCAATCAGATTGGTCAGCAAATGGCAGAGATGTTAGCGTCAGAAGAATGCCAAAGCATTCTTCCAATGCGAGCTTGTTCGCTATATTTGCCATCTGATTTTAAAAAGAAAAATGGGTATAAGCGTTCTCTTGAATTATCTAGGGAATATGATCTATATAGACAAGATTACTGCGGATGTATTTTTTCAAAAATGCAAAGAGAGCAGGAAAAAATACAAAGGGAAAGCTTGAAAGGAAGCAGATAGGAGATATATGAAAAAAGTATTGGAAATGATATCAGAAGAGATGATGGTTGCATTCGAAACAGCAGGATATGAGAAAGAATTAGGAAAGGTAGCGTTATCAAATCGACCTGATTTATGCGAATATCAATGTAATGGAGCGATGGCAGGTGCAAAAAAATATAAAAAAGCACCACTTGTGATTGCCAATGAGGTGGCTGAAAAATTAACAGATAGTAAAATTTTTGAAAAAGCAGAAGCAGTTGCACCAGGATTTCTGAATTTAAGCGTTAAGAAAAATTTCCTGACTGAATATCTGAGGGGTATGGTGAGTGATGCTGTATTTGGTGTAATGAAAACAGAGAATCCTCAGAAAATAGTGATTGATTATGGCGGACCAAATGTGGCAAAGCCATTGCATGTAGGGCATTTACGCTCAGCCGTTATTGGTGAAAGCGTTAAGAGAATCAGCAGATTTATGGGACATGAGGTAGTAGGCGATATCCATCTAGGAGACTGGGGGCTTCAGATGGGTCTAATCATGACTGAATTAAGGGAAAGACAACCGGAGCTGATTTATTTTGAAGAAACTTATACTGGGGAATACCCGGAAGAAGCACCATTTACCATAACAGAACTGGAGGAGATATATCCGGTAGCCAGTAAAAAGTCAAAAGAAGATGATATCTATAAAGAGGCGGCTATGGATGCGACTTTTAAATTACAGTCAGGCGTCAGAGGATACCGGGCATTATGGAATCATATTATGCAGGTATCAGTCAAGGATTTAAAGAAAAATTATGCGAATCTGCATGTAGAATTTGACCTTTGGAAAGGGGAGTCCGATGTACAGGAAGCAATTCCAGGTATGGTGTCTTATATGAAAGAAGAAGGCTATGCATATGAAAGTGAAGGTGCCTTAGTAGTGGATGTAAAGGAAGAAACGGATACGAAAGAAATTCCTCCTTGTATGATCTTAAAATCAGACGGGGCATCTCTATATAATACGACGGATTTGGCTACTATAATGGAGCGTATGCAAGACATTCAACCAGATCATATTATCTATGTGGTCGATAAGAGACAGGATCTTTATTTTGAACAGGTATTTCGTTGTGCACGAAAAACAAAATTAGTAAAACCAGAAACAAAGTTAACCTTTCTAGGATTTGGTACGATGAATGGAAAGGATGGAAAGCCTTTTAAGACAAGACAAGGCGGTGTCATGCGCTTGGAGCATCTTTTAGAGGATATTAATAGTGAAATGTATCAAAAGATCATGGACAACCGTTCCATGGAAGAGGGAGAAGCAAGAGAAATTGCAAGAACAGTCGCACTGGCAGCAGTCAAGTATGGTGATTTGTCAAATCAGGCTGCCAAAGATTATGTATTTGATATTGAGAGATTTACTTCTTTTGAAGGTGACACGGGTCCTTATATTTTATATACTATCGTTCGTATTAAATCGATTCTGAATAAATATGCGGAGCAGGGAGGGAATCTGGAAAAAGTAGTGATTCAAGATGCGGTAAGTGATTCTGAAAAAGAACTGATGCTGGTACTTACACAATTCAATGCGGCTATGGAAAGCGCTTTTGAAGAGATCGCGCCACATAAAATATGTGCTTATATTTATGATCTTGCGAATGCCTTTAATCATTTTTATCATGAAACAAAGATTCTGACAGAAGAAGAGGAGACAAAGAAGGCTGGTTTCATTGCGTTGTTATTGTTATGCCGGGATATACTGGAAGCATGTATTGACGTGCTGGGATTTGGCGCACCTGAAAAAATGTAATCGGTTATAAAAATTAGGAGGAAATTAAAAGATGAGTCGGGAAGAAGCATGGGCTTTATTAATCCAATACAATAAGGAGCCTTTTCATCTATTGCATGCACTTACAGTGGAAGGTGTCATGAGATACTTTGCTGAGAAATTACAGTATGCTAACGAAGTAGAGTTCTGGGGCATTGTAGGACTACTTCATGACCTTGATTTTGAAAGGTATCCAGATGAGCATTGTACGAAGACAAGGGAAATTATGGAGGCGAATCAATTGGATACAAATCTGATTCATGCGGTCACTAGTCATGGTTATGGATTGTGTGAAGAACCACAGCCGAAGCCAGAGCTGGAAATGGAGAAAATCTTGTTTGCCACAGATGAATTAACAGGGCTAATCGGCGCAGCAGCAAGAATGCGTCCTTCTAAGAGCGTTATGGACATGGAATTATCCAGCTTAAAGAAGAAATTTAAAGACAAAAAATTTGCAGCTGGATGTTCCCGGGAGGTTATCAAGCAAGGGGCAGAAATGTTAGGCTGGGAGTTAGATAGACTGATGGAGGATACTATTATAGCAATGCGTTCCTGTGAAGCTAAAGTGAATGGGATAATGGAAAATCTTCTTGCTTGAAAATAAGTATTTTGTAAGTATTCACATAGGTGTCTGTGCCGAGAATCAATATAAGAAATTGAAGTTCACACGCGATAAAAAGGGAATGGTATGAACATAATAAAAACGGATAAGATTCCGATATGGGATGAAAGAGGAGTTAGAATAGACGAAGTGGTTCTTCCGGAAGTAATCACGCCAACGGTGGGAAGACGTGGTGGATTCGGCGATTCTGGCGTTTATTATAAGGGGGCCGGGATTATTTACAGAGGGCATCTGACCAATGAACCAAAGCCGTATGAGAAGGTTTTAAAGCAGGATATGCTGGTGTATCAGCGATATACCGTTATTAATACAGTATTGGTGAAAAAATTTGGTATTTTTAATTTCCCTCATCAACCCGTTTTCACAGACTATGAAGGTGCATGTGGAAAAAAGGAAAAGCGGTTACTGGAAAATCAGAAAGAATTTCAGTTATCTGCGATTGCAGAGATTGTAGATGTCATTGACACCAGTTTACCAGAACACAAAATATATGCCTATACTTTAAAAAATCTCCGTTCAGAGCCAAAAGATGTATTGCGGTTACTGGAATATATTCTTAAGGACGATTTTAATAGTGCATGGGATAAAAATCTTTGGGAAGATATTGCGGGGTATTGCTATGTGAGGGATATTGCAGACTGGTTTCGATCAAAAGAATTTCGGCACAAACTGGGAACTGTCTATGCACTGCTTCATTCCATCTATGCAGTAGATAAATATCTGTTTGCTATGATTACAAATGAAATTGTAGGTTATAATTATATGGATGCACTGTATATACCTTATATTAGTGCATTGATTGTAAAAAAGTATTGTCCGCAGGTAGCAGCAGAATTCGATAGTGATCTTGCATGTTTTGATGTTTCTTTGCATAGAAAGTTGTGGAATGAAATCTATTCTGGTATTGCTTGCTGTCACTTGGAGCAGGAAGACAACTGGGCATGGGTGCGTGACAGTTATCGGGAAGATTTGAATAGACAATGTGATTTATTACAACAGGAAATATGGCTTGATAGGATTCGTTATCAGGAGATCATGAATGAATTCTAAGCTTGTAAAAAATGTCAAAAAAAATAAGAAAAAGGCTTGACAATTTACCCTCAATAATTGTATACTAACAAAGCTGGTTGTGAAAACGACCACACAGACCATGGGATCTTAGCTCAGCTGGGAGAGCATCTGCCTTACAAGCAGAGGGTCACAGGTTCGAGCCCTGTAGGTCCCATTTGGTAACAAAATTCAATATGGCGAAGTAGCTCAGTTGGCTAGAGCACACGGTTCATACCCGTGGTGTCGAGGGTTCAAATCCCCCCTTCGCTACTAAGAAAAAAACCTTGAAAGTATAATGCTTTCAAGGTTTTTCTGATTTTAATTGTTATAAATTTATATTATTTTTTATGGCTTATTACCCACTTATTACCCACATAACTATATAGGTAAATGTCGTTTGTTTATAATAATATTACTTATTTTCGTATTTGTGCTATAATAACTAAAAATGCAATTAAAAATACATATAAAAAATATTTGTTTAAGGTAAAGAATATGGATAAGAAAATAGATGTACTTAATAGAGAACCATTTATTGAGAAGGTAATACAATTAATAGATAATATAGCTGATAAAAAGCAAGGCTGCTGTTTTGGAATTGATGGTGCTTGGGGAAGTGGGAAATCATTTATATTAGAAAGAATAGAAAAAAAAGTGGCTCAAATTCAATTAGAAAAAACAGCTAACAATAAGTACTTAGTATTTCACTATGATTGTTGGAAATATGATTATTATGAAGAGCCTATAGTTGCAATAGTAGCATCCATGCTAGATGTTATTAGAGAGGAAGAAAAGTTATTTCATAAAAATGAAAAGGTTGTTATAGAGTCTGCGTGGAAAAATGCAAAAGAAGTAATTGGTGATATTGCAAGTGAAATTTGTAAGAACAAGATTGGAATTGATTTTGTAGAAATTGCAAAAGATATTAAAGAGGATGCAAATAGAAAACTAAGTGATTCACATGAATTTGATGAAATGTATGCATTTAAGAAAACGCTAGACATGATAAGAAAAAAAATAGATGAGCTCTCAGTAAATAAAACAATTGTAATAGTTGTAGATGAATTAGATAGATGTTTGCCTACATATTCTATAAAAGTTTTGGAAAGGTTGCATCACTTGTTTGCCGATTTAAAAGATGTGATTGTTATAGTATCTATGGATAAGAAGCAATTATCACATTCTATTAAAGAAATATATGGTGATATAGAGGTAGATATTTATCTACGAAAATTTATTGCGTTTAAAGTAGATTTGGATAATGGAATAGCACGAAAATATGAAAAGAAATATAGTAGTTATTTTTCGCTATTCGAAATGAAAGAAGAAAATATCGTAGAAGTTGAAAATTTTTTAATAAATATTTTAAAAGAAATAGATGTTAGAACACAGGAAAAAATCTTTAGAAAAGCAGAAATAATTCATACTATGATTATTGAAAAAAAAGTAGATTATAGTATTCTTATGTTCGAAATTCTATTTCTTATTATTGGACTAAAGATGAAAACATATAATATAAAATGGTTGGGAAGACTGTGTATAGAAACTTTTAACAATGCACAAATGGAACTGGGTGTAAAATATTATGATATGTTATGTGATTATGAGAAAAAGGGGAGAAGTATAAATATGATAACTCAGAATACTTATGCGGTTACTGGGAGCCCGTATGGTAGAATGTTTTTTTGGATTGCCAAAGTCTTTGATGAAATTAAAGATGATAAAAGTGGATGTTATTATAGTCCCGAATTATGCAAACAAACTAAAGAAATTAATTTAGTTATGAGATTTGCCGACTTTATAGAAGTAATTGATAGTGATTAAGTAGCTTGTCATATTACATAATGAGACCGCTTATTTATGGATTAGTTAGAAAAATAGTGTGATTTAACTTCCTTTTAAAGTTAGAAATGGTTATTGCTGTAAGGAATATAAAAAATCAAAGAGAAAATTTAAATTAAAAATGAGAGATTCATTAATAAAAATGATTCTCTCATTTTAAATTTTATTATTTTTCCTATGCTTGCTTTCTATAAAGAGCATTAGCAATAGCATTACTAGCTTTTCTATCTGATTCCTTCATCAAATGCGCATATATGTTTTGGGTAGTACTTACTTGTTTGTGACCTAAACGTTTGCTTATAGTAACAATATCAACATTTGAAGCGTATAGAATAGATGCTTGTGAATGTCTGAACTTGTGAGGGTAGATATGTGGTAGATTATTTTTCTTTTCGAAATTAGCCATCCAATGATTAAGGGAACTAGGATTCATTGGTATACCGCAATCCTGTATAAACAAATATCCTTCTGAGTTATAATCTGAAATGCCTAATGCTAATTGATATTGCTTTTGTATTTTCTTATAGTTCTTTAAAACTTGCATTATTTCTGGAGCTATAGAAACAGTACGCACCTCTGAATTTTTAGGAGTTTCCGCAAATAATCCCTTTTCTTTGTTATACTGAATGTTGTTTTCAATGATAATTTCATTATCTTTAAAATTTACAGATTTCCAACGTATGCCGATTAGTTCGCCACGCCTGCATCCTGTTTCAATCAATAAATATAACATTATCTTATACTTGAGTGGTGCTTTATCAAGAGCATTTCTTATGTCAAGAATTTCATCTATCTCAAAATATTCTGCTTCGTGTCTTTTTACTTTTGGTGGTTTTGCTATATTAGCAACGTTCTTGCAAATAACCCCCTCTGTAAAGGCTAATTCTAAAATATCATGTATAAGGTTATGATAGTGCATGATGTATTTTTCGGAAAGTCCTTTACCATTACCACCAACTACAATATCAAAAAGTTCAGAAGTCTTTTTATCAAAGACCTTTGATATTTTGTCGGCAGTAGTGAGAGCAACTTTCTTTTGCTGACACGCTAATCTTATTGTATTATCACTTAATCCGGCAAGTGTTTCTAATTTTGCATGTGTAATATGTAATTCTTTCTTTAAATCCAATAACTGTTTTTTAGCAATAGCCTTTTTATCCCGTCTAACTTCGGGAGCGTCTAATTTCATGTAAAAACGGTTTAAATGCTCTGTGGTTAAGGATGATATCTTTATAATGCCGATTTTCTCGTATATACGAGGGAGAAGACTATTGTAAAAGGTAATAGATTGTGATTTGCAATCCCGCTCCTTCATCTGCATGAAATATTCTGCATATTCTCTAAAAGTCCGTTTATCAATCGAAATAGAGCCTTGGTGGCATTCCGTTTCAAATCGTCCGACTTCTTTTTGAAGGGCAGTCTGGATGGCTTTTTCTGATTTGTAAGTGGAAGGTATCTTCCAAGTAGTGGTATAAGGTTTTAATTCTTTACCATTTGCATCCTTACCACGAAATACACGGATTTCATAACTGATAATCTCTTTATTTTTGTTCTTGATTGGTCTGACTCGTGCCATATTACAATTTCCCCCATTTTTTAGTATCCAAGTCGTCTATCGACTTCGTATTATCCTCATTTTCAAAGACACATTCGTAAATATATTTATCACGGTTAAAATTGTCTTTGGATACAGCGTTATATTTAACTGTTTTTTTGAAACGTTCTTTTTTTTCTTTTAGAATATTTGCTAATGATAATAATTCAAGTTCTTCTAACTGTTTTTGTTCTACAGTATATTCAATCTTTCTTAAATCGTCGTAGAGAATCACATCATTTTTTTGTGCTATTTCAAGTGCAAAATAATTTGCCAATTTTTCAAAAAATTCCAAGTTTACGCCATTCCGTTTATAATAATCGCCTATTTCATCCTTTATAAAAAAATAGAATACATCTTTCAAAGATATCATTTTTGTTACATTGCATTTATCATTATACGCATTAATTACTTCATACAAATCATTCATAAAAGGAGAAGGGTTTTTAAAAGTATCTCCATGAATCAGATAGTCAGTAGAACAATGAAATAATAATGATAACTTTAAAATAACATCAATGGTTAATCCTTCTCCATTTAGCCACTTTGAAACAGAACTTTTACTAACATTTAAATAGTCGGCAAGTTCTTGTTGTGTTCCGTTGCATTTGTTCAATTCATCACGAATACGGTTACCAATATCGATTTTAGTATATGAATTAATAAAATCTTTTGGTAAATCGTTTGCTAAAATTTTTAGAGTATTTTGATATTGCATTTCATTTTTTTCTCTTTCTAGCCATTCTCCTAATTCATGCAAGTTTCTTTTCATTCAACTTTTCTCCTTTACATCTATTGTTTCTAAATAGTAAATTGTATTGAAAAAGACGTTGGTAATATGCAAAATATGCTAAATAACTATAACAAAATAAATGATATATGTAATTTTATTATGCACAATATTCTACCAATATTTGTTATTTTCATTCTAATTCTTTTATATGGTGATTGGAAAAAGAAGTACACAAAAAAAGAAAACCAGCTCAAAACAGATCCCCCCAAAAATGCATTTGGTGTAATATTCGGGAAGAAAGGAGGAAAAGTTATATATTCACCAATAAATTCAGAGGGGCATATTGCTGTTTTTGGCGGGTCTGGTCTTGGAAAAACTACAGCTTTATTGATACCGACACTAAAAAGCTGGAAGGGTACAAGCTTCACAATTGATATATCAGGTGATATATGTAAAAATGTGGATATTCCAAAAAAGATGATATACGAACCAGCAAACTCAAAAAGTACACCATATAATATATTCGGCACAGTAGACAAACTGAAAAGCAAAGAAGACAAGAATGAGGCTCTGGAAGGGCTTGCATACTTATTTATGCCAGATGATGATAAAATGGCTGATACAGCCAAATTTTTCAATGAGGAAGGAAGAAAAATATTAACAGCTTCATTGATTGCCTTTTATCATGAGGGTCTTGATTTTATAGAGATATGTGAAAAAGTAGTTGGATCAAGCTGGAAAGATTTATTTAATGCAATAGATGAAACAGAATGTTCAAAAGCAAAACAATATATAAATTCGTTTGCTGGAACATCAGAACAGAATACTGCTGGATGTAAGCAGAGCTGTGATAAGGTTTTAAAGCTGTTTGGGACAACTGAGAGTATTAAAAGGACAATTCGTAGACCGCGCGGAAAGGAACGCTGTTTCACCCCTTCTAAACTTGAAAAATGGAATGTATTTATTGTTATTGATGATAGTAAGTTAAAACTATATGCACCACTTTTACATATTATAACGGCACAGAGTATGGAATTTTTTTCAGAGCGTGCTAATGATGCTAAAAAAACTATATTATTCTGTCTTGATGAATTTGCCAGTCTGGGAAAAATGGAAATTACAGAGGCACTTAGAAAACTCCGAAAAAAGCATGTTAGAATTATGATGCTAACCCAGAGCATGGCAGATGTTGATTTAATATATGGTCGTGATGAAAGAATGGCAATGATGAACAATTATAAATTTAAAGTTGTTTTAGGGGCTGATGATACAGATACACAGGAATATTTTGCGAAGCTTATAGGTTATAAAAAAACTAAAAAGCAAAGTATTTCTCAAAATGCAAAATCTACAACACGAACGGAAAGTGAAGATAAAGAATGGGCAGTAGAACCAGCAGAACTTGCAAGATTGCATCCAAACCTTGTGCTCTTGCATCCAGATGGATATTTAAAACTAAAGAAAAATTATTATTACAAATAAAGGAGCAGGATTTATAATTATGGCGAATAAAGAAATTATTATGAATTTAACGCCTTTGAGAAAACCAGATATTCCACCCAGCGTGGTTAACAAAAATTCTTATAATTCAATTAGGGATTTGGAACAAAAGGAAGATATTTCCCAAGATTTCCACGCTGTAAAAAGGAAATACAGTGATGATGTAGAAAAACAATCTATAGAAAAAGAAACAGACAGATTTAAAGAAAACGAGTCTGTAAGAAGCTATAAGAAGAGAAGAAATGAGTATATGGCTTACGGTTCTCTTAAAATGATGGAAAGGCTGTATGGAAAGTATAGAAATAGAAACGTTGACCCAAACCAAGTTAAAGAAAGAAATCCTTCTGGAAATATTAAGTTCGAAGTGGCAAAAGCAGACAGACCTTTACATATTGCAGGAAAATATGTAAAACCTAAAGGTTCTGGTGGAAGAATGATGAAGCAGGAAGATGCGATTCGCTTTTTAAATGAGAAGAATCCAAATTTGACTATTTCAGATATGCAGAAACTTGTAAATCATTCAGAATTAAGAAGACTTACATTTCAAGTACAAAAACAGGCATGGAATGTTCAGAAATATGCGAATACAGCGTACAATATCACAGTCGGAAAAATTCAAAATCTTAGGAAAGAAGAAATCAATGTAAAGATAAAAAAAGAGTTCCTACAGTCTCTGTTTGGAGAAAGCGCATCCCAATTTTCACATGCTATGAGCGTTTGGGAAGCCAGAAACATTTTAAACATGGCTTACAGAAAAAAGAATGGTAGGAGAGATTTAACAGATGTGGAATTATCACAGTATTTAAATCCTACCATGACGAAAAACCAAAAATTTGGGTCACTTACCTATAGGAAAGAAAAGCTCATTACAGATAAAGTTTTAGGTGTTACATCTGAAAGACGATTCTGGCAGGAATCCAGATTCAATGCAAAAAATATACTTAAAGATTCCTTTAAGGGAACCATGAGACATTATTGGAACGAACAGAAAGATGATATGAAGGATGGTTCTTTTGGTGATTATACCATTGCAGAATCTATTGATACCGCAGACAGATTAAGAAAAAGGGGTGATATGGCATTTAAAGGATTAAAAGTCACCACAAAGGCAACAAAAGGGACTATAAAACTTGTACAAAGTGCAAATAGGACAATCTCTAATGCGGTGACAGAAGGGCATAGGACCTTGAATGAAGCAAGAATGTTTTCCAAAGATGGAAAAGGTTCTATGTCTACTTATTTTCATCAAAAAGTTTCTGAAAGTGCAAGAAAGAAACGTGAAGAAATCAAAAAACGTTCTATAGATGCACAAAAGCGACTTACGGAAAGATTCCATAAGGAATCTGCAAAAAGAGTATCAGAAAAAGTTGGTGGGAACTTTTTGAATTCAGCAATTGCAAAAATAGCACCTACTTTTATGGGCTTATTTATTGCTTTTGCAGTTATTATACTTATTGTATTTATATTGCTTCTTATGTTCACTACGTTAATAGCAACAAAGGTTATGCAACCACTTGAGGATGTAAATTCTATGAAAGCTGTTCATGAATTGACAACACAGTGGGAAAACACATGGAATGAAATTGTGTTACAAGATAATGGTGATGAAGATATTAGTATGTATGACCGTTATACTCTGCCAATAGAAGGTTACAATCCAGAGAATTATAAAAATACTTGTGAAATAAATGTACTTTGTGATGATGAACCTGCAGTTTGCAGGAACAATTTTATCAACTATTATGCAATTCTTTTAACACAGTATGATATGGACACATTAAATGTGGGTGTGAATTATGGAAATGAAAACGATGCAGATGCTCCCAGTTATGAAGAGATGGTTTCTTTTTTACGTTCTGTATTTGAAGAAATGTATCCTACCGATGAAATAAATGGATATCCAAGGATTTATATGGAAAACAAAAGGCATGAGATTACAAGCGTGGATTATAGCGTTACTTATGTTGAGACTAATATAGATATTCACGTAAGTTCGGTTACGGATATTATTTCATATTTAGGATGGGACTCGGACAAAATAAACACTTACAATATGATACGAATGAGTTTACAAGAATCTCTTCTTGATATGAGTAATGTAGAAGACTATGATATGTCTTGGTTTGACTATTCTTTTCTTAACACATCATTTTATGATAATATGACGAAAGAACAGCTAAAACAAGCTATTGCTGATGCCCCTACTGTAGATGTTACCAGAGAAGAATTTGCACAGAATCTTCATGATATTTGTGTCCCTAGTGGAAAAATCGGTTATCGTTATGGTGGTAAAGATGCTTCTACAGGAGAATTGGATTGTTCTGGATTTATTGCTTATATGCTAGATGAATATGGTGCTGATTTAGGTGATTCAACAACTGCTTTGTGGGATAATTCTTATGAGATAACAAATGATGCATTAAGGGCAGGAGATTTGGTATTTAAACAGGCACCCAATGAAAATGGAATTAATCACGTGGGATTTTATCTTGGAAATAACTATGAGGAAGGCAAGTTTGCTCATTGCGCTTCCAGTTCCGGCACTATATGCAATTCCTATAAGGGGTTTGTTCACTATAGAAGATTGATTTTGAAATTTAAGGAAAATAACGAAGGAGCTTATGAAAATGCTTGATTAATAAGTTTTCAAAGAACAGACCGTAAGAGTCTGTGGAAAAGGAGCGTTTTGAAGCTCCGGAATTAAAAGAAACAAACAGTTATTTAGAGGATAATGAATTATATAATACTATCAGAGTACTTGATTTCCCATTTACACTAATATAAAATATGTTTTATAGTTATGTTTTAATTTTAAAAAGCAGAATTAAAAAACATGGAGATAACAACGGAGCATGGACAAAAAGAAATTGATAAATGATAAAGTTCTGATTTTTTTAAGCCCTTCGGCTGATGTTAATGGGCAATCATTAAAACGCTTATCTGATAAAGAAGCACAAAATTCAGAATTTTTTGTTAATTTTGATGAATTTTCAAAGTTACGTAAGTTGGATACGTTGTTTAATTATGGAACTATTTATTTTTTTGGAGGAGACATTAAATCATTCAATCGATTAATCAACTTTTTGGACAAATACGATGTTAGAAAAAATGTGAATCAGAACGATGTAAAATCTTTGAAAAACTTGCTACATACATTACCAAAGGACAAAGGGTTTGTATTTAAACACACTGTTAAAAGTAAAAAATAGAATTTTGAAGTTTTGCATTACCCACCAATTACCCACTAAATTTATGACAAGTGGTAAAAAATATGAAAGTTATGATAAATTATAAAAGCTAGAATAGGGAAAAACGTTGATTCCATGGAATTTATTAAAAGCTATAAAAGTTATTAAAAGTAGGCTTTTAAATTCATACCCGTGGTGTCGAGGGTTCAAATCCCCCCTTCGCTACTAAAATTTATTAGGCTGGAATAGATATGAATTGTATCTGTTTCAGCCTAATATTTATGTTATACGAAAGGGGTATATTCTATAACAATAACACATGTATAAACAAATAATACAACAAGACCTTGAAAGTATATTTAAAATATCATATAATATAAAATATGCTCATTTAAATAGCGATAGGATTATTTGAGTGAGCATCTACAATAGAGTGGTACGAATGACCCATGTTCTGTGCTTGAACTAATTCAAATAAGATCATAAATTTTGAGTGGGCAGTGAGTACCAAGCCAGAAGCCATTGGCTTCTGGCTAAAAAAGAAAAAAGGCAAATCGTT
This sequence comes from Bacillota bacterium, assembly GCA_023392535.1. Taxonomy (GTDB): domain Bacteria; phylum Bacillota; class Clostridia; order Lachnospirales; family Lachnospiraceae; genus SZUA-378. The sequence continues at coordinate 37,619 of JAEVYY010000018.1, forward strand.
AGGCTACACTTTTTTATAGGAAGAATATAGATGAAAGCACCCTCTTTGTGTTAAAGTTTACTTGATAAACAGAAAGAAGAGGTGCTTTCTATGTTTAAAAACTATATTGTGGAAACTTGTAATATGAGTGAAAAGTTACTATAATAGTGTAGGTATAATAATCTACAAAAAATTAGGTGATAAAATTATGAAAAGGGTATTACTTTTATGCGTTACTTTAGTTTTCGTTCTAACGTCATGTGTTTCTGTTCAAGAGAATGAAACGGAAGATGTGGTGTCAACTGTGACAGCGGAAGATTTGTTACAGAGTATGACAGATCAAGAAAAATGTTGGATGGATTTAACGTCCGAGCAATATTTGGAAGACTTTGATATACTTTATAAAGAATTACAGAATAATTATCCTTATTTCGGAGTTGCACAACGAAAGTATAATGTTAATATAGATTCACAGTATAGTTTGTATCGTAAGCAAATAAGCGCATGTAAGAATGATTATGATTATTATAATCTTATTTGCAATTTTGTTGCTGAATTAGAATATACAGGGCACATTGATCTTTGGGGGACCCGCTATACTTCTGAACTGGAAAGTTTAATGAGTTTTATACAGGAGTTTCCAGAAAACAAAGAAACCCTTACGTTATATCTTAATAAACTGGAAAATACCGTATCACAGAAGAATTACCAAGCCATGGAGAATTTCTATGAAGAGCTACAGCGTACCGTGGACGAACAAAATAAACATATGGAAAATTCCACTTTGGATAATGTAGATAGCAGTAAAGAAGAGGAGATAGAAAATTTTGATAATGTTACGACAAATATCATTCAAGAAAGGGAGATTGCCTATGTTAAGGTAGAATCTTTTGATATGGATTATTTTAAGCAAGACAAAGAGATATTACTTCCCTTTTATAAAAGTGTGCAGGACTATGACCACATAATCATTGATATTTCTAATAATCCAGGTGGTGGCATGGATTATTTTAATCAACTTATAGTGGCTCCTTTGGCTCAAAAAACATATTGTGTTTCTACCTTTTTACTAGTGAAAGGGGGAGAGAATAATAAATATTTTCTAGAGATACCAGAAGGACTTAAAAGCAAGAAATGGAGACCGGTTACGCAGTTACCGTCTCTTTCTAATATGAATCAGGAAGATTTAGCCATGCTGGATTATTTTATGGAGGAAAAGTATACTGTTTCGCCAAATGATCAACAAGGTTTTCATGGACATATATGGCTTTTGGTTAGCGAAAACAATTATTCATCTTCCGAATATGCCGCCATGTTCTCAAAACAGTCTGGTTTTGCAACACTTGTTGGTGAAAGAACGGGTGGAGATGGAATCGGTGTTGACCCAGTTTATATCATCCTTCCAAATAGCGGGTTAGTGGTGCAGTACAGCCCTATATATGGAGTAACTTCTGATGGAAAAAGCAGTGAAGAATATGGTACAGAGCCTGACTATTATAGGAAAGAGGGAGAATCAGCCTTAGATACGTGCCTACAGTTGATTCATGATGGCAGCAATTAATTGCGCATCTTCCTTCGATCTCATTGTTTCACATAATAATTCATAGATAACAAATTAAAAATCAGCAAATAGACAAGGAGAAGTAATATGCGAATAGGATTGGGCTATGATGTGCATAGATTAGTAGAAGATAGAGAACTGATCATAGGTGGCGTGAAGATCCCTTATGAGAAAGGATTATTGGGTCATTCGGATGCAGATGTACTATTGCATGCCATTGCCGATGCGTTATTAGGTGCAGCGGCACTTGGAGATATCGGTAAACATTTTCCGGACACAGATCCGGCCTACAAAGGGATTTCGAGTCTGGCATTATTGGAACAGGTCGGGAAAATTCTTGAAGATAATTGTTTTTTGGTAGAAAATATAGATGCTACTATCATTGCGCAGCAGCCTAAGATGAGGCCACATATTGATGCTATGCGTCAGAATATAGCCAGTGCTCTTGGTATTGAAATAGAGCGGATCAATGTAAAAGCAACCACGGAGGAAGGATTGGGATTTACCGGCGCATTAGAGGGAATATCATCCCAGGCGATATGCATGCTTACAAGTCCGATTAATTTCATGGATACAGATGTTATAAACAGGACGGAAGAAACAGATCGGTGTTCAAGTTGTAGTGGATGTTCCAAGTGCCCAGGTCGTTCCTAAGAAACCTATTGACAAAACTGTATTTTTTGCATATGCTAACAATGACTAAATAGTATAAAGACGTTGAGCGAAGAGAGTAAGTAATTGGACGATAACAGAGAGGGAATATCACCGGCTGAAAGTATTCCTGATTAAAAAATGACTGAAGTGCATTCGTGAGTTGACTGAATGAATACTGGTTAGAAACAGGAATAGTTTGGTACGGAGACCACCGTTATGGGTATTGAGATGAGAATACATACTATTCTTAAAGTGGAGTGGAACCGCGTATATTCGCCTCCTGTAAAAGTTAAAAGCTTTTATAGGAGGTTTTTTCGTTTCTAAACTCGGAGGGAAAATATGGGATTAATGAAAGTTATGAAAGAAGAAATCAGGGTTATCAGGGAAAGAGATCCTGCAATTCATTCATCAATGGAAGTTTTTTTATATCCTAGTTTTAAAGCAATGCTGCATTATCAGGTGGCTCACAAGCTATATGTGAACGGACACTATTTTTGGGCGAGATGGGTGTCACAACGTGCTGTGCGGAAAACAGGAATCGAAATTCATCCTGGTGCTCAGATTGGAACAGGATTTTTTATTGATCATGGGAATGGTGTCATCATTGGAGAAACGGCTATTGTAGGCAACAATGTAACATTATATCAGGGAGTGACACTTGGCGGTACCGGAAAGGAACATGGAAAGAGACACCCTACCATCGGTGATAATGTAATGATCAGTGCTGGTGCGAAGGTCTTAGGTTCTTTTACAATCGGAGAAAATTCAAAGATCGGTGCAGGGAGTGTAGTTTTAGAAGAAGTACCACCCAATTCAACGGTGGTTGGTGTCCCAGGCAGAGTCGTCAAGAGAAATGACCAGATATTACCAAGAGAAGAGTTGGATCAATGCAATCTTCCAAATCCAGTTCAGGAGGATATTACCATATTACAACGCGCCAATACTGCACTTACAAATAAGGTTATAGAACTGGAGCAGCAATTAAAAGATATTAAGAAAAACCAAAAAAATAAAGATACGGAAGAAAATAAGTAATAGGATTGAATGGACATAATAGTAAAGTGAAAAGACAGTAAAAAGTAGAAATAACTAGATAGGAGTAGCGTATGAAAATATTTAACACACTTTCAAGAAGAAAAGAAGAATTTGTTCCAATCGAACCGGGAAAAGTTCGTATGTATGTATGCGGACCGACAGTATACAATCTGATTCACATTGGAAATGCCAGACCTATGATCGTATTTGATACGGTAAGGCGCTATATGGAACATAAAGGGTTTGAAGTAAATTATGTTAGTAATTTCACGGATGTTGATGATAAGATTATAAAGCAGGCAATCGCAGAGGGGGTAGATGCATCTGTTATCTCGGAACGTTATATTGCAGAATGTAAGAAAGATATGGCTGCTATGAATGTGAAACCGGCTACCACACATCCGAAGGCAACAGAGGAAATTTGTGGGATGCTTCATATGATCGCTTCACTCATAGAAAAAGGATATGCCTATGTGGCAGCGGATGGAACCGTTTATTTTAGAACAAGAAGTTTTAAGGATTATGGAAAGTTATCTCATAAGAATATTGACGATCTGCAGGGAGGGAATCGTGCATTACTAGTATCTGGTGAAGATCAGAAAGAAGATTCTCTGGATTTTGTATTGTGGAAGCCTAAAAAAGAGGGGGAACCTTACTGGGATTCTGAGTATTGCAAAGGGCGTCCAGGCTGGCATATTGAATGTTCTGTAATGAGTAAAAAATATTTGGGCGATGAAATTGATATTCATGCAGGTGGAGAGGATTTGGTATTTCCACACCATGAGAATGAGATTGCACAGAGTGAAGCGGCAAATGGAAAAGATTTTGCAAAATATTGGATGCATAATGCATTTTTAAATATCGATAATAGAAAAATGAGTAAATCACTTGGAAATTTTTTTACAGTAAGGGATATTAGTGAAAAATATGATCTTCAGGTACTCCGTTTCTTTATGTTGTCTGCCCATTACAGGAGTCCGCTGAACTTTAGTGCAGATTTAATGGAAAGTGCGCAAAGTGGTCTTAATAGAATCCTAACGGCTGCAGAAAATATGAAGTTCTTATTACAGAACGTAACAGGTGATACCATGAAAGATTCTGAGGCTTCTTTGGCAGAAGAGGCAACCGGATTTATTCAGAAATTTGACGAAGCTATGGATGATGACTTTAATACAGCAGATGCAATTTCGGTAATTTTTGAGTTGGTAAAGTGGGCAAATACAAATATAACTGCAAATAGTTCAAAGGCGTTGGTAGGAAAAGTTTTTAGTGAATTAAAAGAATTAGCAGATATTTGTGGTTTAATCGTTGACAAAAGAGCTGAAATGTTAGATTCTGATATTGAACAGTTGATTGCGGACAGACAGGAAGCAAGAAAACAAAAGAATTTTGCGAGAGCAGATGAAATCAGAGATGAACTTTTAAATAAAGGCATCCTGTTAGAGGATACACGTGAAGGTGTAAAATGGAAGAGAGCTTAAGTTTATTAGAAAAATTGAAAAAAGAGTTTGCGTGTACACAGGTGGATATTAAGACGTATTCGCCGTTGACATTAGCTTATATGGGAGATGCCGTTTATGACATGATGATCCGTACCGTGGTGGTTGAACGTGGAAACCGTGCTGCAAGCGGACTTCACAAGATGACAAGCAGAATCGTCAATGCGAGTACACAGGCAGCCTTAATAGAAGCATTAGCAGAATATTTGACAGAAGAAGAAATGGTAGTGTATAAGAGGGGGCGTAATGCCAAATCCTATACCTCCGCCAAAAATGCATCTATTGGAGATTACAGAAAGGCGACGGGTATGGAGGCATTATTAGGCTATTTATATTTGACGAATCAAATGGACCGGGCAATCAGTCTTATAAAACTGGGTCTTACCAGAATAGAAAAAGATATTTAAATAGGAGCGAAAATGGGATTTACAGAATTTACGATTGAAGGAAGAAATGCTGTTATTGAAGCATTTCGTTCAGGAAAGACGATAGACAAGCTTTATGTATTGGATGGTTGTCAGGATGGCCCCATTATAACAATTAAAAGAGAAGCGAAAAAACAGAACACATTGATTAAATTTGTGGAAAAAGAGAGACTTGATCAATTATCAGAAACAGGCAGGCATCAGGGCGTGATTGCCCAAGCGGCAGCCTATGAGTATGCAGAAGTGGAAGATATTTTGGAGCATGCAAGACAAAAGGGAGAGGCACCATTTCTATTTTTATTGGATAATATAGAAGACCCGCATAATCTTGGTGCAATTATTAGGACAGCAAATCTGGCAGGTGCTCATGGTGTCATCATCCCTAAAAATCGTGCGGTAGGTCTTACGGCTATCGTAGCGAGAACTTCAGCAGGAGCATTGAACTATACGCCGGTCGCTAAGGTGACAAATCTTGCAAAGACCATAGAAGACTTGAAAAAAGAGGGGCTTTGGTTTGTGTGCGCGGATATGAATGGTACCACAATGTATGATCTGGATTTGCGGGGGCCGATAGGGATGGTGATCGGGAATGAAGGAGAGGGTGTTGGACGCCTGATAAAAGAAAAGTGTGATTTTGTTGCATCCATCCCAATGAAGGGCAATATTGATTCTCTGAATGCTTCTGTTGCAACGGGAGTATTGGCATATGAGATTGTGCGCCAGAGACTTTTGTGATTTGCGGGTCGTGGCAGAAATGGAGATTACTATGCCATATGAGGATATGAAAGATGAAGAATTAATTGTAAGGTTGCGTGATGGGGAATCAGCTATCATGGATTTTATTATGAATAAATATAAAAATTTGGTTCGAAGCAAGGCCAAAGCAATGTATATCCTGGGAGCCGATAATGAAGATCTGATTCAAGAGGGGATGATTGGACTATTTAAGGCAATCAGAGATTATGATAGCGGTCGAGATGCAAGTTTCTTTACATTTGCGGATCTTTGTATATCAAGACAGATGTACACAGCGGTTCAGGCTTCCCGCAGAAGGAAACATGCTCCTTTAAATAGTTACGTTTCTCTTTACAGCAATGTGGCAGAAAGAGAAAGTGGAAGCTGGGAAGATGCAACATTATTAAATGCGTTAGCATCGGAAGCAGAATTAAATCCAGAGGAGCTTTTAATTGATAAGGAAAATGTTATTAATCTGGAACAGACAATTGAAAAGGAATTGAGCAGCTTTGAAAAAGAAGTATTAGATTTGTATATTACGGGGATGAGCTACGCCCAAATTGCGAAGGTATTGGGAAAGGATGAAAAATCAACAGATAATGCACTACAGCGCTTAAAGGGTAAGTTGAAAAAGGCAATTGCCTGGCGCTAATCAAGAGAACCAATCTTGACAATAACTTTAATTACGATAAAATATGATTTATATGATTTGTTTTTTAAGGGGAAAAGGTGAATGATAAATAGATCTATTACATTTTCGGATGTGAAAGTGCATAATGAAATAGAACTTTGTACCGTTCTTACAACAGAGACTAAGAATGAGATAGAGCAGTTGTTTTTAAAGAATCGGCTTTCTTATTTTGAAAAATGGGAGAAGGCAACTTTCTGGCAGCGTTTGCTTGGTGAGCAGAAAGAGAGATGTACGTTATGTGTAAATGAGGCGCAAAAAGAAAAAGCACAGGAACTTATCGCATCTTTAAAACATCTTGAATCAAACGTCATACCGGTCATGCAAAAAGTGGATAAAGTATTTTTCTAATGTTAACGAAGTGGAAAAACTTGACAAATAAAGATCTATCTATTATATTTTTAATAGACATAGGTGTCTGATTATATTTAATCAGGCGCTTTTTTTACTTTATAGGGAAGCAAATCTTTCTATACAAATCAGATAACTCTAAAAAATCAAAATAATCAAAATACTCAGAATACTCAAAATACTCCAGATTAAAATTTAATATTCAATTTCTAATAAAAGGGGAAGCTAAATGATCAAGATGATGAATGTGAATAAATATTTTGGGGATCTCCATGTATTAAAAGACCTGAATTTAGAGGTAAAGGAAGGGGAAAAATTGGTCATAATAGGTCCTTCCGGATCTGGAAAATCGACAGCTGTTCGATGTATGAATTTTTTGGAAGAACCAACCAGTGGTCAGGTTTTTATAAACGGTGAAAAAATGACAACAAAGAATAAGACTAAAGTGGTCAGGCAGACAACATCCATGGTCTTTCAACAGTTCAATTTATATCCACATATGTCGGTGTTAAAAAACTTAACGCTGGCTCCTGTTAAATTATATCATAAGAGTAAGAAAGAAGCGCAGGATCTGGCGTATCACTACTTGAACGTAGTAGGCCTGACGGATAAGGCTAATGTATATCCAACGACTCTTTCCGGTGGACAGCAGCAGAGAATTGCCATAGCCAGAGCGCTATGCGCACAGACTAAAATCATACTATTTGATGAGCCTACTTCTGCCTTAGATCCTGAAACGATACAGGAAGTGTTGGACGTTATGATAAAACTGGCAGAAGAGTATATAACCATGGTGGTCGTAACACATGAAATGGGATTTGCCAGACAAGTGGCAGACAGAATTGTGTTTATGGACGATGGAAAGATTATTGAGGAAGGAAATTCACAACATTTTTTTAGGGACCAAAAGAATGAGAGAGTAAAGCAGTTTTTAAGCAAGATTATCCGCTAAGTAAAGAGAGTGTGAGACAAGGCGCAGGTGCGTTTTGCATATAGGAAAGGAGATACCATTATGAAAAAATGGAAAAAATTTTTAACCCTTGGATTAAGTAGTTTTTTAGTACTTACCCTAGTAGGAGGCTGTGGTAAAAAAGAGGAAACTACAATTATAACAGATGAGACTAACGGAAAAAGTACGAAGACAGAAGAAGCGCAAGAAAAAACAAGTGAAGTGTCAGAAGACGTACAGCTAATTATGGATAGAGGAATATTGCGTGTAGGTGTAAAAAATGCTGTGATTGGATTTGGATTTCAGGATACTCTGACAGGTGAATATTCGGGCTTGGAAATTGCGCTTGCAGACAAAATTGCAGAACATTTGGGCGTTGATGTTGAATTCACACCAGTAACAGCAGCTACCCGCACGGAGCTTCTAGATTCCGGTGACATTGATTGTGTATTGGCAACATTTACGATTACAGAGGAAAGAAAAGAAAGCTGGGATTTTTCTACTCCTTATTTTACGGATTATGTAACGGTATTAGTAGAGAATGCATCGGGAATATCTATGCTTTCTGATCTGGTCGACAAGAAGGTTGGCGTTTCTTCCGGGTCCACATCTGCAAGAGCTCTTGTAAGTGCTATGATAGAGCAAAAATTGATTAGAGGTGATGAGTTCCATGCGGAAACCTTTGATCCGGCTATCTGGGTGGAAGGAGTGACATTCCAGCAGTTTGACGATTATCCTACCATCTCAACTGCATTAAGTGCAGGCGAAATAGATGCTTTTTGTGTTGATAAGTCAATTTTAGCAGCATATCACACAGATACGCGCTCTTATATTGATGATAAATTCTCACCGCAAAACTATGGGGTAGCAACTACGAAAGGCTCGGGACTTTCGGTAGTAGTGGAAGAATTAATAACTGGATGGCTGTCAGATGGAACGATTGAAAAATTGATTTCAGAAAACGGTTTGGAGTAATGTAACTATAGGGGGAATTGTTATGACAGGTATTTTCTCGGCAAGTGCTTGGAAAAAAGTATGGATCTACCGGGAAACTTTTTTGCTTGGGCTTTCGAATACCGCATTGACTGCGCTGACAGCACTATTTTTATCTTTGTTATTGGGAATTATTTTTGGACTACTGGTGACCAGTGGAAAGAGGGGGCTTAGATTACTCAGTCGCGCTTATATAGAGCTGGTACAAAATACACCTCTGATTTTGCAATTATGTTTTTTGTATTATACGTTGGCTTTCTCAAAAAAAAGTATCGGTATAATTCCTACGGGCATCCTTGCAATAGGAATTTATCATGGTGCTTATATGGCGGAAGTGGTGCGCGCAGGAATAGAGTCTATACCAAGAGGACAGTTCGAGGCAGCACAATCTCAGGGATTTTCTTATGTGGGGCAGATGTATTATATTATCCTTCCACAGAGTATTAAAATCATCCTTCCGCCGATGGTAAATCAAATCGTAAACCTTATAAAAAACACATCCTGCCTTTATATTATTGGTGGTGCAGATTTAATTTCTTTAACGTATAGTTTTGTGACGGGAGCCTCCACAGGGGGGGCTTATGCACCGGCGTATATAGTCAGTGGTTTCCTGTTTTTTATTGTCTGCTTTCCGTTATCCACAATTGCGAGTATTTGGGAGAATGCACTAAAGAAAAGAGATATCAGAACAAATCCTATCAGAACATCCTTAGAGACGGGGAGGAGACTAAAATGAATCCATTAACAGGTAGCTTTTCTATCTTAAAAAACATATCAATACTCCTTTATCTGATAAAAGGAATTGGTTTTACGTTGATCGTTTCTTTGGTTTCCGTAGCAATGGGAATTCTGTTAGGGTCTGTGTTGGCACTCGTCAGAAATTATTGTCTTACAAAAAAAACAGTGCTATTAAAGTGGTTCGCAATTGCCTATATTGAAATTTTTAGAAATACGCCATTGCTCTTATGGATTTTTATTTGTCTGGTGTTTTGTCCAACGCCCCGATTCTTTACGCATCAGATGCTGGGTCTTTCCTCTGTTGAAGTAAAGATATTATGCAAAGCTACGATTGCCTTGATTTTATTTACTTCTTCCGTTATTGCAGAAATCGTGAGAGGGGGATTGAATTCTGTAGCACAGGGGCAATTTGAAGCAGGCCACTCACAAGGATTTCATACGATACAGATCATGATATATATTGTACTTCCGCAAGCCTATAGAAATATCATCCCCACGCTGCTAAGTCAGGTCATCACGACGATTAAGGATTCTTCCTATCTTGCAAATGTCGCAACGATAGAACTTATGGCACGAATAAAACAACTACTTAGTTCTGCCCATCATTATAATGGCTTAGGAAGGGTAAATACTTCGGATGTATTTGTTTTATTTGGGTTTGCAGCAGTCATTTATTTTATCCTTAATTTTACACTCTCTACAATAGTGAGATATCTTCAGCAACGTCCTGCAATCTAAGTGATTTTTAGGAGGAATAGATGGAAAAATATGTAGTAACGATTTCCAGACAGTTTGGTAGTCTGGGCAGAACAATAGCACAAAAAATGTCTGAAAAACTTCAGATACATTTTTATGACAGAGATATTGTAGAAGACACTTCAAAAAGAATGGGGCAGCCAATATCAGTGATCAGCAATGAGGAAGAAAATACACAGTCTGTTTTTTTCCGCAGGCAATACCCTTTGGGCATGGGAGTTGCAAATATGCAGGATGAGATTTTTCGAATCCAAAGCAATATTATAAAGGATTTGGCGAGTAAGGAAACCTGTATTATCGTAGGACGATGTGCAGGAAGTGTCCTGAAAGATTATTGCCGCTGTCTGAATATTTATATTTATGCCCCTTTTGAAGCGCGCATGGGGAATTGTACAGAAATATTGGAGATGGATAGCAAAACGGCAAAAAGGATGATTCGGGAGGTAGATAAGGCCAGAGAGAACTATCGATATCATTATTGCCCAGAAGTTAAAAATCCATTTGATGGCTATGATATTATGATAGACAGTAGCAAATATAGTGTAGAAATGACGTCAGATATTTTAACAGGTATGGTTAGAAAACTATTTCTGTAGCATGCACAGGCCGTTGCTATCGTAGTGAGTATGGATGCTACATGGAGTATGCTTGTTGACTTGTGAAAATGTTTGTGTTAAGCTAATCCAAGTAGAAATTACATAAAATAGTAATAGGTGTCTAATATATGCGTTTTTGAGCCGCATGTGATTAGAATAATAGGGAAATGAGTGAAATTCTCATACGGTCCCGCCGCTGTAAAGGAAGAGTTACACTTCAGAGAAAGCCACTGCATGGATGACATGTGGGAAGGAGAAGGTAATGAGGAAGCCTGAGTCAGAAGACCTGCCTGTTTACGTTGATTACATATGAGTCACGGTGTATGGCTGCTAATGTCAGGAACTTTTTAAGATAGGAAAAGTGCGCCTTTTTGCGATATGTGATCATTTGACATATTGGGAAGGGCGCTTTTTATTTTTCGAAATGTCCATCGCATTTGAAGTCCGTAATTCTATTTAAAATCGTATAAAAAGGGGAGAAGATGATATGAAGGGACGTAAGCATGCATATGCGATTGATTTCTACGCATATAACTCTCCAATGAGGGCATGGAATCCAATATTAAAAGTCTGGTCAGCTGTCTTACTTATTTTTTTGTGTATTATTTTAGATAATATGTATGCATCTTTCTTTTTGATGTGTAGTATGAGTTCTCTTATCATCTGGTTTGGAAAAGTTCCTTTACATGAGTATCGTTCTTTGCTGAAAATCCCCTTGTTCTTTCTATTGATTGGCAGCGTTGCGCTTGCAATAGAAATATCTGCAATGCCTATGGGATTCTATTTTCTGTCTTTCGGACAAGTCTATATTGGTATCACGGAACAAAGTGTTGCAAAAATGTTTCATGTAATGGCGAATGCATTTGCAGCAATCAGTGCGCTGTATATGATGACACTTACAACGCCTATGGGTGAAGTGATCACTGTGTTAAGAAAGGCTCGGATACCACATTTGATTACGGAATTAATGTTTATGATCTATCGTTTTATTTTTATATTACTGGATACCGAATGCCGAATAAGAAATTCTGCCGAATCCAGACTGGGCTATTGTGATTTCCCCACATCATGTCGTACCTTTGGAGATTCTATGGGAAATTTATTGGTATTATCTTTGCAGAAATCGCGTCATTATTTTAATGCCATGGAATCTCGTTGTTATGACGGTGTTTTTGAATTTTTGGAAGAAGAAAAAAAGATTAAGAAAATACAGTTATTTGTTATGTCCTTAATTGCGTTGCTAATGATTACAATTGCGCATATTACGCGGACGGTCGGACATATTCAGACAGGATTTCTGTTTTATCTTGTGTCGGGAGGGACAATATGGACACCATTCTGGAGATCATAAATTTTTCATTCTCCTATGAAAAAGAAAGAAATGTATTAAATCATATCAATATCAGAATTCGAGAAGGAGAGAAAATTGCAGTTATCGGTTCGAATGGCGCTGGCAAATCAACGTTATTCCTAAACATGAATGGTGTGTTACGACCTGATGAGGGCGAGATACGATATCGTGGAATACCGATTACGAAAAAGAATTTGTCACAGCTTCGAAAAAAGGTGGGAATTGTATTTCAGGATGCTGACAATCAAATCATTGCTTCTACGGTATTGCAAGAAGTATCATTTGGACCAGTAAATCTGAAGCTGTCTAAAGAAGAAGTGAAGACGCGTGTACACAAAGCACTGGAATTCATGAATTTAACAGAGTTTACGGATAGGCCGCCACATTACTTAAGTGGAGGAGAAAAGAAAAGGGTTGGAATTGCAGATATTATTGCAATGGAGTCAGAGGTCATTATCTTTGATGAACCAACAGCTTCCTTAGACCCATTTAACCAGCAGATATTAGAGGATGTCTTGCAAAAATTAGAAGAAGAGGGCAAGACTATTCTGATAGCAACACATGATACAGATTTTGTATTTCGTTGGGCGGACAGGATTCTTGTTCTTGGAGAAAAAGGGATACTGGCTGATGATATACCGATTCGAATATTTAAAGATTCTCATCTTTTGGAAAGAGCCAATCTACGGAAGCCGGTTCTCTTGGAAGTCTATGAGATCTTAGTAGAAAAGGGAGTTTTAGAAGCGGGAGAGAGATATCCAAGTACTATGGATAAATTACGTCAACTTTTTTAATCATATGATACGATCAGTGAAAAGTGCACGTTTCACTATAGTATAAATAAATTAGGCTGTGAAACAGCCGGGAGGGAAAAAGATGTCAAAGAAACAAAAAAGTATAGTTTTATGGTTAGCAATATTTGCGTTGTTTACCGCAGTTACACCGACAGTGAATGCAATGCATATTATGGAGGGATATCTGCCACCGAAATATTGTGTTGCATGGGGAATATTGTGTGTACCATTCTTAATCAGCGGTTTTTTTAAGATACAGAATAAAGTAAGCGAGGATCGTAAATCAGTTACGTTATTGGCAATGGCAGGAGCTTTTATTTTTGTAATATCTTCGCTTAAGATACCATCCGTGACAGGAAGCTGTTCTCATATGACAGGAACGGGACTCGGTGCATTGCTGTTCGGACCGTCACCAGTTGCGATTCTAGGTGTTATTGTATTACTTTTTCAGGCAATTCTGTTGGCACATGGAGGAATTACCACGCTTGGAGCCAATACCTTTTCTATGGCAGTTGCGGGTCCATTCCTGTCCTTTGGAATCTACTGGCTATGCAAGAAGTGCAACCTAAATAAGAAATTCAGTATATTTTTAGCAGCATGTCTTGGTGATCTCTTTACCTATTGTGTGACAAGTATCCAGCTTGCAATTGCATATCCTTCCGCAGAGGGGGGAGTAGCGGCTTCTGCAGTGAAGTTTTTAAGCGTATTTGCGCCAACACAATTGCCGCTTGCTGTTATAGAAGGAATCCTTACGGTTATTATTATGATCGCGCTCGAGACATATGCCATGCCGGAATTAAAGGCAATTGGATTTGCAAAGGAGGGAAAATAATATGAGTAAGAATACAAAGACAGTTTTGATATTATTCCTTCTCGTGATAGTGATTGCATTTGTTCCATTATTTGCGCTTAAAGGTGCAGAATTTGGTGGATCTGATGACGCTGGAAGCAAGATGGTGGAAGAAATCAGGGGAGCAGAATATGAGCCTTGGTTTACGCCTGTATTAGAGACGTGGATTGATGGCGAACTGCCAGGAGAAATTGAGAGTTTATTATTTTGCGTACAGACTGGCATCGGTGTGGGAGTTATTGCATTTTTTATGGGTAGGTTTGTAGAACGTAAGAAGTGTCAGAAGGAATTTTAAGGTACTTATAGGTGCAAATTTGAGTTTGTTGAGTTGCACCAGTAAGGATTCGATAAAAGGGATTCCGCACATAGTTCAATCGCAACGCGCTTTCGCTTGGACTTGCCGCAGTGGTACGTAAGGGCATAGTATCTATAGGTGCAAATTTGAGTTTGTTGATTTGCACCATGTAAGGATTTGATAAAATGGGATTCCGCACATAGTTCAATCGCAACGCGCTTTCGCTTGGACTTGCCGCAATGGTACATAAGAGCATAGAGTACATGCTCTAAATACCAGCGGCTGCGTACAGTTGCTCTTCAAACTATGTGCGGAATCCATTTTGTTTGGTATGTGTAGGTGCAAATTTAAGTTTGTTGAGTTGCACCAGTAAGGATTTGATAAAAGGGATTCCCACATAGTTCAATCGCAACGCGCTTTCGCTTGGACTACGCCGCAGTGGTACGTAAGAGCATAGTATCTATAGGTGCAAATTTGAGTTTGTTGATTTGCACCAGTAAGGATTTGATAAAATGGGATTCCGCACATAGTTCAATCGCAACGCGCTTTCGCTTGGACTACGCCGCAATGGTACATAAGAGCATAGAGGACATGCTCTAAATACCAGCGGCTGCGTACAGTTGCTCTTCAAACTATGCGCGGAATCCATTTTTTTGCATGTGTAGGTGCAAATTTAAGTTCTTTGATTTGCACCATGTAGGTTACGATAAAGAATACCGTACATACTTTAATCGCAATGCTTATTTACTTGGATTGCCGCAGTGGTACGTAAGGGCATAGTATCTATAGGTGCAAAATAAAGTTTATTGATTTGCACCATGTAAGGATTTGATAAAATGGGATTCCACACATAGTTCAATCGCAACGCGCTTTCGCTTGGACTACGCCGCAGTGGTACGTAAGAGCATAAAGGACATGCTCTAAATACCAGCGGCTGCGTACAGTTGCTCTTCAAACTATGTGCGGAATCCATTTTTTGGTATGTGTAGGTGCAAATTTAAGTTTGTTGAGTTGCACCAGTAAGGATTTGATAAAAGGGATTCGCACATAGTTCAATGGCAACGCGCTTTCGCTTGGACTTGCCGCAGTGGTACGTAAGGGCATAGTATCTATAGGTGCAAAATAAAGTTTATTGATTTGCGCCAGTAAGGATTCGATAAAAGGGATTCCGCACATAGTTCAATCGCAACGCGCTTTCGCTTGGACTTGCCGCAGTGGTACATATAGTAGTTCTTAAAACTCACAAATGCAACCTTACTTTACGAAGTTTCTTTTAGGAAACTGCATCATTGACGCTAGATACAAAGCTAGATAGTTTAATTGGTACATTTAGTCACCTTGCAAAAATGGATGCACAACATAGTTTGATGAGTAGCTGTATGAAGCCGCTGGTACTTAGAACATGTCTTTTATGTTCTTACGTACCATTGCGGCTGAATCCAAGCGGAAGCGTGCTGCGAATGAACTATGTTGTGCATCCATCTTCCATACCTGTCTTTTATGTTCTTACGTACCATTGCGGCTGAATCCAAGCGGAAGCGTGCTGCGAATGAATGATGTCGTGCATCCATCTTCTATACTTGTATTTTATGTTCTTACGTACCATTGCGGCTGAATCCAAGCGGAAGCGTGCTGCGAATGAACGATGTCGTGCATCCATCTTCAAAAGTGCATCCATCTTCCATACCTAAAGGTGTAAATTAATTATTTGTTTGTTGACAGATGAGAATACTTAAGCTTTAATCAGAATAAAGGAGGATACATAGATGCGATTTAGAAAATTTAACTTAGAAGATATCACTATATTTACCCAATGGTTACATCAAGATTATATTGCAAAATGGTATGAAAACCCGGAAGATTGGATATATGAAATAGTGAGTGAAGATTTTTCATGGATCAACCATTTTATCGTAGAGTATGATAACAGACCAATTGGGTTCTGCCAATATTATGATTATGTGAAAGGAGAAGAGACTTGGCATGGCAGTATCCCTCGGGAAGGTACATACAGCATTGATTATTTAATAGGAGAACCAGAGTTCATAGGAAAAGGATTAGGAAAAGAAATAATAAAGACTTTGAACCATATTATTTTTTCTGATTCGGATGCGAAAAGAATTATCGTACAGCCAGAGGAAGAAAATCATGCATCCTGTAATACGTTGTTAGCAGCTGGTTTTGACTATGATGAGGAAAATAAATTATATATGATTACAAGGAATAAAGTAGGAGGAGCAAGTTGAATCTAGAAGAAATCATGCAACAGAATACTTTTGTTGTAGTTGGGGATACCATAAAGGAAGAAAAATATGCTTATAAAATTAAGAACGCATTACTTGACAGTGGATATAAAGTGTATAGTGTAGGAAAAGAATTAAATTCCCTAGATGAGATAGAGGAAGAAATAGATATTATTGATCTTTGTATCAATGCGGTAAAAGGGTTAGAACTGATAAAAGACTGTCATAAAGAGTTTAAATGTATCGTGATTCAGCCAGGAGCAGAAAGTCGGGAACTACTGGATTATCTGGAAGGAGAAAAGATACCTTATATAGAAAGCTGTCTGTTAGTCGGATTGTCTTCTTATCGTAGGAAGAAGAACTAAGAATGGAAAAATGTTATCGGTATTATAGGGAGGATAAATGGATAAAAAGAAAAAACTTACTTCTATTCTATTCTGCTTACTGTTATTGATTATGGTCAGTATGGTAGGAATATATAGCCCGGATGTCAAGGGATCCTTTCAGAATGCGTCAAACGAATCGGAAGAAGCTTCCGTTTCTATGGGAAACGAAGATGAAACCGCTGGCGACGAGGAAAAGGAAGAAGATACTCCAGTAATAGGCTTCTGGGGGTATACCGGCTATTTGGATGAATGTAATTCCTCAAGTGCAGAAGAATTTAAAAACTGTGACTATGATGGAGATGGAATGAATGACCGGATATATCGATGGAATGTAGAAGATCAAGGTGATGGAAATGATACTAGATATCGGATTGAATTTGGAAATGGAGAAGAATTGATACTGGAACGTGCAGTTCCTGACAGTGGATTTCCCTATCTGATTGTAGCCGATTTCTCTCAGAATGGAAAGAATGAAATTGTTTTTGGGTGTACGTATTGGACGAGCACGAATCCGATGGCATTTGGGGAATTGGCAGTTTTTCAAAAGACGGAGGATGGCTATGGGCAGATCCAACTTCCCATGGAGTTAAGTGATAGTGCTTATACAATGACATTAGACTTCAATTACCAAAAGGTCAAAGAAAAATTAATCCGGGTCACTTGCGCAGATACCGGCTTTCTTGAAGATATTGAGATTGAGGATGTGTTATGGGAGCAGCAAGGCTATAAGGATTATTTTACTTCTGCGACAAATAGTGCCTGCGTCTGGAGGGCAGAAGTAGTAGAAGGAAAAGGCGGAATACCGGAGCTTAAGTGCTACTTTTCTCTATTTGATAAATGGTCTGTTTGTGAAGTGAGTCTATTGTTACGATATCAGGATGATAGATTTGTATCGGATGGTATGGAACTGGTAAAAAATAACGCATAGTGGAAGAGGGAAACAAACTTTTTTGCGGAAAGGATCGTCAGAATGAAGTGGTTTGTTAAAGTGAAGAAAAGGTTAAAAGGACTCACCTATGCAGTGATCCGTTATCCATTGACAAGTCTTTTTTTACTTGTAGCAGCTACTATTATGGCTGTCTCGATTCAAATGGTCTCAGACTATGGAAAACAAATATTAACATGTGTAGTCGGAGCTGTTTTATCCGCTTCTTTGCAGGTAGCCTATGAACGGTTTTCCATTAAAACACTGACCAGGTATCTCTTAATGGGAAGCGGTATTGTTTTGACTTTCTTCTATTATCTTATTCTTAGGTCAATTCCTAAAATCAGTACGGAAATTGGTATTAGAACATGGGTTGCGTTATTCGCGCTTTGCATAGCCTTTATCTGGATTCCAGTAATTCGAAGTAGTATAAGTTTTAACGAAAGTTTTATGATTGCTTTTAAAGCTTTCTTTCGTACTCTGTTTTATGCTGTCACTATTTATATCGGATGTATGTTCGTTTTTTTTGCAATCAACAATCTTTTAATACATGTAAGCGATAAACTCTATGCACACACGGGAAATATTGTTTTTATTTTGTTCGCACCTCTCTATTTTCTATCCCTGATTCCGATTTATCCGGGGAAAAGGGACGCAGATATGAAATTGACACAGGTCAGGGAGCAGGAGAAACAGATTCACGAAGCATCCGATTGTCCACCGTTTTTGGAGATCTTAATTTCTTATATTATAATTCCAATTACAGCGGTATATACGGCGATTCTGATTCTCTATATTATCAGGAATCTAAAGGAAGAATTCTGGACGAATAATCTTCTGGAGCCAATGTTAGTTTCTTATATCATAGCAGTAATTTTCTTATCCATTCTTTGCGGTAAGCTGGAAAATAAAATTGTTGTTTTATTTCGAATGCTTTTCCCTAAAGTACTGATTCCCATTGTACTCTTTCAAATGATATCGTCTATCATAGCGCTGGGAGAGACAGGGGTTACTCATACTAGGTATTTTGTTATTTTATTTTGTGTGTTTGCCTTTCTTTCCAGCATTGTGATGAGTTTTAGTATGGTTAAAAAGAATGGAACGATAGCGGGAATGCTTATTCTATTTTCTGCTATTTCCGTCATTCCACCGATAGATGCGTTTACAGTCAGCCGCTTGAGTCAGGAAAATACGTTAAGATCATTGTTGATGCAAAATAAAATGCTAGAAGATAATACAGTAATACCAAAGGCCTCTATTTCCAATACCGATAAAGAAAAAATAGTTTCTATTGTAACGTACCTGAACAATATGTCGTATCTGAATCAAGTAAAATATTTGCCTGCTGATTTTTCTGTTTATGAAGATTTCTATGCAACGTTTGGTTTCTATGAATATGAGATGCCTGAAAATCAAAACCATTACAAAAATGTGTATTTAAATTCATTGGAATCAATTAACATTGCAAACTATGATATCCTTGCGCATACGTATGTAAATTTTGATGAGACTATGACTACACAAATCTGTAAGATTGAAAAATCAGGAAAAAAATATACGTTAGAAAAGCAAAATAAGGGAGGGAGACATGATATCATTCTGCGTAATGAGAATGAGCAGGAAATCATAACATTTAATGTGGGTGAGATTTTTCAAAGATACCAGCAATACACGGTAGAAAAATCAGAATTGGATCAAGAAGAAGCTACTTTTTCTATCGAAAATAATCGAGTAAGGCTTACGGTTGTTGTAGAGAATGCCAATATGAATAGTTCTGTTGAGCAAACGTATGATAATGCAGAAATCTATATTTTAGTCAAATTCAAATAAATGACCTCATATACTAAGTCGGAATAACTCATTGATAAGATGACGAATATAGTTGCTTTGCATATTATCTTTCTTCCAAAGGATGGATATCTCATGCATAATAGGAAAATCGGAGATCGGTATTTCCATAACTTTCTTTTGGGAAAGGAGTTCGGATACGGCATTTTTGTATAAAAATGTAATTCCGCAATTATCTGCCACGAGATCTATAATAGCATTCATATTCCCAATTCTAGTTACATTTTTAAAATGATCAATCGATAAATTATAATGCTCCAAAGCCACTTCCAATATTTTTCTGCTGCCGGAACCAGGCTCACGAACAATCAGACGTTCCTTTGTAAGATCCCGCATTACGAGAGGAACTTGCCATGGGGCATGTTTAGTGGAGCAAATAGGTATAAATTCCAAGTTAAAAAGAGTTTCGTATAAATAGGCAGACTTTGAAAAATCTCCTTCCACGATTGCGAAATCAATAATCCCCGAATCAAGTTTTTGTAATAACTCTTTTGTATTGGAGACAATCACAGAAACATCGGCTTCCGGATGGGATCTGATGTATCGGCTGATAGGTGCTGCAATCATAAACTCCCCGACGGTAAGTGTAACTCCCATATTGATGATATTATTTTTGTTTTTAATAATACGTAGCTGCTCTTTTAGATATCGTTCATTATTTTGCATAGATAGAAGAGAATCATAGAGAAGGAGTCCATATTTCGTCAGCTGAAAACGCTTTCCTTGGAAGGTGAAAAGAGGAACTCCATAATAATCTTCCAGATTTCTGATGTGCATGGAAACTGCTGGTTGTGTGATATTCAATTTTTTGGCAGCTCTTGTATAATTCATTTCCTGGCAAACACATAAGAAAGTTTCAACCTTTGGATCAAGCATTAGTTTCCTCCATAATGATAACGATAATTTATTATAACATAACAAATAATAAGTAGCAATTATTGATATAATTCGTTATTATTAGTGAATACAGTTTATGATCAATGTTAGCAAGGAGGATAAAGAAAAATATGAATTTTATTAGAAAAAATAGTTTAGGAATATTACTCTGTGTGGTAATCGCATTGCCATGCTGGTTTTTGGGTAAAAAATTTCCCATCATCGGGGGACCTGTAATGGCAATCGTAACAGGCATGGTAGTTACTCTTTTTATCCGTGATAAGAGTAAATTTGAAGCGGGCATCACATTCACTTCAAAAAAAATTTTGCAGTATGCTGTCATTTTGCTGGGATTTGGTTTGAATCTAAATGTAATTCTTGAGACAGGATTGCAATCATTGCCAATCATACTGGCGACAATCACGACTTCTCTTGTAATCTCTTTTGTGCTACAGAAAGGAATGCAGATACCAGAGAAGATATCTACTCTGGTAGGGGTTGGTTCTTCTATTTGTGGAGGTTCTGCAATTGCAGCAACTGCACCTGTAATTGATGCCGATGACGAGGAGGTAGCGCAGGCGATTTCAGTCATCTTTTTCTTTAATGTGCTGGCGGCTATTTTGTTTCCGATATTTGGTACATGGCTTGGATTTTCACACACAACAGGAGAGGCATTTGGAATATTTGCGGGTACTGCAGTCAATGATACTTCATCAGTAACTGCTGCAGCATCTACATGGGATACTAGATATCAGCTGGGATCAGCTACGTTAGATAAAGCTGTTACCGTAAAACTGACCAGAACGCTAGCGATTATTCCGATTACTTTAGTACTGACCTTCATTCGAACCAGAAAAGAAAGAAAGAATGCCTCAGAAGGCGTTTCTCTAAAGCATATCTTCCCGTTTTTTATTTTGTATTTCCTACTAGCTTCTATTTTTACAACAGTTGCATGGAATTTAGGTGTGCCATCGGATATCTTTATGCCAGTGAAAGAACTGAGCAAATTTTTTATCGTACTAGCTATGGCAGCAATAGGTATAAACACAAATATTGTAAAATTAATTAAAACTGGTGGGAAACCGATTATAATGGGATTTGCTTGTTGGATCGGCATCACGGGAGTGAGCCTGCTCATGCAGCATATTCTGGGAATTTGGTAGTGAACTCTGCAGTAAAACAGAATCCGTAAAAATATTTTAATTCAACTTGACAACTTGAAGTAAAGTGTATATTATATAACCATAAAGATTGTCAACAATTTAATTGTAAGAAATATAAAGGAGGAACGAAATGGGTATTTATGATTATCAAGTGAAAGATATAAGTGGAAATAATGTCAGTTTAAATATTTACAAAGGGAAAGTCCTATTAATTGTCAATACAGCTACCGGATGTGGATTTACGCCTCAGTATAAAGGTCTTCAGAATTTATATGATAAATATCAAGAACAAGGTCTTGTAGTACTTGATTTTCCATGTAATCAATTTGGAAATCAGGCACCGGGGACAGAATCAGAAATTGCAGATTTCTGCCAGCTTAATTATGCAGTTACATTTCCACAATTTTCAAAAGTAAATGTAAATGGAGAAAATGAAGATCCTTTATATACATTTTTAAAAGCTCAGAAAAATGGAATTATGGGAGATAAGATCAAATGGAATTTTACCAAGTTTTTAGTAGATAAAGAAGGGAATGTTGTAGAACGTTATGGTTCCGCAATTACCCCTGAAAAAATGGAAGCAAGAATAAAAGAACTTATTTAGGAGGAAAAAATAATGGGAATATTTGATTTTGAAGTTATGGATGCAAATGGAACACCAGTTTCGTTAGAAGCGTATAAAGGAAAAGTGATATTAATTATCAATTCAGCTACACAATGTGGATTTACCCCACAGTATGAGGGACTCCAGCATATGTATGAAAAGTATAAGGAAGATTTTATTATTCTGGATTTTCCATGTAATCAGTTCGGAAATCAGGCACCTGGCAGCAATGAAGAAATTGCCACTTTCTGTGATGCCAAATACGGAATTACATTTCCTATCTTTTCCAAAGTGGAAGTAAATGGGGAGAATGCCTCCAAGCTGTTTCAATATCTAAGAAAAGAAAAGGGCTTTAAGGGTTTTGATGTGGAACATCCATTGTCTGAAAAGTTAAAGGATAAGCTAGAAAGAAGCAATCCGAATTATGCACAGGAAGACGATATTAAATGGAACTTTACAAAATTTTTAGTAGACAGAGAAGGACATGTGATGGAACGATTTGAGCCAACAGCTGATCTTTCCTATGTAGAAGAAAGAGTAAAAGAGTTAGTTTAAAAAAATCTAGGAATAAATTGCAGTAAGTTCTAAATCTGATATAATTAGATAAATGTATAGAAATAATCAGATACGAAGGAGAAGAAGACATTGTTTAGAAAAAAAAAGACATCGTGTTCAGAAATGGAATGTATCCTGCAGTATGTAGAAAATACCATGCAAGGAAAAAAAACGGAATGTCCCAAAAGTGATTATTACATTCATAATCAGGTAATCGTTCAGTTCAATAAGTTACTTGATAATGAAAAAAGAATGTCAGTTGCTGCAAAAGAGGTATTAGATATCGCAAGTGCGATTAGCAATTTTGATGTAGGTATGTCGCATATCTCGTCTCAGCTCATGGAATTTGCAAATGAAATGGCTACTTTAAGCGAAACCAACCTTGCTATTGTGGAGGAAACAAATGCAACCGTAAATACAGTAACAGATACGATAGAGGTTACTGCCGAAACGCTGGATCACTTAGCTACTGAGTCAGAGAATCTAACGCAGAAAAATAATGAGAGTAAGGTACTGCTTCAGGATGTGGAACAGTTAAAGGAGAATGTACTTCAGGATACTCAAAATATGAGTGGTAAAATTGAACAGCTCGTGGAGCTTACGACCGAGGTAGGGAAGATCGTTGAAAGTGTTCAGGCGATCGCGAACCAGACAAACTTGCTTGCATTAAATGCAGCCATAGAGGCAGCAAGGGCTGGTGAACAGGGAAAAGGATTCTCGGTCGTAGCGGATGAAGTCAGAAAGCTTGCCGATGATACCAAGCAAAATCTGGATGGGATGAGAGGGTTTGTTGATAAAATCTATGGCGCTGCTCAAGAGGGAAAGGAAAGTATGGACAGGGCACTTGACTCTACCAACCAGATGAGTACAAAGATTGATATGGTATCCAATACAGTTGGGTCTAATATTGAGATGCTCCATGGAGTAGATTTGAAAGTAAAAGAAATAAACACTTCTATGCAAAATATAAAGAACTCTGCCGATGAGATCAATAAAGCAATGGAGGCTTCCAGTATTGATGCACAGAGATTAAGTGAAATGACTCAAATGATACATAAGGATGCAGAGGATACGGTTGAATATGCGAAAAATATTTCCAGGATTGACGACAGACTTTCAACAGTAGTTACTGACCTGTTTGAAGGCTTGAAGGATGGAAAACATGCAATTTCAAATGAAGAGATTCAGACTGCGTTGAAGAAAGCATTCCAGGCTCATATTGATTGGATGAGTAAGTTGAAAGAAATGGTGGATACCATGACCGTTCTTCCGTTACAGACAAATTCCAAAAAATGTGCATTTGGACACTTTTATCATTCGTTACCAATTGATCATCCAGCAATCTCTGACGAGTGGCAGAAAATAGATGATCTACACGATGAATTCCATATTTTCGGGGATAAAGTTATTGCAAAAATCAAAGAAAATGATGCTATGGAAGCACAGAAATTGTATCAGGGAGCAGAACAGGTATCCTCTGAATTAAGAGGATTGATACAGCTATTAATTCAAAAAATTGAAGAACTTATGGAAAATGGAATACCTATATTTAAATAACTTTCCAAGAAAGACTGCGGCCAGATTAACAAAAGGCTGTGGTCTTTTTGATTTACTTAAATTTAAAATATCATTATAATAAGTATTGTGATAAATGGATGTATAGATAATTCTATTATTGGAGAAAATCAGGAAAAGGATGGTGGCTGGGATGAAAAAAATAGTATTACTGTTATGGATTGCTTTTATAATGATTTCAATTACGGGCTGCCGTAAAATAGACGATGCGAAAGAGGATATTTCTTCAGAAGATAGAAAAGAAACGGAGCCTCAGGAGATGACGGAAACGGAAGGGTATACGCTTTCAGATTTTTATCCTTTTTTAGATAATACCTTGTATACATATCAGGGAAAAGGAAACGAATATGCTTCCTTTACTACGAGTGTTGATTTTTTTGATGAGACGAGAGCGCAGATAAGAAAAAAGGATGAAGGAACAGAAAAAGTAGATGTTATTGAGGTAAACGAGGGTCGGATAGTGAGAATCTTATCCAGAGAAGAATGTCATTATAGAGAAAATTTTTTATCAAAAGAACCTGAAATGTCAGATATACTTTTAATGGAACCATTAGTGAAAGGTACTAAATGGTCTGCGCCAGATGGAAGCAGACGTTATATCTCGGGAGTAAATGTAAAAGTAGTTACACCAGCGGGAGATTCGATGCAGTGGAAGTAATAACAGAAAGTGCGGATGCGAAGAAGATCGATTACTATGCAGCGGGAATCGGTCTTGTTAAGACGGTATGGAAATCACAGGAAGGCGATATCATATCTTCGACGTTGGAGCAAGTAACAATGAATCAACCGCTCATACAGTGCATAAGATTTTTCTATCCCAATAGCAATGCGGATAAATTGTATTATATCGACAAAGATGTGAACTATAATACAAATGACCAAACAACAATTGTTCTTGGGGATGTATTCAAAGACCTTCCAAAAGGCGATGTCGCGAGAGTGCTCACAGAGAATGTAACGATTAACTGGTTGCATCTAAACGAGGATGGAAGATTATCTGTTGACTTTTCAAAAGAATTGCTGAGTGAAATGAATGCTGGTACAGGCTATGAATCTCTGATACTCGTCAGTATCACAAATACACTTGGTAGTTACTATGATGTTGAAAAAGTATTTATTACGGTAGAAGGAAGCCCCTATTCTTCTGGACATATCATAATGGATGAAGCAGATGCATTTCTTGTAGCTACTAAGGATGCACTGCCTCTTCCAACGCCAGAGTAAATGACACGATTACAAAGTGAAAGAGTCTTGAAAAATCAGGACCTTTCACTTTAAAGTTTTTTTGTCAATGCTTTTCCACCATACTTAAGACATGTCTGGTACCAGCAGAAGATGAAATATTCTTAAAGTCTCCTCTTAATACTTTCAAAGTAAATTTTTCATTTTGAATTTCTTGTTCCGTACGGATTCCCAGTCTTCTTAGCATTGGTAATGATGGACACCATCCCTGAATAGCATGCTGAAGAAGAAAGAGACTAATGAAAGTAGTTATAAGGAAACATTTATTCCTATTTATAATAAAACAAGAGAGTGAACTAATCAGAATCATGGATGCGGCATTTGTCTCCACAATTCTTTCTATATCCCATTCCTGATCCAATTCTTTTATTCTATCCTTTGTTTTATTTTCATTCGTCCTATACGAATTTACGTTGCAGATCGTGCTTTCACGTATACGCAAATTAATAAGATTATTTGTATTTTTAGAGATTCTTTTTGACGTGGAAGGAACCAAATTTATAACCATAATGTAATCATCCTTTTCTAAAATTTTGTTATTATTATAGTACCCGATATCTATATTTTTATTTGAAAAATTACATTCGAATTTTATAATCATTTGTCAAACTTTGCAAAGGAGGAAATATATGATGAAGCATAAAATAAGGTTACATTGGAACTTATTTATTTCAACATTCTATCTCAGTGCGTTTACATTTGGGGGTGGCTATGTCATTATTTCACTTATGCAGAAAAAATTTGTAGACGAAAAGAAATGGTTGGAAGAAGAGGAAATGCTAAATGTGGCTGCGATCGCCCAATCGTCTCCAGGCGCAATAGCGGTCAATGCAGCAATACTGATAGGATATCGGATTTTAGGGATAAGTGGTGCAATTGTCTCTATCATTGGTACCGTATTACCGCCGCTTTTGATAATCTCAATACTCTCTTTCTTCTACGATGAATTTCGCAATAATGGAATCGTAAGCGGCATACTTAAGGGCATGCAGGCTGGCGTTGCAGCAGTCATAGCAGATGTTGTCATCAGTCTTTCGGGGAATGTAATAAAAGACAGAGATTGGGTCTCTATTTTGGTTATGATTTTCGCATTGGTATCAACATATCTGCTACATATAGATGTAATAGCGATCATAGTGCTGTGCGGCATTGTTGGTGCCTTGAAAATTAGGTATCTAGGAAATGAGGGGAAAAAGAGATGATTTATATTGAATTATTCTGGAGTTTTTTTCAGATAGGCATGTTCAGTTTTGGTGGTGGAATGGCCGCAATGCCTTTGATACAATCGCAAGTTGTCAATGGACATGGCTGGCTGACGATAACACAGTTTACGGACTTGATTACCATTGCGCAGATGACACCAGGACCAATTGCAATTAACGCGGCAACGTTTGTAGGCATTCGTATAGCGGGTATACCAGGGGCTCTTGTGGCGACGCTGGGCTGTGTCATGCCGTCTAGCATCCTTGTTTTAATCCTTGCGTGGCTCTATCATAAATATCGGGATATTCCAATTGTGAAGGGGTTTTTAAGTGGACTAAGACCAGCGGTAGTTGCTTTGATCGCATCTGCAGGTCTGACGATTATAACAATTGCTTTCTGGGGGGAAAGTGGTATATCAGCCGGAATGTCGTCTTTTAACTGGATTGCATTTAACATGTTTGCTATTTCATTGTTCCTCCTAAGAAGATGGAAAGTAAATCCGATTTTAATCATGGCAATCTGCGGAGTGATAGGTGGATTTTTTTATAGCTAAGGATTTGGATGACTTCTCTTTTATCATTTCCATTTTTGGTAAAAAAGACCTCTTTACATAGTATCTGCTATCTGATATATTCAAAAAAGAACGTATGTTCTTGTGTGGAGGTAATGATCATGGAAAGGAAGATGAAAGAATATACAGAAGATGTCAATATACCAATACAGTTAGAGGCTGTCTGTAGTACAAAAGGAGACTTTACACCCAGGTGGTTTCGTTATGAAAATAAAGAACATCAAATAGAAAGAATCGTAGTGGAAAAAATACTGTCACAGAAAGAGATAAATTTTGTTGGCGTTAAAATAATCCAATATATTTGCAGCTCCACTGTTAATAGTTGTGAAAGAATATTTGAAATACGCTACCATGTGAGCTCTCATAAATGGACTTTTTTTCGGATGTTGTCTTAGTCGGCAGAGGTATAGGAATGGGTAAAAACATAGTATTTCATATTGATGTCAATAGTGCTTTTTTGAGTTGGAGCGCTGCATACAAAGTGAACATCCTGGGTGCGAAACTGGATCTTAGAGAGATTCCTGCTATCGTAGGAGGCGATCAGGAATCAAGGCATGGAATCGTACTGGCTAAAAGTATGCCGGCGAAGAGATTTGATATTCAAACGGGAGAAGCAATCATAACAGCGCAGCAAAAATGTCCTGGTCTTATAGTGATTCCGCCAGACTATCATTTGTATGTGACGGCGTCCAGAGCATTAATGGAATTATTAAATAAATATTCGGATAACGTGCTACAATATAGTATTGACGAGGCTTGGGCAGAGTTTGAAGGATTCGAAGGGCTATACGGTGGAATTGTAGGATTTGCAAATGATCTTCGGGAAGAGATCCGGAGAGAACTTGGTTTTACAGTAAATATTGGGGTGTCTGGCAACAAATTATTAGCTAAGATGGCAGGGGATTTTAAAAAACCTGATTTTGTTCACACCTTATTTTCTTGGGAGATCGAACAAAAGATGTGGCCGTTACCGGTTGGGCACTTATTTTTCGTGGGAAGAGCCACAGAAAAAAAATTGCATACTTTAGGGATTCATACCATAGGAGAGCTGGCAAAAACAGATGTATTAATCCTGAGACAGCATTTAAAAAAGCAGGGAGAAATTATCTGGAATTATGCGAATGGGGTTGATCTATTGCCATATCTGTATCAGACAGAGGCGAATAAAGGATATGGCAATAGCATGACGGCTCCAAGGGATATTGTGGATATTGGATATGCAAGACAGATACTGTTATCCCTGTGTGAGACAATTGGAATGCGTTTACGAGCTGATAAGGTCAAGATAAGCTGTGTGGCGGTCAGTATTACGACCTGTCTCTTTGAAAGAAGCAGCAAGCAGATGACATTACAATCGGCTACGGATATTACGGAAGAGATCTACCGATCAGCATGCATCGTTTTTGATAGATTATGGAATGGAATCAGCTCTATACGACAGATTGGTGTGCATACAAGTAAGGTATCGGAAGATCAGATGCGTCAGTACCATTTATTTGATATGATTTCCTACGATAAAATGGAGTGCTGCAATAAAGCGATAGATGAGATCCGTAAGAAATATGGAGAAGATTCGGTTATGCGTGCTGGGTTTTTATCTGCGGATATCGGACATATTGGTGGAGGATTGGACAGAGAAAGAAGAACCGGTATTACAACAGGAATATCCTTGGAAAAAGAGTTGCAGCTATCCTAGAATGGAGGACAGTAAGATGTGCGGAAGGTTTTATGTGGATGATGAAATGCGGAACGAAATTGATAAAATCTGTAAGAAGATAGATCAGAACTATCATCAAAGAGCAGGAGATATCAGGCCTTCTGAAGAGTCTCTTGTCATTCGAAAAGATAGCGATAATGAATTGTGTGCCATGCCAGGCATTTGGGGATATCAATGGAAAGAAAGTAAAAAGCTTCTGATTAATGCAAGGGTAGAGACGATTCATTTAAGACCAGCGTTCCGGAATGATTATAAATATCATAGATGTGTGATTCCAATCAGTGGATTTTATGAATGGAACCGGGAAAAAGTACAATTCAGATGTAGGCCATTAGAAAATCAGAAGGTGATCTACCTGGCTGGAATCTATTCGGGAACAGATCAGGGGAGCAGATTTACGATTATTACAACGCAGGCCAATGAAAAAATGAGAGTGGTGCATGATCGGATGCCGGTTGTCATTTCAGAAGAAAACTTGTCAGACTGGCTGATTGGTATAGAGATAAATAGAAAAGAGGATGGGGACTCCTTTCTGATGGAACGTGTAAAAAAAGAAGAGTATCAGCAATTGAGTTTTTTAGATGGACAGTATTAGAAATAAAATATCCATTAAGTATTCAAGTATTATCAATATTTGAAATCTTTTTTATGAGCCAAAAGTGGTTTATATCGAGAGATTTTCTGGGGATTGTAAAAACAGTTAAAATCGAATATAGTAAAAGCAGTCATTAATCTGAGACACATCTTAGGTGGATTCTGCCTATTTGATTCCTACAGTAAATTTACGCTATCCTAGAAAGATTATATAATTGATGAAAATGTATATACAGTTTATAATGTAAAAAAAGGGGAAAAATAGGATGTCATTAATTAAATGTTCGGAATGCCGAAAAGAGATAAGCGATAGAGCAAATGTCTGCCCTAATTGTGGTTGTCCAATTAGTAATAATTCTTGTAGCAATGAAAGCAGTAATATAATCAATAGTTCAGTAAATCCAAAAGACAATAGGAAAATTTATATGCTTATTGGTGGAATCGTTCTTGTGATTTTAATTGCGACAATAACAATTTTTTTGCTAAATAAACCAAGAAATGGCGAAGAAGTAGCCGCAATTCAAACTGAGGAGGTAGCAGAGACTACAACGGAAGCGGTAGTAGAGAAAGATTCATTAGAGGGTATTTGGATTAGAAAAAAAGATGATAAAAACTATAGCGATTATAGCGGAATGGCAATACAAGTATCAATGAATGACGGATATTTAGAAGGAAAAGTTATTTCTACGCCATGTGATGATTTTCCGGTTGATTATTCAAAATGGACATATTTTAAGAAAACAGAGGAGAATGAATACACGGGTAAAGATACCGCTATTGTATTTGATACAAATTCGTATAATGCAATTAATACTAAAATAACGCTATCGGAAGATCAAAATACAATTAAACTGATATGTGTAGATGCGGGCTACGAAAATGATATTCCACAAACATGGGTCAGAGTTACCGAAAGCGATATGCAGTCAACGATAGATTTAGAAAAATGCTTGATGATAGTATCACCGTTTATGAGGATGATTATATCAAACTTGAATACATAGGAATCAGGAGTTCAAAAGCAAATAAACTCATATATTACAACGTTGAGAATAAGACAGGCGATACACTGGGCATTTATGCAAATTCATTAAGTGTAGATGGAATTGGATTAGGAGAACTAATTGGCTATAATGATATCGCCCCAAATACAAAAGAGAAAGTTAATTATCAATTTTCATCGGAAATAGAAGATAGTAAGCCTTCTGAGATTAGTGGAGCTTTTACTATTTCTGACGAAGCAGGAAACTCAATTAAAGGTAATTATTACGATGCATCATTTTCAAAAGTTAATGTTAGCGGATTAGAAATAGAAAATGAGACAACTGAAGAAGTAAAAGAAAATAAGCGACAAGTTGAAGATGATAAAAACGTGGAAGAAACAACAAAACCAGCAGAAGCAGTTGAAGTAACACCGGAAACAGAAACGCAACTACAAGATTCAACAACTTCATTTGCAATAGCCGGAGACCAAGTTGTTTGTGAACAGTTAGGAATAACCGTCTCGTTTAAAGGAGTTGATGATCCAGCCGGTAAATTGCAACCAAACTATATCGGAGTTAAATTTATGGTAACTAATGCTACCGGTCAAGACACCAAAGTTATGCTTAAAGATTGTTCAATTAACGGATGTATGGTAAATATTTTAGGCGCGGCTAGTATTACATCTGGAAATTCAGCAATAATGGTTGGTAAATTAAGCAAAGATAAATTAGCGGAGTTTGGTATTACTAAAGTCAATAAGATTGAAGGTAAAATATGGGTTGACAATATTGGCACTACAGATCTATTCAGCTTTACAGTACAATAAAGAGGGGAAAACTATGGCATTAATTTAATGTCCCAAACAATTCAATGTTGTTAATGTTGCCAAAGAAAAAAAGAAGAAGCAGATAGAAAAGCAGCATACGAAGAAGCATATAATACATATATCCACAACTTAAATGCAGCGCAAATACTTATGTATTCTGGTGCCTCTGATGCAGACGGTTCAGAAGACAGTAATATTGAGAATAGTGCAATTAAATAGTAAAATATCTACATGTGGAAATCAATGATATTAATAAATAACATATGGACGATTGAGCAATATTTATTATTTTAGAAGAGGTAAGAACTAGAATTTATCTAGTCCTTATTTTTGTTTGCGCGCCATGGGCGCGCTCTAACGGGTGTAAGTCCCGAACATGCCCAGGTAGTGGGAAATGTATAGCTGAACAGCAAGGGTGTTCATCGTGAGGTGGAATCTGAAGGAAGCTGTAGGCAAACCTCTGGTCCGACGGACAGAAATCGCATAAAAGGCTAGGCTTTGAGAGATAAGTTGGCAAAATACAACGAAGTCTAATAGCTACCACATTTGTAAAAGCAGAGTAAATGCGGCGGATTTATGGAGGGAAAGAGTGCGCACCTTAAGCGTGGAGGTCTCACAGAGGTTTCATTAGCCGAGTAACAACGAACTGTGAGAAGTCAGCCGAGCCCATAGTAGTGAAGAAGTTTCTGTAATGGAAATGGAGCAAAGGGGCGAACAATCAATCAGTTGAAGTAGGTCTTGTATTGCAGAAATGACAACATCTGCCGTAACAAATCGGGTAAAAGGTGGTCAAATTTAGCGAGACGGAAAGGAAACAACGCATGGACACAAGTAGTCTAATGGAGCAGATACTAAGTAAAGAAAATCTTAATACTGCATATCTGCAAGTCGTACGAAACAAAGGTGCAGAGGGAGTGGACGGAATGATGTACACAGAACTCAAAGAACATCTTGAAAAGAACGGCGAATTCATTAAGGAACAGTTGAGGGCAAGGAAATATAAACCTCAGCCAGTACGCAGAGTGGAGATACCAAAACCAGATGGCGGTGTCAGAAACTTAGGAGTACCGACAGTAACAGACCGACTTGTACAACAAGCCATCGCACAGGTGCTAACACCAATCTATGAGAAACAGTTCCACGACCATAGTTATGGATTTAGACCGAATAGATGTGCACAGCAGGCAATCATCACAGCATTAGACATGATGAATGATGGAAACGACTGGATAGTTGACATTGACCTAGAAAAGTTCTTTGATACAGTAAACCATGATAAGTTAATGACCATTATAGGCAGAACAATTAAGGATGGAGACGTTATCTCAATCATCAGAAAGTTCTTAGTTAGTGGAATTATGGTAGATGATGAATACAAGGAATCAGTGATAGGAACGCCGCAAGGTGGCAACCTTTCACCACTTCTTGCGAACATCATGTTGAATGAACTTGACAAGGAGATGGAACAAAGAGGACTGAACTTTGTCAGATACGCAGACGACTGCATTATCATGGTCGGAAGCGAAATATCTGCAAAACGAGTGATGAGAAATCTGACGAAGTTTATTGAAGAGAAACTAGGACTTAAAGTAAATATGACAAAGAGCAAAGTAGACAGACCAAGGGGTCTAAAATATCTAGGATATGGATTTTACTTTGACAGTAAAGCACATCAGTTTAAGGCAAAGCCACATGCAAAATCAGTAGAAAAGTTCAAAGTCAGAATGAGAATGCTCACTTGCAGAAATTGGGGAATAGATAATGCTCATAAGGTGAAGAAACTCAACGAACTAATCAGAGGATGGATTAATTACTTCAAGATTGGAAGTATGAAAACTCTCTGTGGTAAGCTTGACAGCAACATTCGGTTTCGTCTAAGAATGTGCATTTGGAAGCATTGGAAAACCCCACAAAACAGAGCAAAGAACTTGATAAAACTGGGAATGCATAAAGAAGATGCATACGCAATAGCGTACACTGGGGCAAGAATTGCACATATATGTAGTGGTGCATTGAATTATGTCATTACAAACAAAAGACTAGCCTCATTTGGACTAGTCTCTATGTTAGATTACTACACCGAAAGGTGTGTTAAATGTTAAGTTGATTGAACCGCCGTGTACCGGACGGTACGCACGGTGGTGTGAGAGGTCGAAAGTTTCTCAAACAGAGAAATTTTCTCCTACTCGATGCTACTTTTTAAAAATGGATTGCATAATTATTATGTTACAGTTATAATTTATAATAATCTAAAATAATTTAATATTTATTAAATATTCATGGAATAAATGCAAAGCAAATGCGGTTACCATGTAAAACAGGAGGAGCGGTAATGGTAAAGTTATATATTTATGAAAATGAAAAGAAAGGTCATATCAATCCAGAAATATACGGACATTTTGCAGAACATCTGGGAAGATGTATTTATGAGGGGGTCTATGTGGGAGAAGGATCTTCCATTCCGAATAAGAAAGGAATGAGAACGGATGTCGTGGAAGCATTGAAAGAAATGCAGATTCCTGTGCTTCGCTGGCCAGGCGGGTGCTTTGCAGATGAATACCACTGGAAAGATGGTATCGGACCAAAAGAAAAACGTAAAAAAATGGTTAACACTCACTGGGGTGGAGTAATAGAAGATAATGGTTTTGGGACTCATGAATTTTTCGAATTATGCGAACAGCTTGGATGTAAAACTTATGTTAATGGAAATGTGGGAAGTGGAACGGTTCAGGAGATGTCTGAATGGGTAGAGTACATGACATTTGATGGGATTTCTCCCATGGCTGATTTGCGGAAAGAAAACGGACGTGAAAAACCTTGGAAAGTAGACTATTTTGGCGTTGGAAACGAAAACTGGGGATGTGGCGGTAATATGACACCACAATATTATGCAAATGAATATAGAAGATACCAAACCTACGTAAGAAATTACTATCCGGAACATCCAATTTCGAAAATCTGCGGAGGAGCGAATGTGGATGATTATTATTGGACGAAAGAAGTACTGAAGACAACATACGATAATGTACCAAAAGAACAGCATGGTATGATGGACGGGTTATCTCTTCACTATTATGTACTTCCGGAAGGCTGGGATAACAAAGTGAGTGCTACTGACTTTGGTGAAAATTTATGGTATAAAACAATATATAAAGCTATTTTTATAGAGGAACTTATTCAAAAACATGGTACCATTATGGATCAATACGATGCTGACAAAAGAATAGGAATGATTGTGGATGAATGGGGCTCCTGGTACCAGGTAGAACCAGGTACCAATCCTGGATTTTTATACCAACAGAATACTATGCGGGATGCATTGATTGCAGGAATTACTTTAAATATATTTAATAAGCATTGTGACAGAGTGAAAATGGCTAATATCGCTCAAATGATCAATGTACTACAAGCTGTGATTCTTACAGAAGGGGAACAGATGATTCTGACGCCGACGTATCATGTTTTTCATATGTACAAATATCATCAGGATGCAGATCTGGTTGCAAGCTATCTGGAGAATGTGAAAATGATTGGTTCAGAAGAAGGGTATCAGGTTCCAGATTTACAGGAGTCGGCATCAGTAAGTGGTGATGGAACAGTTACCATTACGATCAATAATTTGTCGCTTGAGAAAGGCAAAGAAATTGAAGTCGTACTGAATGAAAAGATCCCTTCAATAGTAGAGGGCAAAATTGTTGCAGGCGATATGCAGGCACATAATACCTTTGAGGAGCCGGAATCAGTAAAAGAAGAAAGATTCACCGACTATGAGATGACAGACCGAGGGTTGAAATTTACCGCCCCACCATGCAGTGTTATTTGTTTTAGAATCAGATAATGTTTATCAATGGAATGAAGGTTTTTATGGAAAAAAGAATGTGCAGAAAATGTCTTTTGCAAGATTTAGATCAAAAGAGCTATTATAAAACGATTTATAAACTCATAGAAAATATAGAAGAAGATATAAAATCTGAAAAGGCGCTCTATGAAGAACGCCTTTTTATCTGTCGGACCTGTAGTTACTTAAGAGAAGGAATCTGTGGTGCCTGCGGTTGCTTTGTGGAACTGAGAGCCGCAGTAACTTCACATAAATGCCCCTATAAAAAATGGTAATTTATGATATTTTTTTAAATCGGACTGTAATGAATTCTGACATTCATATCCTGATTGTAGTTGCCGTACGATTTTCCGAAGATCGTAAGACCACCTATCTGTTTGGAATCGTCTGGAACTCCCAGTTTAAATTTAATCGTACTTTTATAATCCAAATTAAAATCTTTGATAGTCACTTGTGAAATCTGCAGCCCATCCATAAAAGTACCTTCTTTATTTATTACTAATAATTTCAGCAGTCCATACTGATTCCAGTCAGGATACCACCATTCTGGTGTAAACATTCCTTTTACATCACCAAAATCACCCGGACTTGTCCAATATCCGATGCATGTATTATTTAGATAAAAATGAATATCGGATGGCCAGTTATCATTGACCCCCGGAGCTTCTGAGCCTAATTCAGCAGAGATCGTAATCTGGTCTATTTTTTGCGAAATAGGGATAAAGTTTGGAATGATGTATTCTACATATCCTTTTGTGAACCATAAGATATCTGCATGATATCGATCCGGATGTGCAAAATATCTGGTATCATCCACTTCACCGATCAGCGCAGTAGAGGAAGCGAGCCCGCAGGTTGGATAAACATGAAAATCTGAATAATGTCCAATCTTCAGTTCTGTCTGATATACATTTTTAGAAACTTTGTCAGTATTGAAGTCGACAAGAATCTTATCAACATAGACAGAGCATTTTTTTTGATTACCATGTCCGCTGGATTCACTTGAAATTGTGACTATTCCTGCGTCTTCCAGCTTTTTGATATGACTGGTTAAGGCACCATTGGTTATATTCAGCCTAGTTGCCAGTTCATTCATATTCATACCATTGTTCTGTAATAATATTTGAATGATTTCTATACGAATATCAGAACCTAAAGCTTTAAAGACGGTAACACCTGCATCTATTGATTTGATATGTAACATACATTTGAGGTTCCCTTCGTGGAGTCTGCTTGCGATATGTTTTAGATAAATATAAACTATAATTGCTAATTATACATTTCTATATAAATAAGTCAATATGGTTGTAACTGATGTTTAATAAAAAGTAAAATGAATCGTTAGCACAAAAATAAAATAAGAAAAATTAACGCATACAAACCTTTAATTTACAAATAATAGTATCAAAGTCAAATAATACTATTATTGTAAATTGGAGGTTTTTAATTATGAAGGCAACAGGAATCGTAAGAAGAATAGATGATTTGGGGCGCGTAGTAATACCAAAAGAAATCAGAAGAACACTTCGGATAAGAGAAAGCGACCCCTTGGAAATATTTACCGATCGAGAAGGAGAGATTATTTTAAAAAAATATTCACCAATTGGAGAAATCACGCCATTTGCGAAGCAATATGCGGAGAGTCTGGCCCATGTGACAGGACATACCGCCTTAATTGCGGACAGAGATCAGTTCATAGCGGTTGCAGGAGGATTTAAGGACTTGGCAGGAAAATCAATTAGTAAAGAGCTGGAGGAGAAGCTTAGCAACAGAGAGATGGTTCTCGCAACGAAAGGGGAAAAAACATTTATTCCGATTGCGGAGGGACATATAGGAGAGTACGTTCAAGAAGCCATTGCACCTATTATCTGTGAAGGTGATATTATAGGAGCGGTAGCTTTACTTGGAAATGATGAAAAAGTAAAGATGGGCACGGTAGAGCAGAAATTAATACTAGCTGCTGCCGGATTTCTGGGAAGGCAAATGGAACAATAGGAAAATGTTACTTTGAAATGAAAAGAACTCACAACTACCGCATATTCTGCATTGTGAGTTCTTATTTTTTGTGCTAAAATATGTGGCATGTATCAATATAAAATAAGGCACATGTGTTTGTATGAACTGATAATTATGTTTTAAATATGGAGAGAATCTAAGTAGAAAGGAAGCTATGAACTACAGAAAAATAGATGAAAAATGGCGTTTTTTAATGATACGGTATTTATTCTATATTGAAT
This sequence comes from Bacillota bacterium, assembly GCA_023392535.1. GTDB lineage: Bacteria > Bacillota > Clostridia > Lachnospirales > Lachnospiraceae > SZUA-378. Next base: position 75,255 of record JAEVYY010000018.1, read on the forward strand.
TTATGATTTTTTTTCTTGAGATAACAGTACTCTTTTATATCAATCGGTATCATATGTTATCGTCAACTGTTAGTACATATCTGTTAAAGTATACCCTATTTCCAACTTTGATCAATGGTATCAGTCTCCTGCTTGGATTTTACATTTTGAAAAGAGATAATATTTCTTATACCATCAAGAATTATGTACCCATTATCTGTATGGTAATATTTTGTTTTGTTACGGCAACCGTACACAATTTTTTCTATATAACAGCAGCAACATTTATTATTCCAGTTATGATGTCCTCTTTTTATGGGAGCAAGGTAATCACCACACATACCATGTTGGCATGTGCCGTGATCCTCCTATATAGTACATTTTGTAAGGGCTTTGACGCTGATGATCTGGATCAAAGAATAAGATTGCTAAATGGTGTGGTGGCGGGATTTTTTTTAATGGCATCTTATCTGTTGAGCCTTATTATGATGAAGCAAATTCAGGAAAAAGAAAGGGCGCTGAAAGAAAGCATTCTTTTACGATATGATTTAGAAGAGCGTCTCCGAAGAGACCAGCTCACGGGTCTTTATAATCATACTGAGTTTTATAGTTACCTCGAGGATAAAATTAGTCACTTAGAAGAATTTGCAACAAATATTCATCTTGCAGTCATAGATATTGATTATTTTAAACAAGTCAATGACATTTATGGGCATGAAAAAGGAAATGTGATTCTAATCGAGTTATCCAAGATGATGATTTGTTATTGCGGTGCAGAAGGACATGCTTGTCGCTACGGTGGCGAAGAATTTGCAATTGTTTTTACTGATATAGAAAAAGAAGAGGTAATAAGAAGAATGGATGCGATGCGTGAGGAACTGACAAAAAAGACCTACATCCCAGGTGTTCGGATTAGTGTAAGTATTGGTATCGCAGCATATAAGCCTCAAATGACCTCGCAGTCTTTATTTGATAAAGCTGATCAGGCCATGTATTTAGCAAAGAAAAAGGGAAGAAACCAAGTGATAACTTATGTATGATAGGGTTTCCATATAAGATTCCAGGAGAAGATAAACATGTATAGTTTTATGAATGATTATAGCCAGACGGCACATCCGAATATCATAAATGCAATCAGCAGAAGTAGATCGGAACAAAATGCTGGTTACGGATCAGATATGCATTGTGAAAGGGCAAAACAATTATTAGTCAAGTGTATGGAGAATGCTTCGGTAGAGATTCATTTTCTGCCAGGCGGTACCATTACCAATCTGACTATGATATCCCATGTACTCCGGTCTTTTCATGGTGTGATCACCGCAGATACAGGACACATCAATGTACATGAAACAGGAGCGATTGAGGCGACAGGACATAAAGTAATCCCTGTAGAGACATCGGATGGTAAATTGACACCGGATGGTATAGAACCAGTACTGGAGTGGCACGCGAATGAGCATTATGTGAAGCCAGCCATGGTTTACATTTCAAACCCAACAGAACTAGGCACCGTCTATTCTAAATCGGAATTAGAGAATCTATATCAATATTGCAAAGAACAGAATCTACTATTTTTTATGGATGGCGCGAGACTTGCAATGGCACTAGCCATTCCCGAGTCTGACGTGACGCTGAAAGATTTACCAAAGCTGACAGATGCATTCTATATTGGAGGAACGAAAGCAGGAGCGATGTTCGGTGAAGCACTGGTCATAGTAAAGGATACCTTAAAAAAGGATATGCGTTATAATATGAAGCAGCATGGAGCATTACTGGCAAAAGGATGGTTGCTTGGAATACAATTTGAAGAATTATTTGAAGATAATCTATATTTAAAAAATGGAGAGCATAGCAATGCAATGGCAGATATTTTACGGAAAGTATTTCGGGAGTCAGGGTTTACATTTCTGTCAGATTCTTATACCAATCAGGTGTTTCCAATACTTCCAAACAATCTGATCGACCAAATCAATCAAAATTATAGAATAGCGCCGGAGAGAATCATGGATGCCGGACATACCTGCGTACGATTCTGTACTTCCTGGGCGACCAGAGAAGAAGACGTACTTGCGTTTGTAGCAGATTTCAAGAAAATGTTGGGAAGAATCTCAGGATAAGGATCCTTAAAGGAGTCAAATGGTAAAAAAAGTATATGAAAATATTTGTGAAGAGATAGAAGTACGTCAGAATCTGAGTCAATTGCGTAAAGAGATAAAAGAGCAGACGAGTAAGGAGCTATTGCTGAGATTAATAGATAATCAAAAGGAATCGTTAGTTGGACTGTTATCGCATGAGGATGCAAAAACACGTAAAAATGTTGCACTACTGATGGGAGATTTGGCATGTAGTGCGTTTTTAGACCCTCTCTATGAGGCGTACTGTGCTGAAAACCAATTGTTTATTAAAAGTTCCTATCTGCAGGCAATTCAACAAATGGATTATCGAAAGTATTTAGCTACATTCAAACGTAGATTGACAGAAGTATCTAAGATGACAATTAATGATGAAAACCGTAAGCATGTAACAGAGGAGATGAGAGCACTCTCAAATCTAGTGGTTACGATGGAAGGCGTGAAAATGCATACATTCGTGGGTCACCACGAGCCGTCAGAGATCATACTGTTAACGAATCGAAGACATACCGAGGTGACAATGGAGCAATTACGTACGATCGAAGTGCTGGATACCAGTAAAGCCAAGGTAATGAACGCAGGAATCCGTTTACCGGAAGAGTGTTTGGAACAGATATTACCAATCAGAACGTATCAGGAAATCTTATTTTTAGTCCGTGGAATGAAGACGTGCGAGTTGAATCCGGAGATGGCAGCGAAGACAATCACAGAGTCCCATTTATTGGATTTTCTGTTAAGGAGACATAAAGGGACAATCCCTTTTTATTTCCGCGTGGAATTAAAAGCAAAAATGCCACTGGACAAAAAGAGTTCTTTTACAAAAAAGCTGTCCTCTGAAATTGAACGCTTGACCAACAGGAAGCTCATTAATACGACCTCACAATATGAATTTGAAATTCGCCTAATCGAGAACAAAGAAGGAAAATGTAATGTTCTGGTAAGATTATTTACGATACCGGACGAAAGGTTTCTTTACCGGAAAGAAGTAATCGCAGCAAGCATAAAGCCAGCCAATGCAGCACTTCTTACAGCTCTGGCAAAGGAATATATGATAGAAGACGCAAGGGTCTTGGATCCCTTTTGCGGCGTGGGAACTATGCTGATAGAAAGACAGAAGCAGATACCAGCGAATACCTCTTATGGCATTGATTACATGCCGGAAGCCATAGAAAAAGCAAGAATAAATACAGAAGCGGCGGGACAAATCATTCACTATATCAATAAAAATTATTTTGATTTTACACATGATTATTTATTTGATGAGATTTTTACCAACATGCCTTTTGCAATCGGACACAAAACAGAAGCAGAAATTTTTGATTGCTATCAGCAATTTTTCGTAAAATCTAAAGAGCATCTGGAAAAGAGTGGAACAATCATCCTATATTCTCATAATAAAGAATATGTGAAAAAGCTTGTACCGATAAATGGTTATCGAATCATGAAAGAAATTGAAGTAAATGTGAAGGAAGCGACTTATTTGTATATCATCAAAAGTCTGTAGTATCAATCCGAGTAACATCACATTAACGTTGTGAGTTTATCGCCTTTAACAATAGCAGCGATTGGTTATCCATGGAAGACACGTTTGTACGTATTAGCGCAGGTTTTCTTATGGATAATTCACTTGCCGCTATCAAAGGTTATGGGCTTTAAGTTCTATGATATTCACCTTACCAGATCCATTCTCAAAATCTCCATTCATGATATGCTGTACAGCATGATGATATCCCAAAAGGATTCTTTCCCAAGATAACCTGGCATTCAAGAAAATAGTATAGGTATCATCCTTGTTCTTAACTACATGTTCTGCAATAGCAGTGTCCATATCGATTACTTGTGTAAATATTCTGTCCATTTAGTCATCCCCTTTATGTCTTAAATTATAACAAATGGCCTGTACAATAAAAGGTACTTTTGGTTGTTATTCATCCCCTTACATAAAATTAAATAATAAAATTATAATTCTGAATCATGCAATTTTTTCATGAATTCAATATGAGCCTTTAGTCTCTCCGGTGTCATTTTGCGAGACATATCAAAGAGTGTTTTCATATCTTGATTTTCAAATATCTCTTGTGCTATTTGAGCAGTTTCATCGTTGAGATAGTACTTACTCTCATTCTCTTTTCCTGTCATGAGATATTCAACACTTACCTCGAAGTAATCGGATAATTTCTGGAGAATTTCCATGCTTGGTGAACTTATTTTCCATTTAGAGGAAGCCCCATTGCTTATCCCCATCTCTTTTTCCATTCTCCCCTGTGAAATACCCCGATTTTTACATAATAGTTTTACTCTGTCTAATAGGTTCATATGCTCCTCCTAAATAATTACAGAAATAATTCAGCAAAACTATTGACAAACTGAAAATAATCAGTATAATACTAACTATAGCACGGAAATATTTCAGTAATATCTGAGAGCTGCTGATATTCTGTTATTGGGCAAACAACAATATACAGACATATAATAGAATATTTTCAGTCAAATGTCAAATAAAAACTGAATATCTTCCGTGTAAATAAAAAATAGAAAGGAAGAATTTTTATGGAAAGAGGATTTGAAGTAGTTAACCTGCACGGATGTGCAAGTGGCGTAATCGCAACTCCGATTATTGGAGAGAACGGAAATTGGTTCATCGGAAACACAGATACTGGCGTAGGCGCGAAGGGCGCTGATGGAGCCACAGGACCAGAAGGACCAAAAGGAGAAAAGGGAGACCAAGGTGAGATCGGACCAGCAGGTCCACAGGGAATGCAAGGTATCCAGGGAGAGAAAGGTGAAAAGGGTGATCAAGGTATTCAGGGGATCCAGGGAGAAAAAGGAGATAAGGGAGACAAAGGGGAAGATGTAGATAATAGTGAGTTGGAAAGACTGAGAAGTGATGTGGATACAATAAACCAAAGTTTAGAACTATTAACAGATACACTAATTGCAGGATCTACAAGCGTAGTTATTTCAGATTCTCGAGTATCTAAAAATAGTTATTTGGATTTCTACACTTCAATATATGGTGTTAATCCTCTAACAGTAAATGTATCAGAGGGAAGCGTAACACTCGAATTTTTAAGTCAAAATTCTGATATGATTATAGGAGTGGGGGTGCGTAATTAATGTCGAATTTATTTAGGTGTGGTTGTTTTTCTGTCAAATCGTATAGTGCGAAAAGTTCAGGTTATGGTGCGGAAAATCAATTTATTTATGATTTAACAAATATATCAGGTTATAGTAATTTAGTGCTATACAAAAATATTTTTCCAGTGTGGAAGAATGTTTATGTTGGAAACCCTATAGATCATGCTGCAATATCATGGAGTATAACTTGGAACTCAATTACAGGAAAACTATCCGCCACAAGAACTGGTGGGAGTGTATACACTATTCCAACAGATTGCACTTTTTATGTAGTAAATTAAACTCTGGTTTATTAAAAAGGTATAACATTTAATCTTAATATTAAAATCAACAATAAACTATACAAATGAAAGGAAAAAATATGAAAAACAAAAGAGTAATTGCAGTAATCGCTACCGTAGCACTTTTATCAATAGCAAGCGTAGGAAGTGTATTTGCGGAAAATGAAACTACCATTAACAGCAAGGGGAAAATATTAACTTCTAGTGATGAGGTATTGTTTGATGCTTCGGATTTTACGACATTATCAAATCGGCTTGACGAGGTTTTTCAATTTGTCAGTGAAGGAAAAGCATTAATAGCATCTGCTATCACTGACAAAGGTGTTGATACAGCAGCAGATGCTACTTTCCAGACAATGGCTGATAATATAGCAGCTATGGCTGAGAAACAATATAATGATGGAAAAAAAGCAAGCTTGTTAAAGAAAGTCAAATTAGGATCTTCACTTGATACAACATATAATTTAACTTCTTACGAGGGATGGAAAAGCTTTACTAATTCAAATTTTAGTATAAGTGTGACAAGTGCTAGTATAACTAATTCTAAATCAATAGGAAGTGAATATACAACAACGCATTATGCACCAAGTTATAGTTATAATGCTACTACTGGTATTTTAACAGTAAGTAATTATAGTTTTAGTACGGGTAGTTCAAAAATACATGATAATGGTATGCCATGTGATATTTACCTGTTTTATAATGGTGAATAATTTATAAAATTTTGTGATTATACAGAAGGACAAATATTGTCGGAACGATTAAGTATTAATCTAATATAAACTTTTGCTTATTTACATTTAGAGGTGTCTGCTTTGACACCTTTATTTGTGCATTAATAGAAGGTCATTCAAAGCGAGTAATTAATCTGGGAGGATTACCATCTTAAGGTATCTTCCTATATTTTTATTCATTATCATTTTCCTCTAATTCTTAAAAAATAAAAGGTAGAAATAATTCAGCAAAACTATTGACAAACTGAAAAATATCAGTATAATAAGAAGTGTAATACAGAAAGTATTCAGCAAACAAATTCTATTTCTGGCCAAGAAAATATATATGAATCGGATAATTCTGTACCTTCTGTATGTAAATAAATATTTGAAAAAAGAAAGGAAAGACTATTATGCAAAAAGGATTTAAAGAAGTAAATTTACATGGTTGTGTCAGCGGAGTAATCGCGACACCAGAAATTGGAGAAAATGGAAACTGGTTTATTGGAAATGATGATACCGGTGTGCGTGCAAAGGGTGCAGATGGAGCAACAGGACCAGAAGGACCACAGGGTGAAAAAGGAGATCAGGGAGAAATCGGACCAGCAGGTCCGCAGGGTATTCAAGGACTCCAAGGTGAAAAAGGAGAAAAAGGGGACCAGGGAGAACAAGGAATCCAAGGAGAAAAAGGAGACCAGGGCGAAAAAGGTGATAAAGGTGAAGATGCTGACGCTAGTGAGCTGGAAAGACTCAGTAAAGCTGTCGATACGTTAAATGATGATCTAAGCCAGATATCAACGGAGCTTGTAGAAACAAAAAAATCTGTCGCTGATGGTAAAGCCCTTATAGCATCAGCGATTACAAACAAGGGCGTGACTACAGCTGCGGATGCTGAATTTCAGGTTATGGCAACTAATATTTCTACAATGGCGACAAATCAATATAATTCCGGATATTCAGCCGGAACAAACAGTGGATATAAATTTGCAAAGATTGGCAGCGTGTCTGGAAGCTACAATACATCCAGTCATACAATTACATCTTATGGTGGAACAGTATATACGTCTTTAAATGTATCCCAGATATTTTTACATGTAACAAGTTCAACTGCATATAAAAGATATCAAGATTCTGATCGACAAGTTACATGTAATCCAACCTGGAGCAAAAATGGTACTGCAATTAATGTAAGTGGACTTGCTGCTAACAGTAATAATGAATGTTTTGCTGTTGTATCAGTAGATGTATATGCTATATATCAATAATTTAAACTTTTGTTAAATTTCGACTATGTAGCTGCAAGAAGAGGCACTGTGCGTCTGCATGGTGTCTTTTTAAATAAAAGAATCAACTTTATATTTAATGTAGAAGGGAGAATCAAAATGGGAAGTGAAAAGCAGTCATGTGAAATATGTCCTTATATAGCGCAGATCGGTCAATTAATGGAAGACAGCGTAAGAAATACAAAACAGCACAAAGAATTTTATGATAAGTTTGAAAATCTAAGCATCAGCACGGCTGTGACAGAAGAACGTTATAGTGTAATCATTCAAAGTATAAACAGTCTGACTGCAAAAGTGGAAGGAATCAGTAATGTTCCGGCTGGACGTTGGAATGCAGCAGTCATGGTCATAGTGAGTACACTGATAGGTGGAATTATTACAGCATTCATTACAAAATTATTTTATTAATTCAAAAGGTATAAAAAAGGAGGAATATTATGTGATAAAAATAGGTTTCAACGCAAAATATAGAACATATTGTCAACAACGACATATACTTTTACTAAGGATAAGCTTAAGAAATAAGGCAGAAACAATAACGGATAAAGAAGCAAGGATACCATTAGTAAGAGAAAAGTTGGATTTCGATAGCATGAATGGACATGCGAAAGATATCTATGAAAGTGAGGGACACCTATGAAAGCAGCTATTATTAAACTATTAAAAGTGAAATCAATCGTAACACTTGTATTAACTGTTGTATTTTCATATTTATCGATCTGCGGAGTGATAGATGAGGATAAATTTATGACTATATTTTCTATGGTCATAGCATTTTACTTTGGAACGCAATATCAAAAAGTACAAGAATCGCAGTTTTTGCAAATGAATGAGAGTGAGGAAGTGGAATCATGAGTTTGACAGGGAAGGGACTTGCCGAATTTGGAAAATCAAAAATTGGTACTCCTTATTTTTACGGAGCTAAAATACAGGAGGGAGTACTGACAGAAAATAAAGTAAAAGTCATGCACAAATTATATCCTACTATCGTAACATCCTCCTATATTGCAAAGACCAGAGCTAAAAATCAGATTGGCAAAGTAAATGTCGATTGCAGCGGGCTGATCTATGGATATCGGGGGAAGAATCTGGGCTCCTATCAACTCTATACAACTGCATATACAAGACTTCCTATTACAAAATGGAAAAGTTTTGCAGTCGGAACAGTGTTGTGGAAATCTGGTCATGTTGGTATTTATCTTGGAAATGGAGAGGTAGCAGAGGCAAAAGGATTGCAGTATGGAACCATAAAATCTCCAATTAGTGTAACCAGCTGGGTTTATGGACTTACCTTTCCTGATATCGATTATTCTTATACGGATAATCTCGTTTCTGCTTCCACCTGGAAGGGAATAAACCCGTATTCAGAACCGACCAGGTTGCTTCAAAGAGAAAGCACAGGGAATGATGTAAAATGGTTGCAATGGGAACTAAGGGAGGCTGGATTTAATACCTCCTTTTCCTTTGGAGACAAAATGCACAAGGCCGTCTTGGTGGATGGAAATTTCGGAAAAATAACAGATGCAGCCCTTAGAGCATTTCAACAATCCTGCAAGATCACGGTAGATGGAAAGTGCGGTGTGATCACACGCAGTTATTTAAAAACAAAGGAATGAAAGAAACAAGCCTGGGTCATGGACCTAGGCTTGTTCTACGTTGCTCATACGATCTAGTAGATCAATTTTAATCTGATATAATTTTACTGATAAGTCAACATATACATTATGAGGATTTACAAGACGCCTTGTTTCATCCCATAGAGTATTTAATTCCTGCTGACAGTATGCGCGGATATCCATAACTTTTGGTGATTTGTATACACAATTACCATCGATAAAAATGGGAACCATGATTTCCCTTAAGGTATAGCTCTCCGCTTTTAATTTCGTCTTCTTCCAAGGTTCAATTGGATCAAATAGAAGCAGGGGATCCTTTTCATCAAATATCTCATTATTCAGGCAAATGAGATCAGCCTTTATTTTACCAGAATCTTTTTCATAAACACGATAGATTTTCTTATTCCCCGGGTTGGTTATCTTTTCCGTATTCTCAGACAATTTTATTTTCGGTATGAACACATCGTCATCATTCATGACGGCGGATAACTTATATACCCCTCCAAATGCGGGCCAATCTTTAGAAGTGATCAGATTCGTACCAACGCCCCAGGAAGTGATGGCAGCCCCCTGCACCTTTAAGCTGTCAATTAAATATTCATCTAAATCATTGGAGGCAGAGATAATCGCATTTTTAAATCCCGCTTCATCCAACATTTTTCTTGCTTTTTTGGATAAATATGCTAGGTCGCCACTATCAAGGCGGATTCCATAATTGGTAAGAGGTATCCCGTTCTTCTGCATTTCTTGAAAGACACGAATGGCATTTGGCACGCCTGATTTTAGAGAATCATAAGTATCCACTAACAGGAGGCATGCATTTGGATATAATTCGGCATATTTTTGAAAGGCTGTATATTCATCCGGGAAACTCATGATCCAGCTATGTGCATGGGTACCTTTTACAGGGACATCAAATAACTGACCACAAAGAACATTGGAAGTACCGATACATCCGCCGATCATAGCAGCTCTCGCACCATAGGTTCCAGCATCCGGACCCTGGGCGCGCCGAAGTCCAAATTCCATGATACCATCTCCACGGGCAGCATAGCATACACGGGATGCTTTGGTAGCAATTAACGATTGGTGATTTATAATATTCAAAATAGCCGTTTCTATCAATTGCGCTTCCATAATAGGAGCGATTACTTTCACAATGGGTTCTCTTGGAAAAATTACAGTACCTTCTGGTATTGCATAGATACTGCCTGAAAACTTGAAGTCTTTCAGATATTCTAAAAAATCGGTATCAAATATTTGTAAACTGGTAAGATATTCGATATCTTCCCTGGAAAAATGCAGTTCTTTGATATATTGAATGACCTGCTCCAGACCGGCAGCAATCGCATATCCGCTATCCAGTGGATTGGTACGGTAAAACATATCGAAAATTACCATTTCATTTTGTGCTTCATTTTTGAAGTAGCCTTGCATCATCGTTAGTTCATAGAGATCTGTAAGCAAGGTTAAGTTTTGTCTGTCCATTTCATTAAGCCCTCCGCTTTTGTTCTTTTCTGATATAGAATCTGTATAATGTGCCCCAAAACAGTACTATGGGGTGACAAGACACCTACTTTTCTACTATCATACGTTATCTTGGAAAAGAAATCAATGAAAAAACGCCAAATTAGTTGACAAAACATTTAACCTCATTCTATAATTATTCTCGTTAAACATTTCTTTAAAAAATTGTTAAACAAATAGAATAGAGCCATATAAACTATGATGAAGAAAGTATATGATGATCGAAAGGCAAAGAGAGTTCGGGTAGGTGGGAGCCGGATGCAAGTAGAGAATGATAGAAGATCACTTCGGAGTTTCATAGCTGAACAGAATTTGATTGATAAGTAAGCGATGACGTCTTCCTACGTTACAGGGAACACATATGAGAAGAGGAGTCTTTGGTGTATGGTGTAACAGGTGGTATCACGAGTAATTTTAACCTCGTCCTTTTACAAAGGGATGAGGTTTTTATATTTGATTCTTCAATTGGTATAAGAAAGGAATTACAATCATGTATGAAAAAGTATCAACAGATCTAAATTTTGTAGATCGTGAAAGACAAACAGAAAAATTCTGGCGTGAAAATGACATATTTAAAAAAAGTATGGAGAGCCGTGGAAAGGGAGAAACCTATACCTTTTATGACGGACCGCCAACGGCAAATGGAAAACCGCATATTGGACACGTTTTAACACGTGTCATCAAAGATATGATTCCAAGATACAGAACGATGAAAGGGTACATGGTACCAAGAAAAGCGGGATGGGATACACACGGTCTGCCGGTAGAACTGGAAGTTGAGAAACTGTTAGGCCTTGATGGGAAAGAACAAATTGAAGAATACGGTCTAGATCCGTTCATTACCAAGTGTAAGGAAAGTGTATGGAAATATAAAGGAATGTGGGAAGACTTTTCAGGTACTGTCGGTTTTTGGGCGGATATGGAAGAGCCATATGTAACATACCATGATGATTATATCGAATCCGAATGGTGGGCATTAAAGGAGATCTGGAAGAAAGATTTATTATATAAAGGATTTAAAATTGTTCCTTACTGCCCGCGTTGTGGAACACCATTATCCAGTCATGAGGTGGCGCAAGGCTATAAAGATGTCAAAGAACGTTCCGCGGTCGCCCGATTTAAGGTAAAAGATGAAGACGCTTTTATTTTAGCATGGACTACTACGCCATGGACGCTACCATCAAACGTTGCTCTTTGTGTCAATCCAAATGAAACCTATGTAAAAGTAAGGACAGCAGATCTGTATACGTACTACATGGCAGAAGCTTTGGTAGAAAAAATTTTAGGGGGAGAGCAACCGTCAGCTCCTTATGAAATTCTGGAAACTTTTAAAGGAACGGATCTTGAATATAAAGAATATGAACCACTTTATGAATGCGCTGCGGATATAGCCCAGAGGCAACATAAAAAAGCACATTTTGTAACATGTGACACATATGTTACATTGACAGACGGTACCGGTGTCGTACACATCGCACCTGCATTTGGTGAAGATGATGCCAAGGTCGGACGAAATTATGATCTTCCATTTGTACAATTGGTAGATGGAAAAGGTAATATGGCCCCGGAAACACCATTTGCCGGACTTTTTGTAAAGAAAGCAGATCCGGAAGTATTAAAAGACTTAGATGCAAGAGGACTTCTATTCTCAGCGCCTAAATTTGAACATAGTTATCCACACTGCTGGAGATGTGACACACCTCTCATCTATTATGCAAGAGAATCCTGGTTTATCAAGATGACAGCTGTGAAAGAAGATTTGATTCGTAACAATAATACAATAAACTGGATTCCGGAATCTATTGGAAAAGGTCGTTTTGGAGATTGGCTGGAAAATATACAAGACTGGGGCATTTCACGAAATCGTTACTGGGGAACCCCTTTAAATGTGTGGGAATGTGAATGTGGTCATATGCATGCGATCGGAAGCCGTGAAGAATTAGAAAAGATGAGCGGTAATGCAGCAGCGAAAACAGTTGAGCTACACAGACCTTATATCGATGAAATCCGGATTCCTTGTCCAAAGTGTAAAAAACAGATGACACGCGTGCCAGAAGTAATTGACTGCTGGTTTGATTCTGGTGCGATGCCTTTTGCACAGCATCATTATCCATTTGAAAATAAAGACTTATTTGAACAACAATTCCCGGCACAATTTATATCGGAAGCCGTTGATCAGACGAGAGGTTGGTTCTACTCTTTACTTGCGGAATCTACATTGCTATTTAATAAAGCGCCGTATGAAAATGTTATTGTGCTTGGGCATGTACAAGATGAGAATGGACAGAAGATGTCGAAATCCAAAGGAAATGCAGTTGACCCGTTTGAAGCACTTAAGACATACGGGGCAGATGCCATCCGCTGGTACTTCTACGTGAACTCAGCGCCATGGCTCCCAAATCGTTTCCATGGGAAAGCAGTTCAGGAAGGGCAGCGCAAATTCATGGGTACTTTATGGAATACCTATGCGTTCTTTGTTTTGTATGCAAACATCGATCAATTTGATGCGACGAAGTATACACTGGAGTATGATAAACTTCCAGTCATGGATAAGTGGCTGCTGTCCAAATTGAACACATTGATTACAGAAGTAGATAATAATCTGGCTGGCTATAAGATTCCGGAAACAGCAAGAGCTTTACAGGAATTTGTAGATGAAATGAGTAACTGGTATGTAAGGCGGGGACGTGAGCGGTTCTGGGCAAAGGGGATGGAACAAGACAAGATCAATGCCTACATGACGCTTTATACATCACTTGTTACCGTTGCAAAATTAGCAGCTCCAATGATTCCATTTATGACAGAGGAAATTTATTTAAATTTGGTAAGAAGTATTGATAAGACAGCTCCGGAAAGTATTCATCTATGTGATTTTCCGGTTGCAGATTCCGCGTTTGTTGATAAAAAGTTGGAAGAGGACATGGAAGAAGTGCTGGAAGTAGTAGTTCTTGGCCGTGCAGCAAGAAACACCGCTAACATTAAAAACAGACAGCCAATCGGTAAGATGTATATGAAAGCAGATCAGACATTATCTGATTTTTACGTAAAGATTATAGAAGAAGAACTAAATGTAAAAGAAGCTGTATTTACAGATGATGTTAGGGATTTTACATCCTATTCTTTTAAACCACAATTGAAAACATTGGGAAAACGCTTCGGGAAACAATTAAATGCATTAAAAGAATTGTTAGCCGATATGGATGGCAATGTTGCTATGGACGAATTGAATACAAAGGGAACACTTACCATTACCCTGGATGGTAGCAAAGAGGTATTAGAGAAGGAAGATCTTCTCATTGATGCAGCGCAGGTAGAGGGATTTTTATCAGAATCTTATAATGGAATTACTGTTGTTCTGGATACGAATCTGACAGAGGATCTGATCGAAGAAGGCTTTGTTTATGAAGTAATCAGCAAGATTCAGACAATGCGTAAGGATGCAGATTTTGAAGTGACAGATCATATCTGTGTATATATTAATGGAAACGAAAAGATTGCGGATATCATTCAGAAAAATGAAACTTCCATCGCAGACAAAGTCTTGGCAGATCGGTTTATCGTTGGTGAATCGACAGAAAATGGAAAAGAATGGAATATCAATGGTGAGAAAGTACAATTAGCGGTCTCAAAATAAATAGTAGGAAGACGCGGTTACGGAATATGTAACTGCGTCTTTTTACTATTTATGGTTATGATAAAATGGCTGCCGAACGTAGTTCATTCGCAACGCGCTTTGGCTTGGACTTGTTGGTTCTTCAATACTACTTCATAAGCACAATAATAAAAAATAGAAATAATTCAGCAAAACCATTGACAAACTGAAATTAATCAGTATAATAATAAATATAACACAGAAACAATTCAGTAAAAATTATAACTGAGAAGAGATATCCGTTTTTGGCCAAATGATAATATATATGATCGGATTGAATTCAGTCAAATGAAAAATGGTACGAATAATTTCTGTGCATTAAAAAAAAGAAAGGAATCAATAATTATGCAAGAAGGATTTGAAGTAGTAAATTTACATGGTTGTGCAAGTGGAGTAATTCCAACTGCAACCATAGGAAAAAATGGAAATTGGTATATTGGAAACAAAGATACCGGAGTAGCAGCAAAAGGTGAAAAAGGCGAGCAAGGACCGGAGGGTGAAAAAGGAGATCAAGGAGAAATTGGACCGGCAGGTCCGCAGGGAATCCAAGGCATTCAAGGTGAAAAAGGAGAGCAGGGAATCCAAGGTATTCAGGGCGAAAAAGGCGATAAGGGAAATGATGTGGATCCAGCAGAGCTTGAACGCTTGAACAAAGAGATTGCAGACATTAAAATAGAGGTCGTTGAAACAAAAAAATCTGTCGCTGATGGGAAGTCACTCATCGCATCAGCGATAACTGATAAGGGAGTGACAACGGAAGCAGATGCTACCTTTAAGGAGATGGCAGACAATATTAATACGTTAGCTGAAAATAAATACAATCAGGGTAAAAAGGATGCCAAAGCAGAATATAAAACAGTGGCATGGACGTTGTCATATCAAGATAATGAAGCTGCTTCGGCGTCAGGGACGTGGAATGTAGGAGTTGGTTATTCCTTTGTATATGTTGGTGCTAATAATGTTAAACACCCGGATACGAAGTCTGGTGGTATAGAATATTCGTACAATTCATCAACAGGTGTTGTAAGTATAAAATATACTGGGGGCAATCCTTACTCATATATTACGGCATCAGCATCAGGTACCATAGTATGCATAAAATAAATATATAAATGTTCTAAATTTTATTGAAGAAGTGGGTAACAAGAAGGACGATAAAAAACTACTCTTTTTTATACGCTTGGTGCATTTGACTTTGCACATTTCATTATCCTACAAAAAATGGATGCACAACATAGTTTGATGAGCAGCTGTATGAAGCCGCTGGTACTTAGAACATGTCTTTTATGTTCTTACGTACCATTGCGGCTGAATTCAAGCGGAAGCGAGTTGCGAATGGACTATGTAGTGCATCCATTTTATCAAGACCTAAAGGTGCAAATTTGCAACCATTATATTCGAACCTTAAATTTACAATTAGAATATTTTAAGATATAGTGATAGATAATAGATAATTATCATAAAAACAAGCACTTATGAAAAAAGAAAAGGGGAAGTTATGAATTCGATAATAAAAAAGCCTAATAAATTTGATAAAGCTCTCTTTATTAAAAGTGTACTTTATAATATAAAGACCTTATATAGAAAGACACTGGAAGAAGCAACACAACAACAAATATTTCAGGCAGTGTCCTATGCAATAAAGGATATTGTAGTTGATGATTGGATGAATACCCAAAAAGAGTATGAGGAGAAAGATCCAAAAATCGTTTATTATTTATCTATGGAATTTTTAATGGGCAGAGCGCTTGGTAATACGATTCTAAATTTAAAGGCTTACGATGAGGTGAAAGAAGCTCTGGAGGAACTGGGCGTTGATATAAATAGAGTGGAAGATCAGGAACCGGATGCGGCACTTGGCAATGGTGGGCTGGGGCGTTTGGCTGCGTGTTTTCTGGATTCCCTCGCAACACTTGGATATGCAGCGTATGGTTGTGGCATTCGTTATCATTATGGAATGTTTCGGCAGAAAATGAAAGATGGGTTCCAGATAGAAGAACCCGATGACTGGCTAAAGGAACCGAATCCATTTGAACTTAGAAGAACAGAGTATGCAAAAGAAGTCAAATTTGGAGGCTATGTCTCAATTGATACAGATGCAGGCGGAAATCCGCACTTTAGACAGGACGGATATCAATCAGTAAAGGCAATCCCCTATGATCTGCCCGTGGTTGGGTATGGAAATGGAATTGTAAATACACTTCGTATCTGGGATGCAGAACCGGTGCAATGTTTTCGCCTGGATTCGTTTGATAAAGGAGACTATCAAAAGGCCGTGGAGCAAGAGAATCTTGCAAGAAATATTGTAGAAGTATTGTATCCGAATGACAATCATTATGCCGGCAAAGAACTTCGTTTAAAACAGCAATATTTTTTTATTTCTGCCAGTGTTCAGGAAGCAATTGAAAAATACATGCGTAAACACGATGATATACGTAAGTTGCATGAAAAAGTGACCTTTCAGATGAATGATACACATCCAACCGTTGCGATACCAGAGTTAATGAGAATACTGATGGATGAACATGGATTAGGATGGGAGGAAGCATGGAAGATTACGACACATACATGTGCATATACCAATCACACCATTATGGCAGAAGCATTGGAAAAATGGCCGATCGAGTTATTTTCAACTTTACTTCCCAGAATCTACCAGATCGTAGAGGAGATTAATAGAAGATTCGTGCTGGAAATACAAAAAATATATCCTGGGAATCTACAGAAAATTAATAAAATGGCAATCATCTATGAAGGACAGGTGAAGATGGCGCATCTTGCCATCGTTGCAGGCTATTCCGTGAATGGTGTTGCCAGACTGCATACAGAAATATTGAAAAAGCAGGAGCTAAAAGACTTTTATGAAATGATGCCTGAGAAGTTCAACAATAAAACGAATGGAATTACGCAGAGAAGATTTTTATTACATGGAAATCCCCTGTTAGCAGAATGGATAACGGATCATATTGGCAGTTCGTGGATCACGAATCTTTCAGAAATCAGCAAACTAAGACAGTATGCAGAAGATGAAAAGGCACAGCAGGAGTTCCTGTATATTAAATATCAGAATAAAGTAAGACTCGCGAAATACATTCTGGAACAAAATGGGATCGAGGTGGATCCTTCTTCTATTTTTGATGTACAAGTCAAAAGATTACATGAATATAAAAGACAACTACTCAATATTTTACACATTATGTACTTATATCAGGAATTAAAAAAAGATCCCAATAAAGAATGTTATCCAAGGACATTTATTTTTGGTGCAAAAGCAGCGGCAGGATACTACAATGCGAAATTAACGATTAAGTTAATTAATTCTGTGGCGGATGTGATTAATCATGATCCTGATATCAAAGATAAAATAAAAGTTGTATTCATTGAAAACTATTGTGTTTCCAACGCAGAATTGATATTCGCGGCAGCAGATGTATCAGAACAGATCTCAACAGCAAGTAAAGAAGCATCTGGAACTGGTAATATGAAGTTCATGTTAAATGGAGCCCCAACTCTAGGGACGATGGATGGTGCAAATGTAGAGATCGTGGAAGAAGTAGGAGAAGAGAATGCTTTCATCTTTGGTCTTACAGCAGAGGAAGTAATTAAATATGAGAATTTTGGCGGTTATGATCCAATGGAGATTTATAATCAGGACGCAGGAATACGTGAAGTACTCAACCAGCTTGTCAATGGGACCTATACAGATAATGATTCAGAACTATTTCGCCCCTTATATGATGCCCTTTTGAAAAAACAGGCTGTAGGCAGAGCTGATATCTATTTTATTTTAAAAGACTTCAGAGCCTATGAAGAGGCTCAGAAACGTGTAGAAGCTGCTTATCGGGACGAATTGCGCTTTGCAAAAATAGCAATGATGAATGTTGCAAGTGTGGGTAAATTCTCATCTGACAGGACGATACAAGAATACGTAGACGAAATATGGCACTTAGATAAAGTGCGATACCCAAAGAATTAAATCCTTATTAAGCATTACGAAAACTGCAGGCCACCAAATGATCATTGACTATGCCTATGGACTGCATAAAGGCGTATATTGTGGTTGTACCTACAAATTTAAAGCCTTCTTTTTTTAACTGCTTACTTATTTCGTCGGATAAAGGAGTGCTTGTAGGCACATCAGAACTCTTTTTCCAGTTGTTTATAATAGGATGATAATTCACATACCTCCAAAGAAATGCATCTAGGGAACCATATTTTTCACATAGGTAAAAATACATTTTAGCATTGTGTAGAACAGCATTTACTTTTAATCTATTTTTTATAATACCATCATCCAATAATAATTCTTCCATTCGGTCGTCATCATATGCAAGTAACTTATGAGGATCAAAATTATCAAATGCGGCGCATAGTGTATCCATTTTTGCTAAAATAGTAGCCCAGCTTAAACCAGCCTGCTTTCCTTCCAAGATCAGCATTTTGAAAAGCTCCTTATCATCATGCACCGGTTTTCCCCACTGTGTATCATGGTAATGCTGCTCTAACTGTGTTTTGTTTGCCCAATCGCATCTTACAATATCCATATTTATGTGGCACCTCTATAGTTTGTTTTAATTTGCTTCATTCTATCATACCCGATAGAACGATACAACAATCGTACTTCGTGAGTGTGTACTTCATTACATTACCAAGACAAATGGATTGCGTTAGGTAGCAGAATACTATATAATAACTAGGGCTAGGCTTAATATTTTAATGAATAATAGGAAAATGATAATCGCAAAGATAAAGGAAGACACAAGTAGGAGGATTCGCATGATTACATTATCAAAAGGTGGAGCATACCTTGTAAATGGAACGGAATTACTACCCGATAATGGGGAAGCTACTGCAGTGATTAAAAGTATGACTGGAGTGGAAATTACAAAAGAAGCAGCGTCTGAACATACAATTGCTTATGGTATACTGGAAAAACATAATAAGTCAGGCGATATGAATAAGTTAAAAATAAAATTTGATAAGTTAACTTCTCATGATATTACTTTTGTAGGTATTATACAGACAGCGCGTGCGTCAGGACTCGAAAAATTCCCGGTACCTTATGTATTGACAAATTGCCATAACTCGTTATGTGCCGTAGGTGGAACGATTAATGAAGATGACCATGTATTTGGTCTTACCTGTGCCAAAAGATATGGCGGCGTCTATGTACCACCTCATCAGGCAGTCATTCATCAGTTTGCAAGAGAGATGCTCGCAGGCGGAGGCAGTATGTTGCTGGGATCGGACAGCCATACCCGCTATGGAGCATTAGGTACGATGGCAATGGGCGAAGGTGGTCCGGAACTTGTGAAACAGTTGTTGAATCAGACCTACGATATCACAATGCCGGAAGTCGTAGGTGTTTACTTAACAGGTACTCCATTAAAAGGAGTAGGTCCTCAGGATGTGGCACTTGCGATCATAGGTGAGGTTTTCAGCAATGGCTATGTAAAGAACAAGATAATGGAGTTCGTAGGCCCAGGAGTCGCTTCTTTAAGTGCCGATTTCAGGATCGGTGTAGATGTAATGACAACGGAGACAACGTGTTTGTCTTCTATTTGGAAAACAGATGAGATTATCAAGGACTTTTATGAAATACACGGAAGAAGCTCCGATTTCGCAGAATTAAATCCAGGTCAGGTGACCTACTATGATGGTATGATACAGGTCGATCTCAGTAAGATAAGACCGATGATCGCAATGCCATTCCATCCAAGCAATGTATATACGATTGAGGAAGTCAATGCCAACCTTTTAGATATCTTGCATGATGTGGAACAAAAGGCGCTGGTAAGCCTTGATGGTGCTGTGAATTATAAATTAACAGATAAAATAATAGATGGTAAATTATATGTGGAGCAAGGGATCATTGCGGGATGTGCAGGTGGCGGATTTGAAAATATTTGTGTTGCAGCGGATATTCTGGCGGGGACAAGCATTGGACCGGATGAATTTTCACTTAGTGTATATCCTGCCTCTACACCAATTTATATGGAACTTATAAAAAATGGCTGTGCTGCAAAATTATTACAAACAGGTGCCATCATGAAAACCGCATTTTGCGGTCCTTGCTTTGGTGCAGGAGATACACCGGCTAATAATGCGTTCAGTATTAGACATTCCACCAGAAACTTCCCGAATAGAGAAGGATCTAAACTACAGAACGGTCAGATTTCTTCCGTTGCACTTATGGATGCAAGATCCATAGCAGCGACTGCTGCAAATAAAGGATTCTTGACCGCGGCTACCGATATCGATACCACATGGAATCCGTATCCATACTATTTTGACCGGACCATTTATGAAAACCGCGTATTTGATTCGAAGGGGGTTGCCGATAAAAGTGTGGAAGTTAAATTTGGACCAAATATCAAGGATTGGCCAGCAATGAGCAGCTTACCGGAACATTTGATATTACGTGTAGTATCAGAAATTCACGACCCGGTCACGACCACTGATGAATTGATTCCTTCTGGAGAGACATCTTCTTACCGTTCCAATCCTTTGGGACTTGCAGAATTTACATTATCTCGCAAAGATCCTGCTTATGTGGGACTTGCAAAAGAAGTGCAGATGGCGCAAAAAGCAAGAGAAGCAGGCGAAGATGTTTGTAAAACATACCCGGCAGCAATTTCTCTCTTTGATAGAATCCATAAAGAATTTGAGAATGTGGATCAGAAAAACACGGGATTTGGCTCCACTATTTTTGCAGTGAAGCCTGGCGATGGTTCTGCAAGAGAGCAAGCAGCATCCTGCCAGAAAGTACTTGGGGGATGGGCAAATATTGCAACGGAATATGCAACAAAGAGATACCGTTCCAATTTAATTAACTGGGGTATGCTTCCGTTTTTAATTGAAAAAGGAGATTTACCATTCCAAAATAAAGACTATCTCTTTATTCCGAACATTAAGAAAGCAGTAGAAGAGAAACAAAAAGAGATTTCCGCATATGTGATAAAGGAAGACAGTCTTACCGCATTTACATTACAGCTAGGAGATCTGACGGACGAAGAACGAAAGATCATATTGAAGGGATGCCTTATTAATTATAATCGTGTAGACTAAGTGTAAAACAGATAAAATAGTACTTTGAGTCATAGTGCTTAAATTACCCTCATAAAATGAAAGTGTGAGAAGAGCTCACGGAATATTTGTGCGGCTTGTAGGGGCATATCATATAGAATATGCAAAGAAAGGAATCTTTGCATAGAAAATAAGAGGGTATCATGAGAGGACGCAGAAGAACAGGGACACAAAATAATAAAATCGTACCGAAGTTACAAACGTATCTAAAAGACTTCGGTGCGGTTTTTTTTGTTATACTTTTTTTCCCATACGTTATACATGTTTGTGCTTATGGGATTGAGAAGAATGAACCCAAACAGAGAAACATAAATGATACCTATGTCGTGATGGATACTTCGATTGGTATGCAAAAAATGCCACTAGAGGAGTATTTAATTGGAGCTTTAGCGGCCAGTATTGATACAAGTTATGAAGAAGAAGTATTAAAAGCGCAGGCTGTACTTTTGCGTACAGAAATTGTGCATAATAAAAAAATACAATCACGTACAGAAGAAACTTCCCATGAAGAGTCGGTATATCTGAAAGACGTTCAGCAAGCTTATATCAGTATATCCGAGATGCAGAAACTTTATGGAAGTGAATTTGAAAATACTTATGCCCGTTTAAAGCATGTGGTAGAAGAAACACAAAATATTATTTTAGTATATCAAGGAATTCCGATTGAGGCACCTTTTTGTGCAGTTAGTGCGGGAAGTACACGTTCCGCAGATGAAATATTTGAAACCAAGAAATATCCTTATCTACAATCCGTGATTTGCGAAAGTGATGTGTTATCAGATGATTACTATAAAAATTACTATTTCTCTTGGAATGAGCTACAACGAGCATTCGATTTTGGTGATGCTTATGAACATAAGGCAGAGATTACAAAAAAAGATACTGTGGGGTACGCTTTAAAAATAGAAATTGGAGATAAATCAGTTAGTGGTGAAGAATTTAGACAAAAACTGCATTTGAATTCTGCGCATATGGATCTGGATGTTCTGGAAAACGGAATTCGGATTCAGACAAAAGGTTTGGGACATGGACTTGGAATGAGTCAAAATATGGCACAGTATCTTGCTAAAAAAGGAAAAGACTTTATTGAAATATTATCTTTTTTTTATGACAATACGGAAATTGAAAAAGAATGAATAAAGAACCTTAAACAGGTAAAACTAAGTTTGAGGTGAAATAATATGAGAAAAAAAAGAAGACCTGGATTACAAAAAGAAAAGATTATCATGCTGTCAGCTTCTCTGTTTGTATTAACAGCGCTAACCATGACGGGAGTCTATGTAAAAGAAAAGAATAAATCAGATAATGATGAATATGTTGTGGATCTTAGTGCGATAGAAAAACAAGTGCAAAATAAAGCAGAAGAGATTGGTGATACAAAAGAAGATACAAAAAAAGAGCAAGCAATGGCTGATGATTTGGATGCTGATCCGGAATATCAGGAGACGAATTCTGGAAGCGTAAAAAACACAAGCGATCCCCAGATAGAAGGAGCTATACAAATACCTGGTGTGGGCTATGCAAAGGTAGATAATAAGAAGAAAACAGAGGACATGAAAAATACGGAAGATGAGGGCGATACAAGTAAAGAAACATTGAATGAGGAAGCAAATGCAGATGTGGATCAGGAAGTACAGGCGACATCCGCAAAGGCGACTTCCAGCAAGAAAAACAAATACACATTTTCGGATGCAGATACACTGCACTGGCCAATTGTCGGCAATGTACTGATTAACTACAGCATGGATAAAACAGTTTATTTTGCAAGTCTAAATCAATACAAATATAATCCCGCCATTGTCATTGCAGCGACGGTAGGCGAGCCTATTACAGCAGCGGCAGCAGGGGAAATTAGTGCAATACGAGAAGATGCAGAAACGGGCAATACAGTTACTATGAATATTGGTAATGGATATGAAGTCACATATGGACAATTAGATAATATACAGGTTGGAACCGGTCAGAATGTTCAGGCTGGAGATATTATCGGATATGTTGCTGAACCAACTAAGTATTACAGTGTAGAAGGAAGTAATGTCTATTTTAAATTGGCAAAAGATGGTGTGACAGTAAATCCTATGAGCAGATTAGAATGAAAGAGAAACAGGTAAAGTGTGGATTATAACTTTACCTGTTTCTGAGTTTGTAGTAAAATCGAATTGTGAGTTTTTAAGGCAAACGTAATAAAAAATAAATATAAGTGAGAACAAATGAAGAAAAGAGTCCAGATAATCAATATCATATTTCTTATTTTATTACTAACAGGTTGCGGCCCAAAACCGGTCAGTGAATTTATGATAGAAGAACAGCAGCAAGATTCAGAATTTGATTATGAGAAACCCAAAAGTATTCCAAACGTATTAGTCGATCAAGTCGGTTACGAAACAGATAGTACAAAGGTCGCTGTCTTTCGGGGAGAAAATCTGTCAAAAACGTTTGAAGTAATTGAAGCATCAAGTGGCGAAACCGTATATACTGGTGAGATTATTAGCAATGGATATAATGATACTTTAGATGAATTTACAAGTTATGGTTCTTTTACGGAACTGAGAAAGAATGGTACTTATTATATACAGACAGCAATTATCGGACAGTCTTATCCGTTTGTAATCGGAGATAAGCTCTACGATGAACTGATTCCACAAATTAGCAAAAATATATACTATAACAGATGCGGTATCGATATCGATCCGGAATATGCCAAAGATCCCTATGTACATAAAGCGTGTCATACTGAAAAATTACTTACTCCGGACACAGAGGAAAAGATAGATGTAGTGGGTGGATGGCATACAGCTGACGGGCAGGAAAAAGATGTTTCGAAAGGTTGTATGGTCGCGGCTAATTTATTACTAGCATATGAATTTTATCCTGATATCCTAACAGACGATTCCGGATTGCCAGAAAGTGGAAATCAGATTCCGGATATACTGGATGAAGTGAGACATGAAATCGAGTGGCTTCTTAAATTACAAAATAGCAATACGGGCGGTGTTTATAGTGGTGTCGATAACGATCAACAGTTGAGAGAAGTCACCCTTTCAGCTACGGCAGAGTTCGCTGGTGTGATGGCGCAATTTTACCAGAGTGAGAAAGAGTTTGATCAGGCATTTGCGACCCAATGTTTAAGGGCTTCGGAAAAAGCATGGAACTACATAGAGGAAAATACGGACAGACAGAATATAGCCTATACGAAAGAACAATATTATGCTGCAGCACAGCTCTATAAAGTAACTGGAAATGCAATTTACCACAATTTTATCAAGCAATATCATACTTTGGAAAAAATAGATGTAAAGGATGAGGACAATCAGCTTTATGGTGACATCGCGTATCTTACGACGACTAAAAAAGTAGATTCCAAATTATGCAGCACAATAATGAATAGATGGATGAATAAGGCAGAACGTATTGTCAAAGACTCTAAGCAAAATCCATATTTTGTAACAGGAGATAAGGATACGAATATGTTAAATAATATGCTCTGTCTTGCGATGATTGACCATGTCATCACAAATCATGAATATGTGACTGTGCTAGAAAATCATCTACATTATTTCTTGGGCAGAAATACAGAAGGAATCAGTTTTATTGAGGGCATTGGAAAGGTGCATGCATCGGCTGCAGATGTGCAAATGGAGATCACAAAGCAGCCTGAATTGGCAGCAACGCTAATGTTCATGCTTGGAGAGATCATTACAGAAGAAACAAGAGAAATAGAATAAAAGAATGAATCGCCGTTTGTGCGATAGATGGGAGTAGATATGAAAATAGTAGTACTTGCAGGAGGTATCAGCACAGAAAGAGATGTATCATTAAGTTCCGGGAAGATGATATATCAAGCGGTAAAGAAAAGTGGACATCAGGCTATCCTATTAGATGTTTATTTGGGTTATGAGGGAAAAGATGCAGATAAAATTTTTGAATTGGATACGGATTGGTCGGTACAAATTGGTAACGTCAAAGAAGAAAATCCTGACATCGAGGAAATTAGAAAATTAAGGTCAGATGATACACATGGATTTTTTGGGCCTAATGTTATTTCAATTTGCCAGAAAGCAGATCTCGTTTTTATGGCATTGCATGGTGAAAATGGCGAAAATGGAAAAATACAGGCGGCGTTCGATCTGTTGAACATTCGTTATACAGGAACGGATTATGTCAGTAGTGCGCTGGCGATGGATAAGGGATTGTCAAAGGATATCTTTTTCAGCTACGGGATCCCTACACCACAGGGAATCCGACTTAAGAACGGTGACAGCTCTTCGTGTAAGATACCATTTCCAAATGTGGTAAAAACAAGTTGTGGGGGCTCCAGCGTAGGTGTTTATATCGTACATAGCGAAGAAGAATATCAAAACGCGATTCAGAAGGCATATTCTTTTCAGGGAGAAGTAATTGTGGAACAATATATCAATGGACGCGAATTTTCAGTCGGTGTAATTGACGGAAAAGCACTTCCAGTTATTGAAATTGCACCGGTATCCGGTTTCTATGATTACAAAAATAAATACCAGGCAGGTAGCACGGTGGAGACATGTCCCGCTCATTTGGAAGATTCCTATACGAGAAAAATGCAGGAAATTGCAGAGAACGTATTTAAGGCGCTAAGACTTAAGTGTTATGCAAGAATGGATTTCATGCTGAATGAAAAAGGAGAAATATATTGTCTGGAGGCAAATACATTACCAGGAATGACACCTACGTCACTTTTACCGCAGGAAGCAAAGGCAATTGGATATAGCTATGAACAATTATGTGAATGGATTATTCAGGTATCAATGGAGAAATAAGAAGTATGAAAAACATGAATTTATTAAAAATTGCAAACGCATGTGGAGGAACCCTTGTATGCAAAAAAGAGCTGGAAGAGCGTAATGTTGCAGGAGTAGTCCTGGATTCCAGGCAGGTGGAACAAGATTTTTTATTTATCGCTACCAAGGGGGAGAAGGTAGATAGTCACCATTTTATCAAGCAGGCATTTTCAGATGGGGCTTTATGCGTAATATGTGAACGTGAACCAGAAACAGTAGTACCTGCCTATATTCTTGTAGAGGACAGCTTCTTGGCATTGACAGAAATCGCGTCTTATTATAGAAGTACGTTAACTGTTAAAATGATTGGTATCACTGGTAGTGTAGGCAAGACAAGTACAAAAGAATTCGTTGCGAGCGTACTGGAAAAGAAATACCGGGTACTGAAAACTGTCGGTAATTTTAATAATGAAATTGGGGTGCCTCTTACCATATTAAAAATCAGGGAAGAGCATGAGGTCGCGGTGTTAGAGATGGGGATCAATCATTTTGGAGAGATGTCAAGATTGACCCAGGTAGTAAGACCGGATATCAGTGTCATGACAAATATCGGACAATGTCATTTGGAATTTTTAGGCACCAGGGAAGGTATTTTAAAAGCCAAATCAGAAATATTTGAGGGCATGACAGAAGACGGTAATGTATGTATCAATGGGGACGATGATATGCTGCAGACAATAAAGGAAGTATATGGGAAACCGCCAATTCGTTTTGGATTATCCCAGCATAACACTATTTTTGCAACTGCTATTTTGGATCAGGGATTGTTAGGTACTAACTGTAGGATTCATGTAGGCAAAGATTCTTTTGCTGCGAAAATACCTCTGTCTGGGCAGCATATGATATACAATGCACTGGCGGCAACAGCGGTTGGGAATCTACTTGGATTAACGATGGATGAAATCGCAAAGGGAATTGCTGCTGTGAAGTCGATGAGCGGAAGAAATAATATTATCCAAACAGAAAAGTATGTTTTAATAGATGACTGTTATAATGCCAATCCGGTATCTGTTAAGGCAGGCATTGATCTTTTGACTACTGCAAGAGGCAGAAAGGTGGCATTGCTTGGAGATATGATGGAACTTGGAGAGGAATCCCATATATTCCATATGGAGATCGGGCGTTATGTAGTGGAGAAAAAGATAGATGTATTGTTATGTGTTGGTACATACTCGGCCTATATGCAAAAAGGTGCAATAGAGGAAGCCTCTAAAGAAAATAGTACAATTGAGATATATTATTTTACAGATAAGAATACTATGATGCAGCAATTTCAGGATATAATCCAATCGGAAGATACGATTTTAATAAAGGCCTCCCATTCCATGGGATTTGAAACAATTGTAAAAGCCCTGCAGGAAGAGCATTAGCACTTCTGCAAGGCTTTTACACTACGAACTTGACTTCGTCAATTTGCACAATTTAGGTTACTACATAATTGATGCACAACATAGTTCATTCGCAACGCGCTCCCGCTTGGATTCAGCACGCAGTGGTACATAAGACCATAAAATACATGGTCAAAGTACCAGCAGCTTCATACAGTTGCTCACCAAACTATGTTGTGCATCAATTATTGCTTTACGAGTATATGTGCAAATTGACGAAGTCAGTTCTAAGATAAAATTTTGACAGTTTAATTTATTAAACAAGTTCTTTATTTTTAAAATACATGCGTTTGATTTCATCAAGTACCGTATCACTGATCTGTTTCTTTTCTTCACGGGCCATAGCAGACATATGGATGGGTCTCCCGTATTCAATCACCACATGTGCTTTCCTGATCTTAGGAAAATGATCTTCTAAAATACCGGCAGCGTTATTAATCGCTATTGGTATGATTGGACAATTTGACTTCTCTGCAATCTTAAAACTTCCCTGATGAAATGGTAAGAATGTATCATTCTGCTTGTTTCTGGTGCCTTCCGGGAAGATACAGACGGAGATTCCTGATTGTACCGTTTCGATAGCAGTCAAAATAGTCTTCATACCTTCCTTCAGGTTTTCACGATCCAGAAACAGGCAATGCAGATTCTTCATCCAGATATTTAAAAGAGGAATCTTTTTCATCTGTACTTTTGCTACATAACCGGTAGGTCTTGGAACTCTTGTATAGGTCAGAAGAATATCAAAATAGCTCCTGTGATTGCCAATATAGAGTACGGGTATATCCTTTGGTACATTTTCCTCACCTAGAATGGTAACTTTTGTGCCACTGATAAAGAGACATACACGGAAAGCCCAGTTAACGACAGCAAGAGAAATCCTATTTTTAAGGTCCTGGTTAAATTTTCCGATTCCCCACACCAGTAACATAAGAGGTATGCTGAAAAGTAAGAACAAACTGACAAAAGCCACCACAAGTATAAATCGTATCATGTATAACCATCCTTTGGAATATAGATTTTAGTATCGGGTATTCTATGCTTAAGTGTTAATTATAGCCGACCATAGTTCTAAAATCAATAGGCATAGAATAGCGAATGAACTAATAAATTAGTAAAAAGTAAAAGGATATGTGCAAATGCAGAAATTAGTAAGGAACGTTCTTATCTTTGTTGTACTAATGGGATTGCTCGTCGGATGTGGTAACAGTCAAAAGGAAGTTAAAAAAGTAAAGAATCTTGATTATACAGTGGTAACAGCGGAAGAGATTCCAGAAGAGCTAAAAGTAAGTCTGGAAGAAAGGAAGGCAGAACCTTTTAAAATCACCTATGTGGATCAGGGATATCTTTATATTTGTGTCGGTTACGGAGAACAGGCAACTGGTGGATATAGCATAACCGTGAAAGAGCTATATCTGACGGATAATGCGATCTATGTAGATACGAATTTAAAAGGACCTTCAC
Organism: Bacillota bacterium; assembly: GCA_023392535.1. Classification (GTDB taxonomy): domain Bacteria; phylum Bacillota; class Clostridia; order Lachnospirales; family Lachnospiraceae; genus SZUA-378. The sequence continues at coordinate 104,325 of JAEVYY010000018.1, forward strand.
CGGAAGAATTACAAAATCCTGTAAAGTCTTATCCTTACATAGTCCTCAAGACAGAGAACATGGATAAAACAGTGGTATTTGAATAATTACTCATGCTATAATGCTACTAAGATAAAATGCCAGAAGGAGAACTCTATGATTTTAATAAAGAATGGATATCTAATTGATCCTAAGAGCAAGACAGAAGCGACATTGGATATTCTGATAGATAAAAAGAAGATTATTAAGATAGGAAAGAACCTGTTAGAGACACTAAAACAACGACCCGATCATATTATTCATGCAGACGGCCTCGTAGTTGCGCCTGGACTTGTGGATATACACGTACATTTCAGAGATCCTGGTTTTACTTATAAAGAAGATATTGAAAGTGGTGCCAGAGCAGCGGCTAGGGGAGGATTTACCTCTGTTGTACTAATGGCAAATACCAATCCGGTTGTGGATAACGAAGAGACACTTTCTTATGTATTGAATAAAGGGAAAAAAACAGGCATTCATGTATACTCCTGTGCAACAATAACAAAGGGTTTGAAAGGGCATGAACTGTCAGATATGCAAAAACTTAGCCAGATAGGGGCAGTTGGATTTACAGATGACGGCGTACCCATACTGGAAGAATCGCTGGTAATTTCTGCTATGCAAGAAGCTGCCAGACTAAACGTTCCACTCAGTTTTCATGAAGAAGATCCAAAATTTATCACGAATAACGGGGTGAATGCAGGAGTTGCATCGGCACATTTTCAGATAGCAGGTTCACAAAGAGAAGCTGAGATTGATATGGTCAGACGTGATCTTTTGCTCGCAAAGGAAACAGGTGCACAAATTAATATTCAACATATTAGTAGCAAAGAAGCGGTTGAATTGGTACGTGTTGCCAAAAAACATAGTGACCACATTCATGCAGAGGCAACTCCACATCACTTTACGCTGACGGAAGAGGCTGTGATTCAATATGGAACGCTCGCTAAAATGAATCCGCCACTTCGTACGGAAGAAGACCGTATGGCCATCATCGAGGGACTGCAGGATGGCACCATTGATTTGATAGCGACAGACCATGCACCACATAGCAGAGAAGAAAAGCAAAGGACTTTTACGGAGGCTCCGAGTGGTATTATAGGTCTGGAGACTTCACTGGCACTTGGCATTACCAACCTTGTGCATCAAGGCAAATTGACAATGAGCCAACTTTTGGAAAAGATGACATACAATCCGGCTAAATTATATCATTTGGAAGGTGGATCAATTGAAGTAGGAGGACCTGCCGATCTAACTATTTTTGCAGAACATGAAACACAGATGATTGAAAAATTTGTTTCAAAATCATCCAATTCACCATTCGCAGGAAAAAAATTACAGGGAGTCATTATTTATACGATCTGTAACGGTGAGATTGTATATGACAACAGGAGGAGATAGGATATGACACAAAAGAGAAAAGAAATGGCAGTAGTTGATAGTCAGGTAGAAATAGCCACTGGTATTTATGATATGTGGATTTCTACCGATCTTTCCTTACAGGCTGAACCAGGTCAATTTATCTGTGTATATCCCTGGGATGAAAGTACATTATTGCCCAGACCAATCAGTATCTGCGAAGTGGATCCTATCAATAAGAGACTTCGTATTGTTTACCGTATTGCTGGAAAAGGTACGAAGGAATTTTCTACTTACCATGAGGGACAGGCAATCCAAATTCTCGGTACATTGGGAAATGGCTTTCCTCTGGAAAAGGGAATGGGGAAAAAAGTATTCCTGATGGGAGGGGGGATAGGGATTCCACCTATGCTTCAACTGTCCAAAGAATTAAATGCAAATAGTCAAGTGATTCTTGGATACCGTAATGAGGAATTGTTCTTAAAGTCTGAATTTGAAAAAAATGGTGCTGTCTATATTGCAACGGAAGATGGAAGTGCTGGTACAAAAGGAAATGTCATGGATGCTATTCGAGAAAATGCACTGGAGGCAGAGGTCTTATTTGCCTGTGGGCCAATGCCTATGCTCCGTGCGATTAAGCACTATGCAGAAGAAAAGGGGATTCCTGCCTATATCTCATTGGAAGAAAGAATGGCATGCGGAGTGGGCGCTTGTCTGGGGTGTGTCTGCAAGACAAAAGACAAGGATCCCCATTCTCATGTCAACAATAGCAGAATCTGCACGGATGGACCTGTATTTGAGGCAAGAGAGGTGGAAATCTAATGAAAACAGAAGTTAAAATTGCAGGTGTTACCTTTAAAAATCCAGTCATGACCGCTTCTGGAACATTTGGGTCAGGGATGGAGTATAGTGATTTTGTAGATTTAAATAAACTTGGAGCCATAGTCACCAAGGGAGTGGCTAACGTACCCTGGGCGGGCAATCCGACACCCAGAGTGGCAGAGACCTATGGAGGTATGTTAAATGCTATTGGATTACAAAATCCGGGAGTAAATGTATTCATAGAACGTGATATTCCATTCTTAAGAAAATTTGATACTAGAATTATTGTAAACGTATGTGGAAAAACGGTGGAAGATTATATAGAGGTCGTGGAAAAACTAGGGGATCAGCCGGTCGATATGTTGGAAATTAATGTATCCTGCCCTAATGTGAAGGAGGGTGCCATCGCTTTTGGCCAAAACACAGATGCACTTTTTCATATTACAAAAGAGATTAAGGCAAAAGCAAAACAGCCGATCATAATGAAACTCAGTCCTAATGTAACGGATATTTCTAAGATGGCAAAAGCAGCAGAGGCGGCCGGAGCAGATGCGATATCTCTGATCAATACCATTACGGGTATGAAGATCGATGTGAACAAAAGAACGTTTGCCCTTGCCAACAAGACTGGAGGGTTATCTGGTCCGGCAATCAAACCGATAGCAGTCCGTATGGTATATCAGGCAGCACAAGCAGTAAATATACCGATCATTGGAATGGGAGGTATTAGTAATTCCGAAGATGCTTTGGAATTTCTACTTGCTGGTGCAACGGCCATATCGGTAGGAGCTATGAATTTTGTGAACCCGTATATTACCGAAGAGGTCGTAAGTGGAATAGAGTCATATATGAAAGAATTTCAGGTAAAAAATATAGAAGAATTAATTGGTGCAGTCAAATAAATATATGAATAAAATCATCTCCCTAAGAATACAATGAACTAAAGTTGTTAGGGAGGTTTTTTATGGAGCTAATTAAGAAAAATATACATATGGATCGCATCCGATCCAGGGCCACTTCACAGATTACAATAGAAGATGATATGAATGTACCCGATAACAAACCAGATATTGAACGCATTGTGTATGATAAGGGCAGGGTTCAGATAGATGAAATAAAGACGAGCGCAGATCGTGCACAAATCAATGGCAAGCTTGAATTTTTCTGTCTATATATTACAAACGAAGAAGGAAGAAAAGTAAGAGTTTTGGAAGGAAGCATTCCATTTCAGGAACAAATATATATAGAAGGATTGAAAAACGGAGATTCCGTGAATGTAAAAGCGGATATTGAAGATCTAACGATAGGTCTTATCAATTCAAGAAAAATAAGTGTGCAGTCCGTGATAACACTGATCGCTTATGTGGATGAAATAGCAGATGAAGAAACTTCTGTTGACATTATTCACAATGAAAATAGTTCGGACCAGATACCAATTGAATATCTTAAAAAACGATTATCCATATCAGAACTTGCAATACAGAAAAAAGATGTATTCCGCATTAAGGAAGAAATCCAGCTTCCACAGGAATTACCTAATATCTTTGAAATCTTATGGCAGAATATCGATGTTAATATAACAGAATTTAAAGCAATGGACGAAAAATTGTCTTTAAAAGGAGAGATGAAAGTTTTCATCTTATACGAAGGAGAAGGAGAAGAGCAACCAATCAGATGGTATGAAACAACGATTCCGATCAGTGGAGTTGTCGAATGTCATAGCTGCGAAGAGGGATACATACCTGATATCAGTTATAGTATTTCTCATATTGATGTGGATGTGCGCCCGGATTTTGATGGAGAAGAAAGAGTCATTGGGATAGAATTGCCGTTGGAGTTACAAATTAAATTGTATGAACAGGAAGACATAGATATTCTCTCAGATGTTTATGGCCTGCAAAATGAAGTAAATGCGGTCACGCAGAAAGGGCATTATAAGGATCTTCTTATACGGAATAATGGTAAATTTTCCATTGCTGATCATATTAAATTAAATTCGGGTAATGAAAGAATTCTCCAATTATGCCATAGCGATGGGCAAGTACAGATCAACGAAATAAAACCTGTTGATAACGGTATAGAGGTGGAGGGCAATGCTGCAATTAAGGTATTGTATATCACCAATGACGATCAGGTGCCTTTTTCATCGGTAGAAGGTAACATTCCTTTTGTGCACACAATTGAAGTACCAAATATGAGTGAAGATGCGGAAAGACATATCCAAATGAGCATAGATCAAATGAATGTAAGTATGGTGGATAGTGAAGAACTGGATGTCAAAGCGGATCTGCATGTTGCAGCAGTTGTATTTAAACCTTTGGATGAAGATATCATCAAAGAGATACAGATAAAAGATTTGGATTTAGATCGCTTAAAGAATCTTCCGGGAATTGTGGTATATGTGGTAAAAAAAGGAGATACTCTGTGGAAGATCGGCAAAACATATAATATGTCCGTAAATCAGATTAAATTACTGAATAATTTAACTTCTGATGTAATTAAACCAGGGGATAAATTAATACTTGTAAAGTCTTTAAGTGCGTAATAAAAAGTATATAAGTGCCACAAATCCATTTAATTTGTGGCACTTATATTTATACACCAAGATATGCTTTCCGTACTTCATCGTTAGAGAGCAGTTCTTTTGCAATGCCTGACATTTTAATGCGTCCCGTTTCCAAGACATAGGCACGGTCTGCAATAGACAAAGCCATTTTAGCATTCTGCTCTACTAATAAAATAGTTATCCCTTGGCTACTGACTTCCTTGATAATTTTAAATATTTCAGCTACGAGAATAGGGGACAGCCCCATCGAGGGTTCATCCATCAACAAAATATTTGGTTTTGACATTAAGGCACGGCCAACGGCCAGCATTTGCTGTTCGCCACCAGATAATGTTCCGGCTAATTGTTTACAACGTTCCTTTAATCGGGGAAAACGCTGGTACACGTCTTTCATATCACTTTGAATGATATCTTTATTATTGTGAATATAGGCTCCCATTTCTAAATTCTCTTCCACAGTCATACCTGCAAATACGTGACGTCCTTCTGGTACATGTGCCAAGCCATGGGTGATAATTTTGCTCGGTTCTGTCTTCAAAAGATCAACATCACCTAGAAAAACAGATCCGCTGGTCGCCTTATGAAGGCCTGAAATCGTATGAAGAATGGTAGTTTTACCTGCACCATTGGCACCGATCAATGTCACGATTTCCCCTTTATTTACCTTGAGAGAGACATCATGAATGGCATGAATGGCTCCATAGGATACATTAAGATCTTTTACAGTTAACATGGACTACACCTCCTCTTCGCCTAAGTAAGCTGCGATTACCTTTGGATTTTGTGAGATTTCCTGTGCAGTACCGGATGCAAGAATCTCTCCGTAATTAAGAACGACAATTCTTTCGCATACTTTCATAACTAAGCTCATGTCATGCTCGATCAGTAAGATAGATATCTTGAATTTCTCACGAATTAAATTAATAGAATCAAGAAGTTCGGCTGTTTCAGTAGGGTTCATACCTGCTGCAGGTTCATCTAAAAGCAATACTTTCATATCGGTTGCCAGAGCTCTGGCAATCTCTAATTTGCGTTGCTGACCATAAGGAAGATTTTCCGCTGCAGAGTCAGCTAACCCCTCCAAATGAAAAAGAGACAGTAGATCTCTTGCTTTGGCATCTATTTCTAATTCTTCCCTCCAATAAGCAGGAGTACGGAATATAGCCGATAAAAGATTATATTTCATATTCTTATTAAAAGCTATCTTTACATTATCTAGTACTGTCATCTTTTTAAAAAGGCGGATATTCTGAAAGGTTCTGGCAATTCCGGCACTTACTACCTGATGGGATTGCCTGCCATTCATTTTTTCTCCATTCAGATAATAAACTCCTTCTGTTGCCTGATATACACCAGTCAGAAGGTTGAAAACAGTTGTTTTTCCTGCCCCGTTAGGGCCAATGAGACCAACCAATTCACTTTTTCCAATTGCGATATTAAAATCATGAACAGCCTTTAACCCACCGAATTGAATTCCAAGTCCTTTTGCTTCCAAGATAGGAGTTTGTTCTTTATTCATATGTCAATCCTCCTTTTCTTTCTTCTTACATAGTTTCTTAAGTACTCTTGTCAATGAAAATTCATAGGTACCAAATAAACCACTTGGTTTAAAGATCATAACCAGGACTAACACGATAGAATACATTAGCATACGGTAGGATTGAAAACTACGCAGCACTTCCGGCAGTGCGGAAAGAATAGAACCACCTATAATTGAACCTGTCAGAGATCCGGAACCGCCCAGAATTACCATTGTCAAAAATTCTGAAGAGTACATGAAGCTGAATTTGGTGGGAATCAAAGACGTAATATAGTGTGCATAGACAGAACCTGCGACACCTGCAAAAAAAGCAGAAATAGCAAAGGTCAAGACCTTATAATAAGTAACATTAATTCCAGAAGCACTTGCTGCAATATAATCTTCCCGTATAGCCGTAACAACACGACCGAATCTGGAGCGGATATATAAATACATCACGGTTACGGATATTACAGCGGTAATATATACATAGTGGATATCAGACACTTTACTGATACCGCTTAATGTCTTACCACCACCCGTAATGGAAAAGTTTGTAAATGCAACACGTACGATTTCAGCGACAGCGACCGTAACAATAGCAAGATAATCGCCGCGGAGACGCAAAGCTGGAATACCAAACAAAATACCACAGATAGCGGTTGCGATTCCACCAATAAGAGTCGCAATTAAAAATAAGACAAGCGGTGGCATTACTATACCGGCATCATGAATCGCAATGGTTGTAACCGCACCTGCATAAGCTCCAATAGACATGAACCCAGCATGCCCTAGCGAAAATTCTCCCATGAAACCAGTGATCAGATTCAGGGAGCAAACCATAATTACCGTAATCATACACATGATTACAATACCATTTAAGTAACTTGTTTTGCTGCCAAGTAAGTTCCCATCAAATACAAAACATAAAACTCCATAAAGGAGGATAATTCCTATTACATTAATTAGATATGATATTTTTTTTTCTTTTGGCATAATTACGCACCTACACTTTCTCGCCTACATTTTTACCTAAGATACCAGTAGGTTTCACTAATAAAACTACGATCAGGATACCATAGGTAATTGCTTCATACCAACCTGGGGCAACGTACACTTTAACAAAGATCTCGAGCAGGCCGACAATAATACCACCAAGCATAGCACCAGGAATACTGCCAATTCCACCAAGTACTGCAGCGATAAATGCCTTGATGCCCAAAATACTTCCCATTTCAGTGGTCGCTCTCGGATAGGTAGAGCAATACATAAGAGCCGCAACAGCGGCAAGGCCGGAGCCAATTGCAAAGGTAATCGTAATAATTTTATTAACATGAATCCCAACGAGTGTTGATGCCACTTTGTCTTCCGGAACTGCACGCATAGATTTCCCAAGTTTCGTTTTCTTTACAAAGACTTGAAGAGCAATCATTATAAGAATTCCAATTGCTAAAGTAATTAAATATTTTGACTGTAATTTTGCACCCAGAATATCGATCATAGGAAGATTAAAAATAGCAGGTACAGATTTTGGATTGGCACCAAATAACACCAGGGCTAGATTTTCTAAAAATAAACTCATTGCCAGTGCAGTGATCAACGCCGATATAGAACCAGCATTACGCACTGGTTTATAGGCAATCTTTTCTACAAGAACGCCGACTATTACACAGATAAAAACAGCTACAAAGACAGATAACCATGCAGGCATTCCGGCACGGACCATAAGTGGTATCGTATAAAATAAAGTATAACTTCCGACCATGATAAAATCTCCATGGGCAAAGTTAATCATACGGATAATACCGTATACCATGGTATATCCCAATGCGACAAGTGCATAGACAGCGCCTTGATTCAGTCCATTTACAATACTTTGAATAAAGAGTGACAAGGTAGCCACCATCCTTTCTGATAAAGTTTAGTTTATTGTAAAAATAAAATGAGGCACAGAAGATACGGGCTTCTATGCCTCATTACGATAGTCAGTCTTTTTTGTCTGCCTTATTCAGCGGCAACATTTGCTTTCCATGTTGGAATTCCATCCACAAATTCAACAAATGTAATAGGTTTTTTAGGATCGCCATTTTCATCTAGCGTAAAGGATCCTGTAACGCCTTCAAAACTCATACCAGTCATAGCTTTTACGATTTCCTGTGTATCAGCGGAACCAGCATCTTCTATCGCCTTTGCAACCATTTTAATAGCATCATAGTAGCAGGCGCCAATAGAAGTCAGGCTATCGTCACCATAATTTTCTTTATAGGCAGAAACATAATTCTGAACAACTTCTGCCGGATCCTCCGGAGCATAGTGATTTGTATAGAAAGTATTGTTAAAATAATCTTCAATACCGGTAGTATCCGAACCATCCCAGCCGTCACCACCAACAATGATACCTTCAAAACCAGCTTCTCTTGCCTGCTGAACAACAAGCGGAACAGTATCAAGCATAAAAGGATAGAAAAGAACATCTGCACCTGATGCGACTACTTGTGAAACTTGCGCAGTGAAATCTGCATCTTTTGAGGTACATTCACCTGTATAGACCAATTCTGCACCATCAAAAGCTTTCCATGCTGCTGAAATCGTTTCATTCAGACCATTTGAATAATCATCATCCTTTGCATAAATGATGGCTGCTTTTTTGGCACCTTGTTCATATGCAAATTTTGCCATCGTAGGTCCCTGAATTGGATCTATAAAGCAGGCGCGGAAGATATGATCACCAACTAATGTCAATTTTGCGTTTGTAGCAGATGGAGAAATTAATAACATGCCATCTTCCTGCGCTCTTTCAGCCATTGGAATGGAGCAAGAAGATGAGAAAGTACCTACTACTGCAGACACATTTTGAGAAGTCAGTCGGTTGTAACAATTTACGGCTTCTGTTGAATCTCCTTTATCATCTACTGTTTCTACGATCTTAAGTTCTTTTCCTAAAACTCCACCCGCTTCGTTAATTTCTTTTACTGCAAGTTCTGCTGAATTTTTACCGGATTGCCCAAATAAGGCATAGGAACCAGTTAATGGAGCAACCACGCCAATATTGATGGTATCACCGCTTGCAGCGGCAGAACTTGCTCCAGATTCTGTGGAAGCCTCCGTAGAAGCCGCTTCGGAAACAGGTGTTTCCGAGGTAGAAGATGTCGTGCCTGTTCCGCACCCGGACAGAGAGGCTGTGACCATTACGGCGGTAAGTACGATGGTCAATAATTTCTTTTTCATAATATTTCCTCCTTTTATGAAATTATGGTTGAAAGAAACAAAAATTGAAGTGATTCATAAATTCAAAAAAAATAGGGCTCCATCACTTGGTGATGAAACCCTTTTGTTTCTTTACTGTTATGAAACGTATTATAATTAATGTTCTCTGAAAATGCAACTATTTTCTTTGAAAATATAGAAATTTACAGAAAATACCACTATACTGTCTGAATTGACCTTGATAACGCACAGTCATTAAACGGTCTTATTTTCCTCTGCATACTTGTCAAACTTATCCATAACGGCATTGTAAGTACTTTTTGAAATGCTTGGAAGCTCTTTGCCCCAGGCACCTGTTGCTTCCTTAAAGCCCTTTTCAACTGCTTTTCTCATTTCTTCCATTTTTTCAGGATCCCCACCGGATAACGCTTTTGCAAAATCAAAAATACGATCAGAGGTCTTAGAAATTCCCCAATATCCATCTTCTGCAATATCAGTTTGTGCTTGCGCTTTCGTCGCAGCGTCTACGGTATAATTGCCACTTGCTAAAAATTGCCACATATCAGTAGCTTGTCCGTAACAATTTCCTTGTCTGCCAAACATCTGCTCAACAAGTGATTGCAATTGGGCAGTTCTTTGTTCGGCGTCCGCTTTTAACTGTGCAATGATTGCTGCATTTTGTTTAGTGGAATAGGCAGCAGTTTTTACATTGTTTGTTGAAGGTTCATAGATAACACCAGCTGTATTTGTAGTATCAGAAGATGGCGTTGATTCTTTTACTTGTTTAGATGCAGCAGAAGATTTACTCGAATAATCTTCTGTGGTAGTTTTACTGGTAATTCCATTTACACTCATTTAGAAACCCTCCTTGGTCCGTATAAGTATTGTTAATTATCTTAATTCATATATCGGTAAAATAATCCAAATTATTTATAGGGAATGGGAAATTACTAGTACTGCCAAATATTCATATATAAAGCTTTCATGAAACACAAAAATATGTTACATATGGAATGTGGCAAATGTGGCAATTATGGCAAATAGAAATTCTAAAATGTGGCAAGAATAAGTGATTAAAAGACTATCTTAGTTGCTATAATTAGGTTATAGATACGAGGTGGTCATGATTAGAAAGGAGTTAGCAATGCTGACAGACAGGCAAAAAGAAATAATCATGATTTTAAAGGATAAAAATGATTTTATTACATTTTTAGATATCGCTAATGAACTAAAAGTATCTGCGAAGACCATTCGAAATGATATCGGATATCTTAAAAAATACTTTTCGGAAAAAGAATATGGAACGATTATAACCAAACCGCATGCGGGAGTTCTGCTGGAGAAGGAAGAAGAAAAGTGGGAAAGATATGAATATGAAGGGATGGATTCATCAGAAAGAGTCACACCATATTTAGAGATACAGCCCTATATCATTTACCATCTTCTGACCAAGGGTTGTGTTACAACTGCTGAAATTGAAAATGCACTCTATGTTTCCAGAAGCGCCATTGAAAGAAATCTACCATTGGTCCAGCAGTTTTTTGATAAAAACAGGATTTTGTTAAAGAAACAAAAGGGGAAGGGTTACTGCATCGAAGCGACCACTTATAATTGGCGTTTAGCGATGTGGATCTTCTTTAATAAGTATAAAGATAGCTTTGAAGAGCTTCAGGTAAGGACCACATACTATTTAGGGATAGCGGAAAAGGATATTGCTGCCATATCAGCTATGTTAAAGGGATTTGATCCGCATTTTATGATAGAGATACTACAACAGGTCGAAATTGAGTTTGGATTCACATTTAGCTATGTAGCAAATATGAGAGCAGCTTTCTTATTATCTATTATGCTGATACAGGTAAGAAGAAAAGAATATATAGAAATACCTAAGACACATTCCTGCAAAACAGACAGTAATTATAATGATGCTATTGCAGATATGATCATCAGCAGACTCGAGCGTGAGTACCATGTAAGCTTGCCTAAGAGTGAACGGGAATGGGTTAAAATTGTAGTAGGTATCACAGAAATTCAGGAATTTAACAATCACACGAAAAAGTTAGAATGTCAGTTAGCCTATAATGAATTATGCAGAGTCACACTAAAGATCATTCACTTAATGAGTGAAATATCAAATAGCAATCTTGCAAAAGACGAATTTTTGTCAGAGCACTTATTTTTAGAGTTAAAAGCAATGGTGGAAAGATTAAAATATAAAATTAATTTTGGAAATCCGCTATTGAAGCAAATCAAAGTCAAATATTCTATTATAAACGCTATGGCATGGTCCATCAGCGTATTACTTGATAGAGAACTAAAGCTGGAAGTAAATGAAGATGAAGTTGGTTTTCTTGCTTTACATTTAGGAGGAGCAATTGAGCGGAGTACCAGGAATGTTAAAGCCTGCGTCGTTTGTAATTATGGGATAGGGATATCACAGATTTTAAGAGAAAAACTAGTGAGGAATATAGCAGATATTGAGATCACAGAAGTTCTATCAATCAGGGATATTAATAGAATAAGGAATTCAGACTGCGATTTCATCATTTCGACCATTCGTCTGGATGATGAAAAATTAAATAAAGAGGTAGTGTTGGTAGAGCATTTGCTTTTGCCTTCTGATATCAATAACATAGAATTTAAAATGAGAGAAATAAGAAGACAAAAATTAGAAAATAACGATAAGTTGAAGATTGATTTTAAGAAACAGTTATTTCGGGAAGATTTGTTATATATAGGATTAGAGGCAAACAATAAAAAAGAAGTACTGGAGTTTATGTGCAATCAATTAGAAGGATATGGTTATGTTACATTGCACTTTAAGGAATCTGTTTTTGAACGGGAAGAACAGACATCGACAGAGATTGGAAAAAGATTTGCATTACCCCATGGGTATTCAGAAGATGTGATATGCCCAATCGTATCAGTTGCGCTACTAAAACATCCAATTGTCTGGACAGACGAAGCGTTAGTGGATACGGTCATCTTATTGGCAATTGATTTGGATGAGTCTTTGGGAATGAAAGAGGCAATCATTAAATTCTATAAAGATTTTTCTTTGTTATTAGAAGATGATGAAGGAATTAAAAAAATGAGAACCAGCAAGAACACAGCGGAACTAATACAGTTTTTTAACAATTATAAGGAATAACAGGAGGCATTATTATGAAAAAAGCAACATTCGAAATTAAATTTGAAGAAGGTCTGCACGCAAGACCAGCCATGGAATTTTGTCAGGTAGCGATGAAGTATTACAGTAATATACAAGTAATCAAGAATGGAGAAGCCTTTGAAGCAAAGAGTATGTTATCTGTTCTTTGTATGGGAGCTTCTAAAGGGGATGTGATTGAAGTCGTAGCAGAAGGCCAAGATGAAGAAGAAGCAATGAAGGCAATAACAAAACTGCTGGAAAGCGAAGCTTAAAAGAGATTCAACAGGAAGTAAACAAAGATGATGGGAGTCAACATGAAAAAATTAGAAGGAATAGCGGGAGCGACAGGTATCGCGATTTGTCCTATGTTCTTCTATGAGGCGGACAATGAAGAAATAGCTGGACAGAGAGAAAAGATTGATTTGGATACGGCAATAGAAAAGTGTATTCAAAAAATAAATTCATTATATGAAAAAGCGCTGAAAGAAGTGGGAGATGAAGAGGCCAAAATATTTGCTGCCTATAAAATGTTATTGGAAGATACGTACATGTTTGCACCGATTAGAAAGGCAATCAGTGAAGGCAGGGAAGCACGTGAAGCGGTAAGAGAAGAGATGGACAAGAACTGTCTGATATTTCAAAGCATGGAAGATCCGTATATGAAACAACGAGGGGATGATATCAGATATATAGGCAAGATTCTTGTAGATGCAATAGATGGAAAAGAACAGGGCATTGAGTTGCCAGATGGCACAGGAAAAATAATCATTGTAGCAAAAGATCTTTCACCAGTTGAAACCATGGCAATGGATAAAGCAAGACTGGCAGGCATTGTAACAGAACTTGGAGGAATCACTTCCCACACAGTAATATTGTCAAAATCACTTGGAATTCCAGCAATTGTTGGAGCTCATAATATTACAAAAGAAAAATCTGCATATGATGGTAAAATCGGAATTCTAGATGGAGAAGAAGGTCACCTATTCATGGATCCGGAAGAAGAGATTCTTGAAGCTTATCGTAAAAAAGAAGAAAAAGAAAGAGTACAGAATCACAAAATAAGTTATTTTGGGAAAGAAAAAGCAACAACAAAAGATGGATACCAAAAAGTTGTACTCGTTAATATTGGCAGATATGAAGATCTGGAGATGGCAGAACAAGTAGTTTATGACGGAGTAGGATTGTTTCGAACAGAATTCCTGTTTCTTGAGACGGAAAAAATGCCTACCTTTGAACAACAAAAAAAAGTGTATGAGAAAGTCATTCGTGCCGTTTCCCCTAATGTTGTTACCATTCGTACATTAGATATCGGCGGAGACAAAGAAGTACCTTATATGGACCTTCCAAAAGAAGAAAACCCATTTTTAGGCAATCGGGGAATTCGCCTTTGTTTTACCTATGAAGAACTATTCAGGCAACAATTAAAAGCAATACTTGTTGCAGCAGGTGAACAGGAAGTTAAGATTATGCTCCCTATGATAACCAATATAGAAGAAATAAGGAAAGCAAAAGAAATACTTCTTTCCGTGAAAACTGAAATTGGTTCGGAACTGGTTGGAAAAAAGGTAAAGCTAGGTATCATGATAGAGACACCAGCGGCGGCTATTATGGCAGACCAGTTGGCAAAAGAATGTGATTTTTTCAGCATTGGTACGAATGATCTGACGCAATATATTACGGCAACTGACCGGGGTAATACGGCTGTTCAAAAGATATATGATCCCTATCACCCAGCGGTTATCCGTATGATCGCCAGAGCGATTTCGGAAGGCAGAAATGCAGGAATTGAAGTTAGTGTGTGTGGGGATTTGGCATCCAATCTTAAGTATCTGCCATTATTGGTAGGTATGGGGCTTGAAAAATACAGTGTTCCCGCAAGCATGGTAGGAAAAGTAAAATATCAAATACATCAATGCAATCAAAAAGACGCTATGGAGCTGCTGAAGCAGGTTATGCAGATGTCCGATGCAAAAAAGATTCAAAGTGAAGTTACCGCTTTTTATCATAAATCACAGCAAGTTTAGGCGAGGAGAAAACAGATGGAATTAGAATTATCAGAAGTAATACAAGCAGACCGAATTAAATTAAATATGAAAGCCAAAAATAAAGAGGAAGCATTAAAAGAGTTAACAGATTTACTTTTTGACAGTGGAATCTTATCAGAAAAAGAACTTTTTTTAAAGGACGTATATTTACGTGAGACAGAAGGAATGACAGGGATTGGAAATGGAATCGCCATACCGCATGGTAAATCTAAATATGTGAAAAATACATCTTTGGCATTTGGAAGAATTGACAACGGAATTGAATGGGAGACTCTTGATGGAGAACCAGTTAAATTCATAGTACTCTTTGCAGTCGATGAAGCGGACAAGACGAGTACACATGTAAAATTATTAGCAAAAGTGGCAGGAAAACTTGCCAATGATCAGGTATGTAAGGATTTAGTGAATGCTAAGACCGCAGAAGAAGTATTGCATATCTTTTCGGTCAAATAATTGGGAAGGAGGAGAAGGATATGAAAATTGTGGGTATTGCAGCATGTACATCAGGAATTGCACATACGTATATTGCAAAAGAAAAATTAATTAATGCGGGACAGGAGTTAGGACATGTTATTCATGTAGAAACACAGGGAACCATAGGAACAGAAGATGAGCTGACACAAAAGGATATTGCAGAAGCTGATGTAGTTATTATAGCCGCCGATATTAAAGTTGGAGGAAGAGATCGTTTTAAAGGGAAAAAAGTCGTAGATGTACCAACACATGTAGTGATAAAATCACCAAAGGCACTTATAAACAAGATTCAGACAGAATTGGGATTATAGAGATATGAGGCCGCATGTGCGGCAGGAGGGAGCAAAAGATGTTAAAGAAATTACAATTAAAAAAACACGCTTTAACAGGTATTTCATTTATGTTGCCATTGGTAGTGGCATCCGGATTGTTAATTGCAATTGGTAATTTGGCTGGAGGTAATCCGTCACTGATTTCAGATTATAAATCAGCTTATAATGTTTGGCAGGCAGCAGTTTCACTTGGTGTATTCGGTATGCAATTACTACCGGCAGTGATGGGTGCAGCAATTGCCTATTCCATTGCAGACAGACCTGGTATTGCACCTGGTTTGTTGATGGGTATGGTAGCGAACGCAATGGGAGCAGGATTCTTAGGCGGTATGCTTGGTGGTTATTTAGCAGGTTACTTTGTAGTATTCCTCAAAAAGAACCTGAAAGTACCAAAATGGGCACAAGGACTTATGCCAATGATGATCATACCATTATTATCTTCCATTGTCATTGGATTTGTTATGTTCTTTGTATTGGGAAAACCAATTGCAGCAGCATCCTTCGCACTTACAACAATGATTACGAATTTACAGACAGGATCAAAAGTATTATTTGGTTTGGTTATGGGAGCTATGGCAGCATTTGATTTCGGTGGACCAGTAAATAAGGTTGCTTCTCTTTTTGCAGACGGTATGTTGGCGGATGGCGTTTATGGACCGGAAGCAATTAAGATCTGTGCTTCTATGATACCACCGTTTGGTGTTACACTTTCCTGGTTGATTAAAAAATCAAGGTATAATAAAAGCGAATCAGATAATATCAAAATAGCATTTCCAATGGGCGTTTGTATGATTACGGAAGGTGTTATTCCGATTGCAGCAGTAGATCCGTTAAGAGTTATTTTTTCCTGTTCGACAGGTGCAGCAATTGGCGGAGCATTAATTATGTTGTTAAATGTAGGTTCTCCTGTTCCATCCGGAGGAATGTTCATTGTACCAGCGATGGTCAATCCGGGAGGATTTTTGATTGCACTTGCAGCAGGTTCCATCGTTACAGCACTTCTACTTGTAATATTAAAGAAAGATGCAACAGAAGAAGTCGTGATTGAAGAAGAGGAAGAACTTGATGTATCGGATTTCAAAATTAGTTAATCCAATTCATACAAGTAAAAAGATATTTAAGAAAATTGCCTAACTCTATATTACCCCTTTTGCAGGGAGCTGTTAAAACTAACAGTTCCCTGCTTTTAATATTTGCTTTTTTGCATAAAAATGTTTATAATTAAGTACAATATAGCAATGGGTTAAATTACCACTGCCAGTGTGTTACAATTTGAATTGAGGACTGAAGAAATATGCAAAAAATTGAAATAAAGGCCAGAGCAAAAGTTAATCTATCTCTTGATGTTGTGAAAAGAAGAGAAGATGGTTATCATGAAGTGAAGATGATCATGCAAACGGTTGACTTATTTGATGAACTAACCATTCTTAAAAGAGAAGAACCTGGAATAAAGATCACTACAAATGTTACAGATATACCAGTAAATGAGGATAATTTAATTTATAAAGCGGCCAAGATGATGATGGAAAAGTATCAGATTGACCAGGGAGTCGATATTTATTTAAAGAAGGTAATTCCAGTAGCTGCTGGGATGGCTGGGGGGAGTACCGATGCTGCGGCTACCTTTGAGGGCATCAATCAGTTGTTCGGCTTACAGATCGCTCAAAGAGAACTTATGGATCTTGCAGTTCATATAGGAGCAGATGTTCCTTATTGTATCCTGGGAGGAACGGCTCTATCGGAAGGGATCGGAGAAGTTCTGACGCCGTTACCGAATCCACCTCAATGTTATCTAGTCATAGCAAAGCCTGACATTTACGTATCTACAAAGTATGTATATGAGAACCTACGTGCGAATGAATTACAGCACCATCCGGATATTAATGCTATGATAGAAAGCATTAAAGAAAAAGATTTGATTAAAATGGCACAACAAATGGAAAATGTTTTGGAAAATGTTACGGTGGTGGAATATCCTATTATCGAGGAAATAAAAGATACGATGAAAAGATGTGGTGCATTAAATGCCATTATGAGTGGCAGCGGCCCTACGGTATTCGGTATTTTTGAGTCGGATGAAACTGCCAATAAAGCAAAAGCTGTGATCGTACAGAATAATCTGGCAAAACAGACGTATGTCAGCACATTTTCCTATAATGATACAGTATAGATGTCTGAACGGTAGGCAAATAGGAGTTAACAATATGGATGAAAATTTACAAGCAAATTTGGATGAGTATTTACCATTGAGAGATGTCGTATTTAAGACGTTAAGACAGGGAATCCTAACGGGAGAGCTAAAGCCGGGCGAGAGACTTATGGAGATTCACTTAGCGAACAAATTAGGAGTCAGTCGTACGCCGATCAGAGAAGCGATTCGTATGTTAGAATTGGAAGGTCTTGTAACTATGATTCCAAGGCGTGGTGCCGAAGTCGCACAAATAACGGTCAAAGCTTTAAAAGATGTATTAGAAGTCAGGAAAGCGTTGGATGCATTGGCAGCAGAATTAGCTTGTGAGAGAATTACGGAAGAAGAAATACAAGCATTAAAGGAAGCTTGCGATTTATTTGAACAGGTCACGAGAACAAAGGATGCCACAAAAATTGCCAGAGCAGATGTAAAATTACATGATATTATTGTGAAAGCAACTGGAAACCAGCGATTGTCACAAATGGTAAACAATCTTGCGGAACAAATGTATCGTTATCGGTTTGAACATATTAAGGATGCCACACAACATGAACGTCTGATTGGTGAGCATAGGAGGATTTACGAAAGTATAGTTGCAAGAGACAAAGGTAAAGCTTCTTTAGCAGTAAAAGAACATATTGATAATCAGGAAAAAGCGATTATGTTACTTTTAGAATAATTGAATAAATAGATTCCAATCTGTCTATAACTCTTTCTATAACAGGAAGGAGTTATTGCATTCATGAAGAAATTTTTAGAGATTGGAATTTTATATGTATCAATGGCAGCCATGATAGGGATGATGTATCCTAAATATTGCTTTGCGGATGGTACATATCGTATTATAATAGAGGAAGCTGGAGAAGAAATCGAGATACCATGCGAGGAGAGCAACTATTATGATATCTTTATGGCTGATTCAGACCAGATTGTAGTTAAGAGCAGAATACTTGAACTGCTAAAAGAAGCAGGTATATTAAAATAGGCGGAAAATATTTGATTGCCAGCTATCAAAAATATATTTAATAAAGAGGTATTAGGATGTCTATAGAAGATGTTTGTCAGTCACCTATCGGGGTATTTGATTCGGGAGTTGGGGGATTAACGGTTGTTCGCGAGATTATGCGCCAGATTCCAAATGAAAGAATCGTGTACTTCGGGGATACGGCAAGGGTTCCTTATGGAAGTAAATCAAAGGAAGTAGTTACAAGATATTCCAGACAAATCATTCGTTTTCTGCGAACACAGAAAGTAAAGGCCATTGTAATTGCATGTAATACAGCAAGTGCCATGGCATTGGAAGAAATAGAAAAGGAAATTGATATCCCGATCTTAGGAGTCGTAAGACCTGGAGCAAAAGTGGCGGCTGGTGCAACACATAACGGAAAGATTGGAGTAATTGCTACAGATGCAACGATAGGTTCCAATGTCTATTCCGAATACATACGACAGATCAACCCCAATGTGCAGGTGATCGGCAAGGCCTGTCCGTTATTTTGTCCTCTGATTGAAGAGGGTCTGCTTAAGGATCCTGTGACAGAGGAAATAGCAATGAGATATTTGACAGAATTAATAGATATTGATATTGATACACTCATTCTTGGTTGTACCCATTATCCACTCATTCGTTCAACGGTTGCTACTATTATGGGCGAAAAAGTGACGCTCGTGAATCCGGCATATGAGACCGCAAGAGAACTAAAGGATCTTTTATTGGCAGAGCATATCCTGAACCAGAAAAAGGTAGGACTTGGTTCCAATAAATATCAATTCTTTGTAAGTGATGGCGCAAAGAAATTTCAATCATTTGCAAATTCCATAATAAAATATGGAATTCTTTCTGCTAAAGTAATAAATATAGAAGAATATTAGGAATCAAAAGCGATTATAGTAAGGAAGTAGAAGAGAACAACATGACAAAAGAAGTATTGATTTCCATAAAGGGCCTTCAATTTAATGAGGGTGAATCGGACAATATAGAAATAATTACACCCGGAACTTATTATAAAAAGAATGATAACCACTACGTGGTCTTTGAGGAAATACTGGAAGGGCATAAAGAACCTACGAAAAATATGATTAAGTTCAATCAAAAAGAGATGACGTTAACAAAACGCGGTCTAGTAAATGTACACATGCTATTTGAAGAAAACAAGAAAAATATTACCAACTATGGCACTCCGTTTGGAAATATTATCATTGGGATAGAGGCAGGAAAGATTGCGTTGACAGAAAAGGAAAAACAGATGGAATTGCTTGTAAGCTATGCACTTGAAGTCAATTATGAACATTTTGCAGATTGTAACATTCGTATGAATATCAGAGAGAAGGGGACAGAAGGATTTTCACTTCAGGAATAAATAACAAAAAGACTTGGATTCCAAGTCTTTTTTACGCTTTGAAATTCTTATTTAATTGGTTTTGCACCAGCCTTTTCCTGAGCTTTTTCCAAAGTACGCTTAAAGAAACTCTTTTTTACAGGCTCTGCCTTGATTGCTTTATGCAATCCCTTCACTTCCGTAATATAAATACCACTCACAACAGCTTTTACTTCTTTCTTTACGGGTACGGAATTGAATATTTTTTCATCACATACAAGAGAAATAATTTGAGGACCGACTTTTGCTTTTACGATGGGCAACTTAGACCGACGTAGTAATTTTGGCGTTTGATCGATGACCATCTGTGGAAGACCGGAATCTTTCATCTTCATCCGTTTTTTGTCAATGATCAACATGGATACGGTCTGTTTATTCGCATTAATCTGTTCCTGTTGTTCCGCTTGCTTTTTCTGTGCTCTTTTACCTAAAAAATATAATACAACTACAGTAATAATAAGAACTGCAAGTATGGATAATAATACGATTGTTACTGTATTCACGGGATACCTCCTAAAATAATAATAAAACTTTGTTCATTGTATCATTGTTTCAGGCAAAGTGCAATACAGATGCATTGAATTGTACCACAAAATCAATTATACTACATAAGAGTAGAGGTGGATAAATGGAACTTATAATAAAACAGATCTATCAGGTAATTCAATATATGCTAAATCATATGGTAATCATTAATCTGTTGTTATCCATTGTGATTGTTTTCTTTCAGAGGAGGGAACCAAAGTCTGTCTGGGCCTGGTTATTAGTACTCTATTCTGTTCCGATTGTCGGCTTCATTATTTATCTTTTTGCAGGAACGGATACACATAAGAGAAAGATGTTTCGGCTAAAGGAGATAGAGGATCGCATAAATGAAGCGATCAGACAGCAGGAATATAGAATCGAAAACAAAGAGATGGAGCGCGAGAACCCAGAGCTAAAAGGATATTTTGATTTGATGTATTATAATCTTCATAGCGGGGGTTCTATTTTGACGAATGATAATACCATACAAGTATTTACGGATGGTAATGAAAAGTTTGATGCTTTGATAAAGGACATTCAGAAAGCAAAAAAGTTTATTCACATTCAATATTATATCATTCGCAATGATGTGCTTTTTAACAGGATAAAGGATGTATTATTAGAGAAAGTGAAAGAAGGAGTAGAAGTGCGCATCCTGTTTGATGGGATGGGATGTCGTGCTGTTTCCGAAAAATTCTGGAAGAAAATGCAGAAGGCAGGTATTAAGACGATTACATTCTTTCCGGCGACCATGCGGCGGCTGCATCTTAGAATTAATTACCGGAATCACCGCAAAATCGTAATTGTCGATAATGAAATAGCTTATGTGGGCGGTTTTAATATTGGGAAAGAATATATTGGTTTGTCAAAGAAATTCGGTAATTGGAGAGATACCCATTTACGAATAGAGGGAAGTGCGGTAAGTGCACTGCAAATACGTTTTATATTGGATTGGAATTATGCCGCAAGAGAGAATCTGTTTCAGCAGGAAAAGTATTTTTTTACAAACAATATAAAAAAAGGAAATACAACTGTTCAGATTGTTTCCAGTGGCCCCGATTCTGCATTACAGAATATAAGAAATAATTATTTGAGATTAATTAACAAGGCAAAGAAAAGTATTTATATCCAAACACCGTATTTTATACCGGACGAGTCTGTTTTAAATGCACTTATGATAGCCATTTATTCCGGCGTGGAAGTAAATATTATGATACCGTGTAAGCCAGATCATCCGTTCGTTTATTGGGCGACTTATTCCTATGTGGGTGATATGCTGATGCTGGGAGCCAAGTGCTACACGTATGATGATGGATTCCTGCATGCCAAGGGAATTATTATCGATGAAAATGTTTATAGCTATGGTACCGCCAATATGGATATCCGTAGTTTTCAATTAAATTTTGAAGTAAATGCAGTTGTTTATGACGAAGAGGAAGCAAAAAAAATGGTTGCAATTTTTCATGAAGATAGAAAGAAATGCACACAAATAACTAAGGATAGGTATAGTAGGCGATCCATTGTCGTTCGACTAAAAGAACAGTTTTGCCGTTTGCTTTCACCTCTCCTATGAAATATAAGGAAATTCCAAAGAAATGCTTTAAAGAGAGAGCAGAATATGGTATAAATGAAGTATTGCTTATAAATAATGAAGAGGAGATTCGGACCAGATGAAAAAGAGAATTGCTGTATTGGGGATATTAGTCGGAGCAGTAGCTGCATTGACAGCATGCGGTGGAAATAAATATGTGTCAACATTAGGTGAATACAAAGGGGTAGCCGTTACGGTGGAACCAAAAGAAGAAGTGACACAGGATGATATTGACACTTACATTGAACAAGTGTTAGGTGCGAAGACGACTTATGAAGAAGTAGACAGGGCAATTAAAGAGGGTGATCAGGTAAATATCAATTATGTTGGTAAAAAAGGAGGGGAAGAATTTGAAGGCGGTTCTTCACCGGAAAAAGGATATGATCTTGTGATCGGTTCCCATAAATTTATTGAAGGATTTGAAGAAGGATTGGTTGGTGCCAAAAAAGGGGATACCCTTGACCTTAATCTTACGTTTCCAGAAACATACTCAGCGACTGATCTTGCAGGGCAGGATGTCGTCTTTACGGTAACAGTTAATACCGTAAAAGAATCTGTGGTGCCAGAATTAACGGATGACTATGTTGCCACTCTTCAAAAGGATTGTAAAACAGTAGATGAGTACAAAGAATATGTGAAGGGGATTTTGGAAGATCAGGTTCAATATACGTTTGATCAAACAGTACAGAAGGCAGTCTTTGATGTGGTTTTTAATGAAAGTGTAGTATCCGAGCCAGATCAGGAATTGGTTGATTCTTACTATGAGAAATCAATGAGTCAGGCAGATCAATATGCATCTTATTATGGAACGGACAGAGATACTTTTATCAAACAAAGTTTAAATATGAATAAAGAAGAATTTGAAAATAAGGCAAAAGAGGATGCTGTAGTTTCCGCAAAGAAAGAATTGGTAATTAATGCAATCGCAAAAAAAGAAAAAATCAAGGTAAAGAAAAGCGAAATCAGTGACTTCGCAAAAGAGAATATGTCTTATTATGGGGTTGATTCAGAAGAGGCTCTGATTGAACGTATGGGAGAAGATGCAATCAAGCAATATCTGATATTTGATAAAGTATTTAAATTATTGGGAGATAATGCTATTGTTACAGAACAGGCTGGTACAACAGAAGAAGTAACCACAGAGAATACGACAGAAGCTGCAACGGAAGAGAATACCACTGAGCAGACGACAGAAGAACCAGAGTCAGAGGCAGATACAAAATCCGCTGAATAAGGTATTAATCTTAAGAAAAACAACACCGATAAAGTACAGAGGTCTATAATGGAGTGAGAGTATAAATGAAAAAAAGGAAGACATGTATACTGTTATCTCTCATATTGAGTTTATTAGTGGTAGAGCCAGTATGCGCTACCACTATTTCTGACATTAAGAAGCAGCAGCAGCAGACGCAAAGTGCATTAGATAAAGCAAATAGTAGTGTATCGAATCTGGAAGATAAACAGGACGTATTGGAAGAAGAAATCAGCGATATGGACTCTGAATTAGTAGAAATCATGGCCAGTATCAGTATGTTGGAGGATGAGATTGCAAAAAAGCAGGTGCAGATCGAAAAAGCACAGGCAGAATATGACGAAGCGAAGGCATCTGAGGAAGCACAATATGAGGCGATGAAGCGCAGAATAAAGTTTATGTATGAGAAAGGTGATACCGCTTATCTGCAATTATTTATGGAAGCAAAAAGCATGACGGATATGCTGAATAAAGCAGGTTATGTGGAGAAGATCTACGAATATGACAGGAAATTATTGGTTTCTTACCAGGAAACACAAAAAAAGGTAGCAGAATTTAAAGAAATACTTGAGAATGAACAATCCGAGTTGGTTGCCACACAGTTTGAATATAAAGAAGAACAGACATCTTTGCAAGCCCTATTGAATCAGAAAAAGAAAGAATCCTCTAACTATGAAGCGATGATCAAACAAGCCAGAGCAGAAGCGGCCACCTATAAGGAAGCAATCAAACAGCAGAATGCATTAATTAAAAAGATTGAGGAAGAAGAAGCCAGGAAAGCCGCGGAAGAAGCGAAGCGCAAAGCTGCAGAAGGGGCTTCTAAGAAAAACTCCTCGAATGGATCTAAGAGTGACGATTCAACTGGTACTATCATTACAAGCGCGACAGGAAGTGCACTCGGTAAGGAAATTGCATCTTACGCTTGCCAATTTGTTGGAAATCCTTATGTACCAGGAGGGACAAGCTTGACAAACGGTGCGGACTGCTCCGGGTTTACATATGCGGTGTATAAAAAATATGGGTATAGTATTCCTAGAAATTCCACAAGTCAGAGAGGGATAGGCTCTTCTGTTAGCTATTCAGAAGCACAACCTGGTGACTTAGTTTGTTATGCAGGACATGTTGGAATGTACATTGGAGGAGGTAAGATCGTTCATGCAAGTTCAGTAAGGACAGGGATAAAAATATCCAATGCCACCTATAAAGAAATTTTGGCAATTCGACGTGTTGTAAGTTAATGAAACAACTGGAGGCAATGTCATGAAACATGAGCTGTTTGATGGAAGAGTAGCAGATGAGAGCGGCAGAGAAAAGAAAGAATTAAGGATATATGAGTAGCAACCCTGATTAAAAGAGGAATTCTGGTTGGTAATCGGATTAACTTGTTTGCTATTTTTTAAGAATAAAGCATACAAACCCTTTATAAAACATAATATGTAAAAAAGTATTGTAGGGGGATATTTTGAAAGATTATATTGAAGAAAGAGCAATTGATATTGCCAATTATATTATTGACTATAATGCTACAGTCAGACAGACAGCAAAAGAGTTTGGCATAAGCAAAAGTACCGTACATAAGGATGTAACAAAATGGAATGTTATAAAATGTATCTAAAGCTAGTAATGCGAGGGCATTACTGGCTTTTATTTATAGGGATCCAAAAATAATTGACAGGTTGAGGGGCGAGGCCTAAAATTAAATAACAATTAGAAATATTGGATAAATTTGCCAGAAAATAATACTGTTTAAGAAAGAGTAGTCGCGGTCTGAGGTGAGTTATGTTTTATCTACAAAAAGCAGTTTTAAATGTAAAACGTCATAAGTTTAAAAGCCTTTTAGCGGTATTGGTGGGTACACTGATCGTGCTATTTATGTTTTTGTATATAGGAGGGGTACAAGCAAATTTACAGCAGCTCGCAGCTTTGCCGGATGCCATACCGGTGTACGCCAAGGTCAGTAATTTGAATGGTACCATGAATTCAGGTGGATTATTGATCGCGCAAAATGTTATAGAAGGGCTGGAGAATTCTTCACATGTGTCAGAATTTTGCTATACCGTACAACTGGGAGCGGCTCTTGGCCGTATTGATAAAGAAGATATTTTATCTATGGGGACTGGAGATCTTACCTTTCCATTATCCATGGGTGTCAATACACTCGTTGCTTCCCCATCTTTATCTTCGAAGAATATCGATTTTTTGGAAGGAAAAGGGCCTAAGCTGTTAGAGGGGGAGGAAGCACTTTGTATTGTTCGGGACCAGGAGATGGAAAGACACGGGCTTACAGTGGGTGATAGTATCGAAATCACACTTTTTTATCCGACCTATCCAAACGATCGATACGACCTGACTTATCAATGGCTTGGTACATACCTGGTTGAGATTGCTGGCGTCTACCATGAGAAGTGGGATGCGCAGGAAGACAATAAACCACCGCAGATGGTATTACCAAGCAAATGGATCCGTAAGCAGTATAAGGAGAGGGACATTATGTTCTTTGCAGATTCCGCCAGCTTTCGGGTGAGGGATCCTTTAGAACTGAATGACTTCAAGGCGGACATGAAAAGATTGCACCTTATGGGAGTCATTTCACAGGCGCAGCATTCTCACAGGGGAATCGCACTCACAGTGAATGACGAGACTTTTGTACGGGCAGCCAGCCGCCTGATGGACAATATCAAACTGATGCGCGTGTTCACTCCTATTATATGCTTAACAATTGGACTTGTGGGGTTTGTAGTGTCCTATATGCTTCTGCAAAGCAGAAAACCAGAAATAGCGATTATGCGTTCTCTGGGCATGAACAGTAAAAGTTGTTTTTTACTTCTTTTTCTGGAAAATGCAGCTCTTAATCTTATGGGCAGTATGATGGGAATTGTAAGTGCAGGGCTGCTTTCCCAAATAAGCTTCCTTCTGGCTGTGGAGGTTACAGGAATTTTCTTTCTCTGCTATCTGGCAGGAGCAATATCAGCAATGCTGCTTCTTGGTCGAATCAGTGTAATGACGGTACTTACCTCTCTGGAATGAATGAGAGAATAGAAGAAACACAAATACCATAGTGAGGAGGTAAAGTCTTGAGAATCAGTGTGAAAAGTATACAGCAGATGTTGCGCACTCCCATACGGTCAGCTTTATTTTTACTGCTCATGAGTTTGGCATCTTTAATGCTCGCTTTAGGAGCCGGACTCTATTTACTCAGTGTAGAAAATATAAAGCATCTTGATGAGGTATTCGTTACCATTGGAACCGTACAGCAGAAACCGATAGCATGGCACGAGAGAAACGTATGGGACGCGGATAAAAAAGAAACTGTGTCATTTGGACTGGAACCAGAATATGGCCCCATTATTCCAGTGGAATCATTGGAGTTTGAGGGGGCAAATTATATTTATCCACCTGTAAAGAGGCCTTATTATGGAGCGTATTGTGAGGATTGGACGACACATAAGCAGAATTGGTCGGTCTCTTTTGTTTCGGAAATGAGAGAAAAGCTTCCGATTATGGAATTAGAGCCAGTAGTAGATTGCGTGCCTGACCACCCGGTAAAAATGAAGATCAAGAACGTATTATATGGGACAAAGGATGAGTTACAAGGATGGGAAACTCTTTGGTTCTGTGACCATTACAATCAAAACCCCCAACCCCTGTATGCTGGGAAGGTCTATGTCATGGCATTGGCTTTTAAGCGCGGACATAGAGATGCGCCTCCCTTAACCCCAGAGTATTTTCCGAATTCTTATTCTAATAATCTGCGAGAATATCGTTCTTCTCCACGTGAGGAAGCCTTACCCATTACCGCTACTCAATACAGCTTGGAAGGCGATCCTATAGCGGATACTTTTCCGATGGAAACTTCATGGGACGAAGTCACTGAAGGCTTTTACGACACTCCTCGCGGACATAGATGGCTGGAACTCGCGAAAGCGATGTACTGGTCCGAACAAACCATCCCGATTGTTCCTACCGATAATACGGAACTGCTGATGTCTTTTTACAAAGGAAATGCAAGTATTATTGAGGGATGTGATATCACGAACAAAGAGTATCAGAAGGGACAAAGGGTCTGCCTAATCAGTCAAGAGTTCGCAGCCCTTAATGGGCTTTCTGTAGGGGATCGGCTAAGACTACCACTCTATTATGCGGATTATCGGGATTCTGCCGGTCGCGATTTTTCACCGGGTGATAGGCTTATGGGGGTTTTTGATCATCTGCTGAACGCAGAGGGCGACCATTACGAAGTTTTTGAAGAAAATGAATATACAATTACTGGTATTTTTAATGAGCTGAATAAGGTAACGCGATCGTCTGGTTTTGATATGCCCGCCAATGCAGTAGTCATACCCGCAGCATCACTTAAGGGCAATGAGGAAAATAATATTCTGGATTATGGTCCTATGACAGAATACAATACTGTTTTCCAAATTCCCAATGGAACTATTGCACAGTTTATGAAGAAATGGGAAAAACAGGGTATCGATGGTCTTGAGATAACCTTCTACGACAGAGGATACACTAAAATCAAGGAGGGTCTGGATCAGATCAAGGAAATTGCATTCGCTCTGCTCATTTCCGGTATTCTGATTGCTACGCTTATTTTATTATTTTTTTGTCAGCTTTTTATAGGAAAGCAGAAAAAGCGTACCGCTATTGAACGCTCTCTTGGTATGAATAAAATCAAATGCACAGTATCTTTGTTAACGGGAATTATCGTCATCACATTGTTAGGTAGCATTATGGGAACCATAACCGGATACTTATTAACCGGTAATGCGATGGAACGCTTTACCGGGCAGGCCAGAGAGGAAGCGTTCAACACTTCTTACAGCAATTGGGCCGATGCAACTGATTCGCAGATACAGGTACAATTTGAAACCGCTACCATAAATCCTTCCGTGTACTTTTTGTCCGGCATATTAATGGTATTATTGTCAACTGCTATTTCCTTGGCATGGATACGTGGTAATTTAAAAAGTGAGCCATTAAAGCTATTGAGCATGCGGGAAACTTAAATAAAAAAATACTTGAAATATCAAATAAAATATTGTATAGTACCTCTTGTATGGAACGTAAGATTTGATTTGGGTTTCCATGCAAATATTTTAAGCAACAGACGTTGCATTATTGATTGAGTTAGAAGCTCGAATTTTATAAGTTGGTTACTTTATAACCGAGTGTATGTGCTACACACAACTTGTGAAACGGTCAATAAGAGTATTAAAAGTAAAATATTTGCTATATAGACTCTAAACCCAATATCGGTATCTTTGCGTCCTACTATTATTTATTATAAAAGTATTTTCATATATCTTGGTATTCCAAGGTATATTAACGCGAATAGATAAGATCATTTTAACAAGTAATGAATGTGTAGGCATTTATTACTTGTTTTTTAATTGTGCAAATTGACAGATGATATGGAATAAAGTGAATTTGACCACTGTTTCAGGAAATAATAGTAAGTGTGTAATAACACAGTCAGGAGTCAATATGATAACAAAATCACAAGAAAAAGCGCCTATTTATGAGGCGTTAGAACGCTTCCGGAGGATGCGGGTAGTCCCTTTTGATGTACCGGGACACAAACATGGGAGAGGAAACCCGGAATTGGTAAATTTATTGGGAGAAAAATGTGTGGGAATCGATGTGAATTCCATGAAACCACTGGACAATCTTTGTCATCCCGTTTCGGTAATCAAAGAAGCAGAGGAGCTTGCAGCACAAGCTTTTGGGGCGAATCATGCATATCTTATGGTGGGAGGAACGACTTCCGCAGTACAGGCTATGGTTTTATCGTGTTGTAAAAAAGGAGATAAAATAATTCTTCCCCGTAATGTACATCGCAGCGTAATCAATGCCATGGTGCTATGTGGTGCACATCCGATCTATGTAAATCCAGACGTGGAGCAAAGTTTGGGAATTGCATTAGGAATGAAAGTATCTCAGGTGGAACAGGCAATCAAAGAAAATCCCGATGCTGTTGCCATATTTGTAAATAATCCTACTTATTACGGAGTATGTTCTGATTTAAAGACCATCGTGAGATCGGCACATGCAAAAGGAATGAAAGTGCTGGTAGATGAAGCCCATGGGACCCATTTTTACTTTGGAGAGAATCTACCCATATCTGCGATGGCGGCAGGTGCGGATATGTCAGCGGTCAGTATGCATAAATCTGGCGGGAGTCTTACACAAAGTTCCTTTCTTTTGATCGGTCCTGGTATGCAGGAGGGCCATGTAAGACAGATCATCAACTTGACACAAACGACAAGTGGATCTTATCTACTGCTCTCGAGCCTGGATATTTCCCGCAGGAATCTGGCACTTAGGGGGATGGAAGAATTCAAGAAAGTAGTCGCGTTAGGGGAGTATGCCAGAGAAGAGATCAATAAAATTGGTGGATACTATGCTTTTTCCAGAGAGCTTGTAAATGGCAACAGTATCTTTGATTTTGATCCGACTAAATTATCTATTCATACGCTGGAAATTGGTCTGGCTGGAATCGAAGTGTATGATATACTTCGTGACGAATATGATATCCAGATAGAGTTCGGAGATATTGGAAATATCTTGGCATATCTGTCTATCGGTGATCGAAAACAGGAGGTGGAGCGTCTTGTTAGTGCCTTAGCAGAAGTAAAACGGCGTTATCAAAAAGATAAAACAGGGATGTTGACACAGGAATATATGGAACCAAAGGTCATAGCTACTCCACAAGAATCTTTTTATGCGGAAAAAGAATCGTTACCACTTCGTGATACGCTTGGCAGAGTCTGTAGTGAGTTCGTAATGTGCTATCCACCGGGAATCCCGATCCTGGCACCAGGAGAAGAAATTACGAAGGAAATATTGGATTATATTAGTTATGCCAAAGAAAAAGGATGTTCTATGACGGGACCAGAAGATGCCTATATAGAGAATTTAAATGTATTAAAGCTTGCTAACCGAGCATGATAAGAAAGACGAGAATAGGAGGAAATGGCCGATGGAAATGTGGTTTTCGGATGAACATACCGATAATGTAAAATTATCGATTCGTGTGGAAAGACAATTATTTTCAGCCCAGAGCGAATTTCAGCGAATTGATGTGTTGGAATCTAAGGAGTTTGGAAAAATTCTAGTATCAGACGGAGATTTGTTTTTGACAGAAATGGACGAATTTATATACCATGAGATGATTTCACATGTGCCTATGGCAGTACATCCAAAGGTAGATAAGGTTCTTGTCATTGGTGGAGGAGATGGGGGAGCGGTCAGGGAGTTGACCAAATACGATACCATTCTTCATATTGATGTGGTGGAAGTAGACCCACTTCTTGTAGAGGTATGTCGTAAATATTTCCCTCAAATGGCTTACAGTCTGAATGATAGCAGGGTGCAGATCCACCATGAAGATGGTCTGCGATTTATCCGTTCTAAATCAGATGAATACGATCTTATCATTATTGATTCACCGAATCCATTCGGGCCTGGAGAAGGGCTTTTTACAAAAGAGTTTTATGGAAATTGTTATAATGCGCTTCACGAAGATGGAATCATGATCAATCAGAACGAAAGTCCATTTTATAAAGATGAAGCTTTCTTCTGTCAGCGTATGCATAAAAGAATCATTGAATCATTTCCGATCAGTCGTATCTATCAGGCACATATTCCCTCTTATCCTTCCGGACACTGGCTGTTTGGATTTGCTTCCAAGAAGTATCATCCTGTGGATGATCTGGATGATGTCAGTTGGAAATTAAGGGGAATTGTAACCAAATATTATCTGCCAAGATTACACAAAGGGGTCTTTGCCCTGCCGGCATATGTGGAGGAGTTAGTAAAAGATGTTGAATAAAAATATAGTTAACTTTATTGGTTGTGATAGTGAATATGAGGATGCCAAAATCGTGCTCTATGGTGCGCCGTTTGATTCGACGACCTCCTATCGTCCGGGAACCAGATTTGCAAGTCAGGCAATTCGAAACGAGTCTTATGGACTGGAAACTTATAGTCCTTATCAGGAGAGAGACCTACAGGATTATGCTATTTTTGACAGTGGGGATTTAGAATTACCAATAGGGAATACCGAAGGAGTATTAAAAGAGATAGAAACACGTTGTGAAACGATTTTACAGGATAGCAAGCTGCCTTTTATGATCGGGGGAGAACACCTTGTCACACTGGGGGCAGTCAGAGCGACTGCAAAAAAATATCCAGATTTACATATCTTACACTTAGATGCGCATGCGGATTTGAGAGCAGATTATCTGGGAGTCAACTTGTCACATGCCTGTGTCATGCGCCGCTGCTACGAGATCGTAGGAGAGCAGAAGATCTATCAGTTCGGTATTCGCTCAGGAGACAGGGAAGAGTTTCTTTTCGCTAAAGAAGGTCATGTGATAATGAATCCTTTTGATCTGCATGGATTGGACAGTGTTATAACAAAGCTACAAGAAAAACCAGTTTATGTAACAGTGGATCTCGATGTACTGGACCCTGGTATTTTTCCAGGCACTGGGACACCGGAGGCCGGAGGGATCTCTTTTCTGGAGTTATTAAACGCCCTCAGAAAAATAGGAAGCTCTTGTCAGGTCGTAGCTTGTGATGTAAATGAATTGAGCCCACCTTATGACCAAAGCGGTGTATCTACAGCGGTGGCAGGTAAGATCGTGCGAGAATTTCTACTTGCGCTTTGTTAACCAGATCATTCGCAACAGGCCAGTTTTGTAAAGATTGAGATATAAAGAATGAAAAAAGAAAGGAAAATAGAAAAATGGGAAAAATTTTAATCATTGGTTGTGGAGGAGTTGCAAGTGTAGCAATTCATAAATGTTGTGAAGTTGCCAAGGTATTTACAGAAATCTGTATTGCCAGCCGTACGGTATCAAAATGTGAGGCGATCAGGGAAAAATTACAAAATACCACAAGTGCAAAAATTACAACCGCACAAGTAAATGCAGATCAGGTAGCGGAATTAATCCTGCTGATAGAAAAGGAAAAACCGGAAGTGGTATTGAACCTTGCACTTCCCTATCAGGATCTCACCATTATGGAGGCTTGTCTTGCGACTAAGACACATTATGTGGATACTGCCAATTATGAGCCAGAGGACACGGCAAAATTTGAATACAAATGGCAATGGGCTTATAAGGAACGTTTTGATGAGGCCGGGATTACCGCTCTTCTTGGCAGTGGTTTTGATCCTGGTGTAACGGGTGTTTTCTCCGCTTATGCACTCAAACACTATTTTGATGAGATTCAGTATATTGATATCCTGGATTGCAATGGTGGTGACCATGGATATCCGTTTGCGACCAATTTTAATCCAGAGATTAACATCCGTGAGGTATCGGCAAAAGGTTCCTATTGGGAAGAGGGGCATTGGGTGGAAACAGAGCCTATGGAGATTAAGAAAGAATACGATTTTGCTCAAGTGGGAAAGAAAGATATGTACCTGCTTCATCATGAAGAGTTAGAGTCACTTGCATTAAACATTCCGGGAATTAAGAGAATTCGCTTTTTTATGACATTTGGACAAAGCTATCTGACCCATTTAAAGTGCCTTGAAAATGTAGGAATGACTTCCATTGAACCGATTCTATACGAAGGAAAAGAAATCATTCCCTTGCAGTTCTTAAAAGCAGTACTTCCGGATCCAGCATCTCTGGGACCTCGGACCAAAGGAAAAACCAACATCGGCTGCATTTTTATTGGTAAAAAGGACGGTAAAGAAAAGAAACTATATATTTATAATGTTTGTGACCACGAAGAGTGCTATCGTGAGGTCGGTTCGCAGGCAGTTGCTTATACCACAGGGGTCCCGGCTATGATTGGTGCCATGCTGGTGATGAATGGAATCTGGAAGAAAGCCGGTGTTCACAACATTGAAGAATTTGATCCGGATCCTTTTATGGAAGCATTGATGAAATACGGACTTCCATGGGTCGTAGAGGAAAATCCAGTATTGGTAGATTAGTGGATAGAAGGGATATTGTTTCTTATGACAAGAGAAGAATTGAGAACACCCTGTTATGTTATTTCAGAGAATAAATTGGAAAAGAATCTGCAGATTCTGAAAGGAGTGGCAGACCGGACGGGGTGTAAAATCCTGTTGGCACAGAAAGCGTTTTCCATGTTTTCGGTCTATCCTTTGATCGGAAACTACTTGAACGGCGTAACAGCCAGTGGCTTGTGGGAAGCAAGGCTTGGAAAAGAGGAGTTTCGAAAAGAAAACCATGTATATTCTCCTGCCTACAAAGAAGAAGAGATAGATGAAATACTAACATATTGCGATCACATCGTATTCAATTCCTTTGCGCAGTTACAAAAGTATCAGGAAAAGGCTATCGCTATGGGGAAAAGCATAGGCATCCGAATCAATCCCCAGTGCTCTACGCAGGGTGACCATGCAATTTATGATCCCTGTGCCCCAGGATCACGTTTGGGAGTCACGAGAGAGAATTTTCAACCGACATTATTGAAAAACGTAGAAGGACTTCATTTTCATACGCTTTGCGAGCAGGATGCAGACGATCTGAAAAAAACCTTAGACGCTGTGGAATCCCAGTTTGGTAAATATCTGCATCAGATGAAGTGGATCAATTTTGGTGGGGGGCATCATATCACCAGAAATGGCTATCATATCGAATTGTTGGAGGAGTGTATCTGTCATATGCAGGATACCTATCAGTTGGAAGTCTATGTGGAACCAG
This sequence comes from Bacillota bacterium, assembly GCA_023392535.1. Taxonomy (GTDB): domain Bacteria; phylum Bacillota; class Clostridia; order Lachnospirales; family Lachnospiraceae; genus SZUA-378. Next base: position 138,446 of record JAEVYY010000018.1, read on the forward strand.
GGGAAGCAATTGCTCTAAATGCGGGAGAACTATTGACAACTGTTCTGGAAGTGGTGGATAATCAAATGAAAGTCGCCATTCTGGATACCTCAGCGGCTTGTCATATGCCAGATGTAATAGAAATGCCCTATCGGCCACCGTTGGCACATGCGGGTAAACCACAGGAAAAGGAATATCAATACCGCCTGGCAGGCCCTACTTGTCTTGCCGGTGATATCATTGGGGATTACTCTTTTGCAGAACCATTGGTGTGTGGAAAACGTCTTATATTTGAAGATATGGCTATCTATACGATGGTCAAAAATAATACATTCAATGGAATGTGCCTGCCTTCCATAGTATTTGAAAAAAAAGATGGTACATGTGAAATGATACGGGAATTTGGATATGAAGATTTCCGGATGCGGCTCTCCTGACAGAAAAACTGGATTATTGGTATACCCTTAAAATCCATGACATATACATGGAAAAAAAGGACAAGGAGGGTATGCAGTGAGGCAAAATCAAGAATTGAAGTTTGTCTTTCACAACCCGAATACAGGTAGACTCACAGAAGAATTTTTTACAAAGTGGTTTACAAAAGTATGCGTTCCACAGTTAGAGCAGATCGTCAGGGAGAAAATGGATGCTGAAAAAACAGATACAATTCTGTCGCAGGAAGAGGCATTCCTATGAAAGTAGCTGCCTATTGCCGTGTATCAACCGAAAAGTCGGATCAGCTGAATAGTTTGGAAACGCAAAAAGAATTTTTTGAGTCTTATTGTACCAGAAACAAAGATATCCTAGTTCAAACGTATGCGGATGAAGGAATCTCTGGAACCAAGATCAAAAATCGGAGAGAATTTCAGCGAATGATGAAAGAAGCTGAGATGGGAATGTTTGAACAGGTCATCGTAAAAGATGTATCACGTCTTGCACGTAATACCGTAGATCTGCTTCAAAGTGTACGAAAGTTAAAACTACTGAATATAGAAACGGTTTTCATTACTTCTGATATGAAGACAATGGGAAATTCAGAATTTGTCTTAACGCTTATGGGAGCAATGGCACAGGAAGAATCCTCCAACACATCAAAACGTGTCAAATTTGGCAAGAAGGAAAACGCCAAAAAAGGAAGAGTTCCCAATATCGTATTTGGTTATGACAAGACCCCTGGAGATTATTTCAACCTTGCTATTAATGAGGACGAAGCAAAAATCGTAAAGCAGATATATCAATGGTATACAGAGGAAGGATATGGTGCCGGCAAGATCTCCTGTATGTTAAATGAAAGAGGTATTACGACAAAGAGAAATTGCCAATGGTCTCAAAATGCGGTCAGCAGAATCTTAAAAAATGAAATCTACATAGGGAATATTGTAAATGGGAAAGAAGAAATCGCGGACTTTCTAACGGGAACGCGTAGAGAAAAAGAAAAAGAAGAGTGGTTCATTACCAGTCGGGATGATCTTGCAATCATAGAGAAAAAACAATTTCAATCGGCACAGGATATTCTGTCGAATCGAAAGAACACCTTTCATACGACAAAGCAGCGTCAGAGCAACAAGTATCTTTTCAGTACCCTGATTAAGTGTGCAGAGTGCGGATATTCTTTTCGGAGAATAGAACGGAAATATAAAAATACCAGTGTATGTTGGGTATGTAGCGGACGTAATACGAATGGAAGTAATAGCTGCCATAATAAGGTGAAAATTAACGAAGCAGAATTACAGGATATTATTAAAAAATACTTTACGGATATGATTTCTGAAAAAGACACCATCTTACCTCATATTATGGTTGAATATAAACGATTTCATAGAGCAATAACGGATCAAGATTCCTATGAGAAAGAACTTAAGGCAAAAATAGCAAAGCATATGAGAAATAAGGACAAGTACACACAAATGTTCTTGGATGACTTGCTCACCAGAAAAGAATTAAAAGAAAAAGTTGCTCTCATAAAGGAGGAACTTGTTCTTTGTGAAAATGAATTGAGCGTAGTATCTTGTCAACTTAATAAAGGAAATCAACTGGAGAAAATGATAGAAGAGACCTTTGACGGGATGAGAGATATTTTCGATCGGACTGAAATCACAAATGCACAACTAAAAAAAGTAATCAAACAAATTGTGGTGCAAAAAGATGGTACCATAGACATCTATCTGCGTTTATTCAATCATTTGCGCACCGTTCCAGAAGACCACGACCGTACATAAGGATGTTACAGACCGCCTCATTCAAATTAATCCAGCGCTTGCCAAGAGTGCCCGGAAGGTCTTGGACGTAAATAAATCAGAGCGCCACATCCGAGGAGGCTTGGCAACAAAAGAAAAGTACTTACACTATTTAAATAAATAAAGTTACAGGATACGTTCATAATAATTCGCAATCGGTCGCACTGTGTTTGTGTCTTAAGTGGGCTCATTATGCTCGCTTAAGACAATCAAGTCGGAAATAGCGGTGTGCCGGTTCTATTTGCATGGCATCTTAGAATCAAACATAAAGAAGATACAAAAGAAAAAGAGGAAACCTATGCTATTTTCCAATAAGGATCTAAAAAAATTAATCATACCCCTGATCATCGAGCAGATCCTGGTGATTGCGGTCGGTATGGCAGACATTGTCATGGTTGCTGGAATCGGAGAGGCAGCCGTATCGGGTGTCTCACTGGTAGATACCGTTAATATACTAATAATCAATATTATGGGTGCACTGGCAACAGGTGGCGCTGTTACGGCAGGGCATTATCTGGGGCAAAAAGATACCGAAAGCGCGGGCAGATCGGCATGGCAGCTCATTCTGTTTTCCGGATTATTGGCGATCGCAATTACCATACTATTTATCGCTTTCCACGATTTTATGCTAAGAAAGGTATTTGGGAGCATTTCATCGGAAGTCATGCAGAGTGCAAAAACGTATTTGCTGATTACCGCCTTGTCTTTTTTTCCATTGGCAATATATAATGCGGGTGGTGCATTGTTCCGTGCTATGGGAAATTCAAAAGTAACCATGTGGGTCTCTGCCATTATGAATGTGATCAACATCGCAGGAAATGCAATCATGATCTATGGCATGAAGATGGGTGTGGCAGGAGCGGCCATTCCAACGACTCTGTCGAGAATAGTAGCAGCAGTTATTATTTTTATTATGCTGTTCAACAAGAAAAGGCTGATTCATTTAAATGGACATGTCACATGGAAATTACAAAAGAGTATGATCAAGAAGATTCTGTACGTAGGAATTCCAAACGGACTTGAAAATAGTTTATTCCAATTGGGAAAGATCCTGCTTTTGAGTCTGGTGTCGACCATCGGTACAGCAGCGATAGCCGCAAATGCGGTCGCTAATACGATTGCCTTATTCAATATCCTGCCAGGGATTGCGATCGGCTATGCACAGCTCTCCACGGTGTCGATCTGTATTGGAGCCAATGATGCAAAACAGGCCAAATATTATACCAATAAACTATTAAAGATTACCTATATAGGAATGCTATTCCTATCTGCTCTTATCTTCTTTACCGCTGGTGACCTGCTAAAGATATATGGATTGAGCCAGGAAACAGAGCAGCTCGCGATAGAAGTCATCCGGTTTCATGCAATCATGGTATTGGTATCGTGGGTACCTTCTTTTTCCACACCGAATTCCTTTCGGGCGGCCGGTGATGTCATGATTCCTATGGTGATCGCAATTGCATCGATGTGGATATTCCGAATTGGAACCGCCTATATCCTGACAGGCTATTTTGGAATGGGACTGATGGGTGTGTGGATCGCCATGACGATTGACTGGACATTCCGCGCCATCTGCTATACTTACCGCTATCAGACAGGACGATGGCTTGGTGCGAGAAGAATGTGAGAAGAATGTGAGAAGCTATTCTAAGCAGCCCCAAAACGGCTGTCAAGAATAGCTAAGTCTCACATAGGAAGAAGCCGCAAGCGTCTTCTTCTGGGCGTCAAAAAACGGCTGCCAAGAATCACTAAGTCTCACATAGGACGAAGCCGCAAGTGTCTTCTTCTAGGCACCAAAAAACGGCTGCCAAGAATAGCGAAGTCCCACATAGGACGAAGCCGCAAGCGTAACGGCTGCCAAGAATAAAGAAGTCTTACATAGGGTTGTTTGTGGCTCACTAAATATTGCAACATGAATATCTAAATGGGGTACTGGAAAATGTAAAAGAGTAACAAAAATATGATTTTAGCATCTTATTTCCAAAAGATTACTTTGACAAGGATTCATTACTTTCTTATACTATATACAATTAGGCAAAAATAGCTGATTTACGCAGGAGGAAAAACATGGTAGGAGAGATGATTGTCGTATTGGACTTTGGAGGACAATATAATCAATTAATTGCAAGACGGGTAAGAGAGTGCAATGTGTATTGTGAAGTACACCCGTATACACTTAGCATTGAGAAAATAAAAGAAATGAATCCGAAAGGTATCATACTGACAGGCGGACCGAACAGTGTTTATGCACCGGATTCTCCACTTTGTGAGAAAGCATTATTCGAACTGGGGATCCCGGTACTGGGTATCTGTTATGGGTCACAGTTGATGGCATATTTACTGGATGGAAAAGTGGCAACAGCTCCTGTAAGTGAATACGGTAAGACAGAAGTATCAATTACGAATACGAGTAAATTATTTAAGGGAGTCTCTGAAAAAACAGTTTGCTGGATGAGTCACACCGACTATATAGAAGCGGCACCATCAGACTTTACCATTACTGCCAACACACCGGTATGTCCTGTTGCAGGGATGGAAAATGAGGAAAAGAAACTTTATGCGGTACAATTTCATCCGGAAGTGGTGCACACCCAGGAAGGTACCAAAATGTTATCGAACTTCGTATATCAGGTATGCGATTGTAAGGGTGAATGGAAGATGGATTCTTTTGTAACATCCAGCATTCAGTCAATCCGTGAAAAAGTCGGAAACGGAAAAGTACTATGTGCCTTATCCGGAGGCGTTGATTCTTCTGTGGCAGCAGTACTTTTGTCAAAAGCGATCGGATCTCAGCTTACTTGTGTTTTTGTGGATCATGGACTTTTGCGTAAAAATGAAGGGGATGAAGTGGAAGCTGTATTTGGCCCAAATGGTTCTTATGAACTGAACTTTATCCGTATCAATGCGCAGGAAAGATTCTACCGTAAATTAGCAGGTGTGACAGAGCCGGAAGAAAAGAGAAAAATAATCGGAGAGGAATTTATCCGTGTATTTGAAGAAGAAGCGAAGAAAATAGGAAAAGTGGATTATCTGGTACAGGGAACCATCTATCCAGATGTCATCGAAAGCGGTCTTGGAAAATCAGCAGTCATCAAATCCCACCACAATGTAGGAGGACTTCCTGATTGTGTGGACTTCAAAGAAATTATAGAGCCACTGCGTCTCTTATTTAAAGACGAAGTACGTAAGGCAGGATTGGAACTTGGAATTCCGGAGCATCTTGTATTCAGACAACCTTTTCCGGGTCCGGGACTCGGTATCCGCATTATCGGCGACGTAACAGCCGAAAAGGTGCATATCGTCCAGGAAGCAGACTATATCTATCGCGAAGAAATCAAAAAAGCAGGTATCGACAAAGGCATCGGCCAATACTTTGCAGCCCTTACCAACATGCGTTCCGTTGGCGTCATGGGTGATGAAAGAACTTATGATTATGCCATTGCTTTAAGAGCAGTAACGACTTCTGATTTTATGACAGCAGAATCCGCAGATCTTCCGTGGGACGTGCTTGGAAAGGTAACTACCAGAATCGTAAATGAAGTGAAAGGGGTCAACCGAGTACTGTATGACTGTACCGGAAAACCACCGGCTACGATTGAGTTTGAGTGACATGAAGAAACGCTACAGCCCAGTAATATGAAGGGTTGTAGCGTTATTTTTATGGGCGTGATTCTAGTTTGATTCTATTTTTTGCTTTATGCTGATAAAATAACCGACAATTGAATTTAATATTACATTTGTAACAATAATACTATAAATGGCTAAGACAATAGCCGCATATCTTCCAAACACATTTGTTGGATAAATATCTCCATATCCTAAGGTAGATGAAGTAACAAATACATAATATACAACATTGAAAAGTGTTTTGGATTTATTATATGTAAATACTGGTATAAAATATATCATAAGTGAAAAAAGTATATTTACTCCTAATACACATAAGACGGATATTGTAAACCTTTTTTTTGTATACTCATTGTATTGAAATAATGTTCCTAAGAATAGAGAAAAATAAATTAATCCAGTTACAACAATTATAATGGTTAATATTTGGGATTGAATTACTGCTGGAATAATATCACCATATCCAATAGTTGTCATTGTAATTGTTACAAAATATAAAATGTCATTTAAATTACTTACTTGAAATTTTGAAACTGAAGTGAAAAAACTATCTTTGTCATTAAGTAAGAAAAGATATGCAATAAAACAGTAATTTACAATCATTAAAACAGCATGAAAAGAAATTACTAATATTTTGCTAAAAAAGGTACTTCTAGTTTGGTAGAAAATTTTCTCTTTTATTACGATTTCATACAGTGAATAAAAGAGGAAAATCAAACTGATGATATAAATAATGACCATTATAACTAGTTTATTAGTTGAAAATATAGTATCCTTTTTTTGTCCAACAAAGAACAAGATGCTGTAGAGTATTAAAAGGAAGTTTGTTAGTACATATGCATTTGAAAATCCGCTGTACTTAGAAGCAATTTTTCCAACTATAAATGATAATCCCCAAATTATTATGATGAGTATACATGAAATTAAAAAAGAGAGAAAAGTTAACGATACAATGTACACTAAATTTAGTTTGCTCCAAAAAACTAATATGAAAATAAACTCAAAAATCACAAAGAACATAGCACAAAATCGGATTAAAAACATAAAATTGCTACAATGTTGTTTTTTAGAATATTCCTTTTGAGATTTTGGAAGATAATATGCTAGTGGTAAAAATGCCAATAAGTATCCAATAAAAATATAAAAAATATCATCTTTGTTCATAGGGACTCTCCTTTAATATTACATTTTGATAGTAATATTATTTGTATTTTTTCACCACCAAATTACTATCTACCATACTTTGCTTTATCCGTTCGCACATTTCCATTAATTCAGCCACTTCAGCATTATATTCTTCATCACTCCCAAATTCATGCCTCGAATCAATGGTTTTCTGTAAAGCAGCTTTCGCCTGTGCCCATTTTGCCAGTCTTTCATTTATCTGTGGGTGATTGAATCGCAAAGTTAATGTCTTAGGATCAATCACACCCTTTGAATTTTTCTTTCCCTGAAATTCCAAATCCACCTGTTCATCCATCTTAAAAATAAGGGAAAGCACATCTGAAACTGTTTCTATATCAAAATCAAAAAACAAATTAATACTTACGCCAAGTGCATTGGCGATTTTAAGAAGCTGGTCGGGTTTTGGATTCCTGTCACCGGCTTCATATTTTCTTATGGTCACTTCATTCATGTCAGCAAGTTCCCCAAGCGTTTTCTGTGAAATACCTCGGAGATTTCGGTAAGCTCTTATTTTTTCACCAACAGTCATATCAACACCTCTTTCATATACTTTTGTATCTGACAGATACATTTGTATTGTAACACATATATAACAGATAAGAAAGAAAAATTTAAATTGGTGATTCTAAAAAGAGTTGACAAGATACATATGTATCTGTATAATAAAAAACATTAAGAGATACAAAAGTATCTATAGCGCATAGACAAAGGAGGTAGACGAAATGAAGAATACAAACCAGATGTATTTATCAGCACAAGAGGTAGCAAATATAATTGGGATGTCGAAATCTTATGGTTACACGGTCATTAGAGATATGAACGAAGAACTTAAGAAACGGGGGTGCATTACCATTAGGGGCAAGATTCCGACCAAGTATTTTGAAGAAAAGTTTTTCGGGGTTCAGGTTATACAGTAGAAGGGAGAAAAAAGTATGAATTTAACCAAGGACAAAAAGTTAGGAACATGGCTGGTTCAGTTTTACTACACGGACTGGCAAGGCAAGAAAAAGAAAAAGCTCAAAAGGGGTTTCCGCACTAAAGCGGAAGCTTCCCAGTGGGCAATGGATTTCCTGCAACAGCAGCAAAGTGATTTGGATATGGTTTTTGAGAAGTCTGTTGAGCTTTATTATGAAGATATAGAAAATCGTCTGAAAGAGACTACCATGAGGACGAAAAAATATATTATCGACCTCAAGATTTTGCCCTATTTCAAAGATAAACGAATCAACGATATCAAGGCGGCAGATATCCGGAAATGGCAAAATAAGTTGATGAAAGATGGATATTCAGCAACTTATTTAAAGACCATTAACAATCAGTTAGCAGTAATTTTCAATTATGCGGAGCGGTATTATGATCTGAAAAATAATCCGTGTAAGAAAGCGGGTACCATTGGCAAAAGTAAGGCAGAAGAAATGCTTTATTGGACAAAAGACGAGTATCTTCAATTTTTAGAAGGAGTCAAGGACAAGCCAATGTCATATATGGCATTTCAGATTTTATATTGGACTGGAATGCGAATCGGTGAATTACTCGCACTTTCGTTTAATGATATTGATTTTGAAAATCGTAAAATCAGTATTTCAAAGACCTATACCCGTATTGATGGCAAGGATTTGATTACCACTCCTAAGACACCGAAGAGTAATCGCAAAGTTAATATCCCTAAGTTTCTGGTAGATGAGCTAAATGATTACATCGGCAAGCTATATGGGATAATGCCGGGGGAAAGAATTTTCCATTGCACTAGTAGCTATCTGACCAGCGAAATGAAGAGAGGGGTGAAAAATACTGGAGTACAGAAAATTCGTCTTCATGACTTGCGCCACTCGCACGCAAGTTTACTCGTTGAGATGGGGGTATCCGCTCTGGAAATGGCGGAACGTCTAGGGCATGAGAAGATTGAAACCACACTAAACACTTATTCTCATTTATATCCAAATAAGCAGGCACAATTAGCTGACCGCCTGGATGGGGAATTTGATAGAGAGGAGGACGAGGAACTATGAGTGGAGTGCACAAGAATCCTACCATCAGCTTTCGTATTTCTGACCGGGAACGGGAAGAAATCGAAGCAAAGATTGTAGTAAGCGGTCTGAATAAAAAAGATTATTTTGTCCGCGCCTGTATTTATAACCATGTATGTGTGGTGGGTAAGAAAGAGCTGATATACAAATTGGTGCGGGAACTTCGGATGATGATGGAAACGCTCCAAGAGGTCACAAAGCAGTTTGAACAGTCAGAAGTATTTTTATCAAAGGATGGGCTGGAAGATATGCAAATGGAGTATCTGAATTTGCTGAAAGCAATGATTTGGATGCTAGACGGTGCCAAATATTTATGGCATGACAATAAAGTAAATGTTCCTGCCAATGAGTAAGGACATTAAAGAACTTGCAAGGTAAAAGGAAATCAAAAAACACGTTGTTAAATACCAAGCGTGAAATGAATATTGATTCTGTCAAAATAGGTAGTTAATGGTTCAGGATGTTGTAGAGGAAGAGGGCAAGATGTTTATTTTTATAAGAAAAGGGAATCTTGCAAGCTTCCAAAATTATTATGGTGAATACGATTATTGAAATAAATTAATGGAAAGGAAGAATAAGACATGAGCAATAAAACATTATTTGAAGAGTTAGGAGTACAGTATCAGGAGGTAGATGGCATTTATTACCCTCTTTTATCCGTTGATACAGAAGAGAAGCAAGTAAGCAATTTGGGAAAATACGGTAGGATGTGGATTGAATTTCTAAAAGATACAAATCTTCAAAGGTATCGGAGTCTTGTGAGATTTGGGAAACTCCATGACAGGGCTTTTGAAGTAAACGAAGAGGCATATGAACTATTGGAAGGGATTGAAAATGGTTGGTTAAAAAAGAATAAGCTGAAAGATCCAAACTCTTTTATGGAGCAACTGCATTTACGCAATCAAGCAAGGTATACAGCGGAAGAAATTGTGTTGCAGGAAATTATTAGGCGGTTTCATTAGAAGTGAGTATGTCAAGTAAAGATAATATAGTAGGAAAAAGCCCTGCCTAAAGTGCAGAGACAAATTGTATTTTGAGTCAAGGGGGACATCGCAAGATACGCATTTGTGATATACAAATGCTACTTGTTAGGGGAAAGCCCCTAAAACCCCTGATATTTATCAATATATGCCATGTAATTAAATTTTCATCACACAATTTGCCGTTTGTGATAAATTTTTCATCACTTTGTGATTATTTATTCATCACACTTTTTTGGAAAAATCTATTAAAAAAATAATGTGATGATTTTTTTATCACACAATTTGCCGTTTGTGATGATTATTTCATCACTTTGTGATTACTTTTTCATCACATCTTTGTCCTAAAATTCAGAAAGTAGTAGTATTATTAAAACTTGTACGGTATAATAATGTACAAGTGAAAAAAAACAAAAATATTTAATCATGTAGGTGAAAAAAATGGCACAAAGTGAGGAAAAATATGAGCGAAAATGGTTATATTCCACCATATACAATAACAGATAAAACAGTAAATTTGATTTCTGCTATCACTGAAATAATAACCAAAATTACGATAAATGATAATATGAGTAACAATCCAAGACTTCGAAGGGATAATCGCATCCGTACAATTCATGCCTCTTTAGCTATTGAAAATAATTCCTTATCATTAGATCAGGTTACAGATATTATCAACGGAAAAAGGATTCTGGGAGCACCTGATGAAATATGCGAGGTAAAAAATGCCTTTGAGGCTTATAATAAACTTTTAGAAATGAATCCATATTCAATAAAGGATATGTTATTATCCCATAAAGTACTTATGAATGAATTGACAAAGGAAGCGGGAACTTTTCGAAGTGGTGGTGTTGGAGTATTTGCTGGAAAACAGTTGGTTCATATGGCACCGCCTGCAAATCAGGTGCCACATTTGATAAAAGAATTAATTGATTGGGCTAAAAAAGAAGAAGTACATCCATTAATAAAAAGTTGTGTATTTCATTATGAATTTGAGTTTATTCATCCATTTGCAGATGGCAATGGAAGAATGGGACGAATGTGGCAGACTTTATTGTTATATAAATGGAAATCACTATTCGGCTGGCTTCCAATAGAAACGCTAATCAGGGAACGCCAGGATGAGTATTACAAAGTGCTTGGTGAATGTGACCATAGTGCTGATTCGGGAAAATTTGTAGAGTTTCTGCTGAAAGCTATTTATGATGCATTATGTGAAATTGCCCATACCGAACAAGTAGGAGAACAAGTAACCGAACAAGTTGAAAGGTTATTAGAGGTTATTGCTGATAAGGAGTATTCAACGAAAGAACTTATGGATTTATTGGGGTTAAAGCATAGGCCGACTTTTAGAGACAACTATTTATTGCCAGCACTGGAACTTGGGTTGATTGAAATGACAGTGCCTGATAAGCCGAATAGTAGTAAGCAAAAGTACAAAAAGGTGAAGGAAATTGTAAAATAATATATACAAAGATGTAATTACAGATAACGGAATATGTATTTTATACAATATGTAATTATATATAAAAGATAACAAAAGAAATGAAAGGGGAGTAGAAAATGCAGTCAAGGTATATGGAGTTGAAGGTGGATAAGATAGAGTTAGACTTTGATAATCCTCGTATTGCAAAATATGTTGAACAATACGGGAAGAATCAGATTACGAGTGAAGCTTTATCATTGGCGCTTGGAGGGGGTTCAGATGATAAGAGTGGGACTTCTTATAGTAGCTTAAAGGAATCTATTAAATCAAATGGAGGAATAATTCATCCGATTATCGTGAATAAGACTATATATGATAAGTATGTTGTGATTGAAGGTAATACAAGAGTTCAAATATATAAGGAATTTTTTCAAAATAATGTTCCAGGTGAATGGAGTGAAATTAGAGCAATTGTGTATGAAAATCTTGATGAAAGAGAAATTCATGCTATTCGCCTTCAATCTCACCTAGTGGGTCCTAGAGATTGGGATCCATATTCAAAAGCTAAATATTTAAATTATCTAAGCAATTATAAGAAACTTCCGATGTCCCAAATTGTATCATTTTGTGGCGGAAAACAAACCGAAGTTACAAAGCTAATATCAGCATATAACGACATGGAAAATTATTACAGATTAAATTTAGATGATGATAGCGAATTTGATCAAAGGGATTTCTCAAAATTCGTAGAACTACAGAATAGTTCAATTAAAGAGGCTTTGGTAATGCACAAGTTTGATGTCAATGATTTTTCTAAATGGGTTATTAATGGAAATGTTGATACGGCAATGAATGTCCGTAAGATACCTGCCATATTAAAAAATACAGAAGCAACTAAGATTTTCTTGAAGTCGAATATTTCAGATTCATGGAAATCATTAGCTATTGAGGAAGCAGAAGTGATGTCTTTGAAGTCAGTTCCATATAACGTGTTGGCATCTGAATTGGCAAAACGACTTGAATGTTTTGAACTTAAAGAGGTTGAATGTCTAAGGAATGATCCAAGATATGAAGATAAAAAGACAAGTGTAATGGATGCTTTTAAATGGCTTGAGTGGTTAATGGACTACATTAACGAGGATTAAAAATGGGAGAATCAGCTAAACATTTAGAATTAGTACAACGAATTATAACTTATATGGAAAAATTGCCCAATATTGAAGCCACATTAATACAAAGTGATTTACCAGAATCTATTGAAAAACCAGATAGTACAATGGAAGGTTTTCGACCTGATATATATTATAATTACAGCAACTTTATGATTATTGGAGAAGCAAAAACATCATATGATTTTGAGCGTAAACATAGTATCGAGCAGTATAAAGCATATTACAATAAATGTAATTCGTTTAATGGTAAATCAATATTCATATTGGCTATCCCTTGGACAGAGAGTATATCGGCTAAAAATTTACTAAAAAGAATAAGAAAAAATAGTAACTATGAAATAGAAACATGGGTTATTAATGATACTGGTAGGGTTGAAAAATTATGAGAAAGATTATTTTAAATAATGAGCCTGATTTAGAGGCTAAACTTAAAGCGTTCCCATATCAGAATGAAGCTTATGAATCAATAAAAGATTTGCAGTTTGCCGCTATTTTTCATGAGCAGGGTCTTGGCAAAACCAAAATTGCGATTGATCTATTATTGTACTGGTTAGAGTTTAAAGAGATTGATACCGTACTAGTAGTTACTAAGAAACAACTAGTACATAATTGGGAAGAAGAATTTAAAGTACATACAGCTCTTAAACCAGCTGTTTTATCGAGTAATAAATCAGATAATTTCTATGTATTTAATGGTCCTGCTAGAGTAGTTGTCACTAATTTTGAAGTGATTTCTTCTGAGATTAATAGATTTAAGCTATATTTAAAAGCAAGAAATGTTGCAATAATTATCGATGAATCAGCAAAACTGAAGAATCCTGAATCAAAATTATCACAAAATTTTTTTGAATTATCGGACTTATTTAAAATACGAGTTATTATGACGGGAACACCAGTAGCAAACAGACCATATGATATATGGGCACAAATTTATTTTCTTGACAAGGGAAAAAGTCTTGGAATTGATTTTAATGAATTTAAAAAAGAAACTGATTTAACAAATGATTTAAATAGTAATGATGTAAAAAGAGAAAATTTTGAAAAAAATATAGCATCGATATTTGAAAAAATCCGCTTGTTTTCTGTAAGGGAGACAAAGAATAGTGGTATTGTAAAATTACCAACCAAAGAATATTTTAATCGGTGGACTGATTTTTTACCTGAGCAACAGGCTTTATATAATAAAATAAGAGATGATTTAGCGATAGAAGTACGGAAGGGAGATCAGACAATATATGATGATTCATCTTCATCGTTAAAAAGGTTATTAAGACTTGTTCAAGTAACATCTAATCCGCAGCTAATTACTGATGAGAATATTCATTCTGGCAAAGAAAATGAACTAGAGCAATTAATTAATGAAATAATGGAAAAGCAAGAAAAATGTATTGTCTGGTCAAGTTTTATTGGAAATGTGGATCAGTTTTCAAAAAAATATAAAAATTTTAATGCTGTTAAAGTTCATGGAAAATTGGATATTGAAACTCGAAATAAATCTATTGAGAAATTCAAAAATGGTGAGGCAAAAATACTTTTTGCAACTCCTCAGGCGGCTAAGGAAGGATTGACATTAACCGTTGCAAATCATGTTATTTTTTATGATAGAGGGTTTAGCTTAGATGATTATTTGCAAGCTCAGGATAGAATTCACAGAATTTCTCAAACCAAAACATGTTATATATATAATATTATGATTAAAAATAGTATTGATGAGTGGATTGATGTTTTGTTAAAAGCTAAGCAAAATGCTGCTTTTGTAGTACAAGGGGATATTAATAAGGAAAAATATCAACAAGATGCTGACTACAGTTTTGGAGATATGGTAAAAAAAATTTTGGGAATATACGAAACGGAGGAAGGGCTATGGTAGAAAAATTAACGATAGGTAGAGCAGACTATAACATTAGAGAGGAGGAGCTACTTCATGCTGACCTAAAGTTTTATCCAGAGAACCCGAGAGTATACTCATTCCTTGATGTTGCAAATGGAGTACCTGATCAAGAAACAATAGAAGAAGTCATGACTGATATGGATCATGTAAAACAACTTAAGGAATCTATTAAGGCAAATGGTGGACTGATAGATCCATTAATTGTACGAGATGGAGATTTTGTTGTTTTAGAAGGTAATAGTAGATTGGCAGCATATCGTATTCTTCAAAAACAAGATCCAATTAAATGGGCAAAAGTTAAATGTAAGATATTACCTTCGGATATTAGCGATAAAGCAATATTTACGTTATTAGGACAATATCATATTATTGGTAGAAAAGATTGGAGTCCCTATGAACAAGCTGGTTATTTATATAGAAGACGTGAAAATTCAAAGCAACCAATTGATTTTATAGCTGAAGAACTTGGTATTACTTTATCAAAAGCAAAGAGATTTGTTGAAGTATATGAATTTATGATTGATCATAATGATGTACATGCTGATAAGTGGAGTTACTATGAAGAGTTACTAAAGAGTTCTGCAATTAATACATATCTAAAAACTGTGGATGGATTGGAAGAGACCATTGTTAAACAAATTAAAAACGGAGAAATAAAGCAAGCAGTAGATATCAGACACAAATTGGGTGGAATAGCAAAGGTAACAGGTAAAACAGCAAAACGAATAATGAAAGAAATTGCTGAGGAAAAGACCGATATTTATGGAGGATACGAGCACATAGAAGATACGGGTAAGACAGGTTCAATATATCAAAATCTTAATAAATTTCGACAAAAGATAATGGAAGAGGGTTTTAAAGATAAAATGAAAAATGAAGATGTTAAGCAAATTAAATTTGAGCTTAGCAAAATCAAGAAAACAGTAGACGAGCTACTAAAAGACCTCGAATAACATGCAAAGGTTAATTACATATGAGAGTAGGAATTATAGATGCTGATTTGATGGATAATGGAACAAGACATCCCAATTTAGCATTGATGAAAATTTCAGGATATTATAAATCTTCGGGTAATGAAGTGAAATTAATCTATCGAAGTTACGATGAAATAAAGGAATATGATAGTGTATTTATTTCTAAAGTATTTAATTTTACAAAGGTTCCAGATTGGGTATTACAAGAAAAAAATGTGCATATTGGTGGAACAGGTTTCTTTGAAGATGGTGGAGAAAACTTACCTGATGAGATAGAGCATCATATGCCAGATTATAATTTATATAGTGATTACATTCAAAAAATGGTCGTGGCTGGGAAAAAAACTGACTATTTTGAAGATTACTTAGAGTATTCGATAGGTTTTTTGACTAGAGGTTGTTTTAGAAAGTGTTCATTTTGCGTGAACAAAAAATATGATCATGTATTTAAACATTCACCAATTGAAGAATTTTTGGATAAATCAAGACCTAAAATATATTTATGGGATGACAACTTTCTTGCCTTTTCCAAATGGGAAGAATGCCTAGATTCATTAGAGAGGACAGGAAAACCTTTTCAATTCAGACAAGGAATTGACATACGGCTGATGGACGATCGAAAAGCATATAGATTTAATAACACAAAGTGGAGCGGAGATTTTATTTTTGCTTTTGATCACTTAAAAGATAAAGCCCTTATTTGTAGAAATATTCAATTGTGGAAAAAATACACTAATAAACAGCCGAAATTATATATACTGAGTGGATTCAATTCACAAGATGAGAAGGATATTGCGGACGTTTTTGAAAGAATTAAATTATTAATGAGATATGGATGTATACCATATATTATGAGATATGAAGAATATAAGAATTCAAAATACAAAGGAATGTATATTCAAATAGCAAGATGGTGTAATCAACCCCAGTTTTATAAAAAAATGTCTTTTCGTGAGTTTTGTGAAAGAAATCAGTTTTATCATCCTAATAAAAAGACATATTGTTCAGCATATAAAGCTATGCTTGATTTTGAAAATGACTATCCGGAAATTGCGCAGAAATATTTTGACTTAAAATATATGTATGAAAATATTTATGAGACAAATTATGGGGCAGGACATAGATATCATAATAAACCTGAGTGTAGAACGTGTAAGTTGAAACATATAGCTTGGGATGAGATTATCAAAGGAAAGGTTAATAATAAAGAAGTTATTCAGTTATATTTAGAAAGAGAGATTGAGTTACGTTGCCTCTGCTATAAAAATACTGAATGTAAGAAAAACATTGATGAATGTGCGGAATATATAATTAAAATATTGTTGCAAACAAGTTATCAAGAATGTGAAAGTGCAGTATATAATTACAAAGAAAATCATAAATTACTTGTGGAAGAATGTATTGTTCCAAACAGGGACAGTTATGAAATAGATAAATATTTAGCTGATATTACAAAGCATTCGCAAAAGGGAGAGTTAAATATTAATGACCTTTTCAGTGAATTGAAAATATATTCAAGTAAAGAAAAGAGTAAAGTAAAGCGGAGGTTGTTAAATTTGGCAATGTTAGATTTGATATACTATTCAAAAAATACAAGAAATTCAATAGTAATAATTACAAGTATTGGTAAAATGTATATGCAACTATCAGATGAAAGAAAACAAGGATTGTTACAAAAGTTAGCACTTAGATTTCCGATTGTACAGAAGTATTACCAAAGTGGTAAAAATCTTGATTTATTAGTTGAAGAGATGGAATTTAGTAAGAAGGATGCTAGAGAGAAAAAAGCATTATTGGTATTAGCGAAAGAGGATAAAAATTATGGCTACAATTGATGAAAAATTAGATGAGATGCAACAAATTCTAAGGAATACAAATAAGCAACCTATGTTTTTTATGGGAGCTGGTTTGTCGAGAAGATATTTGGAATCACCGAACTGGGAAGGGTTATTAGAACGGATAGCAAAAGAAGCAAAATGTAATTATGAAGATATTAAGAAAATATGTGATGGAGAATATGAAAAAATAGCGCAAGAATTAGAATATTATTGTTTTAGAAATGCAGATTTAGAAGCAGAGGAATCAAAAAATCATAGAATAATAATAAGGAATTATATTGCAAAAATTTTCAAAGAATGTTGTGATAAATATGAAGAAAGATATAACTTGGAATTGAATGAAGAGCTAAATAAAAAAATTACAGAAAAGTTAAACGACATTAATGACATTGGTCAAAGCAATGAGCCACAAAGAATTAGAGAACAAGCAGAAAAATATGCTGATATAGCAAATGATTTAACTGCAGCGTCAGATATTCGTAAAAAGTCACTTGAAATTCTAGAATTAAGAAAAACGATTCCAAAGGCGATCATAACAACTAATTATGATACTTTATTAGAGTATTATATTTTTGACAATAGATGCGATATACATATAGGGCAAGAAAGTTTTTTATGCGGAAAAGAAAATTCGGAAGCTAATAGGAGCGATTTATATAAGATTCATGGATGTATTACCAAACCGGAATCTATTGTCATTACGAAAGAAGATTATGACTCTTTCTTTAATAAAAGTAAATATTTATATTCAAAAATATTAACAATGTTTTGGGAATATCCAGTGATTTTTATTGGATATAGTATTTCTGATAGAAATATTAAAGATATATTAACTGTTATGATAGATATTATGACAGAACAACAAAAAGATGACTTTATAAAACATATATGGATAGTTGATTATGTGAAAAGCAAGGAGCAAGAGAAAGTAGAAAAAAAAATAATTGAACTATTAAATGGGAAAAGTATAGAAGTAACATGTTTCTATTTATGTTATTATGATAAATTTTATAAGGCAGTAAATGATGTTGTACTAAGTCAGAATTTTGGGAATTTAAAATTTAAAATTTCTGATAATGTAATTGAGCTATTGATTAAACCACTATATCAACTACAGGACAAGCTACAAGTTGTTGTACGAGAATTGATTCAAAATGCATTAGATGCATGTAAAAATAAAGGCATAAATGCAGATATAGCTATAAAATTATATAAAGAAAATGAAAAAAATGAGTATTTGCAAATTGAAGATAATGGAACGGGTATGGATATTAAAACTGTAAAGGAGAGTTTTTTAACGGTTGGAAAAACCAGCAAAGGAAAAAGTGAAAAGGGGCTAGTAGGTAAATATGGTATAGGTATATTATCACTTTTTTTAATAGGAGATAATGCAGAAATTTATACAAAAACAGAGAATGGCTTATTGCTATCATTTAAACTTTATATTATGGATGAAAAAAAACAGGTTATCTGGATAGATAAAAATGAAATACCGGATGATATAAAAAATGTGGATAAACCTTCATTTACAATTATTAGAGTAGATCTAAAAGATAGGATATTAACTGAGGATAGACCAATTGATAAATATATTCAATTATTAGGATTAGAAGAATATTTAACTAAATCACATAATTCAATACGGATAGAAGTAAATGGGAAAAAACAAGAAGTAGTAAAATTGGATAGGGATGATTGGTTTATTGATGCAGGGGCTGGAATTAAAGTATACAAAGCAGAATGGTTAGAAATTGAAGATGATGAATTAAATGATAACGAGAAAAAATTAAAGGATATTTTGGATAAAAAAAATACAGTTTTATATAATGATATGATTTCAAAAGTGATATTTGATGTGAAAAACCTCAAACAATTGAATGGCATGGATATTCCTTTTATGGTAATAGATATACTAAATACAGAATTGTATGAAAACGAGATTGTAACTAGTTTGTCTAGGGAAAGTATGAATATTTCGGGAGATCCTATAACGAGAATTGGGAATGCTATTTATGAATTAGAAATTGAAGAGATAATAAAAATTTTACTAAATGACAAAAAGCAATTGGATGAAAATGAAATAGAAATATTTGACATTATAAAGCGCTTAAATGATAAGTGTAGTATTATTAAAGAGAATTGTGATATTTTAGTTGATAATGATAAAATAATTCTATCAAAGAATTACTGGTGTGAGCATATTGAAGTATGGGGCAATGAAGAGAATTTAAAAGTATCTATGAAAAAAAAATTACCGCTAATAAAATATTGTTATTATAGAATGCATAAAACATCTGTAGCTGATAATATTATCAATGGTAAAGTTATGGGGATTTCAACAAAGTATTTAGACGAGTATATATGCAATGCGCAGAGCTCATATTATGGACTTAAAAAGCAAGCATTAATAAAAATTTTAGACGCGATAGAGGTATTTTATGGTGACTCCAATATTAGTAGTGCAGATTTATGGGATTACATAAAAGCAAATAGGGATATGATTAGAAATACATATAATGAGAAAGCTAATAATGGAATACTTTGGTTGAAAAAAAATGAGTTATTGGAAAGCGTGTTGGTGGCATCAAATAGCTATTTAATAGTATTTTCATCGTCAGTGCTAACCAAGCATTTAGATTCATTGTTTTCTGAAACTTTACAAAAGAAGATAGTTGAAAACAAACTTGGCGAAATCATCCAACTAATTTAATATAAAATGATTGGAATATTTTTGATATTATAAGAGTAAAATAGCGATTCTATTTTGATTCTAAAATTTCTCCACGCCAGAAGAAAAATAAAATAATACACGGAATTCAACGATTAAAATACATAAAACAGAAACAAATGTATCTGTAAAATGATTCTAGGCGCTGAGTTTGAGTAAGCTACAAGCCATGCAAGGCTAAAATAAAAGACAACCGATGAGAGTTCACTCTCGTGAGGTTGTCTTTTATATTAACCTGATACGGCGCCAGCCGTTCATGAGCGTAGTGTAACGAAGCGAATGAGCAAGGCTGAATTTGGGATTTCATTCAACGTTTACAAAGTGGTATCTTGTGTTACATTTTAGTCAAGAAAAGTAAAGTTTCGAGAGCGATATAAAAAGCCTGAGTTTAAAGTGGATAAAGGCTGTCGTATAGGACGTAATTATGAATCGTTTGGAGCTTTTATGGAAAAGAATCCTGATACTGCAGTTATTCAGATGGATTCAGTCATTGGTACCAAAGGTGGTAAATGTCATCTGACCATTCATTTTGTAGAATGTAGTAGCCTTATGCTTGCTTTTCTGCGGGAAACCAATACCTCAAAGTCTGTTATCGATGTGTTTGAAATACTATACCATTCTTTAGGTGATGAATTATTCAGAAAACTGTTTCCTGTTATTCTCACGGTGTGATTGTCAATAAAAAAGTCCCAAAAATGTCGGAGAAAATTCCCCACTTTATTTTATATGGGGAGAAACACCAATAATAGTGCTTCCCCAACGCTACAACAGTGCTTAAACCATAGGTAGGATGTGAATGTCAATGAATTTTTGAGCCAGGTACTACTGAATTTCTGAGCCACCTGTGCTAATCAAAAAGTATACCATTTCCAGCTCATATGCTACTGAATATTTGAGCCACTTTGTATATAAAAGAAG
>JAEVYY010000028.1 GCA_023392535.1 Bacillota bacterium
GTTCCTCCTTTGCCAGCCAGGTAATCTTCAACTATTTTTTTCTTGAAATCAAAGCTATATTTTGCCATGAAAAAACCGACCTCCCAATCATTAGATTTTTGGTCTAACTTTTGGGGGTCGGTTCAATCGATACCTTTTTTTCTGTTACTTGCGGAATTTTCTTCAAGATACATTTACTATCAGTTTGCTTCTATTATATTAAGATCGAAAAACGTATAACCATCTTTGTCAGTAGAAACATTCCAATTACCATTTTCTTTTTGGATTGTAAAAGTACACATATCGTCTAAACAAATATTTTTTATATATCCATCGTCGTCATAGTATTTATAGCTGATGCGAGCACTGCTTTCCGCAAATCCAATTATTTCAAAGGATCTTGAATCAAGCGTTTCAGTCGTCTTACTTGGTTTGCATAACGGTAAAATGCAATTTTTCCTAATAAAAATAGGAAATTCCTCCAATTTCAATTTAATAAAATGGTGTCCCTTAGATAGGACCTGCATTTCCCGCTTATGGTTACGTTTGAATGTTACACATAACATCTCTTCCGGAAGATACACTGTTCTTCCAATCGCATTTTGTATATATACAGGAGCGACCAAAAGGCTTTCCCCTAAAATCAACTCATCTTCTGTATTTGCAGCAATTTCATCATTTGGATATTCGAATTCAAGTGGAGAAAAAAGGAGTAAACCATTTATAGCAGCTTTCATATACTCTGTATAAAGATAAGGAATTAAAGAGTATCTAAAATTAATTAACTCACTAAAATATCTGGTATCTTTAAATTGATATAATTCTTGTTCTCTTGTACCTTTGCATGCATGATTCCGCATAAGAGGAGTGAAAATTCCGAATTGTAACCAGCGAACCATTAAGTCATAACTCGTATCACTACCAAACCCTCCAATATCCGCACCTGCATACAAAAAACCGCACATATTTAGTGAAGGCATCATTTTAATATTTAAGAGTAAGTGTGACCACCAAGAACTGTTATCCCCAGTCCATACCCCGCCATAGCGATGCATTCCCACATAAGAAGAACGGGAAAAGAGTAAAAATCGTTTCTTGTCATCAATTATTTCCAAACCTTCAGCGGCGGCACGAGTCATATAGTAACCGTATAAATTATGCAGTTTAGAATGCACTATTTTTTTGCCATTTACATTATGATAAAAACGTTTGTAATCTTTTGGATTATTTGCAAGTCCAAGGACTGCATTTGTCATTCCCTCCGCTTCTTTTATTCCGATATTAGTACCTCGAATGGAGTCTAAATAAGAAAAACATTCTGTTAACCCCTCCTCCGTATAGAAGATAGCAGGTTCATTCATATCATTCCAAAAACCTTCTATTCCCATATCTGTCAGGTATTTATATTTACTTCCGAACCAAGCTCGTGCTTCAGGATTTAATACATCAGGAAAATGAACACGCCCTGGCCATACGGCAAGAACGAAAGGACTTCCCTTGGCATCTTGGCAGAAGTAATTATTTTTGATACCTTCTTCATAGACATCGTAACCTTTTTCTATTTTAACACCAGCATCTATAATAGGAACAAGTTTGATTCCCCGGTATTTAAGATTTTCTACTAATTGTTGGAAATGTGGAAAATTTATGCGGTCTACGGTAAAGTCTTTATAACGTTCCATATAATCGATATCCATATAGATAGATTCCAATGGAATATTATGTATCTCATATTGATTAGCAACTTCATAAAAATCTTCTTCACAAGAATATCCCCAGCGACTTTGCTGGTATCCGAATCCCCACTTAGGTGGAATATAACTCTTTCCAATCATTTCACGAAAAGCATGC
This sequence comes from Bacillota bacterium, assembly GCA_023392535.1. Lineage (GTDB taxonomy): Bacteria > Bacillota > Clostridia > Lachnospirales > Lachnospiraceae > SZUA-378. Next base: position 1,831 of record JAEVYY010000028.1, read on the forward strand.
ACTATTTTTTTTAAAGAATCGTCTTCAATTATGTAAAAATCCATATTTTCAGATTGAGTCGTAATTTTCAAGGTATCATAATCTGTGTATCCAATATCAAATTTCACTATTTCAGGACAATCAATAAAAATACCAAATGTATTCTTACCAGATATCAATAAGAAATTATGTGCAGCATACAAAGAATTACGGTCTTCCGTATGGTGGGGGTCATCACTGCAAAGACTTGTATAAGTATATCCCCTTTTATTAATACCACGTGTATTTTCTCCAAGTCCATAAACAATATCACGATCTTCCAACGGGTATATAAAACGATATCCATCCTTGTGATAGTATTTTAAAAAAGGAATTTTATCCGTACATGTGTTTAAATCAGTAACAACAGCATCTGTCGGAAAAGGATCTCCAAAAGTAAATTTTTTAATCATATATTCTCCTATCTTATTATTAAATAGTATAAAAAGTATACTTGATTGTAACATTATATATTGATAAAATATAAAAATCTTGTACAATTATATAATTAAATACCATTATTTTATCTTTTGAATAGATTTATGCAAGAAGCAGTCTTAAAATAAACGTAAAATATTGATATGATATAATTTCAACAGGAGGAAAATAGATGCAAGAGGAGTTATATCGTGAAAAAAGTATGCATGGTTCCCTTTTATTTCCATTTGAATGCTATATACAAAACTCAAGTAAACCGATTATCGTTAAAAATTATCACTGGCATGAAGAAACAGAATGGATCTATACGGTAGAGGGCAATATAACAATAGATATTAATATGCACTCCTACCACGTGGGACCGAACTCATTGGTATGGATTCCAAAGGAGTCTCTACACAAGATCAGAACAGAAGGTAAATGTCTCTATTATGCATACGTATATAAATTTGAAATGCTTCATTCTTCCCTCTATGATTATTGTGAAAGTGAATATATGCTTCCTATTGAAAAGGGTGACATTAATTTTTTAAAGGTCATTAATCTGGATGAAGAGGAAAATCAGATTATAAAAAAAGAATTACAAGATATCGCAAATATATGCAAAGATAGACTACATGCCTGGCGGTTATGTGTGAAAGCTTCATTGACTAAAATTGTTGCTTTGCTTATACAAAATAATAAAATGGAAGATGCAATGTACCAAAATCAAACAGATAAATTAGAAAAAGTAGCAAATATGAAACGTATTCTTCAATATATAAATGAACACTATCAAGAAAAAATATATATTAAAGAGCTTGCAGATATTATAAGCATGAATGAAACCTATTTTTGCAGATATTTTAAAAGAATCGTTGGAAAGACACCAATAGAATATATGAATGATCTACGAATTGAAAAGGCAGCAAGAAAAATCAGGGAGACTGATTTATCGATAACAGAAATATGCTTTTTAGTTGGATTTGAGAATGTAAGTTATTTTATTCGGAAATTCAAAGAAAATAAACTAATAACACCTAAAAAGTACAGCGCGTTAAAAGATTGATGTTTAACTTACGATAAATTTATATTATAATCAACAGAGCAATCATGAATCGTAAATAATTTTTAAAATACAGAAGGGAATTTAAAATGAGAACAGTTGATGTTTCAGAGATAACTTTAAATATCAAAGAGATGTGTATAGAGGCAAATCATTATTTGTCAGAGGATATGAATGCAGCAATGAATTGCGCTACGAAAACAGAAAAGTCACCATTAGGAAAGCAAATACTAAATCAATTGCAAGAGAATATTAAGATTGCTTCGGAAGATATGATTCCTATGTGTCAGGATACCGGAATGGCTGTTATCTTTATGGAAATTGGTCAAGATGTACATTTTAAAGGCGGTAATCTTGAAGATGCTATTCATGAAGGTGTCAGAAAAGGTTATATAGAAGGATTTCTTAGAAAATCTGTGGTAGGAGATCCCTTAATTCGAGAAAATACAAAAGACAATACGCCTGCAATCATATATTATGATATTGTTCCTGATGATAGTATCAAAATAACAGTCGCTCCGAAAGGATTTGGAAGTGAAAATATGAGCCGTGTTTTTATGCTAAAACCATCCGATGGAATTGAAGGCGTTAAAAATGCGGTAATAACAACCGTTAGAGAGGCAGGACCAAATGCTTGTCCACCTATGGTTGTAGGAGTAGGGATAGGAGGAACGTTTGAAAAATGTGCTCTAATGGCAAAAAAAGCATTGACAAGAGATATCAACCAAGGCTCAGATATACCTTATATAAAAAAGTTAGAAGAAGAATTATTGGATACCATTAATAAATCGGGTATAGGTCCTGGGGGACTCGGAGGAACAACGACAGCGCTCGCTGTTAATATTAATACATATCCGACACATATAGCAGGGCTACCGGTAGGTGTTAACATATGCTGTCATGTGAATCGTCATGTTAGCAGAGTTCTTTAAAACATAAATGAGAAATATATCAGTCAGGAGGACTAAAATGGATCAGTATGTAAATGTACCAATGAGTAAAACCGATGCAGCGAACCTTAGGTCAGGGGATTATGTATATATAACGGGAGTAATATATACAGCACGTGATGCGGCACATAAAAGAATGTTTGAAGCGCTTCAAAAGAAAGAGGAACTTCCTTTTATAATGGAAAATAATATTATTTATTATATGGGACCTTCCCCAGCAAGAGAAGGAAACATTATTGGATCGGCTGGACCAACAACATCTAGCCGAATGGATAAATATACACCCGTTTTATTGGATCTTGGCTTAAGGGGTATGATAGGAAAAGGAAAACGGTCTAAGGAAGTACAGGATGCAATGGTTCGAAATGGTGCAGTTTATTTTGCGGCGGTTGGAGGAGCAGGTGCTCTTCTTTCAAAATCTATTATTTCATCAGAAATAATAGCCTATGATGATCTCGGAACAGAAGCAATCAGAAAATTGACAGTTAAAGATTTTCCGGTAATTGTAGTAATCGACTCAGAAGGAAATAATCTCTATGAGTCAGCAATAAAAGAATATCAAAGGGCATAGAATATGAGAAGAATTATAATGATGGTATTGAGGCTTTTTGTAAAGACACCCTATTATATTTTCCGCATTTGGTGGTGTGGAAAATCTAAAAAGATAGGGTATGAAGAAGGTTTTCAATGGAGCAAATATGCAACGATAAAAGCGAATAGAGCTGGAAAAGTAACAATTGTAAGTAAGGGCATTGAGCATTTACCAGAGCAAAATGGGTTTATTCTATTTCCAAATCATCAGGGGCTTTTTGATATGTTAGCATTTTTAGAGTCTTGTCCAGCACCATTTGCTTTTGTGATTAAAAAGGAAGCAAGTAAAATTATACTATTAAAGCAAGTAATTGCTGCAACGGGATCCATAGCAATTAATCGAGAAGATATCAGACAGTCTATGGAAGTGATTCAAACAATGACGGAAGAGGTAAAAAGAGGACGAAATTTTCTTATTTTTGCGGAAGGTACCAGAAGTAAAGAAGGCAATAAAATTTTAGATTTTAAAGGTGGTAGTTTTAAAAGTGCAGTAAGAGCTAAGTGCCCTATTGTTCCATGTGCACTTGTTAATGCATTTAAACCATTTGATGAAAAATCAATTAAGCCAGTAGAGGTTCATGTTATTTACTTATCACCATTGTATTATCAAGAATATAAAGATATGAAAACAACGCAGATAGCGGAAGAAGTGAAAAGAAGGATTCAGGAGGCAATATATATAGAAGAAAGAGAAATAGAATCTCATAAATATTAAAATAGTAATATTATAAAACTGTAAAAATATAATTGACAAATAAGGAGCCCTACAGTATAATAAATTTTGCGTCACAGAAAGTGACGGGACAACTTTATATTGGTAGTGGATAAAGTTCAGATATCTCATGGAGAAATACTCAAGAGGCTGAAGAGGCGCCCCTGCTAAGGGTGTAGGTCGTTTGCGCGGCGCGAGGGTTCAAATCCCTCTTTCTCCGTTCCTTTTCTACCAGTATTTAAAGAATCTTGTTCTATTGAGATTTCTTTTTTTTCGCTCATTTTTGGCAAGCATCATAACAAATTAAAAAATGTAAATAATTGTTGACAATGAAAGCGAGATAGTGTTATAATAAAAATCCACCGCGAAAAGAAACAAAATATTTAAAAAGCGAGTGAAAAAAAGAATTTAAAAAAAGTGTTGACAAAGAATCGCATACATGATATTCTATCAGAGTTGCGTGTTCAACAAAAACGCAAAAGCCTGAAGCGAAAAAACGAAGGCGAACGAACCTTGAAAAGGAAATGTAAGACGAAT
>JAEVYY010000024.1 GCA_023392535.1 Bacillota bacterium
TCAATAATCACCCTTTCGTCCTCCTGTACTAATCTAAAAATTAGTATACAGGGTATTTTTCGAAAGTGGCTCACTTTTTGGTTAGCACAAGGTGTGGAAATGGCTCACTTATATATTAGCATTCACAAAAGCTTTTGTGAGCAGCCATATAAGGCAGAAATGCTTATTAGTGGAGAAAAGAAAGCAACTATTTTTGATATGTGGGTTTTATATAGGAACGGAAATGAGGAATTTCAAGAAATTAAGTACCTGGAACAATTAAAAAATCCTTTAAGCAAAGACTATCAACGTTGTACCGACCAAGTAGCCTTTCAAAAGAAATGGTGTAAGGTTAATAATATGAATTATGTTATAAGAAGTGAAGATTCGATCGAACTGGGTGAGTTTCACATAGAAAATATGCTACACCTATCATCACGTATTAAGAGCTATGATTCTATTTATGCAAAATCCTTTTATAATCATCTAACAAAATTAGTTGGGTCAAGTGAAACTACACTAGAAAATTTATATTATACATTAGATTGCCCAATTTACTTTGATGAATTTCTGTCTATTATGTGTTTTGCCCATTATGACGGAATAATAGTCTTAAACCTATTAAATAAAACATTAGGTCCCAAAACAGAGGTGAAATTATATGGCAAATAAACAGCATGATATTATTCAATTAAATTTCCTACGGAAAAGTTGGAAAACAGTTAATCCAGAATGTTTAGATTCTAAAAAAGCACAAATATTTTTTAACCGTAAGCTGGCGGTTGATATGTATATAGATGGACATTGCTTAAAGGATATAGAAACAGTTACTACAATTAAAGCAACAAAATATTCAGAAATGATTAAAAAATGCCTGGAATTAGATGAAGCAGGAGTTATGTATGGTTATACTGCTTTAATACCTAACAAGCATCTTAAGCAGTATATGAGAAAGAAAACTACAATTAAATAGTAGTAGTAATTTTTCCGGAGCTTTAACACAGCTATTTCAAAGTTATCCAAAATTAAAAGAAAGCATTGAAGTTCTTTTATTGCAGAGAAATCATGATATAAAAGAAAAAAATGTTAAGCCTATTATTATTTATGAAACGTTTCTTAAACAATGTAAGGAATTAGGGATTGAAGAAAATGAATATCCCTTTAATACAAGTAATCTCGCAAAACGTTCATTTTATCATTATATTAAAGCTATAGAGAATCAATATTCTAACGAGGCCATTATGCGCTATCATAAAAATGCAATACAAAAATATAAATCTACCGGTATAGGCACACAAACAGATTATCTTCGATTACGTCCCTTTAGTAAGGTTCAAATTGATGGACATAAGGTGGATTTAATAGCCACAATTAAGTTAGTTGATGAAAATGGAGATGTTTCATATCTGCCCATTAAGAGATTTTGGCTTTTAACCTTAATTGATGTTGCAACTAGAGTAATTATTGGTTATCACTTAACAATAAAAGAAGAGTATGATCGTTTTGATATATTATTGTGTATAAAAAATGCAATTGAACCTAGAAAACATATGAATTTTACACTTCCTGGACTTCAGTATCCTGAAAACGGCGGGTATCCTTCATTAGAAATTGAAGATGCAAAATGGGCATTATTTGATGAAATTGAATTAGATAACGCATTAGCTCATCATTCAAATTTGGCTGTAGCTAAAATTACTGAATACTTAAATGCTGCAATGAGTTTTGGTCCAGTATCTACTCCTGAAAGACGCGGTATAATAGAACGTTTTTTTGGCTCGTTAGAAGAAAGAGGCTATCATAGGATTGTTTCTACGACTGGTTCTAATATAAATGACCCTAAAAAACAAAATTGTGAAGCAGCTGCAATTAAATATCAAATTTCATTTCACGATATTTTTGAAATAACAGAAGTTTTAATAGCTAATTATAATTTAAGACCACATACAATGCTGAAAAACTTTTCTCCTTTAGAAATAATGAAACAGCGAATGGAGCGTGGCCTGTTGCCTAATAAGCTTGAAATAAAAAAGCAAAAAGACCTTTCGTTACTAAACTTCTCTATAACACGTCAGGTAAGAGGTTCCATTAAAACTGGTCGGCGTCCATATATACAGTTTGAAGATACCGAATATCGTAGCAATGAATTATCCTATAATAATACCTTATTAGGACAAACCATTGTGGTTTTGGTGAATCCAGAAGACCTAAGAACCGTGATTGCTTATAAAAGTGATGGTTCAGAAATAGGTTCATTGTACGCAGCTGGTAAGTGGGGAAATACACCTCATACATTAAAGCAGCGTAAAGAAATTAATAAATATTTCAAATTAAATCATATTTCCCTTACACCATATGATGACCCTATAGCTATTTATCATGAATATTTGAGTACAAAATCAAGAGAAAATAAAGCAGCAAGAAATAAACTAGGTGATTTGCGAAACACAACCGGTAAAGAAATAATAAACCCTAAAAATGCTGATATAGTATCTATTCCTCAAAAAGAGAAGATAAATCAAATAAATAGACCATGTAATTCAGGGTTGCTTTCAAAAGAAGAATTACTTGCTGCATTCAGTTCAGATGCAGTTAGTGCAGTATATCAAAAGAAGAAGGAAGGATAACTATATGCTAATAAGACCCATTTTACAAAGATATGAACATCCATTATTTAATAGTGACTATGAGATAAATACAAATGAAATTGTAGATTTATATAATAATGTCGAGAAGTGGATTAACAACCAGGTTCCAGGGGGAATAATATATGGAGAAGCAAGGTTGGGTAAATCTACAGCTATTGCCTGTTTAGAAACCATGCTACACCAGAAATATGGGGAAGCCTTACCTATTTTTCGCATGAATATGACATCTCATATATTAAATGAAAAAACTTTTTATGAACAATTCTTAAGTGATGTTGGTCATGAGTTAAAAAAGGGTACTACTTATGAAAAGAAAGAGCGATTAATCAATCTTTTTACCTTTAGTGCTTTAGAAGCAAAAAGTCATAAGATTATTCTATTTATAGATGAAGCAAATTATTTAGAGGAAAAAGAATATGCATGGCTCATGGATATTTATAATCGTTTGATGTTAAAGCATATTCGTCTAACTACCTTATTGGTTGGAACTATTGATATCTTAAATAAAAAAATGTATTTCATTCAAAATAAGCAGCAACAGCTAATAGGACGATTTATGGTATTCGAATACCATTTTCATGGTGTAAAAACACCTCAGGACTTACAAGTCTGTCTGGCTTCATATGACTATATGCTTAAATATCCTTATGATAGTGAATGGACATATACAAGATACTTCTTCCCTGAAAGTTATGATCAGGGCTATAGACTTAGTGATGATGCGGCTGTTCTTTTAGAATATTTTGATAAAATCAGCAGAAGCTTAAATACGGATAACGGACTGGAGATACCTATGCAATATGTAATTGCAACAATAAATATATGTTTAAAAACTTATGGTGCTGATGGCTTAGGTCTAGAAAAACCGGCAGTGAAAGAGTGGCAGAGTTCTGTGGATAATTCAGGTTTCTTATTGGCCGAAAGAACCATGCTGCGATTACAAAAAGAACTAGAAAAAGAAAAAAGGGCGTGAGTTAATTGATAATTTGGAAAAATGAATGGTTATGGGAAGATGAATCAGTATGGAGTTTTGTCAATAAACTCGAATTTTCAAATCAAATCAACGGTAGTGATATAAAAAATATATTCAAGTATAAAAAAAATAATAAGTTACTACAAAATATTAAAGACTATTACTTAGGATCATTCATGTTGGATTATGATAGTATTAAAGAAAAATTTGGACTTGATTTAGTAGAAAGGCAGAAGAACAATATTCAAAGAATTATAAATCCATTTAATTTAAATAGCTTTATTACAGCAGAAAAATATTTATATGCTGAATCAAAATGGTTTCATGAAAATCTATACTTTTGCCCCGAATGTATTAAAGTTGGATATCATAGTTTAAGGCACCAATTCAAATTCAATAATAATAAGTGTCATATTCATAATATAGAATTACTGAATCATTGCCCGCATTGTGGGAGTGAAATACCATATAGGTTAATGTATAATAAAACTAATACCTATTATGTATGTGAATGTAATTATAGATTATTTGATTTATCGTTCGATGAAGCCTATAATATTTGGGAAAAACCTTTATTAATAAGAAATAAATCTCTAATTATTGATAATTCAAAAATGTTTATTTTTATACCTAAAAATGAACCGTTTAATTATCAATTAGGGGCTACTTACAATCAAATTATAAGTAATCTTTGTAGTAATACTAATGTCAATTCAACATACTCCTTTTCTATACCTAAAGAAGAAAAACTTTGCACAGAATATATATCAAAGTATATTTATAATAGTAAATCTATAGATATATACAGTATTTATTGGAAGGCAACTCAAGTTGTTGAAAGACATATTAGAAAATCGATGCAAATTAAGAAAGTTAACCTAACATACAGCTTTGATGATCCGGTGACAAATTTTAACTGCAAGAGTATATCATATTATATTTTTATAAAATACGTAGAAGGTATAAGAGAAATGTGCTGCATACATAGTGAATATATGAAAAACTGTAGATATCACTTTTATGATCACGCATGGGGAGTAAGATATATTTTATTAAATATTAAACATATAGAAGCTTTAAAAAGATTTTTACCAAATAATATCTTTTTTGTTTACTTTAATATTATATATAGATTATTTTTAATTCATTCATTGCATATATACGAATCCATTCTTAATAAAGTAGAAGCAGAATATAAAAGTGTTAAATTAAAAAATATTGCTGATTATTATGATAAATTTTCATTTATTGATATTCTAGATCCAAGTGTTTACATAATAGAAATTGATGAGGACCATGGTAAATTGTGGGACATACAAGACATGCAAATTGTATAATTAGAAGAGTAAGAAGGCTACTAAATTTAAAGCTAGTAGCCAAAATTTTTTGGATTTTCAATACGACATTTTACTTAATTCAGTTCAATATACGGTTTATTACCATTTTTGCTATCAAGCTTACAGGATTTTTCTATTTTTACTATTTGATTTATACGGGATATTACTAGATTTACCTAAATCATACGGGAATTTTTCTTAATTAGTTCATATTTTTTAAAATAAAGTATATCAATAATCATAATTACTATATATATATTTATGAAAAAATAGTATAATAAATTTGGTAAGAAATAGATTTATTAGTTCTTACCAAATTTACTTCACAAATATTACTATATTTACTTCAAATAACAATACTAAATATAGGTTTTATCAAAAATATTACCAACTATTCGTTAAACTTGTCTTTTGCGAATAGTTGGATGCAATTAATTGCGCTTCTCAGTTGTAATTGAATTTTATTCATAAATTCCTAGAAATGAGGTTATTTTTCCATAGGTGTATTCGTCATGATTAATTAATCCAAATTCAGGGTCATAATATTTATTATCAAATAGCAATGTCCAATGGGTGTATCCAGCATTGGTATGCACCGTTAAAATGGAATATTCATAAGGCATAGGATTCTTTTTTGAAATACGTATATTCTTTTCAGCATGTTTTACACCATAAAAATCCAATATCTCAATCAGTTGCCCTATACTTGTAGGCCCACTTGTTTTCATATCTTTAAATACTTCCCCTATATCTTTGCCTGTAATCATTGCAATGCATGCCTGACCACAAGTTTGAAAAGTTGGTTGTAATACCAGTTCCATTTCCGTCCTCCTTCTGTATGATTTATGATTTCATTTATAGTGTAAAACAGTTATCATACGCGCCCTTACAAATTCTTATTCTATAACTAGAATACCACATAGTTTTCCCAAGCTCCTTTGCTTTTTGATGGGAAAGATTATGTTTCCATATCTGTATGCTTTCTAAAGAGTCCCAGTATGATATTGTCACGCCAAATCCCTCCTTATTTCTTACACTTTCTGCCCCCAAGAACCCTTTTTGTTGTGAGACAATATTTAGTAGTTCATCACTTACTTTTTCATATCCGTTATCCTCTTCTGTCCTTATCGATGTAAAAATAACAGCATAATAAGGCACTTCCGGTGTATTTACAATGTCACTCATAGTAACTCCTTTCTTTCCATCTCACACGCTTCTGCTATCGTGGCAAATAAAATAGATCATCTGATAATTTTCACTGATTCGCTTAAATAGTTTGACAGCATTGTTTAATCTTACATCATCCAAATTTACAAAAGGATCATCCAAGATCAGAATCGGTTTTGCGACTTCTTGGTAAACAGCCTCTATAAGAGCCATTCGCATACATACCTGTATGAGATCTTTCATTCCTTTGCTCAGTTCAACGCTGTCATGTAACTGACCTTCTTCTTCCACCCTCACATTCAAGCGAATATCCAGTTGATAGTTTTCGATGGGCTTTTTTTCAATCTCAGCAAAGTATTTTTTAAAGGCCTCTGACATCGGTTTTATGTATTTTACTGCAAGTTCCTCTTTCGCCTCCTCCATACATTGTTTTGTTTTGCTGATCAGAGAATACTCTCTTTCCAAAGATTCGTATTCTTCCTCTTCCTTTGCAATTGCCGATTCCAAATCTTCTGCTTTATCTGCAAGAATACTATGGTTATTGATATCTTTTTCGTAGGCATGGATTCTCTTTAAAAGTTCCTCTTTTTTTCTCTCTAACTGTTTCTTTTCATCCAATAGTGACTCTTTCAATTGATTCTCATCTCTATCTGGAAGTGACAAAATCTCCAATTCGGCAATATTATTCTGACTTTCGTAATATTCTTTTTTTGTCTTAATAGCTTCAAATTCAGACTTTAACCTGGCATAAAGAATTTTGTTTCTTCTTATCTCACTCATGGTATCTACAATATCGTTTGGAAATGCATCGAAATACATAAGAAAGATAGGTTCTAAATAATTCTTAGCTTGTTCTGCTTTTTTTTGGGCATCCTGAACTATTTTTTCTTTCGCTGATAGTTCTTTATATAACGTTAATTTTTTACGCAAATTTATCAATGCACTTGCGAAATCGGCTTTTGAGTCAAGTTCATATCTTCCAAGAAAAGATTCAATATTTCTAGTGGTATCCGAAATCTGCCTGTTTCGCTTTAACTGTTCCTCATTTGATCTGGCACACTCGGCCTTTAATCTCTCAAATTCCGATAATTCCATTTTAATATTACTTAATTCCAATACAATGTTTTCGGTGTCCATTTCCAAGTCTTCCAACAATTTAATATAAGGTCTTCTTAGGGTTTCTATTTTATATAGAAGTTTTTGGATACGGTTTTGCAAGAGTTGTATTTGTTCATCGATGGCTGTTTTTTTCTTAGAAATCTTTCTTTTCTGCAAGAAGAGCGCAACAATTGTTTCTAAGAATCCGGAACCAATTAGTAAAACTCCAATCGTCTTAGTAAAAAAGAATGAGAATATACCCACAATTGCTACTATGATTCCAAGTAATAATAGTGGAGTGAATACTGTCTGTTTTCCAACTGCTCTTTTCCAATTTTTTTGTTCCAATACTTCTCTTTCTAATTCATCCGATGCTCTTACCAGATTCATTACTTCATGATAATCCTTTAAATACTGGTCAAGTTCTTTTGCATCAATCGTAGAGCCTGCATACTTTTGTTCCAACTGTTGTAATACTTCCTTCTCTTGATCGGATAATTGAAAAGTGTAAAGATTTCTATATTGATTCGATAAGAAGGCAATATGGTCATTACACTGCTCCAGTTCCTGAGGGGAAGGAACACCTTCTAAAAATAATTTTTTTAATTCTTCAAGTTCCGATATCTCTTGGTAGGACATTTGATTTTCCAAGATAAACCGATTTCTATTTTCATAATCTATGGAGTGCTTACTCATAACCTCCATATCCTTGTCAGAAATGACGTTACCATTGAAAAAATCATTTATGGTCAGATATTCTTGTTTCTTAGCCACATATTCTTCCATAATATCATTGTAGGTTCTCTTTTTTTCATACAATACAAATTTTGCAATTTGTTCCTCTATCAATCGTATCGAATTTTTAACATCCGTAAGTTCAATTTTTTGTTTCTTAATATGACCTAACAGATTCTCAATATTTTTAATACTTTGCTCACTTATCTTTAATTCCTCTTTCAGTGCTCGGATGGTATTCTTACTCTCTTCCAGCTTTCCTCCTCGGCCTCGTTTAAATTTAATTGCCGCCATAGCCTCTTCTAAGATTGCAATTGCTCTTGATGACGTCTCCATATCTGCTTCCTGCTCCTCAATATTTCCAAGTTTTCCAGATATGATATCATTTAATAATTCACTCTCTTCTAACGATATAAAAGCTGTTTTCTCAAAGGAATCCTTATTCACTTTCCAAATTTCTTCCCCTAGATTTTCTCCAAATTCTTCAGATAACAAATTTGTTGCAAGATTATATATGTGATAAGTATCCTCTTTATCCCGTTTTCCAAAAAAACGTTCAATTTTAAAGGCAATTCCATTGTGTTCAAAAATCAAATAGCCACCGAATTTCTGTTCATTCCATGGCAGGTATCGTTTACGGTCTGTCATGGTTTTTCCCTGCTTATAATCCAAACCAAAAAACATGGCTTTGATAAATGCTGCAAAGGTGGTTTTACCCCAACCGTTTTCTTGTTTGATCATGTTCAGGCCATCTTGAAATGAATAAGAAAAATGGTGTATTTTCCCAAAGTTCTCAACATAGCAGCTTAGTATTTTCATTCTATCATTCCCTTCCCCAATATGGCATTAATCCCCATCTTGATTATTTTACTCTTCTCAGTTTCAGATAAATCAAGTTTTTTTACCTTTCTGACAAACTCTCCCTTTAGTGATATGTCTTTCTCATACTTTGCATAATCAATAAACATAGTCGTCTGATCTTTTAATTTTACGAAAAAAAATCTGTTTTGAAATTTATGTTCGATATAGGTTTTATCAATTTCTGCATTTTCTTTACATACACCGCATAAAACAATTTTTACGATATCTTTTTCCGGAATACCCTGGATCTCGTATTCCACTGATCTTACAATTTCATCTGTAGTGGATGCTTTTGAAACATCAATCTTTACTTCATGAAAGGTCCTTTTTGCTAGCGATATAAACGTCAAAGGCTCTTTTGCGTTCTCGGTATCCAATACTACAAAACCTTTTACTCCACATTCATCAAAGCCTCTTCCTTCCAGACATCCAGGATAACAATAATTTCCACGATAATCTAATTTTTCATAGCGGTATTCATGGATATGTCCAAGTGCAAGGTAATCAATATACTTATTTTGCAAAGCATCTAATGAAATAATTTCTGCGTTCGTATCGTTACCATATTTTGCAATCTGACCATGTAGAGCGACAATGTTATAATTCATTTCATTTAATAACAATTCCGAATAGATATCACCGTTCATTTTATTACCAAATTCAATTCCACTGATGACGATATTTCCATAGGAATAATGACTCCATTCTTTTTGAAACATTTTCAAGTTTTGAGGCTTGTCCTCTAAATTTTTAAAGAAATCATCCTTATCATGATTCCCCTGTAAATACAAAAAATCAAGTTCTTTCGTATTTCTAATTTTATCTAAGACACGGCTCTTAATCGTCTTTTGCTTCGTTTGTGCGGTATCAAACATGTCTCCCGCTATCAGAATAAGTGTAATATCATGATCCACTGCATAATCAACCATAGTTTCAAACGTTTCTAATATTTCATAACGCCTTCTTTTTGCCTGTTCTGCTGTTAGATTTGTTTCCATTTTGGAATCCAGATGTAAATCTGCACAATGTAATATTTTCATAATTTCTCCTTTTAACAGGTCCATGATAGGTTTCCATCTAATATATTATAGCTGAAAAATGGAAAGAATGCCATCAATACAACTACGTTAAAATTCACTTTTTCGACATAAATTCATATAGTATATAATAATAGGCTATCACTGATTTAGAAGGAGTGACGAATCATAATGAAAAAGATAGAGAACACGACACTATCTAGTCAGGAAAGTGGCAACCGTTTTATTAAGGTTCCCTTATGTCTGCAGGAGAACCCTTATACCTGTGGCGTGGCATGTGTACAATCTTTGCTTGCAAGATATGGAATCATTTACCATCAGGATGTCTTATCTAAGATGCTCAAACAAAAACCTATTTATGGTACTGACTATAAAAATATTATTGATTTCTTAAAAAGGATTGGTTTTGAAGTTTCCTTTGAGGTTGATATGGATATCCCTCTTCTAAAAGAACTGATAGACCAAGAAATCACACCGATCCTCTTGATTCAGGCATGGAAAAATATCGAGATTAATTATAATTATGATTGGAATAATTCCCATTACGCAATTGCATGCGGATTCAATCATAGTCAGATTATATTTATGGATCCCTGGACACTTGGTAATTATACCTTTATCAGTAACAAGGATTTCATGAAACGGTGGCATGCATTAGATCAGTCGGGAACACATCATCATTGTGCCGGTCTGATTGTGAGACACGAATTTCTTCCCTTAGTTTACGAACCGAATATCCTGAAAGCTATGAAATAATATGGAATGATTGGGAGTGCATTTTGTTCAGAAATGAAAAAGAATCCATAAAGAACAAGTATAATCAGAGTAACAAAAGGTGTCCTTCGTGTCCCTTATTATACTTGTTCTAATTTCATTAAGAATTATTATAAGACATTTGTACTTTTTGAAAAGCAAGTAAATGATTTTGTGAAGCATTTCTTAATAATGTAAAAATAGTTCTTACATCTCTAGGAATATTTAGTTTCAGAAATCTTTCATACATTTCGATATTTTCGATTTCTTTTTGTATTGCAACCTCTAAGGCCTCATTGATATTGACAGGTTCCTTGATATATTCCTTGGAACTATCTTCTGGTATCACAATATTATACTTTGTAAATAATGATTTTAAATAGTTGATCTTATTTTCTTTTGCCATCACAATATTGGTAAACAGACGTTGCTCACCTATAATTTGTCTTGTCAGAAGATAATTTGTTCTTGCTAAAAATTCATCTTGAATCGCATAGGTCAACATCTTTTCTAAAATCAGATCACTATCTTCTTTCGCAGCCGATGCACCATAACAGGCATTCTCTAATATAGTTTTTTCGCCTAAATCCAGTTCCTCACTATTTAGTGTCTCACTACTTAGCGCTTCACGAAATAATTCTTCCCCTTTTATTTCTTCGCTTTTTAGCTCCTCACTTTTAAGTTCCTCACTTCGCAGCTCTTCACTTTGTATTCTAATTTGTTCCCGGTACTTCTCTTCTGCATCGGCCACTTCCTTTGTAATTTGAACGGTGCCGTGTGGATGTTGTGGTGGTGCATAGATAGAAAATAATTTAATAGGCCTATCCCCTTTGTTCATAAGATTATGCCATTTACCAGCGGGTATTATAAAGGCATAACCAGTAGAAACAGTTTCCTGAAAATCTAAGTAATCTTTGCGGTTCCCCATCTGAATAAGACCGTTTCCTTCCTCAATTCCAATAAATTGATCAAGATCAGGATGTATCTCCAGTCCTATTTCACCGCCAACAGGGATACTCATTAATGTAAGCTGTAAATAAGTTCCAGTCCACAAAGCAGTGCGGAAATTATTATTTAGTTTTGCAGCGTCCTCCATATTTACTACAAATGGAGCGGGTCCATAATCTTTCAATGGAATTTTCGATATGCTCGAACTCTGCATTTGTGCAGCTGTATAATCAGTGTCCGAATAGGTAGGTTCCGAATGATAAAAATCGGGAGTATTAAATTGTAAAGAATTAGGATAATATGGATATTGTTGTTTATTATAGATATTGTTCATTCCTTTCATAAATACTTATTACAATATCTTATGAACAATAGCTACAGAAAGTGCTTTATCCATTATTTTTCTTTTCAAAATTTTCAATATATTGAATAATTAAATTAACAGTGCCATCAATACCCAGAATACTACTGTTAATACATAAATCGTAACTATCCACATGATTCCACTTTTTCGAAGAATAATAATTATAATAACTTTGACGTTGTTTGTCTTTCTTAACGATCATATCCTTAGCTTTTTCATCCGTCAGTTGATATTTATCAGCAATTCTCTTTATTTTAACATCCATATCCCCATAGATAAAAAGATGAAGAGAATTCTGATAATCCGCCAAAGCATAATCGGCACAACGTCCAACTATGATACAAGGTCCTTCTTCTGCAATTTTTTTAATGGTATCAAATTGTGCTAAAAACACCTTATGACTTATTGGCATATCTACAAATGAGGAAGAATTGTACCCAAATGAATAGGTATCCATTACCAAATTGTAAAGAAATGAATTTGTTGGTCTTTCATCATGATTTTGAATCATTTCTTCACAAAATCCACTTTCTTTGGCAGCTCTTGTCAAGAGTTCTTTATCGTAACATGTTATACCAAAATGAGAGGCTACCTTTTCCCCTATCTCTCTTCCACCAGAACCAAATTGACGTCCTATCGTAATTACCGTATTCATGAAATCACACCCTTTGCATTTTATTATAAGATATTAACTACTCATAAATGAAAAGAAGCTTTATAACTATTCTTATAGTTATATTATATACATAATTAACAGATAGTTCAATTAAAAACTATAATTTTTATAACATTTTAACGATTACTTTGTTAATCCAAGAGCAATTGCTGCTGGAGTTGCCGCCAAACCGCCCTTACCGGTCTCGCGAAGAGAGACATCCATTTTATCTCCGATCTCCTTCATTGCATCTATGACCTGATCAGGCGGAATACGGCTTTCAATGCCTGCCATAGCCATATCAGTTGCTGACATTGCATTGACGGCACCAATTACATTTCTTTTTACGCAAGGCACTTCGACCAGTCCGGCTACCGGGTCACATACCAGACCAAGCAGATTTTTTAATGCCATAGCACACGCATGTATAATCTGCTTCGAATTGCCACCTTGCAGATAGGTCATACACCCAGCTGCCATAGCACTTGCAGAACCTATTTCCGCTTGGCATCCCCCAGCCGCACCACTGATGGATGCTCGGAAGGCAATTACCTGACCGATTCCAGCTCCAACATACATTGCCTTAATTATCGCATTCGTATCTGCCCGTTTATCCATAAAGTAAGGAACCAATACTGCAGGAAGTACACCGCAGGAACCGGCAGTGGGAGCAGCAACGATTCTTTTCATACAGGCATTGGATTCACCCATTTGTAAAGCACCTGCCATGACACGGTTCATATAATTTCCACAAAGAGAACTCTTGTTGTTTGCAAATACCTCCATCTTGTATCCATCTTTCCCTACCAGTCCACTGGATGATGTCAGATTTTTTTCATAAGTAGAAGCTGCTAATAAAATAGCATCCCAAGTATCACGCATCTGTTTCATGGAATCTTCTCTGGATACTTTTCGTTCCTGACAATCATCTTCCAATACTACTTCCCAAAATTCCTTTTTTTTCTCATTGCATATGGTTATGATATCTTGTAATGATTCAAATGCCACGTTAATCTCCTTTTCCCTAATCTTCGGTATTAATGTAAGTTACTTTAATAATACCCTCCAAATGTTCCAACCAAACAATCGCTTCTAAAGGAATTGCTTGGTCTGTCTCAAGTACCATGACGGCATATCCACCACGCTTATCACGGTATAATTGCATAGTAGCAATATTTACTGATTTATGTGATAACATGGAAGTAACCTCAGCTACATGACCAGGTTGATCTATATTATGAACGATAAGAGTCGGTTTTTCCGAAGAAAAATTAACCTCAATCCCATCTAACTTATTTATCATGATACGACCACCTCCAATGGAAGAAGCCTGTACTTGTATTGCCCTTCCAGTTTTCCCCTTCAACTCCAATAAAGCAGTATTTGGGTGTGCATCTTTTATCGTTTTATTTTCAAATTTAAAATGCAATCCTTCTTTTTCTGCGAATTCAAAGCTCTTAGGAATACGAATATCATCCGGTTGCATGCCAAGTAATCCCGCTATTAAAGCCCTATCCGTACCATGCCCAGTACCGGTGGATGCAAAAGAACCATGTAAGTAAATGGTTGCCTCTATAGGGGTGTCTTCTAACAAGTTGGCAGAGATCAAACCGATTTTTACAGCTCCTGCGGTATGTGAACTACTTGGTCCTACCATAACAGGACCTAATATATCAAATAAATTCATTCTAAGCACCTTTCTGTTGCCCGTGGCCACGTATCTATTAATGGAAAAACCCTGCAAGAACTTGCTTGTTCTACAGGGTTACCATATACCTATAAAATATACTTTTCAAGTATAAATGTCAATCTTTTATACCTGATTTTATTCTTAACAAGATTCTATATTAATGATTAATCCAATATTTTAAGCAGATGAAGAAAATAATCTGGAAGTGGTGCCAATATCTCTATATATTGCTTGGTAGAAGGATGGATAAATCCAAGGACTTTAGCATGCAATGTCTGTCCTTCCAGATGAAATGGACACTTTTGACCAGCGTAGACATCATCTCCCAGTATAGGATGTCCAATGCTTGCCATGTGTACTCTGATTTGATGTGTTCTGCCTGTTTCCAGAGCACATTCTATATAAGTATATTGTCGGAACCGTTTAAGAACCTTGTAATGTGTAATAGCTTCTTTCCCTTGATTTGAATAAACAGACATTTTTTTACGATCATTCGGATGGCGTCCGATTGGTTTTTCGATACAGCCTTCCTCTTCTTTTAAAACACCATATACAATTGCATGATAACGCCTTTTTATCGTATGTGCTTTTAATTGTGCTGCTATTTCATGATGCGCTATATCATTTTTGCATATTATAATCGAACCTGTGGTATTCCGATCAATTCTATGCACGATTCCCGGCCGCATAATTCCATTGATACCAGATAAATCTTGATGACAGTGATACATGACGGCATTCACAAGCGTATGGGAATAATGGCCGGCCGCTGGGTGAACCACCATTCCTTTTGGTTTATTTACTACCAATACATCCTTATCTTCATAGAGAATATCGAGTGGGATTTCCTCTGGCTCGATCTTAGGGATAATGGCATCCGGAATCGTATAATCTACAATATCATCTGTATTAACCTTATAGTTAGCCTTTACAATTTTATCATTTACCAATACCCTTTGTTCTTTGATCAATCTTTGAATATAAGACCTGGATAAATCTTCATTCATACTAGTTAAGAATTTATCAATCCGTTCGGTATCGTATTCTTCTGTTACCACATATTGTACACTTTTCATATCTTTACCTATTCGAGCAATCGTAAATACTCCCATGATCACTTAATTTCACGAATTCTATTCTGCTTGAAACTTAAAAAATTCAAATCATCTTCTTTATAAATAAATAAAAGCAGAATTACCAAAACGGCAGTCGCTATGGTCACATACATATCTGCAACGTTAAAAATCGGAAATTTAATGATTACCACATAAATAAAATCCACTACATAATCAAACCGGAGGCGGTCAATCATATTACCAATTGCTCCCGAAGCAATCATCACTAATAGAAGATGAAGAATCCGAAATTTCTTTAAGTCAGGAACTTTATATAAAAAGTAAATAATCAGACCAATGATTACAATGGCAACAAATACAAAGAAAAATTTCTGATTCTTAAGCATACCGAAGGCAGCGCCCCTATTTTCCAAATAGTTCAATTCCAGGATACCTGGTATAATGTCAAAGGCGGATTGCTCTTTTAATTTTAATACGGCTAGATATTTCGTAAACTGATCCAACGTAATTAGTATCACCAATATCAAAAAATCGATTATTAATAATTTTCTCTTTTTCTTATTCATATGTCTCCTTGTCTGTGATTTTGGGTATTCTTAGTCTTTATAATATAATTCATTCACTGCTTCCAACATCTCTTCTTCCGTTACCGTTCTATCTATCACTGCTTTCCCAATCTTCTTTAATAAAATGAACTTAATCGTACCTGTCCCCATTTTTTTATCGGATTTTGTTAAATGTACGATTTCTTCTGGATTTATACAATCCACTGTAATTGGCAAATGGAAAGGAACGAACATATCTCTAATCTCAAAATATTCATCTGCACTTAATAGTTTGTGCTTCATAGAAATATAAGCTGCGGCGACACATCCTAGCGCAACACATTCGCCATGCAACAATTCAAAGTTTTTAGCCTTTTCGATTGCATGTCCAATTGTATGTCCCAAATTTAATAAAGCCCGATCTGCCTTTTCTGTAGGATCTTTTTCTACTATATTTTTTTTGATTTCATCAGTCCTTACCACCATTTCCAATAAGGTGCTTTCCTGACGTTCGCAAATTTCATACATATGATGGATAATCCACTCATAAAACAGGCTATCCTTTAATAAGGCAGATTTCATGACTTCGGCCATACCGGAAAAATATTGACGATCGTCTAGATCTTTTAATGTAGAAATATTGCAATATACTAATTTAGGCATGTAGAATGCTCCAACCATATTTTTATACTGGTCAAAATCCACACCTGTCTTGCCGCCTATGCTACTATCGACCTGTGACAACAGAGTGGTAGGAATTTGTATAAACTCTATCCCTCTAAGATACGTAGCTGCTGTAAAACCAGTCAGATCACCAACAACACCCCCACCTAGTGCAACCAGCATATCATTCCTGGTAAATCCCTCCTGAATCAGAAACGTATATACCTCTTTTACCGTATCAAGTGTCTTATTTTTTTCACCTGAAGCAAACGAAAACAACACAAGCTTCTTGCAGGAATTCTGTAACAGACACTTTATTTCATGCGCATATAGATCTTTTACAACGGAATCCGTTATAATGCATATTTTTCGATCTTTAATATTTAGATTACCCATCTCTTGCTTTAAATCATCAAATTTAGTAGTATACACAATATCATAACAAGGTTTTTTGTTGTAATTAATTACTAATCTAGTCGCCATATTTCTCCTTTTGCTCTGCCATAAAAAGCGTTACATTGAAAGACTTCCCACCTGTGGCAGGAAGTCTTTTTTAACCAACATAGAAAATCAAGTTAATTATTTAGGGGTGGAACATCAAAGGAACCTGCAAATAAATCCTGAAAATCTCCTGAAATATCAACACTTGCTGGAGTAATGATAAATATGTAATGTGAAATCTTTTGTAAATTACCGCTGATAGCAAAACAGGAACCGGAAGTAAAATCAATAATTCTTTGTGCAATATCTACATCCAGCCCTTCCAGATTCAAGACAACCGTACGATTTGCGAGTAGCGTCTCTGTAATCTCTCGTGCATCTTCAACGGAGGTAGGTTTGATTACACATACTTCCATGCCTGCACCGATTGTCCGCTTATTTTGCTGACGCATTGGTGTTACCTTCGGTAATGATTTTTTAACTATCTTATCTTCTGTATCATCTGAAAAGTCTTTTGCATTTGTCTTTTTATTTATCGTTCTTTCTGGTAAGATTTCGTCTTCATCATCAAAGTATTCATCATCATAATCATAATTATCTTCATCATTTAGTTTCATTGCATTTAGGAACTTATCCATTACACCCATAAAATTCTCCTTAACTTACTTATGTTATTCCATTCGATACTGTCTCTCCCCAAAGATACCAGTTCCCACACGAATCAATGTCGCACCTTCCTGGGCAGCTATTAAATAATCTCCTGACATTCCCATTGAAAGTGTATTCATACTAACATTATCAATGTTTTTATTCCTTATGTCAACAGATAATTGTTTTAACTTTATGAAAAATTGTCTGTTTTCTTCTGCATTTTCAACATACGGAGCTATTGTCATAAGCCCTTCTATTTTAATATTTGGAAGTTTGCTAATCTGTGTAATCAACTGAATCGCATCTTCATTTGAAGTTCCAAACTTAGATGCTTCATCCGCAACATTTACCTCAATCAAGATATTGGCTATCAAATCCTGTTTTCTTGCTTCTTTACTTATTTCAGATGCTAGGCGAAAAGAATCCACACTATGAATCAAAGCCACTTTATCAATTATGTATTTCACCTTATTTCGCTGTAAGTGACCTATCATATGCCATCGAATATCTTTCGGTAACTCTTCCTGTTTCTTTATAAGTTCCTGTACTTTATTTTCTCCAAAGTCTCGACACCCATAATCATATGCTTCCATCAGCATGGAAATCGGTTTTGTCTTACTTACTGCTATTAAAGTAATTTCGTTGCAATCACGATTTACCTCTGCACATGCCTTTTGTATATTTTGTTTCACTATCTTTATATTATCAGCAATCATCTTAATCCTCCCTGATCGTACTTATTGCTTACAATCATTTATTTTTGTACAAAATCATTTTCATTGACCGTCGATGCATCCAATACAATATAATCATATACGTTCAATCCATATTGTGTATTAGACTGTACTATCGCATATTCTTCATTCTGATAGAGTATGTTAATCTGCTTAAAATCGGCATATCCTTTATTAATATTATACACCCCAATTAGGGTGGCTTTTTTGCTGATTGGATATTTTTCCGTAGAATTCGGTTTTATGATATAATCTCCTATCTTTAAATTAGAATCGTCTACATAATAATCTTCCTCTGTTGAATTATATATCGTAGTCTCC
Source organism: Bacillota bacterium (assembly GCA_023392535.1). Lineage (GTDB taxonomy): Bacteria > Bacillota > Clostridia > Lachnospirales > Lachnospiraceae > SZUA-378. The sequence continues at coordinate 18,677 of JAEVYY010000024.1, forward strand.
ACAAATTCAGTGGATACACTGCCATCTTCCGCATAGGACTCGCGCATAAATCCATCCGTTGACTTATCGCCGCCTTTTGTTATGTAATCTTTTGGCACCAAAAAGAACTCTTTCTCCACAATAGAGGATAACGGAATCTTTAATCCGGATTCTTCGGTATATTGTAATTCAAGATCAATAAATCTGTCTGTACAGAATGCAACCATAGAATTATTAAAAGATAATTCTGCAAATAACTCCTCTTTATTATTTATCACTTTTGCTGTCGCCCATGATTCTTGCTGGTTTTTCAAAAATTTAACATTAACATAAGGGTCTTCTGCAAATTCTGCCGCTCTTTTTTCATCGATTGGTATGATAATCTTCCAATTTTCATTTGTGGAAAGCTTATAAACGGGATCTCCCTTACTCACCAGATCATTCGTAATCAATTTTCTTTTTTGATAATCTTCAATTTTAAATGTTTTTGAATTAATCTCCGATTCCTTCAAAGATTCATACCCATCAATATTATAAGATATCACGCCATCTTTCTTAGCACGTCCAAAATTAACCATGCCACTAAGGCTGTTATCTGATAAAGAGCTAATACTTTTTAACGTGTTTGCATTGGATAATTTTAAGACTGTCCCCTGTATATCGTATTTAAAATCGTAAACTTTAACGAATGATTTGTTGGAATAGGCATAGGTAAAAGACAGTATGTCCGTTTTTAACTCTGAAATATTTTCATTTGTTAATGAATTTTCTCCGGAAGCTGCATCCGGATTTAAAGATTCAGACAATTTTCCAGATTCATCTACCGAATATACCAGATTATTAACCCCGACCTTTTCTCCCTCTCTTGCATAATAGTTAATGTACCCTGAATAGTCACTATTCACAATCGTTTCATTTCGAATTGCAATACCCTTATAAACATTCTCTACGGATAAGGTTCCCATGTTTACCTCATATCCAACAATACGATTGGAGGTAAAATAAAGGAAAACGCAAATGATGATGTATACAAAAATAATGCCGAAAATAATGAGACCTATATTTATATTCAGTGGTTTTCGGTATTTTCTTATGTTTCCATTCTTCTTCCTCGCTGCCATCAATTGCCAGCCTCCTGCCTTATAATCTAAACGCTCCTGCCGAAAAAAAGCCTCGGGAATGAAGCATCATCCGAGGCTTTGTTTATGTATTAAAGTGAAACAATAATCTTCGATTTCAACGTATCCGGTATTTCCGTTTCGTCCAAAGAAATACTTAATGTAAAATCAATATTAAATTTTTCACTAATTTTTTCTAATTTATCAACAGTATCTAATATTTCATTCTGTTCTAAGCAGGCATTTTTTAAAAAACAATCCAAATACATTTGTTGCAAATCATGATCTTGAGAAATAATTCCACATATGAAACCAATAAATTCATCGCTATTTGTTATTAAATATTCTGGAACACTGATAAGTCTGATCTTGTTGTTCAATTCATACATATTTTTTGTACTTTTATCTAGGTATACGATGTTGCCAGATGCATCTTTTATTTTTTTATTTACGGTATCTAATAGATATTTCGTCTTCCCTTTACCCTTATTACCAACAATTAATTGAACCATAATGAAAACCCTCCTTAAGTAAATCATCATTACATCAGAGCCGTTAATTGTATCTTAAACTTATGTTCATTATAAGTGATATCTACGTAAAACACAACCTTTAATTCGATATTTCATCTAATAAATCCGACATTTCTGTGTACAAAATCCCACGTTCTTTTGCTCTCAAAATAACAGATATATAAGATTTACCGGAAGTATCTTTTACGTATAGAATCAAACAATTTTGTGCCGAATTTGTGGTACCCGTCTTCCCCCCAAGAACCGTCACATTATCAGGAGCATGATAGACACCCTTTAAATATTGGTTCGTCGTCTCAAAGGAAAGTTTCTTTGCTTGTAAAAGACTATCATTATATTGCGTGTCATAAGAGGTCGTCTGAATGATCTCTGAAAATTTTTCATACTTAAGTGCTGCATTGAAAATTAAATATAAATCATAGGCAGTCACATAATGCTTTTCGTCCTGTAATCCATGCGGATTCATGAAATGACTATTGGTAGCTCCTATTTCCTTTGCCTCTTCATTCATCATTTCAGCAAACCCTTCAATAGAACCCCCAATATGCTCTGCAATTGCAACCGCAGCATCGTTTGCAGAGTAAATCAGTAATGCATGTAATGCCTGATCAAGCGTCAAGGTATCCCCTTCCTTGAGACCGCACAATTGAGCTCCTGACTCTGTAATCTGTGCATTCTTTGTTACGGTAATGACATCATCAAGGTTTCCATTTTTTAATGCCACAAGAGCAGTCATGATTTTCGTCAGACTCGCCGGATACATCTGCGCATGTATATTCTTTGCATACAATACCTTTGAATCTGTCAGATTAAATAATCCAGCGGCTCCTGCCTCGTTCATATCCACATCTGTATCTTTCGTAATATCTCCTGATGAGACACACAAATTAGATGCAAAAGAATCTACTACTTCTGCATCTTTTGTCCCCGTTATTGAAAAACTGCTTACCGAAACATTGGGATCATATGGTATATCATAAGCTTGTTTTGCACATCCGGATATGATAACACTAGTAAATACTATCGTGCCAATACCTAAATGTATCTTATTTATACATTTCACGCCACTCTAAATCTCCTCTATCCAAAGACTTGATCAATAATTCTGCAGAAGCAAGATTGGTCGCCAACGGAATATTATGCATATCACATAATCGGAGAACATTATTTACATCTGGTTCATGCACTTTTGGGGTCAATGGATCTCTTAAAAAGATTACCAAATCAATCTGATTATGTTCTATCTGCGCTCCAATCTGCTGTTCTCCGCCAAGATGACCTGCAAGATATTTGTGAACCGTTAAATTTGTAACCTCTTCCACCAATCTTCCAGTTGTGCCAGTCGCATATAAATCATTTTTACTAAGTATTCCTCTATATGCAATACAAAAATTTTGCATGAGTTTTTTCTTTGCATCATGTGCAATTAAAGCTATATTCATACTACCCATCTCCTATCAATATTTTTTTGTACTTTGCAACCGTATATTTAAGATAAATCCCATACCTATAAAAAGACTTACCAAAGATGTCAGTCCGTTGCTTACAAAAGGAAGGGGGATACCTGTATTAGGCAAAAGACCTGTTGCAACTGATATATTCATAAAACTTTGGAAACCGACTAAAGCAGCCATTCCTGAGCATATCAGAGTACCTGCCAAATCTTTTGATTTTCTGGCAATCATAATACATTCTAATGTAATAAATACCATAAGTAAAATCACGATACAGCTGCCAATAAATCCTAATTCTTCCCCTATGATCGCAAATATGAAATCTGTTTCAGGTTCAGAAATAAAATTACCATTTTTTACAGAACCAATAATATTATTATTCAATCCTTTTCCAAATAACTGCCCAGATCCAATTGCAGTAATTGCATTCGCCTGCTGATAACCTTCCGCATTCGCATATTTAGCTGGCTGGAGCCATGCAAGGATTCTGGTCTGCTGATAATCTTTAATGAGATCTTGCTCCGGTTGTAAAACAATACTTAAAAATATTATAAAAGCTGGAACAGCTACAGACAATACCCCAAATATAATTTTGTAACTTAATCCTCCAATAAATAACAATACACAAAATATTAGACCAATCATGATGCTTGTTGATAAATCAGGCTGCGTATATATTAATAGAAGAGGTGGAAAAAGCAAAAACACCAACATTGCAAGCGTACGGAATGTATTCAAAGTACTTCTATGTTTCATAATAAACTGTGCATAAAATAAAATCAATATTATTTTGGCAGTTTCTGACGGTTGGAACTGTATGCCTAATATAATAATCCATCTCTGTGCGCCGCCGACTTCTTTACCCAGAAAATTTACAGATAAAAGTAAAGCAATATTTATGAAATAGAGCACCCAATAAAAGTTCAAAAAAAACGAATAATCAAATAATGAAATGACTATCATCAGAAAAACACCTAAAATCAATCCCATTAATTGTCTATCCTGTAAGGATTCCTTGGCGCTCCCTACCGCAAGGACCCCTATCACCGAGATGACTATTAACATAAATACTAATCCAAAATCATAATTTTTAAGTTTATACCGTTTTAACATATAGATTCCTCTGTTAGTAGTATCATTATTACTTCTTTAAATCAATGATAGGAATATTTGCATATAAAGAAGGAAATAATGCAGTTCTACCTTTGCTGTTTGTCTTTGTAATTTGTATTTCCATACTTTGTGTATCAATTTTCATATATTTGGATATCACTTTAATAATATCCGTTTTAATCATTTCCATCATTTCCGGAGAACAATTAACACGGTCTGAAATCAATAATATCTTTAATCTGTCTTTTGCGATATTGCTAGAACTCTTTTTCTTAAATAGTTTCCACATAATGAAAGCCCCCCTTTAATTTTTATGGAAAATCCCAGTAATCTTTGACCAAATAGAATGTCCTTGTTCAAACGCGATAATCGGAACATCCTGTCCTAATAAACGCAGACATACATTGCGAAATGCTCGTCCGGCCAGTGTACTGTTTCCAACAAGTGGCTCACCCTGATTTGTTGCAATCACTACGTTTTCATCATCTGGAATTGCCCCGATCAAAGGGATTGACAGAATATCAACAACATCATCGATAGACATCATATCTCCTCTTTTAATCATATCCATCCGCAGACGATTGATAATTAAGTCTATTTGTTTGAATTCATTCGCTTCCAGCAGACCCACTATTCTATCTGCATCCCTGATAGCCGATACTTCTGGAGTTGTAACAACCAGTGCTCTGTCAGCACCAGCGATTGCATTTTTAAATCCCTGTTCAATCCCTGCCGGACAATCCAAAATAATATAATCGAATTGTTCCCTCAAATGATTCGTTAATTTAATCATTTGTTCCGGAGTCACAGATGTCTTATCTCTGGTTTGTGCAGACGGCATTAAGTATAGGCTGTGATAGCGCTTATCTTTAATCAAAGCCTGTTTGATTCTGCAATTTCCTTCAATAACATCAACTAGATTATACACGATCCTGTTTTCCAGTCCCATAACAACATCTAGGTTACGTAATCCGATGTCCGTATCTATCATGACTACTTTTTTACCCATTGCTGCAAGACCTGTTCCTACATTAGCAGTTGTTGTTGTTTTACCAACACCGCCTTTCCCTGATGTAACGACAATTACTTCACTCATATTTCAAACTCCTATTCTTAATGAAATATTGTCCCCTAATGGATCCTTATTCAAAATAAACACTATTAGAATAAAGATCCAACTAGTAATTCTTTGGTAAGCGGATCTATTACTATTTTTTTATCTTTTATGTAGGCTATCTTAGGTTGCACCCTTGGTTTAATGGCCCATTTAGGAATTTTATCAGAGCGATATTTTAATTCTCCAATTTTAAGCTTTTCTGGAGACATATCCAACGATACGACAAAGTGCCCTCTTTCTCCATTTCCCCCTGCATAAGCTTCTCCATACAAGCCTCCCAAAATAACAATATCTTTTGCAGATATGACCGAAGATCCAGGATATACATCACCCAAGATCACAATACTGGTCTCTGTCTCAAGTACTTGTCCGTTTTTTAATGTGCCTCTGTAAAATTGACCATTATTTTTATTTATGGTCTGACTTGTTTGTTGGATTGCCTTCCAATACATCTGATTGAATTGTTCATCTTTTCCGACAATACACACAATATCCAGCCCGGATATATTACAAATGGTATCTATAATTTCTTTTTCTTCTTCTGTTGTTAATGTTCTTCCTTCCAATGAAAGAGCAAGTCTTGCGTCCTGAAAAAATCTTCCGGATTCTTTAAATTTATTTTCAAGATCTGCTACTAATGTTTCAAATGGAACGTTGGGATCCAAAATAACATTCAGCCCATTCTGAAAACTCTTAACAATAACATTCTGGTTCATTTGCGCTCCTTCCTAAGATAATTTTTCTTGTACTAATCTGCAGAAATTCCCTCAGCCTCCGGTACTTCAGCTTCTCCAGTAATCAATTGACTCTCATCCTCTAAATGGAAGTAATACTTGAAGATATCTCTCGAAATCTCCGCAGCATAATTAGATGAATAACCAAAGGCTACACGGGTCGCGATTGCTATTTCCGGTTTTTCATAAGGGGCATATCCAACGAATAACGCATGGTTTGCTCTCTTTTTATTCTCTTGTGCAGTACCTGTTTTACCAGCTACATGAACTGACATGTTGGCATAGTATGATTTATCTTCAACTACTTTTCGCATACCCGTATGAATGGCATCCCAAGTCGTAGCAGAAAGATCTATATGATTACGAACCTGAGGAGAGTAATCCTCAAGTAACGTTCCATTGGCATCTTTTAATTTATCTATCAGACTTAAATTATAACATGTTCCACTATTGGCAACGGCTGTAACATATCGCGCAAGTCCGACAGTCGTATAGTTATTGGTACCCTGACCGATAGCCGATGGTACCGAATATTGATCTGATACATGCGGTACGGACTCTTCTATCTCAACGCCAGATTTTTCAGTAAGTCCAAACATATCCGCATATTTGGCCAATCTCTTCAACCCATAATCACTATTATAGGAATTACTTTGATCAATACTCAAGCGATATCCCATCTCATAGAAAAAATAATTACAGGAATTTTGAATGGCGCCTGATAAATCCAAAGCACCATGTCCAGAATGACGCCAGCATCTAGGAGAAGGTGTCACTTTTTCAAACGTACCCGTACAGACGACTTTATCATAAATACTCGTTATTCCCTCCCCTATCGCCGCAGCGGCTGAAACCATCTTAAACGTTGAACCTGGAGCGGACAATTGTTGCGTTGCATAATCCCACATCGGTAATGACAAATCGGTCTGTAACTCATTGTAATAATTCGCATCAATGGAATTTGCTAAACGGTTATTATCATAACTGGGATACGTTACCATTGCCAATACCTCACCCGTGTTTACATCCGTAATGACACTGGATCCGGAACAAGGATCTAATGCAAGCTGTGCAGGTGTAATATCTAAACTAGCGATTCTCTGTAACATAAAATTATAAGGTGATAAAGAGCCATTTTTCAAGTTATTAATTTCAGAATAATCAATATCAATAATATTCTGATCCCATAATAACGTACAGACTTGTTTTCCTGTCAGGGTATTGTCGTTGATCATATATTTATATAATTTTTTAGAAAAATCAGTGTTATTTTCTAGGTTATCAAAAATATATTCAATCAGTTTTTGATAAATTTCATCGGAATTTGCATATTGGCTACTTAAATCTAATTTTGATATATTAATCCAATTTTTTGCGATAGCATGATTTAAATATTCTTTTAAACTGATTGACTCTGCTGTTTTCCATGCATTATAAATTTCATCAGAAGTGTCAATCTTACTGCTGACAAGAATACCCTTATTGCTGCTCGACAGCATAGAAACAATATAACTTTCATATACCTTATATTCCGAATTCAGATCCTTATAAGGGGTCGCTTTTTCAGATAGTTCATTTCGTAAGACATCAAAAACCAGATTCTGTTTATTTAAATAATTCTGATATACGCTTTTTTCAGTTTCACTGGCATCTTTTTCCTGAAATTTCGTGGTATCAATCACATTATTATTGATCAAAGCAAAATAAACATCATCAATAGGAATGATTATATTTGCTTCATTCGCATCTTCTGCGGCAACATATACTTTTATGTTGCGAATTTTTGATACGAGAATACCTGCAATCTTTTGCTCTAATATATTGTATGTCGCTTTTTGTAAATCTTTCTTAATCGTTAAATACAAGTCATTTCCAGCGACAGGATCCACCTTATTGCTGGTTTCAATTACCTTTCCAAGATTATCTACATAAACCGTTTCAGAGCCTTTTTTCCCTTGCAATTTGGTCTCCATGACTTGTTCTATTCCTGCTTTACCAATCATATCATTCATATCATAGGAATGTGTTTCTTTATTTAAGGATGATAATTCTTCCGATGATATTTTTCCAGTATAACCTATTATATGCGAAAAATAGGTACTGTCCACATATTTGCGTACGGTATCTTCTGCTATGGAAACACCTTCTAATTGCGTACTATTTTCCATCACTACCGCTACTGTCTTATCAGAGACATCCGAAGCTACCTGGGTTGGAATATATTTTTGATAACTATTGGCATTCATCGCATATCGAATGGTTGTTATCTTTAATCGTTCGCTTTTGGTAAATCCATCTCCGATTATAAAAGATTTACGATCACCAGGTATTTTGTACGTTCCAATACCAAACATACCTGGTCCTGACAGATAATCCATCACCTCATCAGGCGTCGCCGTCTTTTGCGCATATTTTAATTCATCTATTTTAGCGCACCCATAGACATCGGCCAAAAACCGAAGCAATTGTTTATCTTCCACGTTAAATATGTAGTTATTATCTTTATTTAAAACGATGTTAAAATCATTAATAATTTTATCGTCATTTCTCTCAATAATTTTTACTAATTCATAAATCGTCTTATTCAAATTTGAATTCTTTTCACTGCCTGACTTGTATACATCTTCAATCGTCACTGAATAGGCCAGCTCATTATAGGCCAGAACTTCCCCGTCCCGATCGTAGATCTTTCCTCTTGTACTGGCAATACTACGTTCTTTTTTGATTTTCAGTTTGAAGTTATTGAGATATGATTCACCGTTCACAATCTGTAAATCAAAGATACGGTATAATAATGTTGCACCCATAAAAAAAATGCATATTATTAATACAAATAATCGAGATGTGACCAGATTGATTATATAATCTTTCAAATTTTTAAACAAATTTTTTGGCACTCCTTTTTTCTTCTTCCATAAATCGCTTGTTTAATAATAAAATAATAGGATACAAAAAAATTGTAATGACAACTGTGTAAACAATTTCCGGTAAAATTACATGTATAAAATAAAATGGAAACTGGAACTTACCTCTCAAAAGGAACATCAAAAAATACGTTACGAAACCATATGCGATATCACTGAGTGTAATTAATATCAGTGGTAACTTAATATCTTCCGGATAAAATATTTTATGAAATGCACCATTCGCAAAGCCTATGTACATGTAGATCAATGCATAAAAGCCCAGCACCTGACCAAAGAAAATATCGATCAATAATCCGCTGAAAAAACCAATCACAATTCCAGATTTTTTTCCATTCATAAAACCAAAAACAGACGTTACAATTATTAAGAGATTTGGTCCGATTCCACCAAAATTTAACGTACGGAAAACCGTACATTGTAAACAAAAACATAATATAATGGTGAATACCGTAATGATATTTCTTTTCATGATTATTTCTCCATTTAATTAGTGACCTTTTGTTTTAACTTCTTAATAATCAAAACTTCCTCTAAATGCTCAAAATCTACCGCAGTTGTCAAATACCCTGACTTCGTTAAATTATTGGAATCGATTTGTATCTCACTGATATAGCCAATTAAAATTCCTGGTAAATATTTATCACTGATTTTAGAAGTTACGATCTTATCACCTTCTACGACTTTATTTGCACTGTCAACTAATTGCTCAAAGCGTATGATACCCGATTCCATTAATTCAAGATCGCCTGACACGATCAATCTGTCTGAAGTTGCAAGAATCATTCCACTGACATTCGAATTATCATCTATGATAGAAGTGACTTTTGCCCAATTTGGTCCCACATTACTGATGCGACCTACTAGTCCTCCGCCAGCTATCACATTCATGTCTACCTCGATTCCATCCTTTGTGCCTTTATCTATGATGAAGGAATGGAACCAATTACCCGAATCTTTTCCGATAATACGCGCGCCGACTTTATCATATTGCGCATATTGTTCATCCAATTTATACAATTCCCGAAGATTATTCAATTCATATTTTTCCTGTTGCAATTCGGTCATTTGGACAGTAAGATCATCCACTTTTTGTTGTAATACTTTATTTTCCGCCAATACTTCCCTAAGCTGACCTAATTCTTCCACTCTGTTTGAAATCCAAGTGCCAACCGTAGTAACCCCATTTTGAAATGGTACAATAACATAACCTGATACAACACTTAGAGAACCACCCAGATAATCTGTGGTAAAAGTGATTCCCATCATCGCAACACATAAAAAAGTCAAAATTAATAAGAGATATTTACTAGGTAAATGAAATTTTTCTCTTTTCTTTTTTATTATAGGACTCATTTACTCATTCCTTCTATGGTATACGCGACTGATTTATAATTATCTTCCTTTATGATCTTCCCTAAGCCAAGTACTACACTCTGCAATGGATTTGCAGAAATATTTACTTTCAGTCCGGTTCCAACATTGATAAGTTCACTTAAATGATTGACCTGTGATGCTCCACCAGTTAGATAAACTCCTTTCCGATAGATATCTGCAGCCAATTCTGGAGGCGTTCTTTCCAAAATCACCTTGATATTGTCTATGATCGTATTGAAATGCTCCCTTAAGGCTTGGTCCACAATATCTGTCGGAATTTCTTTTTCTACAGGCAGTCCTGTTACAATATCTCTTCCATATACGACCGCTTTTTGTCCGGAAGCCTCCAGATCTTTCATAGAAATTTTAACATTTTCAGCTGTTTTACCGCCTATTAATAAACTAAACTCATGACGAACTGCATTTTTGATCGCTTCATCAAATTTATTACCACCAATTTTAATCAATTTACTTAATACAATTCCACCCAATGACAATATTGAAATTTCAGTGGTATCAAAACCAACATTCACAACGAGAACTCCCTGTGAATTTTTAACATCTATTTCTAGTCCAAGCCCATCTGCAATTGCTTTTTCAACTACCTGAATTCTTTTGGCTTTCACGTTTGCATCTTTTATTAAATCATAAAAGGCTCTTTTTTCAACTTCCGTAATATCGGTTGGAACGGCAACGATATAGTCTGCCTGTTTCAGATTATTCTTGCAGATATCGGAAAGAAAGTATTTGAGCAATGTCTGCATGCTCTTGATATCAGCAATTACACCATTACATAGTGGATAAGAAATATGAATATTTTTAGGTGCCTTCTCATACATTTCAAATGCGGAATTCCCATAAGCAAATAAATCTTGTTTGTTTGCAATGGCAATCATATTTCTTTCTACCATAATAGAATCATCGTTACGGCTATAAATCTTTATATTGCTAGTACCTAAATCGATACCAAATAAGTTGTTTGACAACATAAAAACCCCTTTCTTTTATAAAAGTTCTGCTTCTTTAAAACTCATATATTTGTTATCCCCGATAATAATATGATCAATCAGAGGAATTCCAATTAATTTTGCGACATCCATAATTCTCTTTGTAATCTGTATATCCTGTTTGCTCGGTGTGGGATCTCCACTCGGATGATTATGAAGCAATAGGATATATACTGCTTTATTTTGCAATGCTAATAAAAATATTTCTCTTGGAGAAAGCAAGGACGAATTTACCGTTCCCTGTGATACAATACAATCATTAATAATTCGATTCTTATTATCTAGCATTACCAATAAGATGCGTTCTGTTTCAATATGTCTTAATTCTTCCATGTAATAATCTGCAACTGTCCCTGGCTGGTCTATTTGCAAGCTCAGTTTGGCACTTGCTTTTGATAAACGCTTTGACAGTTCTGAGATACATTTAATCTTAATGGCCTTAACCACTCCAATACCGCGTATCGTCATCAGATCAGATAAAGAGACATGATGGAGACCAAGCAATCCTAATCTCGGGTCAGCAAGATCCAGCACCTTCCTTCCGATCATAACAGAATTTTCATCTTTTGTGCCTGTTCTAATGATAATTGCAAGGAGCTCTGAATCCGTTAGCGCTTCTGCCCCCAGTTTTTGAAATTTTTCATATGGCTTATCCATATTTTTTGTCTTATCTTCCATTTTTTTCAAACTTAACTCCCATTATATGTTCTCCAGACATATCTATAATGGAATCGTTCCTTACAAGTATTTAAAAATTAAAACACCTATCATAATACCAATTATACTGGAAACAGTAATCTTAATGGTAAGCGCAAATGTGACAGCCAGAATTCCTAAATCTAAAATGACTGGATTGGTAAGTCCAAAAGTCTGTCCATAGTTTAACCACGTATTCGGAAAAAGACTACCAACAAAGCCGCCTGCAACAATACCTGCCAGAATCATAAGAAAACATGCCCAATGATTCTTCTTTCTCATATGTAACCTCCAAAAAAATTATCGAATGACATAACAGTTACTGAGTGCATGGTTAGCACCCAGTAACTAGAAATAGTTTATCACAAATACAAATTAATGTATACCAAAATAGCGAGAAATATTTCGACATAAATCCAGACAATTCGTACCAGTTGCTTTATGTTCGGTTCATATCAAATTCCAATCTCTTTTTATGATTCCTTCCTTTACTAATGCCTGTAAAGATTTTAAGATACCTAATTTTGCATGTGCAAAGGTAAGACCACCTTGAAAATACACGGCATAAGGTGGTTTGATGGGAGCATCCGCACTTAATTCTATAGAGGAACCAGATATAAACGCTCCGGCGGCCATGATAACGTCACTGTCATAGCCGGGCATGGCCCAAGGCTCTGGTGATACAAAGCTGTCAACAGAAGCTGCGGATTGGATCCCCTTACAAAATGCAATAACACCTTCTGCACACCCCAGTTCGACTGCCTGTATAATATCGTGCCTTGACTCCGTACTATTGGGAATTACTGGATAACCCAGTCTTTCATAAATATTTGCTGCAAATATAGCTCCTTTTACCGCACAAGACGTTACCGTCGGAGCCAAAAATAATCCTTGATAAAAAGAACCTAATACCCCAAGAGAAGCACCTACTTCTTTTCCAAGCCCTGGAGAAGTCAAACGAAATGCGGCATTTTCAACGTACTTTTTTCTACCCGCAATATATCCACCAATTGGTGCTAAACCACCACCTGGATTTTTGATCAAAGACCCTACCACCATATCGGCACCAACATCTGTTGGTTCAATTTTTTCTACAAATTCACCATAACAATTATCAACCATACAAATAATTTCTGGATTGATCTTTTTTATAAATGCAATCAACTCCCCTATTTTCTTGACCGAAAGTGTGGGTCTCGTTTGGTAGCCCTTTGACCTTTGAATGGTCACTAGTTTCGTTTTTTTCTGGATTGCATTTTGAATCTGCTCGTAATCGAACTCTCCGTTTGCAAGCAAATCTACCTGTTTATAAGTGATACCATATTCCTTTAAGGAACCATTTGACTCTCTGATTCCAATCACTTCTTCCAGCGTATCATAGGGTTTCCCAACAGGAGACAGTAATTCATCACCCGGTCTCAAATTGCTCATCAATGCAAGGGCGAGGGCATGCGTACCACAAGTTATTTGAGGCCTTACCAATGCATCCTCTGTATGAAAAACAGATGCATAGACTGCTTCTAACGTATCCCTGCCTATATCATTATAACCATATCCAGTTGTTCCTAATAAACACGCTTCACTTACTTTGTTTTTCTGCATCGCTTCAATGACTTTTAACTGGTTGTATTCAGCTGTCTGGTCTATCATCTGAAATCTGTCTGTCAAAGTCTCTAAGATGGTTTCTCCGAATGCATATACATCTTCCTCAATCCCCATATCCTGATATATCTTTTTCATTGGTGCTGCATCCATTTAATCCCTACTCCTTTTTTGTATTTGTTGTATGATGCGTTCTAATATTTTTTCATCATCATACTGATATTGTCCCTTTTCAATCCATGTGACATCCCGTTCCCTGCGAAACCAGGTAAGTTGCCTTTTCGCGAAATGTCTGGTATTTCGTTTGATGAGAGAAACGGCTTCTTCTAACGTACATTCTCCATCCAGATAAGAAAACATTTCTTTATAGCCCAGACCTTGCATAGCGACGGATTCCCTTTGGCACCCCATGTCTTTCAGTATCTGTACTTCACGGATAAGTCCCTCTTCTAGCATAATGTCAACCCGTTTATCGATATTCATATAGATTCGTTCTCTATGGTCTGTCAAAACAAAATATTGAAATGCATAAGGGGACTCCTTTTGATGTTCTGCTTCGTTATGCAAAGAAATTTTAGTTCCTGTCTTTTCATAAAATTCGAGTGCTCTTATCACGCGTTTTCTATTATTTTCATGGATCAATAATGCCGATTCGGTATCTACTTTTTTCAACATGGCGTGTAGATAGGCATCACCATGTAGGCGCGCCGATTCTTCCAAAGAGTTTCGGTATGACATATCTTCATCATTGCTTGTAAAATCAATATCATATAAAACGGCTTGAATGTAAAAACCCGTGCCTCCCACTAAAATAGGAATATTACCATGGCTATATATGATATCCATATATTTTTTTGCCATTTTTTGAAAAATTGTTACATTAAAATCTTCCGATGGCTCTATACAATCAATCATATAATGAGGAACGCCCTGCATTTCTTCCGGACTGATTTTTGCAGAACCAATATCCATATGTTTATATACCTGCATAGAATCGGCGGAGATAATCTCTCCGCCGATGGCTTTTGCCAATGCAATTGATAATCTTGTTTTACCGACAGCAGTAGGTCCGGTTAATACAATAAGGGCATTTTTTTCTGACATACACTCTCCTATACAATTCTCTTGAATTTCTTCTCAACCTCATATTTTGACATGGAAATAATCGTTGGCCTTCCATGAGGGCAGTGATATGGATTGTCAAGCTCCAATAATTCATCTAACAGGACACTTACCTCTTCCATGGTAAGACTATTATTCCCTTTCACCGCGGCTTTACAAGACATGGAGGCTAATTTCTCTAAAATCACAGTGGGTTGGCTCATTCTATTATTTTCAATTAATTCATCTAAAATATCCTGAAATAAACTTTTTTCATCGCATCCATACAGATCTGTCGGTACGCTTCTAAGCGCATATTCATTTCCACCAAAACATTCCATTTCAAAACCTATTTCTTGAAAATAAGTCTGGTATTGTTTCAAGATATCTTCTTCTTTACTACTAAGCGTAACAATGACAGGAGGATTCAGGGTTTGTGTGATAATCTCTTTATCGTTTATTTTTTTTAGCAAAGCTTCATACTTTACCTTTTCATGTGCGGCATGCTGATCCATGAAGAATATTTTATCACGGTATGCAATTATCCAGTATGTATCAAAAATCTGTCCCAATATTTGATATTCATTTCTTGCTTCTTTCGTTAATAATTTATCATCAAAAAAATTCATTTGGGTATGCTTTTCAATAATAACTTGGTCCTTCGGTTTGATTATATTCGAATGGAAATCATCACTATTTGTGACCACTTTTGTATTTCCACTACCAAAGACCTGAGATGGCTTTACACTTTGCAGTACGTTTTCAAAATTTCCTTTTCTTTCTACTCCGACGGAATATACCGGAGTCTCCCTAACACAATCTGCCTGAATTCGATTCACCTCAAAAGGTTCCGGTGCTTTCTTTTCAACCATATTGGAATATTCTGAATTCTTTTTATCTTCCTTAAGTAAATCCATGGATATCTCAGGAATCAATTCTTGTACAGATAATGATTCCCTTACTGCTTCTAAAATATTCTGATGCAATTCATTCTGATCAGAAAATCGTATTTCCATTTTTGTCGGATGTACATTTACATCTATTTTATCCGGATCCACCTCGATATGGAGGATCACAAACGGAAATTTATGTTGCATAGTAAAAGGTTTAAATGCTTCTTCCACAGATTTGCATAAGAGATCACTTTTAATATATCTATGGTTCACAAAAAACTTTTCAAAGCTCCGATTTGCCCGATTAATGATGGGTTTTCCAATAAATCCACTTACTGTCAGAGAATCATTCGTAAGATAAATTGGAAGTAATTCTTTTGTGGTATCCCTACCATAGATACGATAAATAATTTCCTTTAAATCACCATTACCTGAAGTGTGGAACTTTAATTGCCCATTTACTACATATTTAAATGATATTTCAGGTTTTGACATAGCCATATTTTCCATAAGCTCAGAAATATAGCTCGCCTCCGTCTGATGTGATTTTAAAAACTTTCTTCTCGCTGGTGTATTAAAAAATAAATTACGGACTATAATCGTAGTCCCATCAGGAGCACCAATATCCTCAATTTCTTTTTCCATGGCACCTTCAATTACATAGCGGACACCCATTAAAGATACATTTTGTTTTGTCACAAACTCAACCATGGAAACAGCTGCGATACTTGATAATGCCTCACCCCGAAAACCTAAACTTGAGCAGGATAAAAGATCTTCTGCACTTTTTATTTTACTAGTGGCATGACGTAAGAATGCTTTTTCAATTTGTTCTTTTGCTATTCCTGCACCATTATCGGTAACCCGAATAAGTGAGATTCCACCTTGTTTGATCTCTACTGTCACCGCTGTTGCCAAAGCATCTATCGCATTCTCAACTAATTCTTTTACCACACTGGCAGGTCTTTCCACGACCTCTCCCGCCGCAATCTTGTCAATGGTTTCGTTATCTAGGATTTGAATTGTATTCATACTGTCTCCTTTCTTTTGTTCTTCTACCACCTGTTCTTTAATTTGTTTTGAAGACTATATAACGTGTTTAACGCATCGATTGGTGTCAGATTACTAATATCGATTTCTTTTAATTCCTTTACTACATCTTCATCTTTAACCGTATCAAACAGGGATATTTGTTCCAAATCGACCTGATCTAATTTAGCAACTTTCTTTTTATCAGTCTTATGATTGATCTCTATTGCCTGCACTCTTCTGGTAATATCATTGTCTGATAATTGTTCTACGATCTCCTTAGCCCGGTCTATTACAAAATCAGGAACCCCAGCCAGTTTGGCTACTTGAATACCATAACTTTTATCAGCACCGCCTTTTATGATTTTTCTTAGAAAGACAATATCATCTCCCTTTTCTTTTACAGCGATACAATAATTATTTACATTATTCATTTTGTCTTCCAACTCTGTCAGCTCATGATAATGCGTGGCAAACAGGGTCTTGGCACCTAATAATTTACGATTGCTGATATGCTCAATCACTGCCCAGGCAATACTCAAACCATCAAATGTAGAGGTGCCTCTTCCAATCTCGTCTAAAATTAGTAAGCTATTTGAAGTCGCGTTTCTAAGAATGTTTGCAACTTCATTCATCTCCACCATAAACGTACTCTGTCCGCTTGCAAGATCATCCGATGCTCCAACTCTGGTAAATATTCGATCCACAATACCAATATCTGCACTTTTTGCCGGCACGAAACATCCTATTTGAGCCATTAATACAATAAGTGCTGACTGACGCATATAAGTTGATTTCCCAGCCATATTAGGTCCTGTAATGACTGAAACACAATGAGAATCATTGTCAAGATAAGTATCATTATCAATAAACATATCATGATCAATCATTTTTTCCACAACAGGATGCCTGCCACCTTTAATATGAACGATACCTTTTTCATTCAGCGAAGGACGTACGTATTGATTGCGTTCCGCAACCAGAGAAAGTGAGGCAAATACATCCAGCTTTGCAATTGCCTTTGCGGTTTTTTGAATACGTTCTAATTCTGCGGCAACGGTATCACGTATGTCACAAAAAATATCGTATTCCAATGTGTACAATTTATCTTCCGCATTTAAAATGGTGTCTTCCAATTCTTTTAATTTTGGTGTCGTATAACGCTCTGCATTTGCCAATGTCTGTTTCCGGATATAATCATCCGGAACCATATTTTTATAAGAATTGGTAACTTCAAAATAATACCCAAAGACTTTATTATATTTGATCTTCAGTCCCTTGATACCAGTACGTTCTCTGTCTTTATTCTCAAGTTCGGCTAACCAGTTCTTCCCTTCTGTTTTTGCCCGACGCAAGGTATCAATATCTGCATGAAATCCCTCTTTTATGATCCCCCCTTCTCTTATGGCTATAGGCGGCTCTTCTAAGATAGAAAGCCTGATCAATTCATAAATATCTTCTAAAGGGTCAATATCTTCATTGATTTTATTCAGTAATTTCTTTTGAAATCCGTCTAAAACGGTCTTGATGGGAGGAAGCATTTTAAGTGAATTGCGAAATGCTATCATATCTCTTGGATTCGCAGATTTATAACTAACTTTACTTAATAATCTCTCTAAATCATAAATCGCATTGAGGTATTCCCGAATTTCATCTCTCCCAACAGGTTCTGCTGACAATGCTTCGATTACATCCAGACGTTCTGTAATAACAGTCCGATCGACTAAAGGCTGCTCCAAATAACTACGCAGCGTTCTAGCTCCCATGGCTGTCTTTGTCTTATCTAATACCCAAAGCAGGGAACCTCTTTTTTGTTTTTCCCTCAATGTTTCTGTTAATTCCAAATTACGTCTTGTAGAACTGTCAAGTAACATATACATACTTGTTACATAGGGATATAAATGGGTAAAATGATCCAGACCTATTTTTTGCGTTTCTATTAAATATTGTAATAGAGCACCAGCAGCAATCACTCCGGCTGAAAACTCTCCTATACCTAGCCCAGACAGATCGGAAACTTTAAAATGCTTCATAATAGAACGTTTGCAAGAATCATCATCAAAATACCAAGAATCCAGTGAAGAAACCGAAATGTGCATTCTTTCCTTCAGGTCTTCCACATTCAGTCCACTGACCATTAAAGCATCATTACCTATAATTTCAATTGGCATATATTTATAGATTTCATCTAACAGTTTTTTACAGTCATCCACTTCCGTTAAATAGTAGTCTCCTGTAGTGACATCAGCAATAGAAATTCCAATTTTATTAGGCATGTAAACAATACACATCAAATAATTATTTTTTGAATCTTCCAATGCCTGTACATTTAAATTGGTTCCTGGAGTTACAATTCTTACTACTTCTCTTTTTACAAGGCCTTTAGCGAGCTTTGGATCTTCCACTTGCTCACAAATTGCAACCTTATACCCTTTGGAAACCAGTTTGTTTAAATAACCGTCAACTGCATGATAGGGAATCCCACACATAGGAGCCCGTTCTTCCAATCCACAGCTTTTCCCTGTCAACGCTATCTCTAATTCTTTCGATGCAACGATCGCATCTTCAAAAAACATTTCATAAAAATCCCCAAGTCTGTAAAATAAGATACAGTCTTTATTTTCTTCCTTAGTCTCTCTATATTTCTGCATCATTGGCGTTAATGCTTTTGTATCCACAAATGAATTCTCCCTTGTTATCTTATGAATTCTTTCTGTTAAGAAAGCGAGTGTTCAACGCAAAACGTTGTACACCCGCTTCAAATATAACACAAATTGTAGTTTAAAACAAATTAATTCTTTATCATTATTTATTCAAGATAGTATGTAAAAAAGCCATCGTTTTCGGATTTTTAGGATGGGTAAAAATGTCTTCTGGTGATCCTGATTCTGCAATAATGCCTTCATCCATATAGATCACCTGATTGGAAACATCTCTTGCAAATTCCATCTCATGCGTAACCACAATCATTGTCAAACCTTCCGAAGCGAGTGTCCGCATAACTTGCAGTACCTCTCCTACCATAAGTGGGTCCAGTGCAGAAGTAGGTTCATCAAATAACAAAACTTCCGGTTCCATAGCCAATGCTCTCGCGATTGCTACACGTTGCTTCTGCCCTCCTGATAATTGCTTTGGCTTTGCATTAATATAGGGCTCCATACCTACTTTTTGCAAAAAATGGACTGCTTTTTCTTTTGCCACAACAGGCTCTCTTTTCATGACCTTGATCTGACCAACCATACAATTTTCCAATACGCTCATATTACTGAAAAGATTGAAATTTTGAAATACCATACCTACCTTTTCCCGATAGGATGCCACATTCATTTTAGGCCTTGTAATATCCTCCCCATGATATAAAATCTTACCTCCCGTCGGTATTTCCAAAAGATTAATACAGCGCAGCATTGTAGATTTACCAGAACCTGAGGCTCCAATAACAGATATAACATCGCCCGTTGTTACAGGAAATGAGATATCTTTCAAGACGCTATGTGTTCCAAAGCTCTTTTCCAGATGCTCAATCTGAAGAATTTCTTTCGTTTGTCCCATATTAACGCCCTTCCTTTCTCATCTGATTCCCAATATCCATACAATCAACCAGTTCATAGTTCTCATCACCGTCTAGCTTCTTTTCCAACAGACGTAACAGGCGCGATGCGAGAACTGTAAGAGTAAGATAGATCAGCATTACTATCGTTGCGGATTCAAAATAGGTATAAAGAGCTCCAGAAACGCTCTTATGTACAAAAAACAGGTCTACAATACTGATAACAGACAATACGGAGGTATCTTTAATATTGATAATCAGGTTATTTCCAATTTGCGGTAAAATATTACGAAATGCCTGGGGTAAGATGACGTTCATCATCGCCTGCACATGCGTCATACCGATTGCTTTCGCCCCTTCCATTTGACCAGAATCCACAGACACAATACCACCACGAACAGATTCAGCCATATACGCACCAGTATTAATGGATACAACCAGAAATGCCGCCTGCCACATTCCTAGTTGGACGGAAAATATTTGTGATAATCCATAATAGATAAATACAGCTTGTACAATCATAGGAGTACCTCTGAATACTTCTACGTAAATAGAACAAATTGTTTGTATTAATTTAAGAACTCCTATTTTCAAAAAACTGGATCTTTGTTTATCTATCGGAATTGTCTGAATAAGGCCAATCGCAAAACCGATCACACATCCGATAAAGGTGGAAACAAGGGCGATCGCAATGGTTGTTCCTGCACCTTTCAGATAGGATATCCCATAAATTTGTAAAATATAAATAATTCTCTGCATAAAATTCATTTCTGAAATCATGAGTCTAAACTCCTTTCCACGAGAAAGACTTAAAACAACTATTCAGATAGCGGTTGAACTGAAATAGCCTCATTCATCATACTTGCAAAATCCTCTTTTGTCATATCAGCCAACACACTATTGATACCATCTAACAATTCTTTATTCCCTTTTTGAACAGAAATACCTATGTTGATATCTTCTTCTGAAACTTCAAAATCATCATCGGAAGCAGAAAAATCTAAAATTTTCATATCCGGGTAAGCAACACATGCTGCCATAGCGGTAGGCATATCTGTTACAACTAAGTCGACCCTATCCGCATTTAAGGCTACTAACATGGATGGTGCTGATTCTTGTGCCGGTAGGATCTTCGCGTCTGCGATTTGTGGCAGACAAGAATCATACCAGATTGTTCCTAATTGTGAAGTACAAGTCGCCCCTGCAAGACCGGTAAGCCCCTTTGCATCTGCATATTTACTATCTTTGTTGACCAGACCAACAATAGATGCAAAATAATATGGTTCCGAAAAATCAACCATTTGTAAGCGTTCCGATGTAATTGATTGTCCTGCAATAACACAATCCACAGTACCAGATTGTACAGCAGGGACCAATGAATCCCAATCAAGCTTCACAATTTGTAATTCATATCCTAATTTCTCAGCTATTTTTTTTGCAATCATAACATCATATCCATATGCATAATCAGAACTGTCATTAATAGGAACCGCTCCATTAGAATCATTCGGCTGTGTCCAATTGTAAGGAGCATATCCGCATTCCATAGCTACTTTCAAAGTCTTTCCAGCAGTTTGATCTGACGCCTCTGATTCTGCTGTTTTGTCCTTCATTTCTGCTGAAGTTGCACCTTTATTTTCACTGTTCCCACATGCCACAAGTGAAAAGGACATCATACTTATTACTAATGTTAAAATTATTTTTTTCATCTTTTCTCCCATCTGCGTCCTCACGCTCTCCAATAAAATAAATTTTTTCGCTCTGCCATAAGAATCAAAAGAGACAAAGTAGATTTATCAGGTTCTTTCTACTTCGCCTCTTTGCTCTTACTAAATTATCATTCTATTCCTAATTTGTCAACCTTTTGTATCTTTCAGCAATCTGCTTTTAAGCCTTATTCGTTAATGATAAGAATCAATACAATGTTATCAAAATAATATAGATTTCGGTTTTTAGTTTCACCTGCTTTAAAGTAAAAATAGTCTGTTTCATTCATTTTGTTTGTTTAACAAAGTTTCCATTTCATCAACTGTTTTTGGCTTTCCTATCAGAAATCCTTGTATCACATCACATTCAATTGATTTTAGATAATCATATTGTTCTCTTGTCTCGACCCCTTCAGCAATTGTCTCATAACCAAGTTTTTTGGCCATTGATACTATAGTATCCATAATAATTTTACTTGCAGTATCCTGCATAATCGTATCTATAAATGATTTGTCAATTTTCAAGGCATTGATAGGCAAACCTTTTAAGTAAGAAAGAGAAGAAAAACCTGTCCCAAAATCATCCAATGAAACTTTGAACCCATAATCGCGTAACAAAAGCATTTTTTGAACCACATCTTCAAATTCTACAATCAATACACTCTCTGTAATCTCTAATTCAACATCGCTACAGGCTACGTTATATTTTTTAAGTGCACTTAATAATTTTGGTATAAAGTCCTTTTTCTTATATTGAACCGTTGATATATTGATCGATAATGTAAAATTATAGGGATACTTTCTTTTCCATTCTGCATAAATCCGGAGGCTCTCATCAATGACCCAATCACCGATTGGAATAATTAAATTATTTTTTTCTGCAATTGGAATAAAGGTTACCGGACTAATTAAATTCCCATCCATATCCCGCCAACGTATCAACGCTTCCACGCCACGAAGAACATGTGTTTTGGTAGCATATTGTGGTTGAAAACATAAAAAGAAACTACATAAATTTACGGCTTCTTTTAATTTATGTTCTAAAACGATATTTTCCAGAAAATCATTCAATATATTGGCATCATAATAATGAATAGATCCTTTACCGTTCACCTTGGAACGAAACATCACAATCTCCGCATAATTGATCAACTCTACTGCTGTAGTAGCCGCTTCCGGGTATTCTGCGACTCCATAACTGACTGATATAGTCAATTCTCTTCTATCCGATAATAGGAAAGGTCTTGCAATTCTTTCTTGTATTGCTTCATAAATAGACTCTACACTTCTGTTTCCACATGGATCTAAGATAGCAATGCAAAATATATCACTTGTAAAATGAGAAACTATCACATTCTCTGAATTAAAATCATTCAGGAATTGTGCAAACAATTGTACCAGTTCATCTCCCACAATCAGACCCATGCCATCATTTATTTTACGAAAATCATCAATATCGGCAAAAATAACGCTTATTATCTCATTTTTTCTGGCTTTGTTTATCCATTCTGTTAAAAGACGGACAAAATTATTACGGTTATAGAGACCTGTTAATGAATCGTAGTAAGCCATGTACATTAATTCGTCCCTCTGTGATTTGTGATGGGTAATGTTTTTAAAACAAATTGTCTTGTTAACAGGTTGTTCTCTTTCGTAAAATACATTGGTTTCAATTTCCAGCCAAGTCTTGTGATCTGCGAGACAACATTCCAGGGTCTTCTTTGTAAGATTAGATTTTTCCAAAAATAATAATTCTTTGACAGAAACCATATCCTCCTGTCGAATACAGTCCAGCACAACGAGCAGATCCTTTACGTCTTCCATATTAAAATTAAAAAATTGTTTCCAGTTTCCTAATACTTCCAAATGATTCTCTTCAAAATTATAAAAAATGTAGGCATTATTAGATGATTCGCATATCAATTGATACATACGATCTTTATCTTGTAATTTTTGATTTAAAGCGGTTAATAAATCAATCTGATAATGTAGTTCATCCACAGCAATACCCCCTCATTACGGTAGTTATTTTTGGGTGATATATCCTTGTGCTTTTAATAATTCAGCGCAAAGAACAGCCCCACCAGCTGCACCACGAACCGTATTATGGGACAGACCAACAAATTTCCAGTCATAGATACTATCCTCTCTAATACGTCCAACAGATACTCCCATGCCATTTTCATAGTCTACATCCAATTGAACCTGCGGTCTGTTATCTTCTTCTAAATATTGTATAAATTGTTTTGGTGCACTAGGGAGGTTTAATTCCTGTGGTACTCCAGAAAATTCCACTAACTTTTTAATTAACTGTTCTTTCGTAGGTTTCTTTTTAAATTTAACAAATACAGCAGCCGTATGGCCATTTAATACAGGAACACGGATACACTGGCATGTAATCGCTGGAGTTGTGGCAGGTTTTATAACGCCATCTTCTACTTTACCCCAGATTCTAAGTGGTTCCTTTTCTGATTTTTCTTCTTCTCCTCCAATATAAGGAATTATATTTTCTACCATTTCAGGCCAGTCCTTAAAGGTCTTTCCAGCACCCGATATCGCCTGATAGGTGGTAGCAACTACTTCATATGGCTCGAATTCTTTCCAAGCGGTTAAAATTGGAGCATAACTTTGGATAGAGCAATTTGGTTTTACAGCCACAAACCCTCTGACTGTTCCTAGTCGTTTTTTTTGTGAATCAATTACTTTCATGTGCTCAGGATTGATCTCAGGGACCACCATAGGTACATCAGGAGTCCACCTGTGAGCACTATTATTTGAAACAACAGGCGTTTCTGTTTTGGCATATTCTTCTTCAATTTTTTTAATTTCATCTTTTGTCATATCGACTGCACTGAAAACAAAATCAACTTCTGAAGCAACTTTTTCAACTTCATTTACATTCATAACAATCATATTTTTTACTGTTTCTGGCATTGGCGTAACCATCTTCCATCTATTGCCAACGGCTTCTTCATACCTTTTACCAGCAGAACGCGGACTTGCAGCAATTGTAGTCACTTCAAACCAAGGGTGATTTTCTAACAAAGAAATAAATCTTTGCCCAACCATACCAGTTCCACCTAAAATTCCGACTTTTAATTTCTCACTCATAATTTTTCTCCTCTTAGTTTATTTCCACCCTGTTAATTTTCTGCCAGGTATGTTTTATTGAAAGCAATCACCGTTTGCATTGCTTTTTCACTTGGGGCTCCAATCGTCAAGCGCTTTTGCACACATGTCTCAAGACTGATTGTTTTATAGATATCTTCTTCAAAAATATCCGATATGGTTTTATATTCCTCTAAAGATAGTTCATCTAAAGATTTTTTATGATTTACGCAATATAATACTAATTTCCCGATAATACTATGTGCATCCCTAAATGGAACTCCCTTATTTACAAGGTAATCTGCCGCATCTGTTGCATTTGTAAAGCCGTTCATGGCACTCTTTTCCATAGTCGCATTGTTGAACTTCATCGTTCGTATCATCCCATTAAATAGGGCAATACATCCTTTTACCGTATCAATCGCATCAAATGTTAATTCTTTATCCTCTTGCATATCTTTATTATAGGCGAGAGGGATCCCTTTCATGGTTGTTAAGATCGACAATAATGCCCCGTATACACGACCTGTTTTTCCTCTTACTAATTCTGCTATATCGGGATTCTTCTTTTGTGGCATGATACTGCTTCCTGTAGAATAGGCATCATCAATCTCCACAAAATTGTATTCATTCGAGTTCCATATGATAATCTCTTCTGAAAAACGGCTTAAATGCATCATTATTGTTGATAAAGCAGATAAAAATTCAATCACATAATCCCTGTCTGAAACGGAATCCATACTATTTAATGTAGGGCCCTCAAATCCTAATAGTGATGCTGTATAGTCACGATCCAACGGATATGTGGTGCCTGCAAGCGCTCCCGCACCTAACGGACAATAGTTCATTCTTGCATAAATATCTTTCATTCGCATTCTGTCCCGTTTAAACATCTCAAAGTAAGCGCCGATATGATGAGCAAGTGTAATTGGCTGGGCTTTTTGCAAATGCGTGAAACCTGGCATATAAGTATCAATATTCGTTTCCATTATTTCAATAAATGTCTCAAGCAATTCTTTTAAAAGAGCATCCACATGAAGAACTTCTAATCTGGTATATAATTTCATATCCAAAGCCACCTGATCATTCCGGCTTCTACCCGTATGTAACTTCTTTCCTGCATCTCCGATTCTTTTTATCAAATTTGCTTCTACAAAACTATGAATATCTTCATATTCATTCGTAATCTCAAGCTTTCCTTCGTCCACATCATCACGGATACCGGAGAGGCCTTTTACGATCTGATCCTTTTCATCGTTTGTCAAAATCCCCTGTTTGGCAAGCATTACAACATGTGCAACACTGCCTTCTATATCTTGTTTAAAGAACTTTTTATCAAAAGAAATCGAAGCATTAAAATTGTATACAAGTTGATCGGTTTCTTTGGTAAATCGTCCTCCCCAAAGTTGTGCCATAATTATAGTCCTCCAATTATTAAATCTGTTTCGATAGTATCATAATTTTAACTTCATTTCAATAAAGTGTATCACATTTTTACCAGTTCGTATATTTCTATTTCTTAGAAATCTGTTTCCTAATTTTTCAAAACATACTTATTTGCTTTCTTAATACAAAAGATTCAACACAAAACTATAAAAAATACATACTATAAACTATATGTAAAGAAGGGAAAATTACATGGATACACTTCTAAAATTAAATAACATCAGCTTTGCATATCATAGCCTGAATGGTGAAATCCCCGCACTCAATAATGTTTCCTTTAACATTAATAACGGGGAATTCTTAGCTATTGTCGGACCCAGCGGATGCGGAAAATCTACACTTCTGTCAATAATAGCCCGGTTACTGGAACCTGAAACCGGTACCATATATGTTGAAAATCCGGATGGACTTATTCATTATCCAGAAATTGGTTACATGCTGCAACACGATCATTTGTTTGATTGGCGTTCTGTTTATCGAAATGTGATTCTTGGACTGGAAATAGAACATCATCTTACGAAAGATAAATTGGAAAAGGTCGATCAACTATTAAAGGAATATGGGTTATATGCTTTTAAAGATAGAAAACCAAATGAATTATCCGGAGGAATGAGACAACGTGCTGCACTGATCCGCACCTTAGCTCTAGAACCGGATATTTTACTCTTAGATGAACCGTTTAGTGCGCTTGATTACCAAACCAGATTGTCGGTATCGAATGATATTTGCCAAATAATCAGACATACCGGGAAAACAGCCGTTCTAATAACTCACGATTTATCAGAAGCAATCAGTATTGCTGACCGTATCGTAGTCCTTAGCAAGCGCCCTGGAACCGTAAAGCGCATTATACCCATCTCGCTTACCACAAATCATAAAACGCCTCTTGAAGCGAGAAATGCAGTTGAGTTCAGAGATTATTTCAATCTTCTATGGAAGGAGTTAGAAACATGAATGACTTAGTATCGGCAAGTCAGGTCGCATATATGAAAGCACATAAAAAGATGCATTCATTCGTCACCATCTCACGAATCGTCATCCTAATTGGTTTTCTTATCTTATGGGAAGTAAGTGTAGATCTGAAATGGATTGACGGATTTTTTTTTAGTAGCCCAAGGCGGGTCATACTATGTATTTATAGCTTATTGATGAAAAAAGAACTCTTCATGCATTGCTGGATTACGCTTCTGGAAACCATTATTAGTTTTATTCTAGTAACCTTTCTAAGTATATTAGTAGCAACCTTATTGTGGTATTCAAAAAAATTATCTGATATTGTTGAGCCTTTTTTTGTTATCTTAAATAGTCTGCCAAAATCTGCATTAGCGCCCCTTCTTATTGTTTGGCTGGGGACGGGAATGGTGACCATTATTGTTGCAGGGATCTCCGTTGCAATTTTTGGTTCTATCATCAGTCTTTATGCAGGTTTTAAACAGATTGATGAAGAAAAAATAAAACTTATCTATACGTTACACGGAACAAAAAAAGATGTATTTACGAAAGTGGTAATGCCTGGTTCCATCCCCACTCTTCTTAGTTCTATGAAAGTAAATATTGGCCTGGCACTTGTAGGTGTTGTCATTGGAGAATTTCTTTCCGCGCGAAAAGGACTTGGTTACTTAATTATTTATGGTAGTCAGGTATTTCAGCTTGATTTAGTAATTACAAGTATTTTTATACTTTGTCTGATTGCTATGGGATTGTATTTATGCATTCAATATATGGAACATTGGTACAAAAAACAATGACCATTTCACGAATGGTGATAGACCAAAAAACAAGACAGCCTAAAATTAGCTGTCTCGTTTTTTGGTTTCCTGTAAACTTATTATTGTGGAACGAATCCTGCCGGTGCACCAACCAAAATTCCGTTTTCATCAAATTGACAAACCGCTCCATTAATGTCAACCACTGTATTTGTTACCATAACTCCATTTGATGCAAAATAGAACCAACGGTCATTGATAAATTTCCATCCTGTGACAAGTTTACCATCTGCATCATTAAAGTACTTCTGGCCTTCAAGTATCAATAATCCAATATTCATAGTTCCATCTGCTTTAAAGTAATAGATACCACCATCTATATTCTGCCATCCCGTAGACATCTTACCATCTGACAGGAAGTAATATTTAACCTGTTCGTTACCAATCCAGCCTGTTTTCATGGATGCATCACCGTCAAATAAATATGTCGCATCTCCCACTTTCGTTAATCCAACCGCAGCTTCACCATTTTCTTTAAAATAATATCTCTTTCCATTAATATCTGACCAGCCTGTGACCATTGTTCCATCCGGATTAAAGTAAAATTTCGAAACTCCAGTATCCAGCCATCCCGTTTGCATAACACCTTTTAAGTCAAAGTAATATTTTTTATCACCGATTGTAGTCAAGCCAACTTGCATCAATCCTGCATCATCAAAATAATATCTTTTTCCTTCAATATCTGCAAAACCGACCTGCATTTTTCCTGTCGGCTGGAAATAAAACGATATTGTTCCATTCGTGATCCAACCAGTCTGCATCTCACCAGCTGGATTAAAGAAATATTTTCCATCCGCTAATGTTACCCAGCCTGTTTGCATACGATAATTGCTATAATAGTAGGTCTTGCTATTTCGCGTAGTAAAACCTTCTGCAATAATAAGTGAATTATAATCTTTATATAATACATTCATATCTACCCTACCATTAATACCACCTACAGCTCCATTGCTGGTATATTGCCATATCGCTGGATTAGGATATTCACAAGCTCCTGCATACTGAGCCACCCATTTATCGTACCCCACTGGCCCTATTCTTGTTGTCAGCCAATTTTTACTGCCATATACGATTGGATAGTATCCAGCGCTTTGTATAATTCCACAGAATGTATTTGCAATTGCTGCCAATTGCTCCGGTGTACAAGCTTTTTGAACAGAATCTTCAATGTCAATTGCAATCGGGAAAGAAACGGTATAAGGTTGCACACTTTGTAAAACAAGATTTGCTTCGTATGCAGCAGCTTCTACCGTAGTTGCATACGAATAAATATAAACGCCCGTACGAATGCCTGCTGCATTTGCACCCTGCATATTACGTGCGAATTGGGCATCAATTCCCTTTTTAGTAGTTCCTACACGAACAAAAGCAAAATTGATTCCACTTGCTTTTACAGCCTGCCAATCAATGTCTCCTTGATAAACGGATACATCAATACCAGTTACAGGTGCAGCCTCAACGTTCATTTGTGTAAATGGACTTATTGTCATTGTAACAATAAGTGCGATACAAATGAAAAATCTAACAATTTTTCTCCACATTATCATTCCCTTTTTCTCCTCTTCCAGTTTGTCATATAAGATATACGTTAGCCATATCTCATATATCTTCTAGTAATTTTCTGATTTGCTTATAGTCATACCATCATAACTGTTAAATACTGCTACCACCGCAGATCTGTTATCCCCATATTTAGCAGGAATTTCAACAGAAAGCATCTCGGTAGCACTTGGCCATATCTGTAATGTTGCCCAACTAACACCCCCATCCGTACTGTAAGTATAATACATAATTCCTGTATCGCTATCGGACGCTTTTACCCGAATAGTGATCTTTCTATTGGATATATCTTTCGATATAATTTCTAAACTTGCAACTTCTGGTGGCGTTACATCCTGTTTTTTAGGCGTAGCAGATTCTTTTATCTCTGCCTTCGGATAATTGGAATAATCTACACCTAACTCCTTCGAAGAAAGTCCGAAGTATTTTGCCACAGCTGTTGCGTCGGAACGTCCAAATGCCTGTAATTTTTCTGTGGTATTATAGAAGTTCGCATCATTAACATGATCCAGATGACAATGTTCCACAATGATAGCAGGGACTCCAAGTTTTGTTGAATGTCTTAAAATACCATAGTATTCATCCCCTGATTTACCCAGTTTTACTTTAACACCACGACTGAATAGACCATAGGTAGAGGAAAATTCATTTAATAATAACTGGCCTTGGGAATATCCTTTCGTATAATTTGCTCCTTCAGACTGCGCCCATACTTCCGATCCATAAAAAAAATGATTGGCAGACATATTGTAATGAAGGCTATATAAAAAATCTGCATTTACACTTTTTGCCATCTGCGCCCTTTGTTCTAAAGAAAGCTCTACATCTGTATTTCTTGTAAGATAGACCTCAACACCTTTATATTTTTCCAATTCTTCCTTCATAGATAACGCAGTTACTAATGTCATCTCTTTTTCTACATATCCAGGTGGATTTGCTCCCAAATTCGTTCCTCCATGCCCAGGATCTATCATAATGACAACATTGTCTTTCGCCTCTGCTTTCACCGGAATTGCTAAAAAGCTCATAATAACAGTAAGTGATAATAATAATGGGAATACTCTCTTCATAAATCCTCCTTTTCGTTTCCTATCTTATTCATCTTTATATCTTAGTGCTTCCTGTGTCTACATCATTTCCTACAAAAAAATTAGCAGGTCATTATGTAATACACTTTATCTAGCAGATTTAACTTTACTTCTTGATTCAATTAACTTTTATACACTTGGAATTTTAAATTGGACCTATTTTCATTCAAAGAAAATTGCAGATGGTATTATTTATTGATGACAATACGGAGGTCGAATTCGTACTTTTTATGCAAATTTACATTTGCACACAATAAATATATTGTAGTATATAAAAACAAGCATTGTCAACCTGATTACATCAAAATTTGTTTACATAATACTTTTTTTATTTTCCAATTTGTGGAATTATATTAATAAATAGTTAATATTGCATTTTTTTGGAATAATGACTTGTAATATTTGTAAATAGGAAATACAATTAAACATAATTACAAATAACACGTTTATCGTCTGTTATAAAAACTAAATATTGCAAAGGGGACAATCAATGTATTTCAAAAGAAAAAACAAAGCAAATGAAACGACACTAAATTGCACTGGAAATGTAAAATTAGTAACTACTGTAATGTTTGTCATAATTTTATCGCTGACAACAGTAGGAACTGTATTTGCTGAAAAGCAATATACAAGAAATGAAATCTTAAGTAAAGGCAGAATCGTTTGGAGCGGATCTGGCGGCAGTGAGGATGCCGTTTTTGATTCGGAAGATTTTATAACCTTAGCTGACAAGCTCGACAAAGTTACGGGCGGTTCCATATACTCCGAAGATGAGACTATCTGTGGTACATGGATGGGCAAAACATTATATCGCAAGGTTATAAAAACAAGTTCTCTTCCAAATTCTGGTGCCAAGAATATTCCACACGGGATATCCAATTGTAATTTTGTGAATCTGTATGGATCTGCATCTGATTCAGGTGGGTTTACGATTCCGTTGCCTTATGTGGATACATCCGCTAATGCAAGCGTGACTTTGACAGTTGACAGTAACAAAATTACTATTACTACAGACTCTAACAGAAGTACGTTCAGTGGATATGTTGTACTTGAATACACTGAAAAAAAATAAAGCAAAAACAGCCACAAACCTGCTTATTTACTAGGTTTGTGGCTGTTTTACTGTGTAAGCTGAAAATTGGACTTGAACCGACGACCCCTTCATTACGAGACATATTTAATCATTACAAAACTCCCTATTTAAGCCATTCTGTAACATTTTTGACTAACTTCTGACTAATTCCATATTTTTCTTTCTTATAAATAAATAAGATATTCCAGATTTTATTCCAAATCCAATTTAATATTATAAATATCGGATTTTTCTTTTTTCCCCAAACCTTGAAGAAATAAGTCTCTGTTTAATTCATGCATTTGAAATATATTTGTATAATATGTAAAATAGATAACTCCTAGATAAGCAGATATAATTTTATCAAAATCATTGCTTGTCTCCATTGCTTCTATTTCATCATACACTGGAAATTTAATAAGTCCGCCTACATCACACAATTTTTCTAGCGCACCATGAACCGTTGCACACAATTTAGAGTATTCGCTAGATATTACATTAAAACGTAATTTAGAGAAATCATTACTATAGCAAACTGTACTCTCTGCTATATCAAATATCTCATAAACACTTTTTTTATCAATAACTTTAGGTTCTTCCAAATAAGAAGTTGCTTTTAAAAAATTTTCTATGCTACTTCTCATTTGCAATTTAGCTGATTTATATACACCATTTATCCAGCAAAATAGTGTTAAAATCAAGTCTGTACTCACTTCTTTAAAATATTTCAAACTAACTTTATCTATACAGTTTATGCGTTCCATTTCATTCAAAAAAACCATAAAAGAGTACAGTTTTCTATGCATACATTTAATTTGATTATGGCATTTTGGATTAGAAATCATAGTCTCCAGTGTATACTGATTAAGAAATTGAAGTGTATATTGAAAATCTTGTTCTATTTCTCTACTCATTTATTTTTCCTACGATTTCATGGATTGCATCGTTCCACTTAAATTGATTATTTCCATTTTCCTTATCTTTCTGAATCTTCACAAATTCATCTTTATTTTGTAAAATATTCTCTAATAAATATACAGAAACTCCTTTTAATTTTGTACTAGAATCTTGTATTTGACAAATTATTACTCCAATCATTTCATTCCTAGAACGCTTTTCCCAATTTTTTATTTCTATATTTAATACTTCATCTGCAAATTGACTAAGAGATTTATTGGTTTTAAATAAAGTCGAATCAACTAACATTTTAGGTAATATCCCAATAATATCTTCTTCCAATTTTTTTGCTTCATTTTGTATATTTTTATTTGCTTTATCTTCAACAACACTTCTCATATCATTAATAGTTTTTGCTACTTCTGAAAAATTTAAATTTTTCTTTGACTCCAACAGCCAACATAAATCTTCTAAAAAACTTAATGATTCTATATTCTTTTTTGCCATTAATTCGTTCTCCTTATAAATTCTTTTACGATTGCTGAGAATTCAGCTTTTAATTCTGACTTATCAATATCTCTTATATATGTATTAGTTAATTGCCCCCTTGCAATAGCAACTCTTTTTAACATATTTCTATTATAAACACAATCTTTCCATCGTTCTTTACTATTAAAATAAGTTCTTGCTTC
Source organism: Bacillota bacterium (assembly GCA_023392535.1). Classification (GTDB taxonomy): domain Bacteria; phylum Bacillota; class Clostridia; order Lachnospirales; family Lachnospiraceae; genus SZUA-378. The sequence goes on from JAEVYY010000024.1 coordinate 52,239, forward strand.
TCTTTCAGCTTTTGAATTATTCTCTACCATGGTTAAAACTATTCCGCAACACTTACAATTAAAACCATAATTTTCTTTTTTTTCATTGATTATACCCTGTAACAAATCAATTCCCGTCATACTTAATGGATCTGGTTTTACTGGAATGAGATAATAATCCGAAGCAATTAATGCACTTGACATCCATACCGAAGGTGTTGGTGGCGAATCAATTATTGCATAATCATATTTTTCTGCTTGTTGTTGTAAATAAATTTTCAATCTATTTTCTCTACCACTTCCGGGTGCTATTTCAAGTTTGAACAATTGCAAATTACCTGGAACATGATCAAATCCTCTATTTGATTTTAAAGGTTTAATGTCTTTTAATTCAATTGGTTGTTTTGTGCCTTGACCAGATACTACTGAAGTAGTTGTTCTTATTTGAGAATCAAATATATCTAATATTGTATATCCACCATTTGAAATATATTCTATGTATTTTTCTCCAGACATTACACATTGTGTTGCATTAAATTGTGGATCTACATCGATTAATAAAACTTTTTTTCCCTCTATTTTCACTAAAAAATCAGCTAGATTAACTGCTACAGTTGTTTTACCAACTCCGCCTTTCATATTTATCAAACTAACTACTTTCATAATATAATCTTCCTCCAAATTCATTTATATGTTTTCTTTAGTACACATTGTTATTATTATACATTATTAACTTGCCAATTCTCCAATATTATTTGAATAAATATAGAAAAAGGAAAATAGAAAATGATTTTGAAACACCATTCTGTTATTGCATACAATATCTCATACTATTCGTTTGAATTTTAATTTTATCCTGATTACTCACCAACAACTCCATCTCCATCTGCATCTTTCATATATTTATATAACCAATCTGTAGAATGAATTGGCATTTTAAAGCCAGCTGCTTTTGCTTCTGCATTAGAAACTATTCCATTATGGTTGGTGTCTATTGCACTTATATCTTCCTGCGTTACTGTATTATTGGTTGGTGTAGCAGCTGTCTGTGCTGTTGCATCCGGATTTACATTCGGGAAATCGTCTACAACCGGATTTCCAGCTAAAACATATTCATAATGATAATTTGACGGTATCTGCGTTGTAGTATCCGGATATGTTATTGTGGCCACAAAGTTTGTGCATCCACCTGCATCTCTGATTACCTTTTCCATGTATGCTTGGTCCCCATGTCTATTTAACGTTGAAACCTGTGGAGTAATATTATAAGCATTTGATACACCGCCAAGGGAATCTGCAATTACATGTCCTTGATCTAAGTCTTCTCTCTCCGTTCCTGGCACAGCCACTTCATCATTATAATATCTTCCGTTTGAGTTAACCAGTTCTGTGGAATCGTTTTGAAGTATTACAGTATCTGCTAAGACGTAAACAAGTTGTCCGTATTGATTTGTAAGTCCCCAATAAACTCTATCCCCATAGCCTATGTCTACGGCAGCATTAGCTTGTCTACTACCTGACATACTACGACAATTACATTATAGCTTGCACCGTTATATATAAGAATATTACCATTAATAGAATATGGTGCAGCATTTGCATGAATAACTATTAACATTGCAAATGCAATCGCAACTGCGAATAAATAAAACTTTCTAATACTTAAACTACGCTCTTTCATATATTTTCCCCTTTTTAAGATAAAGCTAACTATATGTACGTATTATACTCTCTTTTTTATTATATTCAATGACTTAAACTACTGTTTAGCTTTTTAAATTCTTGCAACAAAAAACCAACTACCCTTTAATTATGATAGTTGGTTTCCATTAATAACCTTATTCTTAATTTCTATTCCTATTCCTGAAATTGGTACTTCCTTCAATCTTTCATTAAAAACATTACTACTAATCTCAAGCAAATAATTTAGTTTATTCAATGACAATGTATTAAAATCCGTAATGACCGCAATTCTAGCCTCATTTTGATCTTTATATTTTTCTCTTTTACAAAATAATTCATACCGGTTGTCTGGAATTGATCCATCCATGTACTTTTCACATTCCCAGTACCCTTCTTCCGGGATGACATATTTTACTGAAGCATACTCTATATTTATTTTTTTCACTTCTTTAGGAAAATGAATATCAATTGCTTCCTTTATTGCTTCTTTCAAACTGTTTTGGCTATTAAAAATAATTAAAGAGAGTTTATCAATATCATCTCCAAATCCTTTAAATAAATCTGTATCAAGTGAATATTTTGTTTCAATAATGCTTGGGTATCTGTCAGCTGTGTAATCACTTGATTTTTTTGCTTTAGCATAAAAACAGTAAATTGGTACAAAAAAGGAACTATGCCTTTTAATCTCTACATATTTTCCAACATTTTTTTCTATCAAATCACCTTTAAAAGTACGCCTATAGCGCTCAAGTATTTTTTTGTGCTTTTCAATATGAAGTCTGGCAATTAGCCCTTCTTTTTTGTCGCCTCTTCCTATATAGTCATCTTTAGAGTATGCATATTTAAAAATACAGCTTAAGTTTATATAGTTGCTATTAATAAATTCTCTTTCTATGATTTTGTAGCATCCTATATCAACATTTTCGTTATCTTCAAATTCACTTACAAGCTCACCATTTATAATGCGATTTTTCACACTTGCCACCTACCCTTTTTTTCATTATCCAACTATCATATTCGGTTGTCAATGTTCATCAAACTATTTTACGACTGCTACCGCTTGTAAATTTTAGTTTAAATGATTAATAGTAAATTAAAAAAACTACTAACTTAATATAAAAGTTAGTAGTTTAAGTAATTAGGCAAAATGGAATTTGTGAGTTTCACATCATGCTTATTACAAGAAGTTATTGCTTTACTGTGCTTAGGCAAAACGGATGACCCTCTGGGTCAAACATTACCGTGGATGTTTCAAAGTATTGAATATCTGCTTTTTTTGCCCCACAATTCAAGGCATGGTCAACAGCTTGATCAAGATTTTCAACAAAGAAATCCATATGAGCCATTTGCTGTTGTTCGCCTGTTTTCCATGGCCAAATTGGTGAAACATAGTCATCTATTTCTTGAAAGGCAAATATCCATCCTTGTGGTGAACGCAAACCAGCCCATCCGTCACCTGCCAAAACTTTTTCCCATCCCAGAAGCTTCACATAAAAATCCGCTAAAGTATCTGCGTTATTACAATCATAAGCAAAGCCTACAATTTCATTTATCATAAAAACCTCCCTTTTCTATTATATAATAATATGAATTGAAAATTCTGATTTATGATTATTGTATCACTTTTCTACTAACTATCAATATTAAGTTTTCAATGTTCTCTGATGCGTTAAATTCTAATTTATTTCTTTTGTTATTGCCTCATGTTCCTTAATTTTTTAAGATTAATGATCCTCCTTATATCTGTAACTACACCACCATACATCATAATAATGGCAACTACCGTGGCGAATAATATCTGTACTCTACCTTCAGACTTTGTTCCTATATACTCTACTCCTAATAACAATATAATAGATGTAATAAAACCAAGAATCCAATTACTCCACATACGAGAAAAAAACGCAATAGTAGAACACATTCCATATATGCTTATTCCTAAAACAATACTTAATAATACGCCTAAAACCTTTTCCCAAATTTCATCATCGCTTGTTAAAGAAATATGTGCCATCATAATGCATAATACTATTGCTATTACTATTTTTATTGGAACCCCTCTTAAACTTGCTTCTAATTTTGCAATTTCGTATATTCTTTCCTCTTCACTCATTTGAACTATCTCCATCCTTTTGTTTAAAATCAAATATTAACAAATTATACACCTGAATACCATTTTATGGCAAATAAAAAAGCCTAGCAGATTTCTCCACTAGGCGCTCTCTCAATTTGCTCCATATAAAGTTTTCCAAGTAGCACCGGATGCCGTTAGTACTCCGTCTCTGTTCTTCTCTTTCGCTTTTACAATATACTCTTGGTAGAGCTTGATAGCTTTTTTCATTCCATTACCATACACCGGACCTTTTCCGCCATCTGCTTCAATTGTTCCATGATAATATCCAAGTGCTTTCATGTACCGTTCCAAAGGTGTTACAATCGCATGCTTCTTGTTTTGCGCTGTAGATACCGTAATTGTCTTACTTACAATCTCATTTGCATATGCGGTAGCTGATACTCCCCAAATATTGCGGCTATCTAAGATGAAGTTTGACAGCTTGTATTCCGCTTTTTCTTCTGGTACCGCAACCCTTTCAGCTTCTAAATCAACGTACCACTCATTCATATCTACATTGCCACTTATTCCAGGTACTGAACCTTTTGATGAATACTGCCATCCATACATAGTACATGCAATGGCCGGCTTATATACGCCTGACGGATCCATTGCAACTGTCATAGATGCAGATAGCGGATAACGTGCGATCCAGAAAGGAACCTCCGATAATTTTCCTTCATATGGTAATATGTAAGACTTATAGAAAGATAAACCGGTATAAACACCGAATTGCAGTCCTGCTTCCATTATGATAGTTCCATATGCTTTGATAATCTCAATAAGTGCCTGCCCTAGTCCTTTCTGGCAATTATCTTCTACATCCATCCATACCATAGGCTTTCTATCACCGAGTACTTTTAATACTGCCTGTGCATCTGTCCTTGCTTTCTCAACAGTTTTCGCATAGGAATAATTGTAAACACCCTGTACCACTACTCCTGATTCTTCACAACCGTTCCAGTTATTTTCAAATTGCTTGTCTGCAGATAAGTCTTTTCTGATTACTTTCATAATTGTAAATTCAACACCTGCAGCTTTTACTTTGCTCCAATCAATTTCCCCTTGATAACTCGAAACATCAATTCCTCTGCTCATATTATGATTCCTCACTTTCAATATTAGCTTTATCCTCTACCTGCTTCTTAATGTTCTTTACGATAGGTAACAGGAAAGGTGGCATCTCCACACCGATATCAAGCATGTTTTCTAATATTGAGATAATCTCATTGCATATAAGCCATACCGCCACTATGGTAGCAACAATAAAAGGTAACTTAATTTCTAGACCTATATACTCTACTCCGTAATTTATCAGAACATCAATTATTGCTCCAACTGCTATTAATAGCCACATACATACCTTTTTTGCAATTCCTTTTATTCCCTTATAACTATTTACCAATTCGTTTCTGAATTTTGCTGCTGCCAGTCCAGTAAAATAGTCAATCAAATTACAACCTACTAATAAAAACACTGGTATTGCAAGAATACCTAACCAACTCATTACTGCACTTAATGCAGCTGTAAATAATACTTTCACTTTTTCCATTTTCTTCTTTTCCTCTCTTTTCACTCTTATATTTTTATTTCATTGCTTCTGCCACTTTGTCATGCCACAGAGCAGGTACTTCTTCTAAAGTCATTTTTTCTTTTTTAATCCTATTTACATAAAAATCAATCATTTTACGCACCTGCACTTTCTGCCACTACTGCTGCCAAATCTGCTATTGCTCCATCTTGCACTTCCTGATCTGATTGAATAGTAGCTATTTTTTCTACCTGGCTTGATACCGTAGTCTGAATATCACTTAGTACCGCTGCCACATCAACACTTGCTTCTACCTTCTTTACAGTGGTTCTTACTATCACTGCTCCATCTGCTTTTACAATAGATACCAGTGATTGATTGTAATACTTTCCAAATACACTTCCACTATCATCAGCACATAAGATAGTATCCATGTTATCTGAATCACCCAGCTTACTTTCTACTTCATCTACTGATGTGGATTCTGCAATGATTTTCAAACCACTTCCGTCTGGTTCTATCTTTGTGGCCGGAATCTCATTTTTGTTAACTAATATAATTTTCATGCTTAGTTCTCCTTGTAATAAAAAAGGAAGCTATTTGCTCCCGGTTAATGAGTTTCTTATTTATGTTTTTTTTGTTAATACTCGCTCCCTCCTTTTTAATAAAAGAGAGTCTTTCGACTCTCTTTTTTGTAGATAATTTAGTTTCATATATTAAATACTATGTAAGCTCTGAGTCTATTCTGCTTATCCTAAGTCATTAGTTTATTCCAAAGGCTGCAAAACCCAGGTATTGTTGTCCGGAACCAGCTTTTGTAAAAACTGTTCCCGATTTAACATTTGAGCAATAATAGAAGTAAACATGCGCTGTAGACGCTGTTCCCCCAATCATTCTACTATAAGAACCAATAGTACTAATAGGTCCACTATCATTCCTGCTAATAATTGGTATTCCATCATGCCCTATCGCATAGATAATAACTATTTTATAATCACTATCTACTGTAAAAGAATAACTATCACTTTTACATATAATATTTTTAATATTAGTAACTTCTTTTCCTACCGTCACGCCACTATTGTATTGATTCGTAGCCATTGTGGAAATGTTGGTAGCCATTACCTGAAAAGTTGCATCAGCTGCTGTTGTCACGCCCTTGTTTGTGATCGCTGATGCTATAAGGGCTTTACCATCAGCGACAGATTTTTTTGTTTCAGCAGCCTCTACTTTAACCGCATCAATCTCATCGCTTAATCTTTCTAATTCTGCTGGGTCTGCATCGGTTCCTTTTTCACCTTGGTCACCTTTCTCGCCCTGGATACCTTGGATACCCTGTTCGCCTTTTTCACCCTTTTCTCCTTGGATGCCTTGGATTCCCTGCGGTCCTGCCGGTCCGATTTCGCCTTGAACTCCTTTTTCGCCCTGCGGGCCCTGTTCCCCTGTTTCTCCTTTGGCTAATACTCCTGTATCCTTATTTCCAATATACCAATTTCCATTTTTTCCAATGGTAGCAGTTGGAATTACTCCACTTGCACAACCATGTAAATTTACTACTTCAAATCCTTCTTCCATAAATTTTACTTCCTTTCGATTTTTTAATAGCACAGAAAATATTCGTAATATTTTTGATTGGGCTGATAGTAATCCATTCATATATATTTCACTTGGCCAAAAACGGATATCTCTTATCAGATATTTGTTTTACTGAAATATTTCTGTGCTATATATGTTATTATACTGATATAATTCAGTTTGTCAATACTTTTGCTGAATTATTTCTGCTCATTCTGTTAATACTATAGAAAATGATTTTATAAAAATGAGGTGAAATTAAAAGATAAGCATCATGGCATTATTTGGTGGTGTTGCGTTGGCTGGTGGTGGGTACCTATAAAATGGAAACCGCAATTGATGATGGACTTCTTTATAAGAATGTAGCGCGCAAGATAGAGCTCCCTGCTAATAATCGTAAAGAGAAAGAAGCTCTTAGTGAATTTGAATTAAATGCTATCAAAAATTCTGATTTTTCTGATAAGCAGCGTATGTTTGTTTTGCTATTACAATATACCGGAATGCGCCGCGGTGAAGTGTTGGCTCTAACCAAAAAGGAAATTATATAAAGAATGACAAAATCGATGTAAGTAAATCTTTAGCTTTTCACAAAAATACTTCTTTGATAAAAGCTCCAAAGTCTGCATCTGGTAATCGTTTCATTGACATTCTTGCTCCGTTAAAGCCTTATTTAGAGTCTTTTTTGAAATCACTCGACACTTTATACCTATTTTGTCAAACAGACGGCAAATTACACACTCAGACATCCTATAAAAGATTCTGGAATGGCATCTATTTAAAAATAAATACTGCTGCCGGTGGAAAGTATCACTATGAAGGTAAAAGCAACTCTAAGATTGTTATTGACATTGATGCTATCAAAGGATTGACCCCACATCGTTTCCGTCACAATTTTGCAACGATATTATATTATGCAGGTGTCGATCTAAAAGAAGCACAACGAATTATGGGACATGCTGACATTAAGATTCTCCTAGATGTCTATACCCATCTGGATAAGCAAAAATCATCATCAAAAGACAAGATGAATAGCTATTTTGCAGTCTGACTAAATATTTTTTTCAACATTCTCCGCTAAGCCCTATTTTACTGGGTTTGGCGGAGATTTTTTTGACTAAATTTTGACTAACTCCAGCTCTAAAAAGTGCCTTTTTTAGTCATTTGACTAACTCTATTTTCGACTATTAGCTACTATTATCCACTATTTTTCGGTAATAAAAAACAGCCACAAACCCGCTTATTTACTAGGTTTTTGGCTGTTTTACTGTGTAAGCTGAAAATCGGACTTGAACCGACGACCCCTTCATTACGAGTGAAGTGCTCTACCATCTGAGCTATTTCAGCATTTCTACAACAATAGCTATTATATCTGTATTACAAAAATTTTTCAAGTATAAATTTTAGTTTTCTATATGTATATCGATTTGTTGATAAGGTATGCCTATTTGATTGTCGTCAAACTTTAGTTTTATCTGTTCTGTCAATCTCCATTTTGCATTCATATACTCTTCATTTCTTACATAAAAACGTGCACACAGAATAACAGCGTTCATTGCAAGCTCATCAACTGCTACAATTATATCATGATCTTTTAAAGTTGCTTTATCCTGCATGATCAATTTATAAAGTATCTCCTTTGCTAGCTGCAAATCTGCTTGATAGGAAATACCTATTTTAATATCCAGCCTTCTTTTATAAGTTTCTGTAACATTCGTGATACTTGTATTTGCCAATGTTCCATTGGGAATCACAATTATTTTTTCATCAGATGTCGTGAGTTTTGTATAAAATATCTGTATCTCTGATACCGTTCCTTCATTTTTATGATTATCCTCAATAATATAATCGCCTACACGAAAGGGTTTAACCAGCAAGATAATAACGCCTCCGGCTAAATTGGACAAACTCCCCTGTATCGCAAGACCAATCGCGACACCTGCCGAACCAAGTACAGCTGCTGCACTTGCAGCATCCAGACCAAAACTATTTGCTATTATAAATACAAGAATAATATATAAGGACGCACGTATAAAAGAATCCAGAAACTGCGTCACACCTTTATCTGCATTTGCATGACGCAGGGACCGCTTTAGAATATTTCTTAAGATTTTAATGACCTGCATTCCAATTAGAAAAAAAAGTACTGCAAATAAAATTCTAACACCCATATGCAATGCCTTTTCCGGTAAATCTTCCATAAATTTTTGTATCACACCAACATCTATATTTTTATTCACTTCTTCCGTAATATTTTCTGTTATATTGTCGCCTAAAAGAATTGGTATAAATAATTGATTCATTTTTCCTTCACCTTTTTATTTGATTTTGTTGTTCTAATAGCATCCTTTGAAATTTCTGTTGGCCGATAAGAAAAAACACTTACTGACAAAGGTGCAATTGTAATTTTAATAGAATTTGGTCTGGCGTCACACTCATCTTCATTGCTTCTCTTTACCCTTGGATTTCTATTTCCTTCCCCCCCATACAAGATGGAGTCACTGTTTAATATCTCTTTATATTTTCCCGAAAACGGAACCCCAATCTTGTGATCCTTATAAAATATATTTGAAAAATTACATATAATCAACAAGGTATCTTCCATATTTTTTGTTTTTCTTAAAAATACGAGAATACATTCCTTGGAAGAAATACTGTTAATCCACTCGAATCCATCATTCACTGCATCCAATTCGAATAGAGCCGGATATTTTTTGTAAAAGGTATTGCTATCTTTGACAAATTGATTCCATTTTTTATGGGATTCATGATCTAACAGGTTCCACTGGATGCTCCGCTGTTCATTCCATTCCTCAAATTCACCAATATCTTGACCCATAAACAGCAATTTTTTGCCAGGATGCATTATCATATAAGCATAGGTCAAACGCATATTGCTAAATTTCTCTTTTATGGTTCCCGGCATCTTTCCCATCAATGATGCCTTCCCATGCACGACTTCATCATGTGAAAGTGCCAGAAAAAAGTTCTCACAGTAAGCATAAATCATACTAAATGTCAAATCACTATGATGATAGCTTCTAAAATAGGGATCAAACTTAATATAACTTAAGTAATCATTCTTCCACCCCATATTCCACTTATAATCAAATCCAAGCCCATCTTTTTGAAGTGCTTCTGTCATTTTGGGCCATGCAGTAGCTCCTTCCGCAATTGATAATGCACCTTTACCTCTTTTTCTTATCATGGAATTCAAATGCTTGATAAACTCGATTGCTTCTAAATTCTCATTTCCTCCGTATATGTTTGCAGCCCATTTTCCGTCTTGCCTTCCATAGTCCAAATATAGCATGGATGCCACTGCACTCATGCGGATTCCATCTGCGTGATAGCGTTCTATCCAAAACATTGCATTTGCAATCAAATAATTACTTACTTCCGGACGTCCATAATTATAAATCAAAGTTCCACAATGGGGATGTTCTCCTTTTTTAGGATCCAGCTGCTCATAGAGAAAGGTACCGTCAAAAGCAGATAGCCCATGGATATCGCGTGGAAAATATGCCGGAACCCAATCAAGAATTACGCCAATCTGAGCTTTATGCATTTCATCCATAAAATACATAAAGTCATCAGGTGTGCCGTATCTTGCTGTCGGGGCATAATAGCCAATAGTCTGATATCCCCATGAGGCATCCAGCGGGTGTTCCATGATTGGCAGCAATTCTATATGCGTATATCCCATTTCAGTTACATATTGTATGATCTTTTGTGCAAGTTCTCTATAATTATAAAAATCCCTTCCATCCTTGGGTTTTGCAAAAGATCCAAGATGAATTTCATAAACATTGAGAGGCTGCTTTGAGGAATTAACATGTTCTCTCTTTAATAGCCATTCTTGGTCATTCCATTGATAGTTCTCAATAGAATGAATGACAGAAGCATTACCAGGACGTAATTGAGCTGAAAATCCATATGGATCCGATTTTAAGTACGTATGGCCTCCTTTTACCTTTAACTCAAATTTATATCGATCTCCAATTTTTGCACCTGGAACAAATAATTCAAAGATTCCAGAATCCCATAAACGCTGCATTTGATGAACTCTTCCATCCCATTCATTAAAATCTCCTACCACACTGACTCGCATTGCATTCGGCGCCCACACTGCAAAACTGACCCCTTTCACACCTTTTAACGTACGCGGATGCGCACCTAAGCAATCATAAATAGTGTAATGTATACCAGAATTAAATTTATCCGTATCTTTCTTTGTAATCTGTGGGGGAAAGCTATGAGCATCCACTACTTTTTTCGTAACTTGCGCACCTAATAAATCTTGCGGTTTATCTTCTTCCGAGTAAATGATACTTTCCATTTTAGGCCAGTCCAATAACTGATACAGCTTATTATCCATATGATACCTCTTAACCCATTTGTGCTAAATTATGTATCGATATTCATCTATCATTTTCCTATTTTATCCAATATTATGAATAAATAAACCACTTCTGAGTTTGGGTTCGAACCAAGTGGATTTTGGAGGCATTAATCTGTGTTCATCTGCTACCGCAAATAACTCTTGTATGGAAGTTGGATACATTGTAAATGCCACTTCACAATCCGTTCGTACCCTCCTTTCTAATTCTTCTAACCCACGTATTCCTCCTACAAAATCTATATTTTTATCTGTTTTGGGATCCTCAATTCCAAATATTGGATTTAGTACCAGTTCCTGTAATATAGACACATCCAGTCCTTCGACTACATCTTTCTTCAAATATTCTTCTCGAATTTTCAGTCGGTACCAATGCTCCGCTAGGAACATCCCTATTTCACCTTTACCTTGCGGCCTAAACGGGTGGTTTTTTAGTTCTACTGTAAAATAGTCTTTTAATTTAGAAATTAAAGTCTCCTCTGTGTAGCCATTTAAGCTTTTTATCACCCGGTTATAATCCATAATCATCAACTGATCATCTGGAAATAGCACCGATAAAAAATAATTATAATCTTCTTCTCCCGTATGCCCAGAATTCTCACAGCGTCTTTTTTGTGCCACTTTCACTGCGGATGCACATCTATGATGTCCATCTGCTATATAAATAGAATCCAATTTTTGAAATTCTTCCTGCAACTTTAAGATACGATGTTCCTCATCAATGATCCAAACTCGGTGAGTGATGGCATCCGATGTAGTAAAGTCATAAACAGGTCGCTTTTCTTTCGTAAGCCTCACGATGTTGTTAATTTCTCGACAGGAGCGGTATGCGAGAAAAATAGGTCCTGTCTGCGCATTACAGGTATCCACATGCCTGATACGGTCAAGTTCTTTATCTGCCCTTGTATTTTCATGTTTTTTAATAATTCCATTGGTATAATCATCAACGCTTGCACATGCAACTATACCAGTTTGAACTCTGCCCTCCATAACAAGTTCGTAGATATAATAGAAAGGATTATTATCTTGTATCATCTCTCCCCTGGTTACCATATCCCACAAGGTCACTCTTGCCTTTTCATATACTCGTTCATCATAAGTGTCTACTCCTTGATCAAAAAAAGTCTCTGCCCGGTCTACCCTTAAAAAAGAGTATGGTTCCTTTCTGACTTCTTCCAAAGCCTCTTCTCTATTAAATACATCATAGGGTAACGCTGCCACTCTTTCGGCGATGTTTTTTTCTGGTCTGATTGCCTTAAAAGGTTTTATACATGCCATTTGCCTAATCCTCACTATTCTTTTTTCATGTATTGTTCATAACGTATTATAATAATCGATTTTATCAAATGCAGTGCATTCGTACAAGCCTTTTGACACGATCTTTCAATCATGTTAAAATACATTTTATGAATTTATGGATGAAAAGTGAAGGAGGAATTTTTTTATGACTCAGGAAGAAAAAGAATTGTTAGACAAAATAAATGATTATGCAAATGAAGTACTCGCTGATATTGATCCTCAGAAAACCAGAATATCTGTTCAATTAGAAAAATTAAGACCTATTATGGAAGAGATTGCAAAAGAAAAGAGGATTACTGTTGAAGAAATATTCATTCAATACATGGATCTTGCAAGCGAAGCCTCTTTAAAAAGAGAAAATGACTTTAAAGAAGAGTTCAGAGATATCGCCAACTCCATTCAATCGTAAAAGGAATCTGAACTATAGAATAAAAATAATAGATAGCGTATACAAAATTATTGCTTACGCTATCTATTATCATTCCGTTTGCCTATCTATCCTATCTTTATTTTATGATACGTACTCGGAATACGCCATTAATTGTCTGTAATTTAGTAATAATCTCTTCACTTAAAGGACTTTCAATATCCATCATGGTATACGCAACTTCGCCTCGCGACTTATTCACCAAATCGGTAATATTGATGCCATTATCTCCCATTAATGCTGTGAATTTTGTAAGCATATTTGCAATGTTCTTATGAAAAATAGCAATACGTCCCACTTGATTGCAAATGCCCATTTCACACTTCGGATAATTTACACTATTTATAATATTTCCATTTTCCAGATAGTCCATTAACTCTCTGACAGCCATTTTTGCGCAATTATCTTCGGATTCTTCGGTCGAAGCCCCAAGATGAGGGATGACAACACAACCTTCCTGACCAACCGTCGTGCTATTCGGAAAATCGGTCATGTATTTTTTGATTTTTCCTAACTTGATTCCTGTTAAAATAGCTTTTTCATCCGCCAGCAGATCTCTTGCAAAATTAATAAGGATGACACCATCTTTCATTTTATGTATGGTTTCTTCATTAATCATTTCTCTTGTAGAATCCAATAATGGTAAATGAAGTGTAATAATATCGCAATTCTGATAGATTTCATCGACATTGAGTACGTGTTTTACATCACGACTCAAATTCCATGCCGCATCTACTGATACATAAGGATCATATCCATACACTTCCATTCCCAAATGTCTGGCTACATTCGCAACTTTAACACCAATAGCACCAAGGCCTATAATGCCTAATTTTTTATCTTGGATTTCATTACCTGCAAAATTTTTCTTTGCCTTTTCTGCAGATTTTGCAATATTTACATCATCTTTATTTTCTTGCACCCAATTAATTCCACCAACAATGTCTCTGGATGCCAATAACATACCTGCAATCACAAGCTCCTTTACACCGTTTGCATTAGCACCCGGAGTATTGAATACAACAATACCTTTTTCCGCACATTTTTCAAGTGGGATATTATTTACTCCTGCGCCTGCTCTTGCAATTGCCAGTAACTGATCCGAGAATTCCATATCATGCATGACAGCACTTCTTACCAGAATACCTTCTGCTTCTTTTATATCTTCCGTCTTCTCATATAAACTACTGAATTTTTCTAATCCAATCGTAGCAATAGGATTTAAACAGCTATATTTAAACATCCTCATAATCTCCCTTATACATATAATACTAATATGTTCTAGTTGTTCGAATTTTCCGCTTCAAATTTTTTCATGAATTCTACTAATTTAATGACGCCTTCTTTTGGCATCGCATTATAAATACTTGCCCTCATACCACCTACCGAACGATGCCCCTTTAAATTTTCCAACCCAGCTGCTTTGGCTTCTTTTACAAATTTAGCATCCAATTCATCATCACCTGTAACAAATGGAACATTCATAAGAGAACGGTCTTCTTTACAAACAGTACCTTTGAACAGTTTACTTTCATCTAAGAAGTCATATAAGATTTTGGCTTTCTCTTCATTATGTAACTTGATTCCTTCCAGTCCACCCATCTTTTTTAACCATTTAAATACTTTTCCACAAATATAGATTCCATATGCAGGAGGTGTATTATACAGAGAATTTGCATCTGCATGCGTCTTATATTTTAACATGGTAGGAGTACCTGGCAGAACATCCTCTGAAATTAAGTCTTCTCTTATAATAACAATTACGACACCCGCAGGTCCGATATTCTTTTGAACACCACCATAAATCAATCCATACTTCGTTACATCTACCGGTTCCGACAAAAAACAAGAAGATACATCAGCTACTAGCGGTTTTCCCTTTGTATTTGGAAGTTTTTTAAATTTTGTACCATAGATGGTATTGTTCTCGCAAATATAAACATAGTCCGCATTTTCTGAAATGAAAAGATCAGAACAATCTGGAATATAAGAAAAGGTTTTATCTTCAGAAGTGGCAATTTTATTTGCCTTTCCATATATAGAAGCTTCCTGGTATGCCTTTTTAGCCCACTGACCTGTCACTATATAATCAGCGACTCCATTCTTCATCAGGTTCATTGGAATAGCAGCAAACTGTTCGCTTGCTCCCCCTTGTAAAAATAAAACTCTGTAATTATCAGGAATATTCATAAGTTCTCTTAAGTCTGATTCGGCTTCTTTTATGATAGTATCATAAGTCTTAGATCGATGGCTCATTTCCATAACGGACATTCCAGAACCTTTATAATCTAACATTTCATCTGCAGCCTCTTTTAATACTTCTTCAGGCAAAACTGCTGGTCCTGCTGAAAAATTGTACACTCTACTCACTTTTTCTCCTCCTAATAGTTTAATACATTAAAGTATATTCTACATTTTATAATTTTAATAGTCAATACAATTTTCCCGCTTTTCCAAATTAAAGTGTTAATAGAAAATAATAACGGGAGTTCCTATTTCAACCATATCATATAGTCTCTCCATTTGTTCATATGGAGTATTAATACATCCGTGTGAACCTGCTGTTTTATAGATCTCTCCACCAAAATTTTTACGCCACAGTGCATCGTGTATACCAATATTCCCATTTACTGGCATCCAAAAATTAACGTGCGAAGCATAACCCGGACCACGTAATATTCTATTTTTTTGTTTTGCATATACATAGCATACTCGTTCTGGTGTCCCTCTTTTTAAAGAAGTATTTCCTGTAACCACGGGCGTTTCCAACTGCAACACACCATTTAAATAATAGTACATAGTCTGTTTTGTCATATCGATTTCAATATAAGTATCACCGATATCATCTTTCCCTTGTTTTTTAGCTGTCTTTTCATACATAGGTACTCTGTCTGACTCATTATGTTCTGCGAATGCTTGCAATAAATATTGTACCTCGGCTTTTTGATCAAGCTTATTTCCATATGTTCCCCCTTCTATGGTAATCAAATCACCTCTGGTGGAATGAAACTGCCTGATTGCACCTACCGTATCATATTTGGAAGCAAGGGTTGCAATAAACGTCTGAATTCCAGATTCATCCAATACCAGTTGACCTGACTCATCCAGCATAAATTCATCATCTGCGTCCTTTTTAATCCAACCCGAAACAATAGAAGAATCCAAGACTTCTATACTATCACCAAATAGATATTGCATGTGAAAGCTTTGAAACTGATTTACCTTTTCCCAAAGTTGATACTTTTCTTTTGTCTCAGGAGTTTCCTCAAAAGATTCATAGCAATTAAGAACAGCAAGATCAATAGAATGTTCATAATCCTGAATTGCATTTTCTATTTTCAGCATCGTTTTGTCAGGATCTACAAGAACAGTTCTATTATCATACATTTCATATCCCGAAGAAGTCTTCAAAATTTCTATTCTAGGCGTAACATTCTTAGAATTAGTATTCATAAAGGAATATTTTTGCAGCTCCTTTTTGAACAGATTTTTATCATAAGAAATCACAGGTATTAATACCTGTGATTTACTTACAAATAAATTTTCACCCCATAAAAAAGGATTTTGGCTTTCCTTCATTTTGGTTAATGGTGTAATAAAATCCTCTTGATAATGAATTTTTTCGAGATTCAGAACTTCTTTCAACCCATCCCTGCCTTCAATGGTAAACGTTTTTCCGACAGCCTTTTTACACAATTCTTCATTAATTTCTTCTACTGATTTACCCGTACAATATATTCCATTAATCCACGTACCAAAGCTAAAACTAGCTTTATAGTAGAAAGCGAGCGCTATATACATAAGTGTACACAGGATGATTGGAGTTATTACGATCATTGCAAAGTAGAATTTCTTTTTCTTCATACATTTCCTTTATCAAACAGTTTTTCCTTTATTGGTTTGATAGATCATCTCCATCAAAAGCTTCACTGATAGCAGCACCTGGAGATACCATGGGGAATACTTTGTCATCCTCTTCAATCATACAATCAAGCAAAACGGGTTCTCCTAATGAAATAGCCTTTTTTAATGCAGGTGCTACTTCTTCTTTTTTCGTTATTCGTATTGCTTCACACCCTAGTGCTTCGGCAACTTTAACAAAATCAACTTTATCACGCAATATGGTATTGGAATAACGATGTTCATAGTATAACGTCTGCCATTGGCGTACCATGCCAAGCACATGATTGTTAATGACAACCTGTATAATCGGAATTTGATATCTGCTCGCTGTAGCAAGCTCATTCATATTCATACGAAAACAGCCATCACCTGCTATATTAATGCATATTTTATCAGGATTTCCAACTTTTGCACCTATACATGCACCAAGTCCGTATCCCATTGTTCCCAGACCACCCGATGATAAGAAAGTTCTGGGCTTTGTAAATTTGTAATATTGAGCGGCCCACATTTGATGTTGCCCAACATCTGTGGAGATAATCGCATTTCCTTCTGTAATACGATCAATTTCTTCCATAATATAAGGACAGGTCAATTTATCCTGCTCATATTTCAAAGGATAGGATTCTTTTAATCTTTTAATATAGGAAGTCCATTCTAAGTGCTCTTGCTGATCTAATTCCCCTATAAGATCCGTCAATATGTCCTTCATATCTCCAATAATCGATGCCGTTGTTTTTATATTTTTATTAATTTCTGCTGCATCAATATCAATGTGCAATATTTTTGCATTACTTGCAAATTTCTGAGCGTTTCCTGTAACTCTGTCAGAAAACCTTGCTCCTAAAGCAATCAGAAGATCGCATTGACTGACTCCGAAATTAGATGTCTTTGTGCCATGCATTCCTATCATACCGGTATATAATTCATCTCTACCGTTATAGGCTCCTTTTCCCATTAATGTATCGCAAACAGGAGCGTCGATTCTTTTTGAAAATTCTTCTACTTCCGCTGATGCCCCTGATAGAATTGCTCCACCGCCTAAATAAATAAATGGTTTCTTTGATTCTTTAATTAAAGCGACCGCCTTATCGATATCATCCTTTGTATATTCCTTACGATAAGGTTCCTCTTCTGGATATATTTTATTATATTCACATATATCAGCTGTTACATCCTTTGTAACATCCACAAGAACTGGTCCAGGTCTGCCTGATTTCGCAATTTTGAACGCTTTGCGTATTGTCTTTGCAAGATCTTTCACATCTTTTACAATATAGCCATGCTTGGTTATCGGCATGGTCACTCCTGCAATATCCACTTCCTGAAAGGTGTCTTTTCCCAGTAACGGAAGTACCACGTTGGCAGTAATCGCAACCATTGCAATGGAGTCCATGTATGCCGTAGCAATACCTGTTACCAGATTCGTGGCGCCTGGTCCGCTTGTTGCCAGACATACCCCGACTTTACCTGTCGATCTTGCATATCCATCTGCCGCATGAGATGCACCTTGTTCATGTGAAGTTAAAATATGGGTGATCTCGTCACTATGCTTATACAGCGCATCGTATACATTTAAAATGGTTCCGCCTGGGTAGCCAAATACAGTGTCTACCCCTTGTTCTTTTAAACATTCAACAATTATTTCCGATCCTGTAAGCTGCATTTATTTATCCACTCCTTTACAAGTATACTCTTTCTCTTATGATTCTGTCGAAGGAATTTGTAAAATAGCACCATCCGTTCCGCTGGTTACCATGGTACGATACCTTGCTAAATATCCAGTTGTTACTTTAGGTTCTCTTGGTTTCCATTTTCCCCTTCGTACTTGTAACTCATCTTCTGATACATCCACATTTAATGTATGAGCAGGTATATTAATCCGAATAATATCGCCTTCTTCAATCAAAGCAATCGGTCCACCTACCGCCGCTTCTGGCGATACGTGTCCAATGGATGCTCCACGTGATGCTCCCGAAAAACGACCATCCGTTATTAATGCAACACTCGAGCCAAGGCCCATTCCCGCAATTGCTGAGGTTGGATTCAACATCTCTCTCATACCAGGTCCGCCCTTTGGTCCCTCATAACGGATTACGACTACATCTCCTGCTACGATCTTATTGTCCTTTATTGCTGCAATTGCATCTTCTTCACAATCAAATACCCTTGCTGGTCCAGAGTGTTCCATCATTTCCGAAACAACAGCAGAACGTTTAACGACGCTTCCAGCCGGTGCAATGTTGCCTTTTAATACGGCGATACCTCCCGTTTTACTATAAGGATTATCAATTGGTCTGATTACTTCTGTGTTTTTGTTGACCGCATTCCTGATATTATCTTTTATAGTCTTTCCTGTCGCTGTCATTAAATCGGTTTCTAACAGACCTATTTTATCCAGCTCATTCATAACCGCATAGACTCCGCCTGCCTCATTCAGATCTTCCATATAAGTTGGACCTGCTGGCGCTAAATGGCATAGATTAGGTGTCTTTTCGCTCAATTCATTTGCGATATCAAGATTGATATTGACACCCGCTTCATGTGCAATTGCAGGTAAATGTAACATGGAATTGGTTGAACAGCCAAGCGCCATGTCAACAACCAACGCATTCATAAATGCTTTTTCACACATAATATCCCGAGGTCTTATATTTTTCTCTAATAATTCCATTATCTTCATTCCCGCATGTTTCGCCAGACGGATTCTTTCGGAATAAACGGCTGGAATCGTACCGTTCCCCTGAAGTCCCATGCCAATCGCTTCTGTTAAACAATTCATACTATTTGCGGTATACATCCCTGAACAAGAGCCACATGTAGGACATACTTTTTCTTCAAATTCTTCCAGTTCATCCATACTCATATTTCCTGCTGCAACACTACCTACCGCTTCGAACATGCTGGAAAGACTCCTTTTTTGACCCTGTACACGTCCCGCCAACATCGGTCCTCCGGACACAAAAACAGTTGGGATATTTAATCTTGCAGCCGCCATCAACAGACCTGGTACATTTTTATCACAATTAGGAATGCATACAAGTGCGTCAAAACCATGTGCCATTGCCATACACTCAGTGCTGTCAGCAATCAAGTCCCTTGTGACAAGAGAATATTTCATCCCAATATGTCCCATAGCAATACCATCGCATACTGCAATTGCAGGAAATACGACAGGCGTTCCACCAGCCATTGCAACCCCCATTTTTACAGCATCTACTATTTTGTCCAGATTCATATGCCCCGGTACAATCTCATTATAGGAGCTTACTATTCCAATTAAGGGTCTCTCTCTCTCCTCTTTTGTAAATCCCAAAGCATTAAAAAGAGAGCGGTGTGGAGCCTGTTGCGTACCTTTCGTTACTGAATCACTTCTCATTTTATTTTTCCTTCCTTCCCTATATACAATTGCAAGCAGCAGTATTTTGGCTGCTTATTAATTCTTCTTTACATGTCACTATAAGCGGCACGGAAATAATTTCTTTTCTATCGGTATCATAACATAATTACTGAACATTAACAAAATAAATGCATATACATATGCGTGCAATGGAGTTAGGATCTGAATTGACAATCCCATAACAGAGAACGTACAAGCAAATAACGTCTTTACAATTGTTTCATTTCCGCACAACGCTAATGTATGTTTTCCTAAGATATTAAAATAAGGAATCCTCTGTAACCACATCGCTATAAAAATCTGTATCAGAATAATGCAAAGTGCTATAAAGACTGGATAAATCCACGTAATGGCCGGAATAGCTCCAAAAATCGGATAGATAATAAAATAATCTTTTCTTCCAAAAAATGTAAGAATCGTAACAACTAATGCCACTAAAGTACAGACTGCAGCCAGAATTAAAATCAGATATTTTTGCCATCCTGCCTTTTGTTTTATTTTATTGTATGATATTACTTGCATATATGGAAACAAACATGCGCCTAGCGCATAGAAAAACAAATAATACAATGCGCTGTCTATGTTAAAGATCCATTTTGGTGTTTCTGTCGCATCAAACGGTAATAGATTTGCTGTCAGACAGTAGATTAATAAGGTCGCCATAAGTGAATATACAGGTTTTTTTACTAATTTTAAAACAATAAAAAACAGAATACTTACTACAAATAAACAGGGTAAGAACCAAAGCGCGGGAGCAAACAGCTGATTCCGGATTCCAAATACCATTTGTTTTACGAGCGGTATAAGATCTCTTATTGATCTGTTTTCCTGAACGACTATAATCCCTAGGTTCACAAGGGAGAAAATAAAGTATGGTAACAGTAAATGTTTCCCTTGTTTTTTCACGTAAGATATCATAGACTTTTCTTTTTTTGCTTTGAGCGCAAAAAAACCAGATACAAAAAAGAATAACTGAATGACATACATGCATGCAAACTTATATATATAACCTGCACTGTCTAAAAAATGAGCTATGTATATCGTATAGATTCCTATAAATTTTAAAGTATCGATCCATTCGACTCTTTTCTTTTCATTTCCTATCTCTGACATTCGTTTTCTTCTATATCCTCCCTGTTAAAAGATCTCCCATCTTCACACATCCTACTTGTTCACATCCATCTGACATGATGTCCAATGTACGATAACCATCTTTTAAGACTTGTTTTACAGCAGAATCTATTGCATCTGCTTCTTTATCTAAGTCAAAAGAATAACGCAGCATCATAGATGCTGAGAGAATGGTTGCAATTGGATTTGCTATATCTTTTCCTGCAATATCCGGTGCTGAGCCATGACTCGGTTCATAGAGACCAAATTTGGAATCATTCAAGCTGGCAGATGCCAGCATACCGATAGAACCAGTTACCATACTTGCTTCATCCGATAAAATATCTCCAAACATATTTTCTGTCAAAATAACATCAAATTGCGCGGGATTCCTCACAAGTTGCATGGCGCAATTATCTACCAACATATGTTCCAGCGTAACTTCCGGGTAATCCTTCGACACCTCATTTACGACAGCTCTCCACAATCTGGAAGAATCCAGCACATTCGCTTTATCAACACTGGTCACCTTCTTCTTTCTCTTCCTTGCAATATCAAATCCTTTGATTGCAATACGGCGAATTTCATTTTCATTGTAAGTCAACGTATCAATCGCTCTTCGAACACCGTTTTCCTCTATTGTCATTCTCTCACCGAAGTAGAGACCTCCTGTTAATTCGCGCATAATCATCATATCGAATCCAGTCGCACTGATTTCTTCTTTCAAGGGGCATGCCGCTTTTAACTCGTCATATAAAACTGCCGGTCTTAAATTCGCAAACACATGCAACGCTTTTCGGAGTGCGAGCAGTCCTGCTTCCGGTCTCAAATTTGGAGCGAGTTTGTACCAAGGTGAAGTTTCCGTATTGCCACCAATGGATCCCATAAGAACAGCATCCGAATTCTTTGCATCTGAAATTGCTTCTTCTGTTAATGGTACTCCATGGACATCAATCGATGCCCCGCCCATCAAAATATCTTTAAACGTGATGGTATGACCATATTTAACTGCAATTTTATGTAATACTTTTTTAGCTTCTGTTACGATTTCAGGCCCAATTCCATCTCCTGGTATACATACGATATTTAAATCCATCCTTCCATGCTCTCCTGTCTATTCCAATATTATTTTTAAGACTTCTCTTACTCTATACTACCATAAACAGAATATAATCAAAAATATATTTTTTTCATACTGTACATAACTCGAAGTTATGGATAAATTTTTTAATTTGTCACTTGTAACTAGTAATTCAAAAAATCCACATTCAATATCTTACTACTGAATGTGGATCGAATATCCCGTTTACTGATTTCCAAAATACCTTTTATTCTGCATTTGCCTTTTCAACTTGAGCAATTGCTGTTTTTTGCATTGGGATACGACAATTTTTATTATTACCAAATTCCACTATGATGGTATCGTCTGTAATATCAATAATAATACCATAAAATCCACTGTTTGTTAGTATACTATCACCAATTTCCATAGATGCTATCATTGCACCCATTCTTTTTTGTTCCTTTTTCTGTGGACGAATCATCATAAAATAAACAAAACCAACAATTAATACGAGATAAACGACCATAACTGCACCCGAAGCAGTTGCACCAGCTGTTAATAACACACCCATTCTAACTTCCTCCTAAATTTAATTTACTAAGTCTATCAAACATGATACACAAAAATAGCAATTTCATCAAGTACTTTACTTTTTTTATTTTCTTCTCACATTTCTTACAAGTCGATACTTCGCATGTCTTCCAATTTTTGTTTTTTATAAGAAGTAAAATTGCCACAATCCAATGCTTCCCTAATTTCAGTCATCATCGTATTATAAAAATATAAATTATGAAGCACACATAATCGCATACCAAGCATCTCTTTTGCTTTCAGTAAATGCCTGATATAGGCTCTTGAATATCTTCTGCAAGCTGGACACTGGCAACCCTCTTCAATTGGTTCTTTATCAAGTTCATACCTTGCATTGAACAGATTTCGCTTTCCCTGATTCGTGTACACGTGTCCGTGTCTCCCATTCCTACTCGGATAGACACAATCAAAGAAATCAATTCCACGATCTACCGCTTCCAATATATTAGCAGGTGTACCTACTCCCATTAAATAGGTCGGTTTATTTTCAGGCAGATAAGGAACTGTGTTTTCTATCACCTCATACATTTCCTGGTGACTTTCTCCAACGGCAAGTCCCCCTATTGCATATCCATCCAAATTCATATCTGCAATTCTTTTTGCATGTTCGATCCGGATATCAGAAAAAATAGCCCCTTGGTTAATACCAAATAGTAATTGCTTTTTATTAATGGTATCCTCCAGTAAGTTCAATCTTTTCATTTCTATTTGGCAACGTTCCAACCATCTGGTCGTTCGTTTTACAGAGTCTTGTACATATTGCTTTTCTGCCTTGCTGGAAGGACATTCATCAAATGCCATAGCAATCGTTGAAGCCAGATTAGATTGAATTTGCATACTTTCTTCTGGTCCCATAAATATTTTTCTTCCATCGATATGAGAATTAAAATAGACACCCTCTTCTTTTATTTTTCGTAGTCCAGATAGTGAGAACACCTGGAAACCACCTGAATCTGTTAAAATTGGCTTATGCCATGACATAAATTCATGCAGACCTCCCATTTGTTTAATGATTTTATCTCCGGTTCTGACATGTAAATGATACGTATTCGACAATTCCACCTGCGTACCTATTTGTTCCAGATCTTCGGTCGAAACAGCTCCCTTGATAGCGGCAACGGTTCCCACGTTCATAAAGACAGGGGTCTGAATAACACCGTGAACGGTATGCAATTCCCCTCTCTTTGCCATACCTTCCTTTTTTCGTAATTGATACATTTTTTCCTCATTTCTTAGTAGTCTATTGTAAAAATACAAACAAATATTTTACTGTTGCACAAAAAACTTGCAGTGAAAAAACCACTACAAGCTTTCTACAAATTCTTCTAATGTGATTCCCTTTTCCGTAATTTCGATGGCAGCTTCTTTTCCTACATAACGGAAATGCCATGGTTCATATTCGATACTTGTTATATATTCTTTTCCCTTTGGATATCTTAGAATAAAACCATATTCACAACTATGCTCATTAAGCCAAATCCCTGCCTTCGTATCACCAAATCCCGCATCTAAAGAGGAATATGAATCACAGATTATATCAAGTGCAAGTCCAATCTGGTGTTCACTGGCTCCTGGTACTGTTACTGTCTGCGCAGTTGTTTTATAAGCCGCCATATAAGACATCCCTTTTTTCATATACGCCGCAATTTTACGATTAAATAATATTTCCTGCCGATTCATATCGCGATACGGAGAACAGATTACCAGATTTACATCATCTGATTTTGCCGCCTGTAACATCTGTAACAGATCATCTATAATTCTTTCATCGCATTTCATATTTCCTTTTATGGTCCCAAGTTTAAACTCGTAACTCTCAGGAACAGGATGTTGTTTATTAATTAATAATAAACGCCAGTCGTCTTTTTCAAGCTCCGTTTTTTCTATGTCCTGCAAAGCTTTCTCTTCCTTATTTAGAATCTTATTTTCATCTAAAATCTCATCTACTGAATAGAAATCTGTTTTCACATTATTTAAATTAGAATCTTCATATCCATCTATCACATCATTGTCATCAAGGATCGTCATCTCTTCTTCTATTGGTTCTTCTGACACTGCACCATCCGTATCGATCTGTGAATTCAAGTTGCTTCCATCAATGCTATTTTGATACGCAATGGTATCCTTTGTTTGAATAAATCCAATGGATGCAAAACTATTGCTGACCATAAAAAACAATACTAAGCATGCTAAACTGATTAATTTCTTAGTATTCTGAGTTACTATCAAAACTATCCTATTCATTCCAAGAATAGTCGCAATTCCTACCAATATAGGAACTTTAAGGATTCGATATTTTTTCCCCAATTTAGAATACTGATACCGTATTTTCTCTTTTATTGTCTTTTTCATATGTGATCTTAATCCCTTAACAATGCTTACTATAATTTATTGCTCGTTCGTTAATTTATGAAAAATAATGCAATTTGGCTTTTCAACTGCTATCTCTTTCCCATTCATGACCAATAACCCCTTATTTAAATCTACAGAAAAGAAAGTCATGGTATTGGACTCATGATTTAATGAAATCAAGTATTTATTGTTCGGAAACAACAAAGCGTCTTTCGGATAGTCCCCACTAATCGGTAAACAGAATAATTTCTTTAACTGGCCACTCTTTTGCTCTCTTTTGTACATTACCACACTATTATCTCCTGCATTTGAACTCGTAAGATAATTGTCGTCTACAGAAAAATTCAGGGCACTCGCAGCAGATCCACCCGCATGATATTGATTTAATGTAGAGATGGATTGAATCTTTTCGAATTCAGGATTATGATTGATTTCTTTATATTCATAGACATCTATCATGTTTTTTAACTCATGTACAATATATAGAAATTTTCCGTCTTTAGAAAATTTTACATGTCTAGGTGCCGATTCAATGTCACTATGAATGATATCCACTAATTTTAGTTTACCATTTTTGTGATCCACTCTGTATACGTTGGTATTGTCTGTTCCGAGATCCGCCGCACATAAATATTTATTATCCCTTGTCATTTTCACACAGCTTACATGGGGTCTGAAGTTACGCTCTGCAATACTGCCAATCCCTCTGTGAAAAAGTTCATCTGTTATAACTCCTATTCCTCCATCCTCATTCAATCTAAGAACGGTAATCTTTCCATCATGATAGCCTGCCACAAATAAATAGTTATCTTTATAATCAGTTGATAAATAACATCCACGCATGCCATTAATAGAGGCCTGATTAATGACTTCCAGCTCTCCCCCTTTTATAATCTTGTAAGCTTCTACACCAAGATCCGTTATGGAATATAAATACTTTTGGTTATGGGATATTGTTATATAAGAAGAATTGGTTATCTGTACTTCATCTTTCTCTATAAATCTTCCCTTCTCCATATCAACATCATATATTTTAATACCATGATTATCGCCTATTGTATAAGTAGATACGTAAGCAACATACTTTTCTCTTGTCATTTTACGACCTCCAGCCATCTGCTTTTTAAAATCTTTATTCATTTTATCATATATCCATACTTTTGTTAATAATAATTATATTTAAATGTAATATTCTATAATTAATAATAAGTTTAAAAATTTTACAAAATATGAAATATTTCTAATTATTTATATTGACTTTACGTTCATTTTTAGTATAATAATTATCAGCGTTTTTAGTATAGTATAACTAAACTTTTTGTTTATCATAGCTATTTTAGGAGAACTTATGAAAATCGGATATAAATTAAAAGAACTTCGGATACAGAAGGGATTAACGCAAGAAGAGCTTGCCGATCGTGCTGAATTATCAAAAGGATTTATTTCCCAGTTAGAGCGTGATCTTACCTCTCCTTCTATTGCCACACTTGTTGATATACTTAGATGCCTCGGTTCCGATTTAAAAGACTTCTTTCAAGATACGGAAGACGAACAGATTGTATTTCATGACCATGATTATTTTGAGAAGATTGATGATTCTTTGCAAAATAAGATTGAATGGATTATTCCAAATGCGCAAAAGAACATCATGGAACCCATACGCCTTACGTTAGAGCAGGGTGGATCTACTTATCCTGATGTTCCACATGAGGGCGAAGAATTTGGTTATGTAATTTCAGGCAGTATCTATATCCATCTTGGTAAGAAAAAATATTTGGCTAAAAAGGGAGAATCTTTTTATTTCATCCCTAACACCAGGCATTATATTTCCGCACACTCCAAAGCAGGTGCTACCATTATTTGGGTCAGCACACCACCAAGCTTTTAATACCAGACTATTTGGGAGGATCTTATGAATCATAAACTAATCGATCTTGTTCATATTTCAAAATCATTTGCATCTAATATTGTATTGGAAGATATGAATTTATACATACGTGAAAACGAATTTTTAACTTTATTAGGTCCAAGTGGGTGTGGAAAGACGACTACACTTCGTATTATTGGTGGTTTTGAGACCCCCGATAAAGGCAAGGTAATTTTTGACAATATTGATATTACCAAATTACCCCCAAACAAACGTCAGTTAAATACCGTTTTTCAAAAATATGCATTATTTACCCATATGACAATCGCTGAAAATATTGCATTCGGTTTAAAAATAAAAAATAAATCGAACGTATATATTAATGATAAAATTAAATATGCATTAAAATTAGTGAATTTAGAAGATTTTGGCAACCGTATGCCCGAATCCTTAAGTGGCGGTCAACAACAGCGTATTGCGATTGCACGTGCCATCGTAAACGAGCCAAAAGTATTATTATTGGATGAACCACTTGGAGCACTGGATTTAAAGCTTCGTCAGGATATGCAATATGAATTAATCCGCTTAAAAAATGAACTCGGTATCACTTTTATTTATGTCACCCATGATCAGGAAGAAGCTCTGACTATGTCCGATACGATTGTCGTTATGAATCAAGGGTATATTCAGCAGATTGGAACTCCAGAAGATATTTACAATGAACCGGAGAATGCTTTTGTTGCAGATTTTATTGGGGAAAGTAATATTATACCTTCCACTATGATTCGTGATGAATTGGTTGAGATTCTGGGTGCAAAATTTGCTTGCGTAGATACCGGATTTGGTCAAAATACACCTGTTGATGTAGTCATAAGACCGGAGGATGTTGAGCTTGTTTCTCCCAACATGGGGATGATTCAGGGGATCGTGACCCACATTATTTTCAAAGGTGTGCATTATGAAATGGAAGTTACCGCAAACGGATTCGAATGGCTCGTCCACTCGACTAAAATGTATGACGTTGGAACAAGTGTCGGTATTCATATTGATCCGTTCAACATTCAAATAATGAATAGACCAGCTTCTGAGGATGAGGAGGCCGTTTGTATCGATGAATAAAAAATGGTTGTCTACCCCATATCTTTTATGGTCTCTGGCTTTTATCATTATTCCGTTGTGCATGGTATTTTTTTATGGATTCACAGATCGATCCGGATCTTTTACCTTACAGAATATCATAGCGATCACTATGGAAGAACACTTGAAAGCATTATGGCTCTCTCTTCTGCTTTCCTTCATCAGCACAATAATATGTATTTTACTCGCATATCCGCTCGCTATTACCTTAAGTCACATGAATGTGAAACAGAATAGTTTTATTGTACTGATATTTATATTACCTATGTGGATGAATTTTTTACTCAGAACTCTTGCATGGCAGACTTTATTGGAAAAGACAGGTGTGATTAACAGCATACTTACTTTCTTGCACTTACCTGCACTTAGTATAATTAATACACCAAATGCGATCGTTCTGGGCATGGTATATAATTTTTTACCCTTTATGGTCTTACCGATTTACAATTCTATCAATAAAATTGATCCAAATGTTGTGAATGCTGCCAGAGATCTTGGTGCAAACGGTGTACAGACTTTTTTAAAGATCATCTTTCCCTTAAGTCTGCCTGGAGTCATCAGCGGTATCACAATGGTGTTCGTTCCGGCGCTTACTACTTTTGTTATCAGCAATTTACTTGGAGGCAGTAAGATATTACTGATTGGAAATATTATTGAGCAGGAATTTACGCAGACAGATAATTGGAATCTAGGAAGCGGATTATCCATTGTATTAATGCTATTTATTATAATTAGTATTATTATCTCTTCCATTATAGATAAAGATGGGGAGGGTACTACATTATGATAAAGACGACTCTCCAAAAGTTCTATATTATGCTTATATTTATTTTTCTCTACGCACCGATTGCCACTTTGATGGTCTTATCCTTTAACGCGAGTAAGACACGCGCAAAATGGGGCGGGTTTACCTTGAAATGGTATCAGTTGCTTTTTCAGAACGATGTTATTATGCATGCACTCTATACCACACTTCTGATTGCATTTTTATCTGCATTGATCGCTACGATCATAGGCACCATTGCTGCCATTGCAATGAATGGAATGAAAAAAAGAAACCGTGCAATTTTTATGGGTATCACAAATATTCCTATGGTGAACGCAGAAATTGTAACCGGAATTTCACTTATGCTCTTATTTATCAGTGTGGGGATCCGATTTGGTTTTACTACCGTATTACTTGCACATATTACGTTTAATATTCCCTATGTGATCCTAAGTGTTCTTCCAAGATTAAAGCAGTTGAATCCTCATACCTATGAAGCAGCACTGGATCTTGGGGCAACTCATATGACTGCCTTTTTTAAAGTCATTCTTCCGGACATCATGCCTGGAGTATTATCCGGCTTTTTGATGTCATTTACGATGTCTTTGGATGACTTTATCATTACGCATTTTACAAAAGGTCCGGGACTTGACACCTTATCAACAAAAATTTATACAGAAGTCAAAAAAGGAATCAAACCAGAAATGTATTCTTTGTCTACGATTATTTTTGTTTCTGTTTTAGTCTTGTTGATTTTTGTGAATAAGGCACCAAAAGAGAAAAAGAATGCATGATTCTCATGCAAAGGAGGAAAAATGAAAAAAATTATAGGTATCTTATTACTCATTTCTATCTCGTCTACTATCCTGATCGGTTGTGGCAATCAGAAAACGAATTCTAATAAGCAACTGGTGGTATACAATTGGGGGGAATATATCGATCCCGACGTCCTTACTATGTTCCAAGACGAAACAGGAATCAAAGTAATCTATGACGAATTTGAAACAAATGAAATCATGTATCCAAAGATAGAATCTGGTGCTTCTGAATACGATATCATTTGTCCGTCTGACTATATGATCCAAAAAATGATCAAAAATGATCTACTAGAAAAAATTAACTTCGACAATATCCCTAATTATAAAAATATCGGGACTCAGTATATAGAGCAGTCGAAACAATTTGATCCACAAAATGAATATTCTGTACCATATTGCTGTGGAACTGTTGGTATTCTTTATAATAAAACAATGGTCAAAGAGCCCGTTGATAGCTGGTCGATTCTTTGGGATGAAAAATATGCAGATAATATCTTGATGCAGGACAGCGTACGTGATGCTTTTATGGTCGCTCTTAAACTAAACGGTTATTCCATGAATACAACAGATCAGGATGAGTTAAATACTGCAAAAGAATCTCTTATTAAGCAAAAGCCAATTGTCCAGGCATATGTCATTGATCAGGTCAGAGATAAAATGATAGGAAATGAGGCCGCTCTAGGCGTTATCTATTCTGGAGAAGCTATTTTTACACAACGAGAAAATCCGGATCTAGAATATGTAATTCCAAAAGAGGGAACTAATGTATGGATCGATTCCTGGGTCATTCCTAAAAACGCTAAAAATAAAGAGAACGCAGAAACCTTTATCAATTTCATGTGCCGTGAAGACATCGCATTAAAAAATTTTGAATATATCACATATACGACTCCAAATGATGCGGCTCACGAGCTGATTGAAGATGAAGATATAAAAAATTCTAAAATTGCCTTTCCTACTCTGTCAGAATTTCAAAATTTGGAAACGTATCAATATCTAGGTGAGGAAGCGGATGCATTATATAACCAGCTTTGGAAAGAAGTCAAATCAGAATAGGACTATTTATGGAAAGAATCATTCATTATACAATTCCAATTCAATTTCATCAAAAACCCATAGACTTTTACCTAAAGTCTATGGGTTATTCTAGTCAGAATATCATTGCATTAAAAAAAATGGAGGAAAGCATACTCGTTAACGGAATCTGGAGGCATGTCAATTATTTACTACAAGAAAACGATACGCTTACCATACATATAAAGGAAATTACCTCTTCCCCAAACATCCTTCCCGTTTCTCTTCCACTCAATATTGTGTATGAGGACGATGATCTTTTGGTTATCAATAAACCGGCTGATATGCCGATTCATCCTTCTCAAAATAATTATAACAACACGTTGGCCAACGCTGTTATGTATTATTTTAATTCTAAGAATATTGCTTGCACATTTCGTTGCATCAACCGGCTCGATCGTGATA
This sequence comes from Bacillota bacterium, assembly GCA_023392535.1. Classification (GTDB taxonomy): domain Bacteria; phylum Bacillota; class Clostridia; order Lachnospirales; family Lachnospiraceae; genus SZUA-378. The sequence goes on from JAEVYY010000024.1 coordinate 83,728, forward strand.
CTACTGGTCTAACCATAGTGGCAAAGCATATGATCAGTGCTGGGATCTTATCTTCCATGCTACAACGGCGTGAAATCAAGCGTGAATATATTGCGCTTTTATCTGGAATGCCTCCCTCGTCCTGCGGTACAATAGATGCTCCAATCGGTCGCGTAAAGGACTCTTCTATTGAGCGGATGGTCGATTTCGAACATGGAGAACGCGCTATCACACATTATCAATTATTGGATCAATTCACCGGAGATGACATCATCCCGAAGCTCCCTTCCATTCCACCCAATGAAATGTTTTCCCGAATCTCTCTCTGGCTGGAAACTGGCAGAACGCATCAGATACGTGTTCATATGAAATATATAGGATGCCCTCTACTTGGCGATTTTTTGTATCACCCTGATAAACGAATTATTTGCCGTCAGGCTTTACACTCTGCACGTTTGACCTTCCGGCATCCTATTACTCAAAAAATGATGGACTTCACAGCTGCGTTGCCGACAGATATGAGAATTGTAAAGATGCATGAATAAACGTCTTTATGACAAAATTCATTATAGTCTTTCATAAAAATAGTAGCCAATGTATCCTAAAGAAGACCGTATCGTGTTTGTACGCTTCTTCTGTTAGTTAAACATTGTCTACTATTTTTTGAACTGAAAAGAAAAACTTAAATTCTAGGTCTTTCAGGAAAACCTACTTTCTTCTGGACCTTTCTTAATGTCTTTGTTGCATAATAATTTGCTTTTTCTGCATTTTCATTGATTATTTTATCAATATATGTTTTATCTTTCGCAAGATGGTTAAATCTATCCTGAACAGGTTTTAGGATACTGGAAACAGACTCTCCTACTGCTAATTTAAAGTCGCCATACCCCACACTGTCAAATTCTTTTACTGCTTCATCTGGTGTTTTATTGGTGCAGGCACAATAAATATCAAGCAAATTTTTAATACCTGGTTGTTCATCACTGTATCGAATACAATTTTCAGAATCCGTAACAGCACGCTTGAATTTACGAATAATCATATCGGTATCATCCATTAAGTAGATACTTGCATTGGTATTATCGTCCGATTTAGACATCTTTTTAGCAGGCTCCTGAAGACTCATAATCTTAGCACCCGACTTTCCAAGATAAGGTTCTGGTATTGTAAATACATCTCCATAAATAGAATTAAATCTTTGTGCGATATCCCTGCAAATCTCAAGATGTTGTAATTGGTCTTTTCCGACAGGAACAACATCTGTCTGATATAATAAAATATCTGCCGCCATTAAAACAGGGTAGGTATACAATCCAGAATTAATATTTTCTGCATGTTTTGCAGATTTATCTTTAAATTGCGTCATTCTATTCAACTCACCCATATAAGTAAAACAGTTTAAAATCCAAGATAATTCTGCATGTCCTGAAACATGGGACTGATAATAGATACAATTTTTTACCGGATCCAATCCAGCCGCAATATATAGAGTAAGTAAAGCCCTGGCTCTTTTTCTAAGTTCTGCCGGATCCTGCCTGACTGTTATGGAATGTAGATCTACAACCGAATAAAAGCATTCATATTCATCACTTAAAGTGACCCAATTCTTTAATGCACCTAAATAATTGCCTAATGTTAAATTTCCTGTTGCTTGCATGCCACTAAAAAGTATTTTCTGATTGCCTATCATGTTGTATTTTTCCTCCACATTTCATTCTCTTAAGAAGTTTATCACCCCACTACTATTAAGTCAACTATGAGAAAAATACATTTACGTTTAGAATTAGTTCTCACACTTCTCTTCACAACCACACATTCCTGGACAAGAAAATGCTCTAGGTTCAGGTTGACACGGCGGCGGACAAGGTGGCGGGCAAGGTGGCGGGCAAGGTGGCGGACAAGATGGCTTGCAAGGTTGTTTGCATGGTGACGGCGCAGGACATGGCTGCTTGCATGGTGTTGGTGCAGCGCATGGTGAAGAACCTTGACCACATAGTAGTAAAATAAGAATTAATAAACAGCAGTTCATATATAGACTCCTATCAAATAAATTTCTTTATTCTACCATATGTATTCTATTGAAAAAGGTTCTATTTATGCAGAATTTTTTCTTTAATATAAGTAAATGTTACCTTTTCTCCCTTTTCTGCCAACATCTCAAGCAAAAATTCCAATTCTCTTTTCGTTTTTTGATGCATTGGTGCATACTCTTTTCCATAATTAAAATATGCTAAAGGATCACTATCCTTATAGTTTTTGTCATTATATACTTTAGATGCTGCAATCCTGTCGATGAACATCTCAACAACATACTTATCAGGCATTGGAACGGGCACGAACCCCTTTGTCTGCGTCATGCTATAATCGACCCAATATTCATAATGATGCTTGTTCCTTCCTTTATGATGTAACCATGCCGTAGAGTATCCTATCACTTCTCGCTCCGCATTATTTGGACTTCTAGTTCCTTGATAGTATTTTGCACCTACCAAAAATTCAGCCGGGGAATATTTGGATAGGTCATGCAGGATTCCCTGCTTATAAAGTCCAACCGAAAAACACCCTTTCATGACAAGATATTTATGGTAAGTAATGGTAGTAAAATGTCTCCATGCCTTCATTTTTTTACGCTCTCATTCATATATATTTCTGCTATTATATTTTAGAATCACTCATCAGTATCGTAATACTTCTTGGTGGAACCATAATTTTATTTGCTTCAATTACGGTTTCGTTATCATCCTGTTCTTGCTTCTCATGTGTAACTATCATTTCTTTCCAACCCATTCCTTTTGGAAGATTTGGCAATGCAAACAACTGCATCTCCCAATGCATATTATAAGCGATATAAAAAAATGCATCTTCTTTTCCGTCTTCCGTTTTCTCATATTTACCGCAGTACATAACCGCTATGTGTCGGTTGTAATTATCAATAACTGGGCGCCATACTTCCTCTCCGTGATACGATATATCCGGATACCCACAAGAAAGTGTGTCCATAATTTTACACGCTTCGGATCTTCTCAATATCGGATGTTCTCTACGCAATTTCAATAAGTTTTTGGTAAATAGATAAATTTCATGATACTTATTTAGATGATTCCAGTTCAGCCAGGAAATTTCATTATCCTGACAATAAGGATTATTATTACCATTCTGTGAATTTCCAAATTCATCTCCACTTAAAATAAATGGAGTTCCCTGTGAAAGAATAACTAATACCAACGCATTTTTAATTTGTCTGATGCGAAGATCAACTACTGATTTTTTTCTTGTATTTCCCTCAAATCCGCAATTCCAGCTATAGTTATAATTACTACCATCCTTATTATTCTCACCATTTGCTTCGTTATGTTTCTTGTCATAGGATACTAGATCCATCAAAGTAAATCCATCATAATTCGTGATGTAATGAATGGATCCCTTTTGTATATGATGATATCTCATGTGCTCCAAGAAATTTTGCAACATATCTTCATCACTTTTCAGGAATTTACGATTCGCAATCATAAAGCTATCTTCACAAGATGCTAAATTACGATAAATTGGCACTTCACCATTTGCATATATCTGTTCCGTTTGGAAATCATAGTATAACAATTTGGTATTGCCAAACAATGGATCCGTAGCTATTAACATAACAGGTATATTTTCACCCATTAGATGAACTCCATCAATATGATATTCCAGTATCCAAAAGCGCAGTACCTCCAGCATAAAACCAGGTCTAATAGTGGGAGGAAAATAAAATTGCATAATAAGTTCCATTTGATTACGATGTAATTCCTGTACTAATTGTTTCATTTCAATAGTAGGTGATTTTCCTTTTGATGCATATGCTGCTTTGGGGGTAAAATAGTATCCTTCCTTAAATCCCCAGTAATTTAATTTTATTGCTTCCTCTCTTGATACCGTTAAGTCTTCTTTATAATGTGCCATCATATAAGACATAGAGGGCTCCGTATTCCCTATATCCACTTCGTCAAATTCATATGCCGGCAATATTTCTACACTTGTAATTCCAAGTTCTTTCAGATATGGAATCTTATCTATGATACCCTGATAAGTTCCTTTTTCTTTCACATTAGATGTATTATGCTTTGTGAAGCCTCTTACATGCAAACAATAAAATACACATTTTTCAAATGGTATTTGGGGCATCTGGTCATTTTCCCATGAAAAAGAATCCACTGTAAAACAGCATCTTAACATAGGTCTTGTATTGTTATCAACACTCTTGCCCCAAACCTCATGTCCAGTGATCTTTCTGGCGTATGGATCCACCATAACTTCATTATCACAGTAAAAGAGATACGTATAATTAGCTGGCTGCATTCCTTCTAATAAAATACAATATATATTTCCAATTCTATATTCTTGTGTAAATGCAATGCGCTCCTCCAATTCCGAATCATTAGAATAAAGAATCATACCACATTTCTTATGATTGTGAAAAGTAGCAGCAATATTAATTCCTTCTTCCATAATTGTAACTCCCATTGGGTAGGGATATCCTTTTTTTATACGTCTCATGAAATGACTCCTTTAGCAATGTAATACACATCTATTCAATAATAACACATCTTAAAAAGATTAGAAATATGGAAGATGATAAAATAACTTTATACATAAATGCAAAAAACAGCTTGTCTTTCTAAGTTTAATTCTGTAATATAAAAATAGAACATGTAGGAAAGGAATTATAATGGGAATCAAAAAAAACGAAGAAGAAATTGGATTTGACGATGAGGAGATGACCGTCACTCTTGAATTGGAAGATGGGAATGTAACATGTGCAATTATTGTTATTCTTACAGTAGAGGAGCAAGATTATATTGTATTACTTCCACTGAATGAAGAAGGTGAAAACGAGGATGGTGACGTATGGATTTATCGCTATGAGGAAGATGAAAATGATACTTCGGCAGAACCAAGAATCGAATACATTGAAGATGATGAAGAATATGAGCGTGCAGCAAATGCGTTTGCCGAATATTTAGACGAATCGGAACATGATGAAATTATGGAAGAGGCTGATTAACATCGGCCTTTATTCTATTATCAAAATCTGCATGATAGAATCACTTTGTATCTTTTAAAAATTTCTTTAAGAATCTGGAAGGAAGCATTTCTCTATGATTGATATAAAATAGTGCCAGCATCGCCTTCGCTCTGGTCATAGCCACATAAAATAGTCTTCGTTCTTCTTCTATTTCTTCTTTCGTTTCTGCTCGCTTAATGGGTATCACACTTTCATTAAGATCAGGAAGAATAACGGTTTGAAATTCCAGACCTTTGCATCCATGCATTGTTAGTATAAATACCCCATCCTTAATCTCCTCTTTTTTATGTAACCTTAACTCCTCTTGTACCTTTTTGATATGCGCAAGCCACATGTTCAGATTTTCAAATGGGACCGATTGCTTTTGTATTTCATCCAATCGTTGAAACCAATCCTTTGCATTTACTCTTTTATCGCTTGCTAATTTCTGGATATAGGCATCGTATCCGATTCCTTTTCGAATATAATGAATCGCAGCATAGGGATTCATCTGCAGGATTTTTTCCAGATCATATTGTAACTTATTAATTTTTTCCTGCATATAGGGCCTTCTTTGATAATAATACTGCAATTTCTGAAAATCCACTTCTGTTCCACTACATGCGTCTCTGCCAAGATATCTTTGGGGTTTATTCATAATCCTAAAAAAATCACTTCTTTTACGCGTTCTGCTAAATGTCATATAACTAATTAAATCCTTCGCAATAAAGTGATCGTAAATGCAATTGACCTTTTCTTTGATTAGGAAGGGGATCTGATGCATTACAAATTGTTCAGCTAGATACATAGCCCTTGCATTTGTACGATAAATAACTGCAATCTCATCAAATCTATGATTCTGTTTTTTCAATTGTAAAATGAGATGAATGATATTTTCACTTTGTTCTTCTTCCGATTGAAAACTTTGTAGAATAATGTTGTTCCCAGGATTATGGAAACTCTTTATTTTTTTAAAAAAGCGATTTTTATTTTCTCCTATTACAGCTAAAGACGCTTCCACGATTTTTGAAGTAGATCTATAATTAATATTTAAAAGCAATTGCTTTGTTCCTTTAAAATCTTCTCTAAATTGTTTTAATATTCCAGGATTTGCCCCACGAAATCCATAAATTGACTGATCATCATCTCCCACCACAAAAATATGATTTGTGGGATCTACTAATAATTTTATGGTATTATACTGCATATCATTGATATCCTGAAATTCATCAATTAATACATAACGATATCGTTCATGCCAAAATTTTCTGAGTTCCATTTTCTCTTTTAATAAGTCATAACAAAATAATACCATATCATCAAAATCCAGTTTTCTATTTCGCCTTAGCTCTTCCTGATAGCGCAAATATATAGTATGAAAGTCACTGTCTTCCATGCAAGATGCCTGATATTCATAAATCGATTTTCCAAGATTCTTAACATGGCTGATTTCTGACAAGATATTGCCAATCAATACATCGTCAATCTCTTCAAAATCTATATGAAATTCCTCTATGTTACTTTCATGTTGAATTTTTTCCAAGATAGCATACAGGAATTGATATTTCTCTCTTTCTGTCATGATATTGGATAATGTAAAATGATACGAATATTTTAAGATATGGAAGAAGATTGCATGAAAAGTGCCAAATGTTACTGGCGTATATTGATTTTTCATAAGAGAAAAAAATCGTTCCTTCATCTCAATGGATGCCGCTTTTGTAAAGGTAATGACTAATATGTGTTCGGGGGAGATGTGATAAGATTCAATCAGATTTTTAATGCGATGTGTTAAGACAAATGTTTTACCAGAACCTGGGCCAGCTAAAATGAGTGCTGGTCCAGACCCATGATTTATTGCAGCATCCTGCGCAGGATTTAACCTATGTTTCTCATGCATGCTGTAATAATTCAATTCCTTTTTTGATTCTTTTTATGGATTCCTCTTTCCCAAGTATTTCCATAATTTCAGTTGCTCCTGCCGGTGTCATTTGTTTTCCTGAAACAGCAGTACGAATTGGCCACATCGCATAGCCATTCTTGCAACCTTTTTTCTCAACATAAGATACCAGAATCTGATACAAGGCATCATTACTGAAATCATTTTGCTTTTCCAATATTGGCAAAAGCTCCTGTAAGACCTCTAGTGAAGAATCACTTGTTGTCTTCATTTTTTTATGCGTATACATTGCAATATCATAGGCTGGTAATTCTTCAAAAAAATCTACCATTTCATTGATATCCGGTAAAATTTCTATCCTCGTTTTTACCATTTCCGCAATTTTTTTAAGGTCAAGCTCCTTAGATAATACATCCCGTAAGAATGGTTCTGCCTTCGCGTAAAATGTTGCAAAGTCCATTGCCTTCATATACTCACCATTCATCCATTTTAATTTTGTAAAATCAAATACAGCAGGCGATTTTGACATATGACGATAATCAAATTCTTTTACTAGTTGATCCAATGAAAAAATTTCTTCATTATTTTCTGGACTCCAGCCCAGTAACGCCACATAATTCACAACAGCTTCCGTAAGAAATCCCTGTTCGATCAGATCTTCATAGGAAGAATGACCACATCTTTTTGATAATTTATGATGTTCTTCATCTGTAATCAGTGGACAATGCACATAAACCGGCACTTCCCACCCAAAAGCCTCATATAAACGGTTATATTTGGGAGAAGAAGATAAATACTCATTCCCTCTGACTACATGTGTGATACCCATTAAATGATCATCTACTACATTTGCAAAATTATACGTAGGATATCCATCGGATTTCATAAGAATCATATCATCCAGCTCCGAATTATCTACTGTAATATCACCATAGATTTCATCCGCGAAGGTAGTAGTTCCCTGTGACGGATTATTTTGCCTGATTACATAGGGAATGCCGGAAGCTAATTTTTCTTCTACTTGTTCTTTGGATAGAGATAAACAATGTTTATCATAGACCGTTATTTCTTTTCCAGCCACCACTCTATTTAAAGTAGCTAACCTTTCTTTATCACAAAAACAATAATATGCTTCCCCTTTATCGATTAATTTCTTTGCATATTCTAAATAGATACCTTGCTCCTGTCTTTGACTCTGTACATAGGGACCCACTCCTTTATCCTTATCTGGTCCTTCATCATGAAGAAGACCCGTTTTTTCTAACGTACGATAGATGATTTCAACCGCACCTTCAACGAGACGTTCCTGATCGGTATCTTCAATTCTCAGTATAAAATCTCCACCTTCATGCTTTGCAATTAGATATGCGTACAAAGCCGTTCTTAAATTGCCTACATGCATTCTTCCCGTAGGGCTTGGTGCAAAACGAGTTCTTACTTTACTCATTTTCATTTCCTCCATTACTAACTTTCTTTGGTATTCTCTCTTTGGAAGATGTCTTAAACGTATTAACTTCTTTCGTCGCCTTGTTGATCGCGATATTGGTACCAGCACCAGCAACGCATCCACCAGGGCATGCCATTCCCTCTATCAAACATCCGTTTTTCTTACCCATCTTAGCAAGCATAAGTATTTTTTTGCACTCCGTAAGGCTTTCCGCATGTTCTATATTTACTTCTACATCCGGATAATACTCTCTGATACACTCTTCTATTGCATTGGCGACTCCACCCGCAACTCCGTACCCTCTTCCTGCACCAGTCGCATCCTCCATTTTATCAGCAATCTTAATTTTTTCCAACTCAATACCCTTGGCTTCGAACATTCCAACCAACTCTTCAAATGTAATGACAAAATCAACATCGGATCGAACAGTTCTGCGCATTGCCTCCAACTTTTTAGCTGCGCAAGGACCTATGAATACAACACTTGCATCCGGGTGCTCTTTCTTGATTACTCTGGCAGTGGCCACCATAGGTGTTAGTTCATTCGATATATTTTCGATAGTTTCCGGAAAGAACTTCTTAGCCAGCATAGACCAAGATGGACAACAAGATGTTAGTAAAAATGGTAACTCTCCCGTAGACACTTTATGAACATAATGTTCTGCTTCGGCCATCGCTCCCATATCCGCACCAATTGCTGTCTCAAATACATCAAAAAATCCAAGTGTTTTCAATGCTGATTTTATTCCATCTGGTGATACATTTCCAAATTGACCAACAAAAGCAGGTGCGACCTGCGCTATAATCTTTCTACCCGACTGAATTGCTCGAATCAATTGAAAAATCTGTGATTTATCTGCTATCGCACCGAACGGACAGCTTACCATACATTGTCCACATGAAACGCAAAGATCATTGTCGATTTGAGCACGTCTATGCACATCACTCTTAATAGCATTCACGCCACAAGCAGCCGCACAAGGTCTTACCTGATGTGAAATTGCATCATATGGGCAGATTGCTTTGCACTTACCACAACGAATACATTTTTCCTGATCTATAAAAGATTTTCCATTCACCATAGAAATGGCACCTTTGGGACATACTTCACGGCATGGGTGGGCAAGACAACCCATACACCTATTAGTTACTTCATAGTCATTTTCCGGACAGGCATTGCATGCCGAAGGGATTACCTGCATCAAAGGCGGTTCATAATATTTTTCGGAAATATTACTTTCTTCCAATCCTTGTGTCACATGTACCGGCTGATTTTCAGGTCTTAGTGACATTCCCATTGCCAGACGCATACGCTCTCTGACAACAGCTCTTTCGCGGTAAATACTTTCCCAATATTCCGGATGATCGGTATCTACAATTTTATATGGTAAAGCTTCCATATCATCAATTAAATTTTCTGAATTGTAAGCTAGGTTCGCAACTTCTTTAAATACTCTTCTCCTGACTTTTCTAACCTGAGTATCAATACCTCTCATTCTTTTCCTCCATAACAAAATCCTCATTGGTTTGTGTCTAAATAGCCATTACCTATTTTGACACAAACCAATGAGGAAATCAAGATATAATCCAGTAATATTGTTAACAAAATAACAAATCATTCCTATACATTATCGAAATAGGAACATTCCAATCTGAAAAACAAGAAAAGACATAAACCATGCAAATGCGATTTGAAAGACAATCATAGCACATGTAAATTTCCACGAATTACTTTCTTTTTTTATAGTAGCAATGGTGGCTGCACACGGAACATATAATAAACAAAAGACCATCAATGAAAATGCATTTACGGCACCAAATTCTGGCTTGAACTGCTGAATATTGGAGACGATAGCCTGCATACCGACTGTGGAACTTGCATTGCTTACACCAAAAAGTACTGCAAAACTGGATACTACAACTTCTTTTGCAGAAATACCAGCTATGAGGGCAACTGCAATCTGCCACATATCCAGACCAACAGGTGCTAAGACGGGTAACAGAAATTTGCCGATCATTGCTCCAAAGCTTTCACCAGTATTTTCTACCATTCCCTTTAATCCAAAATTCAATAAAAGCCATATGATAATAGAGGCAATAAAAATAGTAGTTCCTGCCTTTGTAAGATAGTCTTTTAATTTCGTCCATACATAAATTCGTATCGTTCGGGCATTTGGTCTTTTATATTCTGGTAATTCAATCAACAAGGAATCATTGATCTTTCCCTTTTCGAACGTATTCATCAAAAGTGCCACAAGAATAGCTACCATAAGTCCTATGACATACATCGAAAAACAGATGATATAAGGATAATCTGGAAAAAACATTTCGGAAAAAAGTACGTAGATTGGTAGCCGTGCAGAACATGACATAAAAGGAGTAATAATCATTGTTTTTCTTCTATCATGCTCCTTTTCCAATGCACGAGTTGCCATAATTGCAGGAACGGTACAACCAAATCCAAGAATCATGGGCAAAAATGCTTTACCCGATAATCCTACTTTTCCCATAATTCCATCCATGACATACGCGACTCTGGACATATAACCACTATCTTCCAAAATTGCCAGTGCAAAAAATAAGATTGCAATATTAGGCAAAAAAGTTAATATACCTCCCACACCAGCTATGATTCCATCCACAATAAGAGAAATCAACCATCCCGATGTCCCTATAGCAGACAAAAATTGGTACATGCCATCTGAAAAATAGGATAGTGCAAGCTCAAAACCACCTTTTAAAGAATCTCCTACCGTAAAGGTCAGAAAAAACACAACTGCCATAATTACCATAAAAATGGGTACTCCCAAAACAGGATGTGTTAAAATCTGATCTATCTTATCTGTTTTTTGTTCTTTTTCCTCTTTATGAAAAAGAACTTCATTGATAATACTCTCTATATAGTTATACTTTCTTTGTATGATTTGTTTTTCATAATTTTTATCCGCAACATTCAAAATATACATCGGATGTTCTTTCCGGACCTCTTCATCATATTCCAATAATTTAATTGCATGCCATCTAGGAAGAGAGTGCATTGGATAATTTGCTTTCATCATTACTTCTAATTTTTGAATTTTTTCTTCAATTTCATCAGAATACTGTAAGACATAACTTTTTAAACCTTCTTCATAATGATGCACAACAGCGTGTAATAATATGTCCAAACCCGTTTTCTTTGCTGCTGAAACTGGAACGACTGGAGCATCTCCCAATAGTTCCGGTAACCTGTGGAGGTCTATTTCTATTCCTCTTTCTTTCACGATATCCATCATATTTAAGGCTAATACCACTGGCTTTCCCAGCTCTAATAATTGCAGGGTCAGATACAAATTGCGTTCCATGGAAGATGCATCCAAAATATTGACGATAACGTCAATCGTATCATCCATCACACAATTTCTTGTAACCTTTTCCTCAATCGTATAGCAAGACAAAGAATAGATGCCAGGGGTATCAATCAGATGAAGATTACATCCTTCATAGGATGCTAAACCTTCTTTCTTTTCTACCGTAACGCCTGGCCAATTGGCGACTTTTAATTTGGAACCTGTAATAGCATTAAATAATGTTGTTTTTCCACAATTGGGATTACCTACGAAGGCAACTTTAATGGTTTTTTGTTTATTCTCTTTCTGGTCAAAGGAATTCATTTTATTTCCTTCTTCACTTCAATTAAGGACGATATATGTTTTCCCAATGCTAGCCTTGTTCCTCTTACCTTAATAATCAAAGCACCATTCTTTTTTCTGGTTAATATGTGTAGGACAGTTCCGTCATTAAGACCTAATGCCTCTAATCTTCTCGTAATGGATTCCTCCACGTATAATCCGCTTATTTGATAAGGTTTTCCTGCTTTTCCCTCAAATAGTGTCATAGTATCCCTCATACTCTCTTAACATTGATAATGATTCTCAATATATCGATAAAATTATAGTCCTATTGATTTTCCATGTCAATAGGACTATTTATTTTATCAATATTTGTAGTATACTGTCTATTATTTTTTTCTTTTTTTTGCCCATATAATAATACCTGTCACTAAAATAGTAAAAGGTACGATTACTGTTACAAGCAATCCAAATAATACTACCATACTTCTATTCACCATAATGGTTCCGAATGTATAGCTTTTAGAGGGAATTGATATACTGCTTTTATGATCTACAAGATTACTGATCGCACTTGTAAATAATGTTACATTCGCCCCAGAAACTCTCGTATCAAATTCATCATCCAGTAAGTATTCACAGCCAAAAGCAACAATTTTGGTAGCTTCCTTATCACCATTACTTTTTTCCAGATAGACACCCAGATCGAAAGGCCCATCTGTATCACCCGATTCTTTATCATACGTAGACATGTTCTTCACATCTTTTTTGCTGTAAGAACTGTCTGAACTTGTAAGCAATGCAGTCGCGGTAACTCCCTTAGGTAATTTATCATCTTCCGCAACTAAAAAACCGACTGCTTGTGGCATTAAGATATACCGTTTTCCTTTATAAAGATCTGCCGTAATCACATGACTTTTAATCTGCGGTAAAATATAGAATGGATACTGATAAAAGTTACTTTGATTCGAATCAAACACTACACCATCCGTCATTTTAACACCATATTCCGATAAGATAGACTTAAAGTTTGGCATATCTTCTTCTGCCAGGGCTGTTAAAATAACAGCATGCCCCCCTGTAGAAAGATAATTTTTGATTTTATCGGTATCCTCTTTTGAATAATCAACAACTGGTCCAGAAATAATAATACTCGCGGCATCTTCTGGAACAGCATCATAATTCATCAGATTGATGTTTTCAACTTCTACATTTTCTTTCTTAATCGTTGCTAGTACCTTTTCTGATAAGTCCAGTTCCTGATGACCAGTTATCACATATACTTTTGGAAGGTCACTACTCGTCACATAAGATATAGCCGAAGTCAGCTGTCCCTCTCCATCATATCCTGTAACATTTTCCTGATACGTTGTATAATCAATTTCTGATTCAAAACAATCATTATAATCAATTGTAGTAAAGCGATCTCCATTAACGACAATCAAACTATTATCAGCTAATGCATCCTGTGTATAACCAGACACAAAATTCGGGTAATCTTTCTGACTTTTATAAATGACCTTTATCTTCTTAGAATAAGCCTGGTATCTTGTCAGCATTGTTTTTATTGTGATATCTGCACTTTTTTCACTATTTAACAGATAAACGGTAATATCCTGATCCAGATCATTAAGCACTCCTTTGGTCGTATCTGTAATCGAATAAATTTGATTATCCGTAATATCAAAACTCTTTACCGATTCCGGCAGATAATTTGCTCCTATATTGAGGGCTGCTAACGCACAAGCTACAAGCATTGTAAATCCTGCACTTAAAACAGTCTTTTTGGGCCCATAGTTAACAATAGACCATCTTCTCTTTTGAATGATCTGATACGTTAAGAAAAGAAATAAAAGTATAACAGAAAAATAATAGAGCATACAATTAATATCCACAATTCCATTCATCAGATTGTCAAATCTGGATGCAATATCAAAGATACTTAATAGTTTTGTGATTAGATTTCCTGTAGGGGAAATCACTCCACTGATACCAGAAACCATAAATCCTAGTAACAATATCGCAAAAGTTAAAACCGCAGCAATGACCTGACTTTCTGTAATTGATGAAAGAAACAGACCGATTGCAATACAGGCAGAACCAAACAAGAAAAAAGCAAATAAAGCATAATAAGTTTCTGCAAATGGGATCTTTCCGCTAAAGGATAATAGGAATGGATAAAGTGCTGATATGAGCACGACCATACCAAGAATGGAAACCAAAGCCAGATATTTTCCAAGAATGATCTCTGACAATTTAACCGGTGATGTAAATAGTAATTGATCGGTTTTTTGATGTCTTTCTTCTGCCAATATCTTCATTGTCAAAATGGGAACGGTAAATAAAAAAATAATAATGACACTATTTAAAACATATGTAAAGTATGGTGTTCCATATACAAGACAGTCTACTGTAAAATAAAGCCCTATAAAAAATAATAAGACAGCCATGAATAAAGCCCCAATAACAGAATGAAAATACGATTTTAATTCTTTTTTATAAACTGCGAACATTCTATTTTCTCTCCTTCTCTAATTTTTCTTCTTGCATAGCTTTTTCCGCTTCGCTTTCCTCAAGGATCTCTTTTTCTTGTTCTTTTTCAATCATTGCATTCATATAGGCATCTGATGTCAATTCAATAAATACATCTTCCAGAGAAGCCATGGACGAATGTAATTCAATGATCGGTAATTTTTGTTCCGCAAGAAGATAAAATAATGGCTCCCTGATATCCTTCTGTTTAGGCGCTACAATATCATATTCGTAGCTATTTTCTTGATTTTCTTGATTTTCATATCGGCAAGAATAGGAATGAATCCATGTGGCTTCTTCTAATGCTTTATCAATTCTTTCTTTTTCTCCTCTTATCGTAGCATGAATAGTCTGCTCTTTCTCCATCAGATGTTCCAGATTTTCTGGTGTATCCTGAGCAACAAGCCTTCCCTTAGACATAATCAGAATTTGATCACAGACTGCACTTACTTCAGACAAGATATGTGAGCTCAAAATGACCGTATGCTTTTTCCCCAATTCTTTGATCAGGTCTCGTATTTCTATCATTTGTTTTGGATCCAGCCCTACGGTAGGTTCATCCAAAATAATCACTTCCGGAAATCCTAAAATTGCCTGTGCAAAACCGACTCTTTGTCGGTAGCCTTTGGAAAGATTACGGATGAGACGGCTCTCCACCTCTTTTATTGCTACCATTTTTACTACTCTCTCAACATTTTCCATTTTTTCCGTCTTTTTTAAACCTTTTAGTTCTGCCGCGAATAACAGATAATCCTTCACCGACATATCTGTATATAAGGGTGGGATTTCTGGTAAATAACCTATCTTTTTTTTAGCTTTTTCAGGGTTTTCTAAAATATCAATCCCATCAATCTTTATCGTACCGCCTGTTGCTCCTATATAACCGGTAATCATATTCATGGTAGTGGACTTTCCTGCGCCATTGGGACCTAAAAACCCATATATTTTCCCCTTTTCTATTGTAAATGACAAATTGTTCACAGCAATATGACTGCCATATTTTTTTACAAGATTCTCTACTTGTATCAATGTGATACCTCCCTTTATCTTTACTTAACACTAAAAATAGCGGTACCAATCTTCCGGTACCGCTATTAAACTTACAGTTATTTTGTGTAATAAATATCATTTTTTTGTGAACATTTTGTGAATTCATAAATTCTTAATATTTAGTTACTACATCTGTCAAATGCAGGGTTAAATGCATAGAAATTCTTTGCATCCAGATTATCTTGTACAATACGCAATCCTTCACCAAATCTTTGAAAATGCACGATTTCTCTTGCACGTAAAAATCGGATAGGAGCAGCCACTTCTTCATTTTTTACGAGTCTCAAAATATTATCGTAAGTTGTTCTAGCTTTTTGCTCTGCTACTGCTTTCATAACACAACTAAAACTTCCAATGTATAATCAATGGAACGGCATCTTTTTTGTTGGAACGCCTTCCCACCTCGATATAATCTACAAAGGAGGCAATCATTTCCCTATATATTTCTTCTTCTTCTATTAGGGTGTATCTACGTATGGTTTCTTTCATGGATACTTCTTTTTTCTCCAATTCCTCCTTTTCCAATTGTAATTGAACTGCTTCCAATGTACTCATAAACTGTTTTATATCTTTTCTGTAGGAATCGGAAAGAGTCATAAATTCGTCCTGACTAATGACCCCAGTTATTTTGTCGGTATACAAGTTTTTTATACCAGATTGAGCAATTAAACTTTTTCTTTCTATCTCTTTTCTCTTTTTTTTCAGAAGTTCTATTCTGCTTTCACACATGTTGATTGTTTCTACTGTTTCTTCCAGCACTGATTCATCAAGATACTCTTCTACAATCCGGTTCCATTCCTTCTTGATCCGAGCTTGCAGTTCAGACAAAGGAATAAAAGCACCTATGCAGGCATTTTTCGATGTATATTTAGTTCCACATTCAAAATAACGGTATCCATGGCATTTTTTTGTTCTGAGGTGATACCCACAATAGGTACATTTTAACTTGTTCGAAAATATTCCCATTTCACCGGAAACAAATGGTCTGCTTTTTCCTTTCCGCAGTTCCTGTACCCGGCTCCAAAGTTCCTTTTCAATAATGGGCTCATGTGTATTTTCAACTTTAATCCAAAACGATTTATCTGTGGCTCTGTTAACACCGCTTTTATAGGAAACACTCTCATATTTTCCCTGTACCATGTTACCTATATATATTTCATTAGCTTGTGTCAGGACGTACAACAAACATTACTATATTACTTCTATTTATAGTAATTCCTATAATTCCACACGATTTCAAATCGATTTCCTTCAAATACCAAGATCTCTTTTACAAAGAGCATCACCATATCCTTGCTAAGCCATTCGGCATACTCAGATCTTTGGCATACTCCCTGCTCATTGTTTTGCTGCCTATCTTTTGTGAACAAAGAGCACTCTTTTTGCAGTTCATGAATTTTTTCATAAATCTGATTCGTCTGTTGGGTATTGGATTCTAGTATTGCTGCATATTTTTCCTTTGAAATAGTTTCAAAACAATACTCTTCAAAGGCATGCTTCCGAATAACACTGATCTTTTTTATTTCTTCTCGCTTCATTTGAATTTCCTTTTTTAGATTCTGTATCCTTTCATGATTCGTTAAGCTGATTTTGGTAAGACATCTCTCATTACGTAATACCAGGCTGACCTGCATATTGATAATCGCAAGTAGAATATCACTAAACACCTTTTCCATTACTTTGATTTTGCTACATCGGGTACTTTCTTCATACTTCGCCATATAGCAATAATAATAGGCTTGGTTTCCACTGGATCTTGTCAGGTTATGATGACAATACCCACATTTTAAAATCCCGGTCATTGGATTTTTTCTGACTGAAACCTGTTTGCGGGAAGCTCTCCTTTTCGTAAACCAAATACCAGCTTTCAAAAATAGCTCTTGTGTTACGATCGGTTCATGCGTATTCATAGCAATAATCCATTCTTCTTTTGGATTCCCCTTGGTTCGTTTTGTCGATACATCTGCTTTTGTCCGTCTATAACTTACTAGTTTTCCAGTATATCTCTGGTCGCAAAGAATCCGTTTGATGGAAAATCGTGTCCATAATAGACGATCATCCTGTATGTTCCACCCACGACTCTTATCGGTACCTTTCTTCCTACGATAGGCCAGTGGGGCAAGGACCTTTTCTTCATTTAAAAGAACTGCTATTTCATTAGGATTCCTACCATCTGCTGCCATCTGAAAAATACGTCTTACCACCGTTGCTGCCTGATCATCAATTACCAGCTTGTTTTTCCCCGTTTCTAATAATTCATAGCCGTAAAATGCGATTGTACCGAGGTATTTTCCATTGAGCCATCGGACTTTGTTAGAACTGCGAATTTTTAAAGAAAGATCACGACTATAGAGCTCACTTACCAAACTCTTTATTGCAACATCCATACTTACAGAACTTCCCTTGGTCCGGTTACTGTCATAGCTATCGTTAACTGCTATAAAACGAACCCCGTAAAGAGGAAAAACCTGTTCCAGGTAATCACATACATCAATGTAATTACGCCCAAACCTTGAAAGATCTTTCACAATAATACAGTCGATCTGCCTCCGCCTAACTAACGTAAGCAGACGCTTTATTTGCGGACGGTCAAAATTTGTCCCACTGTACCCGTCATCCTTGAACTCTATCCTCTTCCAATCTTGAAAATCACACGTTTGGGAAACAAATCTATAAAGAAGATCCCTTTGATTTTTAATGCTGTCACTTTCCCCTATTGTTTGATCTTCAGAAGAAAGTCTCATATAGAAAGCGAGTGTTTTTGGCATACCTCCCCTGCCTCCTTTCCATACCATAGAATAGGATTATATTCATCTTTAAAATGAAAGACAACTTCAAAACGGTTATCTGACCATACCCATACATGACTGACCAATTCCCGTATCATTTCTCTTGTCATGATCGATTCCTTTTCACCGTGTTCAAAAGAAGTGATCCATTTATTTTTACTGGTAAGCACTTGCGTATATTTTGTAAGCTCCTGTGAAAGTTCCTGAATTTCTTTCTGAATCCTGTCATTTTTTCGGTTATAACGTTCCTTCTTATAATAGAAATCTTCTTTTGTTAGGATGCCATTTTCAAACGACTCAAACAAAGCGCTCTTTAAAGCAATGATCCGTTTGCTGTTCGCTTTTAGGGTTTGTATACGACATTGCGTATAATGGATATGCTTTTGGTATACAGAAGACTCATGATACGAAATCAATAGTTTTTTCATATCCAACAGCAAAGCAATCTGATTACGGACCACTGAAAAAATAGCTGATTCAAGCAGTTCTTCACGCGTTGATTTCTTTATGCATCCATGTGATAAATTCTCATTATAAATCCTGCATTGTTGATAATAACGGACAGAGGAAACTGTTGCATCCCTATAGCGTACCATTTTGGTGTGACAGTCTCCGCAATACAATAACCCCAGGAGAATATTTTCCTTTTTCCCATGTTCGTCAAACTTTCCTCTTAAGGCAATTGCCTGTTTCCTTTTCTGTTCCTTTTGCTTTTGAATCTTCCAATAGGTCTCGTCGTCTATGATAGCTTCGTGAGTGTTGGGAACTATAATCCATTCAGATCTCGGTATTTTAGTACTGGGTAGTCCATCACAAAGAGCTTTCTTTGTTTTACCCTGTGCCATACATCCCGTATAAATGGGATTATCTGTAATGCTTTTTATCATCTGGCTCTGCCAGAGCTGATTTTTGGGCCTATTTTTAATTCTACCTTTAAGATATAACAATAAAGAGGGACATAAAATATTTGCTTCGTTGAGCTTTCTAGCAATTCCGATATCGCTAATCCCTTTTGACTTCCACTGAAATATCTGATATACCGTAGGCGCTGTATCTGTATCCAAAATGAGCTGATTTTTATTCTCCGGCGATTTATTATACCCATAGGGGGCAAAAGTACCTATAAATTCTCCCTTTCGTTGTTTTGTTTCCAACGAAGTATTAATTTTACGAGAAATATCCTTCGCATAAAAATCATTCACTATATTTTTTAACGATATCATCATGGCCTTGTTTTTGCTTTCTATGAGGCTGTCATAATCATCCTGAATTGCTATGAAGCGCAATCCCATGTTAGGGAAAGTCTTTTCTATATAATAGCCTGCTTCCACATAGTTTCTTCCAAAACGTGACAAATCCTTAACTATAATACAGTCTATCTGACCATTTATAGCTGCATCCATCATATTTTCAAATGCAGGACGTTCAAAGTCTGTACCTGTATACCCATTATCACAAAATATCTGGCACAACCGCATATCTGACCGCTCACTGACAAAGCGTTCCAACATAAGCTGTTGGTTTTGAATACTTTCTCTTTCAGCTGCATAATTGTTATCTTGCACAGAAAGTCTCACATAAATAGCTGTATTATAGATATGTTCTGGAAATCCTGCCTTTTTACTTGCAGCCAAGCCTAGAGAATCACCCATCGTATTTTGTCTGCTCCTTCTTGCCATTTAGATCTCCCCTCCTGCTTTAGTCATGTCGAGCAAGGAATTGACTTGCATCTCTTGTTCCATATCGTATTGGTACAATAAAAAGAGCTCAATGCGGTTTCCTTCATAAATATTAATATGGTCAATTAAAGCGACAACAACAGGCCTGGTAAGATACGTAATTTTTTCGCACTGTTGCAATATCTTTGTAAAATTCCTACCTTCTTTTAAATTTATGTTGGTACAACGTTCTTTTTTCATCCTGCTCAAATCATCTTCTGCCGCTTTCTGTTGCCTATCATAATGAAGTTCCATCTCAAAGTATTCTTCGTTTGAAATGAGTTCTTCTGCTTTGGCTTTCAGTAAAGCGCTTTTCAATCGTTGATATCGCTCTATTTCTTCTTTTTTCTGCTTCTCCTGTATTTCAGCCCGGGTCTCTAAACTCTTACGACTGGGAAATTTCGCAATGCGATTGCTCATTTTCTCAGCATCAAGGAAAATACCAATCTGAGCTCTGATGCTGGTGAGAACCGCTTGCTCCAGTAAGGTATCTTTCATTCTGTGGCTGGAACAATTTTTTGTTTTTCGGTTATTGCCACACATATAATAGGTATAAATTCTGCCGCCACGATTGTTGTTATTTCTCACCATACTGTGTTTACATTCCCCACAAAATAACAGACCGCTGAACAGGTATACCCTTTGCTCCTTTGGTGCAATGCGAGTGTCTTTCATAAGAAGGCGCTTTATCGTATCATACATTTCTCTTTCAATAATCGGTTCATGATTATGTTCTATTCGAACCCACTCATTTTCAGGTCTCTGTATAAGTTTATTAATTTTATGGTTTGGACTACTTCGCTTTCCCTGTACTAAGGTACCAACATAAAACTCATTTTTCAAGATACGACCAATGGAAACGGCTGTCCATCTAGCTTTTGGGTTAATTTGAAAACCACTCTTATACTTCATACCACAGTAACGCTTGTACTCCGTTGGTGATAAAATGCCGATTTCATCCAGACGATCTGCAATACGCTGCTGACTGAATCCCTCTAACTTCCATTTAAATATATCCCTCACCACATCGGCAGCATATTCATCTATTACCAGCTTATGTCTGTTCGCAGGGTCTTTCCGATACCCATATACAGCGAAGGAGCCAATAAATTCTCCCTTTCTCCGTTTGACCTCAAGCTGGCTCCTGATTTTTACTGAAATATCACGACAGTAAGCATCATTTACCAGATTTTTAAAGGGTAAGACAATATCATCTGCTCCACCTTTTCTCTTTAAAGAATCATAACCATCATTAATCGCGATGAAACGAACTCCATATAGGGGGAACTCCTGATCCAGGAATCTCCCTGCTTCTATAAAATTTCTTGCAAAACGGGACAAATCCTTTACGATGACGCAATCAATCTGACCACTTCTTATATTCCTTAACAACTGTTGAAAAGCCGGTCGGTCAAAATTGGCGCCGCTGTATCCATCGTCAACATGAACTGCGCACACCTGTATATCAGTATTATGGGTGAGATACTGTCTAATTAACTCCTTTTGGTTCACGATACTGTCACTTTCAACCTTATCTTCCTCTTCTTTGGAAAGACGCACATAGATAGCCGCACGATAACATTGATTCCATTGCTCTTTCATAGTGAAACCTCCAAAACTTTAAGTTCTAAATTATCTTCAAGTAATTTTCAAGGCAATCTTCAAGTGTTTTTGATGTTTCTGAAAAACTGATTTTTACAACGGCATCTCCACATTTAAAACAATACGGATTTCCGATCTTCATCATAAAATCTTGTAACCTTTGTTCCCTAGATAGCTTTTTATCTATCGTTACATCATTGATATCAACCAGTGTATTTCGATCTACTGTCCTTACATCTACCTCTTTAAGAGATGATTGCAATGTATTTGGTGACTGCATGGCATGGCCTCCTTTACCGCTTCTCCTACACTTTATGTAAAATCTGGATTGTCCTATGATAAGTAACTTAAAAGACAGTACTTTGCCCAAAAAAGCAAAATACTGTCTTCGAAAGTGAAGATAATTTCTATATGGAATCCAACATCCTATTTGCAATAATATCATATTCCTTTCATCCTGCATGGACACCATGCAGGCCTGCAAATATCCCGCCTCTTTCCATTAATTCATCGTGGCTGCCCATTTCCGCAATCCCTGTTCCATCCAGCACCACAATCAAATCTGCATCCCGGGTGGTAGAAAGCCTGTGTGCAATCATAATGGTGGTACGTGTTTTCGATATCTCGTTCAACGCCGCCTGAATTTCCATTTCTGTTTTGGTGTCTAAGGCGGAGGTCGCTTCGTCTAAAATCAGGATGGGGGAATCTCTTAAAATAGCCCTGGCAATGGCAATTCTCTGCCTTTGCCCCCCAGAGAGCAGGACACCTCTTTCTCCTATGGTGGTGTCGTAACCATGTTCCATTTTTTCAATAAAATCATGGGCATTGGCAGCTTTTGCCGCAGCAAGTACCTCTTCTTTCGTGGCACCTTTCCAGCCATAGGCTATATTCTCATACACGGTGCCATTAAATAAGAAGGTATCCTGTAATACCATAGAAATATTATTGCGCAGACTGGAAAGGGTTACATCCCGAATATCAATTCCATCAAGATAAACCGCCCCGTTTTGAGGATCATAAAAACGGTTAATCAGGTTCGCAATTGTGCTCTTGCCCACACCCGTGGTTCCAACCAGCGCCACCGTCTGTCCTGTTTGTATTTTTAAATTAATATTTTCCATCACAGGAATATCTTCATGATAGGAAAAGGTCAGATCTCTTAGCTCAATCTCTCCCTTAACCCGCTTCAGAACAATGGCATTTTCTTTTTCTTTTACCTCTGAAATTTCATCAAACACATCAAAAACACGTTTACATCCAGCTCCGGCCTCTCCAGCTCGTTCAACAAGAGCGGAAAAATTTTTCACTGGTCCGTAAAACATAGATAAATACATGGCAAAACCAACAATGTCGCCAATGTTCACCTCTCCCGTTCCTACTAAATGTCCGCCGTAAATCACCACAATAACCGTGCCCAGTGCCGTTACAAATGCCAGCAAAGGATATGATGTTTCAAAAAAGAAACTGGCACGAAGATAGGCCCGGCTGTGAAGTATGGCAAGGTGGGAAATACTGTTTTCTTCATGCCCCTGCTGATTAAAAATCTGTATCTCTTTCATTCCGGAAAGATTGTCCTGAACCTTGCCGGCAAGCACTCCTCTCACACGGGAGTTCTCCTTCCATACGGGTGAAACGTGATGTCCCTGCCAAAGAGTAATTCCTAATAAGAACGGAATGGTGACCAGGCTCATAAAAGCCAGTTTTACATTAATGGTAAACAGCAGGATGCCGACCCCCATAAAAGTAAGGATATTCACAATAAAATCAGGAATCACATGAGCCAGAAGCACCTCTGCATCTAAGGTATCATTCACCACCCGGCTGGTAAGGTCGCCAGTTCTGCTTTTGTGGAAATAACTCAGGCTCATATTCTGCAGCTTTCCATAAAGCAGTTTGCGTAAATCCGCCACATAATGCAGTGCCGCGTAGTGGTTCATATATCCTGCTGCCGATGCGCCTGCCGCCTGCAGCGTTGCCGTCCCCAGCAAAAGAAGGCCGATGCGTAAGGCTTTTGTGCCAAAATCTCCCCTTCCCTCTGTGGCAAGAGAGGTCAACTCTCTTAATGCCCACGGGGTGTAAAATCCGGCAACTGTAGATACCACCAGGGCTAAAAATGCAAACACCAGAAAGACCCGATATTTTTTTGCCTCGCAAAATATCCGCAGTGCTATCTTCATACAGAAATCGCCTCCCTCTTTGGTAAATCCTTCTGGTGCAGTAGTGAGTAAGTAAGGCAGACCGGTCTTCCCGTTCTGGATTCATGCACAACTTCTGCGTCAATGGAGAAGGTCTCCTTTAAAACTTCAGGAATCATTACTTCCTTAGGTGTCCCATGCCTTATGATTTTTCCACTGCGGATGGCAATCATATAATCAGAAAAACGCGCTGCTAAGTTTAAATCATGAAGTACCATCGCAATGGTACATCCCTGCTTGCGGTTCAAACTGTATAAAAGCTCCAGCACCTCCAGCTGATGAGCCATATCCAGATATGTAGTAGGTTCATCCAGTAAAATCAGATCTGTCTGCTGGGCAAGGGCCATGGCAATCCAGACTCTTTGCCGCTGACCGCCTGACAAGGTGTTTACCTCCCGATCCGTAAGGTCAGAAAGCTTTGTTGCGGAAATTGCCCACTCGACTATTTTTTTATCTTCCTTTGTTAACTTTCCAAAGCCATTTTGGTGAGGAAATCTTCCGTAGGCAACCAGTTCACTTACCGTCAATCCACCAGGTGCGGAAGGGGTCTGAGGTAAAATGGACATTTTTTTTGCAATCTCTTTTGTGGGTAACATGGAAATGTCCCCGCCGTCTAAATAAACCATGCCTTTCTTCGGCTTCAAAATGCGTCCGACCGCCTTTAGCACCGTTGATTTTCCACATCCGTTCGGGCCGATGATTGACGTGATTTTATTTTGAGGGATGGCCATATCCAGATTTTCCACAATCAGTGCATTGTCATACGCAATGTCTAAGTTCTCTGTTGCAATACTATTCATACTGTACTCCTTAATTATTTGCTTTTGCCAATAGATACAAAAAGTATGGTGTGCTGAGCACCGTAATTACAATGCCCGTAGGTACATCCGTACCCAGGCTGATGGTTCTTGTTATGGTATCTGCCAGCAGAACGATGATCGCTCCGCACAGCCCCGCCGCTGTAAGAAGCAGTTTGTGGTTAGAGCCAACGATTTTTCTTGCCATATGAGGGGCAATCATGCCTACGAAAAAGAAATTGCCTCCCAGCGATACACTTCCGGAAGAAAGCGCCACTGCAGCCACCGTCAGACCAATAAATTCCGGCTTTACCGCAGTGCCCAGACCGGTAGCCGTTTCATTTCCAAGGTTTAAAATATTCAGCACATGGGATTTATATAATGCATAGGCACACAAAATGGCCGTCCATGGTACCAAAATCGCCAGATACCGCCAGTCATCTCCCCACAGGCTGCCTGCACTCCAGCGCTGTATAAATTCCATTTGATTTTGGTCCAGTTTCAGCGTAAGCAGTGTGGTTAACGCACCATAACCGCTTCCCAGTGCCACACCCGTTAAAATCAATCCTGTAGGGGAAATATCTTTGTTCTTCCGGTAAGAAAGAAGAAAAATCAACCCCGCGGCAGTCATCCCGCCCACAAAAGATAATACCGGCATTAAGATTGCCGAAGAATTGGACTTTGCAGAGAAAATCACTACAAAAATCAAAACAAAGAGTCCGGAACCGGAGCTGATTCCCAAGGTGCCCGGGCTTGCCATATCATTTCTTAACAGGCTCTGCATGATGCAGCCTGAAATTCCCATGCCGATTCCAACCAAAACCGCCAGTATTATGCGGGGCAGACGAAATTCCATAATAATCAGGTTCTGTTTCGGTGTACCTTTTCCTAAAATCACACTCATCACCTCTGCAGGAGTAAGGTTCATTTTACCTGAATTAATACTGATAATCGCGACCAGCACCATCAAAACAGTCATAAATAACAGAATATAACCTTTCTTTTTCACTCAAATTCCCTCCTTTGTTTTCTTGCCAGATAGAGGAAATAAGGAACACCAATAACGGCAAAGATAATGCCTATGGGTGTTTCATAAGGCTTATTGATTAATCTTCCTAGCAGATCCGCAAAAACCGTAAGCAATGCGCCGTACAGTCCTGATGCAGGAATAATATAGCGGTAATCGACTCCCACAAAATACCGGACAATATGAGGAGTAATTAGACCGACAAAGCCGACCGGACCAACAATAATAACAGAAAGTCCTGTAAGCAGGAGCACAATAATCGTAGAAATGCCCTTCACGAATCTT
The DNA here is from genome assembly GCA_023392535.1 of Bacillota bacterium. GTDB lineage: Bacteria > Bacillota > Clostridia > Lachnospirales > Lachnospiraceae > SZUA-378. The sequence goes on from JAEVYY010000024.1 coordinate 109,700, forward strand.
GTTTTTAATCCAAGACCCGTGGCTACCTCTTCCCCTAAGCTGAGCACTGTGACGGAAGGGGAAAGTGCAAGTGCACCGACCACCCCAAGGACAAAAGCCGGTATCACGGTCAGTAGCTCACTCCATTTAGCCCCCGCCGTTCCTCCTGCTGTCCAATAAGCAAGGGCATGTCCCAAATGATATCGGATAGAAATATACTGGCTGAATGCGCCAAACAGCATGGAAATTGAGATCCCAGCCAAAACAAGGCGCTGGGGCGTCATTCCTCGCTTTCCCATGGATGCAATAGAATAAGTCATTGCCGTTGTGACAGCAGCACCCATACATGCAAACAGCATGGTCTGTCCGTAAGTCCGCATGGGCAAAAAAGCCATACAAAGTGCCATAGCAAACGTTGACCCCGAACTAATGCCCATCAGTCCGGAATCAGCCAGTGGATTTCTGGTTGTCCCCTGCATGATGGCACCGCAAATGGCTAAACTGCAGCCTACCATTAAATCCGCCACAGTTCTAGGAAGGCGCAGTGTCTGGATAATCTGATGCTCTGTTAATTCAGGATCAAACTGAAAAACTGCCTCCCATGCAGTGGCAATTCTCATGTCAGCAGCACCAAATGTAATGGAGGCCGCTGAAATAATTAATAAAATTCCAAATCCGAGAGCCATGTAAAAGGCAAAGGTGATGGAACCCTTCCATCCCTTAGTTGTGGTATTTTTCATGGTGTTGTTCCTTTCCGTGGTGATAATAACATTACTCTTGTGTTTTCAGCAGAGCATTCATTAAGTAATCCAACTGTACGTTTGAGGAGTAAATATCATTATAGAAAAACAAGTTAAAATCAACAGAAATAACATTCCCATTCTTTACAGCAGGCAGGGACTCCCAAATTTTATTTCCTTCCAATCCATTTAACCCCCATGCAATGATAATATAATCACCGATGTAATCACTAATCACTTCCAAAGACACTTCTTTGTATTGTTCTCCGGCGATAATCTCCTTCTCAACAATTTCAGGTGCGTGAAAACCCAAACTACTATATAGCAGCTCTCCGCCCCGACCATATTTGTCACCATAAACCCAGATAGCGCTTTTTCCATCGCCTTCAATCACGCTGAATGTTTTCTCCAAAATATTCTTTCCTGCAAGGGCAGCCCTGGCCTCCTCACATTTTAGGTTAAATTCTTTTATTGCTGACGCTGCTTCTTCCTTCTTATTTAATATTTCTCCCATAAAGAGTACCCGTTCTTCCATAGACAGATCTCTAAAATTCAGCAGAATTGTAGGGGCAATTTTTGAAGCAATGTCATACTGCTCCTGATTTACAACAATAAATAAATCAGGTTCATAAGCGATTAACTGTTCCGCCTCAAACGTTTCCCAAACAGGTATGCCTTCTAATTCTTTTTCATAAGCAGAACCCGTTGGGTCATAAGTTGCTACAGGCTTTACCCCAAGAGCCAGGGCATCTCCGACATAATATGTCACAATGACTCTTTGTGGATTGGCAGGAATCTCTATTTCTCCCTGCTCTGTTTTGATCACTCTTGTTTCTTTCGTTGCTTCCCGGGTTGATTCCGTGTTTGTTCTCATTGTCTGCACAGTACAGCCCGAAGCCAGGACGCTAACCGCAACAGCCAGTAAAAGCACACTTTTATTTCTAAACTTTAACATTAAAATTTCTCCTTCTGCAATTACTCGGATATTTTTTTAATGGCATCAATGGCATAGTCCAACTGTGCAGTCAAACTGGCAATATCATCATAATAAAACAATCCAAGGTTCTCTCCCGGAATCTCTGCCACTCTGCCTTCCAAAACAGCAGGTATGCTCTTCCAGATATCAGACTTTGCATATTCAGATTCCTTCCCCTCCTGCTGGAACCACAAGATATAATCACCGAAATATTCATGAGCGACCTCATAACTGAGCGAACCTCTGCTTTCTCCTGTTTTAGCAATCAGTTGTTCCAGTTTTTCAGGCATCTTCAACCCAAGATAGTCGTAAACCAGGGTGCCGCCTCTGGAGCCGGTTTCATATTCAACACCACTCCACTCACCGGTAGATCCCCAGTCTTCCATAATACTAAAAGTCTTTCCCTCATATTTTTCATTTTGAAGCTCTGCTTTTGCAGCCGTAAGCTTTTCTTCAAAGGTTGTAATCAATGCCTCCGCTTCCTTTTCCTTTCCTGTGGCGCTTCCAATCATTCTCAGTCGTTCTTCCGGAGTCACCTCCCCTTCGGGAATTACTAAAACGGGTGCAATTTTATTAAAATTTTCAAAATCCGCTGTGTCATATGTAATAATCAAATCTGGCTCTACCGCCATAATATCCTCTGCAGCCCAATTTTCCAATTTTGAAGATGTTGAAAACTTATCATAAAATGGCATGGTCTCCTGTGCCCAGGCTGAATAACCCACCACGTTTAAATCCAGAGAAAAGGCATCGCCGATATACCAGTTCACTACCACACGTTTAGGGTGCTTGGCCACTTCAATCTCACCCATAACCGTATCAATTGTGTTCGTATCAGCCTCTTTCTTATCTGTTGAGCCTATCTGTGCGCATCCACCCAACGCGCTTAAAAGAAACAGCATAAAACATAATAGTATCCCTCTTTTTTTCATATTTTTTCTCCTCATGAATTATAGTAAACGACATTTTTCTTACTTTTGTTAGTTTTAACTAACCCAGCATGATACTAGCATAAAAAAAAATATTCGTCAATATAGAGGTTTTATGATAGCAAGAGTTTTTTCTTGGATTGCTTTATAATTTCTATCTTTATATAAGGGTTTTCTGCCAATATTTACTTATTTTTATTTATCATAGGTATTATTACTGCCTATTATAACTCAGTCATTAGCAAGCATACTACTGACCGTGTAATACTTCCAAAGCGTTCCCATCTGCTTCCCATTTACTTTTGTTCGGATTCCCTTTGCAATTTTGTAGGCAGTTGGATTCAGAATTCCTTCTTCATTCATTTGCCTTGCAATTGCTGTTATACCACTTCCGCCAGCATACATGGAAAAAATTCTATGTACTACTGCTGCAGCTTCTGGGTCTTTCATAATATGTCCTCTTAGCTCAGGATCTTTTTGGTATCCATATAAAGCAAATGAGCCTATATGGAACCCTTTTTTACGTCGAATAGTTAAGGCACTTTTTATATTTTCCGACATATCTTCCAAATACCACTCATTTACCAGACCATTGATTTGTCTTGATTTTTTATTTCCTTTATTGCTCGTATCTGCATTATCTACAACACTGACAAAACGTATCTTCCATTCTTTAAATAAGCCATTGATATACTTCTCCACCAATTCCATCTCACGGGTAAAACGAGACTGTGTCTTACACAAAATGATATCGAATTTGCCATCCTGTGCATCTTGTAACAAGCGGTTGAATTCTGGCCTGTTACGATCCGATCCCTTAAAGTCATCATCCGAATATATTTGATAAATTTCCCAATCTTTCTCTTGCGCATACTGTATTAACAATGCCTTTTGATTTTGTATGCTCAAGCTGTCATCCCACTCGTTTTTTTTATTTCGGTCTTCCTCTGATAATCTGCAATAGATTGCCACTTTATCATACTTATATTTCATACTTTTTTGCAAAAACAGTATTTTTCTGCTCTATTAATCATTTCTGCTAAAAGATGATTAAAATCGGTTTTTCTTTTTTCCCTCTCTTTCGTTTTAAATACATTTTGAATGTTATCACTCTTCATGGCGATGATACCTCTTAAAATATTATTTCTATACTATATGCCTGATTTTAATCACTTGCCATTCACAAAACAAAAATAGAGCTATATGATAATAGTAATAAATAGAATGAGGTGATTTAATTGCCTATCAAAATTTTTATAGATCAAGGTCATAATCCCACAGGATATCATAATACAGGAGCTATTGGAGGCGGATTGCATGAAGAAGATATTACTTATCAAGTCGGGGCATATTTGGCAGATCTTTTAAATAATGATTCACGATTTGAAGCACGCTTATCCAGGCCAACGCCTACTACTGTTTTAGGTACAAATACCCTTACCAGTCTGGCTCAAAGAGTACAGATGGCCAATGAATGGCCGGCTGATTATTTTATCAGTATTCATACCAATGACAACCCTAACCCTGCAATAAACGGAACCGAGATCTATCTTTATCGATATGGCACACAAGCAAATTGGCTGGCCCAGCATATTATGAATGCTATTACACAAATAGTTGGAACGAAAAACAATGGTATTCTACTTAACCCCAGCTTATATGTATTAAGAAGAACAAATATGCCTTCTCTTTTGATAGAGCTTGGTTATATGAGTAATCCTTCTGATTTACAAAAGCTTCAAGATATGCAATACCAATTTGCATATGCAATCTATCAAGGAATTCTAAGATACTTTGGATTTGTATAAAAATTAGTATATGAAACAAGATGAAGTTATCTTATCTTCATCTTGTTTCGTTGAAGTAAAAACTCATAAATTTCTAATAGAATGATAGTTCATGAGATGCATATATTATAATAAAATAGAATTGATAGGGTAAATATGGACATATATGTAGTACAAGAAAATGATACCATCTATTCGATTGCTGAAAAATTTGACGTTTCTGTAAGAAAGCTAATTCAAGATAACGAATTGGATATTCCAGTAGAATTAGTTATCGGTCAGACTATTGTAATCGTATATCCCAAACAGACCTATATCGTGCAAGAAGGAGATACCTTAGCAAGTATTGCACAGTCTTTTGATGTATCGCAGATGCAACTACTCAGAAATAATCCGTTTTTATCGGATAGAGAAATGCTTCCTGGAGAAGTACTTACAATCAGCTATAATACGACTAAAACGCTTACTACAAATGGATTTGTTTATCCGTATATCAGTAAAGAAATCCTAATTAAAACGTTGCCGTCTCTGACCTATCTTACCATTTATAATTATAGGACTTTAAAAAATGGTGAAATTATCACTTATTTTGACGATACGGAAATCTTACAACTATCTAAAAATTATGGAACCATTCCATTAATGATGCTCACTACTTTAGATCTACAGGGAGAATCCGATATCGATACAGCCTATTTTCTGCTATCGAACGAAAAATATCAGGAAATTTTTATTAATAATATGCTTGCTATCATCAGAGATAAGGGTTATCTGGGAATTAATCTGATCTTTAACTATATGACGACAAATATCCTAAGTGAATATGAAAATCTCGTAAGAAATATCTTAAACCACTTTGGGGAAGAAAAGTATTTGTTTTTCCTTACAATTAATCCCAATACAAAATATGTGAATGGTAAATTGACCTACGACGAAATAGATTATAGCGCTTTCGGTCAGCTTGTAGATAATTTAGCCTTTCTTCAATTTATCTGGGGTATCAATTATGGACCTCCAGAGCCAGTTAGCTCCATTGAAAAAATAAAAGGATTCAGCAATTATATCCTTACTAAAATACCTGCATATAAGGTTTCCATCGGGTATTCCGTAATTAGCTATGACTGGAAATTACCTTATATCCCGGGAAAGTCATATGCAAATTCACTTAGTATCAATTCCGTATTAAATATTGCTTTATCGGAAGATGCTATCATACAATTCGACGATATTTCCCAATCAACTTTTTTTACCTATGAAAAAGTAAATAACGACCAAGAAGAACATCATATCATATGGTCTGTTGATGCAAGAAGCATAGCTTCATTAATGAATTTAGTTTGCCAAGAAGGATTCAATGGTACTAGTTTGTGGAATTTCATGTTCTATTTCCCACAATTATGGTTAGTAGTAAACTCACAATTTGAAGTAGAAAAATTCTTACCCGATAACATAAACAATTTTTAAAGATCTCTGATAGCCAAGATCATTTATAATATCATACGCAATGATAGGAGGACAGTTGTGGATAATAAACTAATTAGTGAAGACTACGTTGATCTATTAGTAGAAAATGAAAGCTTAAAATTATATGAAGGCTATGATACAACTTTTTTAACGTTTGTAAATTCTATCGTACATCTTCCTCGGGAGCAATTTAATAAATGCAGTATTGGCACTTTTCCATATTACATATTTCCCAGCATTCTAGCACTTGAATCCTTAATTAGTCTGGATGCATCCGGTATTCAGAGGATTCAGAATAATCCAGTACTCGGATTATTTGGCTCGGGTGTCCTAATTGGAGTCGTTGATACCGGTATTGAATATCAACATCAAGCTTTTCTTAATAGTGACGGTTCTTCCAAAATCGTATCCATTTGGGATCAAACAATAAATGATGACACATTACCACCGCAAGGCTTTTACTTCGGTACAGAGTATAATAATACTACCATAAATAGGGCATTACAAAGTGCTGATCCGTTGTCCATCGTGCCCTCTCAGGATGAGATTGGCCATGGAACTATGTTATCCGGTATAATTGCTGGAAATCCTAATGCATCTGCCAATTTCAGCGGTATTGTTCCAAATTCAGAACTTGTTATCGTTAAATTAAAACAAGCAAAACAATTAAACCGCCAAATTTTCGCAATCCCACCTGATAAAATATGCTATCAAGAAACGGATATTATATTTGGAATCAACTACCTATTGTCAGTTGCCCAATCCTTAAATCGCCCAATGGCAATATGTATTGCATTAGGCACTAATCAGAGTGGCCATGACGGATTAGATGTTCTTAGCAGATATTGCAGCTATGTCACACGATTGCCAGAAATAGGATTTGCTATTTCTGCGGGAAATGAAGGTAATTCCCGAAGACATTATAAAGGACTCATCGAAGCCAGGCAGCCCTTTGTTGATTTCAGCCTTCGGGTCGGAGAGAATGAAAAAGGGTTTTCTATGGAACTATGGCAAAACGTCCCTTATCGTTTATCCATCAATATCACATCTCCTACCGGAGAAAATACATCTCCAGTTTATCCGGCGCTTAACGAATGCCGTAGAATTTCTTTTATTTTTGAACCATCTGTTCTATGGATCAATAATTTTATTTTTGAAAGTGAAAGTGGTGATCAATTAATTTTATTACGTTTTGAAAACCCACAACCAGGTATCTGGAGATTTCAGGCCCGCAATCTTGATGAAACGCAATCAGAATTCAACGTTTGGCTTCCATCAGACAATTTGATATCCGACGAAACTTTTTTTTTAGATCCTGATCCCAATATTACTATCACATCCCCTGGTAATTCTTATGATCCATTGACGGTTACTGCTTACGATCCGGAAAGTGGAAGTATCGCAATCTTTTCCAGCAGAGGGTATACCCGGACAAATGTAATCAAACCGGATTTAGCGGCACCAGGTGTAAATTTAACTTGTCCCACTTTAAACAATAGTTACGGTAGCGTTTCAGGTACTGGAGCCGCGACAGCTCACACGGTTGGAATCATTGCTATGATATTAGAATGGGCCGTAATAAGGGGAAATTATACAACTATAAATGGATTTGATATCAAACAACTACTCATAAGAGGTGCAGAAAGATCCACAGATATTGTCTATCCAAATAATATATGGGGATATGGAAAAGTGGATATCTATGGAGTCTTTCGGATGTTAATATCCTGATATTTTCAAATGTATCACACAAGATATGTATGCACCGCTTATATATCAGTTAATGAGATATTGTATCAATAGCTGTATAAGAGGCGCATCATATCTGCAAACTGGTAAATGCACCGTAAACATCCAAAATTCCATAGCCCCAATCTCTGTTCGGATACGTAAGATTTCGATCTCTTTTAGCTCCGCGTATTAAAAAATTTTTTATTTGTAACGTATCCAATTGTGGTTGATTTCCATTTACGATTCCCCACTCAAGAAGCATCGCCACGACTCCTGTCGTAAAAGCAGCGGCTATACTGCTTCCACTCTTGACCGTATAACTGTTATTTAAGGTAGGGACAATCATATTGACACCTGGTGCTGCTAGTGTGGGACTAATGGTATTCATGATTGTGTATCCCCTGCTTGCATTGATTGCAAGACTTTGTGTCACATGATTATAAGAAGTCGAAATCATCGGAGTAATCGTATTTGCTGGATTAGTCAAAGTATAATAAGGGTCAGGTCTCAAAAAATAAGTATCTTCCTCCAGAAAACCGTGAATTGGAAGCCATATATTGAACTTCGGTTCTATATTAATAGCAGAGTAGACTCGGAAGCGCCAAATGCCCTCCATTGGATTTTGAAATCTAATCAGTATTAGTTCATACCCGGTTTGCGATTCTACAAGTTCATAATCAATAAATAATTTTGTATTTTCGAAGATAAAGTTAATTTCTCTGGTTTCCTTTAATCGAGCAGGAATTCTGGGAATATATTGTCCAGTTGGCGAAAGTACATCAATCGAAAAAATATTGGGACTGCTCCCCCATAACTCCATAGAAAATCCACTTGTATTCGGTCCTACTCTCAGTTCTACACTATCATAACCGGTAGCAATATCTACCGTCCCTGAATAATGATGGCTTGTATTTCCCTCATTTCCGGCAGCGATACTGACTCCTACTCCATTAAAATCTGCAATTGTCGTAAGATAAGTGTTTATTGCTGCGCGCGCATCATGTGGCCCCTGAGAGGTCCCCACTCCAATACATATTGCTATTGGTTTCTGCAATTTTCTTGAAATATCAAGTAAATACTTTACTCCAAACATAATATCATTTTCCTGAAAACACTCTGCATCAGGAGGAATAAAAAAAAATTCTCTTAATTGCTTTTTAGCCTGTTTCAATTTTACAATGACAAGCTCCGAATCTGTTGCCACCCCGGAAAAGCGTTCATTCTCGTTCCTATTTCCACAAGCAATACCTGCCAATTCGGTTCCATGTCCATTTGTATCTGTACTTGGTACAATAGATAATGGTTCCGTACTGCTTAATGCAATATTAATCTGTTCCTTTGTATATTCTGTCCCATAAAAGAAACCCTCCGGTCTGGAATCAGGTGTATTTATCGTTTGATCCCAAATGGAAACTATCCTGGTGGTTCCGTCTGTATGCTTAAATGCCTGATGCGTATATTCAATTCCCGTATCTATAATACCAACTAATACACCTTCTCCTGTCAAATTCAGATATGGATTATTTCTTATTTGCGTGACCCCAGAATCATCCAAACTTGATATATCCAGCAGACCAAAGCAGCTAGGAAAAATGCTATAAGAATATCTAACAATCAAATCACTTGGTAATTGTGATATTGGTACATATAGAACTCCATAAACATTATTTATCATATCATAACAGGCATCTGGGATAGAGGTTAAGCTTTCAGGCAATTGATCAAATTCAATAATGAAATCTGCATAATTTTCACTTATAATGCGTTCTTCACAATCACGATTCAATAGTTTTTCCCCCTAAATGTATCATCCATTTTTAATAGATTTGGAACATCCTATTGAATGCTCCGCACTGCTTCCCCCTCTTCATTCACTAAATATACCTCCATTAATATTAGTTTTTCTCTTGGATTATCATAAACAACAGGTATTCCAAGTAATACCGAATTTGCAACTTCAACGGAAGTTTCACCCATTAAGAACGGTTCTTGCGCAATTGTGCCCTGTATAGAACCATTTTTAATCGCAGCTATGACAGACGGCCCTGAATCAAAACCAATCAGCATGATCTTTCCTTTTTTTCCTGCTTCATCGATTGCTCTTGCAGCTCCCAATGCCATTGTTCCATTTTCACAAAAAACAACCGCTAAATTATCTTCATAGATAGGAAGGATATTCTTCATAACCTCATATGCCAGATTCTCCTGACTCTCAGCAGGAATTTCTGCTACTACCTGATACCCATTTTCAAGCATTACCCGTTTAAACCCTTCTCCACGTAATAATGCATATTTTGCCGTTTGCTGGACCTTTAATATCATAGTATTTTTACTTTGTAAGGAATATTTTTCGATTAATGTCAAAGCGTATTCACCCGCATAGATTCCTCCTCCGAAAGAATCTGACACAATAAACGCTACCACGTCAGCACCACCGGTACCTGTATCCAAAGCAACAACAGGAATATTTTTTCTGCTTGCTGCTGCAACAATGGGCGGAAGCCCTCCCGGATTAAAAGGCGCCACCAACAATGCATCGATTCCTCTATTTATTAAGTTTAAATTACCAATGAGCATTTCTATCGTACTGCTTTTTTGATCATGTGTGATGATCTGAATACCAAGTTCCCTTGCTTTTGATAAAACTCCCATTTGCATCATTTGCCAAAATTCCTGGGAGGCATCAAAAACAGAAAAACCAAAGGTAAATTTCTTTACTTGATCCGCAGTTTCTTCCTCGCTCACTGTATGTATGGGTGATTCTGCCGTATCCTGCACAGGATCTGATAATTTGATAGGAGAATAACATTTATTAGATATACTATATTTTCCATAGGAAATAGGTTCTTTCGAGAAATCTATTGTAACAGGGCACAACGTTCCTGTATTATAATAATTTACTTTACTATTTCTGGAAATTTTCGAAGGACTATGCTTATTCCCCATCACTACTGTTTCCATATTGGTTTCGGTAGCCATAGGTAAATAGGTCTTATCCATATTTAATAGCAAATCATGATAAGAAATTGATTCTTTGTGAATTCCTAGTTTATGTAATTTATTATAAAAATCATAAATCATATATTTGTATATGGTTTCTAAATCATGAAAAGAAACAGATAACGTATCTTTTATACGAATCTGCATATCGGCTGGTATTCCGGTAAAGTAGGATATGGCCTTTCGTAAACCACTAACAAATTCCGTTTTCTTTAAATTCATAAGTAAATGTGGTAACTCAGATGCAAAGAGCGCAATATCATAATTTTTTCCACAGTAAGCCATTGCTCTATTAAGAAAATAACCAATTGGTAAGGGTCTTAAATAGGTCTCTAAATTGGGAGCATTTAATAAGGTAGATTCATGACCATGCGTAAATAATATACTGCTGTCATACAATGGAACATAGATGCCAGTATGATATTTTATAGTATAACCTTCTCTACTTTTTATTTTATTTAAATCGGCCATAGAAAGATTGCTATCATGATCTCCTGGTATGTATACCATTCTACCTCTTAAAATACTAAGTACTTGTCTAAGCTTTCCATTTGGTCCTAATAAATCAGAATTTTTCTCAATGATTTCATCAAAAGATGGTGGTAATTCACCTGGATGATAGTAACTTAATTCAAAAATATCTCCGAGTAGAATGACTTCACGAATCTGATCTGCACAAGCCATTATGTCATTTAAAATAGTCATCAGGTATCTTTCGTGAACATTTTTTTGATATCTTGCATTTGGAGCATTTGTTCCTATATAAAGATCGCTCACTATTATAATTAAATCTTTTTTATCCATCCCTGCTCCAATTTGCTTATTACAAGTAATCATATGTATCATTTCTGCTAATTATACATCGTTCTCTTTAAAGATCATGACCCGATACGTTGTGTTTACCGATATGTGGCCTCTGCTGCCATATCTTCTGTCAAATCCGTAATCGGATCTCCTTTTGATTGAAATTCACATGCGTTAAATGGTATTCCACCTGCTGCCTGCGGCCATAAAGCCAATGTATGATCTACGTAATAAGGAGCAAATCCAGATGCTTCGATTTCTTCCATAGATAAATTTCTTGTAAGCTGATATACAATCGTTCCAATCATTTCAAAATGTGCCAGTTCTTCTGTTCCAATATCTGTCAATAGGCCTGATACCTCATTGTATGGCATTGTATATCTTTGTGATAAGTAGCGCATACTTGCACCAAGCTCTCCATCCGGACCACCATATTGTGATATAATCACCTTGGCTATTTCAGCATTTGTTTCTGTGATATTAACGGGAAATTGCAACCTCTTTTCATAATTCCACATATTATCTTACCATTCCTTTCCATGGCGGTTCCTGTAAAGCCCAGGTCCACTCATTTTGAGAATTATCAGCGGTAGCCAGTGACAATGGCCAATACTTTTCTGCAAATTCCTCCATCATTTTATTCTTCATTTTCGCATAATAATTAAAATAGTTAATTGCCTCTTTGTCTCTAGGATGTGTATCCAAATACAATGCCATTTCGACCACTACGAAATCTATCATTCCTATCTCGTTTAGCATTTTCTTTGCTTCATTCATTTGCGTAGATTTTTTTGCAAATTGCCCCATACCTCTTTTATAATTCATGTTTACATTTGCTTCCACTGATTCACACATCTCCTTCCTGTAAATGGCTTTGTTAATTCAGGAAAGATCGTACCTATACAATAGGCATCCTCAAGATTCTGGTAAATATTTGTCAATTGTTGCCATGGTACATAGGCCATTCCAACAGGGAACAAATCAGGGTTGTTATCAAAATGATACTCGTTCATATATATCCTTTTTTCTTATTATTTAATACTAGGATATGGATATTTCCGTATTTTGCTACATATACAGGCAAGCTATTTCCCATAAAGTAAAAAAATAGCAAATCCGAAGATTTACTACTTTTTCACAAGATATAATTCTGTTGTCTCACACATCTCTTTCGTATCAAAACGCATATGCGGAAACTGAAACGTTTCCGTTGGAGAAAAACTGACCCAATAAGCAGGTACTTGATGTTTTAGTCCGCAAACCGGACACTCGTAGATATATAATTCCATTACCTGGATTCCCCCATAAAAAATAATGCAATCGTACCAGGTCCTGAATGTGCTCCAACCGTTGGACCCGTATGATTGATCAGAAAAGTATCAATACCAAATCTTTTTTTAATGTCTTCCGATACATATCTGGCATCCTCAATAGTATCTCCATGACTGATAAACACAATGTCATTACTGGTCCGATAAGTACCTAATTTCTTTTCCATGTAGTCCACTAAAGAGTGTAACGATTTCTTACGCCCCCTCACTTTACCAATGGGAATTAGGAGACCCTTGGAATCCACATGTAAAATAGGTTTAATATTAGCCATAGTTCCAATAATTGCAGTCGTTTTACTGACCCTGCCACCACGATAAAGGTGGTTTAGATCATCCACGGTAAAAACATGTACAAAATTCTGAATATGAGCTTCCAACCAGTCTGCAACCGCTTCCATTGATTTTCCTTTATCCCGCATCTGTACTGCTTTGTGTACAAACAGACCTTCTCCCAAAGAAGCACATTTTGAATCTATTACGATAATCCGGATACCAGCTCTCTCTTCCATCAAATCTTCTGCCGCTATACGTACACTATTGTAAGTACCGCTTAAGGCCGACGAAAACATAAGACACAGAATTTGGTTCGTCTCTTCCAGACATTGTTCCAAACAAGCTCTTGCCTCTTCTGGATTCACTTGGGATGTAGTTGGCATCAAGCCTGCACGCATTTTATCATAAAATTCAGTGTAATCCATCTCATGTTCCGGCGAATAAGTAATACCTTCCATGGTATAAGGTAAGAACATGATTCCTAAATTATTTTTTTTAATATAATCGTTTGGTAAATCTGCGGTTGTATCTGTAACAATCTTAAAATCAGCCATTACGAACACCTTCAATCCTCACATTTCTTTAAATTATACCACAAAAAGGATAACATGACTATACTTTCCACATTATCCTCTTTCTAACTATCTAATAATTTTTATTAACACCGATCTACTTTCTTGTTTCTGGTAAGCGTGTTCTTAATAATCGTTTACTCAAACGCTTTAAATTAAGTGGAAATAATGGGTAAATATAACTTTTCTTAGAAACAGTTCTATTACAAACAATAGATAAAATCAATATTAAAATTCCTGCAATATACCCACCCAAGCCAAATAATGCCGTTAAGATCAGCGTTATAATTCTCATAAATTTTAACGCATAACCTATTTCATAATTCGTCTGGGTATAGTTTGCAATTGCTACAAATGACATATAGAGCATTACTTCTGCATTGAACCATCCACTTTTTACGGAAAACTCTCCCAAAACCAAAGCAGCCATGACACTAAGAGGTGTACTTAACATAGTTGGCGTATTTACTGCTGCCAGCTTTAATCCATCAATGGCTATCTCTAAAGCGAGAAATTGCCACAGAAGAGGAATATTCATTGTTTCCTTTACCTTTATAAATAAGTAGGAATTAGGTATCCACTCCTCATGCATCGTTAATAGTAAAAAAGTAGGCGTTAAGATATAAGTGAGTATTGAAATTAAAAATCTTGTCAGCCTTAAGTAACTACCTGTTATTGGTGGAAAATAATAGTCATCCGCATCTTCAACAATATCAAATATAGATGTGGGTGCTATCATTGCAGAAGGTGAATTGTCGACAAGAATAATGATATTTCCTTCCAGTATTTGTGCAGAAGCGGTGTCTGGTCTCTCTGTATACTTAAATTTTGGAAATGGGTTATACCATTTTCCCCTAAAAAGGCATTCTGCTAAACTTTCCTGATTCATAGAGAGTGCATCTATTTTAAGTGCATTAATTCTATTCCGAATCACATCCAAAAACTCTTGATCTACACGGGAATCCATATAACATAATACAATATCTGTCCTTGAACTTTTTCCCGCATTTAATATTTCCATTCTTAAATCTGTGCTTCTGATCCTTCTTCTGATTAAAGCCGTATTCATAACAACAGTCTCTACAAAGCCATCTTTAGAGCCTCTTAATGCTTTATCTTTTTCTGGCTCCTGGACATTTCTTGCAGGATATGATCTACAATCGATCAGAATGCAACTATGATACCCTTCCATAAATAGAGCAAAAACACCCGACATAATGTTATATATTATTTTATCCCATTTGTCTTCTATTTCTACTTGAATATGTGGTACGAACTGCTGTATCATGACCCCTATTTCATCCGTTACTTCATTCTTTTTTATTTCCATAAAAGATTGTAATAATTTTTGCAAGAGGTCATCATCACAAAATCCATTAATAAAATAGGTACTTGCTTCTTTACCACCAATTATAATATTTCTGTTTACAATATCAAAATTTCTATCTACCCCAAGTTTTTTATCAATGAATGCTGTATTTCTTTTTAAAGAGTTTGACATTCTTTTTTCAAAAGATTCCATATCATTCCAGCTATATTCATTTTTTTCCTTCATAAGAAAACTCCTTTTTAGGCATTTTCTAATTAGTCTGCCAAAAAAGGAGTATCTTATTCATTCTCTTATTGCTAACTTACTTTGTCGTACTACCAAACCCGCCATTTCTAATCGCCACTGCCTCATCATCGACTGTTATCCCATATTCTACAAAGATACCTTGCATAAAACCAGTTCCTGCCTCGATTTTAAAGGCTTTGTCTTCATTGGAGTCATTTGTTATCTTTGCAAAAATATGCCCTTCATTATCTGAATAAAAATAATCACTATCAATAATTCCAACTGTATTATTCAGCTGAAGTCTGTATTTAAATCCAAGACCACTTCTTGGATAAAGCTTTAAGACCCAGTTTTCTTCCATTTCCACTCTGATACCAGTTGGAATTTTTATAGTTTCTCCTGGTTGTAATGTGAAAGTAACCGGGGCATAAAAATCATATCCTGCACTCCCCCGGGTAGCTCTTGTAGGTAATTTAACAGTATTGTAAACATGGAGAACATTTTCTACACTCTCTGGAAACGCATCTATATATCCTTTTTCAAATTCCTTGAAACTTACCTTATGAAACTTAGAAATCTTTTGCATGTATATTCTCCTTTATTTCGAATCTTAATAATCCTCACAATAGATGACCGGTTCCCTATCAAGGTCTAATAAAGATTCCTTTACATCTATTACTCTTTGATTTTTACTGCCCTTCCAGCGAAGTTTTTTATCCAGTTCCTTAATATGAAATTCTCCATCTACCAAGACATCTACATACTTCAACCACGAGCTGTTTTTGATCTCTTCCCAAAGAGCCCCTGTATAGAGCCAAATGGTCTTTTCTGGATACTTTTTCTTCAGTTCTTCTATAAAATCACGTACCTCCATACGGTTAGCGGAATGTAAGGGATCACCGCCAGAAAAAGTAATTCCAGAAATATAAGGTTTTTCCAATTGTTCATAAATTTCCTGTTTTGCCGCCTCATCAAACACGGTTCCACCATTTGGATCCCAGGTAATCGGATTATGGCATTCTTCACAGCAATGATCACACCCAGCGACCCATAATACTACACGCAGACCATCACCATTCAGCATATCGTCTTTTGTGATATTGTGATACCTCATGATTACATGCTCTTCCTTTCCGCTATTTCTGCCATCTTCGCATCATTTAACCTCGTATCTCCATGAACTCTAGAATAGGATAAATAACCATTCATTCGCTCAATCTTGGTGAGATTTTTACTTCCGCACTCCGGACATACATCCATCTCTAATTCCTGATGACCACAATCATCACAATACGCAAGAGATAAATTTACGCCCTCGTAGAATCCCATCTCCATTGCTCTGTGAATTAATGTTTTAATCGCTTCCAGATTATAACCGATCGGATATTTTACATACTGTATCTTTCCACCATTTGATAATTCCCAAAAGCGATATTCTAAATCCTGCTTTTGTATTGGTGTTATTTCTTCTGTCACATGACAGTGAAAACTATTGCTTACATATTCTTTATCAGAAACACCTTCTATAATGCCATACTTTTTTCGGAACTGTTGTACCTGTAAACCACAGAGATTTTCAGCAGGGGTTCCATAGATAGCATATAAGTTGCCATCTTCATTCTTGAACTCATTAATCTTTTTATTGATATACTCCAAAACATCAACTGCAAATTTACCATCTTCTACAAGAGATTTCCCATTGTAGAGCATCTGCAACTCATTGAAGGCAGTTATTCCAAAAGATGCCGTAGCTGCTTTCAGGAGAGGCTTTATCTTATCTGACAATTTCAGATTGCCACCTAAAAATCCACCTTCACAGTAGGCAAGCGGGTTCGTGGATGCTCTCATTTCACCAAGATAAGCATATGTTCTAATATGCAGATTACGGATTAAATTCAAATAATAATCAAGCACTTCATAGAAATCCCGGCTTTCCTGCCTTGCTTTTGCAAGTATCATCGGTAAATGGAGTGAAACCGCACCAATATTAAATCTTCCTGTAAAGACTGGTGAATCTTTATCGTCTGCTGGATACATCCCACCCCTTTTATACCATGGGGACAAGAAAGCTCTACATCCCATAGGTGAGATGATTTCTCCATATTGCTTGTACATACTTGCAATATAACCTTTGCCAGTCAGGCTTAACCAATCCGGATACATTGTTTCCGCCGAGCATTGTACCCCTACTTCAAATACATCCTCCAATAATTTTCCAGAACCATGTAAATTCTCGTCGTATAAGAAAACAATTTTGGGAAATAATACTGGTTTTTTATGCCCCTCTTTCCCCTGTCCTTTTCTTCTGACGTTCAGCATAGTCATAGTTGCCAGCTTTGCAAATTTTCCTGTTCCCGTACCTGCCGTCACGGTGATGAAAGGATAGTCACCACGGCTGCTGGCCACGGTATTAAATTTATATTCCCAGCCCTGGAAACCTTGCTCAAATTCTTTCTTTACATCTGCAAAGGCCTCATTTTCTGCCCTCTCTTCCGAAATGCCAAGTTTTTTATATTTGTATAAGTTCCTTTGATACGATTTTTCTGCATAAGGCTCCAGAATAAGATCTACGCTTGGTACTGTAAAACCACCGTATTGCTGGCTTGCAGCACTTAAAACAATATCGCCGATGACATCAAAAGCTACATCTAAAGTTTTCGGCTCGTTATACCAGATATTTCCCATTTCGAAACCGCCTGATAAAACATTTTTGACATCGAACAGACAGCAATTCATAGTATCTCTTCTGGCAGACATATCATGTACATAGATATAGCCATCCCTGCATGCCTGTATTTCCTCTGTCGTCATAAAGAATTTTTGATATAATTCCTTATTCAACTGATTAAATATAAGGCTCCTCTTTGTGGAAACGAGAGCGCTATCCGTATTCGCATTCTCCTTATCCCCTACATACATAATTGATTGACTCTTTTTATAAACATCATCCAGCATACTTACAAAATCTTGTTTATAATTTCGATAATCCCGATAGCTTTTTGCTACAATAGGTTTCACTGTTTCCAATGCACCTTCTACAATATTATGCATGATCGGTATCGGAATCTGATCCTGTTCCAATTCATCTACCTTTTCAATGACATAGGCACAAATATGCATTTTATCTTCTCGGCTAAATTTAGTCAATGCTCTATACGCTGACTTTCCAACTGCATTGATTACCTTACCAACGTTAAATTCTTCCAGACTACCATCTTTTTTTATCACTTTAATTGCTTTTTTAGGCTGATATTCTTTTCCATAATCATAAGTATCTTTTAGAATTGCATCCATTTTATTTCCCATATCTCTCACCCTTCTAAACTCATCCTCCACTCCCATATAGTGCCTGTGGTAAATACCAACACAATATATTGTGGTTTTCATTTATAAGTATATGGTATTTGGATTTATCTGTCAACGCTTCTTATTTATTTATTATAATTCTACTGTCACGGATTGCTTCAACAGACTCTCTTATTTTTTCAACTGGTAGTGTCAATGCAAATCTGACATATCCTTTTCCCAAACTTCCAAAACTGCTCCCCGGAGTACATAAAACTCCGGTTCTATCAACCAATTCTTTTACAAATGCGACATCATCCGTAAACCCTTCCGGTATCGGTCCCCATGCAAACATCGTTCCCTCACTGTCTGGAATATGCCATCCAATATTTCTCAGTCCTCCACATAAGGCATCGCGTCTAGCTTGATACTTTACACATTGCTCTTTTACAATAGTATCCGGACCAGTCAGGGCTGCAATGGCCCCATATTGAACTGGCAAAAATGTACCGTAATCGATTTGAGAACGTAATTTCCTGAAATTTTGAACAATTTCCCTATTTCCAACCAAAAAACCAACTCTTGCTCCTGTATAGTTGTATGATTTTGATAACGAATAGAATTCCACGCAAACTTCTTTTGCACCTTTAATCGATAAAATAGAAATACCTTCTCTACCATCATAAATGATATCAGAATATGCATTATCATGGATAATAATAATATTATTTTCTCTTGCCCAAGGAATCAATTTTTCATAAAAACTCCTTGGTGCTGTTTTACAAATTGGATTAATCGGATAAGAAACAATCATGAATTTTACTTTTTGAAGAAAAATCTTATCCATATTATGTAAATCTGGCAAATAGTGATTTTCTTCCAATAGATCATAGGTCACGATGGTTGCATTTGCAAGAGAGGGCCCCATCTCAAAAATAGGGTACCCAGGATTTGGTATTAATACCACATCTTCAGGATCACATAACGATAGACCAATATGTGTAATTCCTTCCTGTGAACCATAAACCGACATTATTTCTTCTTGGGAAATACTAACCCCATAACGTTTTTGGTACCTATAAATAACCGCTTCTACTAACTCAGGTAAGTCAACAAGTGCATATTTATAATTATCTGGATTTTTTGCAGCTTCGCTCACCGCTTGCATAATATGATCCGCTGGTTTAAAGTCAGGAGTTCCGACCGAAAAATTATATACTTCTTTTCCTTCCTCCATTCGCTTATTCTTAATTTCATTTAATGTTTGAAAAATCCCTTCCTGATAATCATCCATACGTGATGCAAAATGTATTTCCATATCCTCTCCTAACTGTTCCCTATTGATAAAGTGTTATTAATGCTATTAAATATTGTTCATATTCACTGACAATACTTTGCGGAGCAATAATTTTTGCTTCCCTTCCAAGACCTGTGAGCCATCCAAAGAACTGACCACTAATTGCGACTTTTACCCGCACTGAAAAATTCTCTTCGTCTCTTTTTCGAAGATCAACTTGTTTACCAAACCGATCAATTACAACACCAACCAACCGATTTGTGAACTGCATCGTAACCGTTTCCTCATATCCAGCATACATTCCGAATGTTTTATTTGCATATTCAGCTATCTGATGCTCTTTCAACAGTTCCATACCCTTTCTAGGTACGCTCAGTATTTCCATATCAAGCATTTTATCAACGCGATAGTGTTTTACCTTCTGCTCCGTTTCGTCATATGCCACTAAATAGTAATTTTCATCTCTCCAAAGTAAAGCTAATGGACTGATTCGATAACGATTTCCATTTTTACGGAATTTCATTTTCTTATTCAAATTCCAATCAAAATATTGAAATGATATTTTAACATTATTCTGAATCGCCTTATGTATAGAGTCTACATTGTAGTAAATGCTCTCATTTTCATTCTTTACACGATCAAATACATATACCTGACGCTGTAATTGTTTTGCCTCATACTTACTTGCCAATGATTCAATCTTTTTAATTAATTGTTTTGATTTTTTTATGGTAATAAATTTAGATGATTGCACTGCATCTACCAGTAATTTAAGCTCCGGTAACTCAAACTGTCTGCTTGCCAGATAATACCCGCCCGTTTTTTTATTTTTACTTGTTACGATATCATACCCAAACCGCTGTAATTGCTCAATGTCCGTATAAATCGTTTTTCTCTCTACCGATATCTCAAACTGCTCTAACTCCGCTATCAGTTCTTGAGTTGTGATAGCGTGTTCTTCATCCGTTTTTTCATTTAATATTTTTACAAGATACAATAATTTTAATTTTTGATTTGATGATTTTGGCATGTCCATTCCTGTCATTCTTTAAAATTAAATAACGTACAAAGAAAGGCGTTCATGATGGTAATGAACACCTTTTCACTCATATTGTTCTGTTTTATTATTGCTCCAAAGCTTTCTTTTCCATTTTATCCTGCATCGCAATTTTTGCATCTTTACTCTTTCTCCATTTCACACCAATAAAACATGCAATCAAGATCAAGATCACCGTAATGCCAAAAACCCATAAGTAATGAATAAGGCTGCTCAAAAATAACATTAAATTAACCATATACGTGCTCACTTTCTTTTTTTCGGCTTATTTTAATTCATATATTTATGATAGCATTGATTCCGCTACATCGTCAAGTAAGTCAATCCCATCAGCGGCAGTCGTTGCCAAAATATCACAACGCTCATTTTCCGGATGTCCGGCATGTCCTTTTACCCAGGTAAATGTAACCTTATGCCTTTCCATTGCTTTTAATAATCGTTTCCATAAATCTATATTTTTAACAGGCTTATTTGCACTGTTCTTCCAATTTTTCTTTAACCAGCCTTCTATCCAATGTTGATTAAATGCATCCGTTACATATTTGGAATCTGAAATAACATTTACTTCACAAGATTTATTTAAAGCTTCCATAGCTGTGATAACGCCCATCAATTCCATCCTGTTATTTGTGGTTTTCTTATAGCCTGCACTATATTCCCTCTCATGCAACGTTCCATTTTTATCCACATATTGTATGATTGCGCCATACCCTCCTGGTCCATCTGGATTACCTCTGGCAGAGCCATCGGCATAGATTGTTATATACATCCTCACTCCTCCTACCAATTTTATACGATATGCCATTTTCCAGTTTCTGAAAAGTTTTCTGCCATTTGTTCGGCTGTTTTGATAATATCCGAAGGATAACCAATTGTCTCCAATAATTTAATTGCATTTCTTGTCGTTGCACTCCCAGGCAATAACTGGTAGTTAAATAGTACATCCCCATTTCTTACTTCTTCGGTAAAGTGATAGTTATCATACTCAACTTTTAATAGATTTGTCAGTTCTATATCATGTGTAGCTGCAAAGCATAATACATTTTTTACCGCTAAACTTTTCAATATTTGTGTAGACGCCGCAATCCTTTCCACCGTATTAGTTCCTCTAAGTACTTCATCAACAAAACACAGCAATGGTCTTTCCTCATATTTCATCTCATCCAGTATTCTTTTCAAAGCACGGATTTCTACCATATAGTAACTTTCACCACCTGACAGGTTATCGCGCAGGCACATCGACGAATAGATTGCAAAAAAAGCGGAATGAAAAGAGTTCGCAGCAGCGGTATGAATTGTCTGCGCCGAAATAGCATTCAACGCAACCGTTTTTAAAAAAGTAGACTTTCCAGATGCATTTGATCCGGTTAACAAGACGCCTTTCTCTGCCTTTATACTATTTGATACTGGGTCGCTGATATAAGGATG
Source organism: Bacillota bacterium (assembly GCA_023392535.1). GTDB lineage: Bacteria > Bacillota > Clostridia > Lachnospirales > Lachnospiraceae > SZUA-378. The sequence goes on from JAEVYY010000024.1 coordinate 131,908, forward strand.
ATAAATATCCTTAGCATGTATAAAAGCTCTGTCCTCAAATTGAGGAATGCAGTAGTATGGTAATGCTTTTCGGTAATTGGCAATCGCAATCGCGGTTTCCAGATAGCCCATTATTGTAACAATTGTATCAACTGCATCCGTATGTGATTTTAATTCACACAACATGGAATTAAATTTTATAATATCAATATGAAATATCATTTTTATATAATCCAACAAAAGTTCCATTGGATTTCCTGTAGCGCTAGAATCATTCATCACTAAACTGGAAAACCTTCTAAATTTCCTGAATTGGCATCTTTTTTGTTTCAAAATATTTGTATATTGTTGAATCCCTTTCATATCATCCTTCTGTAATTGATCAACACTATTTAATAAACGCATGACATACAAAAAGCTTGAAATATAAGGTGAAATTTTATCTTTTTCTTTAAAATAAGTAATAATATTAATACAAAATAGTAAGAGTAAAGCACAGATGCCAAAGGCCGTATTAATAAAAAAACAAAAAATAGCAGGAATAAATAAAGCATCCATACCTAACTGTTTCCAATTATTTCTTTCACCAAGAGTATCCAGATGACTTAAATAATCATAAATTGAAAATTTACCTGTTTTTCCCAATCGTTTGCATATGAGTTGATACCTGACTCTTTCAGATTCATTTTCATCAAAAAATCTCACTAATTCTTCCTGTTTTTGCAAGTCCTGCAAATTTTGATTAGGTGTGCGTAAGGTATAATATAAATATTCTTCACCCGCTGAAGAATACATAATATTCATCATTTTAAACAATTGATCCATTTCCAGATCATTCCATGTTATATCATCAATATGAGCTCTTTCGTTTCCCTCTTTTTCCTTTAAATGCGTTTGATAATAACGGGCAATACTATTGTATTGCTCTGTATTATAAGATTTTTCTGCATATGTCCCATACTGTGTTTTTAATTTTGTTATAAATAACATGGTCTTTTTTTTACGATCCATAATTCCGCCGATAAAAAAAGTTATCAATACGAATACGACCACTAGACAAAAAATAACATATTCCATAAATTCTCCTATCTATGAAAGTACTTCACTAAGGGGATATGGGATTTAGCCCATCTATGCAAAAACTTTCCCCTTCCTTCGTTATATTTATTATTTTTTCTCGTTCTATTTGATCAAGACCCTCAATTAATTTTTGAATACATACGTAATCGTCCCATAAATGCATTGGAAAGACATATTCAACATCAACATTTTTCATAAAATATTTAATTCCCCAATCATAGGCATTCTCTAACCTTGGATCTAAAGGAATACATGCAATATCAAAATGCTGTTTAGAAAGAAGATCAATCTCCTTTTTATAATTTACTTCCATATTCCGATTATATGCTTTTGTTTCACCGTTCCAATGCCACCAGTTCAGATCTCCTGCATGATAAATCCGTTTACCACCACAACATACTGAAAACGCAACACCCTCATCTGTTGACTTTAAAGTTCTTATTTCTATTGCTTGCATATTACTATTCTTATTTTCAAAACGAATCGTATCATTTTTTCCAACTATTGTAACATGCTCTTTTATTGTAATTGGTATTTTATATTTTTGCAAATAAGAATTCTCTATTTTAATATCAGAACTTAAAAAATAATGAATATTTCTACCACATGAGAATAAATCAAAAATGAAAGGATTAAAATGATCCGGATGTCTGTGCGACGCAAATACGTAAATTGGCTTTTCTTTCTCTATTTCAGGAATCTTACCCTTGTAATAATCAAATAATAAAACTGTATCATCTAATTCCATCATAAATCCACTATGTGATATATACGTTATCTTCATATGGCCTCCTTTAAAACATAAGTTATTTCTCATAGCGTAAAAATAGCGACACATAAACATGTATCGCAAACTATCCCTTATTTATAAATTTATATAAAACAAATAAATTCCGTCCTTATTAGTGCCAGTTAAGTAAAGAATTTGATTTATTTATTTTCTTTGTCATAATGTACAGAAAAGTGGAAAATTCAGAGTCTTCTATTTCCGCCCATTCTCCTCCCATAATCGCTTTTATTTCCCCAATTGGCTTTTCTAAAAAAAGTGCCATTTCTTTCGGATCATATCCTTGAATAGAAGTAACATTTTTTGCACTACTAAGTTTAGCTGCCGCTTCGCTCAAAAAACGTTTTTCCTGCTCAAATTGCGGATCCTCTTTTTTAATGTCTTGATTCTCTAATAATTTTTTTAAATCATTCAAAATGTCCATAATTATGCCTTTCTACAGAGCTGTTTGATATTGCTTTTTAACTTATGAAAGACAGAGGCAATTTTTATTAGCTGCCTCTATCTTTATAAATATCATATATTATAGGAAGATATATTTTAAAATAAATAATACAGTTAGTACATACATCAAAGAACTAATCTTTTTCTCCTTCGCTTTACCAGAAAATAAATTAATTAATGTCCATGATATAACTCCAAATGAAATACCTTCGGAAATACTGTATAACAATGGCATTGAAACAATACAAAGGAAAGCCGGAATCGCATCTGTCATATCATCGAAATTTATCTTTACGACTGCACCCATCATATAGAATCCAACTATGATCAATGCCGGAGCAGTTGCAAAAGAAGGAATTGCTAAAAATAATGGAGAGAAAATAACGGCAAGTAAAAATAGCAATCCTGTTACAACAGCTGTCAGTCCTGTTCTACCGCCTTCTGTAACACCGGAAGCACTTTCCACATATGTAGTCGTGGTAGAAGTACCTAAAATTGCACCAACACTTGTTGCAATTGCATCAGCTAATAAAGCACCTTTAATTCTTGGTAATTTTCCATCCTTATCTAACATATCTGCTTTCGATGAAACACCAATTAAGGTTCCCAATGTATCAAATAAATCTACAAACAAGAAAGAAAACATAACGACAATAAAATCAAGAATCCTTACTCCTGAAAAACCAGCTGTGAACACTTGTCCAAATGTATTACCAAGAGAACTAAAATCAAAGCTTATCAATCCGCTTGGTATAACAGAAAACATACCCGCATCTGGATTAGGAATATAAATCCCTGTTAATTCACAAATGATACCAAGTATCCAAGTGATGATGATGCCGAATAGGATACCTCCCTTTACATTTTTAATTAAGAGTATGGCAGTAATCAAAACACCGATTAAAGCAAGAAGCGCTCCCATACCTACAGATGGGAATAATTCTCCTTTAAATGTCTGAAAGGATACCAAAGTAGCATCATTATTAACAACTACTTTTGCATTTTGCAACCCTATAAATGCAATAAAGAGACCAATTCCAACACTAACAGCAGATTTTAAGGTCATTGGAATCGCATTAAAGATAGCTTCACGCACACTTGTTAAGGAAAGGATTATAAAAATAATACCCTCCACAAAAACTGCTAATAGCGCAAGCTGCCATGAATATCCCATGGATAAGACAACTGTGTAAGCAAAGTAAGCATTTAAGCCCATACCAGGTGCTAAAGCAAATGGATAATTAGCTAAAAATGCCATTAGCATAGTTCCTATAAAGGAAGCCAGCGCTGTTGCAATAAGTACGGCATTTGCATCCATTCCTGAAGCGGAAAGGATATTTGGGTTTACAGCCAGAATATAAGCCATTGTCATGAATGTAGTGATACCAGCCATTACTTCTGTCTTAACATCTGTTTTGTTTTCTGATAATTTGAAAAATTTTTCTAACATCTCCCATACCTCCTATTTTTATTAACGAAATCCAAAAAACACATTTTTCGTTTATATGTGGGAAAAATATTAAAGCACATTCAGTATTTTACATCCTTCACTAAAGTTTTGTCTATCATTTTTCGTTTTTTTATTCAAAAAGAGACATAATCTTTAAATTACGTCTCTTTTCATAGCATTATTTTAAATTTTTAGGTCCAAAACCCATCGGCAGCATCTCTTCAAGCGTATATTCCTTATAGTTTTGTTCATCTATTGCGATTAAAATTTTAAAGGTAGCAGGATTACAAAATTCCATCATTACCTGTCTGCATACCCCACAAGGAGTTATAAATTCTGAAATAGTTCCCTCTGGACCTCCCACAATTGCAATTGCCTGAAATTGGCTTTTACCCTCGCTGATTGCTTTAAAAAAGGCTGTCCTTTCTGCACAATTGGTTGGTGTATAAGCTGCATTTTCAATATTGCATCCTGCATATATATTTTCATCCTTTGTCAAAAGTGCTGCCCCTACGCAAAAATGAGAGTAGGGAGCATATGCATACTTTCTCGCTTCTAACGCAAATTTAATTAATGTCTGATTATCCATATTAGATTCATAATACCTACTCTTTCTTACTCTCTACCTTGCACCCTTATCATAAGGAATACCCTCTGCCCGAGGTGCCTGAGAATTTCTAGATGTAAAGATTAATACAATTAAAGTCGCTATATAAGGAATCATCTTAAACAAATAACTTGGAATCCCAAGATTACTTAAAAGAGGAATTCCTGAATACGAAGCCGCAATTGCTTTTGTCAGTCCAAAGAATAAAGAGGCCCACATTATTTTTACAGGTTTCCATTGTCCAAAAATCAATACTGCCAAAGCTAAAAATCCATATCCAGATACCGTTGCGTTAAAATTAGTAGAGGTGGGAACTACAAAGACAAGTCCTCCCAGTCCTCCCAGCATACCTGAAATGATAACGCCTGCATATTGCATGCGATAAACATTAATGCCGGCTGCATCGGCTGCTTGTGGATGCTCCCCACAGGAACGTAATCTAAGTCCAAATTTCGTATTATATAATATAATTGTTGAAATAATTAAAATTGCAATTCCTATATATGTCGTTATATAAGTATTTTTGAAAAATAAATTTCCTAGTATGGGAATGCTCCCTAATACAGGTACTCGTTCTATCCGAAATGTATTTGCAAATTGGACTTGTTGTACTCCTTGAATAATTCTGGCTACAAAAATGGCAAATGCTGGGGCAAACATATTCAGTGCCGTACCACTGATTGTTTGATCTGCCTTCATATTAATTGCCGCATACGCATGGAAGAGTGCGAATACCCCCCCTGTAACCATAGAAATTATAATTGCTAAGAGAAGTTGACTTTGTCCACTCATAAAACTGCCGGTTAAGTTCAAAAATAAAATACTAGTAAATGCCCCCATTGTCATAATGCCTTCCAGTGCAATATTTATAATTCCACTACGTTCTGAAAACATTCCGCCCAGTGCAACGATTAAAAGAGGAATTGCAAAAAACATAGTCTGTTGAAAAACAAAATATACTACATTCATGCCCCGTTACCTCCCTTATCTGTTTTTTCTAAAGAAGTCCAATTATCCGTTTCCCTTTTCGGTCTGAATTTTGCTATTACTGTTTTTACCATTAACGCAAATGCACTAAAATATATGATGACTGCAATCATAATGTCAATAATTTCAGTGGAAAATTCAAACAATTGTAAATAGAAACCACCCGCGGTTAAATAGGCAATGAACAATCCTGCAAAGAGTATTCCAATTGGATGGCATACACCAAGCAGTGCTACCGATATTCCATTAAAGCCTTCCGAAGCTAATGTATCCACGATTTCAATGTGCTTACCAGTACCCGCCAGATATAATATTCCACCTGCCAGTCCCGATATAGCACCTGCAATTGCCATTGATAACATTATACTTTTCTTCTCATTTATTCCTGCATATCTACTTGCATCTTTGTTAAAACCGACTGCTTTTAGCTCATAACCAAATGTCGTTTTATTTAATATAATATAAATTAATATTACGATTAAAACAGCAATAATAAATCCACCATTCACACTGGATCCAGGAAAAATCTTATCCAATCCCATCTTAGGAAGTTGTGCTGTTTCTGCAATATTTTTAGATTCATTCCTTAAGTTATTAAATAGTGGTTTATATCCTTTCACGATCCAGTTTACCGCATACATGCCAATATAATTCATCATAATTGATGCAATCACTTCATTCACGTTAAAGTATGCTTTTAACAATCCAGGTATTAATCCCCAAATTGCTCCCAACATCACGCTCACAAGCAATGCAACCATCCAATGAAAATCACCCAGATTTTTGCATAGGATGCCTACAAATACTGCTCCGAAACCACCCACAATAAATTGACCACTGGCGCCAATATTAAAGAGACCTGTCTTAAATGCGAACCCAACCGATAACCCTGTTAGGATAATCGTAGTTGCGTAATATAGTACTTGCCCGACTCCCTTCATTCCATGTGTCATGGATCCGGTCAAAATAGTCACAAATCCTGGCAATGCCTGTTGCCTGTTACATAAGAATAATATGACAAGCCCTACTAAGAGTCCTATAATAATTGCAAAAATAGAAGAAATTGCTCCTGATAAATCAATTATCCTTTTACCTTTCATGATTTTCACCTTCTCCCTTAGATCCTGCCATATACAACCCAAGTTCTTGTACTGTTATCTTTTTAGGATTTAAATCTGCAACAATTTCTCCCTCAAACATAACTAAAATCCGATCACTTAAGTTCATTACTTCATCTAACTCCAAAGAAACAAGGAGAATTGCACAACCGGCATCTCTTTGCTTGACCAGTTCTCTATGAATATACTCAATAGCCCCTACATCAAGGCCTCTCGTTGGCTGAACCGCTAACATAATATCTGGTTTCTTCATAATCTCTCTTGCCACAATAGCCTTTTGCTGGTTTCCACCAGACATACTTCTTGAAAGAGTATCTCTTCCCTGACCGCTTCTGATATCAAATTGTTCAATCAATAAGTCGGCATATTCGTTGACTTGATTATTTCTTATAAATCCATGATTATTAAATTGTTCTTCAAAATATTGTTGTAATACCAAATTATAAGCTAGATTATAATCCAATACTAAACCATGCTTATGCCTGTCTTCTGGGATATGCGACATACCATGCGTATTTTTATAGCGAATACTTTTCTTTGTGATATCTTCTCCATTTAAAAAAATACTGCCCTCTGAGATACCATCCAGCCCTGTAATCGCATGCACCAATTCTGTCTGACCATTTCCATCAATACCTGCAATACATACGATTTCACCTTTACGTACTTCGAAACTAACATGATTCACAAGATTCTTATTATGACCAACATGTTTTGCTTTCACACTAAGATCTTGAATTTTTAATACCACATCTGTCGGCTTTGCTTCAGATTTGTCAACGGTTAGATCTACTTTTCTTCCAACCATCATTTCTGATAATTCTTGCTTATCTGTATTTGCGATATCTACCGTTCCAATATATTTTCCACGACGTAGAACAGAACATCTGTCCGCTACTGCCTTGATTTCATTCAACTTATGTGTAATAAATAAAATAGATTTTCCTTCTGCTTTCAGATCTCTCATAATTTGCATTAACTCTTCTATTTCTTGCGGAGTCAACACTGCCGTCGGTTCATCAAATATTAAAATATCATTATCCCGATATAACATTTTTAGAATTTCAACTCTTTGTTGCATACCAACTGTAATATCACAGATATATGCATCCGGATTAACAAAAAGTCTATATTTTTCACTTAATTCTACTACCTTTTTTCTTGCTTCATCCATCTTTAAAAAACCATTTTTGGTAGTTTCAATCCCTAATACAATGTTCTGTAATACCGTAAAATTATGTACTAATTTAAAATGTTGATGCACCATTCCAATTCCTAAATCATTTGCATCCAGAGGGCCTTTTATTTGCACTTCTTTTCCTTTTACTTTTATAACCCCCTTTTCAGGATGGTATAACCCAAAAAGTACACTCATTAAGGTGGATTTTCCCGCACCATTCTCACCAAGCAATGCATGAATCTCACCTTCTTTTAATTGCAACGTAATATTATCATTTGCAATAATCCCTGGAAATTCTTTTGTAATATTTAGCATTTCTATTACGTAATCCATAAATAGACCCCCTGTTTATTTTTAAATGGGATGCCACTAGGAATTAATGGCACCCCATTTTGAGTCATAATAAATATTTATTTAAATTATGAATTATTCTACAAATGATACTTTCGTATTGGATAGCTTTAAATCAGCTGTTGTTGTATCTTCTGTAGAATTGTTGATTTTAACTTCACCAGATGCTAATTTCGCATAAAGTGCATCGTAATCTTCTTGTGTAAACTTGTCAAATTTGGAGGTATCCATCGGAAGACCAACACCATCATTTTCTGCGGTAAAGGTAGTAGTGGCTCCGCCTGGGAATGTTCCGTCATAATATGCTTTTATTCCATCATACACTGCGGTTGATAAAAACTTCATAGCAGATGTAATAACAGTTGCAGATTCTGATGACTGATCAACATCAACTCCGATAACCTTTGCATTTGCCTCTTCCGCTGCTGCCATCACCGAGTTTCCAACTGCACCGCCGCATCCAAAGATAACCTCTGTTCCATTTTGATACCAGGAAGCTGCCATAGCCTGTGCTTCTGGAGTAGCTGCAAATGCCCCTGTGTAATTATACATAACTTGTACATCAGTACCCATTTCAGCTGCCGCTGCATCAGCACCTTGTACAAATCCATATCCGAAACGAACTACTGCTGGTACAGCCATACCACCCATAAATCCTAATTTTGTCATGCCATCTTTAACAGCAGCGTATCCTGCTAAGTATCCTGGTTGATCTTCCTGAAAAAGAATCGCCATTACATTGTCCCCAGTTTTATAGTCTGAGTAATCCGCATTATGAGGCTCTCCATCCAATAAGATAAATGTTACGTCCGGATATTGTTCCTGAACGGTATAGACTGGCTCTTCAAATAGATATCCTGGGCAGACTACTAATTTTGCACCACCTTCTACTGCAAGACCAATTGTTTCAATGTAAGAATCTGTTGTTCCTTCTTGTGGCTGGTAATATTTATAAGTTTTCGCATTCTCATCGGCATATTTTTTCAAGCCTTCCCATGCACCCTGGTTAAACGATTTATCGTCAATTGTCCCTAAATCTGTTACAAGTGCCAGTTCATAACCATCAGCAGAATTTTCTGTGGATTCTACAGTCTCTGCGTATGAAGTTTCTGCCGTTGTTTCAGCTGGTGCAGTTTCTGTTGCTGCTTTTTCTTTATTGCCGCATCCTGCTAACATAGTTGCTACCATTGCAACACTCAATAATACACTGAATACCTTTCTCTTCATAAAATATCTCTCCTCCTATTAAAGTTTACATTTAACACGCATAACCTATTCCATATGCTAATGTTCTATTTGAAAAAATGATATCATAATCCTACCTTTTTTTCAACTAATTAGTTCATTTTTGAATGCAGCTATTGATTCTGTTACCAGTTTTTTAAAAATTGGCGCTGACTCATTTGCAGCCTGCTGTACTTCCTCATGTGTTAAAGGCTGCTCTGTCATACCTGCGGCCAGATTACAGACACAGGAAATTCCACAAGTTCGCATCCCCATATGATTGGCGACAATTGCTTCTACAACCGTACTCATTCCTACTGCGTCTGCACCGAGTGTCCTTAACATCGCAATTTCTGCCGGTGATTCATAGGAAGGACCTGTTAATTGCACATACACACCAACTTGTAAGTCAATCTGATTTTCTTTTGCTTTTTGTAAAATCAATTCCTGCAATTTCGCATCATATACATGACTCATATCAGGAAACCTAGTTCCAAGTTCATCAATATTTTTGCCTACCAAAGGGTTTGGTACAAAACAGGATATTTGATCTTGGATCAACATCAAAGTCCCTGCATGGAAATCAGTGTTGATACCACCAGAAGCATTCGTCAAAAATAGTATTTCAGCTCCCATCATATGCATTAATCTTGTTGGCAGTACCACATCCGAAATCGGATAACCTTCGTAATAATGAATTCTTCCCTTCATACAGACTACCGGTACCCCGCATACATAACCAAATATAAATTTGCCAGCATGTCCTGGAACTGTTGACACAGGAAAATCCTTGATTCTACAAAACTCTAATTCTGCCACAACTTGAATGTCATCCGCATAATCTCCAAGCCCTGAACCCAGTACAATTGCGACTTTCGGTATGAAATCAATTTTTTCCCTTACGCTTTGTAAACAACTACCTAATTTCTCAGATACATCACTCATAGAATTCCTCCTCTTATTTAGATATCTTCTAAATTATCATAACTTCCTCTCATTATAAACAAGAATACCGTAAATGCAAATTTTACATTTACGGTATTCTTTGAAACGTGTTAACCAAACACTCATCAAAACCCGACAAATATTTTATCAGATTTTCAGATACATTATATACAATGTATCCCAAGTTGTCATTACTTTTTTACAAGTGTTAACACTTTGTTTATATTTTATTCTATATGATAATGCAGACCATACCTCCATTACTGTCATTTACTATTTTTTGCATAGTCTCTTGTAATTTTAGCTGACTCTCTTCTCCAATTAGGGAAACTTTATTTGAAATTCCGTCATTCACTAATTGTTCAATTGTTTTTCCAAATATATTAGTTGCCCATATTCCTTTGTCTTCTGCATTTGCATCCGTTATATACTGAATTAAATCTTCTGCCTGCTCCTGTGTTCCTACGATAGGTGCAATCTCTGTTTCTATATTGGCACGAATCATATGAATTGACGGACTTTCTGCTTTGATTTTTACACCGTATTTATTTCCATGCTTAATAACCTCTGGTTTATCAAGCGTTATTTCATCACGGTTTGGAGTTACCACTCCATATCCTTTACATCTTACAGATTCCACTGCATTTGATACTTTTGCATATTCCTTTTTCATTTTTGCAAATTCCTGTAATAGATGAATCAATTGGTATTCACTGGTAATTTCATCTCCAATTAATTCACTGATCATCTCATAATAATAGGAATCATCTACATCAAGATTGATTTTAACACTTCCGTCCGACATTTGAACTTGATCAATTTTACTTTTTTTTATGTAGTCACTTTCTAGATCAAAAGGTGATTCTAATAAATCTCTCATCGTATTGACATCAAGAATAGAATCTTTAATTTTATCTACAATATCCACTTTCATCTTATGTGTCATCGGCAGCATTTCTACCCACTTAGGCATATAGAATTCTATTGTTGATACTGGAAATTCATACAATACTCTCTCCAATATATTTTGTATATCTTCCTTTTTTAATTGCTCACAATTTATTGTCATCACCGGAACATGATATTTGTTCTGCATATCCCTTGCGATTTCCTGTGCCTCTTCTCCATATGGTCTGGAACTATTTACCAATACGATAAAAGGTTTCTGCAGTCTCTTTAATTCTAAGATTGCTTTTTCTTCAGGCTGCACATAATTTCCTCTTGATATATCTCCAAAACTTCCATCTGTGGTTATGACGATTCCAATCGTAGAATGATCCGTGATTACTTTTTGTGTACCTATTTCTGCTGCTTGCGTAAAAGGAATCTCTGCTTCAAACCATGGTGTTTTAACCATACGTTCCATATTATCTTCGGTATGTCCGGTTGCTCCTTCTACCATAAAGCCAACACAATCAACAAGACGGAACTTTACGTCAATATCCCCTTTTATTTTAACGGACGCTGCTTCTTTTGGAATAAATTTAGGCTCGGTCGTTGTAATTGTCCTTCCGCCTGATGATTGTGGCAACTCATCCTGTGCTCTGCTCTTTTCATGTTCATCTGTCATGAACGGCAATACCATAATATCCATAAAACGTTTGATAAATGTTGATTTTCCGGTTCTGACAGGTCCTACAATTCCTAGATAGATTTCTCCTCCGGTTCGACTCTGAATATCTTTGTATAGATTAAATTCTTTACTCGCTTCCATGTATGAAGTACCCCCTGGCATTTTCTTCCTTACATCACAAATATTTTAGCGATGCGGACATAGCTAACTGTTTTTACAGTATATGCGCCTTTGTTTATAAAATATTACAGTTGCCTGACAAAAAGGTATTCGCTATACTGTATTCATACATAGAAGCAATATATTATGTGGAAAGGAAGATTTAATTATGAATCCCAAAGTCTCATTGCCCCATACTAGAAGGCGATCTGCGACACCTAAAAGAAAATATAAGAAAAGTAAGCCCCTTCTTTCCCTATTCCTAATTGCAATAACTTGTCTTTTCTTATTTCTTATTTTCTTTTTTGGCACGACATCCATTATCTGCCTGGGTCCTTCTGTCGCTGCAAGAGACCAATTTGTCAATACCGTTATGGAAACCAGTGCTGCTAAATTTCTAGCACGTATTTACTTTAGTGATGAGCAGATTGACCATATTATTTCTGCTAATACGGCACGCATCAGTGATATCATCACAGATGTGGATCATATTACATTAGCGGATGAGAATGAAACGTTTGATCTTGATACCTTAACTGTTGAAGATGTAAAGGGTCCCACTTTTGTTGGTAAAATGATGATCGTGAATGACCCCTCCAGACTTTATGTCGCTACTGTACCTAACTTTAGTCAAAGTTCTTCCGGTCTGCTGTTAAATGATATGATCTCACAAAACGGTGCAGTCGCAGGTATCAACGGTGGTGCATTTGATGATCCTGGTGGTGTTGGAAAAGGTGGCGTTCCTCTTGGTGTTGTTATTCAAAATGGAGCAATCACCTGCAATACCACACCGGATCTTGCTGATGTAGTGATTGGTTTTGATGCAGATCACAAATTGATAGTTGGTAAAATGACTGCTTCACAGGCGCTAAGCAACGGAATGCAGGAGGGGGTATCATTTGGTCCTGCACTTGTCATCAATGGAGAGCGTGTTCCTATTACCGGTTCTGGTGGCGGTCTTAATCCACGCACTGCAATCGGACAACGTCAGGATGGAGCAGTTCTTCTACTCGTTATTGATGGACGGCAGGCCCAGAGCCTTGGTGCATCTTTTAAGGATGTTGCTGATGTCATGCTAGACTACGGTGCAGTGAATGCAGGCAATCTCGATGGAGGATCCTCCTCTATGATGATCTTGAATAATGAAATATTAAATAACCGCTCTAATTTAATCGGACCCCGAAAGATTCCTACCGCATTCCTAGTTCGGTAACGTTTATTAGCACCATACAAAAGAGATAGACAGGAGCTTAAATGATAAAGACTTCATATAAAACTTCACTAAAACACCGCCGCCACAGAAACTACAATAAGAGAAAACCAGTACCTGTAACACGAACAAACCGTCACCGCAAAAGCAAGTGCAGTCATTTTATAAGAAATTTAGCCGTGTTTATTGGTATTGTTCTCTTCATGATCTGTATATTCTTTGTTAAATTCTGGCAATATCTTGCAGAATATCAAGAAACACTACCTTCTATGCTAGGGGACGAGATCTTGGCAGCTTATCAGGAATGTGATACAACTACCATTAAAAAATATGCAAATAACCTGCCACCCACATTATCGGATGACCTCACACTCCACTCATACTTAACCCAAATTATTGGTACAAAAGACTTGTATTACTATGAGAATACTACCGAAAATAATAGAATTAACATCGTTTACACCTTTTGCAAAAACAACCAGAAATTTGCTGATCTGACAGTTACTAAAACCGGCGAAAATAGTAAGCATGGATTTCCTCTCTATAAGATTACTTCTCTAATGCAATATCCGCTTACTTATTATACTTTGATACAAAATCCGGGCACCACTATTTATGCCCAAAATACACCTATTGATGTATCTTATCAAACGGATCGAGAAATACTGGCATCTTGTTTCGATCAAATCGGAGCCGCCCCCTTTTACAAAACGACTTACCACATTCCTGATTATTTTCTTTCTATGGATTTAACAGTCGTAGATTCCGCCAGAAATGCTTGTGAATTAATCTGGAATAAAGACCATACATCTGCTACAACTGCGTTTTTAACTGATGATATCCGGAAAGGAGAAATTACCATATTTTCTGAAACTGTTGCAAAAACATATGCCATTTTTGCGACGATTAAATATACAGATAAAAATTCTCTTCTTTCCTATCTTTATAAAGATACTGCCTTTTACAAAGCAATCCGTGCCTATGATAACGACTGGGGAATCACTAAAACATCAGACCATTTTGATACTGTATCCAGTTCAAATATTATAAAATACTCAGATACCGAATATTCCTGCGATGTATCTTTAGACTATTATGTTTCACAAGGCAATACCGAAAAAAAATATCCACTACACATAACTTGCTATATTACCTATCAGAATGGAAAGCCTCAAATAGTAAATCTAGAAGTGCATTAAGAAAAAGAAAAGTAAGGATTCCTTTATGGGAATCTTTGCTTTCCTGATCTCATTAATTTACTACTGTTTCAACACCCACATCCTCCATTTTATCAACAGACATTACTTCAATATAATAAAATTTTCCAGTATTATCGGTATCCTCTCTTAAGATGCCCTTTACTTTAATCCAATCTTTTGCATTTTGAAACCGCGATAAATCTTCATCTGCATATATTTCAAAGCTGACATATCCCCCTTGACAATAGGGACATGTGGGACCATATCTTCCTATAAAAAGGTACGGTGCAAATTCATCTATATAATATCCCTCTATTTCTACACTTTTGCCTTCATACTGTTCAAAATTCATATACCAGTCATTGATTTGCGTTGCATAATATTGATCACCTACCACAATGTCAATATTATCAGGATCGAATTTTTTCTTATCTTTTTCCATATCACAGGTATAATCAGCTTTGATATCAGCAAGAGTAAGTTCCTGTACCTGCTCCTGTTGATCCAAGTTTAAGCTTTCCTGAATCCATTCATCTGAAATAATAGAATTTGAAGTTTCTTTTGCTTCCGTCTGCATCTTTGCATTATTGGTAGCGCTTTGCGGTCTGCTGCATCCTGTCATTAGAAATATCAAAGAGAAGAAAAACAGTATATAATAAGGTTTTTTTCTTACCTTTTTCAAAGCTTTAAGCAAGCTCATCAGAATTAATATACATAAATTTACAACAACAATGCTTGCACCTGCAGGTGTCGAAAAATGATAAGAACCAACTAATCCCAAACAGAAACAGACAACCGACAAAATTCCAGAACATATTACAACTCCGCGAAAGCTATTCCATATTTTCATAGAAGTTAAAGATGGAAAAATTATCAGACTCGATATCAACATTGCCCCCATCATTCTCATTCCTAACACAATGGTAATCGCTGTTAAAATAGCTATCAACGAATTGTAATAAGAAACATTTACACCTGTAGCAATTGCAAAACTTTCATCAAATGTGACCATAAATATTTTATGATAACAAAAAAGAAATAGTCCCAATACGACAACAGACAATAATAAACTTAGGGTTACATCTGCTTTATTCATTGCCAGAATACTTCCAAACATATAACTACAAACATCTGTATTCATCCCTGTTGTTAGAGCTGTTATGATTACACCTAATGCCAATGCAGAAGATGACAGCACAGCAATTGCCGCATCACTTTTAATGGTTCCATTCTGTGATATTTTCAAAAGAAAAAAAGCTGCAACTATCACAACCGGTATTGAAACCACAAGTGGTGCGAATCCAAATGCCATAGCAACTGATAACGCTCCAAATGACACATGGGATAATCCATCACCAATCATGGAATATTGTTTTAGTACTAAGCTGACGCCTAAAAGAGATGCACATAAGGATACCAGAATACCTACCTCAAAAGCTCTTACGATAAAAGAATAACTATACATTTCCATAATAATTTTCATTTTTATACCCATTGCACCGCACATCTTTATATCGATGTGTTACTGCCATTCCTTAATCTATTTTCTTTGAATCAGATCCGCTCCGTGAACCTACTGCCATAGACTGAATTCAAATACACTGCGGTACTACCGAAAAAATAATCCTTTTGACTGATATGAAGAATCTTATCCGCTTGCTCTATACTATTCTTTAAATCATGCGATACCATGACAATTGCCATATTCTCTTCCTCATTCAATTTCTTTAATTGTGCGTATAATTCCAAAGTAGCCATTGGATCAAGCCCGGTTACAGGTTCATCTAAAATCAGCAGTTTTCTAGCTGCACAAAGCGCTCGGGCAAGGAGCACTCTTTGCTGCTGCCCTCCTGACAGTTCACGAAAAGAATTCTCTTTTAAAGAAAGAATTCCCAATTTTTCCATATTGAGAAATGCTTCCAATTTATCCGCTTTTTTATAGAAAGGGCGATAACTCATTCTGCTCAAAAGACCTGATAATACGACTTCTGTTACCGTTGCAGGAAACTCTTTCATTGCATTCGTCTGCTGTGGTAAATATCCAATTTTTCCTTTTTTAATATCCTCCGAATAATAAATTGTTCCACCTATCGGCCTAATCAAACCTAACATGCTTTTCACCAGTGTACTCTTTCCAGAGCCATTTTCACCAACGATGCAGATATAGTCTCCTTCACAAACTTTAAAGTTCATATTATGCAAAACAATCTTATTATCGTACCCCAAATCAGTATTCTGACATTCTAATAATATGTAATGATCCAACATACCGTATAAATTTCCTTTCTAATTGAGACCTTCCTTAAGATTTCGAACATTCTGCTTCATAAGTTCTAAATAAGTTACACCGGAATTGAAATCATCTTTTGATACATTATGACAGCTATGAAATAATAATTTCTTTGCACCCGCTCCTTCACAAATGGTATCTGCAATTTTTTGGCTGCTCAATTCAAGATAATAAATAACTGGAACTTTTTCTTCCTTTGCCTTATCAATTAAAAAAGCTACTGTATCTGGACTCGGTTCTGTTTCTGTACTACATCCAGGAAAAGCTGCATAATACGTTAATCCATATTCTTCTGCGAAATAACGTAAAGGGAACTTATCGCCAAAAATAATAGTCTTTCTATCTGAATTATTTATGACATCTTTGAATTCTTTATCAAGATCTTTTAGCTGTACGATATACGCATCAGTATTTTTTTGGTAAACATTTGCATTATCAGGATCTGCCTTTGATAACACCGTACAAATTTCTGCTACGATTTTTTGTGCATTCACAGGAGACGTCCAAATATGTTCGTCATATTCTACTTCTCCTTCCTCTCCCTCTTCTTCTAGTTCCATACCTTCAACCGTTTCTTCCACCACTATTTTCACATGATCCATCATAACATCCGTAACTTGTTCTTTATTCTCCGACGCGTCCAGTACTTGAGATACCCAACTCTCCATATCTCCTCCGTTGTAAATAAATACATCTGCTTTCTGAATCGTTATCATATCTGCTGGTGTCGGTTCAAAAGAATGAGTATCCATGCCTGCCGGTACTATCATTGAGACATTTACCTTATCCCCTGCTATTTGTTTAACAAAGTCATAATAGGGAAATAATGTTGTTATAACGCTTAATTTCTCATCACTATTTTCCAATGTTTCTGTTTCTTTTTTTTCACAACCAAATAAAGTCATTACCATAGTAATCACTATCATACTTATCCATATTTTATTTTTCATATTGTATCTCCATCTTATTATAAAATCATCATTCATTACTTTTGCATGTTTAAGTAAATAAAGCGATGGGATTCAATTATTCATTCTCACTTTTTGTGTAATTGGGGTGATAACGATAAGATCATTCTGTACTGCTCTAACGCAGACAGAAAGAAAAGCGGCGAATGCCACCAGAATAGTTACAGTTTTCATACAGGTGCTCAATTGCTGTAGCGCATGCTCAACAAATTGAATCTGCTCGCATACAGAGCATTCTTTACCTGTACACTCATGATTCATATGCTCGACGATAAATAAATGAGAAAAAGATATGATAGTGAAAAAACATACACACAATAATGACACAATTGTAAGTTTCAACTTATATGATAGTTTCATATGATTTCTCCTTCCATTTTGAAAACCATTCTCATTTTATAGAGTATGCCTGTTTTTGTCAATTACATTTAAATCCTGATTCCATTTTATTTTTCAATTCCTTTCCTTGCTGGAAGTCCTTTCTCATATGGATGCTTTTTCTTTTGTATTTCGGATATATAGTCCGCAAGCTGCATCAACTCTTCCGCTGGATTCCTGCCAGTCATTATGATTTCCAAGCCATCTGGCCTTTCCGTGAGGAAAGTCAGTAATAGTTCTTTATCAATCAGTCCATAGTTATAACTTGCGATTACTTCATCTAATATCAACATCATCCTGACCGAATTTCCATTTTGCGGTAAAGTCTGTAATCTCTTTTTGCATGTCTCTATGGTACGCCATAGTAATTCACTATATGCTTCTGCAGCCATCCTTTTCGTCTCTTCTGTCATAGTGCTGAAAAATCCATAGTTTTGCTCCTCATAGTCTACTTCTACTCCCGATAATTTACGCAATATATGAATTTCTCCTGAAGAACCATCTTTTAGAAATTGTACGTATCGAATAGGAATGTCATTGCCGATTGCGCGAATACATAGTCCAATCGCCGCCGTCGTTTTTCCTTTTCCATCACCGCAGTAGATATGAATACAACCAGGCTGATTTCTGTTCATACATCCTCCTTATGGAAACACACCATAACTAATTTGCTATGGTGTGTTTTAAATACCCTATACTGACATAACTGCTCCTACTATTGCAAGAATACCTATTATGACACATAATACAATCGAAACGATTCCAATTACAAATCCGGCTGTTGCAAGACCTTTCTTTTCAGAAGTCATTCCCTTTTTCGAATTGACGATTCCGATACATGCCATTATGATGCCTAGATAAATATTTAAGAACATAGCGGCCAAGGAAACAAGGGAACATACAAATCCCGTAACTGCTTTATTTTTTGTATCATAAGTCTGAACTGGAATCGGATTATTTTTTACGTTTTCCTCTTGGCCATATGTTTGTATAAAAATCTTTATTAGAATACCTTATTTTACCATATTTGTCTAGTAAATTAGTTCATTTATTTATTTTTACCACTCATTTCATGTAGTTCACTGACAGCTAATGGGATGGATAGGAAAAAAGCTAAAAGATCAGAAATAGGCTGTGCCATTTTAATTCCAAGCAGTCCCAATATTGGAGCTGATAGCAGCAAAACAGGGATAAAGAACAAACCTTGTCTAGCTAAAGCCACAATACTTGCCTTTAAGGCTTTTCCGATTGTTTGTAACATCATATTACACAAAATAATAATTCCCATAAGTGGTAATGTCAAACATTGCCATCTTAATGCAGATGTTCCGATCTCAGTTACTTGTATATCACCAGTTTCAAAAATGGAAATAATCTGACTTGCGAAACAAAATCCCAAGGTGGCTACTATTACTAATACAATGGTGGCTACCTTACAACAAAATAGAAATGCTCGCTTCACCCGTTCATATTGTTTGGCTCCGTAATTGAAGCCACATACAGGTTGAAATCCCTGTCCAAAACCAATCAATGCCGATCCCGCGAACATAGCGACTCTCGATACAATAGACATTGCTGCAATTGCAGCATCTCCATAAGCACCTGAGAACTGATTCATCAAAACAGTTGCAATACTGGCAATCCCCTGCCTGAATAAAGAAGGCAACCCTCCTCTTAAAATTTCTGTAAGGTTATTCATTGTTGGATGAAAGTTTCGGAATGATATCTTTACAATCCCCTTCTTATTACACAATATAAAAAGAATGCACATACTAACAAACTGACTGATTGAAGTCGCTATAGAAGCACCTGCAATGCCCATGTGAAACGTGAAAATTAAGATTGGATCTAACATGATATTTAATACGGCACCCGTACAGATACCTACCATGCCATATGCTGCATTTCCTTGGAATCGTAATTGATTATTCAAGACCAAAGAGGACATCATAAATGGCGCACCAATCAAGATATATTTCAAATATGCTTTTGCATACGGTTCTATGGTATTGGTTGCTCCCAGTATATGAACTAACGGTGTAATCAAAACCAGACCCATTGCGGCTATTATAATTCCCACAATAAATGCTGCATAGACTCCTGTTGCCGCTATTTCTTCTGCTTCTTCCGGTCTTTTAGCCCCAAGTCTCCTTGCTATATAATTACCTGATCCGTGTCCAAATAAGAATCCGGTCGCCTGAATAATTGCCATAAAAGAAAAAACAATGCCCACTGCCCCTGCCGCACTTGTTCCTATTTTTGATACAAAATAAGTATCTGCCATATTGTAGAATGCAGTGATTAACATACTGATAATCGTTGGTACTGCTAATCTACATACTAATCCCTCCACAGGTCTCGTTGTCATCATAATAAATTTATCATCTTGTTTTGTTTGTTCCATTGAATTCTTCTTTCTGCTGTATTTTATTTCCTATTTAGTTTTAGCACAGAATCATTGTAAAATATACCTTTTCTTGTTACTATATTTATATTTAGACAAGTGGAATAAAATTGTAAGGAGGAAGGAAGCATGCTTACTGTGGAAAACCTTAAATTTTCATACAAGAATAAGATTGTCCTTAACGATGTCGCTTTACAAATAGAAAAAGGGACCTGTGTTGGTATTGTTGGTGCCAATGGGTGCGGAAAGTCAACTTTATTATCTATTCTGGCAGGCATACTCTCCCCTGCTTCCGGATCCTATTCCCTGAAACAGTGCGATGCTTTTAAAAAACCCAAATGCATATCCAGATATATTGGATATGTACCGCAGGAGAATCCCCTCATACCAGAATTGACCGTTAAAGACAATTTATCGTTATGGTATTCCGGTACTTCCTATACATTGTCTGACGATCTGCAGCATGGTTTTCTTTCTATTTTATCCATTTCCGAATACTTGCATGTACCAATCTATCAATTATCAGGTGGTATGAAAAAGAGAATCAGCGTTGCGATTGCACTTGCTTCACATCCTGAGCTCCTCATTTTAGACGAACCCAGTGCAGCACTGGATTTAATCTGCAAACATGATATTCATACTTATTTATCTGCTTATCTCAAGCAGGGAGGAACCGTCCTTTTATCCACGCATGAAGAATCCGAATTAGACCTCTGTCAATTTGTATATGTCTTAAAGAACGGTAAACTACATGAAATTCCTTCTACTAGTAGGGGAAATGAATTATTATCTGCACTTAGTTGCTAAGTATCTTTTATTGGAATAGTTATTAAAAAGGAGTTTTTATGAATCTTAAATCCGTACCAATCAGTAAACGAAAATTATCGTTATTATTACTATTATGCTTCCTGTTTTTATGCATCTCTTTTCTCATATACCAAACTATATTTCGTTCTCCAAAAGCGACCGTGTTCAACGCTGTCCGTCATACACTAACTAATGTTGATACAACAGCTGCCGATTATCTTCATTTAAAAGAATTACGTACCATTCATGCAAATGGTCTTTATCAGACTACTTGTAATCTTACAATTGAAGATTATACAATTGCTCAAATGCAAGATGAAAATTATAGACAACTTCTTACGCTCGCTCCTGGCATATCCGTCAAAACACAGATGAATTATCCAGATAAATTAGCTGACCATTCTATAGATCTGCTCTTAGGAGGTTCCTCGATTCTAAATGCTCATGCCTATCAAATGGACGATACCATAGGGATCGAATGCCCTTCTTACTATGATGGCTGTCTTTCTTTTAATACCATGACTTTGGCCGAAGATTATAATCAATCCTATCTAAGTTCACTTCTGAAAAATAGTAAAGTTAATAAGGGGTTGAATTTTGATCTTTTTAGCGCACACTATTCTGAAAAGGGCTTATTGGAGCAATATAGTGAGTACTATGCAAAGGAAAATAAAGCACTATATGAAGCGATGACCGTAAAAAAAGTAAAGGGAGAAACTATTCAGATCGGAACAAAATCAATCCTGGCAAATGGCTATGAAATTAGTATTCCTCGAGAGCATATGAAAAAAGCAATTGACAACTTATTCTATTTAGCATTTCAACAATCTGAATTTGCTTGTCAAAAACTACGTGACCAATTGGATGCTTCTTTGGGGACGCTAACCTTGCCAGAAGTTTTTATAGGTACGGTTTACATTGATCCTCAATCAAATACTATGTTGAAATTTGTACATCAATCTGAATACCAGATTGATGAAATATCTAATACTGTTACTGGCTCTATCGAATGGCTCGGGGAGGAATATCCCACTAACGATATTCGCGCTAAAATTACCCTGAAGGATCCAAACGGTATTCAAAAATCTGCGTCTTGTAATATTACTTCCAAGACACAAAGTAATAGATACCAAAAGACCTATATGGTAGCTATGACAAACAATGATGATATAACTAACAGTAAGAAAATAAATGCCACCGTTAAATATTCTATTGATACCCAGAATGGCGCATTTACCTTTCATTTCGATGTTAATAACAAAGAAAGTAATTTCATGAACTTAGAACTCACTGGAGCATTTACAAATATAGCAGCAGGAAAAAGTATCTTTTTAGATATAGATCAGGCAACTTTAGATATACCTGATTTTTCTGTTAGCTTAACGGGAGATTATACTTTCGAAACTTTACAAACTGAAGTACCAGCACCACCCACTACATTACGCCCTGTTTTAAAGATGTCAGAAGATGATTTTTATGGATTTGTATATGAAATGATCCGTAATTTTTCTTCCACTCCACTTGGATCATACCTTTACAATTAGATGGGAATTCTATAATGAATAGATTACGTTTTTTGCTATCCTATATGATATTGGAATTGAAAAAGATTCGGCATGCCCTACCTCAATTGCTGATTGGAACGATCGTTTTGATGATGATAATCAGCTTTATAGCCTTTTGTGGGGTTACCTTTTTATATCCTGATTCCTCTTTTGACCAAGTACAGATTGCTATTATATTACCTGATAATGCAGATTCATCCAGATCTGTCATTGACCTTGTTGGCAATTTGAATCCCGCAAAAGAATTATTTTCTTTTTATATCACAGATAAAAAATCTGCCTACGCAGATCTCGCAAATGAAAAGGCAATTGCAATCATGATTATCCCTAATAATATGATTGATGAAATCCTAGATGGTACAAATAGCCCTGTGCAAATCATTTTTGCAAAATCTTCCTCTCTATCTACTATGCTCTTGCAGGAATTGACCAGTGCTGGTGCTAAAATTTTAAGTTCAGCGCAGTCGGATATTTATACGATTACTGATCTTTATCTTACGGAAGGATTACAAGATTATCTGGCGGAAGCCTATGATATTCTCAATCGATCCAATCTTCATTATGTTCTGGCAAGAGACCGTATTTTTCAAAATAGAAATAGTTCTGCAACTGGCTCACTGTCTATATCAACTTATTATACCGCATCTGCTATATTACTTATCCTATTTTTATTTGGAAATGTATGCAGTACTTTTCTGACCAATGAACCGAAAGCATTTTTACAAAGAACTAGGTCACTTTTATTACCAAATTATTTCATTATTTTAATCCAATGGTTTTGTACCTATTTGGTGTATTATGGTATTCTTATTTTACTGTTTCTTATTCTGTTCCTTTTAGGCCATAGCGATTTTCCAATTATAATTCCTTCCTCTATGTCATTATCTTCCTGTGCACTGGTTATCGCTTTCATTTCTTCTTATACGGTCATGATTTATCGAATTACGCCAACCTTAGGTACTGGCATTTTCATTTTAACGATTTCGACTTTACTATTTTTATTTTTATCCGGGGCGTTTATTCCTACCGCATTTTTCCCCGATTCATTGATACCGATAAGTCGGTATTCACCGTTTACAGCTTCATTTTACAAAATGGGAGAGATACTTACCGGCGTTTCATCGCCTCAATATGACCGGAGGTTGCTCTTGTCCAGTATATTCTTTTCCTGGATTGCGAAAATAGGTTATGGATACCGTATCAGGAAGTATCACTAGATTCCGTCAATAAAAGGAGGAAAAAAGAATGCATTCATACTTAATGAGAGCAGCTATCTATCTTCTATATTATATAAAAAGACAAATGAAACAGATTTCTTTTTGCTTACTTCTTATTTTACTTCCTTGCGTTACATTTGCATTTTCCCACATGTATTCGGAGGATGATACCTCTATCCGTGTGGCACTTTACACAGATTCGGATGAACTTGATTCTATTATTGAAAAATTAATAAATCGAGAAGGAACTATCTTTTTTTATAGATGCAGCAATGAAGTATCTCTCTATCAAGATGTTTCTACTGGACATGCTGAATGTGGGTACGTGTTCCCATCTACACTCTATGACTCCTTGGATGCAGATCATAAAAATAACTTGATCCAGGTAATTATCTCTCCTTACAGCACCTTGACGAAGGTTATCAATGAAGTGGTCTATTCTGAAATTTTCGAGGAATATTCCCTTCATTTGTTAGAAGAATTTATTGAGAATGAAAGCCCTCTCACTATGATGAATTCTAATAAATCTACAAAATATTATATCGATAAAGCAGTAAAACTGTATCATGACCACTTAATGGATGGATCTACGTTTCACTTTATCTATGAATCACCCTATCAAAAACCAATAACCATAAAATCCATTTTAATGACGCCTATCCGTGGATTTATTTCTCTTTTTATACTTTTAGCCGCTTTCTGCGGATGTATCCGATTTTACAATGACAAAGAGAATCATATTTATGATAACCGGGCAAAATATGCCCTTCCTCATCTATTGATTCTCTCTATTACGGTTCCAACTATTCTTATGAGCGTAGTTGGATTGTTCTGTTTATTTTTTACTGGTATCATGAACGACTTCTGGATCGAAACCATGATATTAGGTGTCTACAACCTACTTGTCATACTTTATGTATTCTTTCTAGGTAGTATGATACGTAAAAAAATGATATTTATTTCTACGATTCCAATTTTCCTAATAGGCAGCATTCTCTTTACTCCGATATTTTTAGACATATCAGCCATTCTTCCATCTATGAAAGCTGTACAGTACCTTTTTTTACCATTCTATTACCTTACTTATTGGTCATAAGATCCAGCATCGCGCGGTTCAGCCCATCTATTGTTAATTTGTACATAGGAAATACATCTTTAATCGCAGTCTCGGCTTCTCTCCAAGGGGCTCTGCCAAGCGCCATCTTGGGATTCAGCCATACGATTTTTTTGTAATGACGTTTCAGAAAAAGTAACCATTCCATACCACTATAGCCTTCATTTGGCCCACGATAATTGCCTGTCTTGGAGTATAGTTCTTCTGGAGCCATTGCAGCATCTCCCACAATGATTACTTTATAATCTTTGCTGAGATTATGAAGCAGCCACTCTGTATCTACCCAGTCACCATTTTCACATTCCGGCGTTTTATACACCTTACTATAAATACAATTATGATAATAATAGCATTTTACATCTTTAAAATGATTCGACTTATTGACCGCTTGAAATAAGTCATTCATTAGTGTGGAATAAGGAATCATCGTACCGCCTGAATCCATAATTAGTAATAGCTTTACCGAATTTTTTCTCGGTTTTTCCATAACAATCTGAAGATATCCACCGTTATTACAGGTCTTATCTATCGTCCCGTTCAAATCTAACTCTGTTTTTGGGATATTAAGCTTCGTTGAGAACTGCCTCAGTCTTCGAAATGCCAATTGGAACTGTCTGTTATCCAATACTCTGTCATCACGGAAATCTTTGTATTTTCTCTCTCCAATCACTTCAAAAGCTGACTGGTAACCTGTTTTTCCGCCAACTCGAACACCGCCAATATTACCACCCGTATTACCAAAAGAAGTCTTTCCCATAGTTCCAATCCAATGAGAACCTCCATTGTGTTCACTATCCTGATCCTTCAGCCTTTGCTTGAATTTTTCTTCCACATCCTCTTTATCCACCTTAATTTCTTCCACTTTATTCAGCCATTGCTTCTCAGATTCCTGTAAGGCTTCATTCATTTCTGGTTTGTCCAGCCAACGAAGCATACGATCCGTCAAATCATCAGGGGTTGCTTTTTTATGAAAAAATTCTTCAAAAGCCATGTCAAATTTATCATAATTTGTTTCTGTTTTAACCAGTATCATTCTAGCCAAATAATAGAATCGTGTCAGACTGCTATTTGCCAAACCCATATCTAGTGCTTCCTGTAAAGTAAGCCATTCACTTAAGGTAGGATTTAATCCCTTTGCTTTTAATGTATCAAAAAAGTCAATAAACATGCATACTCCTGTCCCTAATTCACACTGTGATTTACAGTCTCAAGATCTTCATCTTTCTTAATTACAACTCCAATAAAAGGAAGTTCTTTTTTTATTCTTTCCGCAGAAATTCCGCTTTTCTGAAGAGCATTCACCCAATCGATTAGTTCCGAAGTACTTGGTTTTTTCCGAACATCCCTTAAAGAACGGATCCAATAGAATACTTCCATGGCCTGTTTTAATAAATTTTCTTCTACATTTGGATAATGTGTCTTGACAATTTCTTCCATTAACTCTTGATTCGGAAAATCAATAAAATGAAATATACATCGTCTTAAAAAGGCATCCGGCAACTCCTTTTCTGCATTTGAAGTAATAATGACAATCGGTCTTTGCCTTGCTTTCACCATTCGCTTAGTTTCATTAATATAAAATTCCATTTGATCTAATTCCCACAATAAATCATTCGGAAATTCAAGATCTGCCTTATCAATCTCATCAATTAATAAAATCACCTGCTCGTTTGCATCAAATGCCTCACCAAGTTTCCCTAATTTAATATATTTTGCAATGTCATCAACTCCGTCTTCCCCAAACTGTCCATCATATAATCTTTGTATCGTATCATAGACATAAAGACCCTCCTGCGCTTTTGTAGTCGATTTTATATTCCATATAATCAGTTTCTTACCGAGTGACTTAGCAATGGCCTCCGCAAGCATTGTCTTTCCAGTTCCAGGCTCGCCTTTAATCAGTAGCGGTTTTTGTAATGCAATGGCAATATTTACGCTGGCCATTAATTGCTCTGACGCTACATATTCATTGGTGCTGGTAAAATCACATTCTAATTCTGTCATATTCTTTTCCCTTCTCTTATGCGTATTACAGCATGCCGCGCGCTCAACAGGACTTAAAACCATCATATTGAGATAATCTGGCGATTGTTTTCTTTAATCCCTCTTCTGTTTTTGATTCAAACACAATCCGGCAATCACAATCCCTTGCTAGTTGAAATTTTTTATTTAGATTTATCTCCCCTTGTCCCAATGGTAAATGATCTTGTTTTCCAATGGCATCATGAACATGCATATGTAACAACCTGTCGCTATGCTGCATGATAAAAGATTCATCTTTCTTCTTTGCCAGATAATTATGTCCGATATCAAAAGTAAGTCCAAAAACTTTACTTTCTAACAAAAGTTCAATTCCGTCTCTCGCAAAAGATTGAAATCCTTCTGCATTTTCTATACATATTTTTATATTGGAAGAACCAATGGCCTTCTCACATCGATCTCTGAATTTACACAGTTTATTCATGTAATGATTATAATATTGACTAAATACATATATCTTTTTCTCTGGAAGTGTAAAGTATACACCATTTGTCAAATGCATATTTAGAATAGGCGCTTTTATTCTTTTTGCGATCGCAATTGTCTCCATCACAGTCTTTCTGTATGCATCTGCTACCTTCGGATTTAAATCGCATACATTTAAGTTCTCATCCAGATGAAATGTAAAATAGATACCTTCTTTTTCTCTTATCCTATTCAATTTATCCACGTCTACTCTATCTGTTTGAAATTCTAATAGATTCATATTCAATTCGATAAAATTCATCTGTAATTTTTTACATAAGATTGCGCATTCCTCTAAGCTTCTATGTTCCATTAATGTAGGCATTCCAATATCCATATATGCTCCTATCTGAGGTCACTGACCACACATATTTACGGTTGTTGCGTAATACACCTATCGTTATAAATGCATAAAAACGAATCCTAAACATCTATTTCCCATTTACTTCTTATTCTACTGTGACTACTTTTGCAAGATTCCTTGGCTTATCCACATCAAGACCTTTGTCTAGTGCTGTATAATATGCAATTAATTGCATAACGACACTGGTACTAAATGTCATAAAAATATCATCTCTCTCCGGCAGATTGTATACCTGATTCCATCCTTCTTTATCTTCTAATTCACCAGCAACAAGCAAAATCACTTCGGCTCCTCTTGCTCTAACTTCAATCGCATTTGACATTGTTTTGGCACGTACTTTTTTTTGTGTCATTACCGCAATAACCGGAGTTTTTTCTGTAATCAATGCAATCGTTCCATGTTTTAATTCACCTGCAGAATATGCTTCCGCATGGATATATGATACTTCTTTCAATTTTAAAGTTCCCTCTAATATTAAAGAATGATCTAATCCTCTACCAATATAAAACATATCCGTTGCCGAAACTATTTTTTGTGTCAATTTGTGAATGTTGTTCTTATCTTGCAAGATTACTTCTACATCTTTTATTATATCACACAAAGAAGCAACAAACTCTTGTTGTTTTGCATAATTATAATAGCCAATAATTGTAGCTATTTTTGCAAACAATAAATATAAAGCACACAATTGAACCGTATACGCTTTTGTACTCGCTACTGCAATCTCTGTTCCTGCATTCGTATACATAACATACTTGCTTTCTCTTGCAAGGGTAGAACCTTTCACATTTACAATGGATAAAATCCTGTCACTGTATTTCGCTGCCAATCTGAGTGCCGCAAGTGTATCTATTGTCTCTCCTGACTGTGAAATAACAATCACTAAGGTGTTTTTTGTAATCAATGGTTCTTCGTAAACAAATTCAGAAGCAATATTAACCTCAACTGGTATTTTTAATGACTGCTGTATTAATTGTTTTGCTACTAGCCCAGCATGCATAGCAGTGCCACATCCTATGATACAGATATGATCAATCCCTTCAAAAATAGAGTCTTGAATGCCATCTTCTGTTAAATCAATGAATCCATCTTTGATTCTAGGCAAAATCGTGTTTCTCATGGCTTCTGGTTGTTCCATAATTTCTTTTTCCATAAAAAAAGGGTACCCTTGTTTGGTAACACTATTTAATTCCCAATCGATTGTCATATATTCCGGTTCACATAGATTATAGTCTAAATCAAATAGCAAGATCCTATCATTTTGCATTTCCAGTATATGGTACTCCGGCAAAACAAAATATCGCTTTCCAAAAGGTGTAAGCGCAGTAATATCAGATGCCAGAACAGACTCTTCTCCTGTATGCATCACTACAATTGGACTTACATTACGAATTGCATACACGGATTCTTTTCTATCCGTGAACAAGATCCCAAACGCAAACGTTCCTTTTAATTCATGAATAGTCTTACTTATCGCCTGAACAGGATCTCCCGTCTTATCATAATAGTAATTGATCACTGCTGCTGCTACTTCGGTATCCGTCTCTGAATCTAAAGTGTCTTTAACGTCATATTTAACCATGAGCTCTTTGTAATTTTCAATAATACCATTATGAATCAATACTACTCTTCCATTCTTATGCGGATGTGCATTCTGATCGGTGACACCGCCATGTGTTGCCCATCTTGTATGCCCCATCCCACATCCTGTATCACTTTTATATTCTTTGCATTTTGTTATTAAATTTGAAACTTTTCCAATTGACTTTTGTATAACAATCTGTCCCTCATCAAACAAAGCAATTCCAGCACTATCATAGCCACGGTATTCTAAGCGCTCCAGGCCATCTAGTAACACTTCCTTTGCCTGTCTTTTTCCAATATATCCAATTATTCCACACATAACATTCCTCATCTTTCTATACGTAAATGAATTCTCATTATATTTTTTATTATGTTCCCGTTATATCGAACTTGTTTTGCAGTTACCCGCATATTTATCGATATATCTCGCACCGGGATGATACGAAAGGGCGTCCGCCGAATTTTCGATAACCCTTTTCCTCGTTAACCTGTCTGTACAGGTGCTTGGCGCTAGATAGGAAGTTCATGTGAAATAGATGCTAAGACATTGTATTACTGTTTCTATGCATTTATAACAATAGGTTTATTCTATTTTCAAGGTTCTTTATAATACGCTTTGCATAATATCATACAATAATATAAAAATCAAGATTTATGCCTTTTAAATATAAACAAATGTTGGATCAAAAAACTCAAGAGAAATAATACAAGTTCTGTCAGTATCTTAGAAACCAAGGCCGGTAACCGAAAAATTGTAAGGATACTTAACAATACTACATTGTTTAAACTCAATATGGATATCGCCAGTACCGCATACTTTAATATCGATTTCAGATCACTTTCTTTGGTTCTAAAAACAAATTTTACATTTATGGTGTAATTAAATATTGCACTTATAAATCGCGCGAAGATATTACTGAGCAATATTCCATTTGGTACCTTTTTAAACAGTAAGAAAAGAAGAATAAAGCTAACATAGTCTAGTAAAAAACTAATTGCTGACGAAAATGTAAATTTTAAGATATCTTTGTAGATTAAAATGGAATCTTTTATAATTCTGAAATGAGAGGTCGAATTATTATCATCTAAATAAATCGTTTGAATCGGAACTTCTATTATATCGATTCTATTTTTAGCACAATAAGATAACATATTCATTTCATATTCATAACGACTACCGGTAATTTCATTAAAGTAAGATAACATCGGATATGAAAAAGCTCTAAGCCCTGTCTGCGTATCACTAATTCGTATCCTATTCCCAAGATAAAAAACTTCTTTCGTTATGATATTTCCAATCATTGATCTCAACGGAACTTTACCAAAAGAGAAGTTTCTCACTCCCAGAATCAAACTGCCTCTATTTCTTTTCGCTTCTTCCAGTACATGAAACACGTCTTTCAATGCATGCTGTCCATCCGCATCCATGGTCACTATGATATCATCTTCTGAAAAACAAGTTTCAACATAATGTAATGCAGTTTTTATCGCATTCCCTTTTCCCCGATTATATCTATGGCTCAGAACAATCCCACCCATTGACTTGATTTTATCAAAAATAGGTTTATAATTATCCCCACTACCGTCATCAACAACAATGGCCTGATTCTCATTTAAGGCTATATCTCTTACTAGCTCAGTCACTAAAATATTTGGTTTATAAGCGGGCATAATTATTATATTCATGATTACTCCTGTCAGTTCTTAAACGATCTGTTATCCATTGTATTTTATTAGTAAAAGAAATCATATCATAATTTATTTTTTGAAACAACCTGACTTAACAATTCTTCTTATATCCTATATAATAAGATTCATACGTAAAAAGCAAAGACCGAAAGGATAGCAAATGAGAAAAAAGAACGCGAACAAAACTTATGAAATAGATATGTGTGAGGGACCTTTACTTGGAAAAATATTATTATTTTCAACTCCACTTATGTTATCCGGGATTCTTCAGTTACTGTTTAATGCTGCAGATATCATTGTAGTGGGACGGTATGCAGGCAGTACAGCCCTTGCTGCCGTTGGCTCTACGAGCTCTCTGATCAATCTTATGATTAATGTATTCATCGGTCTTTCTGTCGGAACAAATGTATTAATTGCACGTTTTTATGGTGCAAAACAAAGGGAAGAAATCTCTCAAACGGTTCATACCGCTATCTCCTTAAGTATCATAAGCGGTCTTTTTCTTACCCTGACAGGCTTTCTATTTTCAAAACCTCTTTTGCTTGTTATGGGGACACCATCCGATGTGATTTCACAGTCAACACTTTATATGCGAATTTATTTTTTCGGTATGCCAGTCATCATGTTATATAATTTTGGCAGCGCTATCCTCAGAGCCACGGGAGATACAAAACGTCCACTTTACTATCTTCTGTTCGCTGGTATTATTAACGTTATCCTTAATCTTATTTTTGTGATCGTTTTTCATATGGGAGTTGCAGGTGTTTCACTTGCCACTGTTCTATCTCAATGCATCTCGGCTGGATTAGTTGTCTTCTGCCTGATTCGGGAATGCGGTGACTGCCATCTTGATATAAAAAAGCTTACGATTCATAAGGATAAAATGTTTAAAATTCTACAAATTGGACTTCCTGCCGGAATACAAGGTGCCCTTTTTTCCGCATCTAATGTACTCATCCAGTCATCTATCAACTCTTTTGGATCTGTCGCAATGGCTGGCAGCACCGCAGCTGCCAATATTGAAGGTTTTATCTATACTGCTATGAATTCAATGCACCAGACTGCTGTCAGTTTTACAAGCCAAAATTATGGCGCCAGGAAAATACATAGAATTAATAAAATCCTGTTTCTCTGTCTTGTCATAGTTTGTATGATTGGTATTACTCTTGGAACATCCGCATATTATTTTGGTAATCAATTACTTCGCATTTACTCTACCGATCCTAAGGTCATCGCCTTTGGATTATTGCGCATGCGGATCATATGTGTTACCTACGCACTTTGCGGTATTATGGATGTACTCGTTGGCACTCTGCGCGGGCTTGGCTATTCGGTCATGCCTATGATCGTCTCATTGCTTGGTGCCTGTGGTCTTCGCATACTATGGATTTTTACAGTTTTTCAGTTACACCATACCTTAATCAGTCTCTATCTATCCTATCCCATTACATGGATCATTACTGCTACTGCTCATGCTATTTGTTTCTATTTCGTACGCAGCATTCTGGTCAAAAATCGAGACTAACTATTTTTGCTCATCAGACTTTCCTACCCACACATCTCTTAGATAAAAGCCAAGTGATAAAACCATCGAAATACACCATCCGATAGGCCAAGAGACCCAAATACCAATTGTTCCAAATGGTATGACTAGTAAATAAGATAATAGAACTCTTACGATCAGATCTGTAAATGTTGCCATCATAAACGCCTTCATAGCTCCTGCTCCTCTCAATACACCATCTGCCATCAATTTAATCAGTATAATGAAATAGAATGGAGAAACAATTTTCAAAAATAAAACACCTGTTGATAATGCGAGTTTACTTTCTTCTTGCATAAATAGTTGAATCATGGTAGCGGAAAACAAAAAATATACAAGAAAGAAGGGGATTGCAATTGTAATTGCAAGCTTTATTCCTGCGCGGAATCCTTTTTTTACTCTCTCTATCTTGCCAGCTCCTATGTTCTGAGCCGTAAAGCTCGATAATCCATTAGCCAGCGTGGTAAAAGAAGTAATGGAAAAAGTATTTAATTTTATAGCTGCTGAATAGCCCGCTATAACAGAGGATCCAAATCCGTTGATCAAGCTCTGTATAAATATATTCCCAATTGAAATGAAGCTCTGTTGAAAGATACTTGGGATCGCAATCACACTGATTTTATATAGCATCTGCCTGGAAAACTTTGGATAGCTTCCTTCTAATGAAATCTTTTTCATGCGCATGACCAAAGCCAACAAAACAAACACACAAGCTATTCCCTGTGCAATAAAGGTCGCCCACGCCACACCTGCAACTCCCCAATGAAAACACGCAACAAATAGGTAATCAAGGAATACATTTCCAATCGATGAACCGATCAGAAAATAGAGAGGTGTTTTAGAATCACCAAGCGATGTAAATACCCCTGTCGCAATATTATATAAAAACAGAAATAAAAATCCTCCAATATAAATTCTTAAATAGAGCGCCCCATCTACTAAGATATTTTTCGGTGTATGTATCAGATCCATAAGTGTTCTGCTTCCATATAAACCTGTCAGCGTCAATATAAAAGATAGCATACAAGAGGCAATTAACGTTGTTGAAACTGCAGTTTTCATCTCTTTATATTTTTTTGCACCAAAAAGCTGTGAAATGATAACAGAGCAACCTATATTACTACCGACTGCGATCGCCATAAATATCATGGTGATTGGATATGATGCACCAACTGCTGCCAATGCATCTTCCCCAGCAAATTTACCCGCTATGACACTGTCGGCTATATTATATAATTGTTGGAATATCACACTTACGAACATAGGAATGGAAAATTTCCATAATACGGATTCTGCCTTACCTTCTGTCAAATCTTTAATCATTTTATCTACCTTTCTTTACACGTATATTACACGATAGCCTTACTCATTTATTTTTTGTTGATACGGATAGTAATTTTCTAAAATATCCGCTTTCATTTTTTGCCCCTCATAGGTGGCGCGCCACTTTTCAAAATCAGGATTTATCCATTCACTTCCATCGTCAAAAACAATCGCTTTATTAGCGTATAGAACATAAGCGATTTTGTCAACTTCTGAATCGTTATCATAAAAGTTTAGCGACCATCCGCCGGGCACGTCATAGGTTTCGCCGGGCAAAATTTGCGTTTCGGTTTCAGAAAGATTAAAAAAGGTGTTTTTGTCTTCCGAATCTAAACTCATCCATTTAATTTGTAGAGGATTCCCATCTTTATCAAAGGCAAGCATTCCAAATTGATAGCCAACAATTGCTTTTTTACTACCATTGGTTATCGTATCATGTAGGTAGGGGTGTCCTTGATTTCCCTCATAGTATCGCATTTCCACGTTCTCATAAATAACACTCTGCTGGCTTTCTATGCTTTGTAGGAATTCAATCGTACCGTTTACATTACTAATTTTAGTATCCATATTATTTTTAATTGCAATCGTATATTCGTCACTAATTGGGATCCTAAACGTCGCAACCTTTCCATTTTCAAAGGAATACGAGTTTTCTGTGCCTTTTGATGATATGCACACGATAGTCAGTTTATCAGCCCCTTCCCAGGACATAAACACTCGACACTCTGTACCAGAAACAATGTGCTGTGAACCAAGCGTTATTTTACCCCCAGTTGTAATCTCTTTTTTACTAATACGAATCGGGCTTACGGTTGTACTTGATTGTACCTTTTCTGCTGAGACAACTATATAGGCGCCAGCAAATACGGTTCCAAAAATCAGAATAGTAGTCAATACAGCCGCTGCTAAAGCATTTCTTTTTGATTTACTTGTATACTGCATAATTGCACATAACCTTTCTTTAATTAAATGACCATCCTCATTTAGCGAAAGAGAAATAAACTCTTTTTTGCCAGAGTAATTTAACACAATAGAATTAAGCAGGGTATCACCATAGGCCTTTCGTTCCGCATTGCCAAGACATGCCACTACAGCCTCATCACAAGATAATTCACAGGCCCGATTGATTTGTTTCCGCACCCAATAAATGACTGGATTAAACCAGTGCAGACATACCGTAATTTCCACGAGCCATTTGTAAATAAAATCTCTACGGCGAAAGTGGGTTAACTCATGTCTGAAAATGTACTTAAGTTCGGAAAGTGGAATCCATTTAGAGGGAATAATAATAGATGGTCTGAAAATACCTATTAAAATTGGCGCTCGCAAAAACGAATTTGTATAGACAGGGATTCGTTTTTTAATTCCCATTTCAGTGCTCACCATTTCTAAAACAGCGAGTAATTGTTCATCAACAACTATTTCATTTTGCTGTCCTACCGTTTTCACGAGCTGCTTATATCCGTAAATCTTTCGAAATAAAAGAATTATTGAAATAAACAGCCAAAGAGTGCCCATAAAGTGGGCTTTCAAAAATGAGAAGGCTACGACAGTTGTGGGAACTTTGTACAAGACATCATTTTGTAAGCCCGCCCCAAAGGGAATCTTTTGAAACATTAAATGCCCACTATCTGTAATATTCTCCTCTGGTAAATATTCTGCAGTAAAGTGGATACCCGCTTGCCTAAACACACTACCGACAATACTTATGTCAGTGCTGATTGGAATGAGTAATCGCAAAACAACAAGTAACCAAATATAGTATTGCCACATCTTGCTAAACCTCCCGAAAAATGGTTTTAACAAAATAAATATAACAGTGACCAAAGAACCGGACAAAGACAGAGACAACCACAGCAACAGGGTATCATTCAAGTTTCTTTCCTCCCTTTTTCCATTGTAGACGCAATTCCTCCAAATCGTTCTGCGTCATATCCTCATAAGTAAGCAATGCAGACATCAAGCCCCTGATATTACCACCATATACTTTTTTTATAAATAAATCCGTTTTTGCTTTGGTATAATCTTCTAAAGTTATAGCTGGGGTATAGTAATATACCTCTCTTTTATCCTGTATCAAAACACCCTTTTTCACCAGTCTGTTCACAAGTGTATTGACCGTTGGACTTTCCCAGCCTCTTTGTTGTGTCAGTACCGCGCGAATATGGGAATATGTGACAGCCTCTCCATATTCCCATACTACTTTCATGATCTCAGCTTCTGAATCTGTTATCTTATCAGCTCTCATACGATAACACTCACCTCCCATATAACAAATGTTTTATTCTTTATATTACACTTGTCATATGGGTTTGTCAAGAATTGGAAATCTTAACACCAAAACAAAAAAACTGCCCTATATGTGAATGAATCACGTATAGGGCAGTTCATTTTTTATAGCAATTCTCTTATCTTATATTGTAGTATTTCAGAAGCTTTCTGATGCGATAATACGCCGGGATGTTGTCTTGCTCCGATTGTCTCTTTGGTAGTATCCGGCAATTCCAAGAAAGTAACTAATCTATCTCCGGATTGCTTCTTATATTCTTCAATTGCAGTTAAAATTGGTTCCTTAATCGGTACACCGATCATACCATAGACCCACAGCAATTGCGCATTCGGATTCAATTTTCTTAACATAAAAAGAAATTGTATTACTGCATGCTCAAAGTTACAAATATCCTCACCTGCATAAGTCCCATCTTCATTCCGGTGCTGCTTATATCTTTTTCCCGTATCAGGATCGATCCATTCAGGTGAATCGAATGCACCATCGTCATTGGTTCCAAGATTAATTACAATGATATCTGGCTGCCAAGATTGAAAATCATACGCATCATTCGCACCCAACATGCGATTGCGTTCTCCTGTTAACAGACCACATACCTTTTCATAACAATCCGGA
The DNA here is from genome assembly GCA_023392535.1 of Bacillota bacterium. Lineage (GTDB taxonomy): Bacteria > Bacillota > Clostridia > Lachnospirales > Lachnospiraceae > SZUA-378. The sequence continues at coordinate 168,857 of JAEVYY010000024.1, forward strand.
ATATTGCCATGAGGATCATTGTCCCAGCTTGTATAAACACCCCATCCACTTTGTGAAATAATATGATAATCCGCATCAAGTGCATTTGCAGTCATAACGGCATAATTATTCTGTGTACTGAACCACATGGATATCCAGTCCTCTTCGTTCTTTGCACCAATATTGCCTTCTCCTGATGTGATACTATCTCCTATAAATTCAATTCTGTATGGTTTGTCAGGAACTTTCTCAAATATACCATCCGTTCTTATGCCATGAATTTGCAGACAATGCTCAGGATCCCCAGACATAGCCTGTACATCTTTTAAGACTTTCACATTTTTAGTCACTTCCGAATTCATACCACGGAATAAGCAGATCCATTGTTTTCCTTTTGTTAGCATAAGGCGGCTTACACATGCCCCGTTAATGAAAATACTGATCCATGGCTCGTACAAATGATAATCGGCTTCTACTTGTATCCATAATTCGGATGCTTTCACATTGCATTCGATGCCACTACCTGTCCAAAACAAAGTTAATGGACTTCTTTCTCCTGTTGTTCTTCCAAGTACAAATAGATCTTTGATATCTTTAATTGCATATGTATTCATGTTCATAGCTCTCCTACTATTTAAGTACAATACAAAGTTCTAAACCTGCTAAAGCTACTCTGCCAATCTTCTAGATATTAATTTACATTTTCTCTCCCTCTTTGTCAACCTGCCACAATATCCATAGCAAAAGCTATGCGCCTATCACGCATAGCTTCTTTGTAATTTTATTCTCCTTGTACCAGATAAGTTCCATTTTCATAAACCTCGCAATTGGTATCATAATAATCCAACATAAGACCAACTACCCTGGTATAGCTTAAACTTCCATCCTCGATTCCATTCCATACAAGTGTCGTTTCCACAAAATCTCTTGACATTTTCTTTGCAGCAGCAGTTTTAATCACCGCTTTTTTCTCGACCTTTTCCCATGATTCTTCTGTCAAAAAAACATTATCCTTTCTTACAATTGGGCTAATCTGTACGTGCGATTTATAAATAGCTCTATTTTTTTGAATCGCTTCGTAAAAATCATTATCTATATAATTTAATACACTCAGATACCCACTATATTGAAATACAATATCATTTGAGTTGATACATGCCAAAAATCCAATCAGATTAGCTTCGTCTTCATAAATGAAACCTTTCAAATGTGCAAGCTCATGGCACATGGTAGCTGGCTTATTCATGCTATCCATCATATCATTGTAATTTGCTTCCATAGAAAACGGAAAATAATATCCCTTCATATGCTGCTGGCTTAAGAATCCAGAAGTTGCAATCGGCTTTGGCATCGGATAATAACCCGATAACTGCTCATAGTGCTCACCAAGTGCATTCATGCTCTCTGTTGCCGTCTTTTGAAAATCACCTTGATAGAGTATTCTTCCCTTCTCATCTCTTTCCATTTTTGTTGCCAATATATTTGCCTGGGTAACCACATAATCCCTTAACTGTATCAATTCTTCCAATGTATAATCTTCGGATTCTGACTGCAAATATTTCTCATCAAAGGTAGAACAATGATAGAGGATAAAACAGTTTAACGTCATAATCATGGAACCAATTACAAGAATCCATGCAAAACATCCATAAAAATAATAGCATACCCTTTTTATTCTTTTGTATTGTATAGAATGCTTCGCCAGCAATAAAAAAATGACCGCAATAAGACCTAATACAATGGAAAAAATTACCATTATAACTCCAATTGCGATCATAATCTCTCCAACCGAAAACGAAAATGATCCTGTAATTCTTCCATAGGAATTAATCCATAGTGGAAAAATATATTTTACATATAAATCACAAAATTTAGTATTGTGCCATGCTATGAAATTCAAAAGTATAGTAGCTAAAACAATTCCAATAAAGATACCATAAACACGCTTCTTCATTTGCATTCCCACCTCTTATCTAATAGTATCACACGGATATTGATAAAAAATGTATGCATATGAACATTTTGTAAATGATTTGAAAATTATATTTAAACTTTAAAGTTTTCTGATATTTCTTTTCTTTTATCTATATTTTCTATTTCTTAATAGGTACCAGGTGCATCGTCATCGTTAAGTATTCTATCAATGGATTCTAATTCGTTTTCTGTAAAATCCAATCTATTTATAATTTTTACATTATCACTAATTTGTTCAACACGGCTCGCTCCTATCAAAACGGTTGTGACTCTATCCTTACGAAGAACCCAGGACAGTGCCATTTCTGCTAATGATTGTCCCCTATCCACAGCCAGTTCATTTAATTTACCCAATTTTTTGATTAATTCTGGAGTAATCGCAGATTCTTTCAGATAGTGATTTCTTGCCGCCCTGCTTCCTTCTGGAATGCCATGTAAATATTTATTGGTAAGCATCCCCTGTGAAAGCGGACTAAAACAAATACATCCAGCCCCAACTTCTTTAAGTGTATCCAATAATCCATCTTCCTCCACCCACCTGTTTAGCATGCTATAGCTTGGCTGATGGATTAATAAAGGAGTTCCATTCTCCTCTAACAGTTTTGCCGCTCTTTTTGTTTGCTCTGCATTGTAATTGGAAATGCCTACATATAGTGCTTTTCCTTGATGAACGATATCCGACAAGGCTCTCATCGTTTCTTCTAATGGGGTATCAGGATCTGGTCTGTGGTGATAAAAGATATCTACATAATCCAATTTCATTCTGCTAAGACTTTGATCCAAACTGGATATCAGATATTTTCTTGACCCCCAATTTCCATAGGGTCCCTTCCACATATCATAACCAGCCTTGGTTGAGATTAACATTTCATCGCGATAGGGACGCATATCGCTCTCCATGATATGACCAAAATTTTCTTCCGCTGATCCATAAATAGGTCCATAATTATTTGCAAGATCAAAATGTGTGATTCCTTCGTCAAATGCTTTCCTTACCATAGCCTTCTGATTCTCGAACATATCCACAGATCCAAAGTTATGCCAGAATCCAAGGGCCACTCTTGGCATCAGAATCCCACTTTTACCACATCTTAAATATTTCATAGTTTCATAACGTTCTTCTTTTGCTTGATACATACTTTCTCCTTCTTTTACATGCTTATTGATAGGTACGATTTCGAAATACTTCTATCATCTCCTGCCCTATACTAATATTGTGTTCTGCTTTTGGAATCTTGTCCCTAGGCATCCATACAGCTTCTTCTAATTCTTCTTCCTGTATGGTTATCGTATTATCTCCATCCAGATCGGCGAAATAACCAATCATAACAGAATCCGAAAATGACCATGGCTGACTCTTAAAATAACGAATATTCTTAACCTTAAGTCCGACCTCTTCTAAAACCTCTCTCTTTACAGTATCTTCAAAACTCTCCCCAATTTCCACAAATCCTGCTACTAGTGCATATTTTTTATATTCACCAGATGCATATTTTGTCATTAATAAATAATCTCCATCTACAATTGCAATAATGACCGCAGGAGAGATGTTGGGATATTTTGTCAGGCCACATACCTCACATTGACAGGCTCTTTCCTGACTGCTATGTATCATTTTATTTCCACACTTCCCACAAAATCTATGTGTTTGATAGAAACGATTTAGCTGCATTGCAGTAATCCCAGCAAATGCCATATACGAGGGGCTTAATTCTCTAAAGACACTTTGGCTACAAATTTCTATGTTCTCTGTCAAGGATAACATCTCATTTATGATTAAATAGAATGCAATATTGTCAATGCTGAACAGATATTGTTTCTTTTTGATGTCTCCCAAACTCTCCATTTGTGCAATCGTTGGTATACATAATGTACCATCTTGGCATTTCCAAAGCGCGATTTCATTTTCGATACAATAAATTGCATGATCACCAGGCTCTGATTCCCTTGGCTTATATTCGTTTTTATATTTATATGGTTCTATTTCCTGTATCATTTCTGGTTCCTCTTTTATGAATTGTCATAAGTGCTTAGTCATTGGGTCTTTTATAAAAATTACCATCCAGTTGCTCCGTCTTGATCACATTTACGAAAACATCTTTATCAACATCCTTAATTATAGAGACCAGTTTCTTAACCTGTTCGCTGGAAACTACCGAATAGATTAGTGTACGGGGTTTATTTTCATGCGAACCATATCCATTGATCGTAGTTGCACCATGCCCCGTATATTGATAAATAATTTCTATCACTTCTTTAGGTGAATCCGTGATTATCAACAAGGTATTTTTTTTATATCGCTTATAAAATACATGTAATGTCTCGGTGGACGTAAATTGAAAGATGATGGAATACAAAGCTTTATCCCAACCAAATAAATAACCTGCAATGACTAAAATTACGGCATTTGCTAATAGGATATAATTCCATGCATCAATCCCAAATTTTTCTGACAAATAAATCGCTATAAAATCTGTTCCACCACTGGTTGCATCTGCAAAAAGACACATACTAACAGCTGCTCCGCTGACTAGTCCACCAAACGTACTGATCAACAATATATCATAGGTAATCGGATACACAGGCATCATGTCTGTAAAAATACTTGTTAACACGATCATAACACAAGAATAAATAGTGAATTTTTTTCCTATCGCCCGAAAACTGATCACAACTGGAATAGAATTCAACAAAAGATTAATAAACGAAAAAGAAAATGAAATATTAAAAAATTCCTTTGCCACTTCTATGATCAAAAGGGTCAATCCCATAAAACCTCCTGGAATCAATCCTCCTGCTCTTACAAAACTTTTGACATTTACTGCCATAACAAACGATGCAACTATAACTAGAAAAATACGTTTTAGGTCTCTTTTCCATTCACTTTTTCTATTCATTTTGATCCCACCGCCAAATTCATATTTTTATTTTTATTGTCACCTTTATTTGTATTCTTATCCATTTTACAATTCAGGGTATTTTCATTTTGCCAAATTCCAGTTTTATATCGGTAGTATAAATATGCAAATATATCAAATACTACAAACAAGAAATATCTTCCTACAAAGAAAGGCTTTCTATGAAAAAGTTTCTATTCACTTTCTGTACGATTATGGGGATTTCTGTTCTTCTCTCTTTAGAATTCCAAAATCCTTTAGCGTATTCCCGATTTTTCAACAAATTGGTCACTTATTTTTCAGAGCATACCGATATGGACAAGGCAAATGCCGTGAATGATAAAATCGGATCTGCTGCTATAAAAATAAAAACTGCTGCCGAGAAGTTAGAGCCTCTCAAAGAACCAATCATAAAACTCAAAGCAGACTATTTGCCGATGAATGGTTCTGGCCAACTGGTAGATAGCGAAACCAGCCAAGATGCAACAAATCCCCCTACTAGCAATACCGGAGAAACCTATACTTTTGATGTCAACCTTTATCCATATTTTTATATGCTGAAAGAAAATCAGAAATCTGTCTATAAACAGGTATATGCCAATGCCATCGTTCTTAATTCATCTGCCTTTTCTCCATGTGTTACACTCGCAAGTAAGGAAATAGACAATGTAATGAGTGCTGTTTATAATGATCACCCAGAACTATTTTGGCTGGATACCAGATATAGCTACTCCTATACACCACAGGGAACGATAAGAGCCATAACACTTGTATTTAACACCACCATTCATTCCATTGACAATGCAAAAGCAGATTTTGATTCTATCGTGCAAACAGTTCTTGCTAATGCATCTAATCTTTCTTCAGAATTGGAAAAAGAAAAATATGTACATGACTATCTGTCAGACCTTATATCGTACAATGATACTGCAGATATGAATCAAAGTGCTTATAGCGCACTCGTAAATGGGTCATCTGTATGTGCTGGCTATTCCAGAGCCTTTCAGCATCTCATGATAGAACTAGGCATACCATGTTATTATTGTACGGGTACTGCCAATGGAGAAAATCATGCTTGGAATATTGTGAAATTAGACGATTCCTATTATAATGTGGATCTTTCCTGGGATGATTCTTTGAGTACTGCTTATCGCAATTATAATTATGACTACTTTAATTTACCTGATTATGCATTTCTAACCGACCATACCCGAACAGGATTATCCGTCAATCTTCCTGCATGTGAAGGTACTACTATGAACTTTACAAACAGTGCCGGAAATATAATAGCAGATCACTTTTACAAGACCTCATATGTCTCGTATGAAGAATTAGGGTATACAGAAGATGATATCCTTCAAAATTTATCAGACTATAATGCACAGTGTACCTCTTTATTAATACAGGCAGGTACAGGTGAACACACCTTTTCTTATCTTATAGCAAACGAAGCACTACTACAGAATATCTACTCTGAGACCCAAAATCAGGGATATGTAAATGACTATGTCAAAATAGCTGCTGCCAGACTTGGTCTTGCAAGTTGCAATGTGTCTGTTAAGTTACAGGCAAAACAACTTGCTGATGGTTTTATTCTTTTACAACAGACGATCTCTTTAACGGAAGATCCTGCTAAGTCTACCAATCCATAATATAAGGAAAAGTACAATTTGATATTGCTAAACAAATTGTACTTCCTGATTTTTATACCCACGGTAAATCTGCATGTTCTAACTTTTTATCGCGAATCATCAGATCTTTCACTGCCTCTGAAGCGGACTTCCCTTCAAAAAGCACTTTATTTACCTGTTCAATAATAGGCAGGGAAATATTATATTTCTTAGCAAGTCCCATTGCCGCCTTTGCAGAATAAACACCTTCAACGACCATCTTTACTTCTTCCATAGCTTCATCCATGGTATAGCCTTTACCTATTAAGATACCCGCTCTTCTATTTCTGGAATGCATACTTGCACAAGTCACAATCAGATCACCAATTCCCGATAAGCCGCAGAACGTTTCGAATTTACCTCCCATAGCGACACCTAACCTCGCAATTTCTGCGATACCCCTTGTTATTAAGGCAGCTTTGGTATTATCTCCATAACCCAGACCATCCGCAATTCCCGCAGAAAGAGCAACAACATTCTTTAATGCTGCTCCTAGCTCAATTCCCAACACATCCGGACTGATATAAACACGGAATACTTCACTCATACATATATTTTGAATATACTCAGCAGTTTTCTGTGACTTTGCACCCACAACGATAGTAGTTGGTATACCACGCCCCACTTCCTCCGCATGAGATGGTCCCGATAATACTGCAACATCGGCCTGTGGTATTTCTTCCTCAATAATTTGTGATAACGTCATTAACGTTTTTTCTTCTACCCCTTTTGCTACATTCACAATAATCTGATCTTTTTCCACAAAATCTTTCAGCATATGAGAAGTACTTCTCGTAAATGGGGAAGGAACCGCTAAAATCAACATATCTTTACCCTTCACTGCATCTTTTAAATCAGAAGTAAATACCATATCCTCAGCTAATCTGACTCCCGGAAGTTTCTCTTTATGTTCTCTTTCTTTCTGTAACATTGTTACTTCATCCTGTAGAATCGACCACACTGTGATATCATGTCCGTTATTATATAATAGCGCAGACAATGCGATTCCCCAGCTACCTGCACCAATAATTCCTATTTTTGCCATAATAATTCCTATCTGCATGCTTCGTACATGCGCTTCTACAAGAGAAACCTATACCGTTTCACTTGAAATGAACGATTGAACACGATTTTTGTTCGATCGTTTTATGTATCACTATTGTTGATTTTTTTTCTTTAAATAGGTCTTTCTCTCTTCACCCTTCCACAAGCGTCCTATATTCTCCCTGTGTTTATAATAGGCCATTCCTGTAAGAAATGCTCCTAGCAGATACATTTCGTTCAAATGTGCTTGAGACATGCCGAATAATCCACTTTGCCCTGCAATAATGAGCTCAATCATAAATACCGCATATACCAGTAAGGAACCCAGTGACACATAATGTGTTATAAAAAATGTAAGTAAAAAGATTGGAGCAATCACGACCAAAAAAATCCAGTGAAATGATATAATCAATCCAGCAGTCGTTGCGATTCCTTTTCCCCCCTTAAACTTTAAGTAAAAGGGATAATTATGTCCTAAAATTGCACCTGCCGCTGCATATAACGCATATAGATAACTCATTTCAGGATTTGATCTGCCAAATACTAGTCTTACTACTGTAATAGCGAGAATGCACTTTACTATATCTCCAATTAGTACAATAATACCTGCTTTTTTACCCAGTATCCGTAGTGTGTTTGTCGTACCTGCATTCCCACTTCCATATTGTCTAATATCAATTCCATGTAGTTTACCATAAAAATAAGCAGTCTGAAACAGACCTAATACGTAACCGATGAATAAACAATAAATACGTTCCATTTCAAGTATCCTTCCGTTCCCGAATAATAAATTTTAGCGATGTTCCCTTAAAGCCAAATGCATCCCTTATTCTATTCTCTATATATCTTGTATAAGAGAAATGCATTAATTCTTTATCATTTACAAAAATTACGAAAGTAGGTGGCTTCACAGCTACCTGTGTAATATAATAAAGGCGCAGTCTCTTTCCTTTATCAGAAGGGGGTTGTTGCATTGCAACTGCCTCTGACATAATTTCATTTAATACCCCAGTTGAAACGCGCATCGCATTATTTTCTGCTACAATATCAATTAAATCAAATATCTTTGGTAACCTCTGTCCTGTTTCAGCAGATATAAATATGAGCTCGGCATATTGTAAATATGCCAATGTGTCTCTCACTTTTTCTGTAAACCTATAAATTGTTTTATCATCTTTTTCAATTGCATCCCATTTATTAACTGCAATTATGATACCCTTGCCACGTTCATGAGCAATTCCTGCAATTTTAGCATCCTGATCGGTGACTCCTTCCATCGCATCAATAACCAGTATTACCACATCTGCACGCTCCACTGCACTTACGGTACGGATAATCATAAAGCGCTCTAATTCTTCTTTTATTTTATTCTTTTTACGAAGACCTGCTGTATCAATAAATATATATTCTTTATCCTTATAAGATACTTCCGCATCCACGGCATCCCTTGTGGTCCCTGCAATATCCGATACTATAAGGCGATTCTCTCCAATCAATTTATTTATGATAGAAGATTTACCCACGTTCGGCTTTCCGACAATTGCTACTTTGACTCTGTCATCTTCTTCAATTTCCATCGCTTCCTTGTCGAATTTATCGGTAACTTCATCCAATAACTCACCGATGCCAAGACGATTTGCAGACGATATTGGAAAAGGTTCTCCAATCCCCAAATTATAGAACTCATAGACATCTGCCATGAACTTATTAAAATCATCTACTTTATTAACGACCAATACAATAGGCTTACCAGAACGACGCAACAGATCCGCAACCTTTGAATCCGCATCTGTTAATCCCTGTTTGACATCAACCATAAACATAATGACATCTGCCGTCTGTATCGCAATCTCTGCCTGTTCTCTCATTTGAGATAAAATAATATCTTTTGAATCAGGTTCTATCCCACCTGTATCGATCAGGGTAAACGCCATATCTAACCATGTGACATCCGCATAGATCCTGTCTCTTGTAATTCCAGGTGAATCTTTCACAATCGAAATCACCTCACCAGCTAATGCATTGAACAATGTTGATTTACCAACATTTGGTCGTCCAACAACAGCCACTATCGGTTTTGTTTTTCTTTTTTCCATTAACTCACTTTTCCTCCTGTTTGCTCTTAGCTGCCATACCATCAGACAAAGCAAAACATGTCATCTATTTCTTAGATATTTCTATAGTACCATCAATAATTGTTTTAATAAAGTCTTGCCCGCTTGATTTTACAATATCTATTTTTACTTGTAAAGCCTTTTCAAGATCTCTGACAAGCAAATCATCCAAAAATACAGTTTCCCCACTTCTCAATACATTCTGGGGAAGTAGCAATCTCACTCCTAATTCTTTATCAGACAATTGCTCTCGTATGTCTTGTCCCGTCAATAACCCTGACACAGTAATCCATTCACCAAAGAACACATTTTTAATCGGATACACGTGAATCTTTAAATGCGGATATAAAATTTGCAGACGATTTGCCATGGAATGAATAAAAGGATAAGCCAATTTACCTGTTGCAATAGAAATTTCTCCACTTGGTTCCTCATAAAAAGCCCGTCCTTGCAACTCCTGCTTCCTTTTGTTATATTCCTCTTCAAATTCATTCAGTAAGAGACGTAACATTCCAACTCCATTCTCAAGCTGTAAATACCCGTCATAATTCTCTTCTTCTGGTAATGGCTGCTCGGCAAGTACATACCACTCATCACTTGCATGAATAAAATGAATGCCAAATTCCTTGTATACCTTTTTCTGCCAGTTATGAATACAATTTAATACTTCTTTAGCATCCTCCTTATTAAAAGGCTCCAAGGGATATAATCCTTCTCTATATTTGGATATTCCAACCGGAACAACAGATACGCTCTCTAAAAAAGGAAGATACTTTGTCAGATCACTGATACTTCTCTCTAATTCTTTCCCATCATTTACACCTTTGCATAGTACGATTTGTCCATTCATCGCAATTCCAGCCTTATATAAAATGTCCACTTTTTTTAAGGCTTCTCCTGCAAAACGATTGTGTAGCATTTCACAACGCAATTCTGGATTCGTTGTCTGAAAGGAAATATTGATAGGCGATAAATGATACTTAACAATCCTATTAATATCTTTTTCCGACATATTTGTCAATGTCACATAATTTCCTTGCAAAAAAGAAAGCCTTGAGTCATCATCTTTAAAATAAAGGGTATCACGCATCCCTTTTGGCATCTGATCAATAAAACAAAAAATACACTTGTTGTGACAGGAACGATAGTCATCCATCAGTCCATTTTCAAATACTACCCCCAGCTCTTCCTCCGCATCTTTTTCAATTTCCAATAACCATTCTTCCCCATTCGGTTTTTGAATCAGTACCTCCAGATATTCTTCCTCTACTAAAAACTGATAATCAAAAATATCCTCTATTTCATCTCCGTTGATCTGTAGTAATTTATCTCCAGCTTCTATCTCAAGTTCTTCTGCAATACTTCCTTTGATAATATGATGTATTGCATGTCCTTTATTTTTCATTCTATTTCTCCTAAAACAATATCTAATCAAGTGTATCATACTTATTTCATATACAAACAAGAACTCTATCATCCATTCTACTAGAATTTTCTTGACGTGTCACTAGCATAATGATATAAAGTATTAGGATACCAGATAAAAATTAACATGATTTCATACATTGGAGGATGCCATGCCTAATTTACACGAATTAGAAAATGCTATGCCCGTTGCACCCTTAAAGATTATTGCAATGGATAGCGCAGCAGTTCTCGGAAATAGAGTAAATGACTATTTAGTAGATTTTAGAAAACAAATTAACCTTTCACTAAAGAATGATCCTGCCTTTCATGCCTATGCCACTGATAATTATCTGTTGGATGCCAAATGCCCTCGTTTTGGAAGTGGTGAAGGAAAGGGCATGCTTTCCGAATCGGTGCGTGGTAAAGACGTATTTATCATAGTGGATGTATGTAATCACAGTATTACCTACAAAATAAACGGCTATGTCAATCATAAATCTCCGGATGATCATTATCAGGATCTGAAACGTGTCATATCTACCATAGCTGGAAAAGCACGTAGGATCAATGTTATTATGCCATTCCTTTATGAGGGAAGACAGCATAAAAGAGATGGACGGGAATCTCTTGATTGTGCATTTTCATTAAAGGAACTAAGTCAAATGGGAGTTTCCAATTTCATTACTTTTGATGCACATGATCCTCGTGTACAAAATGCCATTCCACTTTATGGTTTTGATAATTTTACTCCTCCCTATCAATTTATACGCACTTTACTTCGTCATGAAAAGAATCTGATCGTGGATAAAGATCATCTACTTGTAATAAGTCCTGATGAAGGTGCTTTGGATCGGGCTGTTTATTTTTCCAGCGTTCTGGGCGTAGATACTGGTATGTTCTACAAAAGACGTGACTATTCTACTGTAATTAACGGTAAGAATCCAATTGTAGCGCACGAATTTTTAGGAGATAATGTGGAAGGAAAAGATATCATTATCATTGACGATATCATTGCCTCCGGTGAAAGTATGATTGATACTGCAAGACAGTTAAAGAGAAGAAAGGCTAGACATGTTTATATCTGTTGTACCTTTGGTCTTTTTACACAAGGACTGGAAACTTTTGATGCCGCTTATGAAGAAGGGGCATTTGATCGTGTCATAACCACAAATTTAACCTATCTACCGTCTTCATTAGAATCTAAACCATACTATTTGCAAGCTGATATGAGTAAATTCATGGCTTCCATTATTGATTTTATGAATCATGATCTATCCATGGGTAATGTACTGACACCTACCGAAAAGATTCAAAAGATACTGGTAGAATATGCCGCAAGAGAAAATAAATAGTACTCTTATAATTTATAGAAAAAAATACTAGGTCGTTTAGACCTAGTATTTTTTACACTTATTCTACTTTAAAAAGCCCGATCGCTTCTTGCAGTTGTACTGCCTTCTCACTCAATTTTCTTGCTTCTTCATTCAAATTCTCAATTGTTGTTTCCTGTTTATCAACTGCTGATAGAACCTCTGTAGAAGATGCAGCAGTTTCTTCCAATACTGCAGAAATATTCTCAATGGCCATCATAGTTCCATCTTTTGCATTACTCATATTCTGAACTTCACCAGTAATTCGAGTAATATTCTGTGTTAAGGAATCCATTTGCTGTTTGATTTCATCAAATGCATTTACTGTTTGATTCAGCGACTTTTCCTGTGATGCTACGATTGTACCAGCCTCTTTAACAATGACTACCGTACCATCCATCTTTTTTTGAATATTTTGAATAATTTCACTAATTTGATTAGACGCCTTCATGGATTCTTCTGCTAATTTTCTAATTTCTTCTGCAACAACTGCAAATCCTCTTCCAGCATCCCCTGCTCTGGCTGCCTCAATTGAAGCATTCAGTGCGAGTAAATTCGTCTGGTCAGCAATCTCATTAATGGTGTTTGTAATTGAGTTGATCTGTTTTGATTCATTACTTAAATTTATCATATCATCGATTGCTTTTTGAGATACTCTAGTTGAATTTTTAACATTGTCTGATAATTCATCTATCGTTCCAAGGCTTACCTGTAATATCTCTTTTGTCTTATCAGATGATTCCTGAATCATTGTTGTGCTGTCTACCACATTTGTGATGATAATAGACAATTCATCCATTTGTTTCATACAGCTCTCTGCATTGGAAGCCTGCTCATTGATACCCACTTCCATACTTCCTACCGTTTCAGATATATGCCTTGCACTAGTTACCAATTCATTGGAACCATTTGAAACATCTTGTGCAGACTCCGACACATTTTCAGTCACCGTTGCGACTTTACCTATTAGTTCCTTCATGCCCCCGAACATTCCTGACAAATGTCCATATAAGAGACCAAATTCATCTTTTCTCTTAGAATTGATATGAATAGACAGATCACCTTCCGCTGCCTGCTTCGCAATCTTGTTAATGCTGCCAATTGCTTTACCGATTCCAGCCGCCATTACAGCGCTAAGGAAAATAGCTACAATACTTGCAATAAATACGATTGCCAGTGTAAAGTTTCTAATATCACTTGCTTTCTGGACAATAACACTCTTAGGAATCACGCAGCAGATCGTATTTCCAGTTTCTCCTAATTTGGAATATAAATATAGATATTCTTTATTATCTATTTTTGTATATTTATAACCAGAAGCTTCTTCTCCAGCCAGCATATCCTTATAAAAATCTTTATCTGCGAAAGTCATAGTACCTGCCAAAGCATCATCTGTAATCTCTCTGCCATCCGCTGTAATAATCGCACAATAACTTCCCTCTGGCAGATCCATGCTTTGAATTGGTGCCTGTAATAAGTGTTTGTCTAAATCAACTGTGATTATGGCTACATCTTTCATATTCGCAGCTTTCATAGAACGGCTTATACTGATTCCATAGGTATCTTCACTTGTACCTGTGTATTCATCCATTCCCGGATGCTTTCCAAGCCAGACCGCTGTTCCTGATCCTTCTAAAATCCTAGCACCATCCTCTGTTCCCACAATATCTGTAAATTTACTATTACCTAATTTTCCCGCTGTTGAATAGGATGATGCGTAGTCACTGATAATATGTACTGCCGAAATACTGGAATCGGAACGTTGTTTCAATGCTACATTTTTTTTGATTGTACTGTAAGCTGCCGACTCTTCTACTGGTATGAGTTTATAATATCCTGAGTAATATTTAATCAATGTATCATCATTATATATAGTCAGCGATGTCTGCTCCGCGGTCTGAAAATATAAGGTGTAATACTCTGAAGCTTTTGTAATCGTATTAAATGATGATGTTTCATAACTATTGATTATCGCACTAGATGCTTTTTTATAGGAAAATATTCCAAGTAAGATAATAAACAGAACAGGTACCATACAAACGAACATTAATTTCAAGCCGATACCGAACCTAACTTTACGGTTAGCACTCATAGCTGTTTTTGCATCAAAAATCTTTTTATTACGTATTATTCCCTTCTTTTTCACAATACCATTATTAATCTTTTGTACCTCTTTCTTTCTGAATTGAAGTTTTTTAAACTTTCCATTTGTTAATTTTTCTTTAAATGCCTCGTTCTTATTAGTTTCATTCTTTTTCTTGAATATCATTCATTTGCCCCCGATTCTTATGCCTTTTATTCCAAAAAATTAAAAGAAACAACTAGACTGCTTCTATCTTTTATTATTTTACCTTTTTAAAATAATAATTCATATTAGCTATTTAACCAAATTTTTACATTTTTTCTATCTATTATGACGAAAAGAGCATGAAAGTACCATCATTAGTCAGAATTAGTACTTTTCATGCTTCATTCTTCATTTATTTCTTTTATTTAGAGTCAACTTAATCCAGAATTTCAAAAAATGTTAAAATTACTTTAAATAAATCGCCATCAAGATAAATCTGAAAGCTGCCATTCTGCAATTGCATCAAATTCTTGGCAATAGATAGACCAAGACCACTTCCCTCCGTTCCTCTGGAAATATCTCCACGGATAAAACGCTCTGTTAAGTCTTCCGCATTTATATTTAAAGGACGTTTGGATATGTTTTTGATGGATAAGTGTACAAGTGTGTCCATCTGTTTAACTTCTTCTGTAAGATCAATATAAATTCTTGTATTCTCCATCGCATACTTTTCGATATTACGGAAGAGATTTTCTATTACACGCCAGATACATCTGCTATCTGCTTCAATCACCACTGGATGATCAGGCACATTCATTATGATCCGCATACCCTTTTTATTGAAATTCTCTGTAAATTCCCCTGTTGTCTGGTATAACAATTCTATTAAATTCATCCTTACCAATTGTAATGAAATATTTCCAGAAGATATTTTAGATGCTTCTACCAGATCTTCTGTCAAATGCTTTAATCTTTGCGATTTTGAATCCAGAATCGAAATATACCCCTTCACTTTTTCATTTTGGATATTCTCACGCTTGATAAGATCCACATAATTGATGATAGAGGTCAAAGGTGTTTTTATATCGTGAGAAACATTCGTAATAAGATCAGCCTTTAAACGCTCATCTTTCATACTGGTCTCTACTGCATTCCGAACTGCATCTCCGAGTGTATTTACTGCTTCCGCCATAATCAATGTATCCCCATGCATTGATGCTGTATTGATCTGATATGACATATCTCCATTTTTGATATATTCGATTCCATCAACAATCTTCTGCTTGGCTTTATTTTCATTAAATAAATAACCACCGATCATGAAATCAAAAACAATCCCAAAAGCGACCCCCATTCTTTTAAAAAGTAAAATAAAAGAAAGATTGATTACAAGAAACGTTACATAGGGAATCCATGTCCTTGTAGTCACTCGTCCATTATCGCATAGTTTAAAAAAAACAGATTGAAGAAGATGAAAGATTTTAATACATAAAAAACGTATGATCTTAACCAGTTTAATAGAAACACTATTTTTCCATAAGGTTTTATTTTTTATCCTTCTTATCAGACTAAGGTAAAAATATTGAAATAGTAAGTGGGTTATTAGTACTCCTACTAGTACACTTACCAAAATAGATATTTTACCTGTTTCATTATAAAAGCACCAGGAAGACACCAACCCCGTAGTACATATAATAGATCCACATAAAAATACAGCAATAAAAAGAGCACTTTCCGTATGAATGGCATCAAACCAGTTCAATAAGACTTCTCCCCGGTACTCATTTTTCCCCGTCACAATGGTCATATATATAAAACATACAAATGCCAGACAAATACAAATTACTGTTGTAATCACAAGCGGAACAAGCCAAGGTACGATTGCATAAAAATCTCCTTTACCAATAGCAAAAGCGTCATTAATAGGATAGTTGGTGTCTAATCCGATCAGTACCTGACAGTCATCTGAATATGCATATTCATATTCATTCAGCATATAGGTTAATTCTTCCTCATGAATCCCCATATTAGTATCAAACGATAATGTATTCGCATCATATGATACATATTTCCCAATCTTCTTAATATATTCTTTTGCTTCCTCCACATTCATTTCGGACGGTAGATTAGAATAAACAGTTCTTCCATGCCCCCCGTCTGTAACAATGTAGTAACGGATATTTGTTTTGTTCTCATTATATATGTTTTGAAATTGTCTATATTGATAATAATTGTATGATAATGAACTGATACTTTCACTTAAATATCCACATAATTCTTCGTACGTTTTTTCATTCGATACAAAATTCTTTATTGACTTACCATTCTTGGGTCTATAGCGTTCTACTAATTCAGCTCCTGATGTTGATACCCCTGATTCATTAAAACCATATGTTATTTCTGAATCATATTCTAAACCGTATTGCCCCCATTTGATCAGATCCTCTAATCGATAATAGACATCACTCTTATTGGTTCCAAATTGATAACGCTTCGCATATTCCTCTATATCAATTGGTTTATTTCCATCGAAAACGCCATTTGATTCCATCTGTTCCCGGATTACCGTATATCGGATAATCTCATCTATACTGTCACTTAAAAGATAATAGCAAAGATCCGTATCCTCAAATTTACTATTGTTTTTAAATAAATTTAAACCATATCGGTAATTACCATAGATTCTGGAAACAGACAAAGAAGCAAATAGCCCTATTACTGTAATACATGCAGCAGCAATTACAATTGATACATTATGTATAATAAGTACAATTCCCTTTCCCTTTTTACTATACAATAATTTCTCCATCTCATTACCCTCATTGTTTTTCAATCTTATATCCAACGCCCCAAACCACTTTTAGGTACCTTGGTTCCTTCGGATTAATTTCTATTTTTTCTCGAATATGTCTAATATGAACTGCTACCGTGTTATCTGCACCTATTGCTTCTTCATTCCAAATATTTTCATAAATTTGATCAATTGAGAAAACTCTACCTTGGTTTTTCACCAATAAAAGTAATATATTATATTCGATGGGCGTCAATTTCACTAATTCCTCATCAACAGTCACTTCCTTGGTTTCATCATTCATGGCCAGTCCGCCAACACGATAAATATGGCTGCTGTCTTCATGTATATTTCCAAGCTTCGTATATCTTCTTAAATGAGATTTTACCCTTGCGACCAATTCCAGTGGATTAAACGGTTTTGACACATAATCATCCGCACCTATGTTTAGACCTAATATCTTATCTGCGTCCTCTGTCTTTGCAGATAAAATAATAATCGGTATACTACTATATTCTCTTATCTTTAACGTCGCATGAATTCCATCCAGTCTTGGCATCATAATATCAATAACCAATAATTGAATATCTTCTTTATCCAATATTCGAATTGCTTCTTCTCCATCATAGGCCTTAAAAATCTGATATCCTTCCTGTTCCAGGTAAATAGCAATGGCATCTACAATTTCTTTATCATCATCACAAACCAATATATGAAACATCTTAACCCTCCTGTCAAAGATTTCATTCTTTTACTTCATATTAGCAACCTCTTTTTAATTATACGGGCTAAAAAACATTAAGTTTTCCTTAAATTACAGGTTTTATTCTAAGAAATGCAGCAAGATTACCTCGTTTTTCCTGGCTAGCCCTGTGCGAAAATAAATATTCATTGTTACAACAAGTACAGATATCCGTCAAACTAATGTTTTTTTCCTGTATCCCTGCTGCAATCAAAATCATACGATTCGCTTCCCACAAATTTAATTGGTACCTTCCATTTTCCTTTTTATAAAATACTTTTTGCTGTGTTTCTCTATTTGGGAAGATTCCACAAAACTGTTTTATTACATCCGTGCTCACCTCATAGCACGACTGGCAGATCGAGGGACCTATTGCAACAATAATATCACCCGGTTCACTCCCGTAGGCCTCATGCATGTGGTTTATAGTAACTTCTCCCATCTTCAAAACAGTTCCTCTCCAACCAGAATGGGATAGCCCGATCGCTTTATGAACCGGGTCTACAAAATAAAGCGGTACACAATCTGCATAAAAAGTAACTAAAACAATGCCAGGAACATTTGTTATTAGTCCATCCACGTTCTCATAATCGCGCTCTTTGACTATTCCCTTTCCAGCATCTGCCTTTGTTACCTTTCTGATATTTGTCGTATGTGTCTGATGGGATAATACAAAATCTTGAAGCTCACAATTTAAAATATCCGATACTCGTCTATAATTTTCTAATACTGCCTCCCTTTCGTCCCCACGCGAAAAACTCATATTCATTGTGGCATATATCCCTTTACTGATTCCGCCTAATCTGGTCGTAAATAAATGATCTACCAGACCAATTGAAGATAGGGATGGAAATGTCAAATACTCCATATCCCCCAAATAATTCCTTGTTAGAACAGCTTCCTTACCTGTCCGGATAATTTTCCTGTTTTCTTCCACTATTGATACTCCTCACTCTTAAAATCACCTGTAAATATGAGCAAATGCATCTTGATACCAGATTATTTCCTCACCTGAAATGGCAATTACATCATACCGAATTGCTGTGTCATCTCCAATGCCGTTCGAATATCTATAGTAATCCGCAACGGTACATATTTTTATTTGTTTTCTGAAGTCAACTGCTTCGGCAGGCGTCCCCATTCTAAGGTTTCTTCTATATTTTACCTCTATAAAAACAAGGTACCCTTTATGGTACCCTATGACATCAATTTCACCTTGTCTGCTTCTATAATTATGCGTTATAATCCGGAAACCATGGTTTTCCAGATAAGCCATAGCCTGTTTTTCCTTTTGTGTACCAATCTGTCTTTTATTCATTATTTTACTGATTTACTCCTGATTTTATCCACGGAATCAACAAACACCAAAATTTCTGCTACCACTTGATATAATTCAGGGGGTATCATATCTCCTATTTGCAACCTTGCTAACGTATCTGCCAGCTCATGATCCTTGTGGACTGGAACCTTCGCTTCTTTTGCTCTTTCAATGATACGCTCTGCCAGTGCTCCCCGCCCCGAAGCTATTACGACAGGAGCCGCATTCTCTTCCGTATATTCCAGCGCGATAGCCTGTTTCAATTTGCCCTTATTATCGTTCTCTTTCATTTCCACCCCCGTATTAGTCAACTGCTAGCGTACCTCTCGCTCTAGTAATTCTTAGCTGCCGTATTTTGGCTGCTTAGAATTAGTTCTCATATCCAAATATGCCGCTTCAAGCGGCACAAATAATCCGTGGGAAGAAGACGCTCGCGGCTTCTTCCAGTGTGAGATTTAGTAATTCTTAGCTGCCGTATTTTGGCTGCTTAGAATTAGTTCTCACACTTTATGCCCTTACATCAAAAGAAAATTGTGATATCATAGCGTTATGTTTATTTTTATTCATCATTTCATCAACGATATTAATTTCCTGTTCTTTCAATAAAACCTCTGACGTCATGGAATACCCACTTTTTTCTAGTCTATCCTTTAACAGATGAATATGATCTGTCAGAAACGTAATCATCTCCTCTTTTTCCAGATAGAACTTAGTACTAACTTTATGATGTTGCATCGCAACATAAATATCTATAGTTCCCAGATGATCCATTTCCAAATGCAGCAAGGCACTTACATTTCCATCTTTACTAGCCAAACTCTTTTTATTGGTATATACATATAATTCTCCATGCGCATTTTCTTGACTCATTTTTAGAGGTAATTGTACATAGGTATATAAATTATTTAATTGATTCATGAACTCGACATTGCTCGACAGTTGGCTTACGCTTTTCATGAGAGGTGAACTCTCTTTCGTTATATTTGCCATGCTTTCAGCCAGTTTTACAGTTTGCTGCTGAATCCTATTGTACAGTTCCTCAATTTTACCCTCTTTCGCTACTTCCTCCGGAAGAATCATCCATTGCTTTATTACCTGTCCCTTCATAAGACTCATAAAGCCTTTACTGCTAAGCAACTCTGCTATTTCAGGATTTTTATTGAAATCTATTTTCGATATTAGATCCTTTACTATATGTAAGAGTTTCTCTGCTGTAATCTGTCCACTTTTTACCAAAGCTACGGTATCCTCAGGAATGCCTGCCTTATGCATCTGTGCTGAAAGCTCAATTCTTTCTTCCTTATTCATCTCCAATAAAGAAACTGATGTTATTTCTGTCCCATTGTCTTCAATCACTTCACGTAATCCGTTCTGTTCTCCCTCTGCTATTATTGGGTGACCCGATTCTAATGATTTTTGAAAACTAATTTTTCCGACCTCCCCAATATCTTTTATCATTTGATCGATCGTATCATTCTTTTCAAGTACAATTGCATCAACAGATTTTCTTTCCCCTTTCTCCATTGTTTCCTGCCAGGAAGTTGCAGAAGGGTCCTTTACTTTTCCAGCAAATATCTGAACGAACAGTTCCATAAAATTATCTACATCCGTTTGTTTTCCGTTCTGCAATATCGTATCAAATGCTTGTAGCAACTGATCTGCCACATCAACTGTCGCATTCATAATATTATTTTCATAATTCTTAAAATTTTGAAATTGCATGATATTTTCAGGTGTAACAGGAATTTGCATTCGATTCATTTGCACAATCATTTCCTTGCCCACTTCTGGATTATTTAGAATCTGCCTGTAACTATTTTGCAACGATTCTTTATCCACAGCCATCCCCTCTTCCATCATTGTAGAAACCATTGAAACAGAGGTGTTATTCAAGGGTATCCGTGCAGCATGGATTGCATTTAATATGGTTGTGTTCTGATTCCTATTTTCAAATAATGGCCTTATAGACACTTTAGCATCCGATATCGCCTTTATTTCAAATGTCATTGTTTGTCCCAGCTCAATATTCATATCTCGTTCTAATCTTGCTGTTATAATAAGATCTTTGCTCAGCGCAATGTCCACTTCTCCATTACGAATAGCCACTACTTCTCCTTGAAAGGTCTGTCCGGGTGCCATATTACGTATTTCCTGTGTGACATGATTATTAGACGCCCCCTCGGAAGAAGTCGTCTGCGATACCTGCATAGAATTACCCAACGCCGTATTTGGTTTACCAGGATTAAAAAAAGAGGATAAATTAAGTCCCATATCATCACCTATGTGAAGTTCTTGATAAATGTTTTCCTATGAATTTGAGATGGTCCGTACTTTTTGATTGCTTCAATATGTAATGCGGCTCCATATCCTTTATTCGATGCGAATCCATATTCTGGCATAATAGAATCATATTGTTCCATCAGTTTGTCTCTCGTGACCTTTGCAATAATACTGGCTGCCGCAATAGAAACGCTTTTTGTATCACCCTTGATGATGGGAATTTGCTGAATTTCTATTTTGGGTATTGTAACCGCATCATTTAATAATATATCGGGTTTTACTGCAAGTTTATGAATAGCCTCTCGCATAGCTTCATAAGTAGCTTGCAAAATATTTATTTCATCAATTCTCTCTGAACTTGCATATCCAATCCCTGTCGCCACTGCCTTTTCCATAATAATATTATATAATTCATCTCTCTTTTTCGCGGTTAGCTGCTTGGAATCGTTCAAATATAAAATTTCACAATCACTAGGTAAAATTACTGCACCTGCCACAACAGGACCAGCCAAAGGTCCTCTTCCCACCTCATCAATTCCACATATATAACCATAGTCAGCATATTTATTTTCGTATACACTCATTTTCTGGATACGTTCTTTTTCTATTTCAATTGCTTCTATTTGTTTTCTCGCCTTTGTCACAAGCCTTACTACGCCGATTCGCTCATCACGCCCATAAGTTCTAATAAATTCAGGCAGCATTGCAATATCTGCCGCCTGATAAATTTCTCTTATTGAATTAATCTTATGTTCCATCTGTTGCTCTTTTCTTTATTGATGTTTTAATATGCCAAATTTATTGATTGGCCAAATTCTGATAAAAGCACGACCAATAATATCTTCTCTTTTGATATTAGCTACACTTGGATCTCTGCTATCTGAACTATTATTACGATTGTCTCCCAGTACAAAATATTCATCATCCGAAAGAGTAATGGTTTCGGCTGCTCTGCCTGGGTTTTGCATGATCTCTCTTCCGTATGTCTCATTTAGTATTGAATCATTAATATAAATGTTTCCGTCTTCATCAATGCGGACTGTTTCTCCAGGCATACCAATAACACGTTTGATATAATAAGTTTTATCTGCATATTGAAATGGAAATACAATAATATCAAATCTCTTTGGTTCCTTTAACCGATAGGATATCTTATCTACAATCAGATTATCTCCATCACTTAAAGTTGTTTCCATGCTACTCCCAATTACTTGTGTTCTCTGACCTACAAATGTTATAACCAAATATGTAAGGCACAATACCACTAATAAATATAGGCTTGTACTTAATATTTCCTTTATAACTGATTTCATTTCTTAATCTCCTCACATAATCTATCTCTATTCTGGAAATTCTAACGTAATCTTTCCTATCTTTCCCGTCCTAAATTCATCTATTAGCATAGCAGACGCTTTCATAAGATCAAGCTCTTTTCCCCGCATATAACAATTCCTCTTTTCTGCAATTTGTTGCAAAATAATAAAAGCTTCTGTGGTATCTGCGTTTATCTCATAACGATCTTTTAACAACTCTGGATAATTTAGTTGCATGAATTTAATGAACTCAAGTGCAAGCTCATCAATTTGTAATATTTCGTCATTCATAGAACCAATTAATGCCAACTTCATTCCTACTTGCTGATCTTCAAACCGTGGCCATAAGATTCCTGGTGTATCCAGTAATTCAAGCGTACGGTTAAGGCGAATCCACTGCTTTCCTTTTGTGACACCTGGCTTGTTTCCTGTCTTTGTACAAGCTTTACCAGCAAATGTATTGATAAACGTTGATTTCCCTACGTTTGGAATACCAACCACCATCGCTCGTACTGGCCGATTTAAAATACCTCTTTTTCTGTCTCTTTCTATTTTTTCTTTACATGCATCCTGCACAACACCATGTATGGACTTAATACCATTTCCGGATTTCGCATTTACTTCCAATACATAATATCCTTTCTCTTTAAAATGCTCCATCCATCGTTTATTATGCCTGCTATCCGCAAGATCTGATTTATTTAATAAAATGATGCGAGATTTATGCTTTCCTAATTGATCAATATCCGGATTTCGACTGCTCTGTGGAATTCTGGCATCGACTAATTCTATAATTAAATCAATTAATTTAATATTTTCTTCCATCATTCTTTTTGCTTTTGTCATATGACCTGGGTACCATTGATAATTCATATTCTAATTTCTCTCTTATCTTTATTTCGTATTGTTTTTATTTGATTAAACCAAGGCCACTATCACCAGATGCCATTTTAAACCATGCTTTTCCTAATATGGTTTCCCTTTTAATTCCTGCGATATTACCCGATCGGCTATCTTCACTACTATTCACATTATCCCCAAGAACAAAATATTCATCCATTGCTAAATGCAGGGGATTCTCCGCTATTCCAGGATCTGCAATCTTGTCATAAGTAATACCTTCTTGTAATAAATCATTAATATATATTTTTCCTTCTTTCATATGTACGGTTTCTCCTGGTAATGCAATAACTCTTTTTACATAGTAATGTGTGTTACGATTCCCATTCGGTAAAAAAACGATGATATCACCACGCTTAGGAGAAGAAATTTGATAAACAAATCGATTGATTAATATCTCCTGTCCGTTATATAGATTGGGTTCCATAGATACCCCTATCACACTTGTCTTCAGCCCGAACGCGTATACGCTAACGAAAGCAAAGAAAATGGAGGCTGCAATGCAAAATACAATATGCAGGACTTCCTTCACTGTGCTACTATTCAGTTTTCTTTTTTTCTTATAAAAACTTAGTCCCTTTTGCCTTCTTGACATTTTTCTTTTCGTCACTTTCATTTCCATTTAAACATATCTTTTATCTGGAAAAATCCTCATAGGTAATTTTTGTTAATAAATCACTTACTAGAACAGTATAGCGTAAAAAAATATAATTGTCATCCCTGCAAACTAAAAAAAGGACAAGGTACTTTTAAGTACTTGCCCTAAATTTCTATCTTATTTAACCAATTCTTTTACTTTTGCTTTCTTTCCAACTCTATCTCTCAAGTAGTTAAGTTTCGCTCTTCTTACTTTACCTCTTCTAACCACTTCAATTTTTTCTACGTTTGGAGAATGTAACGGCCATGTCTTTTCAACTCCAATTCCATTGGAAGATTTTCTTACAGTAAAAGTGGCTCTATTACTTCCGCCTTGCTTCTTTAATACGGTTCCTTCAAAAATCTGAATTCTTTCGCGGTTTCCCTCTTTAATTTTACCATAAACCTTGACTGTATCACCTACATGAAACTCAGATACTGTTTCTTTTAATTGCTCTGCTTCAATTTCTCTAATTATTTCGTTCATTGTAATCTCCTTATACTCTTGGACGTTCTTAATACATACTGTACCAGCGGACCATCTCTTTCTCGCAACGTTACAACAATACCATATTATGTTTAAAAATGCAAGGATTTCTACTCATATTTTCTCTATTAATTACTATTTTCTTTATTTTTCCAATACATCTCATAAAGATCCGGTCTTCTTTCTTTTGTCCTTACTATTGATTGTTCCAGACGCCATTTTGCTATCTTTTCATGATGCCCTGACAATAGAACTTCTGGTACCTTTTTCTCGTTCCACTCTTCAGGCCGCGAATACTGCGGATACTCTAACAAGTATCCTGAAAAAGATTCTGTTAGTGCTGACTCTTCATTGCTTAATACTCCCGGTATTAATCTTGATATCGCGTCAATCATGACCATTGCAGGCAATTCACCACCTGTCAGCACATAATCTCCGATCGATACATAGTCTGTCACGATTTCTTCTAGTACCCTGTCATCAATGCCTTCATAATGCCCACATAAAAAAATCAAATCTTCTTCTTTTGAAAAATTTCTGGCCATACTTTGGTTGAATGTAGTTCCCTGAGGCGTTACATAAATAACTCTTGGTCTTCTACCATTTAAATGATCTAAAACAGATACGTAAGCATCATAAACCGGTTGTGCCTGCATCAGCATGCCCGCACCTCCCCCATAGGGATAATCATCCACCTTTTTGTGTTTATTCGACGTATAGTCTCTGATATTAATAGCATTTATTTTCATACATCCTTTTTCTATTGCACGTCCTATGACACTTGTATTCAATCCCTCTATAACCATCTCAGGAAATAATGTTAATATATGAAAATTCATTTTCACAATCTCCGTTCTCTAATCTAACAGGCCTTCTAATAAATGTATTCTCATCGTTTTTTCTAAAAGATTGACATCCAAAATGCATTCTTTTATTGCAGGTACTAATACTTCACCACCGGTATTTATATCTATGACATAAACATCATTCGCTCCCGTCTGCAAAACGTCTCTTAGTATTCCGTATTCCTTACTCTCTTCATCTAATATGGTGAGGCCTATCAGATCTGCAATAAAATATTCATTATCTTTTAAAGGGACAGCATTTTCTCTTGTCACAAAAAGGCCATTCCCCTTATATTTTTCAATCTGGTTGATATCATCGATATCAATAAATTTAAGAATTACAAACTTTTTAAAAAATTTTATTCCTTCTATTTTTAAAACTATCTGTTCTTTTCCCGTATCTAGTATAACTTCCTTTAATTTTTTATATCTATTCGGATCATCTGTTGTTGGAAATACTTTTACTTCGCCTTTAATTCCGTGTGTCGAAGATATCACTCCCACTTGTAATAGCTCTTCCATCCCATATCCTCTTTCTCATAGACTCTTTTTTCCTGCATGTATTACTTTTTCCCTTATAGAAAAAAAGGGGACTACTCAAATGAGCGCCCCCAATTCATCAAATAATTTCTACTTCTACTTTCTTATTGTCTTTGGATGATGCTGCCTTAACAACAGAGCGGATTGCTTTTGCAATTCTGCCTTGTTTTCCGATTACTTTTCCCATATCAGACGCTGCAACATGAAGTTCTACTGTGATATTTTTACCGTTTTCCTTTTCTGTTACAACAACTTCATCCGGATTATCAACAAGTGCTTTTGCAATTACTTCTACTAATTCTTTCATGAGCCACCTCCAAAAAAGCGTCAACAGTTCCTATTTTTCTATTCCTGCTGCTTTTAAGATCTTGCCTACAACTTCAGTTGGCTGCGCACCGTTCGATAACCATTTTTTAGCCAATTCTGCATCAACTTTAAATGTGCTAGGATCTGTATTCGGATCATAAGTTCCTATTTCTTCAATGAATTTTCCATCTCTTGGAGAATTGGAGTCTGCTACTACGATTCTATAAAAAGGAGCTTTCTTTTGACCCATTCTTCTTAATCTAATTTTAACTGCCATGTTTTTCACCTCCGCTTAATTAAGCTTATTTTCTTAGTTTAATCTATTAAAAAGGTAATTTAAAGCCTCCTGGGAAGCCTCCTCTACCCTTTTTACCAATTCCTCCCATCATACCTGGGAGCTGCTTCATCATTTTCTGAGATTGTTCAAACTGTTTGATGAATCTGTTTACCACACTGATATCCACACCTGCTCCTTTTGCAATACGATGCTTTCTCCTTGGATTCAAAAGTTTGGGATTCTGTCTCTCTTCTGGCGTCATCGACAATACGATTGCCTCCATTCTGGAAAGCTGCTTATCATCTACCATAGATTCTATATCACCCAATTTTGCACCCATTCCCGGCATCATGCCCAATATAGAAGAAAGACCGCCCATCTTTTTCATCTGGTTCATTGATTCCAAATAGTCTTCAAAATCAAATTTACCTTTTTTCATTTTGAATGCCATCTGTTTTTCTTTGTCTTCATCCATATCGATTTGGACTTTCTCAATCAGACTCAAAACATCACCCATGCCAAGGATCCTGCTGGCCATTCTGTCTGGATAAAATGGCTCCAGATCAGAAAGTTTTTCGCCCATACCAACAAATAAAATTGGCTTTCCGGTCACAGCCTTTACTGATAATGCTGCTCCACCTCTTGTATCACCGTCCATTTTGGTCAATACAACGCCATCTAACCCGATTTTCTCATCAAATTCTTTTGCAATATTAACTGCTTCTTGTCCCGTCATTGCATCCACAACTAAGAGTGTTTGGTGAACAGAAACCTTTTCTTTTATTTCCTGAAGTTCTGCCATCATGGCTTCGTCAATCTGTAACCGGCCTGCGGTATCCAAAATTACAACATTATGACCGTTTTTACCAGCATGCTCTATGGCTGCTTTCGCGATATCTAGCGGCCTTTGTTTATCTCCCATTGCAAAAACATCCACTTGCTGTTTTTCTGCATTTACCTGTAGTTGCTTGATCGCAGCTGGTCTATAGACATCACATGCCACTAATAGACTTTTCTTACCCTTTAATTTCAGTTTACCTGCAATTTTTGCAGTCGTTGTTGTTTTACCTGCACCTTGCAGACCACACATCATAATTACTGTAATTGCTTTTCCGGGTTGCATCTTTAGTTCTGTCATATCAGAACCCATCAACACTACCATTTCTTCATTTACTATCTTTATGACCATTTGCCCCGGATTCAGTCCATTCATAACATCAGCACCGATTGCTCTGTCTTCTACTGATTTTACAAATTGTTTTACTACTTTGAAATTAACATCTGCCTCCAGTAAAGCCATCTTCACTTCTTTTAAGGCCGCCCTGACATCCTCCTGCGTTAAACGGCCCTTGCTCTTTAAGTTTTTAAATACATTCTGTAATTTATCCGTTAAACTTTCAAATGCCATTTATTATAGCTCCTCTAATATCTCATTAGACAGTTTTTTTATTCTCTGTATTTCAGAATTTTCAGCAATTGCACTTTCTGATATCCGATTGATTTCTTGAATGCTTGACTTAATCTTTATAAACTTTTCTACCAAATGTAATTTACTTTCATACTCTAATAGAATCTTATCACATCTTTTAAGCAAATCATGAACACCCTGTCTGCTAATTCCGATTTTGTCTGCAATTTCACTCAATGACATATCATTATATACCGATTCTTCGTATATGATTTTTTGATGATCTGTTAATAATTCACCATAGAAATCATATAACAAACCTTGCTCAACAATTTTCTCCATATCTTCACCCATGAAATGATATACCAGCGACAAGAATACCAGTACTTAAATTATTTTACAGTAATAAAAGTTTAGTGTCAAGTATTTTTTCTTGACACTACAATTCATATTTTTTCTGAGAAGATATTCTTATATCCTTCTCCATAAATTTCTGTTGCCTTAGTAATAATCATAAATGCATCCGGGTCTTCTTCTTTTACGATTTCTTCCAAATGCGGTGCAATCTGTTTTTTGATTACGCTCATTATGACCTGCTTATTTGTATTACTATAAGCTCCTCGTCCTTCGATAAAAGTTGCTCCGATATCAAGTTCCTGCATAATTCTGGCCGCAATAATATCGGGATTTTCACTGATAATATAGATTAATTTGGCCTCATCGGTACCATAAAGAACAATATCCATTACTATTGATGATATGATTAGCGCAATACCTGCATATAAAGCGGTATTCAAATCTTCAAATGCAATTGCAGAAGCCGCAACTACCATTGCATCAATGAATAGGAATAAGATTCCTGTTTTTATATGCTTAAAACGGATTCTAAGGCACTTTACAATAATATCCGATCCCCCTGTAGTAGCCCCTTCCTTAAATATAATACCGATTCCAATGGATAAAAGTACTGCGCCTGCAATAGCCGCCAAAAGTGGATCTGTCGTAGCAGCTCCAAATCCAGAAAAGAAATTGGTGCTGATAGACACCATAAAAACAGCATAAGCCGTCGATACGATAAATTTTACTCCAAATTTGTAGACAGCGAGTATCATCACAGGTATATTTAGAATTAAAAACAAAGTACCAACAGATATTGGAAAATAATGGTTTATAATAATCGCTATTCCCGTGAAACCACCTGGTGCCAGATTGTTGGGATCCAAAAACATACCGACACCCAAACCATATACCATCGAAGCGAATGCAATTGCTATCAGTTTTACAATTCTTCTCTTTACTACCTTTCCTTCCATTTTGTTCCGCCACTCCTATACTAAATATTTGTTCTTACTATTCTTGGCTGATATCCGTTTTTGTGCAGCGCATCTATAATTTGTTCTTTATGACTCGTTCCAAAAGCTTCCAGTGTGATTCGAAGTTCTACCGCTGCATTTCTATTAATGGAAATAAACTGATTATGCTCTAATTTAATGACATTACCATTTTCTTTCGCTATGATATCCGAAACCCTGCTCAATTCACCTGGTTTATCTGGCAACAGAACAGATACTGTGAAGATTCTGTCTCTCTTTATCAATCCCTGTTGTACCACAGATGACATGGTGATGACATCCATATTTCCTCCACTCAAAATTGATACAATTTTTTTATTTTTGACCTTTAATTGTTTTAATGCAGCCACCGTAAGCAATCCAGAATTTTCCACTACCATCTTGTGATTCTCGACCATATCCAGAAACGCAACTACTAGATCCTCGTCTTCCACGGTAAGAATTTCATCTATATTATTCTGAATATAGGAAAAAATTTTACTTCCCGGTGTCTTTACGGCAGTACCATCCGCAATCGTATTCACACTAGGAAGTGTAACCACTTTTCCTTCTTTTAAAGATACCTGTAAACAATTTGCTCCAGCCGGCTCTACTCCAATCACTTTTACTTTAGGATTCAGCATTTTTGCAAGAGTAGAAACACCTGTTGCCAGGCCACCACCGCCCATGGGAACCAGAATATAATCGACCGTAGGTAATTCTTTGAAAATTTCCATCGCAATAGTTCCCTGTCCTGTCGCCACATCTAAGTCGTCAAATGGATGTATGAACGTATAACCATGTTTTTCCACTAACTCATATGCTTTCGCACAAGCTTCATCATATACATCACCAAACAAAACCACTTCAGCCCCATAGCTTTTGGTCCTATTCACCTTGATCAACGGAGTAGTGGTCGGCATCACAATAATTGCTCTTGCGCCATAGCATTTAGCCGCATAAGCGACTCCTTGCGCATGATTACCAGCCGAGGCTGTAATCAGCCCCTTCGCACGCTCTTCATTCGATAATGTGCTAATTTTATAATAAGCCCCTCTAAGCTTATAGGCCCCAGTAAACTGCATATTTTCTGGTTTTAAATATACCTTGTTGACAGTTTGTGAACTTAGATAATTACTATAGACCAATTTTGTTTCTAATGTTACTTTTTTAACAATTTCAGAAGCTTCCTCAAATTTTTCTAATGTTAACATACCTATTTTCTCCCATCCTTTTTTGACCTCCTGTATCTATGAACATTTCTATAGTCACAGCGGCTTGTAAAGCAACTTCTTCCTATCTGAGATATGTGCATCTTAAATAAAAAAGCTATCGTCCGCAAAAGGACGATAGCTATGATACAATCACATATTCTCCATTTACGACATACTAACATATGCGTCCCTATTAACGGTAGGAAACCGTCAGCGTCTACTAGCAAATTATTTGCTTTCGGGCTGCTACTTAGGAGTGATTTTCAGTATCCTTTCTTACACGTGTCGGTTTCCACCATACCCGACTCTCTGAACCGTTTCAAAAAACTTACTTTCTCCGTCACTGTATTTCTAATGATATTTATCATAACAAACCGATTTCTAAAAGTCAATAGATTCACTCTCTTTGCTTTCTAAATTAAACAGAGCATTCACAAATTGATCAGAATCAAATTTTTGTAGATCTTCTATTGTCTCACCCACACCAATATACTTTACTGGTACCTGTAATTCGGATTGTATTGCAACAGCAATTCCTCCTTTGGCAGTTCCATCCATCTTCGTCAGAATAATGCCTGTCAAATCCGCAACTTCACCAAACTCCCTTGCCTGTTGCAGAGCATTCTGCCCCGTTGTTCCGTCAAGAACGACTAAATTTTCTCTATGGACTAAAGGAAATTCTTTTTCTATAATACGGTTCATCTTACGCAACTCTTCCATTAAATTTTTTTTATTATGAAGGCGACCTGCAGTATCGCATAACAGGACATCAACATTTCTTGCTTTTGCTGCATTCACGGCATCAAATATGACAGATGCCGGATCGGAACCTTCTGCTCCGCCAATAATCTCAACACCAGCGCGATTGGCCCACTCTGTTAATTGTTCTCCGGCTGCCGCCCGAAACGTATCTGCAGCAGCAAGTAAGACTTTTTTACCTTGTCCCTTCAAGATACCAGCTAGCTTACCAACAGAAGTTGTCTTACCCACACCATTTACTCCTATTACTAAAATAACGGACTGTTCATTCTCAAAATTATAGGCTGTTTCTTTCACTTGCATTTGTTCCTTGATACTATTTACCAGGAGCTCTTTACATTCGCTTGGCTGCTTAATATGTTCTTCTTTCACTTTCCTGCGTAATCGTTCTAAAATATCTGTGGTCGCATTAATACCAATATCTCCCATAATTAGAATTTCTTCTAATTCTTCATAGAAATCTTCATCAATATTAGAAAATCCATTGAAAACAGAATCCATTCCGTTTACAATATTGTTTCTTGTCTTACTTAACCCCTGTATCAGTCTTCCAAAAAAACCCAATTTTTCCTCGCTCATAAAATCTCCATTTCTGTATCAATTATCAATATCTTTATCGATTAGATTTACGCTGACAAGCGCAGATACTCCTTTTTCCTGCATGGTGATTCCATATAGTCTGTCTGCCGCTTCCATTGTACCACGTCGATGTGTAATTACAATAAATTGTGTATGTTTCGTTAATTTATGTAAATATTTTGCATACCGTGTGACATTCGATTCATCTAACGCAGCCTCAATCTCATCTAACAGACAGAACGGTGACGGTTTCAGATTCTGGATCGCAAAAAGTAATGCAATGGCTGTTAATGCCTTCTCTCCACCTGATAATTGCATCATATTCTGCAACTTTTTTCCTGGTGGCTGCGCTATAATCCGAATACCAGCTTCCAGAATATCTTCCTCCTCCATTAGTTCTAACGTCCCCTTTCCCCCTCCGAACAATTCCTTAAATACTTTATCAAATTCATGGCTTATCTGCTGAAATTTCTCTTTGAATTGTTTACGCATGGCAGCGTCCAGTTCTTCTATAATATGTAGCAGAGTTTGTTCCGCCTGAATCAAATCATCATGCTGCGTTTTTAAGAATTCATAGCGCTCTACTAAATTTTTATAATCTTCGATTGCATTCACATTCACATCGCCCAATTTTTTAATCTGTTCTTTTAATGATCCAATTTCTTTTCTGATAGCGGCAGAGTCATTCATCATTTCATTACGCAGGGAAGCCGCATCACTTAAAGTAATCTCATATTCATCCCACATGTAGTTGATTTGGGTTTCTATGGAATCTTCCATTTTCTCTTTTTGTGCATGTAAACGGAATACTTCTTTATCCAGTGCCGCGATGCGTTCTGACATCTCATCCCTGGTTTTAAAAAAAGTTTTTTGTTGAATCGAAAGTTTTTCTTTTCTTTCCATATTTTCTTTTAGTTCTTTTTCCGATGCCCCTAAAGTTGTATTGGATTCTAAAATTGTCTGCTCAATCTTAAGTATGCTATTCTCTTTTTGCTCCACACTATTTTTATTTTGATCAATGCTTTCCTGAATTTGAACAAGTTCATTTTGGGAACGAAGTAATTCTCCCTCAATACGATTTATATTCTGTATATGGAATTCCTGTCTTTGTAATTTTTTCTCCACAGCAAGATCAAATTCAGATACTTTTACTGTTTGTTCTGCTTCCAGCACCCTTTGTTCATCCAATTCCTTCTGATGTAGCAGAATGGTCTCTTCTAATGAATGCTCTAATTCTTCTGAATTTTTTAATTCTTGAAGAATTCGCTCCTTGTTAAGGGTAATATCAAGAATCTGATTTGCAATCTCGACCTCTTCTTTTTTAAGCGTATCATACCCTTGTGTTGTTTCTTCTCTGCGCTCTTCTGCTTTCATGACATTTAATCTGGCCGTATTCTGTTTAATAAATTGCTCCTGCAATTTTGACTTTATATCACTACTGTCAATACGTAACTGATTCCTGTTCTTTTTTGTAACTTCGATTTCTTCCCGTAAATCATCAATGATCTGTACATGCTTTTTTACTTTACCTTCCAGCTCTTCTAGCTCTCTTCGTCTGCCAAGTAAATTACTGCTATTTTTAAAGGCCCCCCCACTGATGGCTCCTCCTGGTACTAGTAATTCACCCTCAATTGTAACCATTCTTATCCCATAATCATATTTTTTTGCAATTTTAATTGCATTGTCAATGTGATCAACAATTACAATACGTCCCAACATAGATTTCGCAACATTTTGGTATTTCTTATGTAAAGTAACCAAAGAATCAGCTAAGCCTATGACACCTTCCTCTTTCAGCACATCCGGCGTTTTAAATTCCTGTGGTCTTGTAATACTACTAAGCGGTAAGAAGGTTGCCCGACCAAATTTATTCTGTTTCAGAAAACCTATCATTTCCTTTGCTGTATTTTCATCTTCTGTTACAATATTTTGAATATTACCTCCAAGCGCTGTCTCTATTGCAGTCTCATATTTTTTTTCTACTTTAATAATATCAGCCACAACACCAATCAACCCCTGATTGGATACCTTTTGCTCCATTACCTTTCGAATACTATTTCCATATCCTTCATATCGTTCTGTCAAATTGCTGATCGTATCCAATTTTGACTTATCCTGATGATAAATCTCTTGCTGGTCACGTAAATTCTGATCCATCTCTCCTAGCATTTTATGCATTGATTCAAGTTGTTCATCTATGACAAGTTGTTTTTCTTTCTGTTCTTTGATGGAATCAGTTGCCTTTTCAAATTCATTTCTAAATTGTTTGAGCAATGTTTCCTGCTCTGCTTCATCAGACTTAGCACGCAATAACTTGGAATTGAGCTCCGCTTTACGGATATTGATCTGCTCCATCATCGTGTCATACCGACCCATCTTAGATCGAATAGTAGCTCTCTCATTCAATATATCTATAATTTGATTTTTGTCTTTCTCCACATTATTATTTAACTCCTCAATTTTACTTTGTACAGCTAATAACAATGTTCTCGCACAATCTCTTACCTTTTCAACCTCAGCTAATTCTTGATCGATTAAAATTTTTTCATCTAAAATTTTATTTTTATTTTCATTCTTATCTGTAATTTCACTTTGTACTGCTAAGAGTCTTACTTTAAAATGTTCTTCATTTCCTTTCGCTGAATTAATCTGTTCTTTTAATACATTCATCTCACCTTCCAGTTTACCACGTAATACACTAGTACCCGTCAAAGTGGTACGCATACTCTCTATCGCCTTATCTAATTCTTCAATCTCAGAATCCATCTGTTCGTATTCTTCTTTAATACTTTCATAATTCTTAGTGCTTTCCCGAAGGTCTTCACTGACAATATTATATTTATCTTCCACCAAAAGCAATTGCTCGCGAATACGATTATTCTCTAATAAGAACATATTGACATCTAAGTTTTTTAATTCTTCCTTTTTCTTCAGATATATTTTTGCTGTTTCGGATTGCTTCTCTAACGGAATAATTTGCTTTTCAAGCTCTGATAAAATATCACTCACACGTAGAAGATTCTGTTTTTCATCTTCCAGTTTTTTCTGAGCTGTTGCTTTTCTTTTTTTAAATTTAACGATACCTGCTGCTTCATCAAACAGCTCTCTACGCTCTTCCGGTTTGCCACTTAATATCTTATCAATCTGTCCCTGCCCGATAATAGAATAACCTTCTTTTCCAATACCTGTATCATAAAAAAGTTCGTTCACATCTTTTAGTCTGCAGGATGTTCCATTAATCAAATATTCACTTTCTCCCGAACGATATATCCTTCTTGTAACAGTCACTTCTTTATAGTCTATTGCAAGCTGATGGTCACTATTATCTAATGTAATTGCCACATAAGCATATCCCAAGGGTTTTCTATTTTCAGTACCCGAAAAAATAACATCCTGCATGGATGCTCCACGCAACTGTTTGATTCTTTGTTCCCCTAGTACCCAACGGACAGCATCAGCCACATTACTCTTACCGCTGCCATTCGGACCTACAATACCGGTAATGCCATTGTGGAATTGAAAATTTATTTTATTTGCAAATGATTTAAACCCATGCACTTCAATATTTTTTAAATACATACCCCACCTACTTATTATCTTCTTTTTTCATAGCTAATATTGCTTGGTAAGCAGCCTGTTGCTCAGCCGCTTTCTTGGTTCGTCCACTACCTCCACCAATTATCATCTCATTAATTTTGGCTTCTACAATAAATAATTTATCATGGTCTGGCCCTTCTTCTTTTATTAGTTCATAATGAAGGAGCCCTTCGTTATTTCTTTGCACAATTTCCTGCAATATAGTCTTGCTATCATAAAAGAGTTGCTTATTTTCAAGATCCGATAATATAAATTTATAGATAAACTCTTTTGCATTAGCAAAACCACCATCCAAATAAATGGCTCCGATTAAAGCCTCACATACATCAGATGTAATGGAATCTCTGTTTCTCCCTCCTGTTGCTTCTTCCCCTTTCCCTAAAAACACGTATTTATTCAATTTAAGCTCTCTGGCACAAAAAGCTAGTGCAGGTTCACACACACAGGAAGACCTTAATTTTGTCAATTTCCCCTCCGACATTTCTGGATGGGATCGATATAAGAATTCACTTGAAACCAATTCCAAAACCGCATCCCCAAGAAACTCAAGACGCTCATAATCCTTCATCTTAAATATTTTTTTTTCATTCGCATAAGAACTATGTGTCATGGCCTGTTTCAACAAAGTGGTATCATGAAACCGATAACCAATCTTCTGCTCTAATTTTTCTAATGGATATTCCTCGTTCATATAAACCTTTCCTTCCTCAAAAACTTTGTAATGTCTTTCTTCAGAAATCGAAAAAGCCCCAAAGGGCCTCTCGTTTTTAATCATTAAATGAATCCTTAAGTAAATTAAGCGCTTCACCTACCGTAGAAATCTTCTCCGCTTCCTCTGCTTCTATGGTAATATCAAATTCCTGCTCTATCCCCATCACGATCTGGTAAATATCCAGAGAATCAGCGCCAAGATCTTCCAAAAATGTCGTTTCCAAAGTAATCTCTTTTGTGTCTACACAAAGCACGGCTGCAATTACCTCTTTCAATTTTTCAAATTCCATTTTATCATTCGTCCCTTCTTATTCCTCTAAGGTAATTTTTTCTTTGATTTTAGCATCAATCATTTGCTCTTTAAATATTACACATTGCAGGATAGAATTCTTAATTTCTATAGCTTTAGAACTTCCATGAGTCTTTACAACTAATCCATTTAAGCCAAGCATAGGGGCTCCACCGTATTGTTCCAAATCAAAAGCTTTCAGTGTTTTCTTTAAAGCAGGTTTTACAAGTAATGCACCAATTTTACTTCTAATATTCGTCATCATTCCATGTTTTACCATACTTATCAGTGTATTTCCAACACCTTCATACAATTTTAAAATAACATTGCCCACAAATGCTTCACACACAATAACATCGGCAGTCCCAGCTGGAATATCCCTGGCCTCAATACTTCCTATAAAATTTATAGACGAACAATTGCTGAGTAATGGAAACGTTTCCTTGACGAGCGCATTTCCCTTTTCCTCTTCAGCGCCTATATTTACGATTGCAACTCTGGGATTTTGGATACCGATTACGTTTTCCATATAAACAGAACCCATTTTTGCAAATTGTAATAAATGGGATGGTCTTGCATCCACGTTCGCACCGCAATCTACCAACAATGCCGCTCCCTTACTCGTAGGAATCAAGGGCGCCAACGGAGGTCTCTCCACTCCTTTAATTCTCCCTATTAATACCTGTCCACCTACTAACAAGGCCCCTGTACTGCCAGCTGATACAATTGCATCACAAGTTCCATCCTTCACCTGATAAAGAGCTCTTACCATAGAAGAATCTTTCTTCTTACGAATTGCCGTGACTGGTGGCTCCGATGTCTCAATTACCTCGGTTGCATTCACAACTTCTATCTGTAATAAATCATATGTATAGTTCGTTAATTCTTTTCTGATAATTTCTTCCGGACCTACCAGAAATACCTTAACATTTTTATTCTCATTAACAGCATCCACTGCCCCTTTTACGATCTGTACAGGTGCATAATCTCCGCCCATCGCATCCACTGCAACATTTACTATTTCTGACATTTTTAATCCTCCTAGCATTCCTCTCTAAATATACTAGAATCAATAGTAAAAATCAAGGAAAATAATAGCGCATAAATACTTTGAACCTAGTGCATACTAACACGAGAGGTGACCGTATGAGTTTTACAGAAATTTATGAAATTATTTTCAGGAGTCTTCTAATAATTTTAGGTATCTATTATATTTTCAAGCACCAATTTAAAATACTATTTTCCATTATATTTATTTTTGCTTTATCTTATCTATCGTTCTCCATTGATAAAATATTAAATATAAGAATTGATACATTTAGTAATTTGATATACCTATTTATTATTTTTAGCTCCATATATTTGGGTGGTTCTCTAAAATATTATGATAAATATAAAAACTGGGATAGATATATACATGTTATGTCCGGTATTTGTTTTGTTGGTTTTGGGATTGCAATAATTGGTATGACTCCTGGTATCGAACTTATGATTATGTTACTTTTTGGCTTCACATTTTCAATAACGATTCATGTATTCTGGGAATTGCTTGAATATATAAGTGATTGTTTATTTAAGAGTAATGCGCAGAGATGGCAAAAACATCATGATTCTATCAATCATATATCACCCAAGTCACTTCAGCCAGCCGGACTTGTTGATACGATGAATGATACTATTTGTTGTCTAATAGGTGCCACACTCGCTACTGTCGTTTGGTGGCTGCTTCTCTATTAGTCTTTTTATAAATAGATAAAAAAATAAAAACAAGGGAATTAATTTACATACCCTTGTTTTTACTATTAAAATTAGTCAACTGAAATGATTTCTTTTTTGTTGTAAGAACCACAAGCTTTACATACTCTGTGTGGCATCATCAAAGCACCACATTTACTACATTTTACTAATGTTGGAGCGCTCATTTTCCAATTTGCTCTTCTTTTATCTCTTCTACCTTTGGAAGATTTATTTTTTGGACATATAGACATCGTTACACCTCCTTATTGTTCGCATTAAAAATATCCTTTATTACTGCCATTCTAGGGTCTGGTACAAATGTATCACAATTGCATTCCCCATCGTTCAAGTCTTTTCCGCATTTTGTGCAAATACCTTTGCATTCTTCTTTACATAAAACTTTCATTGGCCAGTTCATCAATATTTCTCTGTTAATCAGGCTTTCTACATTGAGTTGATAACCTTCCATGAAATTCGTTTCATCAGGATCCTCATCCAATTCAACCGATGGTGCATGCACCTGTCTGGATAAAGATAAATCAAATGTTTTTGTTACATCCTTCAAACATCTGTCACATTTTAGCATAAGTACCAAAGAAGTGGACACCTCAACTTGCGCCTTTCCATTTCCAGTATTCGTCGCTGTTATGCTGACAGGCTGTTTATGAACAATCCGAAATGAACCTAGTTTACATTCATAAATCTGTAATTCTAATTCTGTAACAAAGCATTCTGTTTTTCCTTGTGATGTTAGAACATCTGATAAATTCACCAACATAGTAAACTCCTATTCACACCTAAATAATTATACATAGCCCTATTAGGATTGTCAACTATTTATTATTATAAACTTTTTGAAATCTATTTTGTAAGGTTATAGGTTTCTCTCGCAATGGACAGCTCTTCATCGGTAGGAATCACCATAACCGTAACGGTAGACTCTTTTGTAGATATAACGATATCTTCCCCTCGTACCTGATTTGGTTCCTGTTCAATCGCGATACCCATGAAGCGCAATCTCTCACATATAATGTTTCGAAGTATTGGACTATTTTCTCCCACACCACCGGTAAAGCAAATAGCATCCACACCATTCATGGCTGCCGCATAAGCGCCTATATATTTTACTACATGATAGGCAAATGTCTTCAATGCTCTTACAGATGCAACTTGTCCTTCCAAATAGGCGTCTTCCAAATCCCTGAAATCTGACGAAAAGCCCGCAGATAATCCAAGTACACCGGATTTTTTATTCAGTATATCCATGATTTCTGCCAAAGATTTTCCTTCTTTCTGCCCGATGAACTCTATGATGGAAGGATCTATATCTCCTGACCTGGTTCCCATAATCAATCCTTCCAGCGGCGTAAATCCCATAGAAGTATCAATAGAATGTCCATGTTCCACTGCTGATATAGAGGCTCCATTTCCAAGATGGCACACGATGATTTTCATATCTTCGTATTTTTGTCCAAGTACAATCGAAGCCTTTTTGGATACGTACGCGTGGCTTGTTCCGTGAAATCCATATCTTCGTATCTTATATTTTTCATAATATTCATACGGTATCGCATATAAATAGGCTTCTTCAGGCATTGTTTGATGGAAAGCGGTGTCAAATACAGCAACCATCGGTATGTTTGGCATTAGCTTTTTACATGCTGTAATTCCAATCAAATTTGCTGGATTATGTAGAGGTGCAAGATCACTGCACTCTTTGATCGCATTTAGGACCTCTTCTTTGATAATGGTCGCATTTGCAAATTTTTCACCACCATGTACGATACGATGTCCAATCGCTCCAATTTCATCCAATTGTTCGATCACACCTGTTTTTGTATCTGTTAGTGCATTTAATACCACTTGAATTGCTTCCACATGACTAGGCATCTGTGCCTGAGCTTTTACTTTTTCTCCACCTGCTGGTGTATATACGAGTTGACTTCCTTCAATTCCGATTCTTTCACAAAGCCCCTTTGCGATAACCCGCTCCGAACTTGCATCAATTAGTTGAAACTTCAAAGATGAACTTCCGCAATTTATAACTAAAACTTTCATATATGACTCCTCCTACCTGTTTATGCCAACTGTGCCTGTACTGCCGTCAATGCGACCCCACCTACAATATCCTGCCACGTGCAACCTCTTGATAAATCGTTAACTGGTTTTGCAATTCCCTGCAGCATAGGACCATAAGCCTCAGCTTTTGCCAATCTCTGCACTAATTTATAACCGATATTACCAGCATCTAAATTTGGAAAAATCAAAACATTTGCGGTTCCACCAATTTCGCTTCCAGGTGCTTTCGATTTAGCGACCTGTGGCACAATTGCTGCATCTGTCTGTAATTCTCCGTCTAATGTCAAATATGGATATTGCTCATGAGCAATTTTTGTTGCTTCCACTACTTTATCTACCAATTCATGCTTTGCACTTCCTTTTGTAGAATGTGATAGCATTGCAATAATCGGTTTGGTACCCACTAATGTTTTAAAACTCTTTGCGCTTGTATCTGCAATTGCTGCCAATTCTTCTGCTGTAGGGTCCTGATTCAAACCACAGTCTGCAAATAGAAACGTTCCATTATCTCCCATCTCACAATTCGGTACATCCAAAATGAAAAAAGCTGACACCAGCTTCACTCCTGGAGCAGTCTTTAGAATCTGCAAAGATGGCCTTAAAACATCTGCTGTTGCATGGCAGGCTCCCGCTACCATTCCGTCCGCATCATTTGCTTTTACCATGATGACTCCAAAGGTCAAATAGTCATGCAATAAAATTTCTCTAGCCTTTTCTTCTGTCATTCCTTTTGCTTTTCTAGTCTCATATAAGATAGCAACATATTGATCCAATTTATCTGTTTTCTCCGGATCGATAATTGTAATCCCTTCCAGATTAACCTCAAGCCAGCCCGCACCATCTCTAATTTTTTCTTCCTTACCAATCATAATAATATTAGCAATTCCTTCTTCCAAGATATGTGATGCTGCAATCAGTGTTCTCTTATCATTTGATTCTGGTAATACAATTGTTTTCTTATCCAATCTTGCTTTTTCTTTAATCATATTAATGTAAGACATAGACTATTTCCTCCAATGTTTATTATTTATATGCAATTCACTTGAACTAGCTTTGACCTATCGAAATCCCATTTCTAAGACAACATAATTATAAGTTATTTTATTATTGTATACAAGATGGATAGGCGTTAAATATTGTGCAAAATGAAGTACAAAATGCACATTGTCTTAATTAGAAAAACATGTTACTCTTATTGCATCTGATTTTATACAATTATAACTTTTTTATATTATTTACAGGAGAATATAACTATGAAGGTAGTTGGTATTATTGCTGAATATAATCCATTTCATAATGGACATAAATATCATATGGAACAAGCAAAAGCCTTAACCGGGGCGGATTATGTTGTAGTTGTTA
Source organism: Bacillota bacterium (assembly GCA_023392535.1). Lineage (GTDB taxonomy): Bacteria > Bacillota > Clostridia > Lachnospirales > Lachnospiraceae > SZUA-378. Next base: position 210,881 of record JAEVYY010000024.1, read on the forward strand.
TGAGCGGAAATTTTACCCAGCGGGGTAATCCTGCTTTGATACACAAATATGCACGCACTGAAATGGCTTTATTGAATGGCGCAGACTTAGTACTGGAGCTTCCACTTTATTATGCTTGTTCGAGTGCCGAATATTTTGCGCAGGGTGCGATCACATTGTTGGATAAATTAGGCGTTGTAGATACACTATGCTTTGGTAGTGAATGCGGAGATATTCGTATATTATCTCAAATTGCAGACGCCCTCTGCCATCCCCCAGCTGATTTTGACCGCATCCTTTCCTTCTATTTAGCATCTGGTAAGACCTTCCCTCAGGCGCGCGCTCTTGCTCTAGAAGAAACGATCCCCGAATTCACTGCACACACTTCTATCTTATCCTCTCCAAATAATATTTTGGGTATTGAATATATGAAGGCATTGATTTTAAGAAATAGCAAGATAATTCCTTATACCAACCTGCGTGTGGGTTCTGCCTATCACGAGAAAAAACTTCAAGAACATAACAGTTCGGCAATCGCAATACGTCACTCACTCGCTGCGAATCATACATTGAGCCTGATCCAGGATCAAGTGCCATCCTCCGTATATTCTATTATGCAAAAAAAAATAAATACGGTATTCCCTATTTTTACAGATGATATGTCTTTGCTATTGCATTATAAGCTTATACTTGATTTGCCGACTGGATATACAGACTATATGGATGTGTCTGAAGATCTGTCTGCCCGTATTCAGAACCGCCTGCATGAGTATCAGGACTTTAGTTCTTTTTGCGAGCGACTAAAGACAAAAGAATTGACCTATGCGCGTATTAGCCGCTGCCTGTTGCACATTCTGCTTAACATGCGAAAAGACAATCTTTCAGATTATCTCCGTAATGACGCTATCTTTTATGCGCGTATGCTCGGCTTTCGGAAAGAGGCCTCTTTCTTACTCAATCGTATCAAACAGCATAGTATGATACCTCTTATCTCCAAATTAGCCGATAGTCACAAACTCATAGATTGCGCCACTGGACTTGCTATGTTAAGAGAAGAAATAAATGCCTCTCATATATACAATACTTTGATTAATGCAAAGTATCATTACTCCGTTCCGAATGAATATACGCAGACTATTAAGATCCTATCCTAGAATTTTAAAAAGAGGACTATCCGCCTTTTGCGATAGTCCTCTTTTTGTTGTCACCTTTGCTCAATTTTTAAAACTATGAATCGGAGCTGGAATACGCCCTCCGCGATTTATAAATGCATCACAGGAATACTTATTTACAGGCATAATTGGTGCATAACCGAATAGCCCTCCAAATTCAACCGTTTCTCCTACTCCTTTACCAATCACTGGTATCAGGCGAACCGCTGTCGTTTTCTGATTTATCATACCAATTGCCATCTCGTCAGCGATGATTCCTGATATTGTAGTCGCCTTGGTATCTCCCGGAATAGCAATCATATCTAGCCCAACAGAACATACACATGTCATAGCTTCCAACTTCTCAATTGTTAAAGCTCCTATTTGTACCGCATCAATCATTCCCTGATCCTCACTCACAGGAATAAATGCACCGCTAAGTCCACCCACATAAGAAGAGGCCATTACACCTCCTTTTTTCACTTGATCATTTAATAGTGCCAATGCTGCTGTCGTCCCTGGTGCGCCTGCATACTCCAGCCCTATTTCACATAAGATATCCGCAACACTGTCCCCGATTGCCGGTGTTGGTGCCAATGATAAATCAACAATCCCAAATGGAATATGTAAACGTCTTGATGCCTCCTGGGCAACCAATTGGCCCACTCTTGTTACCTTAAAAGCTGTTTTCTTTATGGTCTCACATAATACTTCGAAATTCTCTCCACGCACTTTCGATAAGGCTGTTTTTACAACACCCGGTCCGCTTACACCAACATTAATAATGGCGTCGGCCTCTGTCACTCCATGAAATGCACCTGCCATGAATGGGTTATCATCCGGTGCATTGCAGAAAACAACTAATTTCATGCATGCAACAGAATCTTCTTCTTTTGTCAGATTTGCTGTTTCTAGCAGGATCTCGCCCATTAATTTCACAGCATCCATATTAATTCCTGTTTTTGTAGAACCCAGATTCACAGAACTACAAACTCTGTCGGTTGTAGCAAGTGCTTGAGGAATCGATCGAATTAATAATTCGTCTGCTTTTGTCATTCCTTTGGATACGAGTGCAGAATATCCACCAATCAGGTTTACACCTACTTTTTTGGCGGCTCTATCCATGGTATCTGCAATCGTCACAAAATCCTCTGGTTTTTTACAGGCAGCGCCACCAACCAAAGCAATTGGTGTTACTGAAATTCTCTTATTTACGATGGGAATACCAAATTCTTTTTCAATTTCATTTCCAGTCTCGACTAAATTCTGCGCCACTGTAGTGATTTTATTATATATATTTTCATTCAGTTTATGAAGATCTGAGTCAATACTATCTAGCAGACTGATTCCTAATGTAATAGTTCTCACATCAAGATTTTCTTTTTCAATCATTTTGTTTGTCTCTGCAACCTCGAACATATTTATCATAATGCTTTTCTCCTACTCCTTTGATTCAGTGCCTTATTATTCCATCTGTATGATACCATTAGATACGATGCATTTTATCAAAAATATCTTCCCTCTGGCATTTAATCATGACACCGATTTCTACTCCCATTTGATCAAGATCCGTTGAAATAGAATCAAACTTTTTTACTGCATTGTCCATATCTACAATCATCATCATATTAAAATATCCTTGTACGATTGTTTGAGAAATATCCAGGATATTAATCTTATTTTCTGCCAGATAAGAACATACCTTAGCAATAATGCCAACAGTATCTTTTCCTACTACGGTGATAATCGATTTCTTCATAATGTGTTTTCTCCTTCATGCTTAACATTTTTATATTTCTACAATTTCCGATACTTCGCTGCGCTTCGCAACACATATCGAAAAATCATCGCATTGATACGTATCTGTTGCCGCAACTTCTACACGAACTGTTTCATAAGCAAGCTCCGCCAAATTATTGTCTTTGCTAAGATGTCCAAGAATTACCTTTTTCATTCCGTCATGCAATATCCTACTGAGCAATCTTCCTGACAGTTCATTAGACAAATGACCTCTTTCTCCTAATATTCTTTGTTTTAAATAATAGGGGTAAGGGCCTACCTGCAACATATTAATGTCATGATTTGCTTCTAATAATATCGCATCTAACCCTTGCAGATTAGCTACTGTATAATCGTTATAGGTCCCAAGATCGGTTACAATTCCTATCTTTTTATCTCCATACTCAAAACGATACGCCATAGGCTCTGCTGCATCATGAGACACCCGCATTGGCCGCACCGCAACATCTTTTATCATAATCTTTTCATCGCATAGAATCGGACAGAACAAAGATTCATCTATTTTTCCTACTGACTTTGTCTCTTGAATTGCCTGAATTGTTTTAAGACCTGAATAAATCGGCAACCCGTATTTTCTGCTGATAACCCCTAAAGCACTAATATGATCAATATGTTCATGTGTAATCAGGATACCATCCATGTCCGAAATGCTTAGCCCTATTTCATTTAAACCTTTTTCTGTTCTTTTCCCACTGATACCGGTATCTACAAGCAGATGCGTGGTCTCCGTACCTACATAAATACAGTTTCCGCTACTGCCACTGGCAATACTGCACAATCTCATTTACTCTCTATCCTTCCAGTATATTTCTATTACATCACCTTGTTCCAGGGCTTCCATATATTGTGCATCCAATCCGTTACGCCTTGTAACAATTCCGCTTCCTTTTACCTTTGATAAATCAAAATCAATATAATCAAATATATCTACAAAAACATATTTTTGTTTACCACACATATGTATTGGCTGCCCATTTACCACAATCGCCATACGATTATCGTCTATACGCCTTTCACCTTCCTCATTGATTTGCTTATTCACGGAAGAAGCTACTTCTTTTTCTAAATACACGTCTTCCAAACTCCACACGACAGAAAAATTCTCAAATACCCTTGTGTTTGCATCTGCATATTTATTATTAACATATAAATTCAGTTCCCTGTCTATCACCACATCCATGAATTCCGCAATTTGTTCTACGGTATAATAATTCAGCATTTCAATGGTGTCATTTTCCTGAATCTCATAATAACCTGATTGCAATGTTCCATTCACACAAGCAAATTTAGGTAACTCAACTTTTTTATCGTTTACAACAATATGTAACGCAGCTGAATATTCTTGTAGTTTCCTGATTTCCATTCTTGCAGGTTCACCAAATGTCGATTCCCTTACTTCTATCACGTCATTAGAATGAATTTTCTGGGATATAGATGCCCGATCCCCATTCAATGTAATTTCTGCCGCTTCTCCCAGTTGCCCTCGTACAATCTTGCTCTTACCATCCACGATAAAATTCAATTCTTTTCCTCGTCTTGGAAACAATGCTTCTTTCAAGAAGTTAGCCTGCATGGCAGCATCCACAATGGCTAATTTGTTATTATCATATAACTTGATACGTTCTCCATTAAAAGTTACATAAATAAAATTATTACTTTGCTCGTAAAAATTAAGGCAAATGCCTATCGGAGTGACCAGGATAGAATCTTTTTCAATTCCCTCTTCCAGAAACTCAACGGATTGCATAACTTCTTTCCCACGCAATGCAACTCTTGCATTTTGAATGGAGAGTTCTGCTGCTAATTTTTCCGTATAAGTAGGTATCTTTCCACCACCGCCTACTACAAATACAGCACTTACCGATTTATCACTATTTAATTGTTTGATTTTATCCGCTATTTGCTTCGTCATAGAATCCACAACGGGTGCCACTATTTCAAGAACTTCCTCCCTGGTTATCGTTTGAGGTAAAAGCATAATGTCCTCATAATCAATTACATCCTGTTCCGTAATGCCTCTTTTTATCTTTTCTGCCATTGAAAAGTCAACCAAACAATGCTGCGCAATGGCTTCTGTCAGACTGTCCCCCGCGCATGGCAACATTCCAAATGCAATAATACTCCCATCCTTTGTAATTGATATATCGGATGTTCCTGCTCCTACATCTACAAGTGCAATATTCAGCATACGGAAATTTTCTGGTATCGCAATCTGGATTGCTGCAATAGGCTCTAATGTAAGATTAGCGACTTCTAATCCAGCCAAATCAACTGCTCGATACAGACCGTCCACTACATCATCTGGTAAAAATGTCGCAATCAACTCCTCTGAAATAGTGTGTGCCTTGTGACTTTCCAGATTGCTGATCGGATACCCATTCATAAAATAACGAATCACAGAATAACCCACACAGTAAAACTTATCTTCTAAGGTATCGTTCTTCTGAAACTCGGAATATGCCTTCTCCACACCAGCAGAATTCAACGCATAAATATCCTCTGATGTAATGATTTTATCTCCACCAAGTTCCATCTCCACAAATGTTTTTACAGTGCGTAATACACGTCCCGCCGCAGCGATGCAGACTTCTGTTAATTTTCTACCAATTCGCAGTTCCAGTCCTTCTTTCACTTCTTTTATGGTTTGTCCCACTTTATTGATATCATGAATCTGCCCATCTAACATAGCTCTGGTCTCATGTTCTTTTATCTCTTGTGCAACTACAAAGAACTTTTCTCCTGATTTATATCCGACTGTCCCAACGATACTCCTTGTTCCTATATCCAATCCAAACACCAGTTGTCCCGGGTATTGATCTGCACCCATCATAGGTATCCCCCCAATTTTTTATCAATCTGATTATATGTGCTTTCTATCGCACCACTATTATCAATTACTACCTTACAAAAGGTTCGAAAAAGTTGTTCTGGTAGTTGTTTTTTCATAATTAGCGTGATTTTATCATCTGAATATCCGCGTGATTTTTTTAAGCGCTCCCGTCTGACATCTTCCCTTGCATAAATATACCACAATTCATCCAATATTGTCTCATAATGTTCCTCAATTAATAATGCTGCTTCCAAAAAAAAGAAATCAAACTGATTCCATTTTTTCTCCTTTGCAAGCTCACACCTGATATAATCCTTCACGGAAGGATGGACGATTGCATTAACTTTCTGTAGCATTTCCTTATCTTTAAAAACCACAGAAGCCATTTTCCCTTTGTCAATGGTACCATCCATATTAAGTATCCCGGTCCCAAGCAGAGCCACTAATTTTTGATAACAGATTTGTCCTGGTTCTTCTAATTTATGAGCTATTTCATCTGCAAAAATAATTTTGCAATTATAATGCTCTCTTATATAGGATAATATTTCAGATTTACCAGAACCTACACCACCAGTTATCCCTATTGTCCGCATCTTGATCTTTCCTCATTTCCGTATTGTCTTCCGGTCTCTATCATCAAAGGGCCTTTATTTGTTACTTCGCTTCATACCAATTATCACCCGTATGAAGATCAATTTCTAAGGTCACTGCAAGGTCTGCTGCCTCTTTCATTTGCTTTTCAAGTATGGATTCTACTTGTTTTAATTCATCCTGATTGGTCTCAATTAATAATTCATCATGCACTTGCAAAATAAGCTTTGATTGTAATCCTTCTTTTCGTAGTTCCTGCCAAACTTTCAGCATCGCAATTTTGATGATGTCTGCTGCTGTTCCCTGAATCGGGGAATTCATTGCCACCCTCTCCCCAAAAGAACGTTGCATGAAATTACTTGACTTTAATTCAGGAATCGGCCTTCTTCTTCCAAACAAAGTGGTTACAAATCCATCTTGTTTTGCCTGTTCTACCAAATTGTCCAAAAATTTTTTAACATCCGGATAAGTTGCAAAATATTGTTCAATATAGCCTGCTGCTTCTTTTCTCGTAATGCTAAGATCTTGGCTTAAACCAAACGAACTGATTCCATATACGATTCCAAAATTTACTGCTTTCGCATTTCTTCTCTGCAGATCAGTTACTTCTTCAAACGGAATATGGAATACCTGAGAAGCTGTTATCCTATGAATATCCTGATCTGTCTTATAGGCTTCAATCAACTGTTTATCTCCTGACATATGTGCCAGAATCCTGAGTTCTATCTGCGAATAATCAGCATCCATAAAAAGATATCCATCCTTTGGTACAAACACCTTACGAATCATTCTGCCAAGTTCCATTCTCATTGGAATATTCTGAAGATTTGGCTCTGTGGAACTGATTCTTCCCGTTGCTGTTATTGTCTGATTAAATGTACTGTGAATCCGATTGTCTTTAGCGATACAATTCGCTAATCCATCTGCATAAGTCGACTTTAATTTAGTTAGACCTCTATATTCTAATATATCCGCTACAATGGGATATTCATCTCCCAATTTCTCCAAAATATCAGCGGCTGTAGAATACCCTGTTTTTGTTTTTTTTCCGCCTGGTATACCTAGTTTTTCAAATAAAACTTCACCCAGCTGCTTAGGAGAATTAATGTTAAATTCCATACCTGCTGTTTTATGTATTATTTCTTCTAATTCCTGAATACGCCCTACTAAGGCTTCCCCATATTTTACTAATTCATTTCGTCTAATACCGATGCCTTCCTGCTCCATGTCATATAGTACAAGCGTCAGCGGCATTTCCAACTCATGAAATAGCTTATCCATTCCCGCTTCTTTCAATGATTTTTCCAATATATCCGTTGCTTTCCATATGGTATAAGCATAAAAACATGCATAGGTAATCAATTCTTCTGCGTTGTTACTCTCTGCCTCCACAAAAGACATTTTTCCCAATACCTGCTCTCTGGAAGGTATTAAAATGCCAAGATATTCTTTTGCAATATCTTCGATAGCATAATTGTTTTTTAATGGATTTAATAAGTATGCTGCTAATTGCACGTCAAATAAACCTTCCGTACTGTCTGTCTGGAAGTATCCATAATCATGTTTCAGATGGAACCCTGTAAGTATGGTTTTGTTCTGTGTATTTACTGCTAATTGTCTAACTTTATCAATTAGATATTGTTTTGTCACAAAACCCTGAGACTTAAGGAAATAACTGTTTTGTTCTCCAAATGCAATTGCAATCCCAATAAAATCTTTATCCGCCTTACTGTCTTCAAGAATAACATAAGATTTTAGTATTGCATTTTGAGCAAGCTGAAACACGATTTCAACCTCTTCTAGTTCTATCACTTCTTTGAAATAAGTCGTTTGCTCATTCTGTGTTGTATGCTCACTGTCAAATCTTTTTAAGAAGTTCTTAAATTCTAATCTTTGAAACCACTCATAAGCTTTTTTTGTATATAAATTTTCTAACTTAGCCGTTTCAAACTCATATTTAATGTCTGCATCGATTTCTATTGTAGCCAGTATCTTACTAAGATCTGCTAACTCTCTATTTTCTTCCAAGGAAGTCTTAATACTTTTTTTTGTAATTTCCCCGATATGTGCATAAATTCCTTCTATTGAACCATATTTTTTCATTAATTCAGTCGCTGTTTTTTCACCAACTTTAGGAACTCCCGGGATATTATCTGCTGTATCTCCCATCAATGCTTTCAATTCAATAAATTGTAATGGAGTCAGCTGATATTTTGCAAACACATCTTTTGCATAATAATCTTCTACTTCCGTTTTATTGCCTTTCGTTTTCGGTATACGAATTCGGATACGATCGGATGCAATTTGCAACAAATCTCTATCGCCCGATACTAACGAAACTTCTAACCCTTCTCGCTCAGCGCGCTTTGCCATCGTTCCAAGAATGTCATCCGCTTCCAAACCTGGTTGCTCCATGATCGTAACTCCCATTGCCATTAATACTTCCTTCATGATCGGGATCTGTTCTCTCAGCTCCTGTGGCATCGGTTTTCTAGTCCCTTTATACGCTTCAAATAACTGATGACGAAAGGTAGGTTCTTTGACATCAAAAGCAACCATCAAATATTCTGCTTTTTCTTCTTCCAAAATTTTAAAAAGAATATTCAAAAATCCATACACCGCATTGGTAGGAATTCCTTCCGCATTTGTCAAATTAGGAATAGCATAAAATGCTCTGTTTAAAATACTGTTTCCATCTATTAGAACTAATTTCCCATGTTTCATATACTTATTTACCCCTTTCGTGCTACTTGTTGTCATTACACAACATCCAGCAACACTGACAATAAGATGAGTACACCTGCAACTTTTAAAATTGTATGAATGATATGTAAGTGCCTCTTCCTTCTCAAATAATATCGAGTAATCACCAACTTTTCTGATAATTCTTTATCGACATCCAAAGTACTACCATCCTCCAGTCGTTGCATTCCTTCCGTAATCAAATATTGTATCGTTAATTCTTCTTTACAACTAGCGCAAGATTCTAAATGTTCCGCAAAAATAGCTAGCTCCTTCTCATTCAATTCATTATGAAAATATAGCGGAATCATCTGTTCAAACTCTTTACAGTTCATATGAAACTCCTTCGCATCTACCACTTCTCAACTGTAAACTTAATAGTTTTATTTTAGCATAGGATATGTCATCTGACAAATAGCAAAAGATTATAAGACAAAACAATGCTGTCAATAAAAGATTGACAGCACCATATTCTTTATTTTTTATATATTTTTCTAAAAACAGGAAACGCATTATCTTGGGCTACACAAATACATTGCTCCTTTAAATAGGCATAACGTGCAATATTACTGGTATCCAAATGTGAAAATTCCAAAGCTAGACGGCATACTAGCAGATACTTCTCCTTTTTACATCTTGCTTTTTCTATCACCATATAGTAGGAATTTGATTTATCATCTTTAAATACACTGCCTTTTACATAAAAATGTTCCGGAACTTCTCTACAAAAAGCACCTATATCTGACAAACTGCTAAATTTACAGATACACAGTTGAGGAGTATCTAATACTTCTGAAATCTTTTTTGTCTTATCATTTTTCTTTTTCAGGGAACCTAGTGCTTTGACACTTTTTTCTTTCTTTTCAGTTCCTATCAATTCTCCAACCGTCTCCAAAAATGTCTCTGCTTTTTCTTCTCCTAATCTAACAGCAATCTCTTTGGATAACTCTTCCGGTGTTATTTCTCTGCTGGAGAATGTGATTGCCAATCCCATCTTAGGCAATGGCTGCAACTGTAGCTGCATCATACCATTAGAATGCTCGTATCCAACTTCATCTCCTGCCTTGTCGATTAACAATTCTACAAAATCTTTTACTTTTTTATTTTTTTTAATAAAGTCTTCAATTTCTAAATTATAAGATTCCATTTCTTCTTTAGAGATTACACAGCGAACTGTATTCTCATCGATTTTTGTAAATTTCATGATCCCGTATCTTTCTTTTCTATATTTTGTGTACTGATAAATTGATTATAACAAATTTTTCATTTCATTACCACTGCACAATTATGCCAACTTCATTTCTTTCTATAATTTTTATTTTACTTTAATTTTTAATAACTTTACAATCTCTAAAGCCTGCGCAGGTGCAATTTGTATTCCTACCAACTCTTGCATGGTATCTGATATAATAGGTTCTGCAAAATCACATTGAGAAAAATCAAAATTATGTAATGGGGTATGAAAAAAATTCGTTCCAATAAATTTTGTGTCGATCGCTTCCCACTTTTTATACTTTATTTCGGATAGAAATGCATCTGTCAAATCACTTTGTGTCATTCCCACCTGTTCAAAATACGAACCATTAAAATTTACATACTGCATATTGCAATCTACCATTTTCAAATTTTTTATGACTGCATTGTGAAAATCGCTGCCTAAAAATTTGCAATGATAGAATTCACAACGATTCCAGTAGCTTTCAGAAAAATTACTATTAGAAAAATCGCATTGATTAAATCTCATATCTATAAAGCTCGCTTTCTCAAAATCACACTTTATAAATACGCACTTTTCCAGAATGCTACCTGAAAAATCTTGCTTATTAAAATCTATTCCTTCTGCTTCATGATTCTCTAAATGAATATTTTTAACTTCTTCCTCTTCCTCTAAACTATTTATATAATTCTGCATACTTTCTATGGGAATTTGTTGCTGTAGTATTTGCGGCAATGCAATTTTTAACATAAAATCAATATCTCCAAACATACGTATCATAATTTATAGAGTGTTATAGCCTTTTTAATAGTACACCTAGTATTAAAATATGGCAACTAAAAAAGGCCCCGCTTTCTACTAGGCCCTCTTTTATTTCACTTTGCTATATTTTTGTAAGTCAATATCGAATCATATTCAAAATTTCTATTGCTTTTGTAATTACTTTTCATTTACTGATTATGAACAAAGATCGTAGTGTTAAAGATACAAAACGGGCGGGCGGCATGATTACAGAAACAGTCGCCAAAGTCGATAATGCCATCTGAAGAAATGCAACAAACTGCAGTTTTGTAGTCATTACACGGTGTAGACCACGGAGTTGCAGTCCACCACCATTCATCGATATTCAATAAAATATCTCTATTTTCGCGATACATATCTACTGTAAGTAATCCAACTTGATCTTCTGATTCCAATACTCCATATTCTTTCTGACCATCCAGAGACAACTGATCCGTACTAATCGGATTGAGATATCCTTCTCCAATATTCTTTACCAGGTTCATAAGAAATTCATTATTGAGATAGGCCCGGATACTACTTGTCCGATAATCGTTGTTGGATGGATCAAATATTCTATCTTTAAGTATTCCTTTTAACAGGCAATGAAGCTTTCCGCCTTCTACCTTTAAAACAATCCAATCATACCCACCTATCGCTATCATATCTCCTCTCTTAAGATGCTGCGCTCCTTCTTTTACTATTTCACTCAGCATATTGTTTGCTTTTTCTAATATTTTTTTTAATTCCATTATTTCATTTTTCATTTTTTGTTCCTCCGCAGATAAATAAAAAATATATATTGATTTTACATCGGAATTTCGATATAATTTATGCATCTACATCAGTCATTTTTATACATAAATGATTTCAATTAATTTATTTATATAACGTATTTCCGATATATTCATAGTATCACCGTTTTCTGTTATTGTCAATTCTATTAAATCGGTTTTTAGACACATTATAAATTTTGAAAGGAAATAAAATAAATGTATAAAATATTTAAAAATTTATTGGAAATTAACAAGGTATCTGTCTATAAAGTATCAAAAGACACTGGAATACCGTATTCTGCTCTATCTGAATGGAAGGCTGGGAGAAGTACGCCGAAAGCAGATAAATTACAAAAAATAGCCGACTATTTTCATGTATCAATGGAATATTTAATGAGCGGAAAGGAACATGAGAATTATTCTGTTGAAGAGGCTGCATTATTTACTAAGGTCCTAAAAGATCAACAATCTTTACGAATCATGAAATATTTCATGGCACTAAACAAAACAGAGAAAGATGAGATTGAAAATATGATTGCATACAAAATTAATAAAAAAGAAGAGAAATGATTCTACTAAAAAAACTACTAACTTAACAAATATAGCTAGTAGTTTTCTTTTTATATCAATAACTTGCTTATTTCATACAGCTTTTCTTATGCGCTTTGAGTTTCTTTATTGCCCAATCATAATGGCTTGCTGTAACACTCACGAAATAGGAGCCTAAAGTACTTCCGCCAACCCATTTATATACACCTTTTGAAAACAATTCCTCATTAGAAAATGGTTCTGCCAAATGCAAGACCTCGTTATGAGATTTTCTCAGCATCTCTTTTGCTTCTTGCAGAGAAGTCCCCTGGTGCTTTTTCCAAAATTCTACATTCATATCGCCATATGTTTTCCAATTATAAGGGTTCGGAATAAATGGTTCATTTTCTCCATTTTGATTCGCCTGTACCCAATGAAGTAAAAGTTGGTGCCATTCATAGAGGTGAATCAAAACATCTCGAAGATTTTTATCCCTGCCCCAATGGGCTTCCTTCTTTTTTTCATCTGCCGAAAAATCAAATGGAGTTGACAATTCTTTTTCTGACATTTCAGAAATAAGAATGTTCAGTTTCTCATAATTATTAGTTGCAGATGTTATCATATCCGACTTTGTTGTCGCTCTTCCCATGTAATTATCCTCCTTCTGGTTGCAAGATAACAAACTAACTTATATTGTTTTCCAACGCTTAAGTGTCGGAAAAAACTCTTTCATCCCATTACGAGCTTCCTCTTTTGTCATACCAGAATTAGCTGTAACCATGTTTGGAATACAGAATTCAATCATTTCATCCATTGTGCAATTACTTGTAAATGCACCATTTTCAAAACAATATTTGCAATAGTCCTCATTTGTACTACCGTCTGCATTCTTTCCATACATTTCATCGGTATCACCCATCGGCATACCACAACACTCACAAAATTTCTTGTCCATCTTTAATCCTCTCATAATAAAATTTGTCTAGCTATGATAGAATAATAACACACAAACTCTGACACCCTATGTCAAGGTTTATACTTTTCATAAATTTTCTTTGCTTGCTCAAATAAGACCTTACGCAAATAGGCCGGCTCTAACACTTCAATATACGATCCAAAGGAAAGAAGATACCCTATTAGCCATGCATCCTCCGGCATATAGGCCATAACAATAAAATCACCATTTTCTTGCTCTGTTAGCTCATCGTGTTCAAACTCGTCATAAACACGATAAGCCATTTCTTTAGGAACTCGGAGTACTATTTTGTTATAAGAGTTCTGCCCTTCTGTGTATGAATCCGGAAATTCAACAGGAATAAAATCCTCATTCAAAAGTTTGCAGTCGATAATTCGATTTATTTTAAAAAGGCGAAAGTCATTTTTATCTGTGCAATAGGCTTTCACATACCATTCCTTTGATTTGTAGTAGAGCTTTAGAGGGTGGATTTTTCTCGTTGTTTTCTTTGAGTAGGTACTTACATAAACAATAGTTACGACTTTGTGCGTAATAGCTGCCTTTTTCAATAGCATAAACTTCTCGTTATCTTGTGCTCTGCTACCCCAACGACTAAAATCAACTTCATACAAATTTTCTGATTGTGTGTTAAAAAGTGCAGAGAGTTTTGTCAGTAATTCTTTTTCATAGGTATTTGTTATAACGGATAAACTCTGCAACGCAAATAATATATCTTGCTTTTCTTTATCCGAAAAAAAAGCTTTATCTATTACATAATTATCAAGAATTTGTATTCCACCATTTCTGCCTGTTGTTACATAAATAGGAATTCCGACACTACTAATCACATCGATATCTCGATAAATCGTTCTAACAGAAACCTCAAATTTTTCCGCTAATTCTGGAGCAGTAACACGTCCTTTCTCTAAGATAAAGTAGACAATCTTAAACAGCCGACTTTCCTTCAAACAATCACCTCCTACTACCGTAATTATAGTATATTAACCATGACACCATGTGTCAAGGTTCTGGAGTAATGGAATAATAACTTTAATTGTTGGAAGCAATTAAACAGTAAATGCAACTAAAAAAACCCCAGTTAATACTGGGGTAAGGATTTTAAATATTATGGTGCCTCCGGTTATACCCAAAATGACTTATGATAATTTCATGTATAAAATAGGATATGGTCTGCCTTGTTCATCCGTCTCAGTTCTTTTGTAAACTTGAAATCCCATGCGTTCGTAAAACCCCCTTGCTTGTGGGTTTTGTTCATTTACCCCTAACTCGTTAATGGAGTATTCCTTAATACCGTATTCAATCAATTTTTTCCCCAAGCCAAGTCCACGTTCTTTGGGAGCTATAAATAACATTTCAAGTTTTTGTTTATCTATCCCCATAAATGCAATCGGAACACCGTTCTCATTCTCAGTAATAATTAAATGAGATATATCGGTTACTGCCTGTGGAATATATTTTTGTATATTGTTTATTTCTAAGTCTGATAAAAATAAATGTGTTTCTTTCACAGAATCTTTCCAGACCTTCATAAGCTGCGCTATCAGTATTGAATTTCGGTCTTCCACTTTGATGATTTTCATACTTTTTCCTTCTTGTTATATAAATAATGTATATTTTCCCTGATTTTATCATAAAGAAAACAAAAAGTCATGTATGAGTTCAAACCCTCATACATGACTTTGATTTGATGCCGGCAGCGGGACTTGAACCCGCACGTGGTTGCCCACAACAGATTTTGAGTCTGCCTCGTCTGCCATTCCGACA
>JAEVYY010000023.1 GCA_023392535.1 Bacillota bacterium
GATGTCGGCTCATCGCATCCTGGAGCTGAAGCAGGTTCCAAGGGTTGGGCTGTTCGCCCATTAAAGCGGTACGCGAGCTGGGTTCAGAACGTCGTGAGACAGTTCGGTCCCTATCCGTCGTGGGCGCAGGAAATTTGAGTGGAGCTGTCCTTAGTACGAGAGGACCGGGATGGACGGACCACTGGTGTATCTGTTGCATTACCAAATGCATGGCAGAGTAGCCAAGTCCGGAAGGGATAAACGCTGAAGGCATCTAAGCGTGAAGCCCCCCTCAAGATGAGATATCCCTAGTTTAACTAGTAAGACCCCTTGAAGACGACAAGGTAGATAGGATTAAGGTGTAAGTGCAGTAATGTATGTAGCTGATAATTACTAATAGGTCGAGGGCTTATCCTAAAGGAGATGTCCGAAGGACATCAGGGAATGTGTAGAAAAGAACGGATGAAAAGAGAGTAATCAGTATTCGGTTTTGAAGGTATGAAACCTTTATGTGGCCCAGTGGCTCAGTTGGTTAGAGCGTCGCCCTGTCACGGCGAAGGTCGTCGGTTCGAGTCCGATCTGGGTCGTTAGCATGCAAATTTGGGATCTTAGCTCAGCTGGGAGAGCATCTGCCTTACAAGCAGAGGGTCATAGGTTCGAGCCCTATAGGTCCCATTCTTTCATATCTGTTATTCGGAAAGTAGGCCGATGTGGCTCAATTGGCAGAGCAGCTGATTTGTAATCAGCAGGTTATCGGTTCGAGTCCGATCATCGGCTCTTATATCATGGATGGGTTCCCGAGTGGCCAAAGGGGGCAGACTGTAAATCTGTTGGCACCGCCTTCGAAGGTTCGAATCCTTCTCCATCCATTTGTTTTATTTGGAGAAGTTAATTTCATATAAAACGTTATTAATAACGCGGGGTGGAGCAGTCTGGAAGCTCGTCGGGCTCATAACCCGAAGGTCATAGGTTCAAATCCTGTCCCCGCTACTATTTCTTCTTTTGAAGAAAATGCCCAGATAGCTCAGTCGGTAGAGCAGAGGACTGAAAATCCTCGTGTCACTGGTTCGATTCCGGTTCTGGGCACTTTGTCTGTAAACTTTTAAGGGATATTAGCTCAGTTGGTAGAGCACTTGACTTTTAATCAAGTTGTCCGGGGTTCGAATCCCCGATGTCTCACTAGAAATTAAGAATTAAAGGATTCGAACCCTGTTCGATATCCCGATGTCTTACGTATGGTAGAACCGCAAATCCTTAGTAATAGTAGGGCTTTGCGGTTTTTTTGTTGTAGAGCTTGTAAAGTCTGCAAATGTCTGTTTTTTGTCTGCAAGGAACAGTCTCCACCACAACACTATCCTAGTGCATAAAAACAGGTAGTAAAGTTATTAGAGATATTTATGGAATATAAGAAATAGGCATTGCGCTGACGCGTAGTGCCTATAATAATATACACGATTAACAAATAGCTTAAGAAAATAAAAGCAGAAATAATTCAGCAAAACTAGTGTTATAGAACAAGTCACTTTATATTAAAATATAGAGGCAATGCATTGGAATGATAGAGGTAATATTCTTTGTTCTTAATTCATAATAAGTTAATGAATAATTAATAAAGTAAATAAAATAATTACAAACTATTCAAGATTGATACACAATTTTCTAGTAAAGTATACTTATAGATCAATAGTTATTTTTATAAAGAAATGTTATGCACGAATTTGTAATTTGGAATGTGCGCATCCTTACTTGTAAAGGGTATATGAAAGGAGTCGTTAAAACAAGAATGAAGGATATGACAATAATGCAAGAAATGACAGGAATACGTTTATTTCAAGAACAAGAAATATTGTTAGACCAGAAAAATTTAGAGAACTTATACAAAAAAATAAACCAAAATGAAACGAAAGTAAAATCAGGAATAGTAAAAGCTGATACTAAGCAAATATGCGAAATTTATTTTGATTCCTCTTACATATCAGAAATTTATCCCGAACAATTTATGTTAACAATGGAACAGAAAGGAAAGAGAAAAGTATTTATTCTAAAAAGAAAAAACAAAATAGGCGGTTATGAAAGTGAGAAATCTGTAAAAATTTCTAGGGAGCAATATCGAAACATATTACAGGGCTGTCTAGAATGGATGAAACAAAGCGGTAAGACACTTTTAAATGAATTTTATTCGAAAACAAAAATATTTCATTATAAGATAAGCAAAATCGTAAAGTGTTATCGAGAAGAGGTCTATTTGAAGTATGAAAAGCTTTTATTAACAATTGACCAGAACTTGAGGGTATTTACAACACAAAATGTACCGGTAGGCAGGATAAATGAGAATAAAAAGGTTTCTATAAAAGTAAGAACTACCTTAGGGCAAAAGAGTGACTATATTTTAAATACTTTAATTGATGAAAAGTAGGTAATTAATGATATAAATGTAGTTTTATATAAGAAATAATGCTAAAATCATATATAATTATGTCTAAATGACTATTTATATATGATTTTTTGTATTTATAGGAAAAGAAAATATCTGGGGGATCCTTATGAATAAAATACAACATTTTCAATTATCATTCAAGCATACAAAATATGCTAGCTATATAGGGTATATTACACAGGCTATTGTTAACAACCTGGCACCTTTACTGTTTATTGTTTTTCAAGATAATTTTTCCATATCACTTGAAAAGATAGGGTTATTAATATCATTAAATTTTACGGTTCAGATCGTTACGGATATAATAGCAGCAAAGTACGTAGATAAAGTTGGTTATCGAGCAGCTTCTATCCTTGCACATATCTTATGCACCATAGGTCTCATAAGCCTAGGTATACTACCCGGTATTATGAGCCACCCTTATCGTGGTCTTGTAATTGCTATGATCATTAATGGAATTGGTGGGGGGCTAATAGAAGTATTGATTAGTCCAATAGTGGAAGCACTACCAGGTGATGAGAAAGAATCTGCTATGAGTATGTTACATTCTTTCTATTGCTGGGGTCATGTAAGTGTAGTAATTTTATCAACTATTTATTTTAATACAATTGGGATTCAGCAATGGGAATACCTTCCTATTTTGTGGTCGTTGGTTCCTTTTATCAATATTTTCTTATTTATCTTAGTGCCGATCAACACCCTCGTAGAAGAAGGTGAGGAAATGCCGCTAAGAGCTCTATTTAAAGTTAAAATATTTTGGCTCCTATTTATCTTAATGATCTGTGCAGGAGCATCTGAACAGGCAATGTCTCAGTGGGCATCTTTGTTCGCTGAAGTAGGATTACATGTAAGCAAAAATATGGGTGATCTATTAGGACCGTGCGCTTTTGCTATCTTAATGGGGATTTCAAGAACGATATACGGAATTATGGGATCTAGAATGAATTTGATGAAAACAATCATTGCGAGCAGTATTTTATGTGTAATTAGTTATCTAATAGCAGTATTCTCTCCGATCCCTATATTAGCTTTATTGGGATGTGCCGTTTGTGGTTTTTCGGTAGGAATTATGTGGCCTGGTATTTTTAGCATATCTGCAAAAGAGTATCCCCAGGGAGGCACTGGTATGTTTGCTATGCTAGCACTTGCCGGGGATATCGGATGTTCCTCAGGACCAGGAGTAGTAGGATTGGCGGCTAATGTTTTAGGCGATCTAAAAAAGGGATTGTTACTTTCTATTCTATTTCCATGCTCGCTGATAGTATGTCTTATCATTTTGAATAGGCAAAGATGTAAGAAGAAAAGACAACACAGAGCTAGTTAAATTGGCATGTTTTAGGATTTGACGGTAGTTAAAAAAATGGTATAATTACTTTGTAAAAGATTGTATAAAATAAAATTGCTAATTTAAACAGTATTTAAAAAATACTGTTAATCATAAGGATGAATGCTAGTGAGTATACTAAAAGAAAATACGAAGAATGATATAATGGAAAAGGACAATGATCTGCAATTTATATCCGTGACGGATTCGGAAATTACTTTTCAAGAAGAGAATAAAAAATTGCTAAAGAAGAAATCAAAAAGGAAGAGAAAATGGAGAAGACTTAAGGTAGATGTGAAAAGAAATCTTTTGATTGCTTTGGGTATTATCTTAATCTTATATATTGGTACATCTATTTATTTTATGAATCACTATTATTTGGGAACAACAATTAATGAGGTAGACTATTCAGGTAATACAGCTAAGAGTGTTACTTCAAAAATCTTAAATATGGTTGATCATTATGAAATTAGTATTATTGGAAGAAACAATTTGATGGACTCTATATCGGGCAAAGAGATAGGATTACAATACCAGTTTGATGATACTTTAACAAAAATAATAAAAGAACAAAATGGGTGGTTGTGGTTTACTGCTTTATTTAATGATAATAATTACGAATTACCAAAAGCAGCAACTTATGATGAGAACGCATTAAATAATAAAATTAATCAATTAGTTTTTTTTAAGAAAAGTAATGAGATTCAACCGCAAAATGCATATATATCCGATTATTCTGAAACTACAGGTTATTCTTTAATAGAAGAAATCAAAGGAAGTATTTTAGATAAAGAGAAAACCAAACAAGCGATAAAAGATGCGTTGGGAAGAGTAGACGAAGACTTGGATTTGGAAAAATGTTATGTGGAGCCGACCGTTACAAGTAAAACAAAATCTTTGCAAACAATCTATGAGCAATTAAATTTATATACTGGTGTTACGATTACGTATGACTTCGAAATTGCAACAGAAGCTGTTACAGGTAAACAAATTCACGAGTGGTTGACCTATGATATGAATAAAGTTACCATAGATGAAGAAAAAGTAAGAGAATGCGTGAATACAATTGCCAGAAAGTATGATACTTATGGTAAGAACAGAACCTTTGAAACAATTAGTGGTAATGAAATTGAGCTATTAAGTGGTGGCTATGGATGGAGAGTAGATAGAGCGGCAGAAACAGAACAGTTAATTACAGATATTAAGGGCGGAAAAGACTTGACGCGTGAAATGATTTATGTAGCAAAAGGATATACACGAAAAGATAATGGGCATGGAGGCGTCGATGATATTGGTGATACTTATGTAGAGATTGATCTTGGCAAACAACATTTATATGTAATTCAGAATAAAACAGTTGTTGAAGAGAGTGATTTTGTATCAGGTAATATTGTGAAAGGAAATGGAACCCCGCCTGGTGTATTTGGTATTACATACAAAGAAAAAAATGCTGTTCTAAGAGGTGAGAATTACGAATCAAATGTAAGTTTTTGGATGCCTTTTAATGGAAATATAGGAATGCATGATGCTACATGGAGAAGGGAATTTGGAGGAGAAATTTATAAATCAAGAGGATCTCATGGCTGTATCAATTTGCCTTTTGAAAAAGCTAAAAATATTTTTGAGCTGATTGAGCAGGGAATGCCGGTGGTCTGTTATTATTAGATTGGTATAATTTTTTCGGAGCAAACAATATGACAAAATTCAAGCGAAAAAAAATAAGAAAAAAAGCAAGAAATAATAAATGGCAACAGGAACTTTTAAATCGCTATGGAAGTGATATATTAAATTCTAAAAATTTTAAAGATACTTCCAACAATATGCAACATGGTACGATGTCTGTTTCACAACATAGTATTAATGTCGCAAAATATAGTTTACTAATCAATGAGAAATTGAACATAAAATGTAAGAGGCGAGATCTTATCAGAGGTGCTCTTTTACATGACTATTTTCTTTACGACTGGCATGATAAAAGCCATGTACAGTTATATAAATTACATGGTTTTCATCATCCAATGACAGCTTATAACAATGCCCGTAAAGAATACAAACTTTCACCTCGTGAAAAAGATATTATAAAAAAACACATGTGGCCATTAACGATTAAACCGCCATTGTGTAGAGAAGCTTGGGTCGTTACGACTGCAGACAAGTATTGTTCATTATTAGAAACACTTCGTATTCATAAAGGTAAACGATAAAAGAGTGGAACGGAAGGAGTTAATACTTAGAAAATTGGATCATAACTTGTATCACAAATTAGAAGCTTATGCAGAGTCGGATTATTATCCATTTCATATGCCTGGGCATAAACGAAATATGCGTTTCTATCCAATGAAGGAAATTTATAAGATAGATATTACAGAAATAGATGGTTTTGATAATTTACACCATGCAGAGGGTGTGCTTTACCAAGCTATGAAAAAGGCGTCTACTCTTTACCACGCAGAAGAAACTCATTTTTTAGTAAATGGCAGTACAAGTGGTATTCTTAGCAGCATAAGCGCGAGCGTTAAGCGTGGTGGTAAGATATTAATTGCTAGAAATTCTCATAAAGCGGCTTATAATGCTATTATGCTAAGAGATCTACAAGCTATTTATCTGTATCCAAAACTGCAAAAAGAGTTTGCCATATGGGGTGGAATAAACCCTAAAGATGTGGAGGAAGCGTTAGAGCTAGAGGATAAGATTGAAGCCGTATTTATTACCTCACCAACGTATGACGGTATAGTATCAGATGTAAAAAGTATTGCAAAAATTGTTCATAGAAAAAACATTCCACTTATAGTTGATGAAGCTCACGGCGCTCATTTTGGATTTCATCCGTCTTATCCACAAAATTCCAATGTATTAGGTGCTGATATTGTTATTCATAGTGTACATAAATCATTACCCGCTTTTACACAGACAGCTTTGATTCATATCAACGGCAATCTGATAGATAGAAACAAGATGATTAAATATTTAGAGATATATCAGACAAGCAGTCCTTCTTATGTATTTATGTCTGGAATCGAAAATTGCCTTGATATTATATCTTCGGAGGGGAATTCTTTATTTCAAAAGTTACATGAAAATGTTTCGGAATTTCAGAATGTTTGTAAAAAGCTGTGTAACTTGAAGGTAGTGGAACGGAATATTATTGGATCTGATAATATTTTTGATTACGATGACACGAAAGTAATGATCTCATTGGTAAGAGCTTCTTTAAATGGGAAAGAATTATATGATAGATTATTACATGAATATCACATTCAGATGGAGATGTCTGCACCTTTATATGTCTTAGGCATCACGAGTATCATGGATACGCATAAAGGATTTCAGCGATTATCTGATGCATTGATACAGATTGACCAAGATATACAAAATAAGGTAAAATTAAAAAATACAGATAATACGTTTACGATCTTGGAAGAAGTCTTTTTTCTATCAAAGGAGGCTAACGTATATTGTAGCATTGCTGAGATAGAGAATTTGGAATTAGAATCCATATCATTTACACTAAGTGAAAACCGGGTAAGCGGAGAATTTGTTTTTTTATATCCACCAGGAATTCCGATATTAGTACCGGGAGAAATCATTACTGCGGTAATTAAGGAACGTATCCTTGCCTATAAAAAGAGAGGATTTATGCTTCAAGGTCTTTGTGATAAGGAGTTTGACAAGATTAAAGTGGTAAAAAAGAAAAAATCTATGTAAAATGTTATATTTGTAATGTTAATTTATATGTAAATATGCAATAATCAAATAAGCATACTACTTATGGCTAATAATAACGGTGAATGCTTTTAATAACAGGATGAATAAGAAAGGGATTTAGAATGAGAAAAACTAAAATTATTTGCACAATCGGACCATCATCAGAGGAGGAGTCAAAACTAAAAGAATTAATGAAAGCAGGTATGAATGTAGCCCGCTTAAATTTTTCTCATGATACACATGAAATACAAGGAATGAAATATAAAAAAGTAATCAAGGTGAGTGAGGAATTGGGACTTCCGATAGCCACTCTTTTGGATACAAGAGGTCCAGAGATTCGTCTAGGCGTTTTTGAGGATGGCAGAACAGAATTGGTAAGTGGACAAACTTTTACGATCACGACAAGAGAGTTGTTGGGAAATAATGAAATAGTAGAAGTTAGTTATAAAGATCTAGTCCGGGACGTTGAGATAGGATCTAAAATTCTAATCGACGATGGCTTAATAGAAATGATAGTGACGGAGCTTACGGAAACAGATATTATCTGTAAAGTGCTGAATGGAGGACCAGTTTCTAACAGGAAGGGTGTGAATGTACCTGGGGTCGTATTATCGATGCCATTTATTAATGACTCAGACAGGAGAGATATTGAGTTTGGTGCAGAAATAGGTTTTGATTTTATAGCAGCTTCATTTACAAGGACGAAAGATGACATCCTTCAGATTAGAAAAATATTGGATGCTCATAAAAGTAAAATGAAAATTATTGCAAAAATTGAAAATATGCAGGGAATTCAGAATATTGATGAGATTTTGGAAGTATCTGATGGAATAATGGTAGCCAGAGGAGATATGGGAGTGGAGATTCCTATGGAAGAGGTACCTATCATACAAAAGTCATTGATAAAAAAAGCGGTGGCAGTTGGTAAGCATGTTATTACAGCAACACAGATGTTAGAATCTATGATTAAAAATCCACGTCCTACAAGGGCAGAAGCCACAGATGTTGCAAACGCTATTTATGATGGAACAACTGCAATCATGTTATCAGGAGAGAGTGCATCTGGAAAATATCCGGTAGAAGCGGTTAAGACGATGGATAGGATTGCATGTCGTACAGAGGCAGATATTGATTATAAAGGAAGATTTAAGAAGGTAAGTGATAAAGATTCGATTAGTATTTCAACGGCTATAGCGCATACTTGTTGTTCCACTGCAATGGATTTAAAAGCAGCAGCAATCATCACAGTCACAATGTCTGGATTCACAGCTGGCCTAATTTCTAAATATAAGCCGAATTGCCCGATTATTGGTTGCACAGTAACGGCAGATGTTCGCAGACAGTTGAATTTAATGTGGGGTGTTACGCCTGTATTAATTAATAAAAAGGAAGATTCAGAAGAACTATGTGCGGAAGCAATATCTGCGGCTGTTCGAGAGGGTATCGTAAAAAAGGGTGATACCGTTGTTATAACAGCAGGTCTTCCACTTGGTATTTCCGGTATGACAAATATGATCAGAGTAATGGAAGTATAAATGAAAAAAATATATTACTTAATGGGAAAGAGTTCTTCCGGAAAAGATACGATATATAAATTATTATTAGAAAATAAGGAACTGTGTTTACATACCATAGTTCCTTATACCACTAGACCAATTCGTGCAGGAGAGACGAATGGAGTTGAATATCATTTTGTGGAAGAGGATGAGTTAAAGAAAATAGAAGAATCAGGAAAGCTAATCGAACTTAGAGCGTATTCCACATTTCATGGAGTGTGGAAATATTTTACAGTAGCGGATGATCAAATTGATCTGCAACTCAATGCCTATTTAATAATCGGTACTTTGGAATCCTTTATCAGGATAAAAGAGTATTATGGGGATGAATATGTCGTACCTCTTATGATTGATTTAGATGATGGAGTTCGATTACAGAGAGCTTTAGATCGTGAGAAATCGCAGGAGAAGCCCAAGTATCAGGAAATGTGCAGACGTTTTCTTGCTGATGCCATCGATTTTAGTGAAGAAAAGATAATGGACGCATCAATTACCAGGCTTTTTAATAATGATAACCTGGAGACATGCCTGAGTGAAATCATTCAATTCATTAAGGAGGATGACCTCGCGGGGAGGTAAAATTTGTGGATATTAAAGTAAATCAAGTGCAGCAAACTATCCCTATAGACATCGCACAAACACAGAAGAGTGATGATGGTACGTTTAAGTTCATGCTTGCCAGCAATATAGAGGAGCAGGATCTACAGGTGCGATTGAATAGTCTTATGGAAGAGATTACCATGCAGGGAAGCAAACTTTCCAAACGTATGGATGTGAAAGATATGCGTAAATATCGAGGTCTTATTAAAGATTTTATGAATGAAATCATAAATCGTTCGCACGCTTTCTCAAGAGAAAACTTTCTTGATCGCAGAGGACGTCATAGAGTATATGGGATTATTAAATTAGTAGATGAAAATTTGGATGCATTAGCACAGGAATTGGTAAAAGATGAAAAAGATCATATTAGTATCTTAAGTAAAATAGGTGAAATCAGAGGTCTATTACTGGATATTTTTACATAACTTGGTGGAACTGACTCATGAATGGAGGCACGTATGGCAAGATTCTCAGACATCATCGGACAAGAGGCGATGAAAGATTATTTTAAGAATGCGATACTATTAAATAAGGTATCACATGCTTATATTATAAATGGGGAAAGAAGTTCTGGCAAAGAATTTATTGCACATATTTTTGCAATGGCTTTACAATGTGAGAATCGAAATGAAGATATGGAACCATGCCATGAATGTCATTCTTGCAAACAGGCATTGAATAACAATCAGCCTGATATTATTAAAATTATGCACGAAAAGCCGAATACGATTGGTGTGGATGATATACGCACACAAATTAATAATGATATTGGAATTAAACCTTATAGCAGTCCCAAAAAAATATACATTATTAATGATGGCGAAAAAATGACACAACAGGCTCAGAATGCACTATTAAAGACATTAGAAGAACCACCGGAATATGCAATAATTCTCATTCTGACGACAAATGTTAATGATTTGTTGCCAACTATCTTAAGTAGATGTACCGTTATTGACAGAAAGCCCGTCGCAGATAAGCTGGTAAAAAAATATCTGATTGATACCTTTCAAATACCTGACTATAAAGCAGATGTATGTGTAGCTTTTGCGAGAGGAAATATTGGAAAAGCAAGAATCTTAGCAACAAATGAAGAATTTGATAATATTAAAGAGGAAGCAATTACTCTTTTGAAATATATAGATGAAATGGAAATTAATGAAGTAGTGGCTGCGATTAAAAAAATTGCAGAATATAAATTAAATATTAATGATTATTTGGATATTATATCGATCTGGTATCGCGATGTTTTACTTTTTAAAGCAACAAATGATGTGAATCACTTGATTTTTAAGCAAGAAATACAGTATATTAGGAGAGTAGCCGATAAAACTTCATATGAAGGGCTAGAAGCTATCATTGAGGCATTAGAGAAGGCTAAAAGCAGGTTAAATGCCAATGTTAATTTTGATTTAACATTGGAGATGATGTTGCTGACGATAAAGGAGAACTAATCATGATCAAGGTTGTAGGTGTTAGATTTAGAACCGCGGGTAAGATATATTTTTTTGATCCCGTCAAATTTTATATAAAAAAGGGTGCACATGTAATTGTAGAAACTGCCAGAGGGGTTGAATATGGAACTGTTGTAGGTGAAATTAAGGAAGTACCGGAGGATAAGGTGATTCAACCTTTAAAACCAGTATTAAGAATAGCAACGCCCCGTGACGATGAACAAGAGTCCGCCAATAAGGGAAAAGAAAAAGAAGCCTTTAAAATATGTCTTGATAAAATACAAAAGCATAAATTGGACATGAAGCTGATAGATGCAGAGTACACATTTGATAACAATAAGGTATTGTTTTATTTTACAGCAGATGGACGTATCGATTTTAGGGAATTGGTAAAGGATCTTGCGGCAGTATTTAAGACACGTATAGAATTACGTCAGATTGGTGTTAGGGATGAGACGAAAATTCGTGGTGGTATCGGTATTTGTGGAAGACCATTATGCTGTCACACACATTTGTCTGAATTCGTACCCGTATCAATTAAAATGGCAAAAGAGCAAAATTTATCTTTAAATCCAACGAAAATTTCTGGTGTATGTGGCAGGCTTATGTGTTGTCTGAAACATGAAGAGGAGACCTATGAGGATCTAAACCGTAAATTACCTTCCATTGGAGATTCTGTTATAACAGAGGATGGACTGAAGGGTGAAGTGCAGAGTGTCAATGTTTTACGTCAGTTGGTTAAAGTTATTGTAACGAAAGAGGATGAAAAAGAAATTCAGGAATATAAAGTTGCACAGTTAAAGTTCAAGAGGAAAGCCAAGAAAGAAAAACATGATATTATAGCAGATAAGGAACTAAAAGAATTAGAAAAGTTAGAGAAACAGGAAGGAAAGTCAAAGTTAGATGACAACTAACCTTAAAGAAAATGAAAGAATTGATGAATTGCAAAGAAATGGATACAAGATTATCCAAAATCAAAAAAAGTTCTGTTTTGGAATGGATGCAGTTCTTCTTTCAGGATTCGCAAAGGTAAAAAAAGGCGGTACGGTTCTTGATCTGGGAACAGGAACTGGTATTATTCCTATCCTATTAGAAGCAAAGACAGAAGCAAGTCATATTACTGCATTGGAAATTCAGGAAGAAAGTGCCGATATGGCAATTAGAAGTGTGGCACTGAATCACTTGGAAGATAAAATAAAGATTGTGATTGGAGATATAAAAAACGCGACATTAACATTTGGTGCAGCTACCTTTGATGTCATTACATGTAATCCACCCTATATGATTGGACAGCATGGATTACAGAATTTTGATACTCCCAGAACAATTGCAAGGCATGAGATCATGTGTACATTTGAAGATGTGGCAAGAGAATCTGCAAATCTATTAAAATCAGGCGGTAGCTTTTATTTGGTACATAGACCTTTCAGACTCGCAGAAATTATGGAAACATTAATACGCTATAAGTTGGAACCGAAAAGAATGAGGATGGTTTACCCCTATATTGACAAAGAACCTAATATGGTATTAATCGAAGCCAAAAAGGGAGGTCGTTCCAGATTAACGGTAGAAAAACCCCTTATAGTATATAAAGAACAGAACGTTTATACGGATGAAATCATAGACTTATATGGGTATTAGGGAGGAATATAGTGGCAGGAAAATTGTATTTATGTGCGACTCCAATTGGTAATTTGGACGATATTACTGCCAGAGTATTGGAAACACTTCAAAATGTGGATGTGATAGCAGCGGAAGATACCCGTAATAGTATAAAATTATTAAATCACTATCATATAAAAGTACCAATGACCAGTTACCATGAATTTAATAAAATTGAAAAGGCCGCAAATCTTATTCGACAGATGCAGGATGGAAAAGATATTGCTTTAATAACAGATGCTGGTACACCTGCGATTTCTGACCCGGGGGAGGTATTGGTGCGTATGTGTTATGAGGCTGATATTATGGTTACCTCTCTTCCTGGAGCTGCAGCCTGTATTACCGCATTGACACTATCTGGATTAAGTACCAGAAGATTTTGTTTTGAGGGATTTCTACCAGCTGAAAAAAAGGTGAAAAAGGATATACTTGATGATTTGAAAGAAGAATCAAGAACCATTATTATTTATGAGGCACCGCATCACTTGTTGCGCACCTTACAGGATATATATCATACACTTGGAGATAGAAAGATCACGATCTGCCGTGAATTGACAAAGAAATTCGAAACGATACTTCCTACAACCTTAGAAAAAGCCTTGAAGATGTATGAAAAGGAAGAGCCCCGTGGAGAATACGTATTGGTTATTGAGGGTAAAAGCCTTGATGATAGAAAAAAAGAAAACATAAATAGTTGGCAGGAAATGTCGATTGAACAGCATATGGAATTTTACGAAAAAGATTCCGTAGATCACAAAGAAGCCATGAGATTGGTTGCGAAGGACCGTGGAATTACAAAAAGAGAGGTCTATCAATATCTCATTAAAAACTGTTGACAAATGGATATCGAGATAATATACTTTGAATGTCAAACTATTTAATGGTAAAGAAGGAGATTACAGAAATGTTAGAAAAAGTGAAAGAAGTTATTGCAGAGCAATTAAGTGTTGACCCGGCTACGATTACAGAGGATACAAAATTTAAGGAAGATTTAGGTGCTGATTCTTTGGATTTATTTGAGGTCGTAATGGCATTGGAAGATAGCTATGGAATAGAGATTCCGCAAGAAGATTTGGAGAGCATAAAGAGCGTTGGTGCTGTAATTGAATATTTAAAAGCTAAAGGTATTGATGCATAAGTGGAAACCAGAATTACAAAGCTTTTGAACATTGACTATCCAATCATTCAGGGTGGTATGGCTTGGGTTGCTGAATACCATTTGGCGGCTGCTGTATCAGAAGCTGGGGGATTAGGATTGATTGGAGCAGCATCTGCACCTCCAAATATTGTGAGAGCTCAGATCAGGGAAGCCAAAAAGCTTACAAAGAAACCATTTGGCGTGAATGTAATGATGCTGAACCCGAATGCCGAGGAAGTTGCAAAAATCGTTGTTCAGGAAGATATCAAAATAGTCACAACTGGTGCGGGCAGTCCGGAGAAATATATGGCAATGTGGAAAGAAGCAGGAGTTAAGGTGATTCCTGTGATTGCAAGTGTTGCTATGGCAAGACGCATGGAACGTCTCGGTGCAGATGCCGTTGTGGCAGAAGGTATGGAAGCTGGTGGACACATTGGTTCTATTACAACTTTTACATTACTTCCGCAAGTGGTCGATGCAGTTTCAATCCCTGTTATAGCGGCAGGTGGTATCGCAGATGGAAGAGGATTCGCCGCCAGTATGATGCTTGGTGCTGAAGCAATACAAATGGGAACGCGTTTTGTTGTAGCGAATGAATCTATCGTGCATGAAAACTATAAGAAAAAAATTATTTCTGCAAAAGATATCGATTCAGAGGTTACAGGAGCCGGAACGGGTCATCCCATTCGCGTTTTGAGAAACCAAATGACAAGAGATTATCTAAAAATGGAGCGTGAAGGTGCTTCTTTTGAAGAACTGGAATATCTTACCTTAGGTTCTCTGCGAAAAGCTGTTATGGAAGGCGATGTCTTAAACGGGAGCCTTATGGCTGGTCAGATAGCCGGTCTCGTGAAAAAGGAGCAGTCGTGTTCAGAAATAATGCGAGAGATTATGGCAGAGGCGAAAGAATTGTTGATGAAAAAACACGAATTAAGTTTTGCATATAAATAGAGACTTATTAAGGAGGTCTGTATGTCCAAAAAATACAATACAGGACCTCCATATTAACAAACTAATAGTTTGAAATTCAAAGTAAATAACAAATAAATATATGTATAAAATAAGGAGAAATCGGATGGGTAAAATTGCATTTATGTTTCCAGGACAGGGAGCTCAATATATCGGAATGGGTAAAGATTTCTATGAAAACAACCTATTGTGCAAAGAAATCTTCACTATGGCATCGAAAGTTTCGGGATTGGATGTACCAGGATTATGTTTTGTAGAAAATGAACTGCTTGCTATTACAGAATATACCCAGATTGCTATGCTTACTACGGAAGTAGCAATGTTGAAAGCGTTAGAAGAAAGGGGAATAAAGCCAGATATAACAGCTGGTTTAAGCCTTGGAGAATACGCAGCATTGGTGGCTAGTAAAGTATGTACTCCTGAAGATGCATTCAAAATTGTGAGAAAGCGAGGTATCTATATGCAGGAAGCGTATCCGACAGGCGGAGCAATGGTTGCTGTGATCGGGATGGATACACAAGTAATTGAGAACATTTGCGATCATATAGATGGCATTGTCACAGTGGCGAATTATAATTGTCCAGGTCAGGTCGTTATTACCGGGGAAGAGAACGCAGTCAATGAAGCCGTAGGAAAATTGACAGAAGCAGGTGGAAAAAGGTGTATTCCACTAAAGGTAAGTGGACCTTTCCATTCTCCATTATTAGCCGGAGCTGGAGAAAAATTAGCAAAGGAATTGGAAAATATTACGATTCATGAGATCGAAATTCCTTATATTTGTAATGTTACAGCTGATTACGTTGGAAAAAAAGAGGATGTGAAACAATTGTTACAACAACAAGTATCCTCTTCTGTAAAGTGGGAACAATCGGTAGAGCGCATGATTCATGATGGCGTAACCACCTTTATTGAAATAGGGCCAGGAAAGACACTGTCCGGATTCATGAGAAAAATAAATCGTGAAGTACAGACGTTAAATATAGAAAAATATGAAGATATAGAAAAAGTTGTACAGCAATTAAAATAAAGGTAACAGATAAGCAAAGTTTAAGTGCCGTTTAGCGGCGGATGGGAGCAAATATGTTAAAAGATAAGATTGCCCTCGTTACTGGGGCGTCAAGGGGTATCGGCAGGCAGGTCGCAATTACACTGGCAGAGTATGGTGCTTATGTCATCGTAAACTACAATGGATCAAAGGATAAGGCGGATGCAGTCGTTACTGAAATTCAGGAAAAGGGAGGCAGGGCAAAGGCGGTTCAATTTTCTGTGAGTGATTATAATGCAACTAATACAACTATCTTGGAGCTGATAGCTGAATTTGGTCATATTGATATTTTAGTGAATAATGCAGGAATCACAAAAGATAATTTAATTATGAGAATGTCGGAAGAAGACTTTGAAGCGGTAGTGGATACGAATTTAATGGGTACTTTTCATACAATCAAAGCACTCTACCGGCAATTTTTAAAGCAGAGAAGTGGAAGAATCATTAATTTGTCTTCGGTATCAGGAATCATGGGTAATATAGGTCAGGCTAATTATGCGGCATCCAAAGCGGGAGTAATAGGACTTACGAAAAGTGTCGCAAGAGAATTGGCCAGTAGAAATATTACAGTCAATGCAGTTGCGCCAGGGTATATTGATACGGATATGGTGCAGGCTATGACAGAAGAAGCCAAGCAGGCGACAATAGCGGCGATTCCATTGAAAAGGGTAGGAAATCCAATTGATGTTGCGGAAACAGTAGCGTTTTTGGCAAGCGAGAAAGCATCCTATATAACAGGTCAGGTACTATCTGTGGATGGTGGAATGAATATCTAAATGATTGAAGAAAGTGAGAAAAACATGAGTAGAAGAGTTGTAGTTACGGGAATGGGAGCAATAACACCAATAGGTCTGACAATAGATGAATTCTGGAATAGCGTGAAAGAAGAAAAAACAGGTTTTGGACCCATTACAAAATTTGATGCGAGTGATTATAAATGCAAAATCGCAGCAGAAGTCAAAGGATTTGAAGGCAAGAACTATATGGATGTAAAAGTCGCAAAGAGAATGGAATTATTCTCACAATATGCGGTCGCTGCAGCAAAAGAGGCACTGGAAGATTCCAAAATAGAAATCGAAAAGGAGGATCCTTACCGAATCGGAGTATCGGTAGGGTCTGGTATTGGCTCTCTACAGGCAATGGAAAGAGAACATAGTAAATTACTGGAAAAAGGCCCAAATAGAGTAGGCCCATTATTGGTACCAATGATGATCTGTAATATGGCTGCTGGAAATGTTTCCATTCAATTTGGTCTGAAGGGTAAAAATATCAATGTGGTCACGGCCTGTACAACGGGCGCAAACTCAATTGGTGAGGCTTACAGAACTATTCAGTATGGAGATGCAGAAGTCATGGTAGCAGGTGGATGTGAAAGTAGCATCACACCAATCGGTATGGCAGGATTTTGTGCATTGACAGCACTTACTTCTTCAGAAGATCCGAAAAGATGTTCCATTCCTTTTGACAAAGAAAGAAGCGGCTTTGTTATGGGTGAAGGTGGCGCGATTGTGGTGTTAGAAGAATTGGAACATGCAAAAGCGCGTGGAGCAAAAATATACGCAGAAATAACAGGATATGGATGCTCCGCAGATGCCTATCATATTACCTCTCCGGCAGAAGACGGAAGTGGCGCTGCAAAAGCAATGGAATATGCGGTTAAAGATGCTGGAATCAGGATGGAAGATATCACGTATATTAATGCGCATGGAACAAGTACGCATCATAATGACCTATTTGAAACAAGAGCAATTAAGCTGGCTTTTGGGGAGCATGCAAAAGATATTAAGATTAATTCCACGAAGTCCATGGTAGGACATTTGTTAGGGGGCGCGGGAGCAATTGAATTCATTACTTGTGTAAAAGAAATTCAAGAGGGTTATATTCATGCAACTGTTGGTTATCAGGTAGCAGATGAAGAATGTGATCTTGATTATTGCAAAGATGCTATTTCTACTGATTTAAAATATGCATTATCGAATTCTTTGGGATTTGGTGGACATAATGCAAGTCTTGTCGTGAAGAAATGGGAGGAATAGGATGTCAGTTCTAACAACGAAAGAAATTATGGAAATTATACCTCATAGGCAGCCGTTTTTACTGATTGATACGATAGAAGAATTGGAAATAGGCGTCAGAGCCATTGGTAAAAAATGTGTATCTTATAATGAACCGTTCTTTGCCGGACATTTTCCTTCTCAGCCTGTTATGCCAGGTGTATTAATTATTGAGGCGCTTGCACAGGTAGGCGCAGTGGCGATGTTATCGAAAGAAGAAAATAAGGGAAAAATAGCATTTATGGGTGCTATTAATCATGCAAAATTTAAAGGGAAAGTGTTGCCAGGGGATGTACTTAAGTTAGAGACAGAGATTATAAAAGTCAAAGGTCCAATTGGTGTCGGAAATGCGAAGGCATACGTAGGAGACAGACTGGTTGCTCAAGCGGAACTTACATTTGCAATTGATACAAAAAAGGTGACCGCATAGGCGGAAGACGGGAGTAAGTATGGAAATGAGACCACTGGTTATTGGTGATTTAATAGCGAAAGTACCTCTTATTCAAGGAGGTATGGGAGTTGGAATCAGTTTGTCCGGACTGGCTGGCGCTGTTGCAGCAGAAGGAGGCATCGGTACCATATCTGCTGCACAGATTGGTTTTAAAGACCCTGAATTTAGCCAAAATCCCATTGAAACAAATTTAAGAGTTATTAGAGAAGAGATAGAAAAAGCAAAAAAGATTGCTAAGGGCGGTATCATTGCAATTAATATCATGGTTGCAACAAAATTCTATGAGCGATATGTAAAAGCCGCAATTGATGCAGGTGTGGATATTATCGTTTCTGGTGCTGGGTTACCCATGATGTTGCCTAAGATAGCTGAGAGTGCAAAAACAAAGTTAGCACCTATCGTCTCTTCCGTAAAATCAGCAGATGTAATCTGCAAATACTGGATGAAAAAATTTAGCAGGCTCCCCGATTTAGTAATCATTGAAGGACCAAAGGCTGGCGGCCATCTTGGTTTTACGAAAGAGGAGCTAATGGATATCGATGCACTTCACTATGACGAAGTAATTGTTGATATCATTGCTAAGGTTAAAGAATATGAAAAAGAGAATAACATTCAAATTCCGGTTGTGGTAGCAGGTGGAATTTATACCAGAGAAGATATGGAGCATGCTTTTACCTTGGGAGCAAATGGGGTTCAAATGGGAACACGTTTTGTCACTACCTATGAGTGTGATGCAGATGATGCTTATAAACAAGCATATATGAATGCCAAAGAGGAAGATATTGTTATTGTTCAGAGTCCGGTAGGGATGCCTGGACGTGCAATATTGAACCCATTTATGCTGAGAGCAAAACAAGGTCAGATTCCACATGGTAGATGTTATAATTGCATCAGTACCTGTAAACCGCTGGAGACACCTTATTGCATTACAGAAGCACTTGCAAATGCAGCACGTGGTAATGTGAATGATGGATTACTATTCTGTGGTGCCAATGCTTATCGGTCTACAAAGTTAGAAAAAGTAAAAAATATTATAAATGAATTTCGAATATAATACCAGATAGGAGATTGGAATGACGACAAGAATTATCGGAACAGGCCGATGCCTTCCGGAAACAGTAGTGACCAATGATTATTTATCCACGATCATGGATACTTCTGACGAATGGATCAGCAGCAGAACAGGGATCAAAGAAAGAAGAATTGTTAAGACAGAGACGACTGCCAGCATGTCAGCAATAGCGGCAGAATGTGCGATGCAAGATGCGGGAATAACAGCAGATGAAATAGATTTGATTATTGTTGGAACATTAACGGGAGATTATATTACGCCAAGTACTGCATGCGAAGTGCAGGCAGCTATTGGAGCTGTAAATGCGGTAGCTTTTGATGTAAATGCAGCATGTACGGGATTCATCATTGCTCTGAATACAGCTCATATCTATATACAATCAGGTATCTATAGAACGGCGCTTGTGATTGGTGCAGAAACCTTATCAAAAATCATGGATTGGAACGATAGAAGTACTTGTGTTTTGTTTGGTGATGGTGCAGGTGCTGCGATCGTAAGAGCAGATGAGAAGGGAATTTTAGGCTTTACCCAAGGTGCAGATGGAACAAAGGGCCTTGCGCTTGCATGTAAAGACAGGGAAAATAATAATCCATTGATACAACATCCAACTGACCTACATTATACAGGAATGAATGGACAGGAGGTATACAAATTTGCAGTTACAAGGGTACCTGAATGTATCTGTAAAGTATTGGCGGAAGCAGATCTGAAAACAGAGGATATTAAATATTTTATTTTACATCAAGCAAATATTCGAATTATAAAGTCTGTTGCCAAAAGACTAGAAGTATCTGAGGATAAGTTTCCAATCAGTCTGGATCATTGTGGAAATATTTCGGCTGCAAGTGTACCAATATTATTAGATGAGATAAATAAGAAGGGATTGCTGAAAAAAGGTGATAAGATTGTCATTTCTGGTTTTGGCGGAGGCCTTACCTGGGGTGCAGATATAATAGAATGGTAAATAAAAAACCGGTGTTCGACACCGGTTTTTAAAAGTACTAAATTAAGGTCTGAATGGAGGAAGAGATAGATGTTATGATAAGATAACAACTTGTTGCACCCGCATCGAGTACGCCTCTTGAACGTTCTCCAAGGCGGCTGGCTCTTCCGATTTTAGCTACCATATCTTCTGTAGAGCGCCATCCTATATTTGCGGCCTCTTCTAAATCTTTCAATGCGGTCTTAAAGTCTTTGCCCGAGGAGATAGATTCTGAATAAGCTTCTACGGCAGGAATTAACGTATCCAACAAAGTCTTATCCCCTTTCTTGGCATTCCCAATATCTTGAATTTCAGCCAATGCAGACTGGATCATTTTTTCAAACACAGTTGCATTGATTTCCTCTTTATTGGAAGAAACTTCAGACAGAGCTTCAAAGAATACACCATATAAAGGTCCCATGGAACCACCGATGTCATTCATTAAAGTACTACTTAAAACTTCAAATGCTTCTGACATGGTATAGGATTTATCTTGTATTTTTTCTTCACATAAGGTAAAGCCTTTATTCATATTGATTCCATGATCTCCATCGCCTATTTTTCCATCTATTTCACTCAAATAGTCTTTGTTATTCTGTATCGTCTTAATTAAATTATTTACTATGATTACACCATCTTTATTTTTAAAAGTCATTTCCTGATTTCCTTTCTAAAATTGAGTCAGACCAACAGATTCCGCTGGCATATCAATTAACTCTTTTAACTCATCGTCTACTCGAAGGATCGTTAAAGTTACGCCCATCATTTCAAGAGAAGTGAAATAGTTTCCGACATAAGAACGATGTACATTAATATTTTTTTCACTCAATAAATCGAATACTTTATTATAAACGATATATTGTTCCATGACAGGAGTAGCGCCTAAGCCAGATAAGAGGACAACGACATCATCACCCGATGAAAAAGGAAGATCAGGTAAAATAATGTCAAGCATCTGTTGAGCAATCTCGTCAGCAGTCTTAATTGGCTGAATGCTTACACCAGGTTCACCATGATGCCCGATACCAACTTCCATAGTACCTTCTTCGATGCTGAAGTTTGGATGTCCTACAGCTGGTATAGTACAAGGCTTTGTACCGATACCTACGCTACGTGTATTGTCGATTGCCTTTTGGGCAGTTGCAATTACTTCATCCAGAGTGGCACCTGTAGCTGCTTTCGCTCCAGCTAATTTCCACATCAATACTTCGCCCGCAACTCCACGGCGGCGATCCATTTCATCTTTAGGCGCAGATGCAACATCATCATTAGCTACTACTGTTTTGACTGTAATTCCATCTTTTTTAGCCATTTTCATAGCCATTTTGACGTTCATATTGTCACCAGCATAATTTCCATAAAGACATGCTACTCCGTTTCCTGAATCAGCAGCCTTTATAGCATCATAGAAAGCCAATGCGGTAGGTGATGAAAAAATTTCACCAGCAGCAACGGCGTCACACATATTTTTTCCAATATATCCAATAAAAGCAGGTTTGTGACCAGAGCCTCCTCCAGTAACAATTCCAACTTTTCCCTTGATCGGTGCATTTTTATATTTCAAAACACGGGGATTCTCAGTTACTTCTATCAGGTTCTGATGAGATTTTACGAACCCTTTCAGCATATCTTCGACTACAAAATCCGGATTATTAACAATTCTACTCATACGTATCTCCTTTGACTATTTTACATATTCCTTCTCTATTTCTGTAATTCGGTTGACTTTCGGGGTAGAACCACCGCCAGCAAAATCACACGAAAGCCAGATATCGACCAAATATTTAGCGAGTTCAACTCCAATTACACGCTCGCCCATGCACATAATTTGTGCATCGTTGCTTTTTCTGGCACGTTCTGTTGAGAAAGGATCATGGCATACGGCAGCGCGGATACCAGGCACTTTATTAGCAGTAATAGCCATGCCGATACCAGTACCACAAAAAAGAATACCGCGTTCATATGCACCGCAGGCCACTGCTTCAGCAACAGTTCTGGCAACATCTGGATACAATACAATATCTCCAGAGCCAGCACCGAAATCAGTTATTTCAAGTTCTTCTTTTGTATTTTCTAAATGTTTTATAATTTCCATTTTAAGCTGATACGCAGCTTCATCGCATCCTATCGCAATTTTCATAATATCTCCATTCTATTGACACCCACGTCATGGATGTCAGTAATCCTTTTCACATCTCATCGATAGACGATACAGCTCATGGATGGGAGATTCCATGAGTTGTACCTTATAATTATAGAGTGTCAGCAATTTCTCTTAAATTTTTTAGACCTTGAATGGCAAGATCCTCTCCTGTATCGGCGAATTTACGCCAAATAGCGCAATTACCTGCTAATTCTTCGAAACTTGGATCAAATGACTCAATAACAAGCGGACCTTCATAACCGATCTCAGCAACAGCCTCAAAGAATTCACGGAAAGGAACCAGACCTGTTCCAGGAATTCCACGGTCATTTTCATTTACATGAATGTATCCTAAATATTCTTTGCCACATGTCTTTACAGCACCGGAAAAGCTTTTTTCTTCACGGATCATATGGAAGCAATCCAAATGTACCTTAATATTACCAGTTCCAACATCTTTACAAAATTTAACAGCATCCTCAGCGATATTTAAGAAATGAGTTTCAAAGCGGTTTACGCACTCCACACAGATGGTAACAGTTGAGTGTTCTTTTGCGTATTCGCATACTTCTTTCATGGATGTAACGCCCCATTGCCATTCTTGTTCTGTACGTGGTTTTTTCGTTAGATATCCCCAGCCGGCATAATTGACACCGCCTAGAATCGGTGCATGTAAGGTAGTACAGATATCCACGCATTTTTTCATGGCTGCAATGCCTTTTTCGCGAATAGAAGCATCTGGAGAAATCGGATTGGTCTCAGGGGTCAGTGTGGTAGTACAGACACAATCAATTCCTACACGTTCCAGTTCTTTCTTAACCAGTTCAGTTGGAAAGGTAAAAGGATTTGAAATTGCAAAATCGATTACTTCAAAACCGATATTTTTTGCTTTTTCAATAATCCATAGATCTTTTTCGCTAAAGCTTTCTGCCCAGATAAAACTATCTACTCCAAATTTTAAATACATAATGACCTCCTGCTCAGTGATTATATGGTTGCCGGTACTTCCGGATTGTTATTTGCAAAATTTTGTAAAATTATGAGTGGTTCATAACTGCTGGTATTTTTAACTTTGATTCCGTTCTTTGCAGCAGTTTCTGCCACGAAAAATTCATCTCCGGAAAGTTGATCAACGCGCAATAAGCCAGGTGCTTCACATTCAAATACACCAAAAGTCCCATGGCCCTGTGTTACAAGAGCACAATAACATGCCTGATCATAGATGGTTACTTCTGCATTCGGAGCCACGATAATTTCTTTTGCAGCAACCCACTCGTTCGCGTATGCAACCCATTGCTCTGATAAGCCCTCCTGCGTAGAAGGTAAAGGTTTTGGAGCACGGAAATAAGTTTCCTTGTAGTCAGAGCGAGTACTTTCTTCCCAATCGATCTGGGAGAACAATGCTTCAACATCATCTTTTTCTTCTGCTGGTGCACAATCTGTTAATAAATTATGAGGATTTACTTCACCATGTGTTACATTTTCCATGATTGTGTTGACATCACTGTTCCATTGTGGTTCATAAGTTACAACAGAAGCTGGTGCATGGATGACACCAGCAGGTGTATACCAACCAGTTCCTAACTGAATACGATAAGCTCTTGATAACTCTGTGATACGGTTGTCCTTATTATCATACTCACGAATACATTCCTTCACTTCTTCTTTGGTAGTAGATGGGTCAAAACCAAAATAAGTGAGTGGAAAACGTCCCATATATTGATTATATTGAATAGGGAAATAATATGCTTCCGGTTTTCCGTGTTTTCCAATTTTTTCTGCTTTTTCTTCTGTTAAATGTAAGTGATGGAACAATGGTTTTTCATAGTCATACAATTTTGCAAAAGTTGGCCATGTGCCATATTTGTTTTGCAGAACATCACCAATTATTTCTGAACCAAGTTCTTTTACCATATCAGAAAATAGAATTTTTTCCTCTCCGGATTCGTCTGCCAGTACATAGCTCATACCTTCTGTAGGACCTGTCTTAGGTCCATTCAATGCGACTGTAACAGAACCCAGCCATCTTTCGCAGATGCCGCCTCTGTCCATTCCAAATGCAAAATAATCATCTGGATGTAAACGTAATCTTTTTCCTGGTTCATTAAATCCACGTGGAACCCATGTTGGAGCTAAGTGTAAGACTCCATTCCCTTTTTCTAGTACTTCTTTCATTTTTGTGTTTGCCAATGAAACCGCCTCCTTAATTAGTGTTAATAAAATTTATATGATCTGTTATAGTTTAACCCATTCTTCTTTACAATCTGCAAATCTTACCTCAAATCCAAAAGTTTTTGATCCACCTGGTTTTAAATAAGATAATTCATTCTTTTTATGAATTTCAGAACGTCCTTCTAATTGGTTGGTACAAGGTTCCAAACCTAGGACATAGTCTCGTTCACCCATCATTTTCCATTCCGTCATCAAAGGTAACGTATCGGTATCAAAGCTGATAGCAAGTCCTTTTTTAATAGATTCATTGTATATTTTTGCTACGGCTTTTTTATCATTGAATAAATGGTAATAACATTGCTCAGAAAAATTTGCTTCCGGTGGCAACATTTTATTCCATTCCTTTAAGTTTTCATTCGCCCTTTCATCTCTAGGAAGAACCTTGCTGGAAGAAACTTCTAATTCAGCATTCTCATCCAATAGAGGATATCCAATATTAATGTGATAAAGCAACATGAGTGGTTCAACGGTGGTGCCTTCGTTTTTTACGATATCCTTAATGGTAAGAAGATTTTCTTTTTTGCTGCAAGTTATAACTCGTTCCATCGCTAGTTTGTAACTGAAAATAGAAGCATCTACAATCCTGGCATGAATTTCTATCGCATCTTCCTTTTCAACATAATAAATATGTTCCGCTGGAATATGAGAAATATTTCCGTGAAGCGGATAGCTTTTTCCATCATCTGTGGAAGGGCTGCCAATGGTAGCAAGTCCGCAAGTGGTTAAAAATCCACAATAAAAAGATTTCAGGAATTCGAATCCTTCCTTATCATAATATTGTGGTGACGTATAACCACAAGGAGCAAAGTAGTTCATATTAGAACCTTGAAAGTTTATACGTGATATATCAGCGCAACGATCTGCTGATATGGTAAGATCCAATCCCTTTCCATTTCTTATTTGGAAGAGACGCATTCCGTCCCCCTTACCGCCAATGAGTCGATATTCCTCAACACCAGTCGTTTGTGAAGGGTGACCAACGTAATTTTCGTATGACATTTCATACCTCCATTCTTGAAAAATGATTTCATGAAAAAAATATAATTTCATCATTTGCTTGCATTGTATCATAAAAAAAATAAAAATAATAGTCATATTTTATAAAATAACAAAATTAGTTATAACAAACTGTACATGTTGCACACGGTAAAGACTGTAAAAAAATATTATTTCACAAATCCATTGACATAATTAATAGTTTGAGATATACTTGCCATATCAAATCAGTGACGACATAAGTTGCTAATTATTAGAGGAGGATTTTAAAGTTATGTTAATGAATATGAAAGATTTATTGGAAGTTGCTAATGAGCACAATTTTGCAGTACCAGCGTTTAATATAGGTACAGGTCAAATATTGAAAGCGGTTATTGAATGTTGTGAAGAGAAGAAAGCTCCTGTTATTTTAGCGATTCATCCGTCTGAATTAGAATTTCAGGGAGATAATTTTATTGCAAGCTGTATTGACGCTGCAAATGCATCTAAAGTCCCAATGGCTATCCATTTAGATCACGGCAGTGAGATGTCTCAAATATTTAGAGCAATTCGTACAGGATTTACTTCCGTTATGATCGATGCATCTCATATGTCATTTGAGGATAATGTAGCTATTTCAAAGAAAGTAGTGGAACTTGCTCATCCTCTTGGAATTTCAGTAGAAGCTGAATTAGGAACGATCGGTACGACAGGTAATGATGCAGAAGGTGGTTCTGATGAAATAATTTATACCAAACCAGATGATGCGGTTAAATTTGTAGAAGCAACAGGTGTCGATACATTGGCAATCGCAATTGGTACTGCACACGGTATCTATCCAAAAGGATTTAAACCAGAATTAAAGTTGGATTTATTATCTGAAATAAAAAGCAAAGTAAGTATTCCATTGGTATTGCATGGTGGATCTGCAAATCCGGATGAAGAAATAGCAGAAAGTGTTAAGAGAGGTATTAATAAAATCAATATATCTTCTGATATTAAGGATGCTTTTTACCAACAATTACGTATTACATTAGGAAACGATGAAAAAGTGAGAGAACCATTTGAACTTTATGTGGAAAGTATAGATGTAATGAAAAAGGTAATTGATCAGAAAATCGATCTTTTCAACGATGCAGATAAAATGAAATATTATAAACTATAGATATTATTAAAGGGATTTTCTCTTGACTCTTATCCTACTTTCAGAGAAAATAATTCCTAACTATAAATAGGAAAAGGAATAAAGAAATATTTCAAACTATTTGAAATATTTTGAGTAGGTGGATGTAATGAAGGATGTGGAAAAACCAGTAATTCAAATTATTAAAGAGAAGTACGGCGAGATTTTTCTTGCAGAGAAAAAGGTAGCGGATTTTATTTTAAAAAGCCCTGAAAGTGCAGTGAATGCAAATGTGTCAGAATTGGCAAACTATAGTGGAGTCAGTGATGCGACTGTAGTTAGATTCTGTAAGCATATCGGTTTTCATGGCTACTACCAATTGAGAATTAGTTTATCAAGGGATCTGGGAAGAAATCAGACAAAAGAAATGAATGATTCGTATCAGGAAAGTGATACGGTAAGTGATATTTTCAACGCGATGTCCCATAATATTAGTGGCATTATTGAAAATATCGATCAGGAAGAATTACTGGAATGTGCAAAAGTCATAAAGGATGCCAGAGTCGTGCACATAGTGGCAGTTGGTAATACCGCACCAATGGCTATGGATCTGGGTTTTCGATTAGGTCGTCTTGGAGTTCAGACAACGTATAATATGATAGCAGAATATTTTTTGAATCATATCAATCTTGCTGGTGATGACGATATTGTAATAGCGATATCACAATCGGGAAGTTCCAAACATGTGGTACAAGCTTTGGAGCTTGCAAGAGAAAAAGGTCTGAAAGAAATAGCGATCACAAGATACAAATTTTCTCCAGTATCCAGAATTGCAGATTATCTGTTGCTTTCCAAGACTTCTGGGAAAAGCACAAGCTATGATA
The DNA here is from genome assembly GCA_023392535.1 of Bacillota bacterium. Taxonomy (GTDB): domain Bacteria; phylum Bacillota; class Clostridia; order Lachnospirales; family Lachnospiraceae; genus SZUA-378. The sequence continues at coordinate 27,786 of JAEVYY010000023.1, forward strand.
GCTATTCTCATCTAAACGAGATGGCTGTCGTGGATGCATTGTTACATTTTGTTTCCAATATGGAGACAATAGAGAAAAGAGCTAGAAATCTGGATGTACCAGAAATGCTTCTGGCGGAATACAAATACTAATAATTCGTATTGTATCGTGGGGTAAAGCAATGGCATATATAGATAAATATCAACAATATTTACAGGAGCTTCCTGCGGATGTTATTCGATGTAAAAAATCAGGAAAGCGAACTGTGTTTGGTTATACAAGTGATTTAGATGTTGTGATTGATTGGGATGTCGATAAATTTAATGCATTATTGAAGCAATATCTGAAAGAGGAGCCGTCATTAAAAGAAGGAGATACGATAGACTGCATGGAAAGTTTTGCCAGAATCGTCAGCTTCTATGTGATGAATGGTTTAGGTGGCGAAATCGATATCACCAATATTGAAGTATGTAATTTTATAGAAAATAATTTTACAACTAACTTTGCTTTGGGAGGAACTTGTGCACAAGGTGCAGCAGCACTCGCATCAGTCGGTATTCCACTAATTGCACATATTACTGATCGCTGTAAGGAAGTATGTGAGTTAATGAATTATCCAGAGCTTAGTATGATTACAGAAAAAGGTATCAGCAGCGTAATGGATAGTGCTACCAATGAATTACCGGTAAGGCACATGATTTTCCAATTTTCAAAGGGAGATATAGTAACGATACAAGGAAGAGATGTTGCAATTCCTGTGTCGAACAGACTCATCATGGACTATGATAAAATCCATAAATACTTGCCGATAGATGATGTCTTCTTAAGATACTGTGAAGAGAATGCAAACAATATTTATTCTTATAACATATCTGGCTTCAATGCCATCATTGATATGGATATCATGAAGAAAAAAATGCAGGAGTTAGGGGTACACTATCAAAAGGTGAAAGAGAAAAATCCCGACTGTATTATTTATTTAGAAGGTGCGCATTATCTGAATTCACAGATAAAGGATTGTGTATTTGAAACGGCATCCCAATATTGTGATATTTTGGGAATGAATGAAGAAGAGCTGGTAGATTTTGGCGTAAAATTTGGAAAAGATATTAATAAAGATAATTTGGAATCTGTTTTAGAAGGATTAGGACTGGCTATCAAAAAATATCCGGTAAAGGGTATTGTAATGCACACAAAGGATTATTCTATGTATTATGGTCAGGAATTAAAAGGAATTCATATTGAAAAGGGTCTGACAATGGGAAATCTAATGTCAGGAACCAGAGCTAGAACAGGAAAATATGGAACTTATGAAGATTGCAAAGAAAGTTTGAACCTAGAGTTAAGCCCAACGGGCTTGGCATTTTGTGAACAATTAGAAAATATAAAAGTAGGTTGTTATGCATTGATGGTACCATCCAGATACATGGAGAAACCAAAGTATACAATAGGTTTAGGAGATACCTTTGTAGCAGGAATGCAAATAGGTTTCATGAAATAATCAGGAGGCTTTTCTATGGCATATTTAATGGGAATTGACCTTGGGACATCTAGCTTAAAAACAATTATTATTGATGATTCAGGGACGGTGGTCGCACAAAGTGCAGAAAATTATCAGTTTGATACACCTTTTAATGGATATGCAGAACAGGATCCGGAGGTATGGTGGAAAGCTTGCTGTAGAACGGTGAATGACGCTCTTAAACTATTCGGAAAGAAACCGGAAGAGATAGCAGGAGTCAGTTTCTCTGGACAAATGCATGGATCGGTGTTGCTGGATAATAAAAAAGAATTAATACGACCGTCAATTCTACATTGTGATGCAAGAAGTTATGAGCAAGTCTTAAATATCAATCAGATATTAGGAAGAGAAAAAGTCAGAGATAAGCTATTAAATCCCATTTATACAGGATTTATGCTTCCTTCCTTATTGTGGATGCTGGATGAAGAGCCTGAAAACTACGAAAAAATAGAATTTGTTATGTTACCAAAGGATTACATTAAATTTAAATTAACACATGAAATAAATTCAGATTACTCAGATGCATCCGCAACATTAGCTTTTGATATCGAAAATATGAAATGGTCAGAAGATATTATAAGTGAGCTGGGTATTAAAAAAGAAATATTTCCAAAGTGCTATTCTACCTGTGAAGTCATCGGCAGCGTGACAAAGAAAGCGGCCGAAGAAACAGGATTACGAGCAGGAACACCCGTAATCTGCGGTGGTGCAGACCAAGTGATGCAAAGCATGGGTAACGGAGTCGTAAAAAAAGGACAAGCAACCGTTAATATTGGAACAAGTGGTCAGGTATGCATCCAAAGTGACAGACCAATCAAAAACTATGAATTAAATACAAATACGTTCTGTGGATATCAAAGAGATAAATGGTATACCATGGGTGCCATTATGAATGCAGGATTGAGTCTAAAATGGTTCAATCAGTTATTTGAATCCACTGATTACGAAAGATTAAATCGCGAGGTTGCTAACGTACCACCAGGAAGTCATGGAGTCATTTTCTTGCCCTATCTGAATGGAGAAAGAACACCGCATTTAAATCCGAATATAAGCGGAATGTTCCTGGGAGTCAACTTAAGAACAAAACGACCACAACTAACAAGAGCAGTTATGGAAGGTGTCACCTATGCTTTGAATCAATGTATTGAGTTGATCAATGTATTGGATCTGCATACACAGGAGCTCGTTGCATCCGGTGGAGGAGCTCGGAGCAAAGCGTGGTTACAGTTACAGGCCGATGTATATAATATTCCACTAAAAGTTGCGAAAACAGAAGAACAAGCGTGCTTGGGAGCAGCGATTGCAGCGGGAGTGGGTGCTGGTATCTTTCATAATGTGGAGGAAGGATGCGCTCGGATCGTAAAATATCAAGATAAGATCTATGAACCGATTGTTGAAAATCATAAGATTTACGAAGAATACTACGGACTCTTTAAAAAGACATATGTGGAGAGTAGGAGTGTATTGGAAGAAGTAACTAAATTGGGTAGAAGAAGGTAAAATTTTAATGGAGGTAGAGGTGAAAACGGTGGATAAGAATATGAAAAATGATTATATTCTGGAATGCACAGGTATTAGCAAAGCTTTCGGAGGAACACAGGCTCTCAAAAATGTAGAACTTCACATTGGAAAAGGAGAGGTTCATGCACTACTGGGAGAAAATGGTGCCGGAAAGTCAACACTAATGAAATGTGTAATTGGGTTACACAAGCAGGATACTGGTACGATGATATGGGAAGGACAGCCTTATACAGTGAAAGGGCCATCGGAAGCGATTCAAAAGGGAATTTCCATGATTCATCAGGAATTAAATCCAGAACCTCATTTAACAATTGCGGAAAGTATTTTTTTAAAAAGAGAAGACATGATAAAAGGAACTCCGTTCCTGAATAAAAAGGAAACAAATCGGAGAGCAAAAGAAATTCTGGATAAGTTTGGGTTCCGTAAAGACCCAAAAACTTTAATGGAAGAACTTACTTTAGCAGAAGTTCAGATGATAGAGATTATTAAGGCAGTGTCCTGTAATGCAAGATTAATTATCATGGACGAACCTACCTCGTCATTGGACAGTGAGGAAACGGAACATTTATTTAAAGTAATCCGTGATCTAAAGGAAAAAGGAGTTTCCGTTATTTATATATCTCATAGAATGGAAGAAATTTTTGAAATCTGTGATGCAGTATCGGTATTCAGAGATGGTCAATATATTAGTAGTTGCTCTATGGAAGGGGTAACGAAAGATGAACTGATCGCCATGATGGTTGGAAGAAAAGTCGGTAATGTCTTTCCAAAGACCGATTGTAAAATAGGTGAGACAGTACTTAAGGTAGAAAATTTATCTGGAAAAGGATTCCATGACATCAGTTTTGAAGTAAAAGCGGGTGAGATACTTGGAATTTCTGGGTTAGTAGGATCTGGCAGAAGTGAGACCATGAGAGCTTTGTTTGGTTTGGATCCAAAAACAAGTGGAAGAATTTTTTTGAACGGTGAGGAGATAATAATTAATAACCCAAAAGATGCTATTAAAAAAGGTATCTGTATGGTAAACGAAGATAGAAAAAATTATGGTCTCTGTTTATACAGATCAATCAGAGAAAATATTTCGTTACCAAATCTGCCTTGGAAACAGAAAGGTTTAATCATAAACAAAGCACGTGAGAAAAAAGAAACATCTGAGGTATCCAAGGTCCTTACTGTAAAGGCGTCAGGTATTGAAGCGGAAGCTTATTCTCTTAGCGGAGGGAATCAGCAAAAAGTTGTACTATCTAAGTGGATCATGGCGAATCCAAAGGTATTGATACTGGATGAGCCGACACGAGGAGTAGATGTTGGTGCAAAGTCAGAAATTCATTCCCTAATGTGCCAGTTTGTTGCAAAAGGAATGGCGGTTATCATGATATCTTCCGAACTTCCTGAAGTCATGGGAATGAGTGATAGAATTCTTATATATCATGAAGGCACGATTAATGGAGAAGTTTACCGGGATGATATTCTTCAATCAAAGGTGACACAGGAAGACGTCTTGGCAAAAGAGTTTGGACAATAGGAGGATTTACAAGATGGGTGCAGAAAATAAGGCAGTTCAAAAAAAGAAAATTTTGGGTATGGATCAGAATGAATTTAACATTTTTACGAGACGTTACGGTATTGCTGTTGTTATGGCGGTTATGATTATTTTACTCGCTATTGTTTCCCCGACATTCCGTACATCAGGTAATATTATTAGTATTTTGTTACAAGTTTCAATTAACGGTATTTTGGCTTTGGGAATGGTTTTTGTTATTACATCTGGAGGAATTGACCTTACGATCGGTTCGCAATTAGCGGTTACCAGTGTTATCGTAGGCTCAGTGCTGACATCTACTGGAAGTATTCCCTTAGCTATTATATTAGCGGTAACAGCAACTACGGTTTTTGGTCTGATTAATGGATATTTGATCGCCAAATTCGATATGTTCCCGTTTGTTGTTACCCTAGCTATGCAACTAGTAATTAGAGGTGCTGCTTATATTATTTCGGGTGGTTATTCAGCATCTCTGGCAAATGCATCTTTTAAGATGATTGGTGGTGGTAAGCTTTTCGGAATCATTCCATATCCGGTTATCATCCTAATTGTTGTTGCAATCATCGCATTTATTATTTTACATTGGACAAAGTACGGGCGATACGTATATGCAGTCGGTGGTAATAGAAATGCGGCAATTGCATCAGGTGTAAATGTTCTTTGGACAACTGCTGGTACTTATATTATTTCCGGATTTTGTTGCGGAGTAGCGGGCGTAATCATGACATCCCGAATTGCAGCCGCACAGCCAAATATCGGAGTAGGTTATGAGACAGATGCAATCGCAGCCTGTGTAATCGGAGGTACATCATTTGCTGGTGGAGTATCTACGATACCGGGAACCGTCATCGGTATTGTTATCATCGGTCTGATCTACAATGGTATGAATCTGGTTGGGATCAATTCTTATTGGCAGACAATTACGAAAGGCCTTCTCATTATTGGTGCAGTAATGCTTGATATGTTCATGAATAAGAGAAGAAAATAGCAAGAGAGGTATTAGGGAACACAAAACTTTCGCAGAGATTGCGAATAAACGTATTCAGGAGGATGAAAGAGATGAGACATTTCAAAAAGCTTTTAGCATTAGGAATGGTAGCATGTATGGCTATCAGTTTAGTTGGATGTGGTTCTAAAAGTGAAAACACAACGGAGAAGACAGAGGCAGTAGCATCAGAGGCAGAATCAAGTGTTGATGAAGCGGTATCCGAAGCAGCAGCAACTACAGATGAGATCGTAGTTGGCTATATTGCAAAGAACACGGTAGATGCATTCCATGCAACAATCAATAATGCAGCTAAAGAAAAATTAGATGGATTAAAGAAAGACGGAACTATTAAAGACTGGAAATTGTTAGATGGTCTGACAGATCCAGTGACACAATGTAACTTATTAGAAGATGCGATTAATATGGGCTGCAACTTAATTATCGTATTGCCTGCAGAAGCAGCTGGATGCTCTCCAATCGTTGAAAGATGTAAAGAAGAAGGCATTCCATGTGTAGTAGTAAATTCAAAAACAGAAAATACAGATGAACTTGCAACAGCATTTGTTGGTTCTGATGACGTGGAAGCTGGCGAAATCATGGCTAAATTTGTACAAGAACAACTTCCAAAGGGTGGCGGATATGGTCATCTTCAAGGAATTATCGGTAATTCAGCACAAATTAACCGTGGAACAGGTCTTCATAATATCTTAGATGCAGATGCAAACTGGAAATTACTTGACGGAGCAGAACAAACGGCTGAATGGCAGGCAGAAAAAGCTGTTAAATTTGCAGAAGATTGGTTAGCAAAATACGGCGACGGATTAAATGCGATTATCTGTGATAATGATGATATGTCATCTGCTGTTCAATCTGCAATGAATGCTGCAGGAAGAAGTGATATCGTATGTATCGGTGTTGATGGTAATGAAGGTCCAATGACAATGGTTAAAAATGGAGAATTACTGGCAACTGTATATCAAGATGGTGCAAGCCAGGTAGAAAAAGGTATTGATGTTGGAATTCAGGCAGCTCAAGGCCAGACAGTTCAATATGAATATATGATTCCATTCGTTCTTGTAACAAAAGACAATGTAGATCAGTATTTAAAATAAGCGATGCTATCAAACTTAGTAGTATGAATTTCCCCCCTTGTTAAAGATAGAGAGAAGAGTTGGTTCAGAATAAAATCTGAACCAACTCTTTTGTGTATTAGGACTCCTTATATAATTGAAAATGCTGTATTAATTCTTTGAGATAATAGGCATGTTCCTTCAATTTCTCGGAAACAGCGGCACTATCAGAAGCAGCACTGGAGTTTCGGTCCACGACCGTTGCGATCTGTTCAACCGCAGAAGAGAATTGATTTAATAAAGAACTTTGCGATTGAGAACCATCGCTAATATTATCCATGATTTCCGTAATGTCCAAAGCTACCTCAGCGAGTGCATTCGAAAATTGTGCGGTCGTATCTGCAATTGCAGAACCTTTTTCAACGGCTTGAATCGTATTGTCGATCAAAGTGGAAGTGATTTTAACAGCTTCCACACTTTGATTTGCAAGATTGCCGATTTCTCCAGCAACGACAGCAAATCCGCGGCCCATTTCACCAGCTCTGGCAGCTTCAATGGAGGCATTCAAAGATAGCAGATTAGTCTGGCTTGCAATACCTTCAATTGTTTTTATAATATGTATGATCTCATTGGAGGATGCTTTTATATCATCCATAGCCCTTAGCAAATCATTCATATTTGTATTGTTTTCATTTACAGTCTGGCTCATACTTACGACTTTATTACGTGCATCAAGTGCACCCGTCGCATTATTTGACACCTGACTTGTAATTTCCTGAATAGAGGCTGTAAGTTGCTCAATCGCACTTGACTGGTCAGCAGTTCCATCTGATAGGCGTAATGCAGAAGTATACATGTTTTCTGCTTCTGTCGCGACCGAATCAGAGGAAGTACTTATGTTAGAGATTGTTTTATTTAAGGAGCTGGAAATCAAAGATAAGCCATCTTTTACTTTACGAAATTGTCCCGTATAAGATCGGGAAAGGTCTAAATCCATATGACCATCCGCCAGACGTTCCAGATTATCGGTGATGTCTGTGATATAAGCATCGTATCGATTTAGTTCTGATACTGTTTTTTCCACCGCTTCCGATAGAATACCGAATTCATCTTCTGTTCTCATATCTTGAGGAATAGTTACGGATAGATCACCGCTGGCAACGCTGTTCATGACCTCTTCTAAAGAGGTTATCTGCTGAAGAATGGATTCGGAAACAGCATGAGTGATGAGATAACCAGTCACGATAGCAAAAAGAAAGATAATAAGAGGAGCGATAAAACCACTGGTAAAGACAGATACAAGGAATAGGAGCAAAAGGAATGCAAGTGCTGCTTTCGGTAGAATTGCGATACGTTTACGCATAGTTGTGTTTTTTAGGTTACTGATAAAAGAATCCATATATTTTCCCCCTTTGGTATAATTATCTAATATTATAGAATTTTTAAATAAATATGTAAACAATTTATTTCGAAGGAGACATTTCTAAAAAGATTTACTTAGACATAAGATAGTAAAAAAGAAGAAAAATATATGATGAATTACATATGGGCTGCGATGATTTTAATAGGAGTAATATTTGCAGCGATATCAGGAAATTTGGAACAAGTAACAAATGCGGCGATTGACTCTGCAAAAGATGCAGTATCGTTATGCATAACTATGTTTGGGGTCATGTCTTTATGGGTAGGACTGATGGAAATTGCGAAAGAATGTGGAATCATAAAAAAATTAACAAAGGGAATTTCCCCATTTGTGAATTATATGTTTCCGGATATTCCAAAGGATCATAAGTCAAGAGAATATATTTCAACCAATATCGTAGCTAATATACTGGGACTTGGATGGGCCGCAACACCTGCAGGTCTTAAGGCCATGGAAGAACTCGGAAAATTAAAAGAGCAACGTGAGAATAATAAAGCGACAAGAAATATGGCCTCCAATGAAATGTGCACTTTTCTAATTATTAACATATCCTCCTTACAATTGATTCCGGTCAATATTATTGCATATCGGAGTCAGTATGGCAGCGTGAATCCAGCAGCGGTGATTGGACCAGGATTACTTGCTACCTTAATTAGCACCTTTGTAGCAGTAATTTTCTGTCGTCTATTTTATAAAAAAGGGTATGTAAAATAAATCATATTCATATACCTTTATAGAGAACCTGAAAGGGTGAATTATGAATGAATGTACTTACGAATCTATCTAATATAATAATACCGATACTGATATTTTATATTGTTGCAACAGGTATATCGATGAAAAAAAATATATATGAAGATTTCATCAGAGGAGCGGAAGACGGGTTAAGAACAGTTGTGAGAATCATGCCGACTTTAATTGGGCTCATGGTAGCAGTAGGTATACTCAGAGCATCCGGTTTTCTAGATTTTCTTGCTTCTCTTTTCGCCAGAATTGAGGAGCCCCTCCATTTTCCCTCAGAACTATTCTCACTCGTATTCATACGTATGTTTTCTTCATCTGCGGCCACTGGATTGGTACTAGATATCTTTAAAGAATATGGAACCGATTCCAGAATCGGATCTATTACCTCTATTATGATGAGCTGCACAGAAACAATTTTTTACACAATGAGCGTTTACTTCCTTTCTGCCAAGGTCAGTAAAACAAGGTGGACCCTTCCAGGAGCGCTAATCAGTACCTTTGCAGGTGTGGCGGCAAGTGTTGTATTAGCAAATTATATGTGACAATAGGGATAAGGCCACTTATTCATAAAAAGACTGCCTGATCTGTTTAGGAGTAGCATGATAATTTTTCTTAAATAAATTCATAAATACCTTATAATTAGTAATCCCATTTTTTTCCATCAAAAAAGTGATGCTCTCTGTCGTCTCGACCAGATCAGAATAGAAACGGACGATTCGATAGGTATTCAGGTATTCCAAAAAGGTCTGCCCGGTATATTCTTTAAATAAACGGCAGAAATATTCTCGGCTGAGGCAGACAGATGCCGCCGCATCCGATAAGGTAATAGAATCCGAATAATGTAACCGCACATAACGTATGATTTCTTCCATTCGTTTTATGTCGCGGTTATTTTTTGCATTTTTCCCGGGAGATATTTTTGTTGCATAATTTTTATAAAGACAGAAAAGAAACTGATACAACAAAGCGGTAAAATGAAGTTCATATCCATCCTCTTTTTTCTGATGATCGCTTTTCATGGATAATAAATAATTACGTAGGTCTGTACATGGAGCACTGATATTAGAGGAAGAATAAAATTCCTGAAAATGAATGAAAGAGTAATGTGGGAGAGTACGATTAATAAAATCAGCAGGTATTTGTAATAAAATATAAGTAACAGATTCGTTGATATAGGTAGAGTGAATTTCATTAGAATTCACAATAAACATATCAAATGGCTTCAAATGAAATTTTTGGGCATTGATATACGCTACCATCGAACCAGATAATATCAAAAGTATTTCCAGGTGGTTATGCCAATGGGCGGTACAAATAAAATTTTCGCCAGAGGCGGTTGAAAAAAAGACTTGCAATTGATCGTCATCAATAATATTCTCATATTTATATGCTGGCATGTCAGGCTCCTCAAGATATAGTAAGATTTATTTTGAACGTAAACTAAGTATATCTAGTGATATCATAAATATCAATATCAACCTATAAATGTGATAATATTGTATCTATAAAATATCTGTATAATTAGGTATTCTAAGTTTGTATGAAATTAAGTATAAGATTAAGGAGAATGAAATATGGGAGATAAAATACTTGACTGGCAAGAATATATAGAATGTGCAAGAAAGGTGGCCGCAGAAGGTATCGTTCTTCTAAAAAATGAAAATCATGCACTTCCTTATAAAAAGAACAGTAAAGTTGCAATTTTTGGAAGAATACAAAATCATTACTATAAAAGTGGAACTGGATCAGGTGGTATGGTCAATGTCTCCAAGGTGATTGGTATTGTGGATGGCTTATTAGAAGATGGCAGCGTGGAATTAAATCAAGATCTTAGAACGACGTATGAAGCCTGGGAGATGGAACATCCTTTTTGCGAGGGAATCGGCTGGGGTACCGAGCCGTGGGCGCAGGAAGAAATGGAAGTATCCGAGGAACTTGTGCGAAAAGCAGCGAAAGAATCGGAACATGCACTTATTATAATAGGAAGAACTGCTGGAGAAGACCATGATAATATGGATGAGCCCGGAGCATATCGTCTTACAGCGTTAGAAGAGGATATGATAAAAAAAGTAAGAAAAGAGTTCTTAAAAGTATCAGTGGTACTAAATGTTGGAAATATTATGGATATGAGTTTTGTAGATTCTTATCAACCAGATGCAGTACTATATGCATGGCAAGGTGGCATGATTGGCGGATATGGGGTAGCAGATGTCCTTACCGGAAAAGTAAGTCCTTCCGGGAAACTGTCAGATACCATCGCATACTCCATAAAAGACTATCCCTCAGACGGAAACTTTGGAAATAATGATTTTGATTATTATGTAGAAGATATTTATGTTGGCTACCGCTATTTTGAAACAGTTGCTAAGAATAAGGTAAGATATCCATTTGGCTTTGGTCTTTCTTATTCTGATTTTATGATTCGTATAGATATGTTTGAAAAAGTAGACGATTCCATAAATTTAACTGTTGTGGTTAAAAATATTGGAAACTATTCAGGGAAAGAAGTTGTGCAGATTTATGCCGCTCCACCACAGGGTAGATTAGGAAAGCCTAAAAGAAATCTGATTTCCTTTCAGAAAACAATCCTGCTACGCCCATTCGAAGAGCAGAGCTTGCACTTTTGTATTGGTATGGAAAGTCTTGCTTCCTACGATGAAACGGGTATCACAGGACATAAGTCCTGCATGGTTCTGGAAGAAGGAACATATGTACTATTTGCAGGTAGTGATGTAAGAAATGCTACGAAAGCAGGTGTTTTTACATTACCAGAATTACTTGTAACCAAACAACTGGAAGAAGCCTTGGCGCCCAGGCTTGCATTTCAAAGAATGAAACCCAAGGTAGACATTGACGGTGAATATCAGATGCAATGGGAGGAAGTGCCCCTTGGAACAATCAATATGACGAAAAGAAGGAAAAGCAATCTTCCTGAAACAATTCCGTATACAGAGGATAAAGGAATCAGGCTGAAAGACGTTTTGGAAGAGAAGGCGAGTATGGATGAGTTTGTGGCACAGTTATCGGATGAAGACTTATCTTGCATCATTCGTGGAGAAGGAATGGGAAGTACCAAGGTAACACCGGGAACAGCAGCAGCATTTGGAGGAGTTAGTCCGGCATTACAGAAATTCGGTATTCCTTGTGGGTGTTGCACCGATGGTCCTTCTGGTATGAGATTGGATACAGGTATCCACGCATTTAGTTTACCAAATGGTACCTTGATTGCATGTACTTTCAATGAAAAATTAGTAGAAGAATTATTTACTTACACCGGGATAGAGATGCTTAAAAATAAAATTGAAGTTCTTTTGGGTCCTGGAATGAATATCCACAGACATCCTTTAAATGGTAGAAATTTTGAGTATTTTTCAGAAGATCCCTACTTAACCGGTATCATGGCCACAGCAGAGTTAAAAGGTCTTAAAAAATCTGATGTAACAGGATCCTTAAAACATTTTTGTGGTAATAACCAAGAAACATATCGCCATGATGTGGATAGCGTGATATCAGAAAGAGCCTTAAGAGAAATTTATCTGAAAGGATTTGAAATTACTGTGAAAGCAGGTGTTGCTGATGCTATAATGACAACCTATGGTGCTGTGAATGGATTGTGGACAGCGGGAAGTTATGATCTAGTAACAAAGATTCTGCGTGACCAATGGGGCTTTTCCGGAATCGTTATGACGGATTGGTGGGCTAAAATTAATGAAGAAGGAATGGAGGCAAATAAAACGAACTTTGCAGCAATGGCAGCAGCACAAAATGATCTTTACATGGTGTGTTCGGATGGAAGTGTTAATACGGTCGGCGATAATACGCTAGTATCACTCAAGTCAGGTAGTCTATCAAGAGGAGAGTTACAAAGATGTGCAAAGAATATCTGCAGATTTCTCATGCATTCGCATGCCATGAAGCGTTTTCTTGGTCAAACATGTAGTGTGGATGTGATAAATAGACCAACGGAAGAGGAAGTACACGATGATATAGATATGATTACTTATAAAGTGGAAGATGAGCTTACGATTCCGCTTAAAGATGTTAACGTAAAGAAGGATGGAAGCTACCCATTTGGGCTTGATCTTAAGAATGACGGTGAATATAAAATAACCATAACAGGAAGATCAAGTGTAAGCCAATTAGCACAAATTCCGGTTTCCTTCATCTATGCAGGAACGCCAATTGCCATGTTCACATGGAATGGAACGAAGGGAGAATGGGTTTCTATCGAGAATAAAGTTTTTATGGAAACCAGAATTCATTCTTATAAATTATCTTTCAGACAAAATGGGTTAGAATTAAAAGATATGAAAATTACGCTTTTAGATAATACGAAAGAGAGCTAGTATGAATCAAGAGAATGTAACATTGGTAAAAGAATTAAGAAAGGTACTTCATCAATGTCCTGAGTTGGCCGGGCAGGAATTTCAAACAAAATGTACTATCATTCAATTTCTTCAGCAATATACGGAATTAAGAATTGTGGATAAAGGAAAATGGTTCTATGTAGTTTATGAAGAAAATGCCTCGGAGACTATTGGGTTTCGAGCCGATATGGATGCTGTTCATACACCGGACGGAAAAGTAAAACATGCATGTGGTCACGATGGACATAGTGCGACATTGGCGGGTCTTATTCTGGAAGTATCCGACCAATCCAAGAGGGGATTCCGATTTGGTAAAAATATTTGTTTTATTTTTCAGTATGGCGAAGAAACCGGTGAAGGTGGAAGAACCTGCTGCGAAGTTATTGGCGAAGCCAAAATAGGTACGATTTATGCATATCATAATATTCCTGGATTTTTGAAAGGTGCTGTAATAATAAAGAAAAATACATTTGCATGTGCATCAAAGGGCATGATTCTACATTTTTCGGGTTCTCCCACACATGCCGCTTATCCTGAATATGGAAGAAATCCTTCAATTTCAATTGGCGCATTTTTATCAAAACTGCCAGCGGTAACAAACCCAGCACTGTATCAAGGTATGATTTTGTGCACTATCGTTGGAGTACAGGTGGGGAGCGAGGCTTTTGGAGTAGCAGCGAGTGAAGGAAAAGTGATGCTTACGATCCGCGGAGAGCATGAGTCAGACATTCTTAAATTGCAAGAAAACTTGCATAATAAAGCCAAATATTTGTCAAATAAAGAAAAACTATCATTAAATGTAAGTTATTGCGATGAATTTCCTGAAACTATTAATGATAATGACTGTTTAAATGTAATAATAGAAAAATTAAATCATAAAAATATTCCAATAATTGAGCCAAAGGAACCATTCCGCTGGTCTGAAGATTTTGGTCCTTATCTGAAATTATGTAAGGGAGCTATGATTGGTATTGGAGATGGCGAAGAATACGGACAATTACATACTGCTGAGTATGAATTTCCAGATGACATTCTGGAAAAGGCGGTAGATATTTTTTATGCTATCATTTAAGATGTATTTATAAGTAAAAATGATAGGAGTGCGTATGAAAATTCTGATAGATGGTGATGCCTGTCCGGTCATAAAACAGACGGAACGGATTGCAAAGGAAAGAGGAGTTCAAGTAGTTATCATATGTGACAATAGCCACGTAATGAAATCGGACTACAGCGAAATAATAGTAGTAGACAAAGGTATGGATGCTGTAGATTTTGCGATTATTCAGAAAGGAAATGTGGGTGATATTGTTGTAACACAGGATTATGGAGTTGCAGCTATGGTCCTTGGGAAGGGATTGTATGCAATACATCAAAGTGGTAAGTTATACACGAATGAGAACATTGATACTATGTTATTCGAAAGGCATATGGCAAAAAAAGCCAGAAGGTCATCTAGAAATCATAGCAGAGGTCCGAAGAAAAGAACGGCATACGATGATGAGCTTTTTGAAGCTTCTTTTAGAAAGCTATTGGATACATTGAAAAGTTGAGATAAATATACTATAATATTTCATAAGAAACCGTCGAAATAGGTATCGGATACAAGGGTCTGATGCATAAGCAAGATAAGATACGGGGTATACTTGTGGAAATAAATTCAGTTTTAAACGAATTACTGGTTAATTTATTTAAAGATATTAATGATATAGAAGAAAAAGCGATACAGACGGAAGAATTTAAGGGCGTCACAACCAATGATATGCACGTTATAGAGGCGATCGGTATCAATGCTGCTAAAAATATGTCTTCTGTCGCAAAAAAATTAAATGTTACTATGGGAACATTGACTATATCAGTCAATAGCTTGGTGAAGAAGGGCTATGTGCAAAGGGTAAGAAGTGAAGAAGATCGAAGGGTCGTTTTAGTATCTCTTACAAAATCTGGAAGAAGAGCTTTTGAACATCATAAGAAATTTCATGAAAGTATGATAAGTGCTATCATGGCAGGTCTGAGTGAAGAGGAAAAGACAGTTTTGGAAAAAGCAATCAATAATTTAAATCTATTTTTTAAAAATATATAGCATCCAAGTTCCCTTGGATGCTATATTATATGTTAATAAATTTTGATAACTGCTATGTGTAGGTGAAAATGTGGGAGCATATTTTGTTAGATATGCTTTTAACATAGAAAAATCCATGGGGCCCATTTCTAAAAGTAATTGATGAAATGCATAGTCGCTATACTCATTTCCCATACTATTTTTCACAAGCTCCTTACATTCCAGTATTTCTAAATAACCAATATAATATTTTAAATAATTCGTGGGTTCCTCTACAATGTATTCATAAATATTACGTGCGGTTGTCTCATCGGTAATGCCAAATTCTGCCAACATAGAGTAAACTTCTTCATATCCGAATCCATCATAATGAATAGCGATATCAAGTATAGAATACAGACAAAGCTGAAAATCGCGATCATAGCGATAGAGATCAATTAATTGATTGCTATATTCCTTTGAAACTGTATTTTTTTCCATAATTACTTTCTTTGCATAATCGTAGGACAGATTTTCCACATAAAGAGCCCATCCCTCTACATATCCCCCATAGTAGATCAGATTTCTGGCAGGGTTTGCATTTTTATTCTGCTCATGTGATTGAAAATAGACAGTCTGATACAAGTGCCCAGGGTATCCCTCATGGGCAAGCGTGGTATACAATTCCAGACTGTTTACCATACTGCTTTCATTTATATAGATAGTATTGTTCTGCATATTGTCTATTGGAGGCGTTAAGTAATAGGCAGGGCTTACATAATTTTGCAGACTTGGGCTCACCTTTTTAACGACATAGTTCGGAGCGGTATCGGGCATCTTAGTTTGCTCTGTCAAAGCAGGAAAATCAAGAAAGATTCTTTTTTGGAGATCTTCCAACATGGCCTCGGGTGAATGTAAAGGAAATGAAATATCTTCTACAACATCTGCACTTCCTTGAAGCTGTGTTACTAACTCTAATATATTCTCATAATCGCTTTGTAATCTTCCTTGCAATAGCTTTTTAAGTGTCGCAATTTTTTTGGAAGAACCTGTATTCTGATTTACCAGATAGGTATAGTACTCACGGCCGTTTGGAAAATGTGATAATCCATCCGGATTGATTCCGGTACCCTTTAATTTTGTGATGGTGGTAGCCAAATTATGATAGGCAGGTATTACTTCTTTTTTTAAAAGGCGAGCGTTCTCCTTGGTGTATGCTTTAGCAAGTGATGCGGAAAGCGACCCTGATTTTAATAATTCGTTAATTCTTTCATTAAAAGTCGTTATCAGAAAGCTGGAACCATCTTCGATAGAGCGGGTATTAATAATATTTGCACATTGGTCTATGAGCTTATCGGCACTATAATCTGGCATGAACAACCCCATTTTTGATTTTAATACTTCGTATTTTTCAATGCTTTTAAAATAATCCGGGATGGCATCTAATAACGCGAGATAATCCAGCACATCCTGCTCAGAATTAAAGTAGTATTCTGCTAATAATATAGGAAGCTGTGATTGAATGCCTGAATTTGGGGCCAATGGCTCGTAGTAATAATAGAAATTCTGATTTTGAAGCTGTTCACGAAAATTTTTGAGGAGAATATGATAACAGATTGAATCTGATTCGGAAAGTGAAGAACTATCAATATTTTCCAGTTTATGAATATTATTTTCCAGAGCAACATTACTGTTAAGATAGGAAGATTCTTCAAAATTGGGAAGAGCCACTTTGTAATCTTTAATTCCATAATTTTGCGGATTCGCAATGGTATAATGCATACTCAGCGTATCGGTGGTAAATTGAGAGGCGAAAAATTGTCGGGAAAATTGCTTAAAGTAAGTAGAGTCACTATGCGTAAATTTATAAAGGCAAGCAGTTACTGTAATAGCAACACATAGTGGCGGTATCATAATAAAAAATAGTTTAGATTTAAGCTGCAAGCGGAAATACCTGCTTTTTTATTCAATATATGTAATCGAAAATAGTAACATGTTAAAAAGTAAGAATTAACTTAGAAATACTACAAATAAAATAAGAGGATTATAAATATTAAAATTGCAACATAGAACCAAATAATTAAGTTTATATATATACAATATGCACAAAATAATATTGCCTAATAAAATTATATAAAGTATAATGTGAGCAGATAAAACAAAAATATGATGTTAATTCTGTTTTTGATAGTATTAATCTACTTATGGGGGTGGAAATACATATGTGTAAAAAGGGCGTAAATGAAAATCTATGGAATGAGGAAGCAAATTCTAAAACAGGGGGGCTTAGAAGGAAAACAAGTATACGAAGAAAAATTCAGACATTGGCATTTTCCATTATTGCAATTATGATGATACTGATGTGCATGCTCGGGAGTCAGGCATACCGTTATAATAATCAATATACTAAGGTATTAGAAAATATTAGCAAGATCACCTATATAAAAACAAATATAAGTAAAATAGCGAATACAATCATAAATTTATGCAGTTTGGGTGGCAGTATAACCGAAAGTGGGTATATCGAAAATATCGCATTGATGAATCAGTATCTGGATGAGATCGAATCTAATATTGGGGACGATTCTAAATATAATCAAAATAGAAACCAGTTAGCACCGGTGCGTTCCTCCATAGAAAAATATACTCAGCTATTTCATGAGCTACGGTCGGCTTGCGGAGACGAATACTCATCAAAAGGTGCCGAATATGCAAAGAATATGAGCAATGAATCCAGCTTTACCGTTTTAAATGCTGAGACATTACTGACCTATGAAATTACACGAAGTCAGGATATACAAGAAGAGATTCATCAGAATTTTACAAAAATGTGTGCTGGTTTTATGATCGCGGTATTGATTGTAGGTCTGGGTGCGAGTGGTATTGCGATAAAAGTATCCATAGGAATTACAAGGCCCATCAAGCAGCTGCAAAAAAGTATAGCGGTATTAGCGGAAGGAAATTTATCAGGAGATCCCATTGTTATTCATACCAATGATGAGATATTGGATCTGGCAAATGCCTTTAACCGCATGAAGAACAATCTGAGTAATATTATAGAGAAAGTATCAATAGGTACAAAGGAAATGCAGATAGCAACCGAAACGGTTGATAAGAGTATTGGTGAAAATGCAAAAGGAAGTGCCGGTATCTCTTCTGCCATAGATGAGATGCTGAAGCGTTTAGAGAAACAGACCACTGAAGCAATGAAGATAATGAAAGAAATAACGCAGATGGGGTACGTTTCTGATGAAGTGAGTAAATGTGTCGACCATATACAGATCAGTTCGGATGATTCCCTTGTGAAAGCGGCTAATGGATCTGAAAATATAACTGCTTATGTCGCACAGATGAAAGAGGTCAATAATACAATGAATACGATGGCAAACGTATTTATTTCCTTTAGCGATAGTACGAAGAAGATGCATACGATATTAGCAACGATTGCTGAAATAGCAAAACAGACGAATCTATTATCTTTAAATGCCTCGATTGAAGCGGCAAGAGCAGGTGATGCAGGAAAAGGGTTCGCGGTTGTTGCCATGGAAATAAGAAAACTCGCAGATGATTCTCAAAATGCTGCTCAACAGATTAGAAATATGATAGATATGGTGCAAAGTGATGCAGATTCTATGAGCAGTCAATTAGAGGAAAGTCTGGGGCAGCTTAAGAAAGGCAATAAGTTGGCGGAAGAGACCAAAAATAGCTTTGAGTTAATTAAGACAGGTACCGAAATTGTGAATCGTGATGTGAATGATATCATAAATAGAATCCAGAAACTTTCGGATAAGATGAATGCCGCAATTAAAGGTGTTCAGGTCATACATGAAGCATCGGCAAATAATGTAGAGGAAGTTAATAAAATCAGAACGATTGTTACGAAAGAGGCAACTAATCAAGAAGAAGTATTTGCCACGACTACGATGCTGGCAAATCTTGCTAGAGATCTGGAGGCTGAAATATCTGGCTTTATAGTAAAGAGCGAAACAGATATCGCATGAGATAAATTAAAAAACAATTGAGTAAGATAGAATACAACTGGTCAATGTATACAACTATGCTTGACAAGTTGTATTTTTTTGACAATGTTGTACATACATATTTGTTAAATAGGTTTTTAATTTTAAAAAAAATTATTGACAAGTTCAATAAGAAGTTGTATATTATTACTAAATAAGAACAATATATAAGATATAAATATAAGTATTTCACAAAGCGACATAAAACCACATCGGCATTTATTATACATTTTGAAGAATAATTACTCGATTAAGATATAAAAATTTATAAAAGTACAAAACTGTACAAATTGTACAGATTGTAAATACAAGTTCTTTAATTTTATTCTAGGGAGGAAATTAAAATGAAAAGAAAACTATTAAGTACTGTCCTTTGCGTAGCAATGGCAGCAACAATGCTTGTTGGATGTGGAAGTAAAGCGGAAACCCAGGAAGCACCAAAAACGGAAACAACGGAAGCGGCAACGCCAGCTGAAGAAACAACGGAAGCAAAAGCAACTACAGGCGGTGGAAAAGTTGGTGTAGCGATGCCAACGCAGTCGTCTGAACGATGGATCAATGATGGTGCAAACATGAAAAAGCAACTGGAAGCACTTGGCTATGAAGTGGATCTTCAGTATGCAGAAGACGATGTGCAGGCTCAGGTATCTCAGATCGAAAATATGATTGCAAATGGTGCAAATTGTTTGGTTATCGCAGCAATCGACTCCTCAGCTCTGGTAAATGTTGAGGCACAGGCTAAAGATGCTGGTATTCCGATTATCGCTTATGATCGTTTATTAATGGATACCGATGCAGTATCCTATTATGCTACCTTTGATAACAAGGGTGTCGGAACAGCAATTGGTAAATACATAGAAGAAGCAAAAGATTTACCAACTGCACAAAAGAACAAAGAATCCTATACCATAGAATTTTTCATGGGTTCACCAGATGATAACAATGCATTGTTCTTATACAATGGACTTATGGAAGTGTTAAAGCCATATTTGGATGATGGCACATTAGTTTGTAAATCAGGAAGAACTTCATTTGAAGATACCTGTATTTTAAGATGGTCACAGGAAACAGCACAGCAGAACTGTGAGAACTATTTAACTGGATTCTATGCAGATGAAAAACTTGATATCTGCGCATCTGCTTTTGATGGTTTTGCTTATGGATGTAAAGCTGCACTTGAAGGTGCGGGATATAAAGTAGGTGACGAATGGCCATTAATTACAGGTCAGGATGCGGAACTTATGGCAACAAAGAACATTATTGCAGGTTCACAAACAATGTCAATCTATAAAGACACTCGTCTTTTAGCTGAAAAATGTGTAACAATGGTACAGGCGGTTTTGGAAGGTGGAGAACCGGAAATCAATGATACAGAGCAATATAATAACGGCAAGATTGTTGTTCCTTCTTACCTTTGTACGCCAGTTGCAGTAGACAAGAACAACTATAAAGAAATTATCGTTGAAGGTGGATACTACACAGAAGAACAATTAGCTGAGTAATCATAATTGTCTTAAAAAAGGTGGCGGCACCAATTGCCGCCACCTTTTCTATTCCATAGCAAGTGAAGCGGCCACCAATTCATCTTGTTCATAAGTAAAGGAGCTTGGAGAATGTCTGATTATATCTTAGAAATGAATCATATAACAAAAGAATTCTCTGGTGTAAAAGCATTAGATGATGTCAATCTAAAGGTTAAGCGCGGAGAAATTCATGCACTTTGTGGTGAAAATGGTGCAGGTAAATCTACATTGATGAATGTATTATCAGGGGTATATACCTATGGTAATTATAGTGGTGAAGTTGTATATAACGGTGAACTATGTCAATTTCACAATATAAAGGCAAGTGAATCAAAGGGTATTGTCATTATTCATCAGGAATTGGCATTAAGTCCCTACATGTCCATTGCAGAAAATATTTTTTTGGGGAATGAACAGACTTCTGCCAAAGGTGTGATCGATTGGACACTGACAAGAAGTAAAGCGCATGAAATGTTGGAAAAAGTAGGTCTCGGAAATGAAAATGTAAATGTATCCGTAAATACCCTTGGTGTAGGTAAACAACAGTTAATTGAAATAGCAAAAGCAATGGCAAAAAAGGTAGAATTATTAATTTTAGATGAGCCGACAGCGGCATTAAATGATGAAGAGAGCAGGCACCTTTTAGAAATCATGTTAGAGTTGAAAAAGCAAGGTATTACCTGCATCATTATTTCTCATAAATTAAACGAAATCAGCTATGTATCGGATTCTATTACGGTTATTCGTGATGGTAAAACAATTGAGACATTGGAAAAGGGAAAAGATGATTTTTCGGAAGATAGAATTATTAAAGGAATGGTGGGACGTGAACTTACGAACCGCTATCCGGAGAGAAGTGATGTCGCAATAGGAGATACCATTTTTGAAGTGAATCATTGGAATGTATATCACCCGGAAGATGCCGAAAGACAAATAATAAAAGATATCAGTTTCCAAGTCAGGGCTGGTGAAGTCGTTGGATTTGCAGGCCTTATGGGGGCGGGGAGAACGGAACTTGCAATGAGCATTTTTGGAAGATCCTATGGGCAGAAGATTTCCGGACAAATCAAGGTCGATGGAAAAGAAGTGCAGATTAAGACCGTAAAGGACGCTATTGACAACAAGCTTGCGTATGTTTCAGAAGACCGTAAGAACTATGGACTGGTTCTGATTGATAGTATTAAGGGAAATATGACCATGGCAGCGCTACGTAATTTCTTTTCAAAAAATGGAGTTGTGAACCAAAATGATGAAATTGTATCAGCGGAAGAATATAAGAAAAAAATAAATGTCAAGGCGAATTCAATTGATCAAACAGTTGGATCGCTTTCAGGAGGGAATCAACAAAAGGTCGTACTTGCAAAATGGATGCTTACACAGCCAGATGTACTGATTTTAGATGAACCTACCCGTGGTATTGATGTAGGTGCGAAATATGAAATATATTGTGTCATTAATGATTTAGCGAAAGCAGGAAAAGCGGTTATCGTAATATCTTCGGAAATGCCTGAAATCATTGGAACATGCGATCGAGTCTATGTAATCAATGAAGGCAAAATGGCAGGTGAATTAAATAAATCAGAATTGTCGCAAGAAGGAATTATGCAATGCATAATGGCGCATAACAGAAAGGGTGTATAGACATGGAGAAGAAAAAAACAGTAAATCTTGACATGAAACAATATGGCATGGTGCTGGCCTTAATTGCAGTATTTTTAATATTTTCATTTTTAACACATGGATCCAATATGACAGCCATGAACATAAATAATTTAATTATGCAGAATGGATATGTTGTAATTCTGGCAGTTGGTATGCTATTATGTGTATTAACGGGTAATATTGATTTGGGTGTCGGTTCGATTGTCGCTGTGAGCAGTGCGGTCGTTGGCATTTTAATGATTGATTATAAATCCAACATGTGGATTGCTATTATAGCGGCTTTAATAGTTGGATTGTTAGCAGGTATCTTTGTAGGGTTTTTTGTTGCAAAGCTTGGTATCCCTCCATTTATCGTAACTTTAGCTACGATGTTAATGGGGCGTGGTCTTACCTATACCTTATTGAAAGCGCAGACAAAAGGTCCTTTGCCTACTAACTATACGTATATCGGAGCTGGATTCCTACCGACCATAAAGGTTCCATTTGGAACGGGGCAATTGGATCTGATCTGTATTATCGTTGCAAGCGTAGCTGCTGTATTGCTCGTATTATCCGAACTTAAGAGTATTAAAACAAAGCAGAAATATGGATTTGCTATCAATCCAATGTGGCAAATTGCACTTAAACTAGTAGTTATTATCGGGATCGAATTTTTTATTTTTTACAAATTAGCAAAGTATAATGGAATTCCTTTTCAGTTATTGATTATGGGAATCTTAGTAGCGATTTATCACTTTATTACCAGTAAAACAGTAGCAGGACGCCAAATATATGCACTAGGTGGAAATGCCAAAGCGGCTAAATTATCAGGTATCAATACGGAAAAGGTATTCTTTTGGGTCTACACTAATATGGGCGTCTTAAGTGCAGTGGCAGGTATTGTTCTTTGTGCCCGGAATGGTTCTTCCATACCGAAAGCAGGCGATGGCTTTGAAATGGATGCAATCGCTTCCTGCTATATCGGAGGTGCTGCTACAGCAGGTGGTATTGGTACCATTATCGGTGCCGTTGTTGGTGCTTTTATTATGGGTATACTAAACAATGGTATGTCCTTATACGGATGGTCTACGGATATCCAGAAAATTGTAAAAGGTGCCGTTTTATTAGGAGCTGTTACCGTTGACTTAATGTCGAAACGTAAAAAAGGTTAAATGGATGGGAAGATAGTATAACAACTATGTAATAAATTGTGGGGCAGGGCTGTCTGGGGAGACAGCCCTATTAATGAAAATGAAAAAAAAAGTACCAAAATATATTTCAATTGTAAACTGGATAGAAGATAAAATCAGAAATAATGAGTTCAAACCAGGTAGTAAATTATACTCAGAAAATGAATTGAGTGAGATGTTTCACTTAAGCAGGCAGACGGTACGTCATGCCATTGATGTATTAGAACAAAGAAAACTTCTGACTAGAGTTCAGGGCAGTGGCACTTATGTAAGTGGCATTCGTTCTTTTGCTGTATCAGAGAAAGTCACCATGAATATTGCAGTTATTAGTACTTATGTCGATAGTTATATTTTTCCTAACATTATTAAAGGGATTGAAAAAGTATTATCAAAAGAAGGATACATGGTACAAATAGCTTTTACAAATAATAAAATAGAACGGGAACGCTTTATCATACAGAACATATTAGAAAAGAATAATATTGATGGATTAATAGTAGAGGCAACAAAAAGTGCACTTCCCAATCCAAATATTTCTTACTATGAGGAGTTTATAAAGAGAGAAATACCGGTTCTTTTTTTCAACAGTTATTATAAAGAATTAAAGGCTCCGCATGTGTCATTGGATGATAAAGAATCGGCAAAAAGAGCAACGAATTACCTTATAGAAAAGGGCCATAAAAAAATAGCTGCCATATTTAAAGCGGACGATGGCCAAGGACACTTGCGTTATGCGGGTTATATGGAGGCTATGCTGGAAGCGGACCTGATATTGGATGATAAAAGCATTATATGGCTGGATACCGAAGGAGTCAGGGAGTTAAAAGAAGAAAAAAACCTGATTATGAATCGAATCGGCAACTGCACTGCGGTTTTTTGCTATAATGACGAGATCGCCTTTCTGTTTGCAGAAATGTGTCAAAAAGAAGGAATCCGAATACCAGAAGAGTTATCGATCATAGGGATTGATAATTCAGATTTGGCTGGTTTAAGTGATACTCCATTTACTTCGATTCCACACCCTGGAGAAGAATTGGGTAAGAGAGCAGCCTATAATCTGATTGAGATGATTGGAAATAAAGAATTTGACGGTAATTATGAATTTCGGACAAATCTATTTGAACGAAATTCCGTAAAAGATATCACACAAAAAGATAAAAATGAAACTACTTAAAGGAAAGGTTTATAAATGGAAAAGAAAAAAACGAATTTAACTAAAACTTCTTTAATCTTAAGGGTCATGGTATCTCTCTATTTATTGTATACCGTATATCAGCTATGGGGTTCTGTGGCAACCACGGTAGGAAGGGATAAAATTATTGTTATAGCAGCAATGGTCATATTTACTGGGATCTCAATTCCGCTGGGCGGTTTTTCTATCCGTGCTCTGTCTCAGGGAAACTATAGGCAGCAGAATGAGGAAGAAACAAAAGAGGAAATAGTGGAAGAATTAAAAGAGAATCAGAAAGAGGATGAAGAAGATACAAAATAGAGGATTCTATTTTGTATCTTTACTTGTCCGTACAAGCGATCAGGTGAATAGAGAAATGCAGACAAATGGAAGAGCAAAGTATTATATATTAATGGAAAGTTTGAGAAATGATATCGTAAGCGGTAAGATTAAGCCAAGGGAAAAGATTCCATCTGAAAATGAACTATCAAAGCAGTTCAAAGTAAGCAGGCATACCGTACGGAAAGCGATCTCCATCTTGGAAAATGATGGCTTACTGGAAGCCACACATGGGGTCGGTACTTTTTGTACCGATCGTTTACGTAATAAATCAAGTTCTAAAAATATTGCTGTGGTTACCACCTATATATCGGATTATATCTTTCCCAGGCTGATTCAGGGAATGGATCAAGTTCTTACGGAAAATGGCTATAGTATCATCTTAAAAAATACTGGCAATAGCCAAAAGAATGAAGCAAGGGCATTAGAAGACATTCTGACCAAAAATATAGACGGTTTGATCATTGAACCAAGTAAAAGTGAGATTTTTTGCAGACATCTGCATTTATATGAACAATTTGACAAAATGAAGGTTCCCTATGTCTTCATTCAGGGAACATATCCACAAATGAAAGAAAGATCAAATATCATAATGGATGATGTAGAGGGAGGTTATTTGCTCACAAAATATCTGATTGCTTTAGGGCATCGAAAAATTGTGGGCATTTTCAAAATTGATGATACACAGGGTACCGCCAGGCATAAAGGCTATATCAAAGCGCTGAATGAAGCTGGGATCCAATATGATCCCGACTTAGTGGTTACCTTTCATACCGAGGATAGGGCAAAGAAACCGGCTGCTGTCATGGAACAGTTTGTAAGAGAAAAGAAAAAGATCGATGCAATTGTCTGTTACAATGATCAGATCGCATTGGAGGTTATCCATGTACTGAATTTATATGGTGTTAATGTGCCAGAAGATATCTCTGTTACGGGATATGACAATTCGTTGATCTCTGAGAGCGGACCAGTAAAACTTACAACGGTATCTCATCCAAAAGAAAAATTGGGGAGAATGGCAGCGAAGCTCTTACTGGAAAAAATAAATCACATACCTGAAGAAGAAAGTAAAGTGCCACGCGTGGTAGCACCTGAGTTGGTCATTCGAGAGTCCTGTAGGGATAGAAAGATTAAGAAGACTCATGAATTTCAGAAGTGATATGAGTGGGGAAAGACGATTTAACATGGAAAAGATTGTATTGTCATTAAGCAGGATGGATGATGATTATGAAAAAGCAACATTGATTGCAGAATTAGAAAATGTAAATGAGATGTCAAAAGTCGTAGGATTTTAATAAAGTCTCCCACAGATAGACCACACTGGAACCATGAGCGGTTCCTAGGGTGGTTTTTTCTATTTTTTCAAGGAAAGAGAAAAAACAAAAATAAATAGTACAAATATCCTATAATATGGTAAAATATGGAAAGAAGTATGGCAACGAAATTGTCGCACTTTTGCCACCGGATTATCAATATTATATTGCTGCAAATTACATTTATTCATGCTTTTTAAATGGGAGAGCCTTTACGATGAGTGAGGCTATTAATCTGTATGAGGAACAAGTACATAGATGGAAAATAGAGAATTATCAGCAGCAAATGGTGATCATTCAACAGCAGCAACAAGCTACCATGCGAGCCATTAAAACAAATACAGCTATTTCAGCAGGAGCAAATGTAGCAAATTTGTTATTTTGAGAGCACGTTGAATGCATCCATGCTCCTGATAGAAAATGGTATTGCAACCCGCCATGTATAGGTTAATTTGTACCTGGCGGTTGCCTCGGTCATGTTAGTAGTTCCAAAATGATATTGATTTCATGTAAAAGGAGAGATAAGAATGAAAAAGAAAATAGTAAAAGGAATTATAATCATGTCATTATTGATGGCAAGTGTAATGCCAGTACAGGCAGGAACGAATAATTACGGACCAGGAGGAAAACCATACACCGGTCCAGGTGGGGTAAGAGTAGATACAGGGGCACCGATACCGGGAAGTGCAGATAGTTCAAGAATATTAATGGAAACAGAACTTAAAAAGGGCAATATTACTGAAGAGATATTTTACAGTGACGTAATGGCAGGAGGATATTCTCCGTCTGCAGTAGCACAGATACTTCAAGATGGCTATTTAACACAGTATGCAGAAAACTTTAAGGCGGCTGGATTGCTTCCAAGTGATTATGTGGTAAAAGGCTCCACGAAAACAACTACAACGACGGTAACAACCGCAGATTTGCAGATTTATTCAGCAGTTTTTGATTCCGCATATTATGTTAAAGTATATCCAGAGCTAGTACAAAC
This sequence comes from Bacillota bacterium, assembly GCA_023392535.1. GTDB lineage: Bacteria > Bacillota > Clostridia > Lachnospirales > Lachnospiraceae > SZUA-378. The sequence goes on from JAEVYY010000023.1 coordinate 55,168, forward strand.
GATAGGAACAGATCCAACATCATTACTGAATCATTTTGTTAATACAGGAATGAATGAATGTCGACAGGGTAATGCAGATTTTAATGTGTATACTTACGCACAGAACAATCCGGATTTATTTACAGCATATGGCATGAATGCAAAGCAATACTATATGCATTATATTACCAGTGGTAAGGCAGAGGGAAGAGTTGCTAAATAAATTTTCTATATAACTTGCTTGCTTACGCAGCAGGTTATTTTTTATGATGGGATTCGGGTGTCTAAAGCTTGTTTCTATATTTGAGTTCGTCAATTTGCACAATTAGGTGAATGATGAATGGATACACCACATAGTTCATTCGCAGCACGCTTGCGCTTGGATTCCGCAAGCAA
>JAEVYY010000006.1 GCA_023392535.1 Bacillota bacterium
CTTCTTTTATATACAAAGTGGCTCAAATATTCAGTAGCATATGAGCTGGAAATGGTATACTTTTTGATTAGCACAGGTGGCTCAGAAATTCAGTAGTACCTGGCTCAAAAATTCATTGACATTCACAAAGCAGGGCGTAAAAAAACTACCCTGCATCATTTCTGATTGGATAGTTTCAAAATTATATTAAGTTATTGCATCTTCATTCCAAAATTATTTTGCTCTTCATCCTCACTCACACATTCTTGCAGCATGGCTTCAAATTGTTTTGCAATTCTTCCACAATAGTCTTGTAGTTGTGGAATATCATTCGATATAGTCTCCCATAAAGTTTCTTTATCAATTTTGCCATAATTATGAGCTACCACATTTCTTAATGCCTTTATTTGATTCCATGGCATTTCGTTATAAGTATTCTTAAACTCTTCTGTAAAATGTGTTGTTAATTCACCAATTTGTAATACACATAAAGCTACTGCATTCTGATATACACTGTCTTTAGAAAAAGTTTGATAGTCATTTCCAAATCGTTCTATTGTACTGTTAATTTCATTACGGTAATCCACAATATGCCGCAGAACATCTGCATTTCTATTACCCTGCATATAATATCACCTCGTCTTTTTCTATCTCTCTCAAAAAGTCATCCTCTAAACTTCCAGTGGTTACTACATCCACTTTCATCTGCAATGCCTCTTCTACTTCTGTATAAAATCCACACAAAGCAAACATTCCCTTAAGTTCTCCTTTTTCAATTCGAAGATCTACATCACTTTGCTCATTATAATCTCCACGGGCAAATGAGCCGAAAAGATAGACTTTAGATATCTGATATTTTTCTGCAATAGGTGTAATGATTTCTTTCAATTTTTCAATTGAATATCGTGTTGCTACCATAATTTGCCCTCCTGACTTTTCTTATATTATACCCATTTTTAAGCCTTCTGTCTATGAATCTATCATTTTTACATCCTGAGCTCTTCCAGCGGTATCCTTGCCTAAAGTAAGGATTAATCAATCTTTTTGAGGAGGTTGTAAACTATGGTGATAATAGGCTTTGAACATCATCCCCTGCAAGTTAATTGGTTTTTCGACTTAATCCATCAAGATTATCATTTCATTAGCCCATTCTACATCGACAAATGAAGTATTTCATAGACCTTTTCGCCAAATAAATTTTCTGGCATAGTTTCATAGAAATAATATTCTGCATATCTCCATTTATCAGGATTATAGATCAGCACCTTTCCTGTACACCTATTAGAGGCTAAGGAAAACTGCATCGATTGCATCTGTTGTGTTGGCAAAATCTCCTTTTCAACTTCTACTGCGAACTTTGATTTATCAAAATCTTCATTTAAATCACATATAAGTGGAATACCAATGTTTATTTTCTGCCATCCGAAAGTATTCAAAATATTATTATAAAATCCATCAAAAATAAATTGATTCATACCACCACTGTCTTTCCATAAATATAATGGAGCATATTCCTTATTGTTTTTTTCGGTAATGAGATATGCCTTGAACTGCAGATCTTGAAATCCATCGGTTTTAGTTCCATTATCAGCTACTCTCTGACGAATTACATTCATGTCGTAATCATCTGGCAGCATAATTTTATATTGCATGGCTATCATTGTCCATTCCTTCTTTCCTTATTCACTCCGATTATTATTTGCAAATTGATTATACATTTATTTTGATTGCATGTATAATAGGTGTTAATGATGATGGCTATCATTTTAAATGATGGAGGAAAATGCTATGGAAAGTCTAGAACTAAGGATATTTCGAGAAGTTGCTCATACGCAATCAATTTCAAAAGCTGCTGAAAAAATGGGGTATGTACAATCTAATATTACAGCTCATATTAAAAAATTGGAAAGCGAGTTAAACACTACTTTATTGATAAGACATAACAAAGGTGTTACTTTGACAGGAGAGGGCGAAAAACTACTACGTCAAGCAGATCAAATCGTATCACTACTGGATAAAACCGTAAAATCATTTCTGAAAGCTCCAAAATCTTTAAAAATTGGTGCTACACAGACAATAACGGGATATCTATTACCTCAATGTTTAATTGATTATCAGAAGAGTTTTCCCAGTATTTCCATATCTGTTGTTACTCCTAATCAAACTGACATGGATGAACAGCTGTCTCACGAGCAATTAGACTGCGTTTTTACAAATGATTCCCATGAGTTTTCACAAGCTCAGCAAATTTTTCGGGCAAAAGAGACTTTAATGCTTATTACTCCTTCCTCCTGTAAATCTCTTGCTGATATATGGAATCTCCCTGTCGTTGTAAACAATATAAAATCTTGTCCATATAGAGCAGCAGTGTTAGACTGGTTATTTTTATATCATTCACTAACACCTAAAATAACTGAATTGGATACCGTAGAAGCAATCATTAACACAGTCTCTATAGGCGGTGGCATATCCTTACTTCCCCAAAACACTTTATTGAACGAACAGAGGATCAATAAATTTTATATTGAAGAATTACAAACCACTTCTATAAGTATGTGGATTCCAAAAAATAGATTTCCATCCGAATATCTTGATCTAAAAACTATCGTTGAAATAGCAGTTACTGGATAATTTTAATCTTTTACCCTGAAATTCAACATTCAGATATGAAAAAAGAATATTATGCTATTCCAGGATACGCTTTTGCCATAAGGTGAGAAGTGGAAATCCTGGCTCAATAATGACATAATCAAGATCAATAGGCGATGGAATGCCACAAAACAATAAGGAAATCAAACGCCCTATATTGTTTTATTTTTTCTTTATTGATTTTACACCAACAGAAAAGAAAGTAATATTCTATTAGTTCTCAAAAGATAAGATGAATCAGATATATTTATTTTCTCTCATCAATCTTCTTCATAATTCACCAATTCTATGTTTCCATTCTTTATCTTTATTACTTCATCTGCCTGTTTTGCTAGTTCTTTACTATGTGTAACAACTATCACGCATTTTCCTATCATGTGTGCACTTTTCTTTAACAATGCCACAATTTCATATGCTGTTTGCTCATCCAAATTTCCAGTCGGCTCATCTGCCAATAATACTTTGGAATTACTGGCAAGTGCTCTAGCAATTGCAACCCTTTGCTGTTGACCACCTGACAACTGTAAAACATTTCTTTTCCCCTCTTCTTTAGTTATTCCCACTTCAAATAATAATTTTTCCGGTTCTCCATTTCCACCAAGCCGCACATTTTCTTTCGGTGTTAAATAATCAATTAGATTATAATTTTGAAATACCAATGAAACATTGTTTCTTCTATGGAAATTCAATCCTTTTCTTAAAATATTCTCACCATCATAAAGTATTTCCCCCTTCACAGGAATATCCAATCCAGCTAATAACGATAAAAAAGTTGTTTTTCCTGAACCACTTGGGCCTAGTACCGCATACATTTTACGTTCCTCAAATCCAATATTTATATCAGATAATATCTTTTTACTTTTATTATCCTTATAATAGTAATCTACATTTCTCAGTTCCAATATCATACTATACCTCTCCTTTTTATATTTCGCTTAATATTTCTTTAGGCTTTTTTTTCATAATAGAAACACTTGCTAAAGATACTGATCCAATAACCAGAATAATAACCAGAAGACTAACATTTATTATAATTTTATAAGTGATATTTGCAGTAGTTCCTACGACCTGTTCTTCAGAAAAATCGTATTCCAGTCCCGCAGTTTGCGCCTTATTTATCTCATCTATTTTATTCTGTTGTTCTTCTTGTTCTGCAACTATATAAGTTGTCAATTTTTGTGATATCTCAGGTGATAAAAAAAGTGACATTATCAATGAAAAAATTGTAATAGAGCTGGCTTCAATTACCAATTGTGCTAAAATCTCTAATTTAGATTTACCTAACGCCATAAGAATACCAATCTCAACTTTTCTTAGTCTTATCCAAAAGATAAAATTCAGAAATAAAATCAAAAAACCAGAGATTAGACATATAGCAAACATAACATTACTGATTTTCCCTAGCTGTCCTAAATTATCTGCCAGTACTTCACTTTTTCCACTATTATCAATCAAATCATATCTTTTCCAATTTATATCAACCCTTTTTACACTCTCTTTTATCTTATCGTAGTTTTTATTACCATTAATGTTAAATATAGCATATTGATATAACGGATCTCCTTCTGCACCTGTTGGTTTTTCAGGAAATCTTAAATCAGTAAATACAGCATTCTCGGTTCGATAAGTATCACCTCGCATCAATGGTGTAATTTCTTTCGAGGTACTATATATACCAATTAATTCTGCTTTATAAATTTTTGAACCTTCCTTGTCATGATAATTATTAAACTCTAGAAATTCTCCTATTTTAAGTTTATTTTTCTCAGCTATTTCTTCTGATACAACACAAACGTTCTGATCTGCTTCTGTCCCCCATCTTCCTTTTATTAACTTAATATTTTCATTTAATATATTTATGTCTTGAGCCATATCCAGGTTTCCATGTAGGTTTACTCCACCCTCGTCATTATACTGATCCCTATCTGAGTCCTCAATTCGTTCAAAATTTACTGGATTTGCTGCAAAAATACCAGTAATTATATTGTAAGATTCTATTCCTTCTACATTAGAAATTTTTAGAATATCTTCCATTAATACGGACTCAAATTCATTATTGGGAGATTTTGAAATCGTAGCTCCATTTGGCAGCCTTTCTATTGGTAACTCTAATAGTCTTTCTTTGCGGTCATTCTCATTTAATTCAAGTCTTAAACTTAAACCTACTGCTGCTCTTGATTTATCCTGTGTAGTAATTTGTGCATTTTTGCTAGCCATTGCCGCCATAATAAAACAACTTATACTTAATACTATTATGAATAGTAAAATACTTTTGACTTTTTTTCGTAAAACCGAATACAGTCCACGCTTTACTACATTCATCTTATCCCTCCATTTCTGACAAAACCGCTCTAGGCTTTGCCATAATTATTCTGACCAAAGATAGGCTAATTGAAATAACCAAAAGTAAACTACCTATGGCGATAACTTTTACAATATCGTATACGTTTAGATCTATATTTAAACCTATTCTTGAATCCTGCCAAGATAATAACACTCTTTCTATCCAAGTTGTAATAATATTCTCTACTAATACAGCCACTATAACCGAACATCCAAACAGTATAAAAGACTCCAGGCATATTTGTAAAAATACAGATACTTTTCTTTTCCCTAGACTTAATAAAATTGCTATTTCTTTTTTTCTATCCCTTATCCAAATACCATATATTAAAGTTATTACAATTACCGAAACAATAACAACTAATATCAAAATAACATTTGTTATTTTTTCAATTTGATCTAGGTTCATTTTAAGTTTTTCATACATGGTGTCAGAAGTGCTAATCTCTATCTCTTCTCCTAATAAACTTTTCACCTTATCCACTGTATTTTCCAATTTTTCTGGATCTTGAACATAAAGTACTACTTTATTATAGTTACCTTCATTTACTAATTGCTCCATTAATGTAGAACTCAAAAAAACCATATTTTCAATTCTGAAAAAAGAGGTTATATTTTCTGTCTGTTTATTTTCTATACTAGATTTATAGATACCGCAAATTTTTCCGGATATAGTTCTATCATCTTTTGAAAACTCAATTATATCGCCTATTTTTAAAGAATTTTGCTCTGCAAGGTTATGATTAATTACAACAGAATCCCGACTCATAGGCTTTATCATATCACCTGATATTATTTTCATTTCAAGTTCAGAGAATCTACTGTCTTGTGACAAATCATCATAGCCATATAAAGTTATCATATCATCTCTGTTATCATCTTCTATTTTACCTTTATAGTTTTCAAAATTATGCGGTATAGCATAATCTATACGAATCCTATTTACATCCATAATATTACCTATAGCCAATATTTCTTCTAATTCCGTTTTTGTGATAAAATTATCATCTTCCTTTACATCTAATGTTATTTTTGCCTGTGTATTCTTTTTGATTTCTAATTCTGCTTCCTCTGTAACACGCAATATTGAAAGCATACAAATATTCGTGCAATTAATTATAATTAAAATAAACAATAATATGAATGACTTGCCTTTTTTTCTCCAAATATATTTAATTGCTCTATTACCAAAAGACATTATATTTTTCTTCCTTCCTTTAATCATTCAAAATTAATTTTATTTTTTTATTCTAAATATTATAATTTGATCAGCTTTAATTTCAGTCTCGTTAACATATTCACCATATATGTAGACACTACTATCTTTTTTTATATCATTAATATCACTCTCTAAATAATTATTTTCACCTGTCGCAGTATCATATTCAGCTATCCTTACCTTTACTTCCGAAGAACAATTTACGTTTATTTTATCAACTCCACTTTGCTCTTCTTCACCAACAGGTATGGCAACTTTGTCCTCATCAACTGCCATAGGTAAAATTTCAAATCCTTGTTCTGATAATTCAACAACTATCCCACTTTTTATTGCCTCATCTAAACTAGGAATGTTTTCTGCCTCACTATTTTTATCTGTTTTAATCTGTTTATCCTCACTTGCACTATTATCTCCAACTTCAGAATTTCTCGTGGTAGTATTATCAGCCTCCTGTTTTGTTGTATTTGCATTTTCTTTTTGATTACAACCTCCTAAAGTTAATACTGCAACTGTCATTATTAATAGTATGTTTTTAAATACTTTCATTTTCCAATCTCCTTTTACCTTAACTTTTTAATCATCTTACCATTCGTATATATAGTTATCATGCTTTTTATATGTCTTTTATATGTTTTTTTTGTTTCAATAAATTAAATTACTATTCTATTAATTCGAGTAGGAGGGGGTGACTAACCCCCATCCTCTCACACCACCGCTCATGCGGTTCCGCAAGCGGCGGTTCGGTTGCTCAAAGATGTGCCTATGCCTTGCACTATCTATTCCTAACTCTAAGCGTTCTTATCCTTTACTCTCAATTTCCAACCTACCCTCAGATAAGTAACCTCTTTCGAGCAACTGCTATCTTTAAGTATCAGATAAACAGTGTCTGTCTTATCCCAACCGTCAAGTCCTTTCCTCCATCTACTTTCATAGACGTCTGCGGTACTACGATTTGAACTGACTTCTGTATGTTCAACTGCACCTTGCATTATCAGGGCACTTTACGGTCTTTCACCGATTAGATTACGCCCATGCTGGGCGAACTAAAAAAGAAGCACCGGTTTTACATCACCGCTACTTCTTTTTGTTTTTAAATACTAATCTTTATTGCAAATAAATGCATCTTTTAATTTTGAAAATCATCTCCATGGCATAAATCATCTGAAATTTTCCGAAGTGCAGAATTTATTCTTACGTCTATGCCAATTAATCCTTTCCGCTATTTCTATTCACACTTTGTTTATTTAAAGTTATCTCAACACACACACCATCTTGTTCATTTTTCATCACTATTGAAAAATGATGCAATTCTATAATTAATTTAACAATATATAGACCCATCCCACTACCACCAGTATTTCTATTTCTTGATTTTTCACCTCGTGTAAATGGTTGAAATAGAGAAGTCTTTTCATTTTCTTCTATATATACCCCTGTATTTTTTATGCAAATAACTGGATTACCACCTATAATCTTAGTAGAAATATGAATACTTTCCCCTTTGGGAGAATAATAAATTGCATTACTAATCAGATTACTAAATACTTTTTTAATTAAAGTTCTATCTGCCGAAATAATACTAAAATCGATTAACATAATTTGAATATTTAGTTTTTTTAGAAGAACCATTTCATCATATTCCTCAATGATGTCGTCAAATACCTCTGACAAATTAATATTTTCCGTTTTTATTTTATACATTGACGATTGCATATGAGAAGCAATTAAAATTTCTTTTACGAGTTGTTCCATCATACAGATAACTTCAAAAGATCGTTTCAAATATTTGTCTTTATCTTTATATCCTCCAACATTATACAACATCCCTTGTGTTTGTCCCTTTAAAATAGTAATTGGTGTTTTTAATTCGTGAGATAAGGCCGAAAATAATGTCATTTGCTGTTGTTCAACTTTTTTTTCATATTCTATTTCTTTTTTTAAACTATCATTAGCGGTTCTTAAGTCATCTAATGCATTATTTAGATGCTCTGATAGTTCATTTAAGCTTTCTGCTAAAATTCCAATTTCATCTATTCGATTATTATAAAAATGAGAAGCAAAATCCAATTTTGCCAATTTTTTGGAATATGAAGATATTTTTTTTATTGGCATTGTAATATACTTTGTATAAAAAAAAGCAATTATAATAGAAATGCTAAGTATACCCATGCAAATCCATACTAAGCTTCTTTTCAGTAATAAGCTTAACCTATTGATTTCTTCACTTTTTCCCAATACTGTCATAGTGTATATTTCTTGTGAATCATTAAAGTTAATCTTATATGTTTGTGTACTACTCTTTCTCTGTAAAACAGAAGCTGTGTCATCATCTGCAACAAATAGAATATTTTCTCCGTAATCAATTTGTTTTCCATTTGAATCAAACAACATAATTGCAATATTATAACTATTTGACAAATCCTTAATTATTTCTTGCCCTCTTTTAAAATTCACACTACTAATTTCCTTTAAGGTACGATTTATAGCTGTGTCTAAATTTTTCTGCAATTCTGTCTGATATAATCTGGGAGTAAAGATAAGTATAGAAGTATATGTAAGGCCTGTTAATCCCCACAACACAATAAGTGTTAATATAAATACTTTAATTGATAATTTGCTTCTAATTAACCTAATCAATTCTATATCCGACCCCCTTAATTGTTTCAATGTAATCTACTCCCAATTTTCTTCGTATGTTTTTTATATGATTATCTACAATTCTATCATTTCCAAGGTATTCGTATTTCCAAATCTTTCCCAGGAGGAGTTCTCTTGTTATAATTCTATTCTGATTTATCAGTAATTCTCTTAAAATTTCAAATTCTTTTTTCGTAAGATCAATTGTTCTTTCTTTAACAGATACACGGTAATTATCTGTATCTAACACTAAATCTCTATAAAATAATAATTTTTTTTCTTGATCTCCATTTATTCTTCGTAGTATTGCAGCGACTTTCTTTAATAGGACTGGCATAGAAAAGGGTTTAGTAACATAATCATCAACCTGCAGATCATAACCTTTTATCTGCTCGTCCTCACTTGTAAGTGCTGTAATCATAATAATTGGTATATCAGACTCTTTTCTAATCCTTTTGCAAACTGTATACCCATCGACTTTTGGCAACATAATGTCTAAGAGTATTAAATCAATACTTTCATCACGATATATTTTTATTCCCTTTATGCCATCATCAGCTACCATTACTGAATATCCATTATCTTCAAGAAAAAATTTTAATAATTCTGATATGTCTTTATCATCTTCAATCACCAAAATTTTAAACATAACCATTTCATCTCCTTGTGCCGCCTTAAAATCCCCACCTATCCATCTATATGATCATAATCTATCTGCCAAACAGATTGGATTAGAAAGACATCTTTCTACTATTACCTGTAATATTTTATTTACTTTTGAATCGTGTAATCTAGGTAGTTAACAACATGTCCAAATATAGGTGGGTTTTTATTGTAACAGTTTCCGTAATTACTATCCTACTCCCCATATATGAACCGTAGATTTATGTGTTCCGAGACACCATATCAAGAACTACCGATACATTTACTCCGTCCGAAATTGCTTTTTTATACTTTTTTCGGTCACTTTGGTCGAAGCGGAAAAATCGCTCAAAGTGCCTAAATTCAAGGAGTTTCACGTATTTTTCCGATGTAGTGATATCACTGTCTCCACATGCGGTGAAAAATATTAATAATACTACATGGCATAAGTATTTAGTTATGCCATGTAGTATTAAACATACAACACTCTTATTTAAGTTTCACTTAAGATCTCTATATCAATGCCATTAGCACCATATAAATTGGTTATGATAACATTTAAATTTTGAAATTCATTCTCTATTAGTCGTTCAATAACCTTTTTCTGTTCTCGAGTACTTTGCTCTTCTCTTTTTTGTTTTAAAGTCATGATATTCATTACCTTATCTACAATAGAGTCATGTATCCTTACCTCATTAGATTTTGTGAAATCTATTTTATAAATAGGTAACAACTCAACAAACTGTTTCCCATGTGAATAATAATCACCTCGAAACGTACTAGCTTTGCTTTTTACAACAGCCTCTAATAACCAATGGTTTAGGACCGCTTGAATATAAAAAATAGACTCTTCTGTATCCGACTTCATCTCAAGTCCATAAAATGGTCCATTTCCCCCTCCTGTAAACGATATTCCTTTATCATCGAATACATAATTCCCGGAAGTAGATAAAACTGACCAAATCAAGTGTTCTTTATTAGTAAATCTCTTTAAACTTTGACTGCGTCCAAATTGATACCAATTTTCCTCATTCCGCTTAACAATATTACGTTTATCTAGTTCATCTTTAAATTCATATAAGTACTTTAGTGTTTCAGGAAAACCAGTTTCCATTTCAGGCAACGTATAAAGCAGAGGCTTCTTGGCAACAAGATGATATGGGAAAATAATTTGTTTATTCGCATCTATTTTTTTATACTTTTCTAACCTAATATCATAAATACAAGGTTTCAATATAGAGGATTCTACTCGCTGCTCGCAACCATTTTTATCGATAAAATAAGTATATGACTCTTCAATTCTTATAGGTTCAATAATATAAACATTATCAGCACTTGTTTGTAATCCAACAAATATTTCGGCAAATGAATTTAATGGATTGCATTTTTGTGCTACTCGCTCCAGTACATGCATTATATCATCTGACATGAAACTCCACGGAGCCGTGCCAAGGTATTCAATTGGATATTCTCTCATTTTTATATTAGGATCATTATAATAAATATTTATATCCTCCACAAAACCTATTTCAAATGACTTTTGCGGCTCGCCTGATAAAAACAAAAGGCAAGTATATGTACTCTTACCCACAAAAATCTGATTTGTACCAAAATGAACTATTCGCCGAACACATTTCTTTTCTGAAAGGAATTTTCTTAATTCGGATCCTGTTTTTATTAACATAAACTTATGAGGTATTATGTATCCTAAACTCCCTCCCTTCTTAAGCAGACTCAATGCCCTCTCAAGAAACAAATAATACTTATCCATTAGCTCTGCCTTTGCAGTACTGTATGGCGCAAAATCAGATTTGTAATAATTATACTCTTCTGGAGAATAGTGAACCATATTCTGTACTCGTATATAAGGAGGGTTCCCGATTATTGCATCAAATATCTTATTATCAAATTCTTTTTCCCAATCAAACAATTTCAATTTTGCAAACAAATCAGGTCTTTCATAAAATAAATTATCGTAATCTATATATTTAAAATCTACAAGACTATTTCCATTACGAATATTCCCGTCTAAATTCGGTAATATTCTACATTTATTTTCATTTGAGTAGAACTCAATCTCGCTACTAGAACAGCCATCAATCAATTTTAAAAGCAAACTAAATTTAGTTACTTCAACAGCTAATGCATCTATATCAACTCCATACAAATTATATTCAAGTATATTCCGTTTTTCTTTAAAAGAAAGCCCATACAATTCTTCACCTATACGATATATCTTACCTTCATGTATTGCTTTTTCTTTAAAATTATTTGTATAGAATTCAATATGTTTATTTATAATGAACTCGTATGCTGATAGTAAGAAATTACCTGATCCACAACATATATCTGCTATTCTATACTTTTCAGTTTCATATAATTCTTTACCTGCATATAACGGAGACAATGTTTGGTGTACAATTATATCAGTAATATTTTTAGGAGTATAAACTACCCCTTGTGAATCCACAACCTCTGGCTTCTTCGTTATCTCAACAATGCCCGTTTCAGATATATGTATTTTCTCTTCTAAAAATAATTCATATATCTGACCAATTATATAAGGCTCTACTATGCTAAATTCATAGCAGCTATTAGGATAGTATAAATCTCTAAATATTTCAATAATTAATGAATCAGATACCACTATGCTTTGTTCATCTATCAATTCAAATAGTCCTGAATCATATTTCTGGTCTGCACTATAAAAAACCTTTTTCAATTCATTGTATGATTCTATTTGTTTTAAAGTTTCATATATCTCAAGATTACGATCTTCACATATCCTCAAAAAAATTATTCTATTAAGTATTCTCTGCACGAATATATTAAGAGACTCTTCATCTAAATTTTTATTATTTTTATAAATATCAACACTAAGCTTATATCGCCAATTTTTAATCTGTTCCAAAAAATATTGATTAAAAGGCTCCTTTTTTAATGACGAAGTAAGCTTAGAAAAATATTGTTCGAATCTTCCTGTGATCACGGAATTTCTTGATAACAATAGTGATATTTCATCAAATTTATCTACATATTCAGTATAATGATAATGTGCAACCATAGCTTGCATAACATCATCGTTCTCAATTGGACGTACTGTGGAATCATAAATTATCAAATCTGTGAAGTTTGATAAAACTGAGGCCTTAAGATTACCATTCCACCCATATCGCCGCAATTGAAATGCTGAATCCTTATTTTGCATAATATTAACTGCTGGTTTTTTAGTTTCAAGAAAAAATAAGGTCTCAGTACCTAAGTTAAAGGCATAATCAGGTTTTTTTTTCTTGTTCTCTCCATCTTCATCTACAATTACAGATGCTTCGTGTTTTACTTCTCTCAAATGTTGAGGAAGATTTTGTTTATTCAAAACATCCCAACCTAGAATTTCAAAAAAAGGGTTAACAAAATCGTTCCGTACTTCCGTTTCATTATACTCCGGTTTACTGTATTGCAAAATATGGTCTTGGTAAGATTTTACAAGTTTTGCCATACGTTCACTCATTATCGGCCCCCTCCTTCTTTGTTTATAAAAGTTCAACCGTAATAATATAAATATACATATTAGCATTAATCTTCTTTCTGCTTTTTTTTACGTTCAATTCTACGGTTACTCATTTTTTCCCAAATATTTCTCAATGTATGAATTTCTTTATCAGACAAGCTAAGATGCTTTTTTAATAAGATATTATCCGTATAATCTAAAACATCTGTTATTTTCCCAGCTCGCATTAATTCATCTATATAAATTAAATCTAACTCTTCTGCACCTTTCATCGGAATCTGCAGTTTTCGTACCTCTCCAGGCTCAAACGTCATTACACCTCCACCATAACTTCTACCTGTTATTTCACATTGAGCAAAAGTAAAAGAATTGAGAAAGGCTACTACAACCAATTCAGGCTTTACACCCTCAAGAAATCTGATTTTATGCAATGTATCAGTATTTGTTGCTTTAGTTCGATTCAAAACTATCTTGGGATATTTGTTTATTTGTCTGAGCATAAAAGCTTCTGGTTTCCATGTTTGCGGTACTATATACCACCTCTTCCTAATTCTGCACTTATACCCTACATTAAATTTTGCTTGTTCGCCATAACTGATATATTCCTTTTCTGGCACAGAAAGCTCATCATAATCCAAATCTTCAGGTTCAAATATAAAAACTTTCTTATTTTCCTTCTTTAAATTGTCTAAATCCAACGAATTTAACTGAATCCCCTTTAATTGTTCAGCTCTTCCAATAATAGGTTGTACAGCATTATTTAAAGAGTATTCCTCTACCATTTTGTTATTTAGTATAAAAAAGTCATTCTGCCCACTTACCACTCCAACATTGACATCAAACAATTCTGTAGTTTTAATTAGCCTTTTATCATTCTGCAACTTTCTCAATAACGTTAATTCTGTATTAGTAAGATAATATTTCACCCATTTTTCACTTGAGTGATCTAATTCTTTTATTTCCGCATCGTAATTATTTATATTTAAATCTAAAAGATCTGATGCGCTTTCTATCTCGATAACTTCTATACCCTTCTTAGTTGACTTCTTTTCACCTAAAAGCAGGACAACTTCTTGTTGAGCTCCTTCAAAAAGCAATTTATTAAAAGTCACTATAATGAGTCGCTCAAATTTGTTGCTTAAATACATCCTTGTTTCTGCCGCATAATCAACTTGAAAAAGTTCTGCTGGAATTACCATACCTAGTCTTCCGTCTGTTTTCAAACATTCACAAGATAAAATTAAAAATGGAACCCATATGTTTGTTAATCTATTAGGGTTCGTATCCATCTGTTGCATTAAATCAAATGCACATTTTCTATAGTCTTCTACAAAGTTTTGATATCTAATAAATGGAGGATTTCCTAACACTACATTGAATTTTTTCTTACCATTTATATTTTTCAAATAGTATGAAAAGAAATCAGAATTAGCAACACGCCCTCCTTTTAGTCTTGCTTTCTTTGCTTCGTTCTTATCAAGCTCAATTCCTAAGACCTGTTTTTTAATTTTATCTTCGGAAACACATTTATCTTTTAAACACTTTACTATACTTTTTATAAAACTACCATCTCCACAACTTGGCTCTAACACCGTATCACTACCAGTACGGATTGCCCATCTGGTTATGAATTCTGTGATTAACTCTGGTGTATAATAGCCGCCTCTTAGTTTATCATAATCTTCTTTAATTTTCACAATTTATCACCTATTCTATATTTTATACCTGCCATATAACCATAGCTATTGCCTTAAGTCAAGTTTTATCTATCATGTGGTGGCAAGCCCTTATATCTTGATAAATATATCTTTTCTACTCTATCTCCAAACTTCTCCAAACGCAAACTAGAATTAGCTTCAGGCACTGACACATCGATTTTTCCTGTTTCAGTATCCCAAACTACCAAAGCAACCGATTCTGCCTTATGATTTTCTTCTTGAACCCCAGTCCTCTCATTCATTCTTTCTAATGTTCTAATAATGTCAACTGCTTGGTTATCTTTAATTCGTTAATGCTGCCATGCTATACCTCCAATGTGATTTGACAATATAATCTGTTCAATTATATCACAGAATCACATTAAAATACATAAAGCATTTCCGTAATTTTTCTCTAAAAATGAAAATTTAAAATTCATCTTCATTTATTTACACTCAATCTCAGTGCCATCCAGAAACGCTACCAGCAACTTCCCATTTTCAAACACCTTAATACAGTCCAATACTCTCAACATAAAATTCGGATCCATATCCGCTTCCCCCACTGCCGCTTTCGACAATTTCCGAAAATCCTTCGCCCGATACACCTCCAACAAATCCCTACTCTTTTCCTGCCCCTCCCATTTCCGCAAAAAATATTCCTTATTCTCCAAAACCTCATTCCAGGCCATAGCAAATGCCTTTTCGAACGTACTCTCCTCTACATGTCGATTAGTACATCCCACAACTCCCTTCACCTTATACCGTTCGCTGCATTGCCATACCTTCCGGCTTTCTCCGTTACTGCTGCGCCATCCCTTCCTGGTAAACGCCTTATTACACTCCCCGCATACAATCTTCGAAGCGAGAGGATTCTTCTCCGTATTATTAGAATAAGAATTGGTTCCGTGCTCCTCCAGATACCGCTTTCTTCTCTTAATCTCCAATTGCACACATTCCCAAATCCACGGTTCAATAATAGATTCATGGTCATCCTCAATATAGAATTTCTGTATTTCCCCCTGGTTTTGCACCCGTTTTTTTGTAAGGAAGTCCACAGTGTAACTCTTCTGCAGAATCGTATCGCCTTTATACTTTTCGTTTTCCAACATACTCTGCAGAGTTGTCACCTGCCATTTCGTGCTGCCATCCCAATTAACAATACCTTCCCGCTCAAATATCCGCTTTATATAATCAACTGTTTTCCCACTTAGAAATTCACAGTAAAGCCGCTTTACAATAACTGCCTGCTTGCGGTTAATTACTAGTTTCCCATCTTCATCAGTATCATAACCCAGAAATCGCTTCGTACTCATCTTATGCTGCCCCTTTTCGAATCTCCTGCGGATTCCCCAAGTTGAATTCTCTGAAATAGACCGGCTCTCGTCCTGTGCCATTGAAGAAAGAATAGTAAGCAGAACCTCACCTTTAGCATCCAGAGTATTAATGTTTTCCTTTTCAAAAATGATTCCAATACCTAATTCTTTCAACTCCCTTACATTATTCAGGCAGTCGAGCGTATTCCTTGCAAACCGTGAAATGGACTTTGTAATAATCATATCAATCTTACCTGCCCGGCAGTCTGTTATCATACTTTTAAACTCATCCCTCTTTTTGGTATTGGTTGCTGAAATGCCCTCATCCGCATAAGTACCTGCATATTCATAAAGGGGATTCTCATTAATAAATGTGGTGTAATAATTCACCTGGTTCTCATAACTTAATAACTGTTCTTCTTGGGCGGTTGATACCCTGCAATACGCTGCCACCCGTAACTTCCGCACACTCTGGCCCATACTCTCGTCCGCTGATGAAATCTGCCTTGCGGGTATAACGGTAATGTTTCTTGCCATGTATGTTCACCTCCTCTACCACTGTTGGCTCTGTAATGTTCTGCTTTATGACCTCTGTATTATCCACCCGCACTCCCAGACAGGCTTGTTTCCCCTCTTTAATGTAAGTGCTGCACAGCCACTGAATCTTTCCTTTATATACCATTCTGCGCCTGAGATTCTTTTCGCAATATGGGCAAATCAGCATTCCGCTCAGCGGATATCGGTTGTGATACTTCTCAGTACCGTCAGCAGCAATATTCCGCTCCTTCTTCCGGCGTTCCCGCTCCGCCTGTACCTGGTTCCATTTCTCCTCACTCACGATAGCCGGGTGGTTATCTGTGATGTAGTAGCTCTGTACTTCCCCGCGGTTTAGCCTTGACTGGTTCCTCTTATTCTCTGGTGTGAAGTATTTCTGCAGGTGATAGTCTCCTTTGTACTTTTCATTGGTCAGCACCCCATTTACCGTGCTTTCATTCCATTCCGCATCGGTCACGGTCTTTACTCCCAGAAAATTCATCAGGCTTTTCAGTCTGGAATTTCCCAATCCGAACAAGGTTATGTCATAAAGAAAATCCACTACTAATGCCTCTTTCTGGTTAATGACCAGTCCACCATACTCATCCTTGTCATATCCTAGGAACCGCTCGGTATTAATCATGATTTCTCCCTGCTCAAACTTCTTTTTAATGGTCCACTTGTTGTTCTCGCTCATACTCCGGCTTTCTTCCTGGGCAAAAGAAGCAAGGACGGCAAGCATCATCTCACCGTCCCCAGAAAGGGTGTTGATATTCTGTTCCTCAAAAAAAATACCGACACCCAGTTCTTTCAGCTCTCTTGCAACTTTCAGAACGGTGACGGTATTTCTCGCAAATCTCGATATTGACTTTGTTATGATTAAATCGATTTCCCCTGCCCTTGCTTTTCCCAGCATTTTCTGGAACTTTGGCCGGCTCTCGCAGTAGCCAGAGATTCCCTGGTCGGCATAAACTCCGGCAAACTCATACTCTGGATTAGAAGTAATCAGGCGCTCATAGGTATCTGTCTGATTTTCCAGAGAGTCCTCCTGTCTTCTGCTGTCTGAAGATACCCTTGCATAAGCACATACACGCTTTTTCTTTTGTGACACTTGAAAAACAGGTTCTAATATCCGGATTTTCATGGGCAATCACTTCCTTCAAAATAATCCCGGACAAACTGCTGAATCCGTTTATATATGGGTTCAGCATCTTCTGATCCACGAGTGCAGATGACCTCCACACTATTTTCCTTACATACTTCCATAAATTCCATAAACTGTTTCCAATCCCTTGCAAGGGTATCTGCCTTCATCGTCACCACCGCATCCCACTTACCAGCCTGAATCTCCGACTTTAATTGGAGGAACTTTTTCCGATTTGGATTTGTGCCAGAATCTACTTCAAAGAATAATGTCATTTTCCAGTTCGCTGCTCCGTATCTTCCATCAAGCGTTTTCTGAATTACTTTCAGAAACTGCGTATAATCATGGTTACTATGATTCATTCTACAGTAAAATGCTATTTGTTTTGCCTTACCTATAACTACCATAATAATAAGAACTCCTTTCGTTTTTTGGTAGTCTATTAATCACTCTGAACCGTTATAAAGTCAAGCAATCCAGCGGTTTTCACCTTACAAAATCAATACTTTATAAAAGCTCAAAAAAAGACCAGACTTTTTTGTCTGATCTTCTTTCACGCAAATTTTATTACGGATTATTATTCCGCAACTGTAATATCGGAACTACCTTTTCCTCCACTCGTAAGGTATCCGAGTGTAAATGAAGAAGATCCTCTATATCGTCAGAATATAAATTCACCCCATTATACCGAAATACTTCCAATATTTCCTTTGCTGTTAACACATTCTGCTCGATTAATAAATCAATTGCCCCCTGAAATATATTTTCATTTAAAGAATAAGATACATCTCCTGGTTCCTTTTGTCTCCATCCATTTTTTGAAACTTGACGCATCATATACTGATACTGATTATCTGATATAACTCCCAATTGATGAGCCCTATACATCATAGCTTGAATTGAAACTTTCCATTTTTTTTTCATAAACTGATAATACTGCAAGTCCGTTGGATATGCCGCAACATCTTTTTTAAAACTATTTCTTGGTAATAATAAGGCGCTTGCAAACATATTGGCCTGTCTTTCTCGGGCTTTAAATTCATCCTTAGTTATTGCCTCAAGATCTTCACTCCATGGATGCAGTAATATATGCCCCAATTCATGAGCCATATCAAACCGTATTCTTCCTTCGGGTCTGCTTCCTAGTGCAACAGCAATAAAATAAATATTTTTCCCTTCTACTATTGTTCTTTGACTAAAAGCATCTATTTTATCTTCATTTGTATTAAAACCAGTAACAATAATACCATTCTTCTCTAAAAGATATTGCAAATCTTTAATTGGCTCGTCACCAATTCCCCAATATTCTCTGACCTGTTGAGCAATACCCTCTATTTCTTTTATTGCTTCCTCACTTTCACATTCAAAAACATCATCATAGCCTTCAAAATCAACACTAGGTAAATTCATTATCGGAAAAGAAATGTATTCTAATAAGATCTCATACATTTTCGCCACATATTCTAGCTTTATACTTTGTGCTGTCCTGTCTTTCTTATTGGCACTGGCAAGAGAACGAAAATATGTTGTTTCTGTTTTTGCTACATAATTATCTGTTTGAAAGAAATAATCATAAGGAAATTTTAATTCTGCCGCTAAAAGCCTGACTCTCATGTGATCTGGCACATTGTTACCATTTTCATATAAAGAGATTGATTGTTTACTTATTTCTGTCCTTTTGGCTAGCTCTGTAAGCGTCAATCCTCTATACATTCTGGCATTTTTTAATCTTTCACCGTAAAATTTCTTTTCTATCATTTTTGCATCTCCTGAACTTAATATTTTCAGGCCTTTTTCTCTACCTCACGAAGTTTTGGCTTCAATCCACTCTTAATAGCCACTAAGCCTTGCTTATTTTCTTTATTTTCTTCGTCAGTCTCTTCTGCAGGCCCAACATCTGTCAGCCGAGCAAAATCCGGCTTTATGTATTGCATAAGAGATGTCTCATCTACAACATTAAAGTCTTTATCCAGAAACTTTAATGTAATACTTTGAATTTCCCCGTGATCTGCTTTATAAGCAACTATATAATGCTTGTAATCTTCATTTTTATCAATTAGTCCTTGACTAATTGTTTCAAAATCTTCTTCTAAAACGTCCGTATCAAAAATAGTGATTCCAAAATCCTGTAATGTCATCTGCCTTTGTTTTGCAATACAATCCCCGTTTTCTACAAACAGTACTGAATGTAAATAATGAGGATTTTCCCTATTTTTCTTTCTAGGTACAGTTAATAGTGTTCCTTCCGTCATGATAGAATAAGTTATATGATTCTTTCGGTCAATAACCATTCTTCCTGACCATCCATATCTCTGAAACGGAATTAAATCTATTTCATCTTTTACCACATGATTTCTGAGATTGGTATTAATATTATCTCCTCTGAGAAGTATAATGGCATTATTAGTTTCACGATGATTTTCTCTTAAATATTGTGTTTGGTCTTCTCCAATGGCTTTATCTATGCAATAAACAATTTTTCTAAGTAAACTTTCGTTAAGTAAGATGTGTGTATTTCGATGTTCGTCCAATAAAGTTTCCTCCTATGTTTATTATGTATTGTATTTTTACATAAATACATTGTTTTGTCAAGTATGTTTTATTACAATTCATTTTTTGTCTAATGGAGAAAGCAAGAACTTTCTCCATTCAGATTTTTATAGTGTAATCCAAGTAAATCCACCCGTCCCGGTTCTTCTTATAGGACTTCAACAGTCCCCATTTTGCGGCTCCCTGCCCCGCAGATTCCGCTACGATGGTAAAGACGCCAATTCCTGTAAAACCCGGCTGTTTTCCGTAATTTGTTCCGGGACCTTTGCGGATATGCAAATTTGGGATCGACACCTTTACCCCATAGGAGTCAAAAGGCAGGCTTCCTATAAACTGTACATACTTCTTTTTATAGGGAGAATCAATCTCATTATCACCAGAACCACCGCTCTGAATCTGCCGCTTGAGCTCTTCCCACATGCCCTTCGCCCGGATTTGTGACGGGCAATTCTTGGCACACACATCATAGTGCTGTAATACCCGTTCAGCCGGAATCCTAGTTTCTTCCATCAACTGACGAACAAATGCCACAGTATTTGCAAACGCCTTATTAAAATAATACCCTGCCTGCATACACATTTCCACGCCGATACTATTCTTGTTGTTCACGGTTCCAAACAGCCGCCCGCCATAATTTGCCCCTACATGCCAGCACCCATGGTCATTGGAAGCTGCCTGGTACACTGTGTCACCATCATCCATATAATAATGGACGGAGGTGCTTAAGTTCCTATTAAACTGTGCTTTGGCATGAGACAGGGCATCTGCTCCGGCACGGAAATTGTCAGTATTGTGGATTACGATATACTGCGGATTATTTCTGCTGTAAGTGTTATTAGATGACACATAACTCCTATTTACCTTCATGGTCTTCTTTCTCCTTCAACTGCTCCAGAACATCCTTCATCTTCTTAGGAATGGGAAGTCCAATCAAAGCGGCATTTTCCAAAATAGAAATCCCCTCATTGGACAGATAGAAGAAAATCATGGTTGTCCGCAGGACGCTTCCGTTCTGAATCACATAACTGTCAATGATATGTGCCACCGCCACCAGTGAAAAAATCACCACCTTCTTGAAAATCCCACGGAAACCAATCTGACTGGAAAGTTCCTTATTCAAAATCCCAACCATCACTCCGGTCATATAATCCACTACAACAAAAACAATCAATGCATACAAAAACCCGTCAAAACCGCCCAGTACTGCTCCAAGTGAGCCGCCCATGGCGGCAAAAACATACTGCATCGTGTTTGCAACATCCTTCATCGTATTGCCCTCCTTTTATTTTTCTGCGCAAAAAAGGCAGCCCGAAAGCTGCCAATTACTGTGTAATGACATATTTTCATTCCTGTGTCAATGTGTACGTTATCTTCATGGTTTTATCTACTGTCTTCACCACTGCCGAAGACAGATTATTAATAGATGCCAGATAAGGTGTCAGCAGGTACATGGTCCGGTATTCGGAACCGTAGCTTCCACCCCAGCCCAGCAGGAAGTTTTTGTACTGGAACAGTGGCGTTACCGCATCATTCAGCCTCGCGCTCCCCTGGGTTTGGATAACCTTGTCATCAATCGTAATCTGGAAATCACCTCCTATAATCAAATTACCAATCAGAATCATATAAACCTCACAGGTCCCTTTGTCACAAAGCGGTTTCCATTTGGAAGTGAACCATAAATTAATCAATGTTACATCAGAAGAATTCGCCGTATTAATCTTATATACACCTTCTTTATTATCTGCCATAACATACAGATATCCCTTCCGCATACAGCATTTCAAAACCCGTTCCGGGTAAGAACCGCTCTCGTCCCGGTTTCCCACATCTATGAGCATTGCATTGGAAAGTATCCATTCCCCCTCCGTTATGGAATAATCAGTCTTTGAGATTTTTACCCACACTATGGCAGCATTGCCGGAGGAATTTCCCTCATTGGAAAATCCGTACCAGTAGCCATCCGCACCATCTAAAAATTCTCCATAGAGCGTATACTTTCCTAAAAAACGGAAAGTGGTGGTCTGGATTACTTGATCCTCTAATACCGTATAAGTCGTATCATCCAGTTTCTCGTTCAGTTTGATACTGAAAATGGGGACACGGACTTTACGGATCCGAACAGCAGAATCCTGATAAGTAATCGAGTAAAGCAGGTCATTCTCAAAATCCACTTCCACAGTTTCAAACAGCACTAACTGCTTTTCATTGGACAGACTGCCGATATCCACACTCTTTAACTGCAAAAAGGTAGCGCTGTCATCTATCAGGCTTCCATAGGCATTTGTCCCGCCCTGCGCACTGGTCAATGCTGCTGCCGCTATGGTTCCATTCCCCTGGCTTGGTGTGAATTCCCATACGAACTTATAACCATTCTCCAGCGTCTTACTCTCCGTCAGATTCAAACTTCCCCTTGCCACATTTGCCGTGGAATTCACTTTGTTGGAAGCATAGGAAACCGGCAGATTATCCGATGAGGAATAGATATTATCTGCCTTCTCGTCCAGTGCTTTGGAAAACAGCAGAATTCCTCCAATCATATTTGGACAGATGGGAAGTAATCCTTTATTCCATTCAATCCCGTCAATGCTGGCTGCTGCCTCATAAAAAACACCCAGCGGATTCAAACCAAAGATGTGATTCACGGCATTGGTAATCATGTTTTCCTCTGCTACTGTTTCCACTTCCCCGGTATATACATTCGTAAGTTCCAATGTCATCGTTCCTTTTAACTTCATTACAACCTCCTTAACTGGTATCCACTGGTAAGCCAAATGCGCCAATGGAAATCCTGCCCATACTATCAGCCATCTGCCACTGTATCAATTCCATAGTCTCTATGCCGATGGACTCAGTAAAATTTTTGACTATAAGCCCTGCTCCAAGCCGGAATGCAGAAATGGTTTCCTCAATCGTAATCTTTCCGTCCCAGGCCAAAGCCGCCGCCATGCCCTGTCCGCTGATGGAAGCGATGCAGCCACCCGTTTCTATGTTTCCGCTTCCGCCTTCCATTCTCAGATACACATTAAACGTATTTGTGAAGTTTGGAATCAGATTTTCGATTGGGTAGTACAATGGCAGTACATGATTTCCGCTTCCCCAGTTCTCTACCGGATAATGAGTTAGAATTTCTTCATCGTTAAATTCATACTTCACAAATGCCACAGCTTTCCCGTCTGCTGAAAACGTGACCGGCAGTTCTACATTTACGGATATATCTTGAGTGGTTTCCATTCCATCTTCCCCCTGTGCTGGAATGGGAACCACAATGGTACCTGCTGCCGTTCCGGTCTGCTCCTTGATATCCGCTGTTACATCTACCAGAACTATGGCAAAAAACTGCACATGGGTTTCCTCCGCCGCCGCAAATTCAATGCTAATAATCTTCACATCCATATCATTCACCGTATACTTCGAAGCATTGGTAAAGGTATAGATTCCTATCTTCCCTGCTACAATCTGGTTCAGCAGTCCGGAAATGTTCTTGTCATTCTTAGACTTTGCCTGCGCCAATCTTGGGTTCTTTCCTACGCATTTCAGGGAGTGTTTTCCGTTGATTTTTACCTGATATCCGGTGACGCAGGCTAACTGATTTTCATCTGCATGACCGCCTGTGAACACCAGCACATCTCCCAAATCCAGTGCCGGATTGCCGATGGTATCTGAATCAAAAGGTACATAACGGATAATAGACAAATCTGTAAGTATATTTTCAAGCAGTGTCTTTCTTGTTTCTTCCAATCCAAACTGCAAAAGCGGATTTATGCCAAGGTTCATAGTTAAACCATCATCCGGTTCCAATGCGTAATACTCGGAAATCTGTGTCTTGATATTGGTGGAACTAATGGCGGTATACCGGGTAATAAAATCCGAGAAGCTGCTGGAAAACCGATGCCTGTCAGAAAACGTCATCATGGGCTGATTCCCATATTTGCGAAGCTCCAGCTTTCCTTCCCGGTTGATGCAGAAAAAACCGCCAAGCACCTGTCCCACATAGAACAGTACATCCCTGTATGTTTCAATGTCATTATCCGTATAAACTGACAGCAGCTCTGAGCCATTGGGCATGGCTTCTATTTCTGCCTGGGTGTGCGCCAGTTCCACGTTACATGCTTTACAGCACAAAGCCAGGAACGCATAGGCATTTCCTGCCGTTTCAAACCCATTGAAGCTTTTCTCAAACCGGAGCATATAATCATATGCCTTGATTTCCAGACAGCGTATGGTGCGGTTTGCCTCACTGATTTCAAAGATTCCCATAGGGACTTCCTCGTACACACCATCGTACACTTCCAGGTGAAAACTCACTCTGATTTCCGCCTCCTCCAAAGTATAGCGGTCAATCCCGGAAAGCAGTGTGATTCCCAGTTCCGCAGCATACACCGTTCCAATTTCTATCTCGGTACTTCCGCAACATTGGCTTGTTAATTGACAAAAATATCTTTTGTTGGTATTGGTATTTTGAATTTTATAGACAAAGTCAGATAAAAAAATCCCCTGCTGCCTGTTAAATATTAAGCTGACAGTGGGGATATATAATTTGAATTAGAATTGTTATTGTCAGAAATTCAAGACAGGATTCCGCATTTTAAAGCATACTGGCACATCTGCTCTTCTTCGGTGTAGGTTTCATCATATTTACTCTTAATCTTTCCTACTTTGATATCTTCCATTAAGTCTTGCAGGAATTCCTTAAAATCCGGGTTGCTGTCGACCAGACGGTTAATGGTATCCCAATCAAGGGATTCCTTTTCCTTTGCAGAGAACAGGATCTCACTTTGCATGAAATGTTCTGCATCCAACCGGATTACTCCAATCCCGAATGCATTGTTTAAACGGCGCATTTCATCCATTAATTCCGGGTTCTCCGTAATATGTAGTGCTACCAGATAGCCTTCATGCGCCCAACTTGAATTGGAAACTGCCTGGAAATAATACTCCCGTAGGTTGGCAAGATTCACGTTGATTTTCATTTCAAAGGAATACAATTTATAAGGATTCACTTTTAAAATATCAAATAGCTTAAGGGTATTTGGTGTATAAGATTCAAAAGGGAAGTGTACCCCTACAAGATCCGGGTGCAGCCATTTGTTCTTTCCACTCTTTTCACGCTTGGAAACTTCATGGTATATGGTTTTTGTGGAGCATTTAAAATGTTCATCGGAATTAACAAAACTGGAAAGCAGGATGTGTAAGTCCCGTTCTGCAAATTTCAGCTTCTTTCCCGCTCGTCCCTGCCTGTCCTCATACTCCTGTAATCCTGCCGTTTGACCTTTCAGGAAAAACTTTGCGGGGCGTTTGCTTACCTGTTCAAATATCGTATCCAGGTTATTCTTAATGTCTACATATATTCTGGCTGACAGAGTGCGGATTGGGGTTTTGCCGGAAGATGACAGTTTCTCTAGTAAGCCATATCTGCCTGCCGCTTCCCACATTTCCTCTACGGAAAGTGGAATGTTTTCATGTTCTAATACTTCTTTTGCTAAATCTAAAAAGCTATAACCCATAAGCCCTTCTCCTTCTATTGTATAAATTTTATAATTGTATCTGGGAAGTACGGATGAATATCCAATGAATATATGAACTGCATAAAGATATAATTATTCTATTCTATTTTTATTAACTTTACAAGTGTTTAAAATATCAATAATAATTTTTAAAGTACATTTCCAATTTTAAAAAAACTTATTCTTGCTGCCATATAGCAGCGTTTTCGAATTTTTTATTGCATTTTTGCAGCGACTATGTTATATTAAATGGACAGAGGTGAGAGTATGGACGAACTTAGAAGATATCTTCATTTTTTAAGAGAACAAAAACAAATGAGTTTAAAAGATGTTGCTAAAGAAACAAATATTGCAGACTCAACATTAAACCGAATTGAAAATGGTATGCAAAAAAGGATCTCCGCATACTATTTAAGATTATTAGCCCATTTATATGAAGCAGACACAATAACATTATATAAAATGGCTGGCTATTTAGACGATTCAGATTTATGTTCCTATACACAAGTTTTCAAAGACTCATGCCATTTGACTCCAGAAGAAAAGGAAAATATTCAAAAACAAATTGACTTATTTAACAAAAATCGTACAATAGGAAAAGAGGATTAACATGATATTCAGATTAGGTGAATTATTCTGCGGACCGGGCGGTATAGCCTGGGGAGCATTAAATGCTGATATCGGAGATGATAACTATAAAATCGTCCATCAATGGGCTAATGATTATGATAAAAATACTTGCGAAACATACCGGCATAATATATGTCCCAACAATCCAAAAAGTGTTTATCACAAAGATATTCGAGGGTTTAACTTAACAGGACTTCCTCTTATAGATGCACTTGCTTTCGGTTTCCCGTGTAATGATTACAGCGTTGTTGGAGAACAAAAGGGAATGGACGGCGTATATGGTCCCTTGTATTCCTATGGTGTAAAAGTTTTAAACCTTTATAATCCTCAATGGTTTGTTGCCGAAAATGTTGGCGGTCTTAGAAACGCTAATGATGGCAAAGCTTTTACTAAGATTTTAGATGGATTAAGAAATGCTGGGGAACATGGGTATACTCTCACTCCGCATTTATATAAATTTGAAGAATATGGAATTCCTCAAGCAAGGCATCGGATTATTATTGTTGGTATTAGGAACGATATCAAAATTAAATATCGCGTTCCTTCACCAGCTCCATATGCTGATATCGACAATACCTGCCGAACAGCTATTGAAAAACCACCAATTTCTTCTGATGCGTTAAATAATGAATTAACAAAACAATCGGCAACTGTAGTACGCCGATTGGAGCACATACTACCTGGACAAAATGCTTTTACCGCTAATCTTCCAGAAGAACTCAGACTCAATGTTCGTGGTGCTAAAATCAGCCAGATTTATAAGAGGCTTGATCCTGATAAACCAGCCTATACGGTAACCGGGAGCGGCGGAGGCGGTACGCATATCTATCATTGGTCAGAACCACGTGCATTGACCAATAGAGAACGTGCCCGCCTTCAAACCTTCCCTGACACATATGAATTCTTTGGAAGCAAAGAAAGTGTACGAAAGCAAATCGGAATGGCAGTTCCTTGCCGAGGTGCCAAGATTATCTTCGAAGCGATTTTAAAGAGCTTTGCTGATATCAAATATCCTAGTATTGAACCTAATATTAACGAATAATTATTTTTAAAAACCGAAGAAAATCCTTCGGTTTTTATATTATACTGAAAAATCCATATAATACTGTTCATCATCAAATTTATAAAATGTAACATCTGTACGTCCATATGCTTCTAAGTCACTTCTCCAAACATATGCACCATTTGCTAATCCCAATCTATTTCTAAAATATTCACCTAGTTGTGCATTACTTAATGGTGTCGTAATTGCTTTATCACCATCTTGTTCTACTCTAAGTATAAGCTGATGCCCATCATCTGTAACGACAGTAAAATGCTGTTTATTTAATGGAAAGAAGTCTGATCTGGCAGTTTTTGCAGGCAATGGAATGTAAGCCTCATTTTTATTTCGTTTGCCTCTTTGCCCCCAGTTAAGACCAGATATAGCACCAACCTCACCGTTTTCAGAGAGAAGCGAAAGATTCACTGTCTGAATACCTGCCCCAGACATACTATCGATCGGTTTATTTTCCATATCTAATACACTGTGTGTAGGATAAAGCAATATAAATTCCTCAACTTCTGCATGGTTACAATAAATAGTACTCTTTTCAATATTGCAATAATATTGATACGCGACCTCAGCATCACATTCAACCATATATTCCCCACGTTCCTCCGAAAAAGCACTTTGTGTGAAATTTGCAGAACCAGCAAATGCTATGACTGGAATATCATCTTTAAGCCATATGTAAACCTTAGAATGCACTGGCATTGAATCATATACATAACTACATTGATAGCTTTTTACTGCACGTGGCAGATTTTCATTTTGCAGCTCCTTAAATCCTTCATGTACAGAAATACTCAGTCCATCAAAAGGAACCATTCCAACAATTATAGAAATATCTATTGGATTCGATTTAAATTTCTTAATATTTTTAATCAGCCATGATGCCATATTGGGAGTAGAGTAACCTGATAAAATGCATAGTCTGTTTACCCCTAATTTTAACGGCTCAAACAAAATTCTTTTTGCTAAACTAGAATATTTCATGCATTTTCCTTTCAAAATTCTTCATCTGAACTAACCGCATTCTCTTCATCTACATCATAATATATCATATTATTAGGAAGTTTTATATTAGGAACCCAGATTTTACGTCCTCCCCAGCCTTTATCCCCTGTCATCTGATACATAGTAAGTACCACCTTGTCTGTAATAGAAGCTCCAAGCTGCCAATCATTAGGAGAAAGTAAAGCTCCAGTTCCTTTTGCTACATTTCTGTTTCTTCTAACAATCAAATTTCCCTGTCCCGCCGGATTTTCAGCCAAAAATGTATTTAATATAGAAACAAAAGAGACTACTCTGAAATCATAGTCAGATATAACATGCATTAAAATCTCTTTAACCAGCCTTAAACTCACTTGGTAACAGCTAGTCTTCTCATCAAAAGCCTCTAAAAGCTGGCTAATTTTATCAATTGTATCATTATCTGGATTTAATGGATAATAGTTTGTCCCCCCTGTTATGACAGCCACTTTATCATTATCTAAAACATTTTTTCTTGTTGGATTCAAACCAGCCGGATAATAAATTTTTACATCCTTTATTCCTCTTTCAACCTGAGAGATAATAGAATTATTTGTTGCATTAATATCGGCAAAGAGTTTATATAGTTTCTCATCTATAAATACCTGCATCATTCCTGGATCACGATCATATCCAAACATACGGCTATGCTGCCACATGGTATCTGCCTGTGGTTTTTTTGCAGTTCTAGTATAATAAATAGTTTGCAATCCTGAAAATGTAACTCCTCTTCCAAGTGTATTACCGCCAATAATAATATTAGAACCTGTAACATATTCTTCACTATTTATATTAGAGTCTCCGTTCATTAGCAACACTTTTATTTCTTTCTGTAAAAGCATTCTTTTTATCAAATTATAACAATCTTCAAAACTCTGCTTATTCCCTTTTACCGGGTTCAAATCATTATACACTTCATGCAATTTATCAAAAAATTCTGGTGTTTCAATATTTTGAGTGCAAACAGTCAATTCATCTACGATTTCCTCTTTGCAGCGGCTATGAACTGCTTTCCGCACACTTGGATGTATTAGGCAGTTACACACCTTTTGTCCATCAATTAGTTTTAGTGCAGAAACCATTAAGTGGTGTAACAATACTACTCTAAGCGGATTTTCCATTTCATCAATAAAAGTAACACTCTTTGGCTTTCCAGCCTGTGGGAAGAAGAAATCCCCTCCTAGATAACCATTTCCAGGTCTAAAATAATATGTAAAATAAGGATGCCATCCAGAGGACATTGATTGCAAAAGTAATGCTTGAGGAGTACCGGTTACCTGTAAATAAATACTACATGAGGAACGATTTTTTATCTCGTCAAGATATCTGTTTATTGAGGATTTTTTATTTTTATTTATTAATGTATTTAAGGATGCCGCATCCGCTTCATCATCTACAACAAAAAGGGGATTTCCTTTCATAAAACCTGTGGCCGCTAAAATATTAGACCATTGCTTTAATGTATTTACATTTTTTTTCAAGACCACTATTGCCGGTTTCATAAGACAGTTATCCGTAAATAATTCTGAATCGTATTCATCACAAATACAGAAACCCTTTAAGTCCTCTCTTACTCTTTCAAGAGTCTGCTTTTGCAACACCACATTATCAGTAGTAAGTATTAAAAATACCGGGAATCCAATATCTGCAGCCGCTGATATAATTCCAAACATCTGTCCTGTTTTACCTGATTGTACATTTCCAAACAGTAAGCCCACTTCATGTTCACAGAAAGAAAATTCTTCCAAATATTTCGGTGCAATGCCTTCTACAGTTCTTTGAATTGACTCTGCAAGCTGTTTATTGCCACGTTCTATAATTGTCTGGAGATATATTTCTAAATATCTCATTCCTGTTCCTCCTTAGTATTTTTGCTTTCTGGAAGAAATGATAACATCCAAACATCCACCTCTTTTCCATCCTCTAATGTAGTTCTAAGAGAGGTCTTAGTAAGTGTAATCGTATCTCTGCCATACTTGGAAAGCATAACTCCTGTGATTACGCCTTTGCTATCTTTATCTTTCTCTACTTGATTTACGGGTTCTACTAATCCAGCAGAAACAAGTCTGCCTTTAATCCAGCGTCCCATAATTTTCAAATCATCTTTAGAATATAGATTCTTATTGTTATCGCCACAAGTCCAAACCAAAAATTTCCATCCATCATCTGTTACTGCCATAAAAGGCTTTTGGTATTCTGGATACCCTGGAAGTCCTCGTATTGCTTTTTCTACAACTATTTCTGTTTCCCACCAAACTCTCTTACGGCCGCTAGCATAACATACATTTATATTAGACCCTCTCATCTTAGTGTCATTTTCATCAGCCGGAACCTTTAAAGGTATTTCAAACGAAATTTCGGTTATTTTACTTTGATACGCCGCAACTTCATCCTGTGTGATTTTAGAAACAAATTCCTGTCCAACTAATGCACGGTTAATTTCTCTTATCAAAGGTATGTCCTTTGCTTCTTCTATATTTACAGAACATTTAGGTGCATATAAATTCTTAATTAATTCAGAGATATCATGAATCTCATTTTCTTCCTCCGTTGCCATCGCCACTTCATATTGACGCAGATTTGCTGCCTCTGGCTTGATTGCCCCAAGATTATTTGATCCAACTATACCCGCAATTGGTTTTCCGTTTTTGTAAAATGCATATAGCTTACCATGATATTTAAATACATGTGAAAGACGTATTTCCCCTATTCCTTTCTGTTTTAACCTCTCATTTAAATCCATTGCCGCATGATAAATTCCTTCCGGCATTCCTTCCAAATAATACATGCCAATTACTACTACCATATTTTTAATTTTATATTCTTCTTGTAATTCTTCTAATTCCTTTAATGAATTTTTTGAAGCATATCCGACTGCTATCTCCACACTATCAGCTTTTGCTATAGCGTCTCTAAAATAATCAATAAATATGTTCTGAGATGGTTCTGCTTTTAATGGTAAAATATTTGAATATAACAAATGCACTTTATAATTCCTCCCGTACCTTAGTATTAATCTATATAAAATTTCAATACACTAACAGCTTATTTCTTTCTCTAATCTTTCGTTTCAATAAAATCTTCATATTCAATTAGTTCTATTTTTTGTTTAAATATTTCTTCTTCAATCACTTTCATGCATTCATCTGGATTTTTCAGAACATCTTTTCCCCAAAATCTGATAACCGTCCAACCTAAAAACATCAATTTTTTATTTATATCGTCGTCACGTTCGCGATTCCTTAAAATCTTTTTAATCCAATATGAACTGTTTTCCGATTTTTCCAACCGGGATTTTAAGGATTCCCAATCTTTACCATGAAAAAATTCACTATCACAAAAAATAGCAATTTTATATTTAGTCAAAGCAATATCCGGTTTGCCTGGCAGCTTTGAATAGTTTTTCCTATATCGGTATCCCTTGCTCCAGAGTTTTTTCCGCAATACCAATTCTATCTTGGTATCTTTGCTTCTGATATTCTTCATATTTTTATGGCGTTGTTCTTTTGTTAAATTATCCATTAAAATCACCAGACTTAACCTAAAAATATTAC
The DNA here is from genome assembly GCA_023392535.1 of Bacillota bacterium. Classification (GTDB taxonomy): domain Bacteria; phylum Bacillota; class Clostridia; order Lachnospirales; family Lachnospiraceae; genus SZUA-378. The sequence goes on from JAEVYY010000006.1 coordinate 31,981, forward strand.
ATCATTATGGTATTCTAAAAATTCTCTCTTTGGCATAAATTTATTTGGAAGTAATATTCTTTGTTTATTATACTTCACAATCCACTCATTTACAGAATTATTTATTGGTTCTCTTTTTAATTTAGAAGAAATATGTATTGTATAATCTGGGGTTATTGTTATCAATCCTTTGTCAAAAGCTTTATCATGTAGTGCATTTAAAGAGAGTCCATTCATCGGATTTGTTCTCTCGGCCTTTGGATCAGAATCCTTCCACGGCTTTATATGGCTTGCAACAAGCAATTCTGTATAAGGCAGTCCTGTAATGCAACATTTATTTTCGTAAGAGTTTAAAACTGCCATCCTGAAAAAGTACTGCCCAATCCTTGCTTTGATTAGTTGATTTCTCACATCGCCGTCTGGAAGTACTTGAAGCTCTGGTTCAATTATTTTATCTATGGATTCGCTCTTTAATTCTGCCAATATACATCTTGCAGCAAAAGATAACTCTTCCCAATTTTCACAAAACTCATTCCACACTTCTAAATCTAGCTTGCTTCCATGAGCCATTGCTGTAATATTCCTCTTCCTTAATTCAGGATCGAAGTGGGCAAGGTTATGCATTTTAAGTGCAACTGCCCCAGATGTTCTTCCAATCAATTGAGCCAATTCTTTAATATCATTATTGGATGATGATATTTTCCCAAAAGGCGTTCTACAATACAAATCGAAAGCTAAGATTGTTTCCTCTCTTGACCATTTAGTTCCTGTCTTATCCAACTTAACCACCTTCATCGTTCTTATTATTTCTTTAAAAAATACCTTTAATAAATCTGATAATTAAGTAAATACTCATAAAATAATTATATCACGATTCTTAAAACAATTCAGTAAGTTTTTCCATGTATCATTTCCCTCTATTATCATTTACTTATCATTTTACTCAAAAGAATAGGACCTTTACCATTTATATCAATATTCGCCGATTTGTCACACTATCCGGCGAAACTCAATACATTTTGGCAAAAGCCCTATTTTAACATTTTGGCATTACCCCATCCCCATCTGAGATTCAGTCACACCAAACAGATTTTTACAAAAACACAACTCCATTTTTCTCAATCAATCCCGCAAGTCCCCATAAAGTCAAGCTTTCCGTGATAGCAGACAGACGGTCTCAACGTTCCCGTTGACGGGAGTTTTATACTACATGGCGAAAACATACTAACATATTATAGAGGGGGATAACCTTTCTACCCCATCTATTAAGTATCTGTATGGATAATGAGAAGTTTAAAAAGCTATTACAATTTTTCTAAATTCGTCAATTTCAGAATTATCAAAACCAATAAGCTTAAGACTCATTCGTTGTATTAAATCGGCAATTTTAATAATGCATAATTGAATATTGGAGTCATTGCTAAAATCGTAATAGTAAGCGTACCCATGAACAATATTTATACGCAATTCCTTGATGCGATTTGCGATTTCATCAGAGTTTATACGGCTTCCTTTTAATATCTCTGGAAAAACATCAAACATTAGTTTTAACTCAGCTTTCAAAGGGAACTTCTTGTCTTTTGCTTTTTGGGGTTCCAATTTTTCAAATAGATACTCAAATGCTGTAATCTGTTCTATAAATCTGTGTGGGGTATAGAAATCTCCAAGATTTGTAAGGTGTCCCAAGGGGATGCTTTGGGTTATCTTGGTATCTAACTCAAGCGCTAAATTATCAAGTATTTTAGCAGTATATTTCATAACTGGAAACTCACAAAACATCACGTCCAAGTCTATTATAGAGTTATTTGAAACACATTTGCAATAAAAATGGGCAGCAACAAATCCATTTTCAGAAAGCGTAATTCGTTCAAAGGGAACATCGGCGGTGGAAGTAATAAATTTAGAAAATCTATTCATTAAAAGAGTAATTCTATAGCATTCTTCAATTTGAGTTGTTTGTAAGCGTACGGATGTTTTGCCACACATTTTAAAGCTTTCTAAAAGACCCATATGGTTGTTTTGGCCAATCAAATATTTTAATTCATATGTACACCCACAAATATTAAACGGCATTGAATATATTTCTCTTTGTTCCGCAGCAAGATTAACCCCATCTCGAGATAAATCCAAATAATGGTATTTGTATCGAAAAATACTATCAAGTACACTTGCTTCAAAGCTTATTGTATCGAACTTTTTGTCAAAACTCAAATTATTTATAATAAAACATGTTAAATAGCAAGTGTTTCCAATTGATCTTTCAACCAAAAGGGTGATGTTCCGAGGTGTATTGCCCATATCAAAGCACTGCCCTGTCAATATATAATTTGTCTTAAAATTATATTCTTTTGCAAATTGGGTAAGCAATTCATTTTCTGAAAATAAGTCCATTTGATAATTATCTATTATGAATGGTATCTTCCCATTTTGATAATCAATTAGCCCTTTGAACATATGTATCCCTCCTAAAACTAATTTACTTCTTCTCCTCTGACTAGTATACTTTTAGCTACTATGCGATACTTTTTAAAGTTGCCTCTTACATATTGCCAAATGCTTCAAATCTAACATAAATCCATTTTTATTTTACTCAACTAGCAAGGACTATTAAATTCAAATATTACTATACCTCTAAGCAATTCTTCATTTTTTCCAAACCAGGGGTTTACAATAACAGAGATATCGTCTGCAAAAACCGCCCCCATTAACTGATCCATCTCTTGATCAGAATAAACCCCATCAACTTGATACGCAACTTTGGTAAAATCAATCCCCAAGTGCTTTTTCCAATTTTCCAGATATTTGTCTAATTCAAATGGATTTGACAGCAGAAATAAATGTCCATTAACTAAAATAATTTCATCATCAATTCTAATAAACGCCAATGGTGCATAATAATGTCCTTTTGTATCAAATAATTCACGAATTTCAGAAGTATATTGAACACATTCATATGATTTACATACTACAAGTTCTTCGCTAATCTCTGTCCTATTTTTCAACATACTATAATTTCCGCTTTCCCATGTACTTTTTATATAAACGATTGGGTCTTCTTTTTGTTTTTCCAATGAGTTATTCATAAAATTCACATCATCTAAAATACTCTCTTCAGACCCACGGTGAACAAAACCTCGTTGCGTCACATAAGTTACATCTCCATCTTCTAAATGCGCTTTTATACAAAATCGTCCCTTTTTATTCTTTTCAATATCATCACTCCAAAACATGTTAGCAGATGTAATATGTCTTAATTCGAGATTAGCAAATAGGCGTTGTCCATCAATTAAATTACTAATCCAACTTTCTATATCAAATTTATTTAAGTAGCTAAATTCCTGATAAAACGGAATATTAATAATACCTAAAATTCTATCTACAGGCCGAATACACTCTTCATGCACTAAACCAACTTTAAGCTTCTCATTTACATTATCAATTTCTATAATAAATGACCTATCAAATACATTCTCTTCACAATGGATACATTTTCTTTGTTCACAAAATTCATTTGAATGAATAATATCTTCAACCCATTTTTTATGTAATTGTGCTTGCGGAAAATTATCCTCTTGCCCTTCCCCTTTTCCCCAAAAAAAGAGTATTCTATGCTTTTGTAATAAACTCCCCTGCTCTTCCATAAAACGTTCTAACCCTTTGATAGATGAAAACCTTTGAATAACATTTACACGTAAATCATTGGGCATTGTCAACACATCTGGGGGTGTATAAAATGATATATTCTTTTTTCCAGTATCATCAAATCTATATAATTGTAAAACCACATAGTCCTCTAACTCCGCCTTCCTCCCCATTGCTTCCAACAGTTCCGCCGACTGTCCCAAAATAATATCATATCCAATCTGTACTATGGATTCTGTTTCAATTTCGAAAAAAGGTTCACCACTCTTAATTTTTTGCTCTTTACTTAACAGATAAGTTTCATATTCTTTCTCTAAAAACTCTTTTTGTACTTTCATCCTGTTAGTTGCATAATAAAGAGCTTGGGCAATTAATGTATCCCAAATATACCGAACACCTTGAGATTTACCTGAATAAAGAATTGCCAATGCCACACGCTCATCACTTTTCTCTTTTTCCACATTAAGAGTTACTATGTATATTCTCCTGCACAATTCAAGTAAAGTATCTTTCGAAATTGCATATCCAGTTATTTGTAAAAAGATCAATTCAATCATATTTGTAAAATCATCAAGTATTCTCTTGTCCTCTTTATTTAAAGATGATATTTTTAAACTATTTGAAACCCGAATATTATTAAGCAACCTTCTTAGCCGTTCAGTTAATGTATTAGATGATTCCTCCGTTGTAATTAGATAATAATTCTCCCTCTTCCCTTTTCCCTTTTCGTATTGCTTAACAAATTGTACACAAGTTTTATGTAGTTCGGAATTAGGAGTATTTTGAAAGGAAATTCTTCTTTTTATTTGAAAATAATAACTATTCCCTTTATCATTGGCTAACACCATATCATCAATATCTTCCATACTCTCAAATTGTATCCACTGAATTTTACCATTCGCTCCTGGTACAAATAAATCCATATCCTTATGTCGTAACATTAGCACTAAAAAGAATGCCGAGACTCTCTGTTGATAATCTATCCCCGCATTTGTTGCTTGAAGCGTCATAACTACCTCCTACTCTAATCAATCTATTTATATTAATAACTACACTTAGATTAATCCCCTCAAGTATCATAATCTATAATGTTGACAATGCATATTTATTTAACAATACAATCTCTAAGCTCACATCTCATATCTATCTGTAAATGTTTGATAATTGTTGGGCCACTAATTGCTATGATTTAAGAGCACCACACTCTCACTATGCAGCTGATTTGTTGAAAAAATATTATTACCTTTAAACTAATATACTGTAACCGTCAAATAGGTTCTTTCCATATATTTTTAGTAATCCCTCCAATTGATATGTTTTCCATACTAAATCACTTTCAACAATTGAGTTATGTTTACTTAAAATATAGCCTAAGCTTTTGCCAAAATGTTCATTTTCCTTACCCCACCACTGTAACCGGAAACATATTCCCCCCACACAACCAAAAAAGTACACCTAAACATCCGGCTCAAATCCCCGAAACCCTTTGAATTACTGGGCTTTCTTCTCCAGCAAAACAACCGTCTCCACATGCCCCGTCCAAGGAAACATATCGACTCCTCCTGCTCTCTTCACCTGGTAGCCCTTCTTTAAAAAGCACTCCAGATCTCTTGCCAGAGTGATTGGATTACAGGATATATAAATGATTCTCTTTGGCGCCAGCTGTGCACAGGCATTGATAAACTTCTCATCACTGCCTGCTCTTGGCGGATCCATGAAAATGACATCGATCTTTTCACTTCCATCATGCGCCACCTCTGCTATAAAATCACTCGCATCTTTCGCATAAATATCTATATTTTTGATATGATTTCTTTTTACATTACTGACTGCATCACGAACTGCTTCTTTATTTAACTCTACACCGATTACTCTTTTTACATAATCGGACGCAATCATACCAATCGTACCTATCCCACAATAGGCATCCAGAATCGTCTCGCTTCCCTTTAATCCTGCGAAGTCAATTGCCTTCTGATATAATACTTCCGTTTGTACTGAATTTACCTGATAAAATGATTTTGCAGAAATGCGAAATGTTTTACCACATAACGTATCGGTAATGTATCCCTTCCCATAGATGACTTGTTCTTTTTCTCCCAGAATCATGCTTGTATTCTTATAATTTTCATTTAGAATCACTGTTGTAATCTCAGGATGTATTTTGAGAAGAGCCTTAACAAAATTATTTTTGGATGGCAAGATTGTACTGGATAAAACCAATACCACCATGATCTCACCACTTTTAAGTCCTTTTCTTACCAATACATGACGGAGCAATCCATACCCTTTGTCTTCATCATAGGTCTTTATCTTAAAAGAAGGCAATAAATCACGAATCGTTAGAATGATTGCAGACGCTTTTTTATCTTCAATGCAACAGTTTTCAACTGATACCACCCTATGGGTACCCGCTTCATATACCCCACAATAAGGGCCCTTTTTATCGTGCGCAAAGACTGCATGTACCTTATTTCGATAGTGGTAAGGATGTTTCATGCCCACGATAGGATCAAGTTTACCATACATGCCTATGAGGCTTTTTAATTGCTTCTGTTTCTTTTCCAAGTGCAATTCATAGGATTCTTCTTGACCAAGACATCCTCCACATTTTTCAAAAATGGGGCATCCTCTGTATTTTTTTCTGGCAGGCCTATCTCGTTTTTGTTTATCAGCAGTTTCTGCGAAATGATCCTTTTCCTTCTTTTTATCATGGCTTCTCTTTTGCCCTACCACACCATGCGCATCTATTTTGCGGTCCGTCTTTCCTCTCTTCTTTGCATCGGATTTTTCCAACGTATTCCTCTTTCTATTTTTGGACTTAGCCGTATTAATTCTTTGATCTGACATCCTGTTATCCTCTATTCTATTTGATTCCGTATTACTAATTGTTCTTAACGACTCATTCACATGACTTTTTTTGTGCATCCAGCAGCTTACGCAAAGCATCTTCACTCACGCTGATCCATGCATCTTCTTCTATTGCATCAAATCCCAAATATTCACTAAGTGTCCGCGTCTCATCACTAATGCCCCACGCATAACTGTAATCATCAATTGCTTCAAATTCTATTTCCCCTGCAAGGTACTTTTCTTTAAATGTCATCTATTTCTACTCTCCTTTTCTTTAAATCTATTTAATCCCTATTCCTCAAATGAAGGAATAAAGCTATCCAGAGCAGTTCCTCCTTCCTGCATAAATCCATTTACTATTCCCAAATGAATCGCATAATCCAGTAAAGCATCATATGCTCTCTTCTTCACTCTATGTTGCAATTCCGGATATTCCTGTGTCGCAGGCATCGGTGTATATTGATTCATCATACTGATATAAATAGCATCCTGGTAGGTGTGATACAAATAGCGAATGATACTCTTTGCATCTTCTAACTGTCCTGGCAATAACATATGTCTTACAATAACACCTTTTTTCATCATACCCTGCTCATCAATGACCGGGGTCGGTATCTGCCTTACCATCTCTGCCAGCGCCTTTGATGCATATATAAAATAATCCTCGGCGTGAGAATACTTTTTAGAAACATCAATATTTTTATATTTCATATCTGGAAGATAAATATCCACAATACCTTGCAGCAGTCGTAAAGTCTCCACTTTTTCATAGCCGCTTGTGTTGTACACGATCGGTATGCATAAACCTTCTTTTTTAGCTTGGTTAACGGCCCATATTATCTGGGGAACATAATGTGTCGGTGTTACAAGATTGATATTATTCGCCCCAATTTCTTGCAGTTCCAGAAAGATATCACATAATCTTTGAAGTGTAATTATTCTTCCACGCTCTCCTCTTGCGATGGAAGCATTTTGACAAAACACACAACCAACAGGACATCCGCTGAAAAAAACGGTGCCCGATCCGACTTTTCCGGAAATGCAAGGTTCCTCCCACTGGTGTAAAGCTGCTCTTGCTATAATAATATCTGCTGTTTCTCTACAGGCACCGACTTGTCCCTTATTTCGGTTGATATGACAATTTCGCGGACATAAGGAACAATCATCTAAAAGATCCATTATCACTCTACACTCTCTTCTTAAAATTATTCAGAAAATAAGCAGGGATTCAGAATCCCCGCCCTTTTATTTAAATCTAGTATACTATAATCCCAAAAACGAAGCAAATATATTTTAATCACTCTCTATTACGCTTCTCCATTCTTTTGTACCTTCCACTTTTTCTACACTTGCTCGATTTTGATAAAGGAATCTACATAACTGATATGGATTGATCCAAATTTCAGTACTTCCGTCTTTCTGAGACTCGTCAAAAATTAACTGAATTCCAAAATGTAAATGAACGGTTTTAATGTTGTTTACATTTTCAGTTGCACTGTATCCCGTATGTCCCATATATCCGATTACTTCCCCAGCCTGAACGGTAGCATTTTCTTTCAGTGATTTCTGATAAGGATAGTTCTGCCGTAGGTGCGCATAGTAATAATATCTCTTTTTATCAAAACTTCTGATTCCAATTCTCCATCCACCGTATTTATTCCACCCAAGCGCCTCTACATACCCAGACTCTACACAGATAATCGGTGTTCCAATTTGTCCCATCATATCATGTCCTAAATGTTTTCTTTCATATCCAAAACTTCTGCTTACCCCAAAATCATCATAATCATTATACTCAAATTGTTTTGCAATTGGGAAAAAAACTTTGAGACCATATCTTTTCTGGGCTTTGGCAGATGCCTTTTCCTGACTCTCCGTAACTGTATATTCCCCTACATACTCTCCCAAGACTGCTTGATAGGCCTCCAGGTAATAATCATAATATTTTAGTTCTTTTGTAAGCTCCTTTATCGTTGTATCTTTCTGAGTCAACTGTTCTGCTGTTTTATTCATTTCCGAGATTGATTTTTTCCCGAACTTTCCTCCGTTCTTAGCTGCTGCATATGCAAGAAGCTCTATCCAGTTGATATGTACTTCTTTACCGTAGGTATCAATGTCCCACTTATAGGCACACTTTAAAGCTTCACATGGTACATTAAAATCAACCCACTTAATAAATTTATCTCCCGTAGATACGGTCTCGATCGTTGTTCTATACGTATCCAAAAATGAAAATATTTTATCCAGTTGATTCATATTAAACAGAAGTAACGAAACGAAACAGACTACTTCTATGAATATTGCCGTTTTAATTTTTTTCAGGTATTTCATTGTGCTCGCTCTATACACTTTTAAAAAAATATATGTCACTTTTATCTGCTTCATACATCATTTAAACAAATCCAAAAAATTCTATTCCATATCTGGCGATCCCGGATACCACATCGGCATGCTCGGCGAGAATCAGCCTGCTTTCCTCTCTGTGGACACGCTGAGAACGAGACAACACAACTTGCATTGGTTCTATTTGTTTACATGCAATTTCCTTTTCATGAGAAAGAAAAGCTTTGTTGCATTGCAGCCCACAGATTGCTGCAATATGGCTTTATCCACAATCTGTATGGACATATCCTGAATTTAGATTTACACCAAAAAAAGTGCCCATGTAAAATACATAGGCACTTTTATCACACATGCGGATTTATTCTTCCCAAAATTTACTTGGAGGCACTCCAAAGTGTTTCTTAAATATGCGGCTGAAGTACAATTCATGAGTATCCTGGTGTTTTATGATTTATATCTTTTGATGATTTCACTCGCAATGCGTTCTGCCAAAATTTGATTTCCCTGCGTATTCGGATGTACCTTATCACCCAAAAGTTTCGTTGCTACTGTGCTATCATGTGCGTTTAAAAAATTCTGGTTGTAAAGATCAACTACCGGCATTCCTTCCTCCGCACCTATATAGACGGTTGCTTCGGCATATTTACCCTGATCCAGCAGATTCGCATTTTCTTCCCTTAATTCATCAATCTTTGTATTGGAAGGTGGTGTGAAGAAAATAACCTTGGTATCTGGAAACAGCCACTTGAACCTTCTCATCAATAATTGAAGGTCACCACAAAATGTAGCATCCCCCTTTGCTTCCCAATCCATAAATCCAAATTGCCAGGATGCCTGATAAAAGTTATCATTTGTCCCCCCTATAACTATGACCAAATCAGTATCTTCTGCAATTTCATCCATTCTGTCAGACATAGCAGCCACACCATCATCGTGATCGCTGCATATCGTAGAACCTCCTATTCCAAGATTCGATACTTCTTTCGCTCCCAGGATATTCTTCAAAAAGGTCGGATATGGGGTTGCACCATTTGCGCCTTCTGTAATGCTATCTCCAAGACAGACAATCTTCATATTGGAAAAATCTAAAGTACTATTCTGGATCATTTCTTTATCTGTTGCATTTAATAACATCGTCTCTTCATAAGAACTACGGATCGCTTCCCGCTCCTTTAATAATATTCTCTTAGAAGTATCTTTATATTGTTCATTCCAGATCGGTTTTTCTACCGCCTCGTTAATGGAAACAGACATATTCTCAGACACCGTCTGCTCTGTTACCGGTTCCTCTGTAACAATTTCTGTTGTAGTCTCGGTTGGCATACTTTCTTCTACAGAAGCTTCGGTTGCTTCTTTTTCTAATGCCGCTATATCAGCTTGTCTTCTTTCTATTTTTTTACCGACTGCTATTCCTGCTATAAATACGCCTATAATAATAATCGTGCTAAATACTGTCCGCTGTATCTTATGTAGCCGCCTTAGTCGTTCTAGTTCTTCACGTGACATTTACTTTTCCTTCTTTTCTTAAATTTACCAATTACACTAACTATGTATTTATTGATTCTATCACAAAGCCATATAAAAAACATAAAATTAATAGAATTATTAGAATCTCATTTACAATTTTTCAATATAAGATATAATAAAAGTCTGAGAAAAAAGAACGTTTAAGATAGGAAAAACGTATTTAAGAGGTGGTAATAGTATGGGACAACCAACTAGAAATTTGCTTCCAATCGCTTCACTTTGCGGGATCTACATATGGGAATATCAGGGAATGACCATATCCTATGATCCTGATTATCAGGCAATGGATATTAACGAAGAACCTGTTAGTGAAGAAGAAGCAATCGAATTTTTAAAGACAGTAGATCTTACTATCCCTATAGAAGAATCATATATTCGCGTATTGGATCTAATTACTCAAGGGAAGGACTGAATAACGAATGGGCTACCAGCCCTTCAGCGCTGATATCTTATAGTTCAATAATTTTCCTTCGTAATTTTTTGCATGTATCTTCCATTGATAAGGTGTCATTCCAATCATTTTTTTGAAATTTCTATTAAATGTGGATATTGTTTGAAATCCACATTTCACTGCCACTACCTCCATGGAATCATGGTGCCGTTTCATATATTCACACGCCATCTGTACCCGGACCAAATTAATATATTCGACAGGTGTCATATTCATACTGTGTTCAAAAACTCTTCTGAAATGTGTCTCGCTGATATGACAGATACGTGCCATCTGCCCGACTGTTATTACTTTATCGTAATTATCACTCGTATAATCCAGTGCTTTTGCTATTTGTGAAATACTGGTCATCTGATTACGAACTTCATCAACATTGTTTTTATTCATTCTGGCAATTCTAAAAAGCAACGTCTGTAATAGACCACGTACTGCTTGCACATGAAATTCTTTTTTATTACGCATTTCCTCGCAGATAGCAAGTATAATTTTTGACACCTCTGGAGCGTGATACGCATTAGTGCAGCTTGCCTGATGATTGATTCTTTTAATTATATCTTCTGCAAAAAGAGGATCATCTGAATATACTTCATGAAGAAAATGTTCTACATCAATAAATAAATATTCCCATCTACTGATGGTGTCGTTATCACTTTTTGTTGTATGCGGATAATTCTTCGGAATGACAGAAAACATATTTGCATCGTAACGATACCTGTTTCCATCCAAAACCAAGTCCCCGGTTCCATCGTAACAGAATCCTATTTCCATATAATTATGAAAATGTTGAATTTCTATTCCTGCCCCATAGTTTTGGCTCCATTTTTCTCCTAATAAAGCAAAAAGCGGTTGGTTTTGCGGCATTTCATAATATCGGAATTCTAATTTATCCTGTCTCTCTTTGTGCATAGTATTCCCTCGATACAGATATGAGAAGCAACATTAAAAACATCTTTTCATGCCATTTTCTTTTTTGGGGCAAGCTGCTTCTGTCTTCCCGCCATTACATTGATAACATACCTCATTTGTCAATGCATCCCCGTTAAAAAATTCATCCAGGTTAAGCAGTGTTGTATCAGCAATATTCAAAAGAGCCTCCTGTGTTAAAAATGCCTGATGTGAAGTTAAAATCACATTAGGTCTTGATACCAGAAGAGCCAAAACATCATCTTTAATCAGCGTGCCCGAAAAATCTTCGAAAAATAAATCAGCTTCCTCTTCATATACATCAAGTCCAGCTCCCTTTACCGTTTCATCATTGAGGGCATTTAGCAGCTCCTTACTATCAATCAGAGCACCTCGAGAAGTATTGACAAGGAATACGCCTTTTTTCATTTTGCCAAAGGCTTCCTTATTAAGAATATGATAGGTCTGCTCTGTTAATGGACAATGCAAAGAAATGATGTCGCTTTTTTTAAACAATGTATCCAAATCAACATACTCGATTCCCTTATCTTTTACTGGAAATACATCATATGCAATCACATCCATCCCATATCCCCGGCAGATATCTATAAATACTTGTCCAATCTTTCCAGTTCCAATGACCCCCACCGTTTTACCATGCAGATCCATGCCTGTTAAGCCAGCCAGGCTGAAATTAAAATCTCTTGTACGGTTATAGGCTTTATGCAATTTACGGTTCAATGTCTGCAATAATGCAATTGCATGCTCTGCCACTGCGTAGGGTGAATAAGCGGGAACTCTTACTACATTAATTTTGCCATAAGCAGCCTTAAAATTAACATTACTATATCCTGCACATCGCATTGCAAGTATTTTTACCCCTGCCTCGTATAATATCTCAATTACTGCCTGATCGATCGTGTCGTTTACAAAAGCACATGCTGCATCACATCCTCTGGCTAACTGTGCTGTCTTTGCAGTCAGTTTATTCTCAAAATATTCGATCTCGTATCCAGTATTTAATTGATCAAAGTATTCTTTGTCATAAGGTTTTGTATCAAAAAAAGCTATTTTTCTCATATCTTGCGCCTACCTTTCCATCAATCTGTATTTTTATGATTATAACACGATTCCCTACGTTGCTCAACCAGAAGGGCTTTGTAAGGATATAAAAAATAACAGCAAATAGAGTATCCTAGCAAAGACATGCCGCCCATTGGATCACCATTTACTGTTATTTTATGCTTAACTCACTTTTTCACTTATGATTTGGGAGAACCTTCTCTGTATCCTTCCATCTGTTCAAAATTATCAGCCAATTTATGTTCCTCTGTAATCTCTGCTGGTGCCGGTCCTAACTTAAATACCGGTTTTAGCAGGATTGGCGTGATAATCGTTGTAATTACAACGACCAGTACAACTGGGCCCAAACAACTGGAACTAAGCAAGCCAAGACTTTCTCCTTTACTTGCAACGATCAGCGCCACTTCTCCTCTCGAAATCATTCCAACTCCAATTCTGATAGCCTGATAATTCTTATAACGACATAGCTTCGCACCAATTCCACAACCAATTATTTTACTAAGTACTGCCACAAGTACCAATACTACGGCGAATGCAATTACTGTTCCATTCATATTCGGCAAATCAACTTCCAGTCCGATACTTGCGAAAAAAATAGGACTTAAGTACAAATAAGACAAGACATCAAATTTCGATGCAAGGAACTTTGTTTTCTGTGTCATGGAAATAATAAGTCCTGCGATAAATGCACCTGTAATATCTGCTACGCCAAAATATTTTTCAGCTACATAAGACATAATCAGGCAAAATGCAAACGCTACAATAGCATGTCTGTGCATCCCTTTTCCTGATCTTTCATACCATGCATTGTAAAATTTGAAGAAAAAGTACCCTGCCACTGCCGCAAATACAAAAAAAGCAACGATTTTTAACAGAACGACCGCTATGTTAACGGAACTATCAGCCATACTCGTTATAATTGTTAACGCAACAATGCCTATAATATCATCAATGATCGCTGCTCCCAGAATCGCACTACCAGAACGAGTCTTTAACTTTCCAAGTTCCTTTAATGTTTCAACAGAAATACTAACAGAAGTTGCTGTCAATATGACACCAATAAAGATACTCTGCAAGGTTGCCGTGCTCATCGCATCGGATTCTATTCTTCCAGGCTGTATAAAATAGATACCTACGAAATAACCGCCGATCAGAGGTATGATTACCCCTAATAATGCTATAATGAAAGATGCCTTTCCACTTCGTTTCAACTCCTGTACATCTGTTTCCAAACCTGCACAGAACATTAGAATAATAACACCGACTTCAGCGCTTTCCTTAATAAAATCCGTCTGTGTAATTAAATTAAGACAAGCAGGACCCAACAGTAATCCTGCCAATAACGCCCCCACCACTTGCGGCATATAGAACCTTTTCGTCAAAAGACCAAGTAATTTGGTACTTAATAAAATCAATGCCAGATCAAGTAAAAATTTGTATGCGTCCATTTCTATCTCCTCCTTAACTTCATAACCTTAAACAGAGTAGTCTGTTTTTATGAAAAATTCAACATTAGAAATTAATTCTTAGCGATTTCTTTACTCTTTTTTTTAGTTATCCTTGCTATTTTAATTTATTCCAGTAGAATAGTAATTGTGTCAATACCATTACTATAAGGAGTCACACAAATGATAAAAAATTTTATGAGCTTTAAGCATTTCAGTACTATTTTTACATTGATACTAATGATTATTTCCACGGCAATCGCATTTATACTCTTTTATTTCTTGAAGAGCAGTTCTATTAATGTTGCATTGATTTATATTCTGGCCTTAACTCTTACAGCGAGATATACAAGAGGATACTGGTATGGCATTTTTTTTTCAATTTTTAGTGTAATTTGTGTTAACTTTTTGTTTACACACCCTTTTTTTACGCTTAACTTTACACTATCCGGATATCCCATTACTTTTCTTATCATGCTTACCATCACTTTAATGACCAGTGCAACTACCAGCCACTTTAAGATAGAGAATGAGTCCACAGCTGTAAAGGATGAAATCTTAAGCAAGGCAGAAAAGGAGAAAATGCGTGCAAATCTGTTACGTGCCATTTCACACGATCTGCGGACTCCACTTACCAGCATCATCGGAGAATCCAATGCCTATTTTGAAACCGTTGGTAAAAATTGTATCGATGAAAAAGACCGCCTGGTACATCAAATCAATGATGACGCGAACTGGTTGTTAAATATGGTGGAAAACCTGTTATCCGTTACACGAATTAAAGAGACCGGCAATGCAAAGGTAAATAAATCAAATGAGATTGTAGAAGAAATTGTATCCGAATCCATACTGCGCTTTAAAAAGCGCCAGCCCAATGCTATCGTGAAAGCCACCATACCTGAAAATTATATCATTCTTCCAATGGACCCTTTGCTAATTGAACAGGTTATTATAAATTTATTGGAAAATGCTTTTGTTCACTCTGCAAGTAAACGTGAAATCAACCTTATTATCACGGAAGACAGTCCGAATAGCGTATCCTTTCATATCAGAGACTATGGAATAGGAATTGATCCTGAAATGATAGACACTATTTTTGATGGAATCAGCGCCCGCAATTTTGGTATGCCTGATGCACACCGCGGTATGGGGATCGGACTTTCTATCTGTAAGACCATCATTGAAGCACACGATGGAACAATCAAAGCCTGCAACCATATTGATGGTGCTGAATTTATTTTTACATTGCCTAGGGAGAACGAACATGGGAACAAAATTTAAAATTCTGGTAATAGAAGATGAAAAGAATATTTCCGACATGATAATCCATGCGCTACATGCACATGGCTATAAGACAATACAGGCTTTCACAGGCAGTGATGGAATCTCACTAATCAATTCTCAGTGTCCTGACGTCATTTTATTAGACCTTGGTCTTCCGGACATCGATGGGCTTGATATCATCTCAGAAGTCAGAAGATGGTCCAGTGACCCTATCATAGTAGTGTCCGCCAGAACACATGAGCATGAGAAAGTAGACGCTTTGGATATGGGTGCTGATGATTATATTACGAAACCATTTGGTACGGAAGAATTACTTGCCCGCATTCGTACTTCACTCAGACATAGTAATAAATTAAACAGCGATTGCCTCCTTTATTCACGCCCTTATGTCTCAGATGCATTATCAATTGATTTTGAAAGACGAATGGTACTTTTTAATCAGCAGGAAATCCACCTTACCCCAGTGGAATATAAAATTGTATCATTTCTTGCTATCAATTCAGGGAAAGTAGTCACCCATACAGCGCTAATGACACATATATGGGGTCCTTATTCGGATACGGCAAATAATAAAATACTCCGTGTAAATATGGCAAATATCAGAAGAAAAATAGAAAGCAATCCTGCCGAACCCAAATACATCTTTACCGAAGTAGGCGTTGGTTACCGATTACGGGAAGATGAACAAACCTAAGATACACTATATTTTTCCCCTGTGCAGTGTAAGAGAAGATAATAATAAAAAAATACTTCCCATAGCCAGTATTAGAATTGCAGATAGTATTATACCTGGAATAGCCATTTCCAGATAAGCCGAAATAGCCAGAATACTTAAAAACGGTATTACTACAATTAATTTT
Organism: Bacillota bacterium; assembly: GCA_023392535.1. Classification (GTDB taxonomy): domain Bacteria; phylum Bacillota; class Clostridia; order Lachnospirales; family Lachnospiraceae; genus SZUA-378. The sequence goes on from JAEVYY010000006.1 coordinate 48,351, forward strand.
AACAAAATTGCCAGCAAACCTTTAATGACATCATGTAAAGAAGATGGCAGCAACATTTCAATCAATACGGCACTTGAAGATAATAAAAAGTCAAAAGAAAGAATCCATATAAACAACAATGAACTTCTTAAAATACCGTTTTGCAAGACGATACTTGCTACCAAATACCCTGGTATCAAGTCCAGGAAGCTCTCAACGCTTCCTGCCAGAACTGAAAATGAAATTTTAGAAATCGCAGTTTCCGGTACTATATAAAGAAAATTATGTGTCGTTTCTAATTCGATTGGATTGCCTAAGCTCCTAAAAAATACATTTGCTAATAGGATTCCGACCAGTAAAGTAATTCCAGTTGTCTGCGCATATTTTAAGGTTACTACAGAGACCACCATGCAGATCGCAAAATAATACACCATTGTTATCGTAAAAAATCCGAATTTTGCAAATCTTCTACGATTGTAGAGCTGTTTCATTAAGAACACATTTGCTCCCTTACCATGCCCAATACCTTCTCTTGTTAATTTATCAGAGTATTTTTTACGATACGAATTGCCTGATTTTGCGGTTTCCAATCGCTCTGACATTTCGGCTGCACCAGTTAATGCATCTTCATAAAAATCTGCTTTATAATTCCAAATAATCAGAATAAGTAATAAGATACCTGCGACCGTCAACCCTGCATAGATTAGCAGCATCCTATTATCATCGTACATCGCACTAATCGCAAATCCTCTTATCCATCCGACCATTGGAATATAATTGTTCCATTTGGATGCAAAAAGAGTTACTGCCACATCGAGAGGAGATTTTTCTGTAATCTTCATAATTACCACAAATATTGTCAAGATGATACCACTAAAGAATAGTACCGTTGGTCTGATATACCGTTTATATTTTGTATTCGTTGATGTTATCGTATACGTGAAAATCGATAGTAATTTCACGAACATGAGCAAAAGCACAAAGGCAATTATAAAACAGATTCCTGCCTTTACTCCCAATCCCAGATTCAAAATCAGATTGGGGAGTTGAAAAAGCAAATAGACAGAGCCCAAAAGCGCCGTTCCCATCTTTAAGATTATTTTAAATAATAAAACAGATTGCGGTTTTTTAGGTGCTGCAAAAAGGAAATTTACATCCGCCATCGTGAAAATCTGGGAACCACTTTTCTCTCCACCATATAGATTTAATAATGTTAGTATCAGTATTATTAAGGATATGCTCACTTCTGTGATCTGTCTGGGTAAAGAGTCTTCCTGATTTAAAAATACTTTACTCTCAATTTCGTAACTTCCAGTGCTGGGATTTCCCTCCTGAGTCTCCTCTTCAGACGAAATTTCTTGATCCGATCCCGGAATTAATACACTTGCCACTCCTCCAATAACAGCACCTATAATGCCAAATACAACGATAATAGCGAAGAAAATAATTACCCATGTCCGGAATAGCTTTTTCAAAGAATTCACAAAAGTATGAGATATATAATAAGCCAGAAGTCGCATTACACCTCTCCCTCCTTGCTTTTTTCTAAAGATGGATCCATCTCATCTATACTTTTTTTACCTTCTGTCAATTCAAAGAAGATATCTTCCAGTTTCTCACTGCCTTCCATTTCCTGCTTTCTCAGATCCTTTAAAATATTGCCCTCTTTCATGATTAAGACCTGGTCCCAAATACTATCAATACTGTCAATGATATGAGTGCTGATCAACAGAGAAGCACCTTGTTCTTTTAACTCCAGAAACATGTTTTTAAGTTCTTTGATCGCATGGGGATCAAGCCCTATCATAGGCTCATCGAATAAAATGGTTCTCGGCCTCGGAAGAAGCCCACAACAGATACTTAATTTCTGCTGCATTCCTTTTGATAATTCATCCCCAAATTTTTTCTTTTTATCAGCTAGCTCCATGCGTGTAAGGAGCTCCTCTGCATAATTTTTATAATCCTGTAATTGGTAAGCACGCGCAATAAATTCGAGATGTTCAAAAACCGTTAGATTTGGGTATAAAGATGGCATTTCCGGAATATATCCAATTCTTCTTTTGGCTTCCATCGATTTATTATAATACCCATCTATCGTAATCTGCCCACTATACTTTAAAAAACCTACCACTGATTTAATCGTTGTACTCTTACCTGCTCCATTCGGGCCTAGCAGAATCGTAATGCTCCCATCCGCTATATCAAAATTCACGTCATTATTTGCAATTACTTTACCATATTTTTTAGTCAAATTTTTTACCTGAAGCATTTTACTCTCCTTAACTGTATTATTGTACTACACACATAATACAATAAAGCATGCCAGCCAGAATGTCAAGTTAGGATTCTATTCCAATATAGTTAAAAGAAACTCACAATACCAGAAATGAGACGATAATTGCTATTGCTGTACTGAACAGTGTCCCCAGCAAATAATATTCTGCAAATTCTTTTTCTTTGGATATTCTATCATACCTCGCAATCGATTTAGCCGTCAGTACCAACCCTATAGCAGAATATTGTCCAATCGAAATAAATATCAAAATGAGGATTCTCTCCAGACTCCCTATTGATTTTCCTGCACTGTACCTGATCTTTTTATTGTCTTCTTTATCTAACGGTCTATAAAGCATGAGCAGTTTAGATATGGTGATATTGGCGGGCTTATGTATAATCAATAATACCGTGATCCAAGATACCAAGATATTTCCCGGTACTCCAATTATAGTGAAAAAATCTGCCATGTTATCCCACAAATTTAATTTACCAACTTCCTTTACAAATAAATAGGAAATGACAATCAAGCAAATAACATGTAAGAATTGATCTATCAAAAAAAGATTCCGCTCTTTCACCATTGTAATTTTTTCTTTCGCACAAGAAACATACCTAAATTTCGTGACATCAATGATAAGATGTGTTATCGCAGCTATGGTACCATATCGAAAAATTGCCAGAGATATAACCGGAAGTAAGATCCCAATTGTTGTAAACCAATAGCATAGGCAATGTAAAATCACCCACTTCATGCTATCCTCTTTTTTTCTGGCAACTTTCTCCGTCTGAAAATAGAAATCACTGACAATGTGCGCTAAGAAAAGTAATAAGAAAAATTCTCTAAACATTTTCCCTCCTTATTTCTTCCAGCGCCTTTCCAATTGTATCTAATGCATTTTTATAAGCATAATATTTTCCTTTTGCTAAACTTTTCTGAACAGCAGGCTGTTTGATATCAAGCCTTTCAGCGACCTTTAACTGACTGTCCTGATGCTCAAGCATATCAAAAATAATCTGCCTTTGTCTGTCGCTCCATGACTCTTTTAGCATTGTCATCAAAGACAAAATCGTATTTATCATTATAGTGGTTTCCTGATTGATACTATCAACTTCCAGACGTACATCTGCAGCGTTTATCTGCTTTCTTTTTTCGTTATCTTTCAGATATTCGATCGCTCTTCTCGCATTATAATATCCAGGTCCATCTGCCCCAATAGACATTTCCTTTTTGATCTCTGTCGTTATCTCGCCTACTCCAACACCAAATCTAATCCTGACCGGATACATGATTCTCTCGATTTTGGATATGATATTCATAGCATTTGCTCCATTGCACATCAATCCTTGAAACTCATCCCCTAAAGTTATTAAAAATCTGGATGAGATATCTTTGGCATATTCTTCATTTATTTCTTCTAATACTAACTCTAACTTTTTTTGAACGTATCTTCTATTATCAAGCTTTCTTGAATCCTTGATATCGCCTATCATCGCAAGATACGGATTATTCGTAAAATGAAAATACATAGGATACCTCCCTTTCTTATGGATTTTATTATATATTTAATATAAGGAATAATCAATTATTATTCCTTATATTGGTTATAATTTAAGCGCCCATCCGCGACAAAGCAAAAGACATCTCCCATTCCATGGTATGCAAACAAAATAGGGCGGATTCCTCTGGAATGCCACCCTACTCGTTTTACAACAATAACTTTAAATTTTATATTTTGCTAAATCCACCTGGAAATTCTTAATCATAGATTCAAATACGGTAATCTGTTCTGTTAACTCCGTGATATGTTCTACATAAACTGCGACGCTTGAATTGGCTTCCTGTGTCGCCGCCGAATTTTCTTCCGCAATTGCCGCAAGGTTCTCTATATTTGCAAATAGAGATGTTATCTGATCTGCCTCTTTTTTTAATTCCTGTGAACCTTTAATCATTAGACCCGAAACATGACTAAGATTTTCATTCGATTGACTGGAAACTTCTACTGCTGTTTTTAACTTCGTGTTCTCTTTTTCCAATACTTCGTACTGTACGTCAATTCCTTCAACCACGGTACCAATACTAGACACAAAAGAAGTCAGGCTATCATTAATTTTCTCTACTGCACTGTTCGTTTCCTCGGAAAGATTACGCACTTCCTCTGCAACAACAGCAAAACCTCTACCGGCTTCACCAGCCCTCGCTGCTTCTATAGAAGCATTCAAAGCTAACAAATTGATCTGTTTTGCTATACCAGACACGATAGAAACAATCTGTGTAATATTATCCGCATTATCTTTCAACTCATTACTGTTATTCTTAATATGACTAAATTCAATTAATATGGAATTGATCTCTGATGCTGTATTAGAGACCTTCGTGAAACTACTTTCAATGCTTAACACTGCCTCTTCAATCTTTTGTTTATTACCTTCACTTTCTTCTGAAACTTCCGTCAGGTTATTAATACTGTCATTCAAAACACTGACGACTTTTTCTGTATCCTCTGCCTGCGTATTTGCTGCTGCAGATACTTCATCCAATACTTCCGTTATATCATTGGAAGTATTCTGCATTGTCATTGCAATGGAGGTAACAGTATTATTAAATGTATACATTTCATCAACAATTGCATTAAAATCAATAAAATCTTTTTGTACGTTTTTCTTCAATTGGTTAATCTCATTCATTAGTTCTTCATACTCATCGCTCGATTGGATATAAAAGGACTCAACAAAATGTCCCTGACTCAGTTTTATGATCTCATCTTTGATTACTTTTAGGGGTCTGCTGATCAAAATTGAGGAAAGCATGGAAACTATGAATGTGCCAACCGCGATCAGTAAGCTCCCAGCAACATGATTCACGATGAAAAAACTAAGAAGACCAATCGCTATTGTATTCAAAAATGCCATCTTGAACGCAAGTCTTTTAAAGATTCCAAATGTCAGGAACTGACTCAAACGATATTTTTTGATAAATTGAATTTCCTTTTCAAAAGTAAGCTTCATCTGAATCTCACTACTCGTACGTTCTAACACTACTATCGCAATCTTTTCTTTAAAATATTCAGAAACACCTTGTATTAAGCCCATCAGATAATCTTCCAGTCCGCGCTTGGAACGATAGGTAAAAAGTATGGAATGAGAAGAAATAGGCTTTACGTCTAAAAGAGGAGGTGTAGCTCCCTTAAAGCGTTTCATTACAATCACATGAACATCATTCATGGATTTTAAGAACTGATAAGCCGACTCATGACGGAAAAAACCAGGATAATTCTTGCTAAATGTCTTAATATTTTCCTGACCCATAGTTCCCCAGATCTCTTTATGGTTTTTCCCGACTGCATCGCCTATATGATCAATAATCCCAGTCGCAATATCATCCTTTACATCTTCCAATGGTGTAAAAACCCGATCGACTGGTAACTGATGTGCTGTTAATGCCTCATTTACAATCTTATCGCCGAATAATTTACGGCAAGATTCTATCCAAGATGATACTACTGTACCTTTCATGTAACGTCCTCCTTTGTAATATAACACTAGAAAGATTTTACCATAAATAGGATTCTTTTACAACATAAGGAATCCTTGTCAACTTTTAAATTCATACGGTAAATCTTCCTACTGCTTTCTTTAGAAGTCCTGAATTTTGTAGATTCCGATTCATTTGTACTTCTACTTCTTCCAGCATTTTTACGATATGTATCATCTTATTTGAAATTTCTTGTGTTTCACTGGCACCAGAATTTACAGTAGCCGCAACCTCAGCAATTGCCTGAATAATTCCTTCTATGGTCGCTGTCAATTCTTCTGCGGTCGCACTGAAATCTCCAACCAACCCGTCAACGAACGCCCCATCATTTCCATAAGATTCCCCGGTATGTACCATTTCTTTATAGTCTTTCATCACTTTTTGATCTAAAAAATCCATTATTTCTTTGGAGCCGTTAGTCAAATCATGTACTGCTAAAACTACCTCTTCCGTGACTTTTTGTATTTCATTTATGGTATTCTTTGAATTTTCAGCTAATTTTTTTATTTCATCTGCCACAACAGCAAAGCCTTTTCCAGCATCTCCTGCCCTTGCCGCCTCTATGGCCGCATTTAATGCCAAAAGATTGGTTTGATCCGAAATCTCCAGAATGGCCTCGGAAAGCACATGGATTTGGGAAATTGCTTCTGACTTTTGTAAGGCGGTCTCCATTGTGTTCTTCGTATCCCGATACATTGTGATTGCCGTCTCTTCCGAAAGAACCGCTGCCTTTTTTAAGTCTGATGCCTTAACACTGATTTCTTTTGCAGATATCGCTCCATCCTGTGAACGTTCTGCCATATCCTGAGCCGCCTTTTCGATTCCTTCTGAAGAAGCATTGATTTCCTGTGTTGCTGCAGCAGTTTCTTCCATTCCTGCAGAAAGTTCTTCAATAATTCCAGAGGATTCTTCTATATTCTTACTAAGAATCTGCAGGTGCTCCGAGACTTGAAGAGAAGATCTTTCCACTTCTTCACTACATTGGTTCACTTCAATAATAATCGTTCGAATATTTTGTATGAACTGATTGAACGCTTCTGCCAGCTCCCCAATCTCATCCTTTGACTTCACCACAACAGATTTTGTCAAATCACCACCATGTTGGACTAAATCAGTAAGTTTATCCATTAATAGTGCAATGGGTCTTGTTACAGCTCTGATTATCATAAAATTCATTATAAAACCGATCATTAATGCGATTGCTACCAATATTAATAAGAAGCTTCTGATAGCAGCATACATCACATCTCCTCTTTCACTTACTGCTTGAGCTTCCTTATCTGCTTCTTGTATTAATTTATTTACGGTATCAGTAATTTCATCGTAGGCTCTTTTGCTCTCCGCTTTACTGATTGTCATAGCTGTGTCTTTATCCATAGAACTGCTGGCTTCTATGATTTTTGCATGCTCATTCATATAGCTTTCCCAGTCTTTTTTCAGCAACCGGATTTTTTCCTCATTTCCATAGGTCATACATTGATCCAAACCTGCCAAAATACTAGTATTCAATTCATCTATTCGGTCTTCCAGCGCAACCATTTTTTCCTTATCTGAAAGAACCATATGCTGGTATTCATGAGAACGGACTCTAGCAATTTCAAAATTCAATTTGTTCATACACTCCAGTTCTGGAAACACATCCTCCGCAATAACCGTGGATGTCTGATTGACCTCTCCTAAATAATAGATTGCGATTGCATTCGTAAACGCAATAAGCATTAGTAAAATAGCCGATGAAATAATGAGTTTTTGTCTGATTTTCATAGTTTTCTCCTTTTTTGATTGCCTTTTTTGCTATTAAAACAAAATCCTGTCAAACTGTACTCCAAATAAAGGGAAAGTTTTGTCATATTTTATCACTATTTCATGCATTTTACAATTTAACTATATTGCTAATTATACCAATATTATTGTGAATATTCTCTGTGTTCATCTATATATTTTTCCATGATATCCGCGGCCATACCCACAAGCTCCATACATGGCCGTTTCTTATAATATTCCGCTGTACGGACTTCCGGCACTGGGCTATCCATGCCTCCCCCAAGTCCTAACAACTCCCTGCATACAATTGCATGGTTTTTATTCTCAAATTCCTTTGCAAGACATTGAATTCTTTTATAATGTTCCGTCTTTGCATTGTGGTCTTTGGGATCCGTATATCCATATAACATTCCTGCTACCATAAACATACCTGTTACGGCACCGCATACTTCTCTTAATCTTCCCATACCTGCCCCAAAAGAAGAACTGATCTTCAGGGCAGTATTAAGATCCATGCTATATTCATCACAAAATGCCATGAATACAGACTGTGAACAATTATAACCACTCTTGAAATATGACATTGCTAAGCTGGAGCGTTTTTTATCTTTTGCTGTAGATTTTATATCCATCGTTTAAATCCTCATTGACTTTCTTAAGTAATCAGTTACTTCAATAAATAATTGGCATATGCTCTAAATGCATTTTAATCAGATTGAGACTTACTGTCAAATAATTTCAGGCATTTATTTTGTTTTTTTGTATATAATTTGTTATAATAATCACGTGATTGGAGGTTTTTAGAATGAAAAAAGAGGAATTTATATATATTAAATCCCGTTTTGACTTTTGGGATAAACTAACGAGCTTGGAAATGACAATTCTGAAGGATAATATTGCAAGGGTTTCTTACAAGAAGGGATACAATCTTCATAGTACGGATAGTGAGTGTCTCGGTGTACTGTTAATAGAGAGTGGCGGATTGCGTGTCTATATCTTGTCTGAAGATGGACGCGAAGTAACCTTATATCGACTTTCACCTGGAGATATTTGTGTGCTCTCGGCATCTTGTATCTTAAATAGTATTACATTTGATGTACATATTGATGCGGAAAGTGATACGGATGCATACCTGCTCAATATTGGTGCATTTAGCAAGCTCAGCAACCAGAATGTATATGTGCAAAATTTTGCATATAGAAATGCGATCGAACGTTTTTCAGACGTAATGTGGGCAATGGAACAGATTCTATTTATGAGTTTTGATAAAAGACTAGCAATCTTTTTGCAGGATGAAATGACAAAGGTAAATTCTACAGAACTATTCATTACACAAGAACAAATCGCAAAATACATAGGAAGTGCCAGAGAAGTGGTTTCTCGTATGCTAAAGGTATTTCAAGCTGAGGGAATTCTCGAACAGGCAAGGGGTTCTATACGCATCGTCGATAAGGAAAAATTAAGAGACTTAACCACCATGTAATAATAGCTACCCACTTTTCTTTCTTTTCAGATGATACATTTTTTGATCTGCATTCGCCATTGCCTCTTCTAATTTACCTGTTTCTCTGATTTCTTCAATTCCATAGGACAGAAATATGGGTATTGGGAAATCTTTTGGATGTTTTAACTGCTCCATGACTCTTTTTATAATATCTTCTGCTAAAGATTCTTTACAATTGTGCAATAAAATCAAAAATTCATCCCCACCCATTCTTATTATAATATCATCTTCCCTGAGGGAGGTCTTAAATATACGAACTACATATTTTAATGCTTCATCTCCCATAGCATGTCCGTTTTCATCATTGATCTGCTTGAAATTATCAATATCAATCATTACCAAACAGACGCAGAACTCTTTGAACTGGCTATTTTTTGACCATTCTTGTTTGAATTGCTCTAAGTACAATCTGGAATATGCTCCTGTCAATATATCCTTAGTCGCGTATTCTTTATACTTCAATCTACTATCTTCTACTACATTTAGAAATGATTCCGTGTGCTTTACAATATACCAATTAATAAAAATAACAGTGAATAAAATACCAAGAAGAAAACATACAAAAACAGTGAAACTTATTCGGTCGACTAAATTAAATAACTCTTTGTGTGAAATTGATATGCACATATATTGACTGGTCATAGAAATTTGTTTTAAATAATAGACAACAGCAGTCTTTATATAGATTCTTCCCTCTTTATAATAGACAATACTGTTATTATCCGTAATCGCTTTTGCTTCTTCTTTATCTCTTATTGTGAATAATGTATTCTCCTGCTTAAATACTTGTGTTATTTCATTCCCTGAATATATGACAACATCATACCCCAAAACCTTCTTATTATATATAATTGGAGCATAAATTTTGATCGTTGTCGAATCATCCCCATTCTCGGTAATTTCACAAGTAATTAATTGAATATTTTTTTCATAGTCTTCCCGTGGTATCGAAATATTCCCATAACATGCAACAAGCCTATGATCTACGATCCGATAGGCTGCGACGAGTTCATTCAAAACTTCTGCACTTTCTCGAAAAGTGGGCTGCATGTACTCACGTAATTTTCCCAGAGTCAACTCTTTATTATAATAATCTGCTATTTTATCTGTATTTATAGAACGACTTGATAATGTATTTGCCCCAATCATGCAATTATTCACATATTGTTCAAAAATATGCATATTTAATTTTGCTTCCAGCTTAAAATTCTCAATTGTTTCTTTTTCAAGCTGCATCTTCATTGGCATATAAATACCAATAAAAGTGATCACCGTAAAAATGAATAGCGAAATAATAATTACTTTTTTAAAGTTATGAATTAATGTTTGCACTTTTTTCCTCGATTACTCTTTCGTCTTCATTATTTTTTCTACTTCTGAAGCCGGTAATGGTCTGGAAAAATAGAATCCCTGTCCAATATCACATTTACTTTTTAATAGAAATTCCATCTGTTCCTTTGTTTCAATTCCTTCTCCTACAACACACAACTTCATACTATGCGCCATTTCCACAACCGCTTTGTAGATAGATGCATCTTCATCCTGTGTTTTTACATGTTTAATAAATTCCCTGTCTATTTTTAAGATATCTAATGGTAATTCTTGCAAGTATGTCAGGGAAGAATAGCCTGTCCCAAAGTCGTCCATTGCAATCGTTATACCGAATTCCCTGATCCTCTGAAGATTATTTTGTGCCTTATACATATCTATCATTACAGAGGTCTCTGTTACCTCTATTTCAATTTCCCCTGGTCTGATAGAAATTTCTTTTAGAATTTTACAAACACTTTCTATTGTATTATTATCCGTGATACATTGTCCAGAAAGGTTAACTGCTAATTTTACCGTTTTATATCCCCTTCTTTCCCATTCTCTCTTTTGCTTCACAGCAGTTTTAAGAACCCATTTACTAATTGGTGTAATCTGACCAGTCTTTTCCGCAACTGGAATAAACTCCATCGGTGGAATAAATCCCTTTTCCGGATGGTTCCATCTTATCAGTGCTTCCATTGCAATCATATGTCCTGTTCTTAAATCAAATTGAGGCTGGTAAAACAAAACAAATTCTTCATTTTCAATTGCTTCACGTAATTCTCTATTCATCTGTATATAATATAAGGTTTTTTCATACATATAAGGTTGAAAAAAAACATACCCATTTTTACCATTTTGTTTCTGTTGAAACATGGCTATTTCCGCATTTTGAATCAAAGTATCTACATCCGTCCCATGTTCCGGATAAATAGTGATCCCCATACTGACCGTCCCATAAATATCCTGCCCATTATAATTCCAAGGTTCTCTTATCTTATGAATTAATATCTCTAATTTATCACTAATAACCTGTTGTGTGTTAACTTTTGTGAGAAGAATCGCAAACTGATCCCCATTCAGTCTCACTGCCATATCATCTTGTGAATATAACTTAACTAATATATTTGCGACGTGCTTAATATAAAAATTCCCAATTTTATTACCAAACATATCATTTACATGTTTCAAATCATCCATATCAATATTGATAATAGCAAAGGATTCATCTTTTTGTATCATTTTTGAAACTTCTTCTTCAAATAGGATGCGATTGGGAAGCTCAGTCAAGTAATCATAATATGCCAGTAGTTGTAATTTTTCTTCTAATTGAATTCTTTCTGTTATATCTGTATGCGATCCTGCGATTCTAGTCGCCTTTCCACTTTTATTTCTAACTCCTTTACCCCTGCTTAGTATCCATCGATATTCTCCGGATTTATGACGTATCCTGTAAATAGATTCATAATAATCTTTTTTTTCATCTATATAGCCAAAAACTGTATCCTTTGCTTTCTTTAAATCCTGTGGACATATTAATTTTTCCCAAGAATATATGGTACTTCCCATTTCATGAGGTTCGTAACCAAGCAGATGCTTCCATGCGTCAGTGACAAAATATACATTATTTTGAATATCCCAATCCCAGATACCATCATTAGCTCCCTCTACCGCTAGCTGATACCTTTCATGAATCACTAACAATTCATCATGCTGATTCTCAAGTTTTAAATTTTGGTCTTCCAATTCTTCATTCATTGCCATTAATTCTTCATGCGCTGTATTCAGTTCCTGATACCCCATTAATACACAATCAATCGCATCCTTATACAACCGCAAAGTCTTTTTTATTATAAAATAAAATATAATAGCAGATGTTATTACATAGAACCAACCCTTTAACATCTGAATGCTACTGACCATCTTTTCACTTTCAACTAAGATATTCAGTATCCAATCCGATACTAATATCCATAGCGCGCCTATACCTAAATAAAAAATAGCGATCTTTACAGACGAAAAAACAGGTCTCACTTTCTGATTCATTTTCAAAAAGTCTTCATATTCATTTTGCAGGCGTTTATTATCCCGTTCCAGTTTAGCCGTATCAATTTTTCTAATCATATGATTATCCTCTTTTGTATCTGTTACAAATACGAAATACGATTGATGTCGCTAATATGAAAAATTCTTTCCGAAACTACGTTGTATCCATGAAACTGACAAATATTTACATATAATTATAAACTTTTCTCCAACGATTGTCCATAAACTCCAACACTTTATGTTAAATTATCTGCAATTTTAAATTTAAATAACTAAAAATACTTTTTTCTTTTAAATAATAATAAACAAATAACAACTACAAGAATACTTATTGCAACAATTGTGACATAACCATATTTCCAAGTAAGCTCTGGCATGTTAGTGAAATTCATTCCATACCAGCCTACGATAAGTGTTAATGGAAGAAAAATGGTTGTTACGACCGTAAATAATTGCATAATTTTATTTAAGTTATAATTTAGAGAAGCATCCAGTGCCTCTCTAAGATGAATTAAGTTCTCACTTAACCCCTGCGTATTTTTACTTAAACGTTCTGATTTAACTGTAAAAATTCTAAAATACTTCAATTCTTCCTCTGTAAAGAGTTCATTGGTATTTTCTTGTAATTCTTCTCCAAGATCAATCAGTTGCTCATAATAGTTCTTTAATACGGTTAATTCATTCCTCATTGCAAATATCTCTCTGTTTACATCATGATTAACGCTCCCATCTACAAGGCGCTGTTCTATTTTCATAATTTTCCGTTCCATCTTTTCTAAAGGTTTGTTACCATTTGATAGCAGACTTTCTAAGATTCCAAAAATAACTTTTCCGATGGTTGCATTTTTTTTAAATCTTTCTACCGTACTCTCAAACATAATTCGGCAACTATCATCTTCATCCATTAATTTGATCAAAATAAATTGTTTCTTCTTCATTAAAAATGCAATTCTATCCCTTGGCTCTTTTATATCCATAACATTTACGATATTAATGATTCCGAAGCTAAAATCATTATACGTATCAATACTAGTGCCAAAATGTGTCTGATCCTCTAAACAATCCTGAAAGATGTCAACACTGAGATTTAATTTCTCAAGAATTTGTTTTAACTCCTCCGTTGTGAGATAGGCGATACTACTACTTTCACTATTTAACTCTTTCAGATTTGCCTTTACGATTGTATTACGCTCAATACTATAAAACATTAGGAATTCCTCCTCTCATAAGATGATATTATCTCTAATGTACAGAAACAGAAAGACTTTTTCAATATATTCATCCAAATTTGGGGGATAATACAAAAAAACTCTTGGTTCTAAGTGAACCAAAAGCCTTTTTGAATTAATATATTCTAATTTAGTATGTAAATAATTGCACCCAATATTGTGTTCCATTGCTATTTTGAAGATTGCCTACACCAATCTTAGTATAATTTGCATTCATGATGTTGGTTCTATGTCCTGGGCTGTTCATCCAAGCAGTTACTACATTCTCAGGTGTTTTTTGTCCCCATGCAATATTTTCCCCAGCTCCACGGTAACTCACTCCACTTTCATTTAATGCAGTCGCAAAACTACTTCCATTAGGGCGTGTATGGGAAAAACTAGATTGGATTTCTTTTGCTCTTACAGTTGCTGCTTTTTCTACATTTTTATCAATGCTTAATGGTGCCAGTCCCTCTTTTGCCCGTTCTTGGTTCACAAGCTTAACAACCTGCTCTGCATAAGAACTTGTCGTAGAATTATCTACTGGTGTCTGCGTTGTTGGCGTCTCTTTCACAGGTGTCTGGGTCACTGGTGTCTGGGTTACTGGTGTAGTTACTTCCGGTGTAGTTACTTCCGGTGTAGTTACTTCTGGTGTAGTTACTTCTGGTGTAGTTACTTCTGGTTCAGTTACTTCTGGTGTAGTTACTTCTGGTGCGGACGTATTATATTCCGGTTTACAATTATTCGTATTTCCATAATTTGAAGTCAATGCATCCGCTGCATTTGTAATACAATCTTTTTGTGACTGCGTATTACAATCTTTTTGAGACTGGGCAATATAATCCTTAATTTGATCCAGAGATCCCAAATTACAATTCTCATTAATTTGCAGATTCTGTAAATTATTCGACAAATCACTCAGATTGCAATTTTTACTATTCGTAATCACATTCGCTCCATTAAAATTTTGTGGACACGTATTGTATCCTGCCGCCTCTACCTTTACGGGGGCTAAATTTACTGCTACTGTAAGTGCCATCACTCCAAGCGCTACGGCTCTTTTCATGTCAATTACCTCCTATGTGTTTGTTACAAATTTGTTACATTTGTGTTACAAACATATAATAACATCTTGTTCCATGACATGATAGCGGTAATGTTTGGAAACTTGAAACAAATGCTGATAAGGGCAATCTGACAAATAATCCAATTGGAAGTTATCAAAAAGACCCTATCAGCTATTATCCTATTCCTTATAATCTGCCGACTTATGACTTATTCTAGATTTTGCTTACACACTTGGATAGAATCGCTCCAGATATTCAAGATCCTTTCGATCTTCATTCTTGGTATACCAACCGTCTTCAAAAAGACAATACATCCTTTGAAAATATGCCTCGTACATTTTTCCAACACGTTCCATGGAATAGTTCTTTTCCGCCCATTCACGGCAATGCATTGGTTTAATATGATCGATATTACGCACTGCCCAGCAAAACTCTTCAAAAGTTCTGCATCGATACCCAGTTATTCCATGCAGCACAGTTTCCGGAAAAGCGCCCCAATCAGTAGTTATAACAGGAGTTCCACAAAGCTGCGCTTCCACATTAACGCCTCCAAATGGTTCCAGATAATACGTTGGCATTAAGACAGCTTTGGCATTTCCTAATAATTCAGCTCTTTCAGCTGCACCCACGGCTGATTGATATCGAATATGCTTCTCTGAACTCAATGCCAATCCCTCATTTGGATTATCCAAAGCCCCCTGTCCTACTACATATAGTTGATTTCCCGTAGCTTTCGCTATTTCTGAGGCAACGGAAACACCTTTCCGGCTTATAATTCTGCCAAAATAGATTAGATAATCCTGTTTATCTTGTTTATACGGAAAATCATTTAAATCAAAATAGTTCGGTATAACGGTATCTCCCCAAACACCATCCTCAATCTTAAGCAGTCCATAGATATAATGCATCCACGCATACGATTCGAAAACGCGGTTTGATGCAAACACACCCGAATAACCGATTCCTGGCTCTATTGTTAAAAGATTTACTGCATCTGCGATGGGTTTTTGATATACTCCCATTGGACACAATAAGATGTCACGTTCCTCTTTATTTTCAAGAATAGCAGAAATCGCATTCCTATTAAAAAGCTGGTGTGCATAGTCATTTGGATCCTGCTGATAAAAACAGGTGGTACGATCATAGTCACCATATGTTTTTATTAAGGCTTCTTGTGTAGATACTGGTATGAAAGTATCGCACATCACTTCTGATCCTTCTACACCATAAAAATAAATCGTATGTCCATATTGCTTTATCATTCGTGCTAATTTTATTATTTTTTGTGTATAGGCACAGGAAGTATTCCGCTTATGCGTTTCTAAATGCGCCAGTCCCAAAATATGAAACCTCAGTTTTGCCATACTATTCCCCTTTTTTATTTCTATTAAGATAGGAAAGCCGAAGACAACGTCTTCGGCTTTCCTGCTAACATTCTGACCCTATCACGCAACAGCCATAAGATACTTATTGTTATAAAGCAGTCTCGATAATTACTAAGTTTGCTTGGACCGCCGTATTAGAAATAAATATGCTCTGTCCTGTGGTGTTAACAAGAGCAAGTGTTGCAGGTGCAGATCCTACTGTAATAAGAGCTGTGCCACTGACCTGACCTGTAACAACAGGCGATGAACTTGTTGATACTGCACTACCGTTCAGTACCAGAGCCAAGTTGATGGATGTTGCCGGTCCTGCTCCATCTGTTGCTACATACCAAGATACATAGTAGTTTCCTGGCGCATTGATTGTAAAGATACCCGTTCCAGTATCATAGCCGATATTAAGACTTTGATCGTTAACTATTGTATTAAAAATTACATTTGCACCAGATGCAACGGTTCCTGATACTAAGCCTGTTAGCTCTGTCTGAATACCGCGAAGCGAAAGCTGGACGGCTGCTGGGCCGGTCGCTCCGGTTGGACCGATTGGGCCGGTGGCTCCTGTTGGTCCGATTGGGCCGGTGGCTCCGGTTGGACCGGTTGGGCCGGTTGGGCCGGTCGCTCCGATTGGACCAGTTGGGCCAGTCGCTCCCGTGGCTCCACTAGGACCGGTGGCTCCCGTGGCTCCACTAGGACCGGTGGCTCCCGTTGGTCCGACTAGTCCGATTGGACCAGTTGGGCCGGTTGCTCCCGTGGCTCCACTAGGACCAGTTGCTCCCACAGGACCGGTGGCTCCCGTTTGACCGGTGGCTCCCGTAGCTCCTGTGGCTCCCGTGGCTCCTCTAGGGCCGGTTGCCCCGGTCGGACCTGTTTCTCCGGTAAGACCAGCAGGACCAGTTGGACCTGTCACTCCAGTAGGGCCAATCGTACCTCTTGGGCCAGTTGGGCCCGTCGGACCGGTTGGACCTTTAGGACCTGTCGGACCTGTCGGTCCTCTGTAACAACAACATCTTTGTGTATTACAATTAGTATTACAATTATTATTACAAAAATTAGTAGCTTGTAAGTCGACATTGTTCTCTTTATTTGTATCATCTTGATGATTAAACTCTGACAAAATAACACCTCCTTCTCTATAATATACATATGAAAAAAGTGTTATAATGTGTATTATTTTATATACTATTTTTAATCTACCTCTTTATCAGGGTTCACATGAACCATGCAATGTTTCACCTGTTTAAATTCTCCCTCTATCTTATCATGTACACCCTGTGCTATCTCATGAGTCTCGTTAAGTGATTTTTTTCCATCTGCAACGATCTCCACATCTACATAGATCCTGGAACCAAATAATCGCGTTTTTAAGCTGTCAACTCCTCTCACCCCTTCATGTGCCAGAAAAATAGCCATCATCTTTTCTTCTATATTCGAATCACAAGCTTTATCCATCATTTTATCAAGTGCATCCTTAAAAATAGATAGGGAAACCTTAACTATAAAAAGACAGATGATTACACTTGCAATTGGATCTAGCACAGGGAAACCCACCTGTGCTCCTAAAATTCCGATCAAGGCTCCAATTGAGGATAAGGCATCCGATCGATGATGCCATGCATCCGCAAATAAGGCGCCTGAATTTATTCTTTTGGCTGCTATTTTTGTATACCAATACATCCATTCTTTCACTATAATAGAAACAATTGCAGCTAGCAATGCTAGATTACCCGGTATCTGAAGTTCTCCATAATTACCAGCAACTATCTTATTTACACCGTTTAAACCAATTGCAATTCCTGTACCCAAAAGAATGATTGCCAATACAATAGACGCAGCGCATTCCAATCGCTCGTGCCCATATGGATGTTCCTCATCAGACTCCTTTGCAGCAAGCTGGACTCCTGCCATAACGATAAAAGTACTAAACACATCCGATGCAGAATGAACTGCATCCGATATCATGGCACCAGAATTCCCCACAATTCCTGCTAAAAATTTAAATGCGGATAAAATTAGATTGATTACCACGGTTACGATTGATACCTTCATCGCGACCTCTTTTTCGATCGTATCTATTGTCTTTTGACTTGCTCGTTCTATCATACGTTATCTCCTTCCTAATAGATAACCCTATGACATCCGCAATTAAACCTTTTGATTTGTTTCCGTTTATTAGAAAAAGCACCTGTGGAACAAATAGTAAACTACTGTCCCACAAGTGCCTATTGTTATCACCTGCTGTTACATTATGTAACCCGGCCCCACGGCTAAAAACCGTCGCCTGCTCAGTTTGTACTGTAGATTGAAATGCAGCGCAAAGAGTAATTAATCTTCATTGTATCGCAATAATGCTGATATGTCAATTAAAATCACTTTATATTAAATGCGGCTTTCTTTCTATAGACTGCTGCACCTCCCAGTTTTTCCTCAATGCGTAGTAATTGATTATACTTTGCTACACGCTCGCTTCTACTAGGTGCTCCTGTTTTGATCTGTCCTGCATTCAGTGCAACTGCCAAATCAGCAATCGTAGTATCTTCTGTTTCACCCGAACGATGGGATACAATAGCAGTGAATCCAGCTTTATGAGCCATCTTGATTGCATCCAATGTCTCCGAAACAGAACCAATCTGATTTAGTTTAATTAATATGGAATTACCACATCCCAGTTCGATCCCCTTCTTTAATCTCTCTGTATTGGTTACAAATAAATCGTCTCCTACTAACTGAACTTTATCTCCGAGCTCCTTCGTAAGAATCTGCCATCCTTCCCAGTCTTCTTCATCCAGTGCATCTTCTATCGAAAAAATAGGGTATTTTTCGCAAAGTGATTTCCAGTGGTCTATCAACTGTCTGGACGTAAAGTTCAAACCACTCTTTGGCATATGATAATTTCCTATGCCTTCCCCCTTCCACTCACTGGAAGCAGCATCCATGGCAATCACAAAATCCTCTTTCGGTGCATATCCCGCCTTTTTGACCGCTTCAAGAATCACTTCTATTGTTTCTTCATCACTACCCAGATCCGGCGCAAACCCACCTTCATCACCAACAGAAGTAGCCAGCCCCCTATCTTTTAAGATCCCTGCTAACGCATGGAAAACTTCCGTACACCAACGTAATCCCTCTTTAAAATTTTCTGCTCCAACAGGCATGATCATAAATTCCTGTGTGTCAACCGTGTTCGCCGCATGCGCGCCACCATTGAGAATATTCATCATAGGCACCGGTAATACATTTGCATTTATACCACCCAGAAAACGATACATCGGAATTCCCAATGATTTCGCTGCTGCTTGGCATGTTGCAATAGAAACTGCTAATATTGCATTGGCCCCTAAGTTTGATTTATCCTTTGTAGCATCTGCTTCCAGCATAAATTTGTCTATTGCATAAATATCACTACTGTCTTTTCCTATCAGAAGCTCTCTGATCGTTGTATTTATGTTATGTACAGCCTTACTAACACCCTTTCCTCCAAATCGTTCCTTATCATTGTCTCTTAATTCCAAGGCCTCATAGATTCCTGTAGATGCACCACTGGGTGAAGCACCAATCCCGATTGTTCCGTCAGATAATGTAACCTCTGCCTCCACGGTCGGATTTCCTCTTGAATCTATTATTTCTCTTGCTTTTACATCACTAATTATTAAGTTTTTCATCCTTCTACCTCCTCGTATAATATCTTTTAGATACATAAATGTACCTTGATAAATTAATTATTTTTGTTCAATAGGCTTAGTTAAGCCCATGATATAATTGTCCTAGTGTCAATCAGGTAATAGTTCTGTTTCCTCCGGTTGAACCAGTATTGGTTGCTTCCTATTTAGTCTGTTCCCCTGACATGGAAGTTAGCTTCAAACCGGCTGGCTGTTTGCTTAAGTTCTTGGACGACCATATAGCAGTGTGGTTTCGCATCTGTCCATCTTAAGCTGGATTCTTATATGCGAGGGTGTCGATGCTCCATGATCATGGGTTTTACCAAGCCGATTGAACACTCAAATCTTATTAGGAAAGAAGGTGATTTTATGAACCCACTTTACGTCGGAATTGATGTAAGTAGCAAATCCAATGTCGTCTACTTGATGCTCCCTAATGGTGACAAGCACAGTAACTTCTCTGTTGCAAACTCACATGATGGTTCTACCCAGTTGGTAAAAAGAATCTGTTCTGCATTAGCTTCTGAATCCCTTGATACTGTTTCCATCGGTCTTGAAGCCACATCTGTCTATGGCGATAACCTTGTGTATTTTCTTAGGGAAGATGCATCTCTTGCATCCTTTAACAGAAAGATTCATGTCCTCAATCCGAAGCAGGTCAATAAGTTCAAAGAATCTTACAACGACCTCCCAAAGAATGATTGGGTTGACTCTTTTGTCATTGCTGACTGCCTACGTTTTGGAAGAATCAACAAAGAGGTATACATAGGGGACTATCACTACAAAGCCCTTCAGAACCTCACACGAGCACGTTATTTCGCTGTTACCAACCTCACCAAGGAAAAACAACGATTTATGAATGTGCTGTTCAAGAAGTATTCAACCATGACACAGGAGAAGGTATTTTCTGATACCTTCAGTACCACCGCCCTTGCTGTCTACGATGAATTCGAATCTGCAGAAGCACTGGCATATATGGACTTACAAGAACTGACCGCTTTTATCATCGAAAAAGGAAAGAACCGCTTTCCTGATCCAGATACGGTAGCCAAAGCCATTCAGAAAGCTGCCCGAAGTTCTTACCGCTTACCTAAGACGGTAAATGACTCTGTGAATCAGGTGCTCTCTATATCCATAACCTCGATGAAGGCATTGGAATCTCAAATCAAGGAGTTTGACAAGACAATCGCTGCCCAGATGAAACTCCTGCCAAACGTATTGATTTCCATACCAGGTATTGGACCTGTCTATTCAGCCGGAATCATGGCTGAGATTGGTGACATCAATCGTTTTGAAAACCAGGCTGCATTAGCTAAGTATGCTGGTCTTACCTGGACACAGCACCAATCTGGTGATTTTCAAGCTCAAAACACAAGGCTCATCAGATCTGGAAACCGATTTTTAAAGTATTATCTGTGTGAAGCTGCATTCTCACTTGTAAGATGCGACAAGGAGTACAGTAACTTCTACCACCTCAAATATAAAGAGGTAAACAGATATCAGCACAAACGTGCACTCGCATTAACTGCTCGTAAATTTGTGCGGTTGGTCTTTACGCTTCTGAAAGACAATCGCCTATATCGTTCAGTAGAATAGATAAATCTTTCTGCTGATGAGTCGCCCTGCTCATTTTT
>JAEVYY010000012.1 GCA_023392535.1 Bacillota bacterium
TGTGGTGCATCCATTTTTGTTTTGTAATAAAAATGTGCAAATTGCCGAAGCCAAGTATTATGATAGGCTTTTGAGCACCCGAATTATAATAGGAAATTGCTAACTGCCAGAAAAGCAAGTATTTGTCAACGACCCCGATAATTAAAAAATTCCCAATTATTTGACAATGCATTTATTTTATGGTATAGTATACATATTCAGTAAGTATTTCAGTAAAAACAATCAGGTGACACGTAGTTGTGTCTTTTTTTATGCCTGTTTCAAGATAGAGACCTAAAACCAGAACCGATTACGGTTCTTTTTTCATGTCTGAAAGGAGGGTAGCGCAAAAACCTTGTTTTTTTAGTTCAAATTTCCTATAATGGAAAAAGATTAATCATTTCAATTGGTACTGAGAAACCGATCAAAAAAATGATATTGATTTCATGTAAAAGGAGAGATAAGAATGAAAAAGAAAATAGTAAAAGGAATAGTAATTATATCATTACTATTGGCAAGTGTAATGCCAGTACAGGCAGGAACGAATAATTACGGACCAGGAGGAACACCATACACCGGACCGAAAGGAGTAAGAGTAGATACAGGAGCACCGATACCGGGAAGTCGTGATAATGAAAGAATATTATATGAGACAGAACTAAAGAAAGGAAATATTACTGAAGAGATATTTTACAGTGAAGTAATGGCAGGAGGTTTTTCGCCATCCGTAGTGGCGCAGATTCTTGATGATGGCTACTTAACACAGTATGCAGAGAACTTTAAAGTTGCAGGACTACTTCCGAGTGATTATGTGGTAAAGGGTTCGACGAAAACAACTACACCGACTGTAACCGTAGCGGATTTACAGACATATTCAACGGTATTCGATGCAACATATTATTTAAAGGCATATCCAGGACTAGCACAAACAGTAGGTATAGATCCAACAGCATTATTGAATCATTTCGTAAATATTGGAATGAACGAATGCCGACAGGGTAATGCAGATTTTAATGTGTATGCTTACGCACAGAACAATCCAGATTTATTTACAGCATATGGCATGAATGCAAAGCAATACTATATGCATTATATTACCAGTGGTAAGGCAGAGGGTAGAGTTGCTAAATAAATTTTCTATATAACTTGCTTGCTTACGCAGCAGGTTATTTTTTATGATGGGATTCGGATGTCTAAAGCTTGTTTCTATATTTGAGTTCGTCAATTTGCACAATTAGGTGAATGATGAATGATACACCACATAGTTCATTCGCAGCACGCTTGGGCTTGGATTCCGCAAGCAATGGTACCTAAGAACATAAAGTACATGTTCTAAGTACCAGCTGCGTCATACAGCTGCTCTTCAAACTATGTGGTGCATCCATTTTTGTTTTGTAATGAAATGTGCAAATTGCCGAAGCCAAGTAGATGACAGGCACCCGAATCCTAATAGGAGGTCATTACTTTTCCTATAGCGGCTGATGACAGAATCTATCTTCCAGAAGGTGGATTGGCGAAAGCGCTAGGTTTGTATTTACATCTGAATGCATTGTATGTCCTGTGCATAAGATTTATATAGAATGCTCTAAGTACCAGTGGCTTTCTACAGTTTTTTTCAAATAAGTTGAGCATCTATTTTAGAGAGTCAAAATAAAAAAACAACTTGTAGATATGTGCATACAAGTCCTATAATTTTAGAATAAGATTAGATGGATGGTCAATTCCTCTATCGATACGAATAAACAGGAATAGTTCAAATAAGGAGGATATTTTCATGAAAACAGGAAAAAATTACAAATTTTGGTTTTGCACAGGCTCACAGGACTTATACGGAGATGCCTGCCTTGCAAAAGTTGCAGAGCACTCAAAAGTAATGGTAGAAAATTTAAACAAATCAGGTATTTTACCATATGAAGTAGTGTGGAAGCCTACTTTAATTACAAATGAATTAATTAGAAGGACATTTAATGAAGCGAACCAAGATGAGGAATGTGCCGGAGTCATTACATGGATGCATACATTCTCACCTGCAAAATCCTGGATCATAGGATTGCAGGAATACAGAAAGCCATTATGTCATCTACATACGCAGTTCAATGAAGAACTTCCGTATGATACGATCGACATGGACTTTATGAATGAGAACCAGTCGGCTCATGGGGATCGGGAATATGGACATATCGTAAGCCGCATGGGCATCGAAAGAAAAATTATTGTAGGACACTGGACATTCCCTGCTGTTCAGGCTAAAATTGGAGAGTGGATGAGAACAGCGATCGGTGTGATGGAGTCTTCTCATATCCGTGTCTGCCGTTTTGGCGATAACATGAATAATGTTGCAGTCACCGAGGGAGATAAAGTAGAAGCGCAGATTAAATTTGGATGGGAGATCGACCACTACTGTGTTAATGATCTGGTGGAATATGTAGATGCAGTTTCTAAGTCAGAAACCGATGCGTTAGTAGAGGAGTATTACTGTAAATATAAGATCATTGACGAGGGACGTGATCTGGAGGAATTTAAAAGACACGTGGCAGTTCAGGCACAGCAGGAAATCGGTATTGAGAGATTTTTAGTAACGAATAATTACCATGCGATTGTTACACACTTTGGTATGCTCGGTGGACTACAACAGTTGCCAGGACTATCGATTCAGAGAATCATGGAAAAGGGTTATGGATTCGGTGCGGAAGGCGATTGGAAAGTGGCAGCCATGGTTCGTATGATGAAATTAATGACAGCAGGGAAAAAGGATGCAAAGGGAACCTCTATGATGGAAGATTACACGTATAATCTCGTTCCAGGAAAAGAAGGTATCTTACAATCTCATATGCTGGAAGTATGTCCTTCTGTCGCAGAAGGTGATATCGGTATTAAAGTATGTCCTCTTTCTATGGGAAACAGAGAAGATCCTGCACGTCTTGTATTTACCTCTAAGACAGGTCCGGGAGTTGCCGCTTCTCTCGTTGATCTTGGTAATAGATTCCGATTGCTCATCAATGCAGTCGACTGCAAAAAAGTAGAAAAGCCTATGCCTAAATTACCGGTTGGTACCGCATTCTGGACACCGCAGCCAGATCTGGCGACAGGCGCGCAGGCATGGATTCTTGCAGGTGGTGCACATCACACCGCATTTTCCTATGATCTGACAGTAGACCAAATGGTTGATTGGGCAGCAGTAATGGGAATTGAAAGCGTTGTAATCGACAAAGATACAACAATCAGAAATTTTAAGAATGAATTGAGATGGAATGCGGCATCTTACAGATAATATATAGAAAACGGAGGATTTTCTTATGGGTTTGGAAACGAAGGAAATTAAAAATAGTATCATGGATGGAAAAGCAGTACTAGGCATAGAATTTGGCTCGACCAGAATCAAAGCGGTATTAATCGGAACAGACAACACGCCGATTGCTTCCGGAAGCCATGATTGGGAAAATAAACTGGAGAATAACATATGGACCTATAGTCTGGATGCAATCTGGACAGGATTGCAGGATTGCTATCAGAAGATGCTTGAAGATGTGAAGGAAAAATATGAGGTTACTGTCAAGACATTAGGTGGCATTGGATTCAGTGGCATGATGCATGGCTATATGGCATTTGACAAAGAGGATGAGCTGTTAGTGCCATTTCGCACATGGCGTAATACCATTACAGAAGAAGCTTCCAAAGAGTTGACAGAAGTGTTTCATTATCAGATTCCACAAAGATGGAGTATTGCACATCTCTATCAGGCAATCCTGAATAAAGAAGAGCATGTATCAAGAATTCATTATATCACTACGTTGGCAGGTTATATCCATTGGAAAATGACAGGGAAAAAAGTGATGGGTGTGGGAGAGGCTTCTGGTATGTTTCCGATTGATATTCACACCAAGAAATTCAATACACAGATGATTTCACTTTTTGACGAACTAGAACTTACGAAAAAGTTTGAATGGAATTTAGCAGATATTCTGCCAGAAGTATTAGTGGCAGGTGATGAGGCAGGCGTTCTTACCGAAGCAGGTGCAAAATTACTTGATGTTTCCGGACATTTACAGGCAGGAATTCCACTCTGCCCACCAGAAGGAGATGCTGGAACGGGTATGGCCGCAACGAATAGCGTTGCAGTACGTACGGGTAACGTATCCGCCGGAACTTCCGTTTTTGCCATGATCGTACTTGAAAAAGATCTTAAAAAAGTTCACCCGGAGATTGATTTAGTGACGACACCAAGCGGCAATTTGGTAGGGATGGTTCATTGCAACAACTGTACTTCAGATCTAAATGCCTGGGTCTCACTCTTTCAGGAATTTTCGGAAGCCTTTGGAGTGGAAGTGGATATGACGAAGTTATTTTCAACGTTATATAACAAAGCGCTGGAAGGCGATGCGGATTGTGGTGGATTATTAGCTTATAATTACTTCTCAGGGGAGCATATTACCAATATGGAAGAGGGACGTCCGCTATTTGTCAGAACTCCGGAAAGTAAATTTACATTGGCTAACTTTATGCGCGTGCATCTGTTCACATCCTTAGGTGCACTGAAAACTGGTCTGGATATTTTATTAAAAGAAGAGAATGTACAAATTTCTCAAATTTTCGGGCATGGTGGTTTGTTCAAGACAAAAGGGGTGGGACAAAAAATTTTGGCGGCGGCTATGAATGCACCTGTTTCTGTAATGGAAACGGCTGGCGAAGGTGGTGCCTGGGGAATTGCCCTGTTAGCTTCTTACATGGTGCATAAATCAGCTGAAGAAACATTAGATGATTATCTCACGAATAAAGTTTTTGTTGGCCAGACTGGTACCAAGATGGATCCAGATCCGTTAGATGTGGCTGGCTTTGATGATTTTATAGCAAGATATACAAAGGGACTTCCAATTGAAAGAGCAGCGATTGATTCTCTCAAGTAGGAAAGAGATACCATAGCCAGCAGAAAGGAATTAGATATGTTAGAAGCATTAAAAAAAGAAGTTTATGAAGCAAATATGTTATTGCCAAAGTATGGTCTTGTTACATTTACCTGGGGAAATGTCAGTGGCATCGACAGGGATAAAGGATTATTTGTGATTAAGCCTTCCGGCGTGGATTATGACAAGTTAACACCCGATGATATGGTAGTAGTAGATTTGAATGGTAAGAAAATAGAAGGAAACTATAATCCTTCATCCGATACCGATACTCATGTGGAACTGTATAAAACTTGTTCGGATATGGGGGGAATTGTGCATACGCATTCTTCCTGGGCTACCAGCTGGGCGCAGGCAGGAAGAGGAATACCTTGTTATGGAACAACGCATGCAGATTATATGTATGGAGAGATTCCTTGTGTAAGGTGTTTGACAAAAGAAGAAATTGAAGGCGCTTATGAGAAGAATACGGGACTTTTGATAGTAGAAGAGTTTAAAGATAAGGACTTTATGGCAGTCCCAGCCGTTCTTTGTAAAAATCATGGACCATTTACATGGGGAAAAGATGCGAAGGAAGCGGTTCACAATGCAGTGGTATTGGAAGAAGTTGCTAAGATGGCGGCTCGTTGTGAGATGATACATGCAAAAGTAATGCCTGCGCCACAGGAGTTACAGGATAAGCACTATTTTAGAAAACATGGGGCGAATGCATATTACGGACAAGACACGTAAAAATATAAAATCATGAAAAGATATGGGCTTTATCTTGTAAGATTGCGATATGTATAGTATTCTAAGAAAAGATGATTAAATTATTGGAGGACAAACATGAACAATTTAGAGCTTGCAAAAAAAGCAAATGAAGTACGAATTGGTATTGTCACATCTGTTCACAGTGCAAAAGCAGGACATCCTGGCGGATCACTTTCAGCAGCAGATATCTTTACGTATCTTTATTTTGAAGAAATGAACATTGATCCGAAAAATCCTAAGATGGAAGATAGAGACCGTTTTGTTTTATCAAAAGGTCACGTAGCTCCTGGGCTTTACTCAACTTTGGCACATAGAGGTTATTTTCCGGTAGAAGATTTAAAAACACTTCGTCACCTTGGATCTTATTTACAGGGTCACCCGGATATGAAACATATTCCAGGTGTTGATATGTCATCCGGGTCCTTAGGACAAGGACTTTCCGCTGCTGTAGGTATGGCTTTATCTGCCAAAATGGATGGTAGATCATATACGACGTATGCTTTATGCGGTGACGGTGAGCTTCAGGAAGGACAGATCTGGGAAGCAGCAATGTTCGCCGGACATAGAAAATTAGATAATTTGATTGTAGTCGTAGATAATAATGGGTTACAAATAGATGGAAAAATTGATGAGGTATGTTCCCCATATCCAATTGATAAAAAATTCGAAGCATTTAATTTCCATGTTATTAATATTGATGCTCATGATTTCGATGCCATTAGAGCCGCTTTCAAAGAAGCAAAAGAGACAAAGGGAATGCCAACTGCGATTATTGCACATAGTACCAAAGGAAAAGGAGTATCTTTCATGGAAGATCAGGCAGCTTGGCATGGAACAGCTCCGAATGATGAACAATATGCGGTGGCAATGAAAGATCTAGCAAAAATTGAAGAAGAATTGGGAGGTGCGAACTAATGGCAGATGTAAAAAAAATAGCAACGAGAGAAAGCTATGGGAATGCGCTTGCTGAATTCGGAGCACAATATCCTAATTTGGTAGTATTGGATGCAGATTTAGCAGCAGCTACCAAAACCGGAGTTTTTAAAAAAGTATTTCCAGACAGACATATAGATTGTGGTATTGCGGAATGTAATATGGTAGGTATTGCAGCAGGACTTTCAACAACTGGAAAGATTCCTTTTGTTAGTTCTTTTGCAATGTTCGCAGCAGGACGTGCTTTTGAACAAGTACGTAACTCTGTTGGGTATCCACACCTAAACGTTAAGATTGGGGCTACTCATGCGGGTATCACCGTTGGTGAAGACGGTGCATCTCATCAGTGCAATGAAGATTTAGCACTTATGCGGACGATTCCTGGTATGGTGGTAATGTGTCCAAGTGACGATACAGAGGCAAAAGCGGCGGTTAAAGCAGCTATTGATTATGTAGGACCCGTGTATATTCGTTTCGGAAGAGCAGCAGTGCCGGTGATTCATGACAGCGAAAACTATAAATTTGAAATCGGAAAAGGTATTGTTGAAAAAGAAGGTACCGATCTTACCATAGTTGCAACAGGTATTTGTGTATGTGAGGCTATGGATGCAGCAGATATGCTTGCAAAAGATGGTATCAGTGCGAAAGTAATCAATATTCATACGATCAAACCTTTAGATGAAGACTTAATTGTGGCGGCTGCAAAAGAAACAGGAAAAGTGGTTACCATTGAAGAACACTCTGTAATCGGTGGTTTGGGAAGTGCTGTGTGCGATTGCCTATCAGAAAAGGCACCTACCCCTGTGTGCAGAATCGGTATGCAAGATGTATTTGGTGAATCAGGTCCAGCATCTGAATTAGTTCGCAAATATGGATTGGATGCAGAGGGAATTTATAAATCAATTAAAAAATTTCTGGCATAATAAATAGGAGTTAAAGTTAAAAATATACTCGGGAGGAACAGATAAAATACAGCTGTTACAGCTACTAATTTTACCTGTTCCTTTTTATATTCCAATAGAAATACCTTCCTTGTTTGACAAGGTGCATAAGCTGTGATAATCTTAGTATACTATTAGGAAAAAGCAACGATGAAGAGAGTATGTGCGAAAGAATATCTACAGAGAAAACCTCACCTTGATGCATAATTGAGGAAGCTGAGAGAGGTGATAGGAATCGGAACAGAAGATGGCTTCTGAGCAGCGCACCGAACCTTATAGAAGGTAAGATTGCGACGGGCTCCGCCTGTTATAGCGGTAAAGTATACAATATGTGTACTTAATGAGACTCTTTTTGTGAAAAAAGAGTAAATAGAAGTGGTAACACGATAATGATCGTCTTCTCAGAGCATATGCTATGAGAGGGCGTTTTTGTTATAAAGAAGAAGGAGAATAATGAATGAGCAAACCAAAGTATTACATTACAACTGCAATTGCATACACATCTGGAAAGCCACATATCGGAAATAGTTATGAGATTGTACTGGCGGATAGTATTGCCAGATTTAAAAGGCAGGTCGGATATGATGTATTTTTCCAGACAGGCACAGATGAGCATGGACAGAAGATAGAGTTGAAAGCAGAAGAAGCCGGAATAACGCCAAAGGAATTTGTGGATGGTGTTTCCGGAACCATTAAAGATCTCTGGGATCTGATGGATACTTCTTATGATAAATTTATTCGAACGACCGATAGCGATCATGAAAGACAAGTACAAAAGATTTTTAAAAAATTGTATGATAAAGGTGATATCTATAAAGGTGCCTATGAGGGAATGTACTGTACACCTTGCGAATCTTTCTGGACAGAATCACAGCTAGTCGATGGGAAATGTCCTGACTGTGGCCGTGAGGTAAAGCCTGCAAAAGAAGAGGCTTATTTCTTTAAAATGAGTAAATATGCCGATAAGCTAATCCAACATATTAAAGAACATCCGGAATTTATTCAGCCGGTGTCTCGTAAAAATGAAATGATGAATAATTTTTTATTACCGGGGCTGCAGGATCTTTGCGTTTCCAGAACTTCCTTTAAATGGGGGATTCCGGTGGATTTCGATCCGAGGCATGTAGTCTATGTATGGTTAGATGCACTTACAAATTATATTACCGGTATCGGATATGAATGTGATGGAGATTCCACAGATCAGTTCAAGGCACTGTGGCCCGCAGACCTTCATTTAATCGGCAAAGATATTATTCGTTTCCATACAATTTACTGGCCGATCTTTTTAATGGCCCTAGATCTCCCATTACCAAAGCAAGTTTTTGGTCATCCATGGCTATTACAAGGAGATGGGAAGATGAGCAAATCGAAAGGAAATGTTATTTATGCGGATGATCTAGTAGATTTTTTTGGTGTAGATGCGGTTCGCTATTTTGTTCTTCATGAAATGCCATTTGAAAATGACGGTGTGATTACATGGGAATTGATGGTAGAGAGAATGAATTCAGATCTAGCCAATACACTTGGAAATCTGGTTAACCGGACAATTTCCATGAGCAACAAATATTTTGATGGAATCGTTGCGGACAAAGGTATCAAAGATACGGTGGATGAAGATTTAAAAGCAATTGTTACGAATACAAGTAAAAAAGTGCAAAATAAAATGAAAGATCTTAAAGTTGCAGATGCTTTGACAGAAATTTTTGTTCTTTTTAAACGTTGTAATAAATATATTGATGAGACAGAGCCATGGTTACTAGCGAAAGAAGAATCAAAAAAGGACAGACTTTCAACGGTTTTATATAATCTGGTGGAAAGCATTATGATAGGAACGACTCTAATTTCGTCATTTATGCCAACTACAGCAAAAAAAATAGCCGACCAGCTGCATACATCATTGCGTGAATTTGAAGATCTTGATAAGTTTGGACTTTATCCGGAAGGAACGAAAGTAACGGATAAACCTGAGATCTTGTTTGCCAGATTGGATGCAAAAGAAGTAATTGAAAAGGCGGAAGCACTATTTGCTTTGAGAAATAGTAAAACAGAAGAAGTAACGGATGGTAAGGAGGAGGGGATCGATTTGGAAAGAAAACCGGAGATTGAATATGCAGATTTTGATAAGCTACAATTCCAGGTGGGAGAGATCATATCTTGCGAAGAAGTAAAAAAATCTAAAAAGCTTCTTTGCTCCCAAGTAAAAATAGGAAGTCAGACCAAACAAATCGTGTCAGGAATTAAACAGCATTATTCAGCAGAGGAAATGGTCGGGAAAAAAGTTATGGTCCTTGTTAATTTAAAACCAGCTACATTAGCAGGCATTGTATCAGAAGGTATGTTGCTTTGCGCAGAGGATGCCGAAGGTAACCTGGTACTTGTAACTCCTGAAAAACCAATTCCTTCCGGAGCAGAAATCTGTTAAAAAAATCAAACTCTATATTTGGATTAAAGCTCTGCACGGATATAGAGTTTCCCCATAAATAAGGCTGATTAAACAGTCAGATAGGTATAAAATGGATGTAAATAAGGATTATGAATTAAGATTTGCTTATATAGATGAATGGCAGGATATCATGGAACTGGCATGGAAGACATTTTTGCGATTTGAATCCATTGACTATGCGCAAGAAGGGATCCAGAGCTTTAATAATTTTATTACAGACCATACGTTATATAAAATGTTCGTATCTGGCATCTATCAAGTTGCAATTGCACTTGAAGGAGAAAAGTTAGTAGGAATGATCTCATTAAGAGACATTACACATATCTCATTGCTATTTGTAGACGAACAATACCATCTTAAGGGGATAGGAAAGAAATTGATTGATTTTATGGCTGTCTTTTTAAGCGAGAAAGGTAAATCACGAATGACAGTAAATGCAGCACCATATGCGATTGGATTTTATCATAAACTGGGGTTTGTGGATACCGGGTTAGAAAAGGTAAGTGATGGAATACGTTACACACCGATGGAACTTTACATAGAGAAACGGAGATAATAATGGACAAATTTTTTAATTCGGAAGGGCCGTTAATGGTATTTTTGAGTAAAATGGCAGATTTGATAATGCTAAATATACTGATGATTCTATGCTGTATCCCAATAATTACGGTGGGTGCTTCCATCACAGCTATGTATACGATAACAATAAAGCTGGTTAATAAAGAAGAAGGATATATCGTGAAAGGTTTTTTGAAAGCCTTTAAAGATAATTTTAAACAGGCTACCGTAATCTGGTTGATCCTATTAGGGTTAGGGATATTATTTTACGGGGATTACCGGATTATTTTTTATGCAGGAATAGAATTCCCAAAAGCAATCCTGATTTTGCTGATTGCAGTTTTAGTACTTGCATATAGTACATGCTTATATATCTTTCCGTTATTAGCCAGATATGAAAATACTACGAAAAATATATTAAAAAATTCTTTTTTACTCAGTGTGTCGAATTACCCGAAAACACTCCTGCTTATAGTAATACAATTAATGCCTTGGGTAGCATTATACTTTTTGCAGGCAAT
Organism: Bacillota bacterium; assembly: GCA_023392535.1. Lineage (GTDB taxonomy): Bacteria > Bacillota > Clostridia > Lachnospirales > Lachnospiraceae > SZUA-378. The sequence continues at coordinate 11,030 of JAEVYY010000012.1, forward strand.
AGCACCACTGATATTGTTAATTGGGAATTCTTTGGTAGCATACATTTCCTCTATGGTATTCGTCACCATATTTAAAAAAATAGAAAACAGGGAAGAAGATCGCAATAATCATGAAAATAACCTGACTTAGTCACATAGGTCAGAGGACTTAGGCTTCCTATGAGCATAAAATTGGACAATGTGTATAGAAAAAAACCGTATTGTTAGGCATGTTGTTTAATAATAAAAAAAAAAGAAATGGAAATAAGCATTTCATACAATGGATGAAAAAATATTTGTGAAATTGTGGCATAGATTTTGATTTCTCTTTTCGCTATACTTGTTTCAGACGTAATAATGAAGCTTATAAAAAATAACCAATACTTATTTTAGGAGGCAGTAAAATGGCAAGTGTATCATTAAATAATATTTGTAAAGTATATCCGAATGGATTTGAAGCTGTTAAAGATTTCAGTCTAGAAATCGCAGACAAAGAGTTTATCATCTTTGTAGGACCATCCGGTTGTGGTAAATCTACTACACTTCGTATGATAGCTGGACTTGAAGATATCTCTTCCGGTGAATTAAAGATTGCTGATAGAGTAGTAAATGATGTGGAGCCAAAAGACAGAGATATTGCGATGGTATTTCAGAATTATGCGTTATATCCGCATATGACCGTATATGACAATATGGCATTTGGTCTTAAGTTAAGAAAAGTTCCTAAGGATGAGATAGATAAAATGGTGAAAGAAGCAGCCAGCATTCTTGATCTGACACCGCTTCTTGATCGTAAACCGAAAGCATTATCAGGTGGTCAAAGACAACGTGTCGCTATGGGTCGTGCAATTGTTCGTAACCCTAAAGTATTCCTGATGGATGAACCTTTATCCAACTTAGATGCAAAATTAAGAGTGCAAATGCGTATTGTAATTGCTGAATTACATCAAAGATTAGGTACGACATTTATCTATGTAACGCATGATCAAACAGAGGCTATGACACTTGGAACAAGAATCGTAGTTATGAAAGATGGTGTAGTGCAACAAGTGGATACGCCACAGAATTTATATGAGAAACCACAAAATTTATTTGTTGCCGGATTTATGGGTTCCCCACAAATGAATTTCATTGATGCAGTGGTAGAAAAAAATGGTGATACGGCAGTTCTTAAATTTACTGGAAATGCAATTCCACTTCCACCAGCAAAATCCAAGAAATTAATTGAGGGTGGCTATGTTGGCAAAACAGTTACATTTGGTGTTCGTCCAGAAGATGTTTATGACTCAGAGATGTTCATTGAGACTTCACCACAAAGTGTATTTGAGGCTACGATAAAAGTATATGAATTACTTGGAGCAGAAGTTCTGTTACATTTCTCATTGAATGATTGTGAAATGACAGCAAGAGTTGATCCACGTTCCACAGCAAGACCTGGTGATAAAGTTCAGTTTGCTATGGATGTTGAAAAAATTCATGTTTTTGATAAAGAGACAGAGCAAGTTATCACGAACTAAAATAAGAATGATAGGGAGATGCAAAAGCATCTCCCTTATTGCGTCTTATAGGATAGAAGCATTTGAAGGGATAAATAAGTAATCTTGCACTTTCATAAAAAATGCTTTATCATAAATAAAATGAGACAATAAAAATAGGATGATAAGAAGTAGAGGATGTGTATATGATATCAAATCAGGTTATTCAAACAAGTATAGATGAATTAAAGGCAATCACAAAAGTAGATTTATGTATTTTCGATTTGGAAGGTATGGAAGCCGCTTCTACATTTGAACAAATAGATTTAGATACTAGTTTGATCAGTAGTTTTGCATTATCACCTGCAGATAGTCAGATCATAGCAGGATATCATTTGTTAAAGATTTTGGATGAAGGTAATGTACAGTATATATTAATAGCCAAAGGTTCTAATGAAGACGTCTATGTAATAGGAAAAATTGCAGTATGTCAGATTCAGAATTTAATGATTGCATATAAAGAGAAATTTGACCGTAATAACTTTTTCCAAAATCTACTATTAGATAATCTATTGTTGGTAGACATTTTTAATCGCGCTAAAAAACTTCATATTGAAGATGAAGTACCACGAGCTGTGTTCTTGATTGAAACAAAATCGGACAAAGATAGCGATACGATAGAAATGTTAAAGAGCCTATACCTTGCGCAATCGGGTGATTTTGTAACTTCTGTTGATGAAAGAAGCATTATACTAATCAAAGCTTTAGAGGATGCTGAGGATTATGATACCCTCTATGCCATAGCAAGAACAATTGTGGATATGATGAATACAGAGGCAATGATGGCGGTAAAAGTAGCCTTTGGAACAATTGTATCTGAACTTAGAGAAGTATCAAAGTCTTATAAAGAAGCGAAAATGGCTTTAGATGTAGGTAAGATCTTTTATATAGAAAAGAGTATTATTTCTTATAAAACGCTTGGAATTGGAAGACTCATCTACCAGCTCCCGATCAATTTATGTCAGATTTTTATACAGGAAATTTTTGAAAATAATTTACCCATTGATTTTGATGAGGAGACTCTGACTACGATAAATAAATTTTTTGAAAATAATTTAAATGTATCGGAAACTTCAAGGCAACTATTTGTTCATCGAAATACTCTGGTTTATAGAATTGAAAAATTACAGAAGAGTACGGGACTTGATATTCGTACTTTTGATGATGCTTTGACTTTTAAAATTGCACTTATGGTGGTAAACTATATGAATTATTTAGATACATTATAATTTAATATTAGGAATATTAGGCCCTGTCTTCGCATACAATATTCGTAGAGTTAATAAGCTTGTACGAATTTAAATATTGGGAGGAGCAGGGTTGTCTTATTATAAAAAATTTGTTTCTTATATTGATCTATATGAGTATGAAGAAAAAGTTAAAAATATTGGGTTTATGAAATCTGAAATAAAAGATCAATTATGGAAAATAAAAGTGAATATTCGCGGACTTGAAACAACAGATACTATTATGTGCGAGATGAAAACAGTTGGTGCAGAAGAATTTTTGGATCGATTTCAGATTGTTAAGGGAGAGGGACAGTTTGAAAGAGAATATGAGATGGAGCATTTGGCAGGCACAAATATCACGTATACAAATGTGCATGGAATAATTTTTCAATTGTCCAGTCATAAATATGGAAAATGCACCTGGGTACAGGATAATCATACCTATCATGCTTCGGAAGAAAAGCAAGGATTTCTACAGACATTGGAGCAAAAACGATCAATTTCAGTGCAGGCAGCTGAACAAAAACATCTTGAAAAAGAAAAACAACCGATGCAAGAAAAGCCGCCATTGCAAGAAAATCAGAAACAAAATGACAATGTTACAGAAACTAAAAGTGAAAAATCCCAAAATGTCTTTTCTTTGCCAGAATATCAATTGAACAATATATCCGGTAATAAATGGATGCAATTGGGAAGAATGTACCCTTCCATTCATCCTTTTCATGAAAAAGAAAAAGGTGAATATATCTCACTTAAGCCGAAAGATTTTGTAATTCTTCATGAAAAATACCAGACGTTGGTAAATAATAGTTTTTTATTGCACGGTTTTTTTAATTACAGACATATTATTCTTGGAAAAAAAATGGAGGGACAGTCAGTTAAATATTACATAGGAGTACCGGGAACTTTTCATGAAAGAGAAAAGATGGTCGCTATCATGTTTGGATTTGAAGAATTTGAAGGTGTTGATTCGGAAGAAAGGGGCGCTTTTGGCTATTATATGAAAGAGGTAAAGATATAGAAGCGGGTATCTTTACCTCTTTTTAATCAATACCACGGATGGACACATGCTCCATATGGTTTTTTAAAATATCTACAAAAATAAGCATTTCTTCCTTGGTATAACTATGGAAACCTTTGTGGATAACCGTATCACTATTTTTATAGCTCTGTAGATAATAATCTTTACATCCACTGATCCAATTCGCTATTTGCTGGAAGGTATTGACATTATGCAATTCTTTTACAACAGTGGTTCTAAATTCATAATCGATACCAGAATGCATTAAGTAATCTACGGATTCATAGATATAATCCATATTCACGGAAGATACATCGGTAACGTTTGCATAATCCAGCGGGCAGGTCTTAATATCCATAGCTACGAAATCTATTAAATGCTGTGAATATAAAGTCTGTATCATCTGAGGATTTGAACCGTTTGTGTCCAGTTTTATCAAATAACCTAATTTTTTAATATCCTTTATTAATGCTGGCAAGTCCGCATGCAGGGTTGGTTCCCCGCCAGATATGCAGACACCTGTTAGGATACCATATCTCCTTTTTAAGAATTGCAATATGTCCTCATAAGAAAGAACGGGCTGAGAGGAAGGATAGAGCACTAAGTCTTTGTTATGACAAAAAGGACATCGAAAATTACAGCTGCCTAAAAATATAGTCGCTGCCACGCGTCCAGGGTAATCTAATAAAGTTGTCTTATTCAAACCATGAATTTGCACAATGATACCTGCCTATGTTAAAATAAATGCATTTGTAACGTTTATAGTATAGCAGATAGGATTTTGAATCGCAAATAGTAGTAGGTGCATTACAATTGCATATGCGCAAGTTAAACAGGTGGAGTAAACATGAGCAAACATGAAAAATATATGAAAGAAGCTATAAAACAGGCGAAAAAGGCTTATATGCTGGAAGAGGTTCCAATCGGCTGTGTCATCGTATATGACAATAAAGTAATTGGACGTGGATATAATAGAAGAAATACGGATAAAAGTACTCTTGCACATGCTGAAATTACGGCAATAAAAAAGGCAAGTAAAAAAGTAGGTGATTGGAGACTGGAAAAGTGTACGCTATATGTAACGCTGGAACCTTGTCAGATGTGTGCAGGTGCAATCGTACAAGCACGCATACCGACTGTTGTAATAGGTAGTATGAACCCAAAAGCTGGTTGTGCAGGGTCAGTCTTGAATATTTTACAAATACCTGAATTTAACCATCAGGTCGAGATCACTAAAGGGATGTTAGAAACAGAATGCAGTGGCCTACTAACTTCGTTTTTTAAAGAGCTTCGTGATAAGAAAAAAAAAGCTAAAGCAGATTTGGAATAAAGTGGGAGATACCTATATAGCAGGGCTTTTTAGGCGATAATCAGTTGACAAAACAGATGAAAAAAGGTATACTTTAAAAACCGTGCAGCCGGGGACGTAGCGGAGCCCTGTACCTACAATCCGCTCTAGTAGGGGTGATGTATTGCCGAGGGTACTTGCTTGTATAGCTGCCCTTTATAAGTGGCGTTGAAGTTTGGGTCTTACGCAATGGAAATCTATGAACCTAGTCAGGGCAGGAATGCAGCAGCTATAAGTAGAATCTTCCGTGTGCCGTGAGGGTGCCTGGCGGAGTTAACTGTAAAGGTAACGTGTATGAGCTTCATTCGACGCAATACGCACGGTTTTGTTTATTATATAAAAGAATTCATATAAGCAACATGTGAACTGTGTTAGACTATTTCATCATGAGATAGTTCAACACAATTTTTGATTGGAGTAAATGACTAGAATATGATATAGTATTATTGCCGAAATAAATGGAAAGATAGTTACAAATAATGAGAGAGTGGAACAAATGATAGATAAAGAGAAATATAGGATTATTTTACTTATTTTAACATCTTTGATAGCAGTCATATTCTTTTTAGCAGGGGCAAAAGATTCATTTTCAGTAAAAAAAACGTATCTTGCAGTAGAAAATCCAGAAAATTATTCTATTGTTGAAATAAAAAATGAGTTACCAGTAGAACAAAAATTTACTACTGCTAGTATGAACTTTTTAGAGAAGATAGAAATTTTTTTAGTTGGGATATCTGAGAAAAATAAGCAAGACTATTTAAATATTGAATTGATGGATGAAGAAGGAAATGTTATATTCCAAAAAGACTTGTCGGTTGGAGACATAAAAAACGGTGAAATTACAAAGGTATCAATAGGTATTGATGTAATACCACAAAAAGAATATACATTTGTATTTAAAGTAAAAAGTATTTTAGATGAATCATCTCTAGGAATATTAACAGTTCCAAGAACTGAAAATGTAGGAATTGGAAAGCAATTAAGTATTAACAATCAAGAAGACATTAGAAATGAATTATATATCAGCTATTATGGATGCTATAAGAATAAAGCAACGTATAACTGGAGTTGGACATTTGCTTTAATATTTATAAGTTTAAGTATATGTACAATTTTAGTTTTTAAAATAATCTTTCACAATATTGAACCCTTGAATAAACATTATATGATGGGCACGACTGCTAAGTATATGACATATATTTCTTTATTGTTACTATTGATATGCAATATTTATTCAGGATTTAATTTGTTAAATGTATATCATCATTCACAGTATGCATTGTCCTATAGATTTGGTTGGATTCCCCGCGGATTAGTTGGTCAAATTGGATGTTTAATATTTGGAGACGAGGTTTGGTATACAGGATTTGGCATTGATTTATTCGTCTTTATTACGATGACGTTATTTCTAATTTGGTTAAGTAAGATAATCTATGAAATTGCGTTTAAAAAAGGCAATATAGCGATAATTAGTATTTTAGCAATACTTTTAATAGTCCCAATTCTACGTCAAACTATCATTTATTCGCCACATTGTGAGGGGATCGTATGGTGTTTTATAGCAGTTATTTATGAAATGACTTATAAAAAATCAGCATACAAGGTAGCAATCGCATCAGCTTTTTTATGTTTTGTTTCAGTATTAATCTCAGAAAGTAATCTTTTTTTTGTCTGTCCCTTGTTAGTTAGTATGACTATTTTATATTTTGTGGATTCTTATGATATAAATGATTTGATAAAGAGTAAGTTATGGATGGTTACATTCTATATTCCTACTTGTATATTGTCACTATATATTAGTCGTTGGAAGATCACAGATGAGATGGCTAATAAATGGATTGATTTTATTCACACATTAAATTTAGAAGTATTTAGTGAGATACATATTCAAAATTTTTACCAACGAGCAAATGAACTCAGCAGTATTTATGGAATTCGAGATGCGATAGAATCCTATAAACATTATGGATGGTCATTGATTGTAGTACCACTAGTAGTTATTTTCATAACATTAATTCAAATGTATTATGCAAAAGCAAAGAAAAAGAATATTATTTGTTATCTATTACTTGTGTTTGGATCTTATTTGTTTGTATTGTCATTTAGGATAATTGCTAGTGATGATTATAGATCATACATATATTCTATGTTTGTTGTGATAATATTAAGTATCTTCACGCTACATCGATATGCTAGCAATCATGTTTCAGGATATGTAAATGCTGCAATTATTATCATTGCTATATGCGTAGTACTTAAATACTATAATCTTCAGTTGGATCTTGCAGAATGGGAACATAGATCGCTAAAAGATTTTTATGACATGATAATGTATGCTAGAAAGATGACTTATTAAAAACGTGTATGAGCTTCATTCGACGCAATACGCACGGTTTTGTTATATAAATTAGTTAATAATTATACAACATACAGACTATGTGTGTATAATTATACATAAAAATATTGACATGATACATGGCAAATGCTAAATTGGAGATGTAAATAGTTAGGTTTTGATTCAGGAGGAGAAAATTATGAAGAAGATAATTGCAATGACCGCTATGGCAGCGATGGTAGTATCATTGACGGCATGTGGAAGTAAAGCAGATGAAACAAAAACATCTCAGGCAGAGACAGAAGCGGTTGTAGAAACCACACAAGAAGCAGCAACAGAAGCAGAAAATACAGAAGTAGCAGCAACAAACGGAACATTAGTAATGGCAACAAATGCGGAATTTCCACCTTACGAATTTCGCGAAGGTGATAAAATCGTCGGTATTGATGCAGATATTGCGCAGGCTATCGCGGATGAATTGGGGATGGAACTGAAAATTGAGGATATGCAATTTGATTCTATCATAGCAGCCGTTCAATCTGGTAAAGCAGATATGGGTGTGGCAGGGATGACGATAACAGAGGATCGTTTAGCAACCGTTAATTTTACGACACCTTATACAAAGGCAGCACAGGTCATTATTGTAAAAGAAAATAGTACAGTTACGACGCCGGATGATTTAAAAGGGAAAAAGATTGGTGTTCAGTTAGGTACCACAGGCGATATCTATGCAGAAGACATAGAAGATGTAAAACTTGATCGCTATAGTAAAGGTTTTGAAGCTGTTCAGGCTCTGCTTCAGGATAAAATTGATGCTGTTATTATCGATCGTGAACCAGCTAACGTTTTTGTGGAACAAAATGAAGGATTGAAAATTCTTGATGAAGAGTTTACGGTGGAAGAATATGCAATTTGTATGTCAAAGGATAACACGGAATTGTTAGATAAAGTGAATGCTGCATTGGAAAAGTTACAGGAATCTGGTAAAATTGAAGAAATTAAGGCTCAATACATTACTGCAGAATAAATATAGAAATTAGATCTAGAATTCTACAGGTAGTCTCAATATTGTGATGTAAGAAGGAAAAAGCATATGATTAACAAGTTAACAGATTCATTTTATTTGAATTTCATAAAAGATGAACGTTGGAAATATATTACAGGTGGTTTAAAAATTACATTGACCGTGACTTTTTTTGCCGTCATCATGGGGATCGCACTGGGTTTTTTAGTGGCAATTGTTAGGTCGACTCATGATAAAACTGGTAAGCTTAAATTACTAAATTTTTTATGCAATCTATATTTAACGGTTATTCGAGGAACACCTGTAGTTGTACAATTGTTAATCACTTATTTTATTATTTTTGGTAGCGTAAATATTAATAAAGTGGTGGTCGCTGTGATCGCATTCGGTATAAATTCAGGAGCCTATGTCGCAGAGATCATCAGAAGTGGTATTATGTCTGTAGACAGCGGTCAGTTTGAAGCTGGAAGAAGTATCGGATTTACGTATGGCCAGACAATGCTATATATTATATTACCACAGGCATTTAAAAATGTTCTCCCGGCGCTCGCAAATGAATTTATTGTATTACTAAAGGAAACTTCCGTGGCCGGTTACATTGCGTTGGAAGATCTGACCAAGGGTGGCGATATCATTAGAAGTCGTACCTATGATGCTTTTATGCCACTGATTGGTGTCGCAGTTATTTACTTACTAATGGTTATGATTTTTAATTACTTTGTGAAATACCTTGAGAGGAGGTTGCGTAATAGTGAGCACTAATGCGAATCATGAGAAACAACCTTTAATTCAAGTTACAGATTTGGTAAAAAGTTTTGGTGAATTACACGCCCTTGATGGTGTTTCAACAAGCATTTATGAAGGTGATGTAGTGTTTGTAGTGGGACCCTCGGGTTCTGGGAAGAGCACATTTCTTCGTTGCCTGAATCGTTTGGAAGAACCGACTGGTGGAACGATTCTATTTGAATCTGCTGATATTACAAATCCTAAGACGGATATCAATAAACATCGGCAAAAGATGGGTATGGTATTTCAACAATTTAATTTATTTCCACACATGACCATTATGAAGAATCTTACGATTGGGCCTATAAAGCTTCAAAATAAATCAAAAGAAGAAGCGGAAAAAGAGGCCAGGATTTTATTGGAAAGAGTAGGTCTTGCCGATAGGGAAAATGCATATCCCAGTCAATTATCAGGTGGTCAAAAGCAGCGAATTGCAATCGTGCGAGCCCTATGTATGAAGCCAGATGTAATGCTGTTCGATGAACCGACATCTGCGCTCGATCCTGAGATGGTAGGTGAAGTGCTAAGTGTTATGCGTGATTTGGCGGAAGAAAAGATGACTATGGTTGTTGTAACACATGAGATGGCATTTGCTAAGGAAGTAGCCAACAGAGTATTATTTATGGCAGATGGAAAGATCATAGAGGAAAACAATCCAAAAGAATTCTTTGATAATCCGAAAACAGATCGATTAAAGAATTTTTTAAGTAAAGTACTATAAAATTATTCCATATATTATAATAATTCAATAAGAAAATTTCTGTTTTTACTTGCAGAAATTTTTTTATTGTGATATATTAAAGTAACTTTATAAAGTATATTATTAAAGCATCTTATTAAAGGAGTAAAACAATGGAAAAATCTAATGTAAAAAGAATTAAAGAGCTCAATAAGGTATTAATTCGAAAAGCATTTTTTTCAATACATACCCAGACAGCTGCGGATTTGTCTCAAACAACTGGTCTCAGTGTAGTGACTATAAATACCCTTTTACGAGAGATGACGGAAGAAAATGAAGTACTGGTAATGGCAGAGTTGGAATCCAATGGCGGGCGTCCGGCTACGAAGTATCAGTATAATAATTTTTATCAATGTACTGCAGTTTTATATGGATATCACAAAAATAATAAAGATATCATTACCATGTTAGTTACAGATATATTTGGAAAATGTATCTTGAGAGAAAGCGCCGCGATGGAAAACATTACGGTCAGCTCTTTTGAAAGTATGCTTGATAAAGCTTTTAAAGAATTTCCTATGATCCGTATCATTGCATTTGGATTACCGGGGGAAGAAAATGATGGTGTCATTCTTTTTAATGACTATAAAGAAATTGTCGGTAATAGCTTTATCAATCATTATAAAAATAGATATCAGGTTCCGGTTCTTTTTGTAAATGATGTGAATGCTGCGGTGTATGGATATTATCATAGAAAAGTTTATCCGGATAAAAATGTAGTTGGTATTTTTTTTCCAAGAAAATATAAACCGGGAGCAGGTATTATTATAAACGGAGAGATTTATGCAGGTCTTCAGGGTTTTGCAGGAGAAGTTGGTTTTATTCCGAATGGAATAAGATGGAATGAATTGGACTATCAGAATGATGAAGCAGTATTGGAAGCGGTGAGCAATGTAATTACAATACTCAGTTGTGTGGTTGCACCGGACAGATTTGTTCTATATGGAGATTTTTTTCATGATAGAAGTAAAGATATGTTGGAGCACAGAATCCAGGAAATGCTACAAAATAAATATGCTATTTTTATTGAGATTTCATCAGAATTGGCTAAAGATATAGAATATGGACTTATCTGTAAGGCATCAAGAGAATTGAAAAATGTGGAGGGACTAATTAAATGATAACAATTCTATTAATTATTATATATATCGCTTTTATTAGTCTTGGTCTGCCGGATACGATTATGGGTTCGGCATGGCCGATGATCTATCAGGACTTGCAGGTACCGGTATCCTATGCTGGTGTATTTACGATGATTGTTTCAGGTGGTACCATACTTTCCAGTTTCTTCAGCGAAAAGCTGATCCGCAGATTAGGTACTGGTAAAATTACAGCCATTAGTGTTGCCATGACTGCAGTGGCTCTCCTTGGTATTTGTTTTGCACCAAGTTATCTGTGGATCTGTTTACTTGGTATTCCAATGGGACTTGGCGCTGGCTCTGTTGATTCCGCTCTCAATAACTTTGTTGCACTTCACTACGAAGCCAGACATATGAACTGGCTGCATGGTTTTTGGGGAATCGGGGCTACAACAGGTCCCATTATCATGTCTTTCTTTTTAGCATCTGAGAATGGTTGGCGAAAAGGGTATGCTACGATTGGTATGATGCAGGCTTGTTTAGTAATTTGTCTTGTACTTTCCTTGCCCTTATGGAAAAGGATTCAAGGAAGGCGGGAAAAGGCAGAAGAAGTAGAACAAAGTACAAGGATAGCATCTTTATTAAACTTAAAGGGGGCTAAGCCAGCACTTTTATCTTTTTTATGCTATTGCTCTGTAGAATCTACAACTGGATTATGGGGAAGCACTTATTTGGTAGTGTATAAACAAATAACACCAGAGGTGGCAGCAAGATGGATTGCTACCTATTATCTTGGAATTACGATCGGACGATTCTTGACAGGTTTTATTTCGATCTATTTCGATAATAAAAAGATGATTCGTATGGGACAGATTATTATTGTAACTGGCGTTATTTCGCTGTTATTTCCGTTTTCTGTTTATTTTCAAATGATCGGTTTGATTCTGATAGGTCTTGGGTGCGCGCCTATCTATCCCGCAATGTTACATGAGACTCCGGTCCGTTTCGGGACAGAACGTTCTCAGGGAATCATGGGTATTCAGATGGCGGTTGCCTATGTGGGAAGTACTTTTATGCCGCCACTTTTTGGATTGATTGCTACCATAACAGGATTTTCTGTATTACCAATGTTTTTAATCATATTTACAATTTTAATGTTGATAACTTCCGAAATTGTCGGAAAGGAATGCTATAGATAATGTATTCTTTTTCGATTGACAGTAATAATAGCATATTATATTATAAAAATGTAAAATTCAATTAAAAAGGGTGATGGAAATCCGGTGTACCAGATGCTACAGAATCAGTGGTATGGGTATAGCTGGAAAAGAGTAAATAAAATCAAATTTAACAGGTCAAAAGAGTAACTGTGTTAACAGTTTTGTTTTTGTACCCAGTGTTTGATTTTATTTTGCTCTTACATTTCTTCATCTTAAGAAGATTAGCCGTAGAGTAAAATCTACGGCTTTTTCTTTTGCCAATTATGAAAGGAGAATATGCTTATGTTCAAAAGCATTAGCAAGGCTTTAGAAAGGCCGCCACTTTACAAAAAAACTGAAACTGCATTTTGGAATGAGGAACACATCTCCAAACAGATGCTCAAGGCTCACCTTGATCCTGATTTTGAAGGTGCAAGCAGGAAATTGGAATTTATAGAAAAATCCGCTGCATGGATAAAAGAAATAATACTTCCATTAAAATACCCATTACTGCTTGATGTTGGATGCGGTCCCGGAATCTATGCAGAAGAATTTACAAAAAATGGATACCGGGTGACAGGAGTTGATTTTTCAAAGAGGTCGATAGACTATGCACAGAATACGTCAAAAGAGCAAGGTCTGGATATTACTTACCTTTATCAAGATTATTTGGATATGAACCTTAACAAAATCTTTGATGTTGCGACCATGATCTATTGCGATTATGGTGCCTTATCAACAGTGGACAGACAGATTTTGATGAAAACGATTTATCAACATTTAAGACCTGGCGGAAAATTCCTGTTGGATGTTTTTTCGATGGCCAAGTACAATAATTTTGAAGAAAAACAGACATGGGAGATTTGTAAAAATGGAGGTTTTTGGAGCGAAGAGAAATACCTTGCATTAAATTCGAACTACAAATATACGGATCAAGTGACATTAGAACAAATTTCTATTATATCTGAGGATAAATTAACTACTTATTATTTATGGGATACTTGTTTTACAAAAGAAATGCTGATAGAAGAGGCAAAGGAGGCTGGCTTTCAAGTATGCGAAATATTTGGTGACGTTGCAGGAAACGCTTTCCATGAAAGCAATCTTACGATTGCCATACTATTAAAAAAATAGACTGTAAATATTCTAAATTCCATAGAATGCCAAATTAGCTATAGATAGATTCCAATGTCATATATCCATACTAGTTATTAAGCATAAGATTTGATACAATAAAATAAATGTCGATATGATAGAAAAAGGGTAGTTTTATGAAGAAAAATATAATTCTATGGATTCTTATCGTGAGCATCATATATACACAACTATCAGGGTGTGCATCTGCAGAAAAGCAAGAGGAAAAAAAGATAACAATTGCAGTCAGTATGATTGGAGAGACTCACAAGTGGCCGATCGGTGTACAGTATTATGCGGAAAAAGAAATAAAAGAGATAGCTGAAGAAAATGATTGGAATTATTTATACGTGGTTGGAGAAGATTCTACAGAACAATCAAATCAAGTAATCGAGATGGTCAGACAGAAAGTGGATTGCATCATTATGCTTCCGATGGATGGAGCATCTTTAAAGACAGCGGCAATGGCAGTCCAGGATGCGAATATACCATTGGTGATCTTTGATCGTGAAATACCCGATTTTGCACCGACAGCTACAATTAAGGGTGATAATGTTGGAATTGGTGTCATGACAGCAGATATCTTCAATGGAATGTTTCCGGATGGTACTAAGGTTCTAGAAATAATGGGGGATACCTCAACAGTACCCCAACAACGAACGGATGGTTTCGACCAAACAATTCATAACAATTTTACAAAAGAACAAGTCAGCTTTACTGGATGGAACAGAGAAAAAACGAAAGAGATATTTATGGAATGGGCGTCTAGCCATACGCAGGATGAAATCGATGAAGTTCAAGCTATTTTTACACATGACGATGAAATTGCGTTGGGAGTTCTGGATGCGCTGGATGAATACAAGAAGAACACGGAGAAGAGAGTCTCTTTTGATAATCTTAAAGTAATAGCGGGTTCCGCTGGGGATCAGGAAATGTACCGTAGGATTGAGACAGAACCGAACTATACATTATTTTCTTTGACTTATTCGCCGGCTATGATCTGTAAAGCGATACGTATAGGTGAAAAAATTATTAAAGGAGAGGATTATAATGAAATGACTGTAATTTCAACAGTAGAGGTAAACAAGAAAAATGTAAAATCCTATCTCGATACCAGTGCGCCGTATTAAATACCGGAGGATAAAAAATGTACAAATTAGTTATTGTTGACGATGAAAAAGCAATCAGAAAGGGTATTCGTGATTACATTGATTGGAAAAGTATGGGATTTGAGGTGGTGGAGTCTTTTGAAGATGGAAAAGAAACGATTCACTATTTGGAACAGAACTCTATTGATGTCATATTAACGGATATTGAAATGGCAGAAGTATCTGGGATAGAATTAGCCAAATATGTACACGAAAATAAATCCGAAGTCAAAGTGGTGATTATCAGCGGCTATAAAGAATTTGAATATGCCAGAAAAGCAGTGGAGTATGGTGTCGAACATTATCTGTTAAAACCAATACGTATGGATGAAGTTAGTAAAGTTTTTTTGAAGATTAAGAATTTATTGGAGCAAGAACATAGTAAAAATAGTAATAAAAAAGATAACAATTTCGAAGAATTATTGCCAGAGCTCAGAGAACAGTTTTGGATCAGTTTAGTAGTTGGTGGATTATGTGAGGAAGAAAAAATACGCAAACGAATGAAAATGGTTAAGATTGACTTAGACGAAACGCATCCTTTTGCAATTGTTGATGTGAAGCTCACAATGGATAATACGACCGGAAGTGAATATTATACGGGCGAAAATTATAGAAATCTTGTACATAATATTTGTCATATAGAGGATGAAGACATTGTCAGTATTCCAATGATATTAAATGATGATGTGATCAAAGTGATAGTAACTACAAAAAGAGAAGAAGATTCGGATACTTTTAAAAATAAGCTGGAGGAACTGCTTTTGGAACAATGCAGGGGTGCTGAATCCTTATTAAAAATCAAGGTAAATACGAAGATCGAAAAAGTGATGTCACATCTGATGGATATCAGAAATTATAATTGCATGGTCAGTGTCTCTTCGGAAGAATTTTCAGAATATGGCGGAGATCTTCTCCCGGAAGACCAGGAACGATTACTGCAGAAATATAAATTACTTATGGAAACAATCAATGATGGAGATTTGGATGGACTGGACAGTCTGGTTGATACTATTTTTTTGGAATTCAGAAATTTACCGTTGAAACGAGTCCAGCACTTGTGTGTGGATATGTTCGCAATGCTTTCTGCAAAGTTCATTCATATGGGTATTGATGTTTGGAAAAATATGAATGAAATGATAAATTATGAAAAATTATTAGTACTAGAAAAGAGAAGCCTGCTGAAAGCAGAGTGTAAAAATCTGTTATGTGAAGTCGTAAAGATTTTACAAAGCAAACAAAATATGACTTCAAAAAGAATAGTGGAAGAGTCAATCAAGTATTTGAAAATACATTATGCCGATGAAATCTCTCTAGATCATGTAGCAGGCAGATTTTTCTTGAACCAAGCCTACTTTAGCCGTTTATTTAAGCAGTATACAGGTAATACATTTACGGATTATTTGATTGAATTACGAATGGAGAAAGCAAAAGAAATCTTGGAACAAGGAAAATATAAAGTTTATGAAGTTAGTCAAATGGTGGGATATCATAGTGAAAAATACTTTTTTCGGATTTTCAAACAATATACCGGATGTTCACCGACGGAGTATGCAAGGAGAAGGGTGATAAATGAAAAAGGCTGAAAAGCTTAATAGAAAGGGAAAAACAAAATATTATAAAATAGTGGGATATTTGAAAGATTATCGATTTAATAGTATTTTAGTTAGAAGCTTTATTATTATATTGCTTTTTTTAGCGTGTAGTTTTTCTGTTATCATGTTTACCGTTTCTAATAAAATGAACCGCATTATGACGGAAGAAATAGGGAATATGAGTGAAAATTCATTAATTAAGACCAGGGATCGTATCGATGTCGTGATGGAAGAGGTCGCCAGAATATCTGGTAAACTTTCCTTGAATGAAGATATCCGACAGTTTATGCTTCCTGATACCGAAGAATTATTCGGGACAAATCAAACTCATATTACAAAAGAACGGATTGAACAGTATGCAGGCGTATTTGATTATATCGATTCTATCTATGTATACTCTAATAAAAATAAATTTATTGTTACAAATGAAGGTGGAGGAGAGATTAAAGATTTTGAAGATATCACTTGGATGAAGAATCTAACAGAAAGAGAATATGAGCCTAGTAGAATCATCAGTAGATTGAAAAACGGAAGTTATCCCAATCTAATAAGTTATATGCAACCGATACGATTAACGCAAATGCAGTTCCTGGGAGGGATTATCGTTAATGTAGATGTCGATAAATTGGAAGAATTAATCGTCTCCAATATTCGGGATCTAGATGAAACATTGATTATTCTAGATAATCGTAACAATATAATTTTTAGTACGAATCAATCTTACCTGCGCAAAAAGATAGATAAAATAGAGTTCTATAAGGAGTTGGACTATAACCATATGGATGGTTATAGCATAGTAAATGACGGGACCGAAAATCAATTGGTCACAGTGACAACATCAGATCAATTTCAATGGAAATATATCTCTTGTGTAAAACTAAGTGCTTATGATGAGTATAGTAAAGGAATTTCTACTTTTTATATCGTTCAGTTTTTGGCATGTATCATTTTATCTCTTGTCGCTGCAGTCGGTATATCGCTTTATTGCTATCAGCCGGTCAGTAATATATTAAACTTATTAAAGAATCCTGCAATCTATCGAGTTGATGAAACGATTCCAGGCTTGCGCCAGGATGAGGCACATGAAATAGCGGTCAATATTCTAAGAAATCTTTATTCGAACCAACAGATGCAGGAAGAAATGAAGGAATATACCAATATTATTAATAAGGCACAATTAACAGCGTTGCAGGCACAGATCAGTCCACATTTTCTCTATAATACGCTGGAAAATATCCGCTGGAAAGCTATGGATATTTGTAAAGGTGATAATGAAGTCTCACAAATTATACTTAATCTATCAGAGATGTTACGTACCAGTATAGAAAGTGAGCAGCAGGTCATAACCATTGAAGAAGAAATACAAAATACGAAACCATACATAGAAATATTGCAGTTGCGATATGAAGATAAATTAAAGGTGATATGGGAGGTAGATCCTTCTGTTCTATTATATCCTATTGTAAAAGTAAGTCTTCAGCCAATCATTGAAAATGCAGTGTATCATGGTATAAAACCACTTCGTACACAGGGAATTATCACAATCAGTGTATTGAAAGCTAAAGAGCGATTAATGATTAAAGTGGCAGACAATGGCGTAGGTATGTCCAAGGAAGAAGTGACGCTTCTGAATGAAGATATGCATAGAAAATATATATTGAATGAAAATCATATAGGATTACGCAATGTTAACCAACGCTTGAAACTAATGATGGGGGATGATGCTGGTCTTGAAATTTTTAGTAAGGAACATGTTGGAACAATAGTTACATTGATTCTGCCTGTAACAAGGTCATGAGGTGACAATGAGACAAATAAAGAAAATAGCATTCATTATTTTAATAGCATTACTTACTCTAAATTCTTCCGCATGTACTGCCAAAGTTAATAAAAATGAAATGATATCACGAGAAGAAAAAGTTGTGATAAAGTGGATGCTTTACGGGGAAAAGGCTAAAAGTTCGGACACTATCATTGCACAATTTAATGGTATGTTGCAAGAGTACTACCCAGATACCACGATAGAATTTGAATTTGTACCAAAGGAACAATATAGAGCAAAATGGGACATGAAAATGGCCACTGATGAGCCAGTTGATATGGTTTGGATCGGAAATGATTTGTTTAATTACTCAGATGAAGTGAAAAAAGGTTCTTTTATTGCATTGGATTATCTCTTAAATACCTATGGAACCAATTTATTGAATATGATCCCAGATAACTTATGGAGCAAACAACAACGCGATAATAAAACGTATAGCGTTCCCTTATTAGGAGAACTTTATCGAAAGGATTATGCACTTGTGACGGCAAAATCTGATTTAGCTGCTTATGGTGATGAACTGGAAATAGCTACGATAAATCAACGGTCACTTTATACAGATGCTTCTTGCTTTGATCCTATAGAGACCTATTTATACAACATGAAAGCAGCTCAGAAAATCGGCACTGGAATTTCTTGTGAGACTTTTTTTGAGATAGCCAATAAAGGTTATGAGGGAATCTACGGTCCGGATTCCCCTTTTGTAATTCGTATCTTTGATAATCAACTTAAGGTTTATAATAAATATGAACTGAACTCTTTTTACGATTTTTTTGACAGAATGCATAAATGGTACCAGAAAGGTTATATCAGACAGGATATTACAGAAGTACTAGATCCTCAAAATGATAATGGACCCAGAAATGGGAATGTTGTATTTTTAGATGAATATGGAGAAAATGGTGTCGTACTAGACAAAATAACAACAGACTATGAGGCAGTTAGAATTCCGTTGCAAAAGTATAAATACATTTCGTATGACTCCTGCAGAAATGCAGTTGCAATCCCAAGAACATCGACAAATCCTGCAAGAGCTATGGAAATCATTAACCTATTGAACTTAGAAGAAGGTGCGAAGATGTGCAGACTTCTATGTAATGGGACGGAAGGCAGACATTATATCAACAGAAGTGATAATTTAATAGACTGGGTAACGGGAGATGATGGAAAGCCGATCTACAAAGTATCTCCTTATGCAGTTAGCAATGTTTTTTTTAATTTAGAGAATTCAAGGGGGGAATTTGAACAATTAAAAAAATATAATGAGAATGCTCTGGTATCCCCATTAGAAGGATTTGAACTGGATACACGAATGATTGTATTGGAGATGGCCAAAATCGATCTGATAGTTAACGAATATATTAGTGAATTAAAAAACGGAACCACAGAGGATTGGGAGAATGTATATGACACCATGATTGAAAAAATGAAGATTTCAGGTTCCGACAAAGTAATAACTGAGATGCAAAGACAAATAGATGAATTTCAAAAATCAAAAGATACGTTTCATAAATAAAGATACCAAATAAATAGAAGAGAGACTGTTAAAAGATTCTTTTATCAATATCTGACACTCCCGTGGAGATTTTTTTTTGCTAGACTTAACTTATAAGTGAAACAAAAAAATTGGGAGGAACGAGATGAAGAAGAAAATTTTAGCAGTTTTTTTAACTGCCACCATTACCGCCACCTGCATTATGGGTTGTGGCTCAAGAAACACAGAAACAAATAGTGATTCAGCATCAACATCTAGTGAAACAGCAAACGAGGCATCAAATGAGACAAAAGCAAAAGGAAATACAAAGGAAATCGCAGTTATGGTACCAAGTGCTGATCATGGCTGGACAGGGGCAGTATTGACGTATGCACAGGAAGAAGCAGAGAAATTAAATGCGGATAGCACGGTAAATGAAACATACTCCATAAAAGTATATGCCGCTACCGATGTAGAAAATCAAATACAACAGACAGATGATTTATTATCTAATACAGATAAGTTAGCAGGTATCGTGATACTTCCTTACGATAATGGTCTTCAGGCAACGTTAGAAAAAATTGCAAAAGCAGAAATACCATTTGTGCAATTTGACCGTGTTATTAATAGTGAAATTATTGATGCGGCAGTTGTTGCTAATGTAAAAGGAGATAATGAAGGAATTGGTTATGAAACGGCAAAGAGATTCATAGAAAAAGGACTGACAAAAAACGATTATGTTTATGAAATGATTGGTGATAATTCTTCGGTACCAGAGTTACGATCAAACGGATTTCGTGCATATTTAAGAGAACAAGGATGGACAGATGCAGAAATTGAAGCAGTTGTAGTAAAATCTGCGGCTACCGGATGGAGTCGTGACACGGGAAAAGAACTTTTTGAATCGTGGTTTTCCAGTTCGCAATGTGATCCAGGCAAAAACAACTGGATTTTTACACATGATGATGAGATTGCTATGGGAGTTTTAGAGTCTCTAAATGGTTCCGCACTAGATGAAGGAAAGAAAAAAGAATTCTTAAATACTTTTCACGGACTTGCCTCTTCTTCTGGATTAGCAGAAATTTATGCAGTGTTGGGAAATACGCATAAAACAATAAAGCTGCCGGAAACATTCGATATGTGTTCTGTCACATATGATCCAGCTATGATTCAGGAAGCGACACAGGTCATGGTGGATTATCTAAATGGGGAAAATAATATTGAGCAGAATTATATCATTCCAGTCAGCGTAGTAGATTCTTCCAATGTATCAGAATTTAAACCTTTTGGTACCTATGAATAATTGAATAGTGCATCAAACGTTTTGCAGTTCGTAAGAAATGCAAGACGTTTGTTTCATGGAGAGGAGAATCATGAAACTGTTAGAGATGAAGAAGATATCGAAATCCTTTTTTGGGGTTTCAGTATTAGAGAATGTAGATCTTACTATTGAAAAGGGCGAGGTACATGCACTTTTAGGTGAAAATGGTGCTGGAAAATCAACCCTTATGAATATTTTAGCAGGTGTATATACAAGAAGTAGTGGGACCGTGGTTCTAGATGGACAGAAGATAGAAAATGCGACCGTTAAGGAAACAGAAAAAGCAGGAATTGCATTTGTACATCAAGAATTAAATGTATTTAACGATTTATTAGTCTATGAGAATTTATTTCTTGGCTCTGAATTACAAAATAAGTTCGGAAAATTAAAAAAGAAAGAAATGATCGCAGAAACAGAAAGATTGATGAAGAATCTGGGAGTTGAAATAGACCCTTTGATTCTTGCAGGAGAATTGGATACCAGTAAAAAACAATTATTAGAAGTTGCCAAAACCATCTATGCAGATGCAAAATTATTTATATTAGATGAACCCACGACTGCATTGAATCAAGATGAAATTACCAGGTTATTTACCATTATCAATCGATTAAAAAAAGAAGGAAAGAGCTTTATTTTTATTTCCCATAAAATGCCGGAAATATTTAATATAGCTGATAAATATACCATACTACGAAATGGAAAATTTATTAGTTGTGGCAATATAAAAGATATAACACCAGAAGAAGTAACGCGCTTTATGGTAGGTGAAAATGATTCAAATAGAAATATGTATGAGGAAAGAAAATTAGGAAATGTAGTTTTAGAACTTAAAAATTATACTGGGAATGGTTTTCATGACGTGAGTTTAAAACTTCACAAAGGAGAAATTATGGGCTTTACCGGGCTACAGGGTGCGGGGTGTTCCGAATTATTGCAGACAATCTTTGGAGCACTTAAAACGGAGAGTGGCCAGATATATATAAATGGTAAAGAAGTGCAAAAGAATAGTATTAAGGAAGCTATGAAACAAAAAGTTGCAATGATCTCTGCCAACAGAAAAGAAAATTCTGTCGTCAAGGATATGACAATTCTAGAAAATATGTATCTGTCAGAACATAGTATCCACAAAAAAAATCAACATATCTGCAAGAAAAAAGAAGTAGCTAAAATGGATGAACTTAAGAAAGCACTTAATATGAAAGTAAATAGTTATGAAGACTTCATTACAAGTCTCTCTGGAGGTAATCAGCAAAAAGTGATCTTAGCCAGATGGTTAAATACCAAAGCAGATATTATACTTATGGATAATCCAACGCAGGGGATCGACGTAGGTGCAAAAGGAGAAATTTACAAGCTGATATTGAAATTATCAAAAGAAGGAAAAAGTATCATAGTAAATACGCTCGAAATACCTGAAATACAGAAAATTGCTGATAACTGCGTTGTCTTCTATCACGGGCAGATACAGACTGTTTTGAGAAGAAATGAGATTGATGAAGAACAGGTAATGCGTTATGCAACAAAGGCAGATTTTGGAAGGTAGAAAGGCGTGAGGTGGAAGATGAACAGGACAAAAAAGGATCTTGCAATAAAGAATTTATGGCATAATTACAATTTTATTATTATATTTTTTATGATATTTTTTTCTTTTCTATTGATAAATGGAAATTCTACTTCATGGACAAGTATTACCAATATTTTACTACATAGTTCAATTTTAGGGACTATAGCATTGGGAATGGGACTTGTAATACTCACCGGTGACTTTGATCTTTCGGTAGGTTCCTCTTTTGTACTTATTGGTGGTATTACAATTTTGGCTTACAATAAAGTGGGAAGTATTATTATTACATTAAGTGTAGCAATTTTGTTAGGAGGAATATTTGGACTAATAAATGGAATATTAGTAGGGAAATTTAAGATGCCTTCTTTTATTGTTACGTTAGCAACTATGTTGATTTATCGTTCCTTATCGCAGTATATGATGAATGAAATGGGTGAGACACGCTATCGCATAGATGCTTCAAAAAGTAGTTATAACACTCTTTTTAATTTTGGAAACGGAACCATTATCACGATACCGAATGTATCTCTTGTATTTTTGGTGATTGCATTCATTTTAATTTATATTACAACAAGTACGAAATACGGCAAAAGCATTTATGCTCTTGGAAGTAATGAACAGGCTGCAAAATTAGCAGGTATCAATAATATTGCAATAAAGATCAACATGTTCGTTTCCTGTGGCATTTTAGTTGGTCTTGCATCTTTCTTGAAAATCGCAAAAGATACATCCTTTGATCCTGCGACGTCGGGACAGAGTTTTGAGCTATATGCGATATCGGCAGTTGTAATTGGAGGATTATCATTAGCTGGAGGAAAAGGTAAAATGATCGGTATCATTTTTGGAACCATGTCATTTACTTTAATAGACAAGATTATCACCGCACTGGGAATGAATGCACTATTGAATGATACGGTAAAGGGAGCTATTTTACTAATTGCAGTCGGCTTACAAATGATTAGAAAGAAAAATAAATTATAATAAATTATTAAGTAAGGAGGATTTTGATGGGTAGAGTATTAACGTATGGAATGGTAGGCGGGGCACTTGATGCATTTATCGGTGATGCACATCGTCGAGCAATTAATCTGGATGGAAATGCAAAACTAGTCTCCGGATGTTTTTCCAGAAATTTTGAGAAAACTTTAGCAGCAGCAGAAGCACTACATGTCAATAAGGATAGGTGCTATCATGACTATGAAGAGATGGCGAAAGAAGAAGGAAAAAGAAAGGAGCGTATTGATTTTGTTGTAATTGTAACAACAAACAATGCACATTATGGTGCATGCAAAGCTTTTTTAGAAAATGGAATCGCAGTATCCTGTGATAAACCATTGTGTGTTACGTTGGAACAAGCGAAAGAACTGGAAGCTCTGGCAAATGAAAAGAACTTGCTTTTTATGGTCACTTATACGTATGCAGGCCATGTAACTTCTAAAAATATTCGTGAAATGATTGAAGCTGGAGAAATTGGTGAAATCAGAACAATCATGGCTGAATATGCACAGGGCTGGTTGGCCTTAGATGATATATCAGGCAATAAGCAAGGTGAATGGCGGACTAATCCGGAACTGTCGGGAAGAACAAATTGTATTGGGGATATAGGAACACATATCGAAAATACAGTATCCAAAATGACGGGATTAAAAATACATAAATTGTTAGCAAAAATGGATGTGATGGTACCTTCCAGAACACTCGATGATAATTCTACCGTTTTGGTCGAATTTGAAGGCGGAGCAACTGGAGTCTACTGGTCATCACAGATAGCGATTGGTCATGATAATGGCTTGCGTGTCCGTATCTATGGAAGTAAAGGCAGTATTCTATGGTCACAAGAAGAATGTGAAAAGATACAACTACAGAAAGAAGACGGAAGTGTAAGGGAGATTCACAGAGGTCACTCTTGTATTTATCCAAATGCTGCGCGCTATCAAAGACTTCCAAGTGGCCATACAGAAGGATGGCTGGAGGCTATGGGTAATTTATACCGTAGCTTTATGGAGTGTATTCTTGCAAAAGAAAAAGGTACTTTTTCGGATGATATGATTGATTATCCTACCGTTATAGATGGCGTTGATGGCGTCGCTTACATTGAAACTTGTTTAAAGAGCCATGATAATGGTAATGTATGGACGGAATTTATGAATGAATAAAAGGAGAAAAAAGATGGGTAGATTGGTAACATTATTTACTGGACAGTGGGCAGATATGCCATTAGATGAGATGTGTAGAACAGCAAGCCTAATGGGCTATGATGGTTTAGAAATAGCCACTTGGGGACAAATAGATTGTCATATGGCAGCAACGGATTCCAATTATGTGGCAGAGGTTAAAGCAACACTGGAAAAATATAATCTAAAGTGTACAGCTCTTGGTGCACATTTATCTGGCCAATGCGTTGGTGACTTATATGATCCCAGGTTGGATGGATTTGCCCCATCAGAATATGCAGGTCAACCGGATAAAATTCGTGCATGGGCCATTGAAGAGCTAAAAGATACCGCAAGGGCTGCTAGAGCAATGGGTTGTAATATTGTGACAGGTTTCATGGGATCTGCTATTTGGAAATACTTTTATTCATTTCCTCAGACTTCTGAAGAAATGATTGAAGCAGCATACCAGGAGCAAGTTGAGTTATGGACACCTATCTTTGATGTTTTTGATGAATGTGGGGTGAAGTTTGCATTAGAAGTACATCCAACAGAAATTGCATTTGACTATTGGACAACAAAGAGACTTTTGAAAACATTTCAATATCGTAAAACATTGGGTATTAATTTTGATCCAAGTCATCTCATATGGCAGGGTGTCGATCCAGCCGTTTTCCTAAGAGATTTTATTACTCACGTTTATCATGTACATATCAAAGATGCATTTCTTAACCTGGATGGAAGAAATGGAATTTTAGGGTCACATATTACATTTGGAAATATGCGAAGAGGTTGGAACTTTGCATCACCTGGACACGGCGATGTTGATTTTGATAAAATAATACGTGTATTAAATGAAGGTAATTATCAAGGTCCTCTTTCTGTAGAGTGGGAGGATAGCGGAATGGAAAGAGTATTTGGAGCTACAGAAGCATGTGAATTTGTTAAGAAGATCAATTTTCAACCATCCGATATTGCGTTCGATGATGCATTGAAAAGTGAATAAATTCTGACAGAACAATTGAAAAAAATGCAGGACGACGATATGTGTTGTCCTGCATTTTATAATTACGTTTCCTTTAAACTGTGAAGTATGCTATTTTAATAAGAAGAATAAAAAAGATTTTAAGGTAATGTTAAGGTTCTGCATATTTAACAGAAAGGTTGGCCAACTATAATACTCATTAGAATTACTGTATGATGGGTAATAAGAGAGGTAAAACTATGAATAAAACAATTCTGATCGTAGATGACGAAATGGAAATTCGTGAACTGCTACGGCTCTATATTGAGAAAGAGGGATACTTCGTAATACAGGCGCAAAATGGTCTGGAGGCGCTGAAGCAGGCTGCATCCACGCAAATAGATCTGGCTGTCATCGATATTATGATGCCGGAAATGGATGGTTATCAGTTGATTAGGGGCCTGAGAGAATACAGCAACCTTCCCATCATAGTCGTAAGCGCTAAGACGGAAAATTATGAAAAAATTTTAGGGCTGGACATAGGTGCAGATGACTACGTGACCAAACCTTTTGATCCCTTGGAGATCACTGCACGGATCAAAGCGCAATTACGACGTTATGAAATAGGTCTGCCGGATTCCAAAACAGAATTACTGACGGCAGGAGGGCTATGCCTGGATGTGTACGCTTGTACCCTTCACTTTGGCAGCAAAATGATCTCTCTTACCGCAACTGAGTTTAATATGATGAAGCTGTTCATGGAGGGACCCGGACGTGTATACACGAAACAACAAATATATGAAACCGCTTGGCGGGAAACAAGCATAGTGGATGACAATACGGTGATGGTCGCCATCAGCAAATTGCGTAGCAAACTACCTCGTGACTGCGCAGTTTCCATTGGAACCGTTCGGGGATTGGGGTATCGCCTGGAGGTACATGTATGAAAAAGAAGCGTAGTTTTAAAGGGGTCATCATGCGCAGCTTTCTAGGTTATACCATTGGAATTGGCTTAATGCTTCTAGTTCTGGAGTTCTTATTCAGTCTGTTTACACTAGAGAACGGGATGAACCTTTCGGAATTGGCATTTTCGCCGTTAAACAAGGGGACAGAGAGGCTGCAAATTACACTTTCTATTTTATGGAATCTAATCACAGTTGTGATTTATTTCATTGGGATCCTATTCTTTGGTCGTGATATCAGCAGTAAAATCATGAGACCGATACAAAAATTGGAAGAAGGATTCAAAGCGGTTGCAGAAGGAGAATTGGATACTTCGTTAGATTTTGAAACAGAATCAGAATTTGGAGAAATGTTGGATGCCTTCAATAGTATGGTACAAAAGTTGAAAGATTCGGAAGAAGAAAGAATGAATATAGAAAATGAAAGAATGCAGCTTTTTTCGCACATAGCACATGATTTAAAAACTCCCATGACAACGATATCCGGATACGCGGGGGCTCTGGCAAGCGGGATAGTGGAAGACGCTGACAAACAGTTGGAGTACCATCTTGCGATCAAGGAAAAGGCCAGGCAGATGAACCAATTGATGGAACAGTTGCTTTTCTATTCCAAACTGGGTACATCACAATACCAAATGAATTTTGTAAGAATTGATCTGGTAGAATTGCTTCGTGTATCTTGTGCTACCTTATTCGGTGAAATGGAAGGCAAGCAGATGAAATTAGAGTTGCGGCTACCAGAAATTCCAGTGTTCTACAGGGCTGATTCGTTGGAAATCAACCGTGCTTTTGGGAATCTTCTGACAAACGCGATCCGTCATAACTTGGCAGGAAGCTTATTGTACGTGGGACTGACGGTTGAACCGGATTGTATTGAAATACAAATTGCGGATAACGGAGATAATATTCCGGAGTCCATTGCCCGAAATTTGTTCGAACCTTTTGTTTCCGGTAGTAGTGCAAGAAATAGTAGTAGTGGATCAGGACTTGGTCTTGCCATAGTAAAAAAGGTGATGGAGAAACACACCGGGGAAGTTTTCGTTTCGGAAGCATCTTCTCCCTATACGAAGATGTTTGTCCTGCGTTTTCCAAAGAGTAAGGACAGAAAGGTAGAGCAATGATTAAAATGTATCAAAAGATAATTATAAATGATATCCGTAAAAGCAAGTTAATTACCGTGACAATAACAGTATTTATTCTTGTTACTGCTATGCTGGCTTCTCTGGCAGCATCTTTGACGATGAACCTGTTTGGAGCGATCGACAATATGCTGCTTTCTGCGAAGTCACCTCACTATTTGCAAATGCACACGGGCAGCATAGATATGAATCAGTTGCAAGAATTTGCCAATGGAAATGATAATGTTTTGGAATATCAGGTTCTTGCATTTCTGAATATCGAAGGTGCAGACATTGTTATTGGAACTGATTCCCTTGCAGGAAGTATTCAAGATAATGGGGTTTGTGTACAGAGCGAGAAATTTGACTTCTTGCTTAACTTAGACGGTCAGATTATTCATCCTTCCGATGGAGAAATCTATGTTCCTGTCTATTATATGCAGAAAGGAAACGTAGCACTTGGGGATACGGTGAAAGTGAATGGTAATCTCTTTAGGGTTGCAGGATTTTTAAGAGATTCGACAATGAACGCAGGACTAGTAAGTTCCAAGCGGTTCCTTGTGAGCAAAGCGGATTTTGAGAGAATTCGTGAATTCGGTCAGATGGAGAACTTGATTGAGTTTCGACTTTCTGAGGATGTTTCTTTTCCTGAATTTGAGGCAGCCTATCTGGGGGCAGGACTTCCAACAAATGGACCTCCCGCTATTACGTATACGCAAGTGAAGATGATTAACGGTATTACAGATGGTATTATGATAGCCGTTCTGGTGCTGATTGGAATTCTTGTCATGATGGTAGTATTTTTGTGCATTCGTCTCACGTTACTGGCAAAAATGGAAGAAGATTATAAAGAAATAGGGGTACTAATGGCCATCGGAATGCAGGTATCGGAGATGAAAAAACTCTATT
Source organism: Bacillota bacterium (assembly GCA_023392535.1). Classification (GTDB taxonomy): domain Bacteria; phylum Bacillota; class Clostridia; order Lachnospirales; family Lachnospiraceae; genus SZUA-378. Next base: position 39,465 of record JAEVYY010000012.1, read on the forward strand.
TCGCAAAATATGGCGCAATTACGGGAACTGCCTGTATGCTGGGGTTTGTATGTTCTCTTCCACTTCAGACTTTCTTCCTTAGCAATATTCGCCTGTACATGGGAGATAGTGGAAGTCCCTTGCCAGGTATTTTCTGTGGACTTTTGGGTGCTATCGGCATCTGCGGAATTGTATTTTTATATGTGAACAGTGTATTGCATCGTTTTCGTAAAATATCTGCATCGCAGGCGATACGATTCGGTGCACCTTTGGAAAAATCAAAGGCTACCAAAAAAATTCGTATGAGTAAATGCAGGTACTTTTCTTGTAATAGCTTTCTTGGAGTCAAGGATGTTCTATGTCGAAAAAAGCTGTATGTGACCATGTTCCTGGTTCTGGTCATTTCTACTTTTCTTATGATCGTGCCACAAAATATCAGTAGCACCATTTCCGCAGAAAGCTTTATTACTTATATGGGCATGGGAATCTGTGACGTTCATATCGGAGTGATGCGGACGCAGGTAGAGGATGTTCCGGGGAAAGCGTCGGAAGTTATTACGTTGCTTACGAAGGATAAGAATGTGGAAAAGGTTACCTTCTTCAGGGGAATGATGTTGGATCGGATGGCGGACCATGGAGAAAAGGAGAAACTGCGGGTAACACTTGGTGACTTTTCTATATTTCCGCTCACCTATTCCAAGGGTCATGCGCCACATTCGGAATCAGAAATTGCACTCTCTGCGCTGAATGCCAAAGATCTTCATAAAACACTTGGTGATGAAATTATTTTAATAGTCGACGGTGTTGAAAAGAAGCTGACAGTCTGTGGAATTTACTCAGATATTACCAATGGTGGAAGAACGGCACAAGCTGTTTTTGATATACAAAATGCAGATGTTCTAAATATTGACATTGCCGCTACATTCCGCGACCGCCAAAATGTAAAAGCCTCGATATCAAAGTACCGGGATTTACTTCCTTTTGCTAAGGTTACCGGAATTGATGAGACGATAGAACAGATGATGGGATCCATACAGGATGCCATCGAAATGGCTTCCACTGTAGCTATCGTGGTATCTGTGTCACTTACCCTATTGGTAACGATATTATTTATGAAAATGCTCGTGGTAAAAGATCGTTATTCTATTGCCCTATTAAAATCAATGGGCTTTACCAGTACAGATGTACAAAGGCAATACCTGATACGTTCCTTTCTAGTATTGTTAGTGGGTGTTGCTCTCGGAGCGATTCTTGCTAATACGCTGGGTGAAATTGTTGGAGTGGCAATTGTGTCTTCCTTTGGTGCAACAACGTTTCATTTTGTGTTAGACCCATGGTTTGCCTACCTGGTATCACCCGTGCTAATTATGGGTTGTGTCGTTATTGCCACTTTGTTGGGGATTTCAGACATTCCGACATTAAAAATTTCTGACTATATTAAGGAGGCTTGATCGTATGAGTAGTATTATTACAGGAAAAAATATCGTGAAAATATTCAATGAGAGTAAGGAGCAATTCAGGGCTCTGAACAAAGTGAACATCGAACTAACAAAAGGCGAGTTCGTTGCGATTATGGGACCCTCCGGTTCTGGTAAATCCACACTGCTTTTTGCGCTCAGTGGTATGGATAAAATTACAGATGGTTCGGTGAAATTTAATGATTTGGAACTCTCTGAGCTGAGCGAAAAAGCGCTTGCGGATGTTCGCCGAATGAAAATGGGATTTGTTTTTCAGCAGCCTACGATGCTAAAAAACTTGAATCTTTTGGATAATATAATTCTTCCTGCTTTCCACAAGGGGCAAAAAAACACAGAAATAATTACGCAAAAGGCAAAGGCCCTGATGAAGAAAACAGGGATCGCAGATCTTGAAGACCGGGAAATCACAGAGGTTTCTGGTGGACAGTTACAGCGAGCCGGCATCTGTCGGGCATTAATGAATACGCCAGAAATTATTTTTGCGGACGAACCAACAGGTGCACTCAATTCTAGATCTGCGGAAGAAATCTTGTCCTTATTAGTGGATATCAACAAAGAGGGCACAGCTATATTACTCGTGACACATGATGCAAAAGTAGCTGCAAGAGCTGACAGAGTCCTCTTTACAAAGGATGGAAGGATCGTTTCTGAACTTCCATTGCAAAAGTACAGCCGTAGGAATTTGGAAGCACGGGGGGAGAGAGTACTTGCGATGATGAACGAGGTCGGGATCTAATGGCACGAGCTGATTATGATAGTAATAGCGATATGGTATTGACTGTAAACGGTAAGTAAACTATCAGTTGATTCATCTAAACTACCCGTCGGTTGAATTAAAAGAAAGGAGCCCGTATGATGCAATCATCAGATAAACAAATCAGAAGGAGAACAAACCAAATGAATAAAGAAACAATGGGTATGATGATCACCTCAAAAAGAAAAGGATTTGGTATGACACAGCTTGATCTTGCTGAAAAGATGGGAGTTACAGATAAGGCGGTTTCCAAATGGGAACGTGATCTATCCTATCCGGACGTTAATTCTCTGCCCAAATTGGCTGAAATCTTAGGGACGACTGTAGATGAACTGCTCCAGAATAGGACGGGAACTAGTAAACAGGAGAACCATATGTCAGCCACCGAACTGGTACCTTTAATTCTACGTGCCGTATGCCTTGCAATGGGAGTTGCTGTTGTAGTTCTTTCAGTCATCGGAAAAATAGATACAAAGCCAGCGATTACTATGCTTGGGATTGGCCTTGCTTGTGTAGGAATGAGTCTAATTGAAAGAACAGATTAATAAAAGCTATAGTTGCACATATAAGTGTTTTAAAAAAAGCGAGCAGACTTTACGAAAAGTCTGCTCACTTTTTTATGAAATTGAGTCACTTATTTGATCTTTAATCATTCGAGCATTTTTAGTGTTAATATCACAACCTTTTAGTTGTGATACCAACACTAAAACGGCTGTGTCTTTCATACATTTGGCATGTTATATTATTAACAAAGATTAAATATAGCAAAAAAATTGGAGGAAACATCGATGTACACAAATAAGTATCCGCATCTCGCTCAGAGCTTGAAGCTGAGTCACAGCGGGATCACACTCAAGAACAGAATCACCAGCGCTCCACAGTGGAACTTCATGGCAACTTATGACAACCATATCACCAGAGAATGTGTGGAAGCTGCCATTCCTATTGCAAAGGGGGGATCGGCAGTGGTTGCCATGGGCAGCGGTTTTATTAACAAGGAACTCCCTGCTGCCTGCCACCATGTCCCGGGAATGAGCGATCCTCACATGGTGGTTTCTCTTTCACAGTGGGTGGAAGCAGCAAAAAGATGGGGCGCAAAGGCTGAGATAGAGCTTGTCCCGGTTGCTTCTTATTTTGGCACTCATGAAGTCGAAAGTTCCGTCGGTATCCCTATGGATATTGATATTAATATTCTTACGCATGATGAAATCAAGCAGTTTATTGAGGATTATTCTGTTGCAGCTAGAAATGCAATGAAAGCTGGTGCTGACATTGTCAACGTTCATGGTGCACACGGACAGCTCCCTGCATTACTTTTTAATCCCGTTTTTAACAAGCGTACAGATGAGTATGGTGCACAGAATTTTGAGAATAGGTGCAGATTTGCAGTCGAGCTTCTTGAGGGCATTCGAAAAGAGTGTGGCAACAATATTGCTATCGAGTACCGTCTCAGTTGCACTGATATTGTGGAAGGTTCTCCAGAAGTCGAAGAAGTCATTGAATTTGCAAAGGTCATTCAGGACAAAATTGATATGCTGCTCATCTCCAGAGGATGTCTTGCAATTAACAGACTTCTTCCCCTCATCCTCCCACCTACCTACATGGATCATGGTATTAATATTGAATATGCAGCAAAATTCAACGCTGCTCTCGATATTCCGGTAGGTGTAATCGGTGCCGTCACCTTTGAACAAGCGGAAGAAGCTGTGGCCTCCGGCAAGGTTGAGTATGTTGCTATGGGTAGACAAAATATTGCTGATCCTGACTGTGTCAACAAGGCACTTCATGGCAAGGAAGACGATATCCGTCCTTGCATCCGTTGTAATACCTGTATCAGCCGTAGCCATTTCTTCATGAAGCCACCTCGTTGTGCTGTTAACCCTAGATATCACAGAGAAATGGATTTTAACTATATGCCTGGCATAACCGAAAAGAAAAAGGTTGCCGTTGTTGGCGGAGGCCCTGCTGGTATAGAAGCTGCACGTACAGCGGCAGAGCGGGGTCACGAAGTTACCCTATTTGAAAAGGAAGATATCCTTGGTGGCGTGTTCCGTGGTGCAGCCGCAGCCCCATTTAAGGATGATCTTAAGAATTATTTAAGTCACGTTATCCGCAAAGCACATGAGCAAGAGGGACTTACCATCCGCATGTGTACCGATGCTACTCCAGAGCTTCTTGATGCCGAAAGTTTTGAAGCCGCTATTATTGCAATAGGGAATGTTCCTTTCTTTCCTAAGTGGCTTACTTGTAAGGATAAAAGCCGTGTTGTTACAGTAAATGATGTTGACAGTGGTGCGGCTCAGGTCGGCAATAACATTGTTATCGTCGGTGCTGGAATTACCGGGCTCGAAACCGCTTACCGTTTCTTACAGCTTGGACGCAAGGTCACCGTAATCGATATGCTGCCGAAAGATCAGATCGCACAGACCAACGCTCCTATCAACAGCTATGCCCTCTTTAACATGTTGGAAGAATATCATTGGGATCTGCGTTGTGAAACCAAGCTTGTTGATGTAACCGATGATGCAGTTATCATAAATTGCAATGGAGAAGAGAAAAAGCTTGAGGCAGACAGCATTATCATTGCAATGGGCGGCAAGGCCAACATAGATCTTATTAATGCTTTTCAACAAACAATCCCTGAAACCTATGTTGTGGGTGATTGTAACGGTGTGATGGGTAATCTTTGGAACTCTGTCACCACAGCATTTGATGCGGCAATGATATTATAAAGTAGGGAGGAAAATACATTGGAAAGCAATTTTAACAAATACCCTCATGTCTTTTCACCGATTCAGGTCGGTACAATGACATTAAAAAATAGATTTCAGTTCTCTCCTATGATTTGTTGTCTTAACACTGCAGGGGGCGAAGTCACCCCTGAATACATTGAGTGGATCGCTCAGCAGGCCAGAACAGGTGCTTCTTTGATTACGATAGGCGGTACCTCCATTGACCATGACACGGGAGATGATTTCGAGGGAGAAATCGACGTCACCACCGATATGAATGTGATCGGTCTTAAGCGTATGGCTGACGAGGCTCACTATCGTGGTGCTAAGATATCCATTGAGCTTGTCCATGCAGGTCGCGGGGCTATGCCGCGCCTTCTAAAGGACGGCGTTGCAATGGCCCCTAGTATCTTTCCTGCCACAGGTGGTCCGGAGGGGGTGGGAAACACTCATATTCGTGAAATGACCTATGCAGACATTGAGCATATCGTTAATCGTTATGCAGAAATCGCAGAGCGCCTTGCGAATTGTGAATTTGATGCATTAATGCTCCATGCCGCTCATGGTAACCTCATTGCTCAGTTCATGTCACCTTGTTTTAATCATCGCAATGACTGGTATGGTGGAAGTTTTGAAAACAGAATGCGGTTTCCGCTCCAGATCATGAAGGAAATCCGCAAGCGTGTTGGGAAACGCATCAATATTGATATGCGCATCAGCGGGCATGAGCTTATCCCTGGTGGGCTCACCACGCAGGATATGATTGAGTTCGTCAAGCTTGCTCAGGAATATATTGATACGGTTCATGTTTCTGTTGGAATGATTATTGAGTCCGATTATTTCTATTATAGCATGCCTCCTTACTATCATCCGCACTGCCACAACGTAAAATATGCGGAGGCATTTAAAAACTGTGCAGATATCCATATTCCTATCACCACCGTTGGCAGCATCACCTCTGTGGCTGAGGCTGAGGAGATTATTGCTTCCGGCAAGGCAGATATGGTCGCAATGGCGAGACCGCTTATGGCTGAGCCTGACCTATTGAAAAATGCGTACGCAGGTAAACCCGAGTTAAATCGTCCTTGCCTGCGCTGCTATGAGTGTGCGCCGAATATTATGCAGCACCTGCATTGCGCAGTGAACCCTGTCTGCGGTCGTGAAACGCAGTACCGTGTGATTCACAAGGCAGAGGAAAAGAAAAAAGTAGTTGTTATTGGTGGCGGTGTCTCCGGTATGATGGCGGTTCAGACACTCGTAAAGCGTGGACATGAGGTCGTGCTATTTGAAAAAGAAGATATGCTTGGAAAGAAACTTTATGAGATAAGCAGCTTGTCTTTCAAAGGCGATATGCGCAGATATTGGGATTGGAATGTGAAAACAACCCTTAACAGCGGTGCAAAGATCTATCTTGGCGCAAAAGCGACTCCCGAACTTGTTATGGCGGAACATCCAGATGCTATTTTTATTGCCACTGGTTCCACCCCTATCGTTCCCCCTATTGAGGGCATTGAGAGAGTACAGTCTATACTTGATGTTGACAATAAGCGGGTGCAGGTCGGCAAAAAGGTTGTCGTCTGTGGAGGCGGTTTGAGTGGTGTTGAATGTGCGCTTGATCTTGCTAAAGAAGGGAGAGATGTCACAGTCGTCGATATGTTACCTGCGGAAGCCTTTGCCCGTGATGCATCACCATCTCCACGCACCATGCTAATGGCTCTGCTCAAGGAAAATAAGGTAAAACTGATTGGAGAAAGCAAGGTGCTCCGTTTTACAGAAGCGGGTGTTGAAATTGAGGACCGCAGCTGGCGTAAGACCATGCTTGAAGCTGACACGATCGTTAATGCTTTGGGGATGAAGGCTGATTCCAAGATGGTTGAATCATTTAGTGGTCTTATTCCTGAGGTTTATGTGATTGGTGACGCTACACGTGTCAACAATATCAGACATGCAAATCAATCTGCATTTATCTATGCAGTCGAGTGCTAAAGAGGAGGTATTAAAATGAAAAAAGCGATTAATAAAACTGCTTTAAAATGGACGATTCTAGCTATTGCCCTACTTCAAATGGGAGGTATGGGGTTGGCTCCATCGCTTGCAGCTATTTCAGCAGATATGCCAAATGTACCTGTGTCCATCATTCAGACAATCACCTCCTTCCCCTCTTTTGTGATGATTTTTGTCTGTCTTATTGCAATAAAGCTCTCTGAAAAGCTCTCCAAAAAGGGCATATTGCTCTTTGGCGAGATTGCAATTTTCGCTGCCGGTATTCTGGGCTATCTGTTGCACAGTAATATTGTTGAACTATATATATGGGCGGCTCTGCTTGGTGTAGGTTTTGGTACCATCCTGCCTACCTGCAGTGGTATCCTTGCCGAAAATTATGACGAAAAGGAACGCGGTAGTATCATGGGTATCCAGTCTGTGTTCACCAACATCGGTGCAATGTACCTGACCTATGTGGGTGGTGCACTTGCCTCCTACAAGTGGCATCTGAACTATTTGGTATATTTCATTGCTCTGCTTCCGCTTATCATGGGATTTCTATTCATCCCTAATGATAAGAATAAGCTCCCGGCTCAGTCATCGAAAAGTACAATGAATAAGGTTGGTATCAAAGACCTCTCACCCGAAACATGGATTTACGGTGCGTTTACGTTCTTGTTTTTGATATGTTACGGTGTACACTCCGCAAATATTGCATTCTTCGTAATTGAAAAAGGGCTGGGTACCGCGGCAACCGTTGGTACCATCATGGCTCTGTGTACAATCGGTGGTATGTTGGGCGGAGCAACGTTCAAGTATGTGAACAAAATATTTAGTACCTATACTTTTTGTGTATCTTATATTTTATTAATCATAGGCTTTGTGCTCACTATCGCAGCAAACAATCTTACTATTGTACTTGTGGGTGGAGTCATCGTCGGTATGTCCATAAGCTGGACGATTCCTCAGGCTATGCTCTCCCTTACCAACAGCAACAAGGTGGAAGCGACCACGATGGCTTGCTCTGTCGGTCATATAGGAGGTCAAATTGGAACCTTCTGCTCTGCGTTGGTCATGACCTCTATCACAAGCTTGTTTACTAGCTCTACAAGCTTTCGATATGTCTTCACTGCTTGTGTCTGTGTTGCACTCGCGATCGTTGAGGCTGTTATTATAAAGGGAATGAAGGCCAGAGTTAAGGAGTCAATTTATGGAAAGAACAAATAAAAAAAAGGCTGTCATTGGATTGCTTGTTCTTCTTATTGCCAATACATCTGCCGCAGGTGCAGACTGGTGTACCTCTGCACTTGTCAACATCTCTATAAGCTTTCCCGATGTACCATACAGTATCATAACTTTAGTCAATAACATCCCCAACCTTTGTGCAGTTGTTTTCACTATTGTTGCCGGAGCATTGGTCAATAGAAAAATATCGCTTAAAAATATGATTCTCATCGGAACTGGTATGCATTGTATAGGTGGTGTTTTACCGCTTCTTGCTGAGAACAGTTTTCCTCTCCTCATGATCGGTCGTTTTGCTTTCGGTATTGGTTACGGCATCATGCAGGGTATCTGCATCTCTATGAGTTTTAAGCTTGTCGCTAACGAAAAACATAGAGCAGCGGCTATGGGTTGGGCACTTACTGCTCAATATTCTACCAATATGGTCGCGCAGGTCGTCGTCGGATACCTGTGTGAAATCCAATGGAATTACAGCTTTCTTATTTATTTATGGAGTCTTATTCCTTTTGTCGTTGTTTTACTGCTATGCCCTAAATTCCCACTGGATCAGGAGGATAGAACTGCTCTAGGCGGCGATAGCAGCAGCCTCGGTAAGAGTGAGACTCTTATACAGTCCATCAGGGCATTACCCAAATCTGTATGGATATTCACAATAATAGTAGGCGTGTATATGTTCTGTTATTATCCCATGTTTTTAACCATAGGATCGATCATCATTGGCAGAAATTTTGGTACTTCTGTTAGCATTGGTTATGCTATGACCTTCTATAGTGTGTCCTCACTGTGTGGCGGTTTGTTCTTCGGTTTATTGGCTAAGCGTTTGAAGCACTGGACACTTTTTTTCTCTCTCGTAGGCGTTGCCATTAGTTCTCTTGGGATTTATTTAGCCCCATCGTATGCGATAATTTGCCTTTTCCTTGCCATCGGTGGGATTACCTCTACCTGCATCTTGCCTGCCTGCAACAATGCATACTTTGCACAGGTTCCGCCCAAGCGTTCCTTTCTAGCCTCCAGTATCATTTTAGCAGGTTTTAACATAGGTGCATTTTTTGGAACTCCGTACATCGGTCTAGTGGAAGCTTTTGGCGGTGAAGTTTATACTACTTTAGTCATTTCTCCCGTTATACTTGTGATCATGGGAATTGTCAGTGTGAATCTTTGCAAGCAAGCAGTTACAAGCTGATATTTTTCTATACTACTATAAATCGAATGGGCTGTAGCAATTATACAATTGCTGCAGCCCATTTTGAGGTTTACCAAGTTTTAAAATAATTTATAAATTCTTCTACCATGACTGAGGGCTTTCGGTATGTTAGCGTAACGAGACCAACATCCCATGTATTTGGGGGTTCCTCCGGAATAAGTACCACTTTCTCAGAGATACTTGTGGGTTCACCAATATAAAAACTAATCCCAGCATTATTCTGGCACAATTCCAGTATCAAATGTGTATCAGGGCTACGCATGTATACATTTGGTACAAATCCCTCCTTTTCGCATCGAGAGATAAAACCATCGCCGCTCTTGTTCTTGATGTCAATTGTGATAAAGCGTTCCTCTTTTAACTGTGAAACGGAAAGCGTGGGACACTTTGACAACGGATTTTTCTTTGATACTACAAAATACACGGGCTGCTTCTTGGTGCTATGTACGGTAAATAGCTTCGGGTCAACTGGTAGTGTGCAGAAAGCGATATCTGCCTCGCCGCTTATCAGTGCATTTTCACATTCCACATCCGCAGCTTGCTCGAGATTGATATTGATCTCCGAGTGGTATTCACGAAACGCATTGAAGGTATCAATAGGGAACACTTGCATCATACCCATCGGAATATAAATATTCAACGTTGCCTGGCGTTTCTCTTTCATTTGCTCCATACGTTCGATAACGCTGTTATATTCGCGCAGCATAGTAAGTGAACTCTCAAGAAATAGATTTCCATATTCGGTCAGACTCAGCTTTGCATTATTCCTGGATAAAAGCGGTGTTTGTAACTCGTCTTCCATACGACTGATAATTTTGCTGATACCTTGTTGGGTAATACTCAAATAATTTGCGGCCTTTGTAAAGCTCATAAACCGGCAGACCGTTACAAAGCAGTTGATTTGATAAATATTCAAAGAAATACACCCCTAATTAGCATATTATTTTTTACCAATATTCATTGTATATTTCTCTAATATAGCATAAAAATCAGGTCAGAACAAATATAATTTCACTCCTGTTCTGACCTGATCGTATGTAGTATTTGGCTAAAATAACAAGGAAATGTTCCCATAAATAATAAGTCTCAAAATACCTATAATAATAAGGTGTGCCGGATAATATGCGTAAAAAAACCATTTTATCCAATTTGCCTTACCTTTTTCGCCATTATATAGTTTTAAAACTGGATAAACAAGTAAAACACCTATTAGCACCATAGCGTATATTTTGCTTACAAAGAAAAACGAAACAACTCCGTACAAGAAAACCAACGGCAACATCTTTTTCATTTGGCCTTTAAGATCACCACGTTTTTTATACATTCCTATTATTGCTAATACAGCTATGCATGACCAATCTGCAGGAAATGCACTCCATATTAAAATAAAAGTAAGGAGCTGTTTTTGCCATACGCGTGTTTGAAACATTTTATTATCCTCTATCCATAAAACCAATGCAGCGATAAACAATGGATACATAACGCTTGTTTGGTTGAATACTCCTGTGCGAAAAGGAATGAATGGAATTCCAAATGAAAAACAATATGCGAAATGCGAAATTAATGAAAAAATCCCCAATCTCAAGATGTACTTTTTTCTATCCTTTGTGTAGTAATATCCCTCGCAAACAAAAAACCACATAATAGGAGCAGTTAGTCTTCCAATCAGATGCATCCCAATCGACATCGGCGCATTTGTAAAACCAGAGAAAATCAAATCTGCCAGATGGTCAATTGTCATAGCAATAATTGCAATTAGTTTTAAATGATTTCGATTCAATTTTATCTGCATTTTATTTATCCCTCTTTTGTATAAATACTTAATTCACTCAATTTTACCATACAAAATAAAAAAATTCTATTGACAAAACAGTAGTATTGGCTCATACTGAACATAATTTGAACATGTTCAAAATGGGAGGCAAACTAGAATGGATGAGCAAGATACACGACAGTCAATTATAGATGCAGTAAAGGTCATATTAAAGGAACAAAATGATATTGATACAATAACTGTCCGGCAGATAGCCGAACGTGCAGGTGTAGGTACAGGCTTAATTAACTACCATTTTAAGAGCAAAGCTAATTTGTTAAGTATTGCCATTGGAGATGTGATGTCGCAGACGGTCTCAAATTTTCTTCAAGAAAATTATCATAATGATGTAGACCCGGTCGACAGGCTAAAAGCCCTGATGAAAGAGCTTTATTTTGTTGCGGGCGATGACGAAAAACACATTCGATTTCTTCTGACACGTGAGATTATGGAAGGAAACATGCAGACTCCCTTATATCTGATTCCACTTCTGAGAGATATCTTTGGAAGCAGTAAGAATGACATGCAACTTAGGATAATAGCATTACAAATCCTCAATCCAATACAAGTGACTGCCTTAAATAGCTCTTCGTTTTTCATGTATAGTGGGATTAATTTAAATGACGTAGCTGAACAAAGTTCTTTTATTGATACCCTGATAGATAATCTAATATAGAAAGCCATGTATAAAAGAAAATAACCGAATAGAAAAGGAAGGTGATTGTATGCGGACATTAATTATATACGCCACGAAATCAGGTACAAGTGAATATTGTGCCAGTTTGCTGGCAAGACAAATAGAGGATTGTGCCATATTTGATTTATCAAAAGCGGAGCCAGACATTGCTCCTTTTGATACGATTATTATTGGTTCGGGTGTGAGAATGGGAAAGTTATATAGACCGGTGCTAAACTTCATAAAAAAGAATGAGGCGCTCTTGCTAGAGAAGAGGACTGCTTTTTACCTATGTAACGCATATCCCGACACGCTGCAAAAAACAATTGACAAGAATATACCAGAACAAGTAGCCAAAGCTGCAATATATATAAATTCTTTTGGTGGCAAAGCACCTTTCAGGGCTTACAATGATGCAAACTGGCTTCTGGGAGAGAATGTCAATGGGCTTATTCATGCAATCCTCTCCCTATCATAAATGTTTTTTTATTCAGAAACCACGGTAAAGCGTTTTTTGATATGTTTGCCTTGTTCAGCTTCGTCAAGCATCGCAATCGCATAGTCTGCGTAACTTATATAGCTCTTTCCTTGAGAATTTGTCATAATGACCTCGCCACCCAATCGATATTTACCGGTTCTTTCACCATCTGCGTCAAAGTCGGCGGACGGACTTAGGTAGGTCCAGTTTACGTCGTCACGCTCTTTGATTGCATCGAGCGAAAGCGCCATGTTGGATGCAGTGGGATAATAAGATTCGGGAAAATCAGGGGTATCCATTACCCGTTGTGTCTGCGAATCGTCTGTGTAAAGACTGCCTGCCCCGCCGACAAGAAGTAAGCGGTTACTTTTTCCTCTAAGTAAATCTGCAAGAAACACAGTTGAAAAACTTGATACTACTTTGTGTTTCTACTATAATGTACATTAGTGTAAATTGTAAAGTAGGCACCATTTTGTTACTTTACATCATATTGGATACTAATGGAGGAATTATATATGTGCAAGCAATTTCCGGCATGTCCGGTGGAACTGACCATTACTTTAATTGGAAACAAATGGAAGGTTTTGATTCTTCGCGATTTGATGGATGGCACCAAAAGATTTGGAGAGCTTCGAAACGCCATCGGCTCCGTTTCTCAAAAAGTTCTAACGGCAAATCTGCGTGAAATGGAAGAAAACGGCTTGCTTGTCCGTTGTGTTTATGCGGAGGTACCGCCTAGGGTGGAATATACCCTGACAGAACTTGGACATAGCTTGAGGCCAGTACTTGATGCTATGTATATTTGGGGGGATGTTTATAAAGAAGAGCATCCATCGCTTTTTTAAGCATGTTTTAAATATAAGGAGGATGAACTTGGCCCATACCATTTTACTAATTGACGATGACAAGGAACTATGTGCTTTAATGAAACAAAGCATATGGAAAGAACATATAAACTCTGATTGCTGCTACTCTGGTACAGACGGACTTGCTCTACTTGAAAAAAACGATTACCAGCTCATTCTTTTAGATGTGATGATGCCAGAAATGGACGGTTTCCAGACCATGGAAAAAATAAGAGCGAAAAGCAACATACCCATTCTGATGCTCACTTCTAAAAATGACAGTATGTCAAAAGTGCAAGGACTGCGTTCTGGTGCAGATGACTATTTAACGAAGCCATTTGATATGGAAGAACTGATTGCTCGAATTATTTCTTTGATACGCAGATATACACGCTTTAGTTTAACAGCCAATTATTCACAGCCCCTTGTTTTCAAAGGGCTGACCATAGACTTTGATAGCCGAAGTGTGTCCACGCAAAACGGTATATTTGAATTGCCGCCAAAAGAATTTGATCTGTTGCTCTTTTGCGCTAAAAATCAGGGAAAAATTTTAACGAAGCAGCAGATTTATGAAGAGGTCTGGGGTGAGCTTTATATTTATGATGACAGTAATATTATGGCTATCATCAGTAGACTCCGTAAGAAGATAGAACCCGACCTCGGAGCACCATTGTATATCCAAACAGTAAAGGGAATTGGTTATCGATTTAACAAGGAGGTATAGGCTATGCTTTTGGATGTGATTTTGGGCATATTATTTTGCCTTGCCCTCTTGTTTAGCATTATGTGCTGTACAAAGTTAATGCGTGTAAAGCGGCAGCTTAGCGACATGACAGAGGTTCTGAGTGATATTCAGTCCGGAAACGGTAATCGAAAAATCCTTGCAGCAGACAATGAGCTGACCACAGAGCTTTCATTTAAAATGAATGAAATTGTGTATGCCTATGAAGAACGACTTTCGCAGCTGCGGGCGGCAGACGAAACGAATCGTCAGCTCATGACCAGCCTTTCCCATGATGTGAGAACACCTCTTACAACCCTGCTGGGTTACTTGGATGCTGTTCATAGAGGAGTTGTTACCGGAAAAAACCGTGAGGATTATCTTGAAATTGCGAGAAGAAAAGCCCACAATCTAAAAGACTATATTGACGTTTTATTTGACTGGTTTAAGCTCAACTCCAGTGAATTTGATCTATCCATAGAACAGATAGAGCTTGCGGAACTAACTCGCAATATCCTCAAAGACTGGATTCCTATTTTTGAGGAAAAGAATCTGCACTATGAAATTGAGCTTCCAGAAAAACCATTGCTCACAAGAGTGGATTTGGATGGGTATGCCCGCATCATTAATAATATAGTTCAAAATATTATAAATCATAGTCAGGCGACACAGATAAAAATTGAGATGGTAAAACAGTCAAGCGAGATTGAAATCCGTATTATGGATAACGGAATTGGAATTGAGAAAGCCGATTTACAGCATATTTTTCAAAGGTTGTACAAATGCGATAAAGGACGTTCGGATAAGGGAAGCGGATTAGGCCTTGCCATTGTCCGACAGATGGTGGAAAAGATGGACGGTCGAATTGCGGTACAAAGTGAGCCAAACCAATATACAATTTTCAATGTTTTCTTTCCTTTAAATACTTGAAAAGAACCCTGTCTATCGGCAGGGTTCTTTAATTGCAAGGTTAATGCAAGGTTGCGGCAAGGTTAATGCAAGATTGAAATGATAAACTGATTTCAGTAAGAAAAGGAGGTAATTCATTTGATTGATTATATCATTGAAACGAAAAACCTCACCAAACAATATGGTGAGCAGAAAAGTGTTGCAAATTTGAATATCCATGTAAAAAAAGGCCGTATCTATGGTTTGCTTGGTAGAAATGGTGCAGGGAAAACCACGTGCATGAAAATGCTCTTAAATCTGACGAGGCCTACTTCCGGGGAAGTGCTGATTTTCAGCAAAAGCATTCAGGGTAATGAAAAAAAGATTCTTCCCCGTATCGGCAGCTTAATCGAAGCACCGGGATTTTATCCGAACTTGACCAGTACAGAGAACCTGAATATTTTTGCACAGCTTAGAGGGGTTTCTAAACGAAGCGCTGTCAAGGATGCATTGGAAGTTGTAGGGCTTCCCTATGGAGATAAGAAGCTGTTTTCTCAATATTCTCTTGGTATGAAGCAACGATTAGCGATTGCGCTTGCCATTATGCACGATCCGGAGCTATTGATTTTGGATGAACCAATCAATGGGTTAGACCCCATCGGTATTGCGGAAGTCCGATCATTTCTTCGGGAATTGTGCGATGCAAGGGGGAAAACGATTCTGATTTCCAGCCATATCCTTTCGGAAATATCTTTGCTGGTGGATGATATTGGAATCATTGACCACGGTGTATTGCTGGAGGAAGAAAGTCTTGCTGAGCTGGAAGAAAAGAACGGAAAGTACATTCATTTTATCGTCTCCGACACAGCGCAGGCAGCCAGAATCATGGAGAGAAGCTTTGGCGCAAAAAACTTCACTGTGGAAAATGACCATAGCCTGCGCTTACATGATAACAGTATTTCTGTTTCCGCGCTTAACCGTGCTTTTATTGAAAATGGACTGGAAGTATCCGAAGCTCACACGTGCGAAGACAGCTTGGAGGATTACTTCAAGCGTATAACTGGAGGTGCGGGTATTGCATAAGCTGATTCTCTTTGAATTTAAGAAATTCAAACGAAAAAAAATAATTTTGTTTGGAATATTGGTAGCTATCATTTTTCCTCTTTTTAATGCTGTATTGCTGTCAGATTCCAATTTTGCAAGCATCCAATCGGGAGTTAGAGAAGACAATGCCTTTTTACTTTTGATGCCTCTTCTAATTATTTTGGCGGCAGATCTGTTTTTTATCGAACTGGACAATGATACCCTAAAAAATCTACTGAGTATACCGGTATCAAAAAATAAATTGGTTCTTGTAAAGCTATCGGTTTTGCTGATCTTCTCTATCGCTTTCCAGTTAACAGGGTTTGCGGTCAGCACAATAATTGCTGTCGTTCAAAACATTCCTTTGCAAAGTTTTGCTTTTCAATTTTCGCTTACAGCATCAAGCGGTATACTCATGTGGGCAGCGGCACTTCCCTGTGTTGTAATGGTGGTATGGTTTAATAAAAGCTACATTCTCTCTGTAATTATCGTGTTCTTTTACACACTTCTGAATTATGGGATGCATTTCAGCGATGCGGTTATGATGCAGCCTCTCGGAATAAATACCGGAACACTGATGCCTGTACCTATGATTTTTCGATGGCTGTACCAGTTCTACACACCTACCGGGGAAATGCAAACGGAGTTTTACTACCGTTTCAGCAAATACTTTGTGTCAGCACCCATATGCTTTGGAGTGCTTCTAATGGAAGCAATCGTTTGCATTTCTTTGATGATGTACATCTACCAGCGTAGGGAAATTTGAGGAAAGGGGTATTTTTTATGCTTCGTATAATAAAAACCGAATTTTTGAAACTAAAGAGATTTCATATTTTACTAATTGGACTAATAGGCATGACGCTTCCTGCTATATTATCTGTATTTACACAAGCCGTTGCAACGCCTGAGGCCAAAAGAGGAAATTTTGAATTTTCATCTCTCTTTCGCAGTACCATATGGAATAGCACAACGATTTTTATGCCTGTTATTTTCACGCTGATTGGAGGATATCTAATAAACCGGGAATACATCGATAATACCTTGAAAAACATCTTACCCGTTCCAATAAGCTTTCAGCGTCTGTTGTTCGGAAAATTGTTAGCGGTGGGAATTTTAAGTATTCTGCTTGGGCTTTACGGCTATGTAATAACAATAATCGTCGGATTGTTGTGCGGTTTTTCAGGGCTTAATACGACAGTTTTGATTACTGGAATTTTGCAGATGTTAGGAACAGCAGCGTTCACATACATTGCCATTCTGCCCATTGTTACTTTTACAAGCAGGAAACAGGGGATTTATATGGGCGGTGTTATGGTATCGTTTCTATTTGGCTATAGTGCCATGTTTATTAAAAATGTCACGATGCGCAGTCTATACCCGATTCTGTCTGGACTTACGGTTATAAAATTCGATATGGAAGGATTTATGAACACTTCTGAACCGGGTAATCTTACTTTATCCATATTATCATTGGCTATCATGCTTTTGCTTACAACGGTAATTGTCATACGTACAAATTCACCGCAAACAGCTTCTAAGCGTAAAGAGTACAAAGTAACAAGTATGTTCCTCAGACCGGGACAAAAAGGCTGAATGATCCTAGCCTGTCAGATCACCTCCTTATATACAACTGTCTATTAACTTATTGACAATCATTATAGACAGTTGTATAATAACCTATGATAGACACTTGTATATATTTATTAGGTACAAAAGGAGTTGAGATAATGAAAAGCATTAAAAAACTTCCCGATGCGGAATTTGAAGTAATGAAGACTATATGGGAAAATGAACCACCCATTACAACGAACATCTTGATGGAACAGTTGGGCAATGAAAAGGGGTGGAGGCTGCAAACACTGATAGCGCTTTTACTTCGATTGGTTGACCGTGGATTTTTACGTACCGAAAAAAACGGCAAGGAGCGCACGTATTATCCCTTAGTGGATAAGGAGCGATATCTGAAATTCGAAACCAGCAGCTTCATCGAGCGTTTTCACAATCGATCCATTGTCAGCCTTGTGGATACTTTGTACGATGGTAAAGAGTTGAGAGAGTCAGACTTGGATGAGCTGTCAAAGTGGTTGAAAAAGCGGGGTGAATAATATGCGGGAAATATGTTCAGTCTATCTTCAAAATTCGTTGCAGCTTTCGTTAATCATCATGCTTATGCTGCTTATTTCTCCTATACTGGCACATCGGTATTCATCAAAGTGCCGCTATTACTTATGGACAGTTGTTTTTGTAGCATTACTTCTGCCTATTCGAGCAAATATAAAACTAACCCTGCCGGAGTTCTTACAGTCCGTTGCGCCACAAGGTACAACACAAGTGGCTTCTCATGTCGCTACTGCCAATACGGCAGCAAGTTTAGATTGGCTTCCATATGCAGGGGTATTCTGGATTGCTGGTTCATTCATTTTCTTAATCTGGCATCTATTTTCACATTTGCGTTTTTTGTCTGCAGTAAGGCGCTGGAGCGAAGAGGTTAAAGAGGTTGATATACTAAGAATCTTCAATAATACTAAAACGGAGCTTCACATGAACAAATTTATTTCTATCAAATCCTGCGCCTGTATCAGAACGCCAATGGTGGTCGGATTGCTTCGTCCTGTGGTGTTGCTCCCGCAAGTGACTTTTTCTCTGAACGAGCTGCCGCTAATCTTAAAGCATGAGCTTGTGCATATCAAGAGAAAGGATCTGTGGTACAAAATCCTGATGCTTCTGACCCTCGCTATCCACTGGTTTAACCCGGTGATTCACCTTGCCTTAAGATCGGTTCTGAATCTATGTGAAATCTCTTGTGACGAGGAGGTATTGAAAGGAATTGGAACAATAGGACGCGCACGATATGGAGAGTCCGTTATTGGCATGGTGCGAAATAGCGGTACCTACAAAACAGCGCTATCCACTAATTTTTATAGCGGAACTAAGGGCATGAAAAAGCGTATTTACGCCATGATGGATATGACGAACAAGCGATTTTCACCAGTACTGTTTCTGGCTGTTATGGTGGTTACCATGTGTGGAACTACTGCCTTTGCGTTATCGCCTACTCTGCCAGCTGTTCTGGAAAGCAATGAGCAACAGCGCAATCAAACGATGAGGGCTGATACAGAGCAGAGTTATGTGTATAGCACAGAACCCAATGATATGTATACGATGACCCCATACGATACCTCAAAAGATGAGCCGGAGAGTCAAAGCGCCGTTGTCAACAACTTACCACCCAATGCGCTTATACGCACCTATGAAGATACTCCTGTGGAACCATCTCAGGAGCCACCTTATGATCCTGATCTATATCGTTTAATTCCGGGCGAGGAATACTAATTTATAAATACGCTATAACGACCTCTTTACCACCTAAGTAAGGCGGTGGTTCGCCCCCTCAATATAGACATTTGTCTACTTGAAACGTTAAACAAGACCGCTTCGGTCCTATTCTATAAAAAATAACAAGGAGAATGAATATGAAAAAGACAATTTTTAGTATGGCACTGTGCCTGATCCTGATTTTATCCGGCTGCGCACAAAGAGGCAATGAGACTCCAGAACCTGCACTGAATTCGGAGGACCCGCCTGTACAAACCGGTAGTCCCTCACAATCAGGTGAAGATATGGCTACTCCCATCACTGTGAGCCAGGCAGATTGGAGTAGCATACAGGGAAAAATCAAAGGCATTTATCCCGCAGGCGGCAGTAAGGTGCTGGTTCTTGCTGATCAGATGTCACTTTATGACTTGGCAAGCGGAAAGGTGGTTGCTACCGCCAAAGCGCCAACGTTGAGTACGATTCGTGTTTTAGCGCTTGATAGTGGTTTTGCCATTGTTGGACAGACAATTTTAGAAAATTCCTCTGGTGGCTTCCTGCAAAGCGACTCCCAGTTTCAATTTCGTGCCATTATATATGATAAAGACTTTATATTAAAATCTGAGATTGATATCTCGAAGCTTGTGGCGGACGGTGAATTTCTGAACGATACGGAAGCGATTGCGGTATCCCCCGATGGCAACAGCATTGCTTTTGCCACGATGCAGGGCGTAACACTTTATGAGTGTCCGAATAAAAAACGTACCAAACTCATTGATCTGACTGGCGAAGACGAAAAAGCCTATCTTGGACTTTCTATTATTGAGCAGGTTGGCTTTACAAACAATGGCAGAACCATTGCTTTTAAAGCACAGAGCTTTGATATACCTGCAATAGAAGGCAAGCCGTCTTTTGGAACAATCGGAAAAATCGATATAGACGGAACCGGATTGGTTAACCAGAAAACAGCAGACTTTGATGCGTATGAGGTAAGTGTGTATGATTCCATCCTTCTTGTTGCTGAAAATTTTACGGCATTTACTGGCCGAATTATGGTGGTCGATAACAAATTCGAAAGACAAAAAATCTATAATCTTACAGACAAAAGAGAAAGTAAGGGAGTTATTTATGGTTCTGACAACGGTCACTATTTTGCGACCTCTGTTCTGGGGCAGAATGGTTGGACAATTCGAGTATATGAAACGGACTCTGGCAATCTTGTAAAGAAAGAAAATATATCCAATGACGGACAGGAGTTATACGGTATCAACGACCCCATGATTTGTGTTTTAGATGATACCAAAACCTGCATGGTCCTTCTGGGACATAAACAGAAAGATGTTAGTACTAAAATAGCATCCTTTTCCTTTTAATGCTTTGTCCGATAGCCTAATACAATTGAAATGTCATCGTCATAGTATCAAAGTCCATCGTCCATTTGTACTGCTTCAGATAGTTATGGCTGATAATTCCATCTAAAAAGATTTCCAGGATATTTCTTTAGTTAACCTTTAGTCGCCACGGTTTTTAAGAAAAGAATAAAAAATTTACTCCTACAAAGATGTGGGGTATAATACATTTTATATGATTCATGGATAGAGAGGATACAATGATACAATATTTAAATAAAATCAGACAACCTATTAACATGAAAATAAGTAAAAAGATCACCTATACAGTTATATTTTTACTTGTAGGAATTGTTTTGGGTATTGTTTCAAAAGCATTAGATGAGACCGCAAGCAATTTATTACCGGCATTTCTTGAGATGCTTGATTTGAGAAATTTCTTTTCTCGTATGGGGTTTTGGATATTTAGTGGTATTTGTATTTCAATTTATAGTAAGACGCCTCTGCATGCTTCCCTAAATGTTTTTATTTTCTTTGCAGGGATGGTAAGCAGTTATTATATTTACACGGTTCAGGTCGCAGGTTTTTTTCCAAAATCATATATGATTATTTGGGTCATCATGACAATATTGTCGCCATCCATGGGAGCGATATGCTGGTATGCAAAAGGGATACATCCGATGTCAGTGTGTATTTCTGTTATCCTATTCATGATGATGGCACGGCAGGCATTTTCTTTTGGACTTTGGTACTTTGATATCAAGTACATGCTAGAGTTGTTGCTATTGGGTGCGACAATTGGTGTATTGTACAAAACTAAAAGACAGATTTTGACAGTCATAGGTGCAGGAATGCTTCTGTTCTTTGCGACTTCTCCATTTCACCTATTAGGCTGAGACAGAAAGCAGGTGATGAAAATGAATAGTAAAATCTTATTGGTAGATGACGAAAAGGACATAGTAGACTTAATACAAGAAGTATTGCAGCAAGATGGCTTTCAGACCATTCAGAAAGCATATAAGGGACTGGATGCGTTACGAATTTGTCGGGAATTTCAGCCTGACGTGGTTGTGTTAGATGTTATGCTTCCAGACCTTGACGGCTTAGAGGTGTGCAAAAAAATACGGGAATTTTCCTATTGTTCTATTCTGTTCCTTTCCTCAAAAAATGATGATATTGATAAAATCCTTGGCCTTTCCAGCGGCGGTGATGATTACATTACCAAACCTTTCAGCCCACGGGAAGTTGTTTTCCGTATTAAAGCGCAGCTTCGCCGTCAACAGTATCAGGTCACACAAGATTCATGCATTAACGATACTTTGCGTGTCGGCCCTCTTTCTCTCGATAGGGAAAGCTGTCGGGCTTATAAGTCAGGACAGGAAATCAGCCTGACTGGACGTGAATTTCTGCTTTTGTCTTATCTAATGGAGAACGCCGATAAAATTATCAGCAAAGAACGTTTATATGAACAGGTTTGGGGCCAATACAGCAGCATTTGTGATAATACCATTATGGTTCATATCCGCCATATCCGGGAAAAGATAGAGGATACTCCCTCAAACCCCAGACAGCTTATTACGGTGAAGGGCTTGGGGTACAAGTTAAAGAAAAGGACTGATTAGATGAAAAAATCCGGCTATCGCACAATTTTTCATATTTACCTGATTTTCTTCTTTTCGCTGCTTGGGGCGATTGTCGCAGCGACTGGTCTTTTCTATTTATTAGTTACCGTTCAAACACCAGGTGGCTCCACGATAAAGAGCGATTGGCCGAAATCATTTACAGAGGATTTCAGGGCTCAAATTATTTTTATTGATGATAGACCACAGGTCAAACAAAGCGGAATAAAACTGTTGCAGGAGAACGAAATCGGGCTGCAAATTTTAGATGATTCCGGCTATGAAATATGCAGCTTTCAAAAACCCGAACAGGCTGATGATACTTATTCCGACAAGGAGCTTTTGCATCTTTACCAAACAGGACAAATAGGAGATGGCGAAATCACTTCTTTTATCGGAACGGTTACAAATAATGGAAACGACTATGCGTATATCCTCCATTTTCCTGTAAAAATCTCAAAGATAACCATGTATTTAAATGCAGAAAAATTTACAGGTGGGAAAACAATTATCATTCTTCTTTTTTGTATACTATTTGCAGTGGTTCTTGTTTCTGGGATTATCTATGGATTTTGGACAACGCGGATGATGGGGCGTCTAACCGCTTCTATCAGGGAGATCGCAACACGCAGTTATCTTCCCTTCCAAGCTCACGGCGCTTTCAGTGACATATATGACAGTTTAAACACCTTGGACACAGAGATTAAAGCAAGCGATAGATTGCGGGAGCAGACAGAAAAAATGCGCAAGGAATGGATTGCCAACATCACCCATGATCTGAAAACGCCTTTATCGCCCATGAAAGGCTATGCTGAACTATTACAGGAGCATGGCGGCAGAACTGAGGAACAATGTAAGCGGTATGCACAGGTCATGCTAAAAAATGTTGCTTATATGGAAACACTGATTGACGATTTGAAATTAACCTATCAATTAGAAAATGGCATGATTCCCTTGAAGCGGCAGGAGCATAATTTCAACCGTTTTTTAAAAGAATTGGTAATTGATATTTTAAACAATCCCGAATATGAGTGTCGTACCATTGATTTTGAAACTACTGAAGAAACGGTTTCATTTTCTTTCGATCAAACGCTCTTGACAAGAGCCTTTCAGAATTTAATCATTAACGCATTTGTGCACGGGAATGAAAATACGGAAGTCACCCTGCAAACTTCCATTTCTGATACCATCCTTCAAGTTATTGTGTCTGATAATGGAAAAGGAATGACGGCAGAGGAAGCAGGCTCGCTCTTTGAGCGTTACTATCGGGGAAGCAGCACGGAGCATAAGCCGGAAGGAACAGGTTTGGGGTTGGCCATTTCCAAAAGCATTGTTGAACTTCATGGAGGAACAATATCCGTATTCAGCATACCCGGGAATGGGACGGCTTTTCAGATACAGTTTCCCATAAATTAAGGTTATTTAAGGTTGCCTGAAAAATAGATTAAGGTTGACAGTTTATCATTTGATTATGATAGCTGCCAACCTTTTTTTAGAGATTGGATCTGTTGAGAAAACGCATTGGAATAGGTGTCTATAGAGTCTATCTTCAATAGAAAGCAGGTATTTAATTGAAAATTATATGGAAATACATTCTGACGAATGTAAAAGAACGCAAAACAAGAACAGCCGTTATGCTGCTGTCAATACTTCTATCTACAACATTGTTGTTTGTGTCTTTTTCTATTGGTGCGTCCTATGAAAGCGCACAGCGGAAAATGGCACAGGGCATGGCGGGGAGTGCAACGATTTCCGTTACCGCCGCAGATGACAGGAATGCAATTGATATCCGTAAAATTCCCGATTTATCCTCTATTGAAGTAAGTGTGGGTATGCTGGAGGAAAGTTCCTTATATCACGAAAATGGCTATTACGAAACGGTTGACCTGATCGCTGCCGACCTCTCTAAGCTTAACCAAATCAATCAACCGCGCTTGCTAGAGGATGGAGAAATCACGGACTTATCTGGTAGCAAGATTATTCTGCCGGATCGATTTACTTCAAAATATGGAATTGAAAAAGGCGATACCATTACCTTGCAAATCAAGGGAACCCCTGTCAGCTTTGAAGTAGCGGAAATTGCCGCCTATGATACTGTTTTTCTGAGGCATACAAGGGGAGCAACCGCTCTTTTACCTCTTTCCACATTGACTGTACTTTTAGGGCAAACAGATGGATACAGCGAGATTCTAATAAAACCCTCAGAAGGTGTCTCTACCGGTGATCTGATAAGTGAGCTGACGGCGGCGCTTCCTGACAGCGGCTATCAGGTATCCGAGATTGTAAATGAAGCACAGATTACAGCCGATGCAAGGCAAAAATCTATGCCGTTCTTCCTAATTAGCTTTTTCTCTCTGACTATCAGTATCTTTATCATTTACAGCAGCTATAAAGTAATTACATTAGACCGACTGCCAGTAATCGGAACGTTTCGCAGCATTGGAGCGACCCAAAAAGCGGTTACCCGCATTCTTCTTTTGGAAAGCTTGCTCTATGGAGGCATAGGGGGACTGATTGGTATTCCGGTCGGAATGTTTGTACTGAAATTGATTTTACAGGGCATGGGACAATCCCTTACGCAGGGAATTGAAATCCCCGTTGTCATTTCCCCGTTTGGTATCATGATTTCCTTTATTGTGGCTATTGCCGTTTCTCTGCTGAGTGCATGGCTTCCGGTACGCCGGGCAAGCCGCCTGCCAATCAAGGACGTTGTGCTTGGAACGGTAGAGGAAAAACGTGTTCCCCGCCGTTTTATCGTTGGGATTGGAATTGTCCTGTTTTTGTTTTCTGTTTTTCTGCCAAAGATTGTTTCTGTAAATATGTTATATCTGGCGGGTGGTTTCTCCCTGTTGGGACTCATTGCCGCAACGATACTTGTCATTCCTCTTATGACAAATCTGATTTCCATGGGACTGGAACACTTGTATGGCCTGATTTTTGGAAATGAAGGCAGACTTGCTGCCCGGAACATGCGAGACAACAAAAGCATTGCACAAAATATTACACTGCTTTTTATCAGTATTTCCGCAGTCATAGCAATCAGTGTTGTGGGGAATTTTGTAACCACCTATATTAGCGACGTATTTAACGGTGCAGAGTTAGAAGGTTTTGCAGACGGACAGATGGAGCCGGACTTTGTAGAGAAGGTGAAAAACATAGATGGCATTGAAAAGGTACTGCCCCTGTTTGTGTTTAAGAATGAGGCGAGAGGGAACGGTATTACCTTTTCAAGACTTGAAGCAACGGACAATCTGGAATGGTATAGCTCTATGATGGCACTTCACTACACAGAAAGCAGTATGCAGGAACAAGTATTTTCCGCATTTGCCGCAAAACGATCCATTCTATTAAGCGAAAGCTGTATAGAACGGACGGGATTTTCCGTGGGCGATACGCTCACCCTGTCAAAGGGAACTGCAACGAACTCATATGTTGTAGTCGGCAGTTTCAAGTCGAGGGCAACGGATGTGGAAGCGGTAATTCCTTCGGCCTATGCAGCTTCTGACTTTGGCAAGACAATCTATGGCTTTTTAGCCTATACTGCCGCTGACCCCGATGCAATCATGGTGCAAATCCGCGATTTGTTCGGAGATACCTCGAATTGGAGCCGGACGGTAGAGGAATTTAATACGGACGCTCTTTCCACGGTAGGAGCCTTTTTGCAACCTATGCACAGCATGACCTACTTCATTCTGTTGCTGGCAACGGTGGGCGTTATCAATAATTTGCTGATTAATTATATGCAAAAGCGCCGTGCAATCGCCATGTATAAATCCATTGGTTTAAGCAACCGGCAGAATAGAAAGATGACTTTGATTGAGGGCTTTTCATCCGGTCTGATTGGCGCAGTAATCGCGATCTTCGTTTCCTATATGGAAATACAAACGATTTTTCTTGTGGCTGGCCCGAAAATCTCTATGGCTCCGGAACTTAGTACCAAGACATTTCTCATGGCCGGAGCTATGGGAATACTGGTTACCTTGCTGGGCTCCGTTGTTCCGATATTCAAAAGCCGTCAGATGAACTTAGTAAAAGAAATCAAATTTGAATAAAAGTGAGATTGGAGGTTTTACAGATGAAACCATGCGTTGGTAATATTGCCGTTGAGGTCAAACATATTGTGAAAGATTTTAAGGTTGGCAATACCATAACAAAGGTATTGAAAGACGTATCCTTGCAGGTTGTACAGGGAGAATTTGTATCCATCATGGGAGCATCCGGCTCCGGAAAAAGCACGCTCCTTTATATTCTTGGGGGTCTGGACGCTCCGACGGGCGGCGCCGTTCGTATCAACGGCACCGAGATATCCCACTTGGAAGATGAAAAAATGAGCAGGATACGGCGGCAGAACATAGGCTTTGTATTTCAGTTCTACAATCTTATTCCTAACTTAAATGTGGAAGAAAACATTATGCTCCCCTTGCTTCTGGATGGCAAGAAAATAAGGGATTACAAGAAACAATTAAATCACATCTTAGAAGTGGTGGGCTTATCTGACAGGCGCAGGCATACTCCCCGCGAATTGTCAGGAGGACAACAGCAGCGCGTAGCGATCGCCCGCGCATTGGTCGCAAATCCAGAAATTTTATTTGCAGATGAACCGACTGGAAATTTGGACAGCAATACAGGAGCGGAAATTATGCACCTGTTACGCGACATTAACCGGGAAAGTAAACAGACCATTATCATGGTAACACATTCGCCGGAAGCTGCCAAAAGCAGCAGCCGGGTCATTACAGTCAAAGACGGAGTCATTGAATAAGCCATTCCAATTCCTGAGTAGGCATAAGGATAAAAGAAAAGCAGCGAAGCATCAAAAAAAAAAAACCCGCACAGAACGTTTTCCTGTGCGGGTTTATGACGGAGACGGAGGGATTCGAACCCTCGTGCCCCGGAGGGCTAACGCATTTCGAGTGCGCCCCGTTATGACCACTTCGATACGTCTCCATTTTAATTACTGTAGTTTTCAAAAAGCTACAAAAGGTATTATAATATGGTTTGAATGAAATAGTCAATCGTAACCTAGATATTTAATCAATAATTTGTTACCAAAAAGACATGAGGCTTTATGGAAGGAATAAATTGTTGAGGTAAGGTACAAAATAGAGTATAATCATTACATATGAAAAGTAATAAAAATGAAATATATAGCAAGTGGAATGTCAGCACAGAGAAAAGCAACGTACTTAGGAGGCCTTAGATGAAAAGGATAGGAATGTTAACAAGCGGTGGCGATTGTCAGGCATTAAATGCAGCAATGAGAGGCGTTGTAAAAACGCTTTTTCATTGTTTGCAAGACGTTGAGATATATGGATTTTTAGATGGGTACAGAGGATTTATATACGGTAATTTTAAGATGTTGAATGCAAGTGATTTCGCAGGGATTCTAACAAAGGGCGGAACGATTCTTGGAAGTTCCAGAACACCATTCAAGACGATACGGGAACCGGATGAGAATGGATTAAATAAAATTGAGGCCATGAAACATAATTATTATAAATTAAAATTGGACTGTATCGTGATTTTAGGCGGTAACGGAACTCATAAGACAGCAAACTTGCTTCGGGAAGAGGGTTTAAACGTTGTCACCTTACCAAAAACAATCGATAATGATCTCTATGGTACGGATATGACTTTTGGATTTCAAAGTGCGGTGAATATAGCTACATCAGCAATTGATTGTATCCACACAACAGCGGCATCTCATGGGCGTGTGTTTATTGTGGAAGTCATGGGACATAAAGTTGGATGGCTGACGCTGAATGCCGGAATGGCGGGCGGAGCAGACATTATACTGATACCTGAGATTCCTTATGATATTGATAAGATCGTGGAAGCTATTAATTTAAGAAATAAAAGGGGAAGCAGATTTACGATTTTGGCAGTTGCAGAAGGCGCAATATCCAAGGAAAATGCAGCTCTTTCAAAAAAGGAATTCAAGGAAAAAACGAAGAAAAACCATCACCCTTCCGTTTCTTATGAAATTGCAGCACAAATTTTAGAGAAAACAGGGAAAGAAGTGAGGGTCACTGTCCCGGGTCATACACAAAGAGGCGGCAGCCCATGTCCTTATGACAGAGTGTTCGCATCGCGGCTAGGTACACAGGCAGCAATGTTGATCATGAAAGAAGAGTATGGCTATATGGTAGGTATTAAGAATAGAGAAATTGTGAAAGTACCTTTGGAAGAAGTAGCCGGTAAATTGAAAATGATAGACCCGGAAGCTACAATTATACAGGAAGCAAAGATGCTTGGTATCAGTTTCGGAGATTAAAAAGAATAAATGTGAGGAAGTGTAGAACATGTCTTATACTGCTCTATATAGGAAATTCCGTCCCAGTGGTTTTGAAGATGTCAGGGGACAAGATCATATTGTTACAACCTTAAAAAATCAAATAAAGGCAGACCGGATTGGACATGCCTATCTATTTTGTGGAACAAGAGGGACAGGAAAAACATCGATCGCCAAAATTTTTGCAAGATCCGTCAATTGTGAAAATCCTACCGATGGAAGTCCCTGTGGGAAATGCAAGAGCTGTAAGGCAATTGCATCGGGCGCCAGTCTAAATGTCATTGAGATCGACGCGGCATCCAATAACGGGGTGGATAATATTCGTGAAATCGTTGATGAAGTGTCTTATTCTCCGGCAGAAGGAAAATATAAAGTTTATATTATTGATGAAGTGCATATGTTATCTATAGGAGCCTTTAATGCATTATTAAAAACATTGGAAGAGCCGCCATCTTATGTCATCTTCATACTGGCTACCACAGAGGCACATAAACTACCGATTACGATTCAATCAAGATGCCAAAGATATGACTTTAAGCGTATCACGATAGACACGATCGTTTGCCGTATGAAAGAACTTATGGATACAGAAGAAGTATCGGTGGAAGAAAAAGCGCTCCGCTATATAGGTAAAGCGGCAGATGGATCCATGAGAGATGCTTTGAGTCTATTGGATCAATGTATTGCCTTTCATTTTGGAGAAGAACTTACATATGATTTAGTGCTGAATGTACTCGGTGCAGTAGATACAAGCGTATTTAGTAAATTCTTACAGTTGATAAGGAATAAAAATATTTTAGGTTCGATCGATCTTTTGGAAGAGATTGTAATTCAGGGAAGAGAACTTATGCAGTTTGTAATTGATTTTACATGGTATTTAAGGAATCTTTTACTGGTCAAGACTTCAGGAATGCAGGAAAGTAACTTTTCGTTAGAAGATATTATTGATGCATCCAGTGAGACGATGCAGCGGTTTTTGGAAGAATCTGAGGATATAGAAGCAGAAACTATTATGCGGTATATCCGTATATTTTCTGAATTATCCGGTCAGATTAAATATGCTTCTCAAAAAAGAATACTTGTGGAAATGACGATTATTAAATTATGCAAGCCAGACATGGAACAAAATTATGATTCTATTTTAGAGCGTATTCGCAATCTGGAGGACCAAATAGCTAATGGTATTGTGACGACTATAAATGATTCGAATACTAATGTGAAGCCTGTGGCGTCATTAGCGGAAAGACCCAAAATTCCAAAGGCCATTCCTCGGGATGTCAAAGAAGCAGTAAGTCAATGGAATCGTATTGTGAATCATACACAACAGCCGATGAAGACATATTTAAAAGGTGCAAAACTTAGCCTTGGAGGAGATAATAAACTAATCGTTGTCTTAGAAGATGGGATATCATCAGATTATTTTATCAAAGAACCTGAAAATAGGGCTCGACTAGAGGCAGTACTCTCTGATACAATTGGGAAGGAAATTTCCATAATGGTACAGGGCATCGAGTCAGGAAGAAAATTTGAAGATAGTTACGCAGATCTAAGTAAAATGATTCATATGGATATTGAGGAAGAAGATTAACAATGAGACTAAATAATTAGTCCAGCGGTTTGATGTCAAGTGAGAAATGAAATTAAAATCATATATATTTAGTTCCTTTTCCGAAAAGCGCAAAACACCCACCTAAGCCCTGTCGACCAAGTTTTTAAAAAATGAGCAGGGCGACTCATCAGCAGAAAGATTTATCTATTCTACTGAACGATATAGGCGATTGTCTTTCAGAAGCGTAAAGACCAACCGCACAAATTTACGAGCAGTTAATGCGAGTGCACGTT
>JAEVYY010000004.1 GCA_023392535.1 Bacillota bacterium
TGAGGTGACCCCTTAAAGTTAGACTTTATGGCGAGGTGGATTTTTCCACTTCGCCTTTTTCGTTATGCTGCCAAAAGGCTGAGTCTGTATTCTACAGGGCTCATCCAGCCTAGTTTCTCTTTTATTCTTTGCTCATTGTAATACTTTATGTATTTCTCTATCGATTCTTTCAGTTCATTATAACTATAATAAACTACCCCATAATACATTTCTTGTTTCATTATTCCAAAGAAGTTTTCCATAACTGAATTATCATGACAATTCCCTTTTCGAGACATACTCTGAAGGATTCGATTTTCCTGTAAAGTGTGTACATATGCCTTCATCTGATAGCCCCAACCTTGATCTGAATGAAAGGTTCTACGGTATGGGCAATCAGATGTAATTTCTATTGCACTGTTCAGGGCATCCATTATATTTGTGGCAGACGGTATTGGAGATATACCGTAGCTAAGAATCTCTCTGTTATACAAATCCATAAATGGATCTAGGTATAACTTTTTGATAATCATTCTTCCTTGAGCATTAACATCATAATACTTAAACTCCGTAGTGTCAGTAGTAATCTTTTGATGTGGTATCTTTGTATCAAAACGTCTACGCAATCTATTTGGAGCTGTTTTACCAACTTTCCCTTTGTAAGAACTATATTTGCGACTTTTTCGGGTAAAAGAAGTAACTTGTATGGATAGTTTCTGCATTATTCGTTGAATCCGTTTCTTATTTACGAAATATCCCTGTTTTCTTAGTTCACCCATCATACGTCTGTAACCAAAGTCTTTGTGTATAAGACGAATCTCTAGAATTTTATCTTCCAGTTCTTTGTCAGGATTTTCTCGTTCAAATCTTTTTTGCCAGTACATGTAGGTTGCCTTTGGAAAGCCAACAACTGCGAGGATATCTTTTAATTTGAATTCTCCTCGGAGGCTGTGGATGATCCTCGCTGTTTTTTCAGAAGAGTTTCCTCTTCTAAACGCAGCCTCCTCAGTTCTTTTAAATAGGCATTTTCAATCTTAAGTTTTAAAAGTTCATCTTCAAGTTGCTTCACATGCTCAGCACTTGTATCTACAGGAGTACTATTTGAAAATGAATGTACTTGATTATCCTTATTATCTGATTTCAAAGACTTCCTACGACCTTTCTTCTTAGGTCTCAAAGCATCAGATCCAGCGATTCTAAAATCATTTACCCATTTGACTATCTGTGTAGGATTATTGATTTTTTCTTGTAGAGCTAATTCCTGATACGAAACCTCATTAGTTAAATATAACTCTACCACATGAAGTTTATATTCGAAAGAATATTTTATTTGTTTTCTAGAACGCATTAATCCTTCATCACCAAAAGCTTGATAATTATTAATCCATTTTTGGACATTGCTTAGCGCAGGGACATTATATTTATCCGCTAGATATCTAGTTCCTCCTTTGCCAGCCAGGTAATCTTCAACTATTTTTTTCTTGAAATCAAAGCTATATTTTGCCATGAAAAAACCGACCTCCCAATCATTAGATTTTTGGTCTAACTTTTGGGGGTCGGTTCACAGGAACTACGATGCAGCACCTTTTAAATTCCTTATTTTAAGCTTTCCATGGTAGTATTCAACCAATTGGGTTCTGCCAGGTAGTGAGGTATGACAGAACCCGCCATGGTGGCAATTAATGCAATAATAAGATATAAGATAATAGCCCATAACAAAACCGTTCCAAAGATGCGGCCAAATGATAAAGAATCCGTTACCGTTATATACAATTTAGAAATTCCGATACAAACAAAGTACATGAGCGGTATCAACAAAGGAAGCACATAACGGCCCTGTGGCTGATAATCCCAGGAATAAGAATACCAGACACAAAGAAAGAAAATAATAAACATATCAAATGCCATTAGAATGTTGAAATAAGTTCTGGAGGATTTGGAAATTGTTTTTAAATAGGTTCCCTCTTTTGAAATGGATGGAAGGAAAACACATAGTAAAGAACCAGCTAAAATTAATTTATATCCCGTATAAATAAAAGGATAGGTATAGATATTCATGGTTCCGAAGGTGGCGATAAAACTTTCATATAATGTAGGCAGAAACAAAGTTCCACGGAACAGATAAGCCAAAGAATGACCAGTGTTTCGTATCGTTTCTTTTGTCAGTGGATTTAATTGAGGGATACAGGTTTCAATGGCACATTGTGTTCTTGCCTTCATGCCCATGATATCACCATTGTATAAGTAAGCATTTCTAATGAACCACCATGATATACCAAGCAGTACAATGACAGAAATAAAGATACCTTTTTGTAATAGAATTTTCAAATCTATTTTGAATACCCCATTTTGCTTTCGGATAAAACTAAAAATGAACAATAAGATACTACATAAAATAATACTATAGGCATTGTAATAAGATAATGCACATAGAATGATTCCGATACTGAGCGTTATACTAGTATTTATCGACCAATGATCCTTTAGCCCTTTGACACAAGCATAAATAATAATTGCAGTTGATAGTGCCGCCATGGAATCTGTGTTTACATAAGAATGCAAAAAAAGATTTTGAGGAAGAAGTACGATTAGGAGCGTAAATATCCACTGGATAAGATGCTCTTCAAATACTTCTTTCGATAATTTGCGTACATAAGCGGCCATAATGACACCGATAATAACGTTCGTGAATCTGGCAACGTAGGTAAGTATATAATAGTTTTGCGTAAATAAGAAAAAGAAGCGCATCAAATAACCCATTATAATATAGGATAAAATTGGTTGAAAGGCATAAGAGGCACCATAACCTCCAATAGAGATCTCGGGATCTGATCCAATGGGAAGCTTTCCATGTACGCATATGTATTGCGCTACTTTATAACGGTTGATTTCGTCAGGCGGTTCACCAAATGGCTGTAAGATTGCAAATACAGCAATCACACCGAAAACAAAAAGATATAAAATGCATTCTAAGAATACTTCGGTCTTTCTTGAATACGGAAACGATTTCATGTAGAAACTCCTATCTTCATGTACGACAACTAGCGACATCTACAAGCATTAATACGGTAATTTTTTTTATTTTAACATAATCATCCACTAAAAGCCAGTTTTGAATCTGATTCTCCTATGTTCGGTAATAAATTGACGAGATAAAATCCCAACTGACTAAGGAATTAATATATTGCATAATGGTAGTATTTCATGTAAAATTATAGTGTATTTGATAAGTTTTGAGGGATGTAATTACGAATAAATATTGCGAAAATTTGTGGAGGCTTATTAGTGCAGACAATAATGCAAGATTCTTTTGGTAATAGTAAGACAATCTGTGCACAGGTCATTGATAAAAAAAACATCCAGAGACTACAAGAGTATTTTAGTGAAGTTTCCAATATGTTTGTTATTTGTACGGATGAATCTGGCCAATGGATCACGGATATGTCCGGTGATCCAGAAAGTGTTAAGAAAATAAAAGCACTTGTATCAATGGAACGATTGCATTCCATCTATTTGAGAATAGCAAACAGTTCTTTAGAAGAACAAGTTGTTGAAGATACCATATATCCCAATTTGAAATTAGCTGCGATAGCAATAAAAATTGAACATAAGCCGATTGTTAATTGGCTTATTTGTGCGCTGTTAGATGACTGTGACAATGGTGGTTATGATCACGAGCCAATTCGTGATATTAAGATCACAACTACAAGTAAAAAATTCTATAAGTCATTAGACTTATTGAGAACATATACATTTCAGATGCTGGATGCAAAATTCCGCTTGGCGAGCGCAGATGCTGAAAACAGGAGAAGTAAATTGTCTCAAAAGGAGATGGCGAATTCTCTGAAGCGAACAGAAGCGATCACGACTATTGTACAATTGCTTGAAAGCGATGAACCAATCGAAGCGATTATGCAGGAAATTTTAAAGACAGCAGGCAGTTTTCTTGGAATTAGTAGTGCACAGATATTTCGTTTGAACAAAGATGAGAAAACAATGGATGTAATGGCGGAATGGTGCAATCATGGAATTGTTTCGATCTTTGATCAAGTAAGAAATATTGAACGTTTAGAATTATTAAAATATCAAAAAGCAATAACCATTTCCACTGGGACCAAAGTTACTCCTTTAGAAAAAGAAGCTTTGGAAAAGGCACATATTAAAGCACTTATGCTCATACCTATCTATATTAACAATAACCTTAGCATGTATGCATGTTTTAATGAATGTGCGGTGGAACGTACCTGGACCGTTGAGGAAATCAAGTTTACCAATAATGCTACCAAAATATTGCAGAGCATATTAGTAAGAAGAATACAGAAAAATTCACTCGCCAGTTCTTACGCATCTTTAGAAGCGATTTTGGATAATGTTGGAAGTGCGATTTATGTGAAGGATATCCATACTAATAAGGTACTTTTTGTAAATAAGAAGTTTAAAAGTAATTTTGATCAAGAGTATAAAGATGGTACTCTGGATACTCTGTTTGAGTATGGCCAGCCGATCGGTAACAGAGGCGGTACCTTTGAAATTAATCACATTGTCAAAAATCGCTGGTATGATCTGCATTATACCTATATTAACTGGGTTGATGGAAGACAGGTAGTATTATGTTCCGTATATGATATTACCGATAAAAAAGTATATCAAAGAAAAATAGAGCAGCAGGCTTATACTGACTTTTTGACAGGATTATATAATCGAATGTGCTGCGAGCGCGATTTGGCATGGCATATTGACAATGTAAAAGCAAACAATATGAAAGGAGCATTGTTGTACTTAGATCTGGATGATTTCAAACATATCAATGATGGTTTGGGACATCAGTATGGCGATGCGTTGCTAAAATCTATTTCACATAGCCTACAGCAGATAGAGGGAATTCGGACGACCTGCTATCGCATGGGTGGGGATGAATTTGTTATAATTATACCGCCGAGCAGTTTTCCCAGATTCAATTTGATCCTGGAGGAAATAAAGGATATCTTTAATAAGCCTTGGTTCTTGAAAGATGCCGATTATTATTGTACGATGAGTATGGGAATTGTTAATTTTCCAGAAGATGGGGATAGTGTTCATAATCTGATAAAAAAGGCAGATATTGCCATGTATGAGGCAAAAAAGCGAGGCAAGAACAGAGTAGCATTCTATTCTGATAATATCAGTTCTGCATCTAATAAAAGGCTGGATATGGAAAAGAATATGCGGGATGCAACGGTGGATGGGTATAAAGAATTTGAAGTATATTATCAACCAATTATAGATATACAAAAGGAAGGTCTTCCGTGCACCGGCGCAGAAGCATTGATTCGATGGAACAGTGCAGAACTTGGTTTTATTCCTCCTTCCGATTTTATACCTTTGGCAGAATATTTAGGACTCATAAATCCAATCGGGAATTACGTATTGAAACAAGCTTGTTTGGCTTGTAAGGAATGGAATGATAATGGATATCCGAATTATAAAGTCAATGTAAATCTATCCGTAGTACAATTGTTACAACCGGATATTGTTGAGATCGTACAAAATACGATTCAGGAAACGGGTATTTTACCAAAGAACCTTACCTTAGAAGTAACAGAAAGTCTTGCGATTAATGATATGGTGAGGATGAAGGAAATTCTAGGGAATATTAAAAAATTGGGTGTCAGAATTGCGCTGGATGATTTTGGAACGGGATATTCTTCTTTGAATCATATTCGAGAGATTCCGTTGGATGTTATTAAGGTGGACCAAAGTTTTGTAATAGGAATTGCTGAGGATACCTATTCACAATCGTTTATTAAAATGATATCAGAGTTAGCAGGTAGTATTGGTGTCAGTATCTGTGTGGAAGGAATTGAAACAAAAGATCAATACAAAGTATTAGAAGGTATGCAGGTTCGGCTCATACAGGGATATTATTTCGACAGACCCATGAAACGTGAAGATTTTGAAAAAAAATATGTGACATAATAATGGAATAGGAATCGTCGCTATGCTATTGAAAAAGTTAGAGAGCTATCACAAAATAACCATACAATGTCATGATAATCCGGATGCAGATTCTATTGCATCCGGGTTTGGACTATATATGTATTTTAAAAGCCGGCAGAAAGATGTCAGTTTAATTTATAGTGGTCATTTTCAGATTCAAAAACCAAATTTGCGACTTATGATTGAAAATTTACAAATTCCGATAGCCTACAAAGATCCTTCTGCAAAGAGGATAGAAGGGCTTTTGATTACGGTAGACTGCCAATATGGTGCCGGAAATGTGACTAAGTTTTATGCAGAAGATGTTGCGGTCTTTGATCATCATCAAAGGGAAATAACAAATATAGCTAATGCAATCATAAATCCAAATTTAGGTAGCTGCTCCACTTTAATATGGTCAATATTAAAGCAACATGAATTTGAGGTGAACGAGCATATAGAGTTAGCAACAGCACTCTATTATGGCTTGTATTCAGATACGAATCAACTTTCAGAGATATACAACCCTCTGGATAGGGATATGCAGGAAGAATTAATAATTAATAAATCACTCATCACTTTATTTCGGAATTCAAATCTGACCTTAGCGGAATTGGGCATAGCTGGCGTTGCACTGCTCAGATGCATCTACAATGACAAATATATGTATGCGATAGTAAAAGCACAGCCATGTGATCCTAATATATTAGGCTTGATTAGTGATTTTTTGATACAGGTGGATGAAATACACGTATGCGTTGTGTATAATACATTACCTGACGGATATAAATTATCTGTTCGGAGCTGTGTCAAAGAAGTGAAGGCAAGCGAGTTGGCGGAGTATTTAACGAAAGATATTGGTTCGGGCGGTGGACATTTTGAGA
The DNA here is from genome assembly GCA_023392535.1 of Bacillota bacterium. Lineage (GTDB taxonomy): Bacteria > Bacillota > Clostridia > Lachnospirales > Lachnospiraceae > SZUA-378. The sequence goes on from JAEVYY010000004.1 coordinate 6,819, forward strand.
AGGCTGGTGGGGTCATAAGTAATAAATTGTATGAAAATAAATATTCCGCGCTTAACAGTGAAGCATATTTCAATGAAAGAATGAATGATTATTTTGAATGTTACGAGATTATTAATGCAATAGATGATGAATTTAATTTTGATGAATGTATCAGATACCGAAAAAGAAACATTGCATTCGGTTATGTGGAAGCGAATAAAATATTAAATGGTGGAACATTGGTCACCATTCGGACACAGAAAGAAGATTTTGATGTTGTTGTACGAAGAGATGATTATTTCTTAATTGGATTAGGTGGAGAAGTTTCTCTTATAAAAAAAGTGAACTTTGATCTGCTATATATGCAGACAGAAAACGTGTTTCAAGCGAAAACAGATTATCAGCCGACCATTAAAGATAGAATTACAGGAGAATCGATAGAACTCATGCGATTTGCAAAGATCTGTGTTCCAATTAGGGAATCTTATATCATTGCCAGACCATTAAAAAAAGCAGTTAAAATATTCACGAAACGAAATGGTCAGACATATGTGTCGGGCCGTTTGGGAGACTATCTGGCAGTAAATGAGGAGGATATGAGTAACATATATGTCATAAAACAAAGTGATTTCGATAAACTCTACGAATTTGTTGGCTAGGTCATAACAAAGATTTGAAATAAAGGAATACGAGTGATCCATCTACAGTATCTAAACGGCTGAATTGAAATGCCATACGTTCCGGATGCCATTGTACGCCAATGATAGGTAAGCTAGTATGGTAGAGAGCCTCTAATACGCCATCAAAGGCATATTGTGAAGGTAATAGATGATGACCCAGTACGCCGCAACCCTGATGGTGTGCACTGTTTGTAAAAATATGGTTTCCATATAAATGGTGAATAAAGGTATGTTCCACGGAATGAGTAACATGAATCCTATCGGTATCGTGATAAGCATGTGTTTTTGCAGTCTTTAAATCTTGTATGATGTTACCGCCGAAATATATATTAATAAGCTGTATCCCTTTACAGATACCAAGAATTCCTTTTTTGGCAGTCACAAAGGCATCTAAAATACGAAATTGTTTTTCGTCCAGGGAAGAATCAATATTTTTAGAGCCTAGATTGGGTTGATGAAAATAAATAGGATCAATATCTCCGCCTCCTGGAAGTAGGAGGCCGTCAAAGCTATTGATATCATTAATCGAAAGTGCAATTTCATATTCCATGCCGGTAGAAAGGAGAGCAGCCTGGTAATTATGGGTCAAATCCGGATGACCTGCAATCAAGATTCGTTTTTTCATTTCTGACATTATTCGAAAGGCCTTTTTATACAAAGATTACTATATTATATTTAAAAATAGAAAATAAATACCAGAAACAAAAATAGCAGCAAATGGATGTTCCATTTGCTGCTATTTTACCACATTCTTCGTTACATAGTTGTATCTGAAGGGTTTCCAAATGAATTAGGGACTTCCTGATAATTTTGCTGCGTAGTTATGTATTTCAGATTGTCATAATATACGGCGATCGTTAATTCTAAATATGGCGTTACATAGAGGAAAGCAAGACCACAAGTAATGCCACCCAATAAATACCAAAGTATGAAGGATATCTGAAGTACGAATAATTCCCATTTATGACCAATCATCATTTCTTTACTTTCGGATATACATTGTAAAACACCTTTATTTGGATCATCAATAAAAATGTAAACAGCCATTGAATAACGATAGGCAGCTATGATTCCGGGGATGATAAATAAAAAGGACCATAACATCGTAAAGAGACCTATCATAAAATAGAGGCAGAAAACTTTAAGAAAAGATTTCATATAAGAAAACAAAGTTTCTAATCCTGCGTCTTCATGGCGGATTGTTTTCAAAGAATAAGAAGAAAATCCGGCAGTCAGAGCATAGGTTATGAAGGAAGAAACAATACTCATCGCAAATGTAAGAAGAGCCAAACTGAAAGTTGCTCCTAGTGCAAATATGGTAGAATCGGCCATGCTGGAACCAACGCCTAGAATGGTTGCAAAAATATTATTGACTATGCTGATGATTCCTGAAATTGCCATAGTTATAACTAAATATACTAATGCAACTAACACAGGATGTGTCGTCGCTGTGGACATAGAGTCTTTTGCCCGCTGTTTTAATTCTGCTCTTGTTAACATTATAAATTCTCCTTTTAATCCCTATATAAATTTTATAAGATACAGCAGTATATTCCAGTATACACAATTACTAGAACCTACCATAATAATTTTAGTATAACATATTTTTTATGCAAAAAAAAGAATTAAAATTGTAATAAGAAAGTTGTTAGGAAGAAATACTTTATTAATTAAAAAATCTATGCTATCATTATTTATTATCATTCCTTATCAATGCGTTTCTAAGCGATATTTACGAAAGATAAGGAGCAGGACAACTGAGGAGGTGAAGCTCGCTGTTTTTTTCAGGGAGTGCACATTATGAGCAATAGTGAAAATAGGGAACGAAATGAGACGATCGAAACAGAAGTAGTTTCTAAAAATTTTATTGAACAAGCAATTGAAAAAGATCTGGCGGAAGGAATTTACGATACCGTCCATACAAGATTTCCACCGGAACCAAATGGCTATCTTCATATCGGACATGCCAAATCCATTCTTTTGAATTATGGACTAGCACAGAAATATCATGGTAAATTCAACATGAGATTTGATGATACCAATCCAACAAAAGAAAAGATAGAATTTGTAGAGTCTATACAGCAGGATATCTGTTGGTTGGGTGCCGATTGGGAAAATAGATTATTTTTTGCATCCAATTATTTTCAACAGATGTATGAAAGTGCGATAAAATTAATTTATAAGGGAAAAGCTTATGTGTCTGATCTTACGGCAGACGAGATGAGAGAATACAGAGGGACTTTAACAGAACCTGGTAAAGAGGATCCAAGCAGGAACAGGAGTGTGGAAGAAAATCTAACTTTGTTTGAGCGGATGAAGAACGGTGAATACCAGGATGGGGAAAAGGTGCTTCGCGCGAAGATTGATATGGCATCGCCTAATATGAATATGAGGGATCCGATCATCTATCGTGTTGCTCACATGACACACCATAATACGGGTGATAAATGGTGTATCTATCCGATGTATGATTACGCACATCCAATTGAGGATGCGATTGAAGGAATTACCCATTCTATCTGTACTTTGGAATTTGAGGATCATAGACCATTATATGACTGGGTGGTTCGTGAATTGGAATATACAAACCCTCCAAGACAGATTGAGTTTGCTAAAATGTATTTGACCAATGTGGTGACTGGTAAGAGATATATTAAGAGGCTTGTGGAAGATGGGATTGTAGATGGATGGGATGATCCAAGGCTTGTATCTATTGCCGCCCTCAGAAGAAGGGGATTTACACCAGAATCCATAAAGATGTTCGTAGAATTGTGTGGTGTATCAAAAAGTAATTCTTCCGTAGACTATGCTATGCTTGAGTATTGTATCAGGGAAGATTTGAAGCTTAAAAAAGCAAGAGTAATGGCGGTGTTGGATCCAGTTAAATTGGTCATCACGAATTATCCGGAAGGTCAGGTAGAATATCTGGATGTGCCGAATAATATGGAAAATGAAGCACTTGGTATGAGAAAAGTAGCTTTTGAAAGAGAACTTTATATAGATAGAGAAGATTTTATGGAAGTGCCACCTAAGAAATATTTTCGTTTATTTCCAGGAAATGAAGTTCGCCTGATGCATGCTTATTTTGTAAAATGTGAAAATTTTGTAAAAGATGAATTCGGAAATATAAAAGAAATTCATTGTACGTATGATCCAAAGACTAAATGCGGAACAGGATTTGCCGAAAGGAAAGTAAAAGGGACGATTCATTGGGTACCGGCTCATCATGCAATAAAAGCGGAAGTTCGTTTGTATGAAAATATTATTGATGAAGAAAAAGGGGTCTATAATGAAGATGGATCTTTAAATTTAAACCCGAATTCCTTAGTGACGTTAAAGAATTGTTACGTGGAGCCTGTCTTTTCCCAGGGTAAGGCGTTTGACAGTTTTCAGTTCGTGAGACAGGGATATTTTTGCATTGATTGTAAAGACTCTGAGAAAGATGCATTAGTGTTCAACAGAATTGTGTCTTTAAAGAGTTCTTATATACTTCCGAAAATAAATTAAGGAATTTTATGGGTTAACTTACTAAAAATTGGAATGAAAAATTTGGAGGTTATTCAGAAGTGGCAGGTTTATTAGATGGTTTAGGGCAGTTTGGGTTAGAAAATTTAGAAAGTGCCAGTTTATATGAAAGTCCGGAAGAAAGTGCTCCGGTTGAAAAGTTAACGCCAGAACAAAAACAGTTACAAAAAGAACAAGATTTTATATTTGATAAGAGTTACTCATGTCCCGTATGTGATCATGAGTTTAAAGTTAAGACCGTAAAAATTGGCAAGGCAAAGCTGGTAGGAACAGACTTAGACTTGCGTCCTAAGTATGAAGGCATCGATATGCTAAAGTATGATATTGTATTATGCCCTCATTGCGGTTATGCGGCTTTAAGCAGATATTTTAAGATGCTTTCTCCTTTTCAGGCAAAGAGAATCCGTGAGATCATTTCAAAGTCTTTTAAAGAGCAGAAAGAGACGAATGAAGTATATTCTTATGAGGAAGCATTGGAAAGATATAAACTTGCGCTTGCAAATACAATTGTTAAGCAAGGAAAGGCAAGTGAAAAAGCATATATTTGTTTAAAAGCAGCGTGGCTCTTACGTGGTAGGAATGAAACGTTCGATTCGAATGATGCCGATTATGAAAAGAAGAAGGCAGAGGGTGAAGCAGAAGAAAATGAATTTATGCGTAATGCGTTAGAAGGTTTCTTGGCTGCCAGACAGAGTGAGACTTACCCTATGTGCGGTATGGATGAAACAACAGTCGATTATTTAATTGCGGTCATTGCAATGAATTTTGAGCAATATGATATAGCGACTAAATTAATAACAGGTATACTGGTAGCAAATGGAACGAATCCAAGAATGAAGGATAAGGCCAGAGACTTAAGGGATATTTTAATGTCAGCAATTAAAGAACATAAAAAAGTATGAATGAATTGACTTTACAATTGGATGTAACTTGTGGAATACATCTATATGAACAGATATATGCATACATAAAAAATGAAATTAAAAGAGGGAAGCTTTTGCAAGGAGAAAAGCTTCCCTCAACGCGCGCACTGGCAGACCATTTACAAGTATCGAGAAGCACGGTGGATCTTGCGTATGAGCAGTTATCTTCAGAAGGGTATGTGGAAGCCAAGCCTTGTAGCGGATATTATATCTGTAAGATAGATAATCTGTACGACCTGCCAGAGGAAACTGCATGTAAGAAAAAAACAAATAATCCTCAAAAAACAATTTATAAAATAGATTTTGCTATGAATGGAATTGATATGGAGTCTTTTCCGATTGCTACGTGGAAAAGAGTTTACAAAAATGTATTAAGCAATCAAACAGATGAGCTGTTTCACCTGGGTTCGGCAAAGGGTGAATTATCTTTAAGGAGAACAATTTGCAGATATCTGTATTCTTCCAGAGGGGTTAACTGTTCTCCGGATCAAGTGATTATTGGAGCTGGAAATGATTATCTGCTCATTCTACTGGAAAAGATTCTAGGACAAAATAGAATAATAGCAATGGAAGATCCTTCTTATAAAAGAGCTTACCTCGCCTTTGAGTCATGTCATTATAAAATTTGTACGATCCCAATGGATAGTAATGGCATACGAGCGGACTTGTTGAGAGACAGTGATGCGAGTATCGCATATGTTATGCCATCCCACCAGTATCCAATGGGAGTGGTCATGCCGATTGGCAGGCGAATGGAACTTTTGCATTGGGCTATGGAAGAGAAAGACAGATATATTATTGAAGATGATTATGATAGTGAATTTCGTTATAAAGGCAAACCGATTCCGTCTTTGCAGGCTTCTGATAAAAATGGTAAAGTCATTTATATTGGGACCTTTTCAAAGTCAATTGCACCAGCAATTCGTGTCAGTTATATGGTATTGCCGAAGATGTTAATGAATTCATATGAGAGACATGCGTCATTTTTCGCATCGACAGTTTCCAGAACTGATCAGGCGGTTTTGAATGAATTTATTAAAGAAGGTTTTTACGAGAGACATTTAAATAAAATGAGGAAAAGATATAAGACAAAACATGATTTACTTTTAAATGAATTAAGATCATTGGAAGATAAATTTTGGATTTCAGGCGATAATGCTGGTCTCCATATACTGCTTCATGCAAAAGATCAAACAAGCGAAAAAGATTTAGTACGTATGGCAAAAGAACAACATGTGAGAGTTTATGGTCTGACAGAAACATTTATTAGAAGAAAACAGCCAGAAGCAAAGGCGATAATTTTACTGGGATATGGAGCTTTGTCAGAAAGAGAAATAGTGAATGGAGTCGATATTCTGCGAAGGACATGGGGGAATATTCCTGATCTTGTTGAGTAGAAATATTTAAAAGCGTAGTCCTTGGATTACGCTTTTATTGATACGCACTCGCTATCTAGGAAGAAATCCTCCCAATGGCCGGATGCGCTCGGCGCGAGAGTGTGAACCATGCCCACACTCTGTTTTCAAGACAAAAGCGATAATAGCACCTAAATAGCATTTAAAGAACCGTCCGAATCATCATCTTCATCAAAAAATTCTTCTACTTTTTCTATATTTTCAGATGTAGAAGCAACTTCTGAATTGTTTTCTTCCGCTGACTTTGCATCATCTAAATTTAAAGAAACATACGACCGTTCTTTTTTAGAACTGTCGTTGGAAGGTTCCTCATTATCAAGGTCTTCGCTGAAATCGTCAAAATCATCGAAATCATCATCATCCTCGAAATCGTTTTTGCCCTTATTCTGCATATAATAATAAGCACCTGCAGCAACTGCACCTACAGCAGCAGTAAACATAAGGAATTTTCCAAATTTTTTAGCCATAAATGTACTCCTTTCATTTAAAATGACAGTATTTGACAACTGACAATTTTATTTTTAAAATAATTGTAATACTATTTTACGGAATTGAAAAGAGAATATGCATAAATTTATTTTTATTTCATCAATTGGTAAAAAAATGTAGAAAAATTTAAATAGAAAACCAGTAAATGACATTGAATTACAAGAATGGATATGGTATGCTTGGTTTCGACTGCAATAGTCAATAATACAAATGAAAGTATGAATGATTAAAAATGAATGACAAATTTTTTGATTTAGTGAAAGAGAAGCAAGATAAAATAATTAATGCGGCTTTAAAGATATTTGCGAAAAGTGATTATAGAAGATCAAGTACAGATGAAATTGTAAAGGAAGCAGGGATTAGTAAGGGTCTTTTGTTTCACTATTTTAATAGTAAGGCAGGACTTTTTGATTTTATATACGCGTATAGTGTAAAATATCTTTCCATAGAACTTTATCAAACAATAAGTATTAAAGAAACGGATTATTTTGAACTGATAGAGCAAATAGTAAATGCACATTTACGTATTATGAGACAGTATCCTTATATGATAATTTTCCTCAAAAAAGCGGAGGAAGAAGAGGAGGAAGAAGTGGTCTCTTTCATTTCTAAAAAAAGACAGGATTATAGACAAGAATATAGCAGAATTTTTGCAAGGGCAGATATGTCAGGATTTAAAAAGGACATAAAAATAGAAATGGCTCAAAATATAATAGCATTTACTATGAAAGGGGTAGAGGATATGTATCTGAAGAAAAGTGAATTTATCCCAGAAGAATTGAGTCAAAGTACCATAGATTATTTAAAAATACTGAAACCTTTCATGTATGAATTAACGGGGTATAGTGGATAGTATTTATTTGGATTGTTTATAAAAGTTAGTGGCGGGATAGCCTCCTGCCATTTTTTGCATCCCACGCTGAATGGCGTCTTTCGAATTTTTCCAATCTGCATCTTGATTGCGGTAATCAAATTTTTCAATTAGCCATGAAATATCTTCCTGAACACGCTCTAAATTTTTATCCATTAGGAGAATCATAGAAGAATAAAATTCTGAAATTTCTTTCTTGGATAATTTGTAATCGGCCATTTCGCATAAATGACCAAAATGATAAAGGCAAAATCCTTTTGAATTTATTGTCGTATCACGAAAAGCAAGATCCTTTTGATACATCATAAAAAAGGTTTCCAGATAACGTTCATAGGTAGCAGAATACTGGTTGCAGATATAGCAGGATTGTATTCTATCGGCGACAAAGATGCCAATCTCATTTTGGGAAGAAGCTTTTCTGATTTTAGTTGGGAAAAAAGCTTTATGAGGCTTATAGTCCTTATATTTTTTCTGCAGTTCCTCACGTAAATTTTGGAAATGGGATTTTAAAATCCATGCATTCCCAAGTGTATTTCCATATTGGAACATCTTTTGATAGTGATTACGGCAAAATCCCATTTTATCAGTGACTTCTCGTACGTTATTTTGCATATAGGAAGAACCGGAGCCTAAAACGAAGTCCAGCAAATCTTCTTCTATCTTTTTTTCAATATGGCAAAATGGGCATTCGTCATTTGCCAGAAATGCATCCTTTAGTGGTATGGTATATAATTTTTCACTCATGTTGCTCCTGTGGATTCGTATGTGTTTGATATTTAATTAATTGTAGCGGAAATCGTTTTAAATAGCAACCATATGCAATATCTATTTTATGTAGTTGGCTTGAAAATCAGATGCAGAAAAGTTATACTTTAAACAGTATCTAAAAATAAGAAATATCTTTTATAGGGGAGTGGAAGTTATGAATAAGAAGATAATTATAACAATAGGACGTGAATTTGGCGGAGAAGGTCATGAAATTGGAAAAGAACTTGCTGAAAGATTGGGGATTAAGATGTATGACAAGGATTTGCTTACTATTGCTTCAAAAAGAAGCGGTCTTGCAGTAGAACATCTTGCCAATGTAGATGAATCCATTACCAATCGTTTTCTGGAGCCTTATTTGGGATTTGGAATTGGAAATGATAATTTGAATGATAAGCTATTTGCTGAACAATCACAAATTATTCGTGACATCTCATCCAGAGAATCTTGCATAATAATAGGGAGATGCGCGGATTATATTTTAAAAGATGACCCTGATTGTATCCATGCATTTATATATGCACCTTATGAAGTGAGGGTTAATATCATTAAAGAAAAGCACAAAATATCGGAGGAAGCTGCCAAAAAACTGGTTAAAAAAATGGATCAGGTCAGAAATGGCTACTATACGTATTATGCCGGAAAAGGCTGGAATCGTAAGGAAGGTAAGGACATCCTTTTGAATAGGGCAAAGTTCGGCGTATCGGGTTGCGTTGCTATTTTGGAAGCTATGGTCATGAACAGAATGCAATAGCATCATTGGTTTATATTGCATACAAATTAGTACAATAAATTATAAGACTTACTATTGACGTAAGAAAAAGATTGTACTATCATTTATGTTAAATTAATATTGAAATGATGAATTCCACATTTAGACAAAGATGTCCTTTTGTTCTGATTGTGGATTTTTTTATTTCTTAGAAATATCATTTCAAGCCCGGAAGAGGAGAAAAGAATGAAAACAGTTGGTTATTACAATGGTAAAATGGATGAGCTAGAAGCTATGCAAATTCCTATGAACGACAGAGGTATGTATTTTGGAGATGGTGTATATGATGCTACTTACGCCGTTAACAGAAAAATTTTTGCGCTTGATGATCATATTGATCGTTTTTTTAACAGCTTTCAATTTTTGGAGATTCCGTTTCAATATTCGAAAGAAGAATTGGCAGCAGAACTACAAAAATGTGTTGATACAATAGATACAGATGGAACTGTTTTTGTATATTGGCAGACAACAAGGGGAACTGGTATTCGTAATCATGTATTTCCGGAGGGGAAGCCTAATCTTTTGATTTATATTATAGAATCTGAAATGAAAGATTTATTTACTCCGTTTCGATTAATTACAATGGAAGATGTTCGCTTTTTATTGTGTAATATTAAGACCTTGAACTTGATTCCAAGTTGTATTGCGAACCAAAGAGCAAAAGAGGCGGGCTGTAATGAGGCAGTTCTTCACAGAGGAGAAAGAGTCACCGAGTGTGCACATAGTAATATCAATATCTTGAAGAACGGTGTCTTTATTACACCACCAACGGATAATCTGATATTACCTGGAATTACCAGAAAGCACCTTTTAATGATTTGCGAAGAAAAAGGAATACCGACAGAGATCAGACCATTTACGTTAACGGAATTATTTGATTGTGATGAAGCTATTGTAAGCAGCTCAGGTGCATTATGTGTACCGGTATCTGAAATTGATGGAAAGCCTGTTGGCGGTAAAGATAAGGAAACATTATTAAAATTACAAATGGGCTATATTAGAAAGTTCGAAAAAGAAGTCGGTGCGACAGTTTATAAAAGACCATAAGTGGGGGATATCGGACTATGACGAAGGAAAAATTAGCGGAATTAAATATTGGAGATAATTTGGATCAGTTAATGAATCTGGATCCCAGAGGTTATGGTGTTTGTAGAATACTCTATGCAGGGAGCAGAGCGTATACAGGAGAACCCCTTACAATGCATGGTGCAAAGGAACTCATAAATGTGATACGCCAAGGTGATCTTGTATATATCATGACAGGCTTTATATTAAGACCCCACAAAATGCCAGAAATGGATGGCATCGTAAGTTCGATCCTTCTTTGCAGGGCAATGGTAGAGGCGTTTGACTGTAAACCGGTCATTATATGCCCGGAAGATAATGTGATTGCCGTAAAAAATTGTGCTCCTGCCATAGGGCTTCACTTATATGAAGATTTTAATGAGTTGTGTGAGTTACCGATGGCTATGGGAGTGATTTCCTTTACAAAAAAGGTAGAGGAGGCTGATAGTTGTGCAGATTCTATTTTGGGGATGGGACTTCCAAAAGCTTTAATTTCAATTGAAGCACCAGGTGCGAATGAATTTGGGGAATATCACAATGCAGTAGGTGAGAATATAACGCAGCTGGAAGCAAAAATGGATATTTTATTTGATAGAGTAAAAGAAAAAGGAATTCTTACGTTATCCATTGGTGATTTGGGAAATGAAATAGGAATGGGAGTAATTGGTGATCATATCAGAAAATATATTCCTTATACAGATAAAGAGCAATGTAAGTGTGGGTGTAAAGGAGGAATCCTTGCGCGAACGAAAGCGGATCATATTATTACAGCCACTACATCAGACTGGGGTTGTATGGGTCTTATAGGAGCATTGGCATATCTGTTGAAGAATATTAAGATCATGCATGATATCACAATGCAAGCTGAAGTAATGACGATCGCATCAAGGAGTGGAATGATTGATATGACGGGTTCACTTCTGCCGGGCGTCGATGGATTCAATATAGATATGAATTGCGCTATCGTAAATCTCATGAGACAATGCGTGGAATATGGAATCGGGTACCAGAATGAGACATGGTTCGTAAACGTATTAAATAAGAATTTTTACCGATTGGTTAGTGATTCTGTAATTGATTGAGAATATGTTGTAAAAGAGACAGGAGAGGATTTGGGCATGAATGAAGTCAGAATTTTAATAGTTGGGGAATCTGCTTTATGTGTTGAATTTGGCAACCAAATATCAAGTGAAATCAATGCGAACATTAGGGGACTGAATCAGGAAATCAGAAAATACAAAATCGCAGGAGTAGTAGAAACGGTGCCTACTTTCCGATCTTTAATGGTGTACTATGATTGCAGAATAATATCCTATAAGAGACTTATAAAAAAAATCGAAAAACGGTTAAAAAATCGGATATATGAGCAAATAGAAGAAAAAACAATCGTTGAAATACCGGTGTGTTATGACGATCCTTTTTCACCTGATATGCAGAATGTGTGTGAGCATACAGGATTAAGCAGAGAAGAAGTGATAGCCATGCATTGCGGAACCGATTATCTGATTTATATGTTGGGATTTTTACCGGGTTTTCCTTATTTGGGGGGCATGGACGAAAGATTGAATACACCAAGACATGCAATACCACGTGTAAGAATTGAGGCTGGATCCGTGGGGATCGGAGGAGAACAGACTGGTATTTATCCCTTGGCATCTCCGGGTGGATGGCAGCTGATTGGAAAAACACCAGTAAAACCATATGATGCAGATAGAGAGAAGCCTTTGTTATATGGTGCAGGTCAGTATATTCGGTTTATTCGAATAGATGCGGAAGAGTATGCAAGGATCGAGTCGTTGGTATCGAAAAATGCCTATGTATGCAACCATGTAAAAGGAGGAACCTGATATGGGAATTAAAGTCTTACAAGGAGGGGCCTTAACAACGGTGCAAGACGCGGGGCGTATAGGCTATCAAGATACTGGATTTTCGGTTTCTGGTGTTATGGATTACCGTTCCTTCCGAATGGCTAATATGTTACTAGGAAATGAAGAGAATGAGGCAGTATTGGAAGTTTCCATAATGGGACCAACCATTACTTTTACCAGGGATAATACGTTTACAATAACGGGCGGTGATTTTTCGGCAGCTCTTAATAATAGAAATATAGATCTTTACACAGCTATACCTGTGAAAAAGGGTGATACTCTAAGATTAGGTCCTGTTAAAGAAGGTGCACGTGCGTACATTGCCTTTGCAGGAGGAATGGATATCCCTTCTGTAATGGGGAGTAAATCCACCAATTTAAAATGCAGGATTGGGGGTCATAAAGGCAGAAAATTAGAAGCTGGAGATGAAATCGCTTTTAAAAACCCAAAACCAATTTTAAGTAATATGTATAAAAGATATGAGATTGTCAGGGAATTTCAGGAAAAGGACATTACGCTCCGAGTGATTTTGGGTCCACAGATAGAGTATTTTACTAAGGAAGGTATCCGAACCTTACTGGAATCAGAATATACCGTTTCAGAGGAATATGATCGAATGGGATGCAGGCTTAAAGGTCCAGCCATTAGTAGTATAAATGGTGTGGATATCATATCAGATGGAATCGCACTCGGCAGCATTCAAATACCTGCAAGTGGAACACCGATCATAATGATGGCGGACAGACAAACCATCGGTGGATATGCGAAGATTGCGACCGTTATCCATGTGGATATCCCGAAACTGGCGCAGCGTATGCCAGGGAATAAGATACGCTTTCAGGAGATTACAATAGAGGAAGCTGCAAGACTTTATAAAAAGGAAGAAAAAGAATTGAAACGTTTTCTCAAAAGAGTGAATTAATACTGCCTTTGGCAGTAGACGGGAGTGTGAAATATGGATTTTAGGAATATGGCACCAAAAGATGTGCGGGCACGCATTAGAAAGGGAGAGATTCAGAGTCCGACGGCAGGTATGAGTGCTGGATATGCACAGGCAAATTTGGTGGTGCTGCCAAAAGAACTTGCTTATGATTTTTTATTATTTACACAAAGAAATTCGAAGTCTTGTCCAGTATTAGAAGTATCTGACACCGGAAGCAGAGCGTTGCCGGGAATCGCACCTGGTGCTGACATCGCGAATGATATCCCGAAATACCGAGTTTATGAAAATGGTATAATGACGGGTGAGTATACCAGTGTAGCGCACCTTTGGAGGGATGATTTTGTAAGCTTTTTAATCGGATGCAGCTTTTCTTTTGAATCGGAGTTAATAGAAGCAGGCATTGAGGTAAGACATATTACAGAAGGTTGTAATGTTCCCATGTATACAACGAATATAGAATGTGAACCGGCAGGAATTTTTAGTGGCAGGATGGTAGTAAGTATGCGTCCCATTCCATATGGACAAATTGTTAAGGCTGTTACGGTTACAGGTGCACTGCCGAAAGTACATGGTACACCAATACATATTGGAGATCCTGGTATGATTGGAATTGAAGATGTGAATAGACCTGATTTTGGTGATTCCGTAACAATAAAACAGGGAGAAGTTCCTGTTTTCTGGTGCTGCGGAGTTACTCCACAGTCAGTTATAATGAATACAAAACCTAAGTTTTGCATTACGCATGCCCCTGGACATATGTTGATTACAGATATAAAAAATGTAACATTAAAAATGTGAGGAATTAGCGGCATGTGTATATAAAAGTATGCAGATTGGAGCAACTATGTATAAAATTGATTTGAATTGTGACTTAGGCGAGAGCTTTGGTGACTATATTATTGGGATGGATGATTTGGTAATTCCTTACATCACATCAGCAAATATTGCTTGTGGCTACCATGCTTCAGATCCTGTGGTAATGTCAAAAACAGTGGCACTTGCAAAGAAAATGGGGGTGTCGGTAGGTGCGCACCCGGGACTTCCGGATCTAATGGGTTTTGGAAGAAGAAATATGGACCTATCTCCGGCGGATGCAAAAGCATATGTGATGTATCAGGTGGGAGCGTTAGACTCATTTTGCAAAGCAAATAATGTAAAAATGAAACATGTGAAGCCGCATGGTGCGCTCTATAATATGGCAGGAAAGGACTATACGTTGTCAAAAGCAATTTGTGAAGGGATAAAAGAGGTGAATCCCGAGCTGATACTACTGGGATTGTCGGGAAGTCAGATGCTGATTGCAGCAGAAGAGTTGGGGCTACGTTCTGCAAAAGAGGTATTTGCAGACAGGGCATATGAAGAGGATGGTTCCTTGGTAGCTAGGACGAAAGAAGGCGCCATGATTATAAACGAGGATTTGGCTGTTAGCAGAGTGATCCGCATGATCAAAGAGGGCAAAGTAGAAAGCATCACCGGAAAAGATATTTCAATTAGTGCAGATTCTGTATGTGTACATGGAGATGGTGAGAAAGCACTGGCATTTGTTCAAAAAATAAGAATGACTTTAGAACAAGAAGGTATTCAAATCGCTCCATTTTAATCCTTTAAACTTAATAATTCTTGCACCAAAATAAACACGTCATACTTCTTCCTTTCCAACAAAATAGGCATCCAAGACGAAATCTTATAGTGTCAAAACACTGTACCTACGATTATGTCTTGGATGCCTTATTGCGTTTACTTAATCACCGTAGTTGGAAGTTCTTCAGGCAGCGAGATGATATCGGAAGAGGAACGATAATAGGTAAAATTGGTTGAGCTGTTTTCTGGCAGGAGCAGGTAATCAGTTGGAGTCTTATTTGTAATCTCTTTGAATACGCGGTTAAAAGTACGGACGTTGTTAAATCCGCACATGTAAGAAATATCAGTAATTTTTTTATCTGTAGTCATGAGTAAATCAACAGCCTGTGAAATACGTATCGCATTCAGATATTTCACAAAATTAGTCCCAATCAGCATTTTAAATACTTTAGAAAAGTGACTGGTGCTAAAATTCATCATCTCGGCAGCGTCTTCAATGGTAATCGTATCGCTGTAATGCTCTTCTAAAAAGGATAAAAGGCTCTGAAAGTCAGAAAGAACGCTCAAACGGCGATTCATCATAATGGATTTTTGGGTATGGGTCGGGAGGTTACGAAGAAGCTGGTACCAGAATCCGCGTATGGATGCAGTAACGATATCTTGATAGAATCTGTCTCTATGAGATAACTCTTCATCCAATAAGTAGAGTAAATGATGCCATTCTTCTGCCAGATCCCAGGCATCTAATACTTCCTTTTTGATATGGGGATTGGAAAAATAATGGTAGTGATAATGGCTGTTGATAATACCGGTATCAAATAACACAAAATCCAAGCAAGACTTATCACTTCTTGCATTACAGTAATGAATATCTCCGCTATCACAGACAATCAGATCCCCGGCATTTGCACTGATGGTAAAGTTAGTGACATGTAGCGAGACACTACCTTGTCTTACGTAGATTAACTCTATTTCTTTGTGCCAATGGGCACGAAAACAAATATCGTGATATTTGTTATGCCAAACCATAAAATCTGATTTATAGTTACGAATTTCATGAAATGCTTTCATCCATGCCTCCCCTTTAAAGGATAAGAATTTTCTACTTTTGTACATTATACACAAAAATAAATGGAAAATCCAACTAAATAACAAATAATGTCTATATATGAATACTTATATTCGTGCAAATAAAGAAAGAAATAGTTATAATTGTATGTGAGTAATGAAGGAAATTTAAAGTTATTAGACAAAAATAACAATGGAGGTAAGAAAGATGGCAGTAAAGAGAATCGTTGGAGAATATCCGGTAATTGGAATCAGACCTACGATAGATGGAAGGAGAGGTGCCTTAAAAGTAAGAGAATCCCTGGAAGAACAAACAATGAATATGGCGAGATCAGCAGCCAGATTATTTGAGGATCATTTAAGATATTCGAATGGAGAACCTGTTAAAGTCATTATTTCAGATACGACCATCGGGCGTGTTGCAGAGGCGGCGGCTTGTGAGGATCAGTTTAAAAAAGCAGGTGTTACAATTACTTTAACAGTGACACCATGCTGGTGTTATGGATCGGAAACGATGGACATGGATCCGATGACGATAAAGGGCGTATGGGGATTTAATGGGACAGAAAGACCAGGTGCGGTATATTTGGCTGCTGTATTAGCCGGACATGCACAAAAAGGATTACCTGCATTTGGTATTTATGGACAGGATGTTCAGGATGCGGATGATACCGATATTCCGGAAGATGTTAGAAAGAAATTACTTCGTTTCGCTCGCGCAGCGGTAGCGGCGGCAAGTATGAGGGGGAAATCCTATTTACAAATTGGTTCTATCTGCATGGGGATTGCAGGTTCTATTATTGATGTGGATTTTTTTGAAGAATACCTCGGAATGAGAGTAGAATCCGTAGATGAAGTCGAAATTATACGTAGAATGACTGAAAATATTTATGACCAAAAAGAATACCAGAAAGCTCTTGCCTGGACCAAGGAAAAATGCAAAGAAGGCTATGATAAAAATCCTGCTTATGCCCAAAAATCTAGGGAAGAGAAAGATAAGGACTGGGAATTTGTTGTTAAGATGATGTGTATTATTAAAGACCTTATGAATGGAAATAAAAATCTTCCAACAGGATATGAGGAAGAAATGGTCGGTCATAATGCAATTGCTGCAGGATTTCAAGGACAAAGACAATGGACAGATTTTTATCCGAACTGTGATTTTCCAGAGGCAATGTTAAATTCTTCTTTTGATTGGAGCGGAGCAAGAGAACCCTATATTTTGGCTACAGAAAATGATACATTGAATGGCACAGGAATGCTATTTGCTAAATTATTGACAAATACCGCTCAGATTTTTGCAGATGTCAGAACCTATTGGAGCCCGGAAGCAGTAAAAAAAGCAACTGGATATGAATTGGAGGGAGTAGCGAAGCAATCAGGAGGTTTCATCCACTTAATTAATTCCGGAGCGGCTTGTCTGGATGCCTGCGGAGAAGTAAAGGATGGAAATGGAAGCGGCATCATCAAGCCATTCTGGGAAATTTCAGAGCATGATATCGATGCTTGTCTGAAAGCCACGACCTTTAATGCAGCAGATCAGGGATATTTCAGAGGAGGTGGATACTCTTCCAGATTTTTAACGAGAGCAGAAATGCCTTGCACTATGATTCGGTTGAATATCGTAAAAGGACTTGGACCGGTTCTTCAGATAGCGGAGGGATGGACTGTGAATTTACCGGATGAAGTATCCGATAAGCTGTGGAAAAGAACAGATTATACTTGGCCGTGTACTTGGTTTGCGCCAAGGACAACAGGAACTGGAGCATTTGCAACTGCATATGATGTCATGAACAATTGGGGGGCTAACCATGGCGCAATTAGCTACGGGCATATAGGAGCAGACCTAATTACACTGTGTTCTATTCTTCGCATTCCAGTTTGCATGCATAATGTTCCAGAGGAAGATATTTTCAGGCCTGCCGTCTGGAATGCCTTTGGTATGGACAAAGAAGGGCAGGATTTTAGAGCATGCCATACATATGGACCAATGTATAAGACAATGCGATAAAATAGGAGCAGTATCATGGGAAAAGAAAAAAGAGTACTTGCGTTTGATTACGGCGCAAGCAGCGGCAGGGCAATTATCGGTAAATTTGATGGAGAAAGTATTACATTAGAAGAAATACATCGATTTGCAAATGAGCCAGTAACGGTAAAAGGAACCGTGTATTGGGATATTTTACGTTTATACCATGAGCTCAAGCAAGGGCTTATAAAGGCTAAACTTTACGGTGGTGTTGACAGTATCGGAATCGATACATGGGGAGTGGATTTTGGTCTATTGGAGACAAGAGGTAATCTGATCGAGAATCCAGTTCATTATAGAGATGGTAGAACCAAAGGCATGTTGGAGGAAAGCTTCCGATCGCTTGAGAAGGATATTTTTTATGAGATTACTGGAAATCAGTTTATGGAACTCAACACAGCATTCCAATTATTATCCATTGTGAAAAATAGGCCGGAGCTCTTAGCAAGGACTGATAAACTACTATTGATTCCAGATCTTTTGAATTACTTTTTGACTGGAATAAAAAGGGCTGAATGTTCCATCGCATCTACTACACAGCTAATGAATATAAAAGAAAAGTGCTGGTCAAAACAAGTGCTGGAATCCTTGCAGATTCCTGGTCATATTTTTCCACAGATCATAAAGAGCGGCACCAGACTTGGCAAGTTGCTTCCAGAGGTATGCGAAGAATTAGAGATAGGAAGTATGGATGTCATCGCTGTTGCCAGCCATGATACACAGAGCGCACTTGTCAGCGTTCCTGCAGAGGAAGAAGATTTTATTTTTATTAGTTGCGGTACGTGGTCGCTTTTTGGAACAGAGGTTTCTACACCTATTATCAATGCCAAATCGGCTCAAATGAATATCACTAATGAATTAGGAGCAGAAGGAAAAGTATCTTTTTTAAAAAATATTATTGGATTGTGGCTCATACAGGAAAGCAGACGTCAATGGAGCCGTGAAGGGAAAGAATATGCCTTTGGAGAGCTCGATAAAATGGCGTCAGAGGAAGAGGCATTTCGGTGCTTTATCGATCCGGATGCACCTGAATTTGTAATGGCAGGAAATATACCCAAAAGAATACGTGCTTTCTGCGAAAGAACAGGACAGAGGAGTCCAGAAACGCCAGGTCAGTTCGTAAGATGCATTCATGAAAGTCTTGCATTTAAGTATCGTGATACCTTATTCGAAATTCAGGCTTGTACAGGAAAAGAATATGAGAGTATTTATATAGTAGGAGGCGGTACAAAAAGCAGGCTGCTTAGTCAAATGACAGCAAATGCCTGTCATAAAAAGGTATCGTCCGGACCGATAGAAGCAACGGTATATGGAAATATCGCTTTGCAATTAATTGCGGCAGGAAAAATAAAAGATATAAAAGATGCCAGAAAAAAGATCAGAGACTCTGCAAAAATTCAAATGTTCTTACCACAAGAAAAAGAGGTATGGGAAAATGCTTATCAGCGATATCAAGAAGTGGTTTTGAATACAGCAAGATAAGGAATAAGAATATATGAAAAAGAAAGCAGATGGCTTAAAAACACTATTCCAGTTCAAAAGTATACGGACAACGATCCTATTTATTTTTGTTGCACTAATTTCAGCTACGGTTCTCATTTATATGTTCATTTCGGTTACTCAGAATCGGGAAACGGTGCTGGAAACATCTACAGAATATACACAGCAACTCGTAAATATGGTAAATGGGGATATTGATTCCTACTTTATTACTATGAAAAATATAGCCCAGTTGATCATGAACAGCGCAGATGTAGAAAATTATTTACGAACGGAACAGAAAAGTGAGATACAGTACAAAAATTATGAAAAAAAAACAGAAGAACAATTTGGAATCTTAAAGGATACGCGAGATGATATCTATAATATTGGCATCATCGGAGAAAATGGTACTTGCTTTATAAACAATTCAAAGGTAGAGATAAATCCATACGCAGATTTCAATGATACCGACTGGTATAAAAATGCTATGAGCGGTGAAGAGGTCATTACATCATCTCATGTGCAGAACATGGTAAGAGGTGAATACAAATGGGTGGTAACACTTAGTCAAGGTATTAAAAATGCAAACACTGGTAAGATAGAAGGAATCCTATTCATAGATTTAAATTATCGTTCTATCAGTAGCTTATGTGAAAAAATCAGTCTTGGAAGTAAAGGATATGTCTTTATATTAGATGAGAATGGAAAGATTATATATCACCCGAAGCAACAATTATTATATAGTGGTGTACAAAAGGAAGAAATAAGCAAGATCTTGCAAAATAAGACAGGAAGTTTTACAACAGAAGAGGGAGAGCGGTTGTATACAATTTCTAAATCCAATACGACGGGCTGGACAGTGGTAGGAGTAGCGTATTTGAAGGAAATGATGGAAAAAAGCAACCGGACACAAAGGGTGTACATCTTACTTGCGATCGGACTGATTGGAGCAGCCTCAATAGTTTCCATGTTCCTATCCAATACGATAACAAGACCAATCAGGGAATTACGTGCTTCAATGAAAAAAGTAGAGGATGGGAATCTGGAAATACAACTTTTGAATCCGGATTATAGTAATGAAATTGCAGATTTGATCTATTCATTTAATATTATGATAGGAAGGATCAAGCAATTAGTGCAACGTAATATGGCAGAGCAAAAAGAAAAGAGAAAAAGCGAATTACGTGCATTGCAAGCACAGATAAATCCTCATTTTTTGTATAATACATTGGATTCCATTATTTGGATGGCTGAGAGTAGCAAGATGTCAGAGGTCATATTGATGACCTCTTCTCTTGCAAAACTACTGAGAAGGAGTATCAGTAACCAGGAGGAATTTGTAAAAGTTGCAGATGAGATAGATTATGTGAATGAATATCTGAAAATTCAAAAAATGAGGTATCATGATAAATTGGATTATGTGATAGAAATAGATGAGAACATTTCACATATACCAGTTGCAAAGCTTATCGTACAGCCACTTGTAGAAAATGCGATTTATCATGGAATTAAAGTGAAGGAAGGAAAAGGATTGATTCGTATAACGGGAGTGAAGGAGGAGGGTAAGACTGTAATTAAAGTATCTGACAATGGTGCCGGCATGGATCAAGAAGCGCTGCTCCATTTATTTGAAGAGAAAAAAATTGAAGACACTAGAAAGGTTGGCGTCCTTAACGTACATAGGCGTATTCAATTGTACTACGGAATAGAATATGGTCTGCAGTATGTGAGTGCTCCAATGGTGGGAACAACGGTAAGTATCATATTCCCTTTTGAAAGCTTAAATGAAGAGAGGATGAAAAGTTGAAGGTAAGTAGAATAGGATATGCAATGGGTATGAGAATCAATAGAAGAAATAAAAAATGGAAAGTGCTGCTTAGTATTTTTCTTATAATATTGATCCTATGTGGCATCATGTTAATGGTGGGAAAAGATAAGAATGATTCCATCTATGTGATATATATTCCTAAAACGCAAATCAGCAGTAATGATTTTTGGTCTTCCATTCGGGCAGGAGCAGAGACGGCAGCAAAGGAAAATAATGTGAATTTAGAAATCAATTCACCAAAAGATGAAATGCATATCGAGGAACAAAATGCATTGATCCGAGATGCAATCCAAAAAAATCCGGATGCCATAGTAGTCTCTCCGTCTTCAAAAACAGAAAATGCAGAAGCATTGGAAGAAGTTAATAAAGCTGGAATCCCCCTTATTCTTGTAGATTCTACAACCAATAAGCCTATTGCAGAAGGCATTGTAGCAACGGATAATGTAGCTGCGGGATCTAAAATGGCAGAGCCGATGCTAGCTACACTCAATAAAGATTCCAAAATTGCTATTGTAAGTCATGTTAAAAATTCCTCTACGGCCATAGAGAGAGAAAATGGATTCAAACAGGCACTTGGAATCTACAAATCGCAGATTGTCGGCATTGTGTATAGTAATTCTATGGAGGAGATTGGTTATAAGGTGACAAAAGATTTGTTAATGGACGAACCGGAGATCGATTATCTGGCTTGTCTAAATGAGGATTCTGCGGTTGGAGCGGCTAGAGCGGTTAGGGAGTTGGGGCTTGTCGGAAAGATCTGTATTGTTGGATTTGATAATTCAACAGAAGAAATTGAAAGATTGGAAGAAGGTCTGTTTAGCGCGATCGTAGTTCAGAAGGCATTTAGTATGGGATACTTTGGCATTGAAAATGCAGCAAAAGTAGTTCGTGGAGAGAAAGTTGAATATTCCGTGGATTCGGGTTCCGTATTAATCACAAAAGAAAATATGTATGATGAAGAAAACCAAGAGTTATTATTTCCCTTCTATTGGCAGGAATAGATCAAAGGAGATAGGTTTGTGTAAGTAGAAGACGATACAAATGGGGGATTACATATGTATAAGGTGTTATTTGCAGATGATGAGATCTTGACCCGAGAGGCGATCACGGAGAATACACCGTGGGAAGAGACAGGATTTACACTGATGGGGACGGCGCAAAACGGGAAAGAAGCGATTGAATTAATGGAAAATAGTAGGCCGGATTTGCTAATTACAGATATCTGTATGCCTATTATGGATGGTATCGAATTATCAAAGTTCGTTAAAAACAATTACCCAGAAATTCAAGTGGTAATTTTAAGTGGATATGATGAATTTGAATATGCCAAGCAAGCACTTAAAAATGGAGTTGCAGAGTATATTTTGAAACCAATTACATCGCTTGAATTAAAGGAGGAGCTCCTGAAGTTTAAAGATAAGATAGATAAGGCAAATAATCAAAAATGCCATGTTGAAAAAATACAAAGAGCATATGAAAAAAATATGCCTGTCGTACGTGAACATTTTTTAAATCGTTTACTGGAAGGAAATATATCGAAGGAACAAATAGTGAAACGACTGGAATATTTTAATATTAATTTAGCAGGTACTTATCAGGCAGTTGCCTTTGTAGAGATAGAAGACGCTACAGAAATCCTAAAATTATATCCTGGAATTCCAGAGAATCTTATGCAGTTCGCGATTGCAAATATTGCAAATGAAGTATTGGAAAATGAGACAAGGACAATTACCTTTCAAAATGTAAATGATACTTGTGTTGTAATATATATGGAAGAAAGTGAGAACAAATTACAAAAGCTGATATACAAAACAGGAAACAATATCAGGGAAGAAATGCAACGATGCATGAAAACAAATGTGTATATTGCAGTTGGTGAGACGGTACATGCACCGACACAATGGAAAAAATCTTATGAAAGTGCCAGACATGCAAAGGAATTTAAATATTTATTAGAAGAACCTGTTTTTATTTTCAAAAAAGACTATAGAAAGGCAGAATACAGGACAGAGCAGTTCAATATGGAAATGAATGAGTGGATCGATAAATTGGTTCTATCCATAAA
The DNA here is from genome assembly GCA_023392535.1 of Bacillota bacterium. Lineage (GTDB taxonomy): Bacteria > Bacillota > Clostridia > Lachnospirales > Lachnospiraceae > SZUA-378. Next base: position 30,167 of record JAEVYY010000004.1, read on the forward strand.
AGCAAATCAAAAAGAGGTGTTAGAGAAAACAATACGGGATTTATTTAAAAAAATTTCTGACGCTAAATATGAGAGGCAGGATGCTTGTCTGCAGATTCAAAACTGTGTGCTTTCTATTGCCATTAAACTGGAAGAAATGGGATTGGAATTGCCCAATCATGCGGAGCGAGAAACTTCCTTTATGAATAAACTACATAGCTATAAAAAAATATCTATGATAGAGGAAAAATTCAGTGCATTTTGTTTGGAGTTGACCGATATCATTGCAAGTAAGAAAGAAGATTCCAATCAGACCATGGCAGAACTGGCAATTGATTATATGATTAAAAATTTTAATAATCCCGAGTTGTCTCTAAATATGGTCTGTGAATATCTAAGCGTGAGTGTAAGTTATTTCAGTATGATATTTAAGAATTATACAAAAGAGACATTTATAGAAATGCTGACGAAAGTACGTATGGAAAAAGCAAAAAAAATGTTCCAAACAACAAGGAAGAAAAATTATGAAGTATCTGAGGCAGTAGGATATAATGATCCGCATTATTTTGGAGTTATCTTTAAAAAATATACCGGAATGACGCCTACCGAATATATAAGAACAATTAACATAAGTTAATAAAAAATTGTGAAAGAAATGGGTAATATTTTCAGAAAGGAAAATATTACCCATTTCTAATAGAATATTCCATTAAAATAGGGACAGAGAAAATATATAATTTTCATATCTGATAAACAAGGAGGAATAAAAGGTGGAGAAGTTTAAGAACAACCCAATTGTCAAGAAGATAGGGTTTAACAGAATTGTGTTATGCTGTGTACTTATTTTGCTTTATGCATTTTTTGCTGTTATGAGTCCTACCTTTCTGAGCTATTCCAGAATATTAAGTGCGTTGAATTATGCATACTTTTTAGGATTTTTAGCACTTGGGGTCACATTTGTTATTGCAACTGGAGGAATTGATTTTTCCATCGGTCCCGTCATGTTCTGTGTAGCTTTGATTTCAGGACAAATGCTTACGAAATATGGAATAGCATTGCCGATTTGTATGATGGTAAGTGTCTGTGTGGGTCTGGCCTTTGGTATCCTAAATGGATATTTAGTAGCTTATTGTGGACTTCCTTCTTTCATTACATCAATGGCCATTATGATGATGGCAAAAGGGGTAGGATCTGTATTTACGAAAACACAATCAGTCAGTTGGCCACAAAGCTCACAGCCAGGTGGCTGGTATAGAAACTTAATAAAAATGAAGATTGGACAAATTCAATTTCCAACCGGATTACTGATTCTTATTTTTGCAGCTGTTGTTTGTGCAATTGTATTAAATAAAACAAAGGCAGGACGTTATATATTGTGTCTGGGAAGTAACAGAGAAGCTGTCCGGTTATCGGGTGTCAATGTCAAAAAGTGGGAAATGATTGCTTATATGATCTGTGGGATGATGGCAGGTATCGCAGCAATTTTTTATGTGGGAGCGTATACAACAGTGCAGCCAGGGCTTGGAGATACCTTTAATAATGAGGCCATTGCAGGATGTGTTATGGGCGGAACATCGATGGCAGGAGGCCTGGCTTCTATCAGCGGTACTTTTATTGGTGTCATGATCATTTCCTTATTGCAAGAGGGAATTTTGGCGATGGGATTCCAAAAAGATTACCAGTATGTATTGACCGGGCTTATTGTATTGGCAGCAGTATATGCGGATATCAGAAGCAGAAGGAGAAAAAATTGATCAAAGGAAGTATCTAAGAGAGGATAGAAGGTGAAAACGTGGGCGAAGTAATATTAAGGATGGAAGGTATCGATAAATCTTTTCCAGGCGTACATGCACTTGATCATGTGAATCTGGAAGTGAAAAAAGGCGAAGTTCATGCGTTGATGGGAGAAAACGGAGCAGGGAAATCAACGCTGATGAAAGTCTTAACAGGAATTTATAGCAAAGATGAAGGAATTATTCTATACGAAGGGAAAGAAGTAGAATTCACGAATCCTAGAGAGGCACAAAAGGAAGGGATCATTATCGTTCACCAAGAACTTAATATGTTGAATCATCTAACGGTGGCTCAAAATATTTTTATTGGGCGGGAGCCAAGAAAACGCAATATTATCGATGATGCAAAAATGAATGATGATGCAAGAAAACTATTTGAACGTCTTCACATAGATATCGATCCAACCGAAAATATGGGGAAATTAACAGTTGGAAAGCAGCAAATGTGTGAGATAGCAAAGGCCATTTCGCACGAAGCAAAAGTAATTGTGTTTGACGAACCTTCTGCCGCGTTGACGGAATCAGAGATTGAAGAACTATTTAAGATCATAAGGGATCTTAAAAATAAAGGAATGGGGATTGTCTATATCTCACACAGAATGGATGAAATCAAGGTTATTACGGACCGGGTAACGGTTATGAGAGATGGTGGATATGTAGGTACCCTGATTACGGAAGAATGTACCAAAGATGACATTATCAATAGGATGGTAGGACGTGTCATTTATGAAGAGCCAAAAATAAAAAGTGCGGTGGCAAAAAATGCTCCGGTTGTTCTCAAAGTAGAAAACATGAACGCTGGTAAATTAGTACGTAATATTAGTTTTGAATTACGGAAAGGAGAAATTCTTGGGTTTTCTGGTTTGATGGGGGCTGGCAGAACAGAGACTGCAAGAGCCTTGTTTGGTGCAGATCCGAAAGAAAGCGGGAATATCTATGTAAATGGCATCAAAGTAGAAATCAAAAATCCACAAGATGCTGTCAAACATGGTATTGGTTATCTTTCAGAAGATAGAAAAAGGTATGGAATCATAGTAGATAAGACGGTGGCAGAAAATTCTACGATGGCATCGTTGGACGATTATAGAAAGGGGCTCTTCATCAATAAGAAAAAGGAAAAGAAAATTGCTCAGGATTATGTAGAATCTTTAAAGACCAAAACACCAAGTGTCGATGAGCTGGTAGTAAATCTTTCTGGAGGAAACCAGCAAAAAGTAGTAATTGCAAAATGGCTTGTTAAGAATTGTGACATTTTAATTTTTGATGAACCGACCAGAGGAATTGATGTGGGTGCCAAAAGCGAGATCTATCATCTCATGAACAATTTGGTAGCGGAAGGGAAATCAATTATTATGATATCTTCAGAAATGTCGGAAGTTTTAAGAATGAGTGACCGGATAATTGTAATGTGCGAAGGCAAACAGACCGGAGAAATCAACATAGAGGAAGCGACCCAGGAACGTATTATGAGGGCAGCGACACTACGAAATTAGGAGGAATGGAATAATGACTGACAGGAAAGGAAAAGGAAATGCTTTTACGAATAATCCGATCGTCAAAGCGATCGGTACGCAAAAAATCGTAGTAGTCTTAGTACTTCTTGCTCTGTTTGGATTCTTCTGTTTGATGAGTCCTGCATTTAGGAGCTACTCAACTATTTTAAGTATTTTTGACTACTCATACTATATCACCTTTATGGCGATAGGTGTCACTTTTGCACTGATTACAGGGGGCGTTGATCTCTCCATTGGTACTGGTATGATTTGCTATGGCTTAGTTGGTGGATATTTAATTACGCATAAGGGAATGCCCGTGATCGTTGGGATCTTTGTAACAATTCTGATTGGAATCCTATTTGGCTTCTTAAATGGAATATCAGTTGCGGTACTGAATTTGCCTCCTTTTATCGCGACCTTAGGTACCATGATGGTTGTAAGGGGATTAGGTTCCATAATAACAGGAGGTATCAGTATCACCTGGCCACCTGCAGCATCGGAACAAGGATGGTTTCGTACCATTTTTAAAATGGATGCAGGAAATACAAAATTTCCGATTGGGTTCGTTTGGGTCATACTAATCGTTATATTCATGTCACTGATTTTGAATAAAACAAGAATTGGGCGTTACATCATTGCAATTGGAAGTAACAAAGAAGCTACAAGACTTTCCGGTGTAAATGTCGTGAAATACCACATGATGGCTTATCTTATATCGGGACTGTTTACTGGAATTGCAGCGGTTGCATACGCCGCTACCTTTCAGGCCGTTTCGCCAGGGACAGGAGCAGGATTGGAATTGGATGCCATTGGTGGTGCCATAATTGGGGGAACCTCTATGACAGGAGGGTACGGTTCCATCGTTGGAACATTATTAGGTGTATTTATCATGTCTATGTTAAAAACAGGACTTCCATTTATTGGACTTCAGGCTAACTGGCAGCAAATCATAACAGGATTGATCTTGATCGGAGCTGTATTAATGGATGTAATGAAGAAGAACAAGACATGAACAGGATTCAGATATGTGCCACATGGGGTGGATTGCATATAAAAAAACAAATAGGAGGATTTTACATGAAAAAGAAGATTTTAGCTACGGTACTCTCTGTAACAATGGTGGCAGCAATGCTGGCTGGATGTGGATCGAAGCCTACATCTACAGAAAATCCAGACACCGCGGCTCCGGCAGCAGAAACGTCTGAAGCAAAAGAGTCTGAGGCAAGTGAAGCAACGGCATCTGCATCAAGTGATCTGAGCTTTGAGATTGTTTCAAAAGGCTTCCAACATCAATATTGGCAGGCTGTTTTAAAAGGTGCGCAATCAAAAGCAGAGGAGCTCGGTGTGAAGATCAATTTTGTAGGGCCTAACTCAGAATCGGATATTGCTGATCAAGTGCAGATGTTAAACAGTGCGATCAATGCAAAACCAGCAGCCATCGGTCTTGCGGCACTTGATACAAGTGCCTGTCTGGATGCAATACAGACAGCAAAAGATTCCGGAATACCGATTATCGGATTTGACTCAGGTGTTCCTGATGCTCCAGAAGGTGCTGTTTATGCAAATTGCGCAACAGATAATTATGCGGCGGGAGAAATGGCTGCCGTTAATATGTTTGAAGCAATCAAAGATAGAATTGCAAATGCAAGTGGAACAGTAAGAATCGGTGTTCTTTCTCAAGACGCAACTTCTGAATCAGTGGGAAGCCGTGGCCTCGGATTTATTGATAAAATGGCTGAATTAGTAATAGCTACTGGCAAAACGGTAAATGTAGAAGGCAATGATAAATTTGTTAACGGTTCCAAATGTGAAAAGACACAAGGTGCAAATGTTGCCATTGAGGTATTGGTACCTGCTCAGGTCACTTCAGAACTTTCTTCCATCGATTGTCAGACGTTATTAAATAAAGCTGATACCATTGCTGTTTATGGATCTAATCAACATTCAGGTGAAGCAATGGTAACTGCAAATGAAAACCTGAATAAATTTGGTACCGGAGATTCCAACATTATTGGTGTTGCATTTGATTCCGGAGCTGTCATCAAAGCGGCAGTAAAAGACGGCACTTTCTTAGGTGCGGTTACACAGGCACCGGTAGCGATGGGGGAAGCATTGGTACAGTCTTTATATGATGTTGCAAATGGAAAGACGGTATCGGATGTTGATACGGGATGTCAATGGTATCATGCAGGTAATATGGATGATGCAGAAATCGCACAAAATCTATATGATTAATTTTAGCAGAATGTGAAATTAAACCAGCAATCCAATTCGCTTGTCGAACATAATGATTAGAAGAATGCCCCATTTAATGGGGCATTCTTTATCAAGAGGGAGAAATACATGAGCCAATTAAAATACAAAAGCAGTAAACTTCTAAAAACAGGCAGAAGCGGAGTGAAAACAAGTATAGCGAAAAAGTTATTATCAGTTTTTGGAATCACGATGACAGTCATGCTTATTATGATGATCGTCTTTATAGTGAAAGTATGGAAGTTTAATCTTCAATATCAGGAAATGCTTGAAAATGTATATAAAGTGAATTATATAAAAACAGAAAGTTTAGCACAACCGAATAGAATGATGAGTGTTTGTATCGGACAAAAAGAGATAGAAGAATCCGGAGAAATTGTTATTGCATATACGATGATGCAATATTTGGCAGAGGTGTCTGAGAGTATAGGGGATGACTCTGACTTTCAGGGAAACCAGGGTATGGTCAGTGCAATCAAAGAACCACTCGTGCAATATGTTGCATTAATAAATCAGATTGCTGAAAAAGGAGAGAATGGGCGTTTTCCTCCTCTTGAGAGTGAAGTATCGGATATCATTCAGCAGATGTTCCAGGTGAATGCGACGATATCAACTTATTGTGGCAATCTGATTGCAATGGAGTTGGACAGAAGTCAGGTATTACAGCAAAGAATCAGTACGGACTTTGAAAGTATGATAATTATTATGGTAGTCATTTTCTTTCTGGTATTATTTCTTGGCATGCTGCTATGCATTAATGTGATTCGTAATATTACGTCACAGATAAGAAAATTAAATAAAGAGATCATTATCGTAGCAGACGGAGATTTATCCAGAGAAAATATAAGCGTTAGAACCAATGACGAGATCAAAGATCTGGCAGAAGCATTTAATCATATGAGTGGAGGACTGAGAGAGATTATTTCAAAAGTCATAAGTGTAGCAGATGAAATTGACCATTCTGCACAGATAGTGAGTAAGAGCGTTGCGGAAAATTCAAAAGGAAGTATAGGAATTGCAGAGGCAATTGATGATATGTCAATCTTGATGAGCAAACAGGATGAGGAATCAGTTCAAGCAATACAGTATGTGAGCAGAATGGGCAGTGTATCTAAGCAAATCAGTGAAGGTATGAAAAGTATCAATCATAATGCAGATATTTCTTTAGAGCGTGCAGAAAAGGGAAGCACGAATATTGATCAGTATGTATTACAATTGTCCCAGGTAAACGGGATTATGAAACAGATGGCAGATGTTGCAAATAATCTCAATACAAGTACTCAGGAAATGAATACTATTTTAGATTCTATTGTAGCAATTTCGAATCAGACAAGTTTGCTTTCACTAAATGCGTCTATTGAGGCGGCAAGGGCAGGAGAAGCGGGCAGGGGATTTGCAGTCGTCGCTACCGAAATTCGTAAACTGGCTGAAGATACGCAGACAGCTACAGGAAGAATAAATACCATTATTGAGAAGGTTCGGGATGATGTGATTTGTATGACAGAAAAAATGCTAGATGGGCTGCAGCAATTAGAAAAGAGCAATCAGATTGCAAATGTTACAAAAGAAAGTTTCCATGAAATAAAAGAAGGAAATGTAATCGTAAATCAAGATATTGCAACTATTACAAAAAACATCCAGGATATGGATGAGATGGTGGAAAAGGTAATCGCAAGTGTAAAAAGCATAGGAAGATCTATCACAGAAAATGCCAATACAACTACTGATATCGCATCAACAGTGGCTGAAGAAACAGCAAATCTGGAAGAAGTAACGGCAATTGCCAGTACTCTTGAAAATCTGGCAGGGGATTTACATCAGACAATTATGAAATTTAAACTTTCACAAGAATAAAGATCAAAATTAATTTTTAGAATACAAAAGTCAATAAACAACACATAAAACAACATAAATAAATAAAATAACAACAAAAACACAACGTATATCATGACGTATTTATTGACTTTTGAAATAAGGAGATTTATACTTAATAAATGTCATTCACTTAAAAATTGCATAGGGAAGGAGCAATGAGCATGAAAAAGTATGATAAGAATGAAATTTCCAAAACAGACAGAATTACGCATCTTGTGGAAGATCTTTTTGCAAAGGTTCCGGAAATTGAATCAGCAAGAGCCAGGCTGATAACGGAATCTTATAAATCTACAGAAGGGAAGCCAATCATAATCAGAAGAGCAAAGGCGTTTTCCCATATCTTAAAGAACATTCCGATTTTGATACGTGAGGAAGAGTTGATTGTAGGAAGTACGACATTGGCTCCAAGGGGATGTCAGACATTTCCTGAATTTTCTTATGAATGGTTAGAAGCGGAATTTGAAACAGTGGCTTTAAGATCGGCAGATCCTTTTTTTATATCGGAACAGACAAAGAGGGAGTTATTGGATGTACACCCTTACTGGAAAGGAAAAACGACCAGCGAAAGAGCAACTGCTTATATGGCAAAGGAAGCACTGGAAGCGATTCATCATAATATATTTACACCGGGAAATTATTTTTACAATGGTATAGGTCATATCAGTGTGCAATATGATAAGGTATTGGCAATTGGATTTGATGGAATCCGAAAAGAGGCTATCAAAGAACTTGAAAAGTGCCATTTGGGAGACAGTGACTATGCGAAAAGGTCCAGATTTTTAGAAGCTGTTATAATCAGTTGTGAAGCAGCGATCGGGTATGCCAAACGGTATGCCCGATTGGCAAAAGAGATGGCAGAAACAACTGCGGATTTAAATCGGAGAGGTGAGTTGTTACATATATCAAAAAATTGCAGTAGAGTACCCGAATATGGTGCTACAAGTTTTTATGAAGCATGTCAAAGTTTTTGGTTTGTACAGCAATTATTACAGATAGAATCAAGTGGACACTCGATATCTCCAGGTCGATTTGACCAATATATGTATCCTTATTACCTTAGAGATTTGAAAGAAGGAGTGTTATCAAGAGAACAGGCCCAGGAACTTATTGATTGCATTTGGGTGAAACTGAACGACTTGAATAAATGCCGGGATGCTGTAAGTGCGGAAGGTTTTGCAGGATATTCTCTATTTCAGAACCTGATTGTTGGAGGACAAAACAAAGAGGGGCTGGATGCAACAAATGATTTATCATTTATGTGCATCAGTGCGTCAAAACACGTATTTTTGCCTCAACCTTCCTTATCGATTCGTGTTTGGAATGGTTCTCCACATGATTTATTGGTAAAGGCAGCGGAATTGACCAGGACAGGAATTGGATTTCCCGCGTATTTCAACGATGAAGTCATAATCCCATCTTTGCTAAATCGAGGTCTTTCTTTGGAAGATGCAAGAGATTATGCCATCATAGGATGCGTAGAACCGCAAAAAGCAGGAAAAACAGATGGATGGCATGATGCTGCTTTTTTTAATATGTGCCGTCCATTGGAACTCGTCTTCTCAAACGGTAAAGATAAAGGAAAACAGATTAGTATTCAAACAGGTCGTGTAGAAGAAATGCAGTCTTTTGAAACATTTTACAACGCTTATAAAGAGCAGATGAAATATCAGATATCGTTATTGGTCAATGCAGATAATGCAATTGATGTAGCGCATTCCGAATTGTGCCCTCTTCCATTCGAATCCAGTATGGTAGAAGATTGCATTAAGAGAGGAAAATCATTGCAAGAGGGTGGGGCAGTCTATAACTTCACAGGACCGCAGGGATTTGGAATTGCGAATATGGCGGATGGGCTTTATGCAATAAAGACATTGGTTTATGAAGAGAAAAAAATAGGAATGTCCGAATTGAAAAAGGCACTTATCATGAATTATGGAAAAGGATTCACGCAGGCTAGCGCAGCAGAACTGGCGATAGCGATAATTCATGAAATGGCTGCAAAAGGTAAGACAGTGAGGGAAACAGAAATCGCTTCTATTGTAAAGAACATCATCAATTTAGAAATGACTTCTGAAGAAAAGAACAGATTTGAAGATATTTTGAATCAGATATTGGAATTACCCAAATATGGAAATGATGTGGAAGAAGTAGATATTTTAGCGAGAGACGTGGCATTTACCTACACAAAACCGCTGGAATCTTATAAAAATCCCCGAGGCGGTATCTACCAGGCAGGACTCTATCCGGTATCTGCAAATGTCCCGCTCGGTGCGCATACTGGAGCCACACCGGACGGGCGTCTTTCCAATACTCCGATAGCAGATGGAGTTTCGCCAACAGCGGGAAGAGATGCCAACGGTCCTACCGCAGCGGCAAATTCAGTTGCTAAGTTAGATCATGGGATGGCATCCAATGGTACTCTGTTCAACATGAAATTTCATCCATCTGCCTTAGGTGGAGAAAAAGGATTGGATAATTTTGTAACCTTGGTCCGAACTTATTTTGAGAAAAAAGGGAGCCATATGCAATTCAATGTTGTGGATAGAAAAACATTGTTAGATGCACAGGAAGATCCAGAAAAATACAAGAATTTGGTGGTCCGTGTCGCTGGATATAGTGCTTTGTTTACCACCCTTTCAAAATCATTGCAAGATGATATCATTAAAAGGACGGAACAAGGATTTTAAGAGTGTGGAAGGAATATACCTATGGATTATTTACGTACAAAAGGAAGGATTTTTGATATACAAAGATATTCTATCCATGATGGGAAGGGAATCAGAACGATTGTTTTTTTAAAGGGATGTGTACTCCGTTGCAAATGGTGCTGTAACCCGGAATCGCAGGAATATGAGATTCAGACAATGCTCGTACAGGGAAAGCCGGTCATAACGGGACGAGATGTAACCGTAGGGGAAGTAATGGATATCGTAAAGAAAGATTTCGCCTATTATCAAAGATCGGGAGGTGGTCTGACACTTTCGGGTGGAGAAAGTTTATGTCAACCTAATTTTACGCTAGATCTTCTGCGTGCGGCTAAAGAAGAGTGGATCAGTACAGCCATGGAAAGCATGGGGTTCGCAGAATACGAAGTAATTGAAAGACTGCTTCCTTATCTTGACTATTATTTGCTGGATATAAAGCATATGAATCCAGTAAAGCATGAAGCATTCACTGGAAAAAGAAATGAACTGATGTTGGAGAATGCAAGAAAAATAGCCAAATCAGGATTGACCGAATTGAGCATAAGGGTTCCTGTCGTACCTGGTTTTAATGATACGATGGAAGAAATTCAGGAAATCGCACAATTTACGGCAAGTCTTTCCGGTGTAAATATGATTTATCTACTCCCTTATCATCGATTAGGGCAGGATAAATATAAAAGTCTCAATAGAGAATATTCTTTAAAAGAAATCAAACCACCGTCAACAGAGCATATGCAACTGTTAAAAAGATCTGTGGAACTGACAACGGGACTTACCTGTCAGATTGGTGGTTAGAAAAAGAATATCTATTACTATCATGTAATCAGGAGGAAGTGGTATGGAGTATAGGGATCATGAATGCAAGCAGAGGATTGTGCAGGAATTAGTTCCTGGTAAACAAGTATCTTTAGCGCATATTATCGCAAATCCAGATAAGATTCTGTATGAAAAACTTGGACTTACTTTTGGTAGGGATGACAGGAAATCGGCAATCGGAATAATGACAATTAGTCCGGCGGAAACGGCAATTATCATTGCTGATATAGCATTGAAGTCCGCTGGAGTTACATTAGAAGTCGTAGACCATTTAAGTGGATCTCTTGTCGTCGCAGGTACAGTATCGGAAGTCGAGACAGCGGTTCAGGCAATCTTACAATACACACAGGTGCAATTAGGTTTTGAGGTCTGTAGAATAACCAGAACTTGACTTGAGTTGAGGAATAAGATAAAATATATATCATAATAATAATCAAAAGAACCGTTATAGTGAGTCAGTCTATGAAGGGCTTTTATTTCTTACATTAGCAATATGTAAAAATGAAAGTGCCTTTTTTTATTATTACGACTAATTTAACGGGAGAACAGAAGGAGTACTCGCTATGTCTATGAATATTTATATTACAAATATGGATAAGGACAGGATTGAGAAAATTATGGATAAGATGTCTGAAAGTCAGCGATTATCAGATGAATCGGCTAAAAAACTTATAAAAGAGATCAGCAGGGCTGTGGTAGTTGATTCAAAGCAGGTCTCTGAGGATGTTATCACCATGAACTCGAAGGCACTGTTACAGCTTAACGATGAAGACATGGAGGTTTCCTTGGTGTATCCGGAAGAAGCCGATTTTAGTTCCATGAAGCTATCGGTTTTTTCTCCTATAGGGACCGCTATTCTTGGTTATCAAGAAGGCAGTACCGTCGAATGGGAGGTACCATCAGGAAAAACAAAGATATACATAAAAAAAATAGTGTACCAGCCAGAAGCGGCTGGCCATTATCACCTATGATCTATAACGGGGCAGACGAATATGAAAAAAATATTAAAGATGCTGGAAATTCATGAATTTTCTATGGTATATCAGATTATGAGTGAGGCTTTTCCGATGGCAGAAATAAGAACCTATGAGAATGCTAAATCATTACTGAAGGATGATAGATACCAGATAGAGACCATACGTAACGCTGAAAATAGAATTTTTGGTTTTATTGCAGCATGGGATTTAGGGACTTTTATTTTTATAGAACATTTAGCCGTTTCAGAAAAAATAAGGGGTACCGGTTTCGGATCGAAAATGTTAAAAGAATATCTTGACCGATGTAAAAGACCTGTGATTATTGAAGTTGAGAGTACCAAAATGGAGGGGGCAAAGCGGCGAATAGATTTTTACAAGCGTATGGGATTTTCATTCAGTAACTTTGGATACACGCAGCCTGATTTGCAGAATACTTCTCAGAAAATAGATTTAAACATTATGAGTTATCCGAATCAGATTACAAAGAAAGAATTTTTAAGTTTTAAAAAATTGCTATTTAGGCAAGTATATCAAGCTGATGCAATGTGAAGGAACACACATTGCATCAGCTCTTTTATTTTATACGAGCGAGACCTGTAATATGCAATTTACAGATAGAACACAAGTTTCACCAAACAAAATACCACATCAAAAACAATAAAAAACAACAAAATAAAAGATAATAATGTTGACTTGTGTGTAAGTAAGGAATATAATAAGTGAAGAAACAACAAAAAAACAAATATTTGTAATGGAAGAATAAAGGAGAAGGAGGAAATAGAATATGCAGAATGAATATGAAATTAAAAAACAGATTTGTGACATAGGGAAAAGAATCTATGACAGAAATATGGTAGCTGCTAATGATGGTAATATTTCTGTAAAGTTAAATAATAATGAATTTTTGTGTACTCCAACTGGTGTTTCAAAAGGATTTATGACACCAGATTATATCTGTAAGGTAGATGCGCAGGGAAATGTTATTCAGTCCAACAAAGGATTCAGACCTTCCTCAGAAATTAAAATGCATATGAGAGTTTATGCAAAAAGGCCTGATGTTGGTTCTGTGGTGCATGCCCATCCAGTTTATGCAACAAGCTTTGCAATCGCAGGTATTCCTTTAACACAACCGATTATGCCCGAAGCAGTCATTGCATTGGGGTGTGTACCAATTGCAGAATACGGGACACCTTCTACCATGGAGATTCCAGATAATGTGGAAAAATATTTACCATATTATGATGCGGTATTATTGGAAAGTCATGGTGCGCTTACCTGGTCTACAGATTTACTGGCAGCCTATTTAAAAATGGAATCTGTAGAATTTTATGCACAATTACTGTATCAATCGAGGATGCTTGGTGGACCAAAAGAATTTGATAACAATACTGTTCAGAAATTATATGAAATCAGAAAAAAAATGGGATTACCAGGTAAACATCCAGCTGACCTTTGCCAGAATAAAAACGGTGTCAACTGCCATAACTGTTCTGGTGACTGTATGTCAGCACCGAATGGCATGGGTGGTATATCTTCCACACCGGCAGAGCCGAGTCCGGAAGTGATTGCCGAAATTACAAGAAAAGTAATGGAACAATTGGGTAGAATGTGAGAAGAGATCCTAAGCAGCCCCAATACTAAAAAGGAGGTAATCTAGTGCCTGTTAGTGAGAGTATGGTACGGGAAGTAGTACAGAAAGTGCTGTTAAAAATGCAGAGGGCGGAACCTTCTACGGAACAACACGGTATATATACGGATATGAATGATGCTATCGATGCAGCAAAGAAAGCACAGCAGATTGTAAGTAATCTTACTATGGATCAAAGGGAAAAAATTATATCCAATATTCGTAGGAAAACACATGAAAATGCAGAAAACCTGGCAAGGATGGGCGTTGATGAAACGGGGATGGGAAATATCGGGCATAAAATTATAAAACATCATCTGGTGGCCGATAAAGTACCGGGAACAGAGGATATCAAAACAGAGGCTTATTCAGGTGACAGGGGCCTGACATTGATTGAAATGGGGCCTTTTGGGGTAATAGGAGCCATTACACCATGCACCAATCCGAGTGAAACCGTGTTATGCAATGCGATCGGAATGATAGCTGCAGGAAATACAGTCGTATTTAATCCCCATCCTCAGGCAAAAAAAACATCTATATATGCGGTCAAACTGATAAATGAAGCTTCTCTTGAGGCAGGGGGGCCTGACAATGTTGCATGTACAGTAGAAAATCCAACATTGGAGACCAGCGGGATAATGATGCATCATAAAGATATTCCAATAATTACGGCTACTGGTGGCCCGGGGGTTGTCACGGCCGTATTGTCATCAGGAAAACGTGGTATCGGAGCGGGGGCAGGCAATCCGCCCGTGCTTGTTGATGAAACAGCGGATTTGCAGAAAGCTGCAGCAGATATCGTAAATGGATGCACCTTTGATAATAATTTACCGTGTATTGCCGAAAAAGAAATTGTTGCAGTAGAGTATGTGGCAGATGAGCTCATGAATTATATGATTACAGAACAAGGGTGCTATCTGGCATCCAAAGCAGAGCAGGAGAAACTGATTGCAACAGTTATTACGCCTGAAGGACTTAATCGAAAATGTGTTGGACGCTCTGCAAAATCCCTGCTTCAGATGATAGGAGTCATGGTTCCTGATACGATTCGTTGTATTGTGTTCGAGGGAAAAAAAGAGCATCCATTGATTAAAACGGAATTGATGATGCCGATTCTGGGTCTCGTAAGAGCAATAGATTTTGAGGATGCAGTATCAAAATGTGTTTGGTTGGAAGAGGGAAATCGCCATTCTGCACATATCCATTCAAAAAACGTGGACCATATCACCACCTATGCAAGGGCTATGGATACGGCAATACTTGTAAAAAATGGTCCTTCCTATGCAGCGCTTGGATTCGGAGGCGAGGGTATCTGCACTTTTACAATTGCCAGCAGAACGGGAGAAGGATTGACAAGTGCTGCAACATTTACCAAAAAAAGACGTTGTGTGATGTCAGATAGTCTCTGTATCAGATGAAAGCGTGAAAAGAATGTGAAAAGAAGCTTGAGATGTAAAAACAACGTAGAAATGAGGTATAAAATGAATGAAACAAAGATAGAAGAAATTGTACGCCAAGTGCTTGTTCGTATGGAAAGCGATGGGAAGGAATCTGACGAAGATATAAAATGCAGTAAAGCTACTATTCCCATAACGGCCAGGGTAGCTATGCTTACTGCTTTGGAACATTATGAAATCAAGGAATTTCCGATACCGCCTATTGGTGATGGGGATATTTTAGTAAAAGTAGAGGGATGCGGTATTTGTGGTACAGATGCCCATGAATTTAAGCGAGATCCGTTCAATCTCATTCCAGTAGCGCTAGGTCATGAGGGAACAGGCGAAATCGTTGCAATGGGCAAACAGGTAAAGAAGGACAGTGCAGGGAAAGCTCTACATATTGGAGATAAAGTAGTTACTTGTATGATTTTTAAAGATAATCCTGATATCACGATGTTCGATATGAATAAACAAAATATTGGTGGTGCTGATGTATATGGTTTATTACCAGATGATAATGTGCATTTAAATGGTTGGTTCTCAGATTATATTTTTATAAGAGAAGGTTCTACCGTATTTAATGTCAGTGACCTTGATCTGGATTCCAGAATTTTAATTGAGCCATGTGCTGTTTTGGTGCATGCGGTAGAAAGAGCAAAGTCCACAGGGATTCTTCGCTTTAACTCAAGAGTAGTCGTACAGGGATGTGGACCAATTGGACTTATCTGCATAGCAGTGCTCAGAACCATGGGGATTGAGAACATCGTTGCAGTGGATGGAAATGTACATAGACTCGAGTTTGCAAAAGAAATGGGTGCAATGCAATCTGTTAATTTTCAAAATTATAAGGGAAATGAAGCTCTGAAAGAGGCAATCAATGATAAATTTGAAGGTCATCTTGCAGATTTTGCATTTCAGTGCACGGGGAACCCATCTGCCCATTCTAATATCTATAAATTTATCCGCAATGGTGGAGGTCTTTGTGAACTTGGTTTCTTTATCAATGGTGGTGATGCGACTATTAATCCGCATTTTGATATCTGTGCTAAAGAAATTACGGTGGTAGGTTCCTGGGTCTATACATTAAGAGATTATGCGACGACCTTTGATTTTATAAAACGCGCAAATGGAATTGGGATCCCTCTGTCTAAGCTGATCACCAATAAGTTTCCATTGGAGCAAATTAATGAAGGACACAAAGTAAATCTTGCAATGACGGGACTAAAAATTGCAATTGTGAACCAGTAAAAAATGAGGATCGGGAGGAATCATAAAAATGGGAAATGCGGTAGGAATATTAGAAGTATTTGGCCTGACCTGCGCATTCCTGACAGCGGATGCAGGATGCAAAGCGGCAAATGTTACACTCGAAAATTTTGATAAGAATAAACCTGCAAATGCAGATTCCCTTCCTGTTCCGTTATTAGTGACGATAAAATTCAGAGGGAGTGTTACGGATGTGGAGGCTGCTATGGAGGCAGGTATTGCAACAGCAGAAGCATTTACAGGAGTAGTGCAGCATGATATTATTCCAAACCCAACAAAGGATGTAGAAAAAATGTTAAAACTGAATGCTTTTGATAAGAGTTAAAAGCTTAAAAAAAAGAATCTATAATCAGGAGGTAGCAATATGGCACAGGAAGCATTGGGAATGATTGAAACAAGAGGACTCACCGCGGCAATTGAGGCGGCAGATGCAATGACAAAAGCAGCAGAAGTAACTTTAGTCGGAACGGAGAAGATTGGTTCAGGACTGGTAACGGTCATGGTACGTGGAGATGTTGGCGCGGTAAAGGCGGCGGTAGAAAGTGGAAACACAGCGGCGAGCCGTTTGGGAGAATTGGTAGCATCGCATGTAATTCCAAGACCACATACGGATGTGGAGAAAATCCTTCCTTTGAACTTACAACCTTAAGTTTGCAGGTTGTGGCAAGAATGGAGATTAAGATGGAAGAATCCTACGGGTTTATAGAAATTACAGGTGTTACAGCGGCAATGGATGCTCTTGATCTTATGTGTAAAACAGCAGATGTTGAACTTATCACCTGGGAACGTAAACTGGGGGGACGATTGGTTACTTTGGTGATACAAGGTAGAGTTGCAGCTGTTACAGAAGCAGTAGAGATTGCAAATGTAAAAGCAATAAAAAAACCAGTTGCGAGTGCTGTGATCGCAAGACCCCATGAAGAAATCGTAAGACTAGTACAAAAAAGTGCTGGCAGATTAGTTCCGTAATAAGCGGTTAATCGGAAATAAGGAGGTGGACAGATGCAGGAAAAGAAAGCTTCACCTGAAAAGAAGGCAATCGTAAAGAAAAATCTAGAAGTGTCTGAAATAACATCAAAAAAGGAGGAAAGAAGAATGTCACAGGAAGCATTAGGAATGGTAGAAACAAGGGGATTGGTAGCGTCTATTGAAGCAGCGGATGCAATGTGTAAAGCAGCAAATGTTGTCTTGGTAGGAACAGAGAAGATAGGTTCCGGACTAGTAACAGTAATGGTACGTGGAGATGTTGGTGCTGTAAAATCAGCGGTAGAAGCAGGGTCCAATGCAGCAGGGAGACTTGGAGAATTAATTGCGACGCATGTAATACCAAGACCGCATTCAGATGTAGAGCTAATTTTGCCAAAACTGAAATAATCAAGTCAAAATCAGTTAACGGCTCCTTTCAGATGGAGCCGTTTTCTAAAATGGACGGGAGAGTCAGAATGGAAGCAGATACAAAAAATAATGCATTAATCACAAAGATAGTGATGGAGATAGTAAGTCGAAAAGCGCCTTCTGAAAGAGAATATCAGATACCAATCGGGGTATCGGCCCGGCATGTGCATTTAACACAGGCACACGTTGAGGTGTTATTTGGAAAGAATTATCAATTGACCAAGAAAAAAGATCTTATGGGCGGTCAATTCGCATCTAATGAGCTTGTTACCATTGTCGGACTTAAGCTTAGAGCAATAGAAAATGTAAGAATTTTAGGGCCTGTGAGACAGACATCACAAGTAGAGATATCAGCCACCGATGCTATTAAGTTAGGTATTACGGTACCAATAAGAGAATCGGGAGATGTGTTAGGTTCTGCTCCGATTACATTGGTCGGTCCTAAGGGAGCGTTATTTCTACAGGAAGGATGTATTGTGGCAATGCGTCATATCCATATGTCGCCGCAGGATGCCAATATGGCAGGCTTGCAAGATGGTGATATTGTATCGGTAAAAACGGATAATGAAAGAGGGACGGTTCTGAATCAGGTAAAAATCCGGGTATCTGACAATTACACATTAGAAATGCATATCGATACAGATGAAGCGAATGCGTGTAAGATCTCCACAGGTGAGATGGTCACGATGATAAGATAAGAATTGGAAGGAGGCAGCCATGATTATTGGAAAAGTGGTAGGCAGTATTGTTTCTACCAGAAAATGTGATAATTTAATAGGTAATAAATTTATGATTGTGGAACCAATCAGCCGAATGAATGGATCTCAGAACCAATTGGTAGCGACTGATAATATTGGGGCCGGTATTGGGGAAACTGTGCTGATCGCAATGGGGAGCGCAGCCAGAATAGGTTGCGGAATGGAAACAGCACCAATTGATGCAGCAATTGTTGGTATTGTTGATGAGGGATATGGATTGGAGTAGATGAATTCATGGAAATAAAAGAGCTTAGCAGAATAATTAGAGACAATGGCGTAGTGGGGGCCGGCGGAGCTGGCTTCCCTACGTATATTAAAATCGATGAAAGAGCCAATACGATTATTATGAATTGCGCAGAATGCGAACCGCTTCTGAACTTGCACAGGCAACTATTACAAAGATATGCAAAAGAGATCTTAGAGACCTTTTCTTTGATAGCAGATACGGTTGGAGCGAAAGAGGCAATTATTGGCATTAAAGCAGAATATAAGCAGGCGATAGAGGCCCTGCATGACTATATAGAATTATACCCAAATGTGAGTATACACTTACTAAAGAGTGTTTATCCGGCTGGGGATGAAGTGATACTCATCTATGAGACAACGGGAATCGTTATTCCCCCCGGGGAGATTCCCATAGAATCTGGTATAGCAGTATTTAATGTTGAGACAGTTTACAATATCTATAGAGGCTACCAAAATGGAGAACCTGTTGTGGATAAAGTAGTATCAATCGTGGGAGAGGTAGAGAATCCAATTACCGTAAGAGTGCCGCTTGGATGTTCGATAGAAGATGTGGTATCAACAGCAGGAAAGTTAACGACAGAGCATCCGATGTATATGATAGGCGGGCCTATGATGGGAAAAATAGGGAGCAGATATGATACCATAACAAAGACAACGAACGCAATATTAGTGTTGCCGGAGAACCACTTTATCGTACAAAGAAAACGTGGTAAGGCATCCATCGAGTTGAAAAGAGCTGCATCTGCTTGTTGCCAATGTCAGATGTGTACGGATCTTTGTCCGAGACATGCGCTTGGCCACCCGATAGAACCGCATAAATTTATGAGAAGTGCGGCGAATAAAGATTTCCGGGATACCAATGTATTTATTCACACACTGTTTTGCAGCTCTTGTGGATTGTGTGAAATGTATGCCTGTCCCCAGGGACTGTCTCCAAGGACCTTAATGGAGGCGTATAAGATAGGACTTCGTAAGGCTTTCGTTAAGGTACCAAAAGGTGTTAGAACAGCCACAATAAAAGAATCCAGGGAATATCGAAAAACACCCAAAGATCGTCTGACTGCCAGACTGGGGTTATCCAAATATGAGAAACCGTCACCCTTTTATGATAACGTGGTAAGTGTTTCAATAGTAAAAGAGTTGTTATGCCAACACATCGGTACATCGGCAAGAGCCATTGTAAAAATTGGAGATATGGTATATAGAGGCCAGGTGATTGGAAGAGAAACAGAAGGACTTTGTGTTCCACTACATGCATCTATCAGCGGACGGGTGACAGACGTGACAGAACGTTATATAATGATAAAAGCAGACTAAAAGAGAGGACAGAGTGTAATGAGTAAAGCAATTGGTATGATTGAATTTAAGACAGTATCTTCGGGTGTTACAGCAGCCGATGCGATGGTAAAGACTGCCGATGTAGAGTTACTGGAAGCACAAACGGTTTGTCCTGGTAAATATATTGCCATTATTGCGGGAACGCTGAGTGCCGTAAAATCAGCGGTAGAGAAGGCGATCGCTCAATATGAGGAAGAGTACATAAACAGTTTTGTCCTTGGTAATCCGCATGCATCTATTTTTCCAGCGATCTATGGAACGACGGAAATTAGGCAAGTGAATGCACTTGGCATATTAGAGACTTTTGATGCGGCTTCTATTATTGTAGCGGCAGATGTTGCGGTCAAGACAGCGATTGTAGATTTGATTGAGCTGCGTATCGCAAAGGGAATGTGCGGGAAGTCCTATTTGTATCTGACGGGAGAGGTTGCTGCGGTAGAAGCCGCAATTGAAAAAGCAAAGATTTCAGTTGCAGATAAGGGAATGTTCCTGGATGCTTCTGTGATTGCTAACCCGGATCAGCAAATATGTAAATCTATCCTTTAGTCAGCTATGAAATTCCATATAAGGAGGAGTATTTATGCTTGCGCTAGAACGCAGAAATCTGATACTGGAAAAGTTACAGGAAGAGAAAAAGGTGGTCGTAAGTGAACTAAGTCAACTATATAATGTATCGGAAGAGACTATTCGAAGAGATCTGGAAAAGCTTGATAAAGACGGGCTTGCCACCAAAAGTTATGGTGGTGCTGTCATGAAAGAAAATACGAATATAGACCTTCCTTTTAATGTGCGGAAAAAAAAGAATGTGTCTGGAAAACAGAGAATCGCGGAGCTTGTAGAAAGTTTGATCCAAGACGGAGATCATATTATCCTGGATGCAAGTACTACGGCAGTGTTCATTGCGAAAGCAATCAAACAAAAAGAAAGACTTACTGTAATCACAAATTCCATTGAAATTATGATTGAACTTTCAGATGTATCAGATTGGAATATAATCTCTTCAGGAGGAAGTTTAAAGGAAGGATACCTGGCATTGGTAGGGCCAAGGGCAATCGAAGGATTGAGCGCATTTAATGTGGAAAAGGCCATTATGTCCTGTAAGGGAATCGACGCAAACAAGGGAATTACAGATGGAAATGAAGAATTCTCACAAGCCAAGCAGGTGATGCTAAAATCTGCAGAACAAAAGATTTTAGCAATTGACAGCTCCAAGTTTGATGCAGTTGCTTTCTCTAGAGTATGCGATATGAAAGATATTGATATTGTGGTAACAGATGAGCAACCTTCAAAGAAGTGGCTGGAACTATTTGAAGAACATAAAATTGAATGTATTTATCCCATGAACTAAAATACATTCCCATTAGTAAAAGAGATCTGTCTTGACAGGTAAGTACATGAGTGTTACACTTGTAGCGCAATAGGGAGCTCGTAAGCGGGCTGAGAGGAAGTAATCGAACTTCGACCTTTATAACCTGATTTGGGTAATGCCAACGTAGGGATACATGCGAGACAGATTAAATCTATCTGAGCCTATACCTATTGGTATAGGCTCTTTTTACGTGTTCTGTCTTGTTTGTAGATCACTCCGGCGGTAAATATAAGGAGGAAAAAAATGAATGTTACAACACAAATGGATGCCGCAAAGAATGGTATCCTCACAAAAGAAATGAAAGAAGTGGCTAAAAAAGAAAACTGGGAAGCCGAAAAAATCCGCGAATTGGTTGCGGAGGGCAAAATAGCGATTCCTGCAAACAAAAGACACACTTGTTTAGAGCCAAATGGAATCGGTTCTATGCTAAGGACAAAGATTAATGTAAATCTTGGTACTTCCAGAGATTCTTGTGATCTTAATATGGAACTTCAAAAGGTGAACGATGCCATTTCTATGGGAGCGGAGTCTATCATGGATCTTAGTTCCTTTGGGGATACCGGAAAATTCCGTAGAAAGCTTACTGCAGAATGTCCGGCCATAATTGGAACAGTTCCTATTTATGATGCTGTCGTTTATTACCATAAACCGCTAAAAGAAATCACTTCCGAAGAATGGATTAAAATAGTCGAAATGCATGCGGAAGATGGTGTGGATTTCATGACAATTCATGTGGGAATCAATAAACAAACTGCTCACAGATTTAAGAAAGCAAAACGTTTGACCAATATTGTGTCCAGAGGAGGTTCCATTATATTTGCATGGATGGAAATGACTGGAAATGAAAATCCTTTCTATGAGCATTATGATAGGATTCTCTCAATTTGTCAGAAGTATGATGTGACATTAAGTCTGGGAGATGCATGCCGCCCTGGCTGCATTGAAGATGCCACAGATATTTCACAAATTGAAGAGCTAGTGACACTTGGGGAATTGACAAAAAGAGCATGGGAAAAGAATGTACAGGTCATCATAGAAGGCCCTGGACACATGCCGCTTGATGAGATAGCTGCCAATATGAAAATACAACAAACAATCTGCAAGGGAGCTCCATTTTATGTGTTAGGTCCTCTCGTTACCGATGTCGCTCCTGGATATGACCATATTACTTCGGCTATTGGAGGGGCAATAGCGGCAGCCTCTGGAGCCTCCTTTCTTTGTTATGTGACTCCAGCGGAACATTTAAAATTGCCAGACATCGATGATGTGAAGGAAGGCATCATAGCTACCCGTATAGCGGCTCATGCCGCTGATATCGCAAAGGGCATTAAAGGGGCAAAAGACTGGGATCGTAAGATGAGTAAAGCCAGAAAAGAGCTGGATTGGGAAACAATGTTCGAACTTTCTATGGATCCGGAAAAAGCGAGGCGTTACCGTTCTATGTCTAAGCCAGAAAAAGAAGATACCTGCTCTATGTGTGGAAATTTTTGTGCTATGAAAAATATGAACCGCATTTTAGATGGCGAAATGATTACCATATTTGATGAATAATTATGGGTGAGAATATTTGGGTTGCGTAAAATTAGCGCAGAAAAGAGGAAAAGAGTGAAAAATAAAAAAATAATATGCAGTGGGATGCTGGTAGCCCTGGCGGTTACGCTTTCTGGCTTTTCCATTCCAATCAGTGCCTCCAGATGTTTTCCGGTTCAACATTTGATAAATGTTTTAGCAGGTGTCTATCTAGGACCCTTTTATGGTATTTTAATTGCTTTTTGTACTTCTTTGATCCGTAATCTTATGGGGACAGGTAGTCTTTTGGCATTTCCGGGAAGTATGGTGGGGGCTTTTCTCAGTGCCTATCTTTTTCAACGAACTGAGAAGTTTGTCTTGGCTTATTTGGGAGAAATAATAGGTACCGGACTATTAGGCGCGACTCTTAGCTATCCGGTTGCTGTGTTTCTTATGGGAAAAGAAGTTGCTGTTTTTTTCTTCGTGCTGCCATTTCTCATGAGTACAGTTACGGGAACCGTTCTAGCGATGATTCTAATGGAAATCATGCGACGCTCTGGTCTATTTTCCTATGTTAGGGGGCTCGTTCATGAATAAGATAAACTATTCTTTAGTGGAATTGGTGAGAGAGAAAAGGCCACTAGTCCATTGTATTACCAACTATGTAACTGCACAGGATGTTGCCAACATCATATTGGCATGTGGCGGCTCTCCCTTTATGGCAGACCATCCAGAGGAGACTGCCGAGATAACTGCACTTTGTAATTGCCTTCTTTTAAATACAGGAACCATAAAAGAGAACGCTAAGGAAGCAATGATTCAATCAGGAAGAGAAGCAAATCGTTTCATGCATCCAGTTATATTGGACCCGGTGGGATGTGGTGCTTCCCGTCAACGAATACAGATTATACTTTCCATCATTAGAGAAATAAAATTGACGGTAATACGGGGGAATGTCTCGGAGATTACCTATTTGTTGAGTGCTTTAACGAATGGTCTTGCCAATCCATCCAGAGGAGTTGATGCTGATTTTTCAGATGAAATTAACGAAGATTCACTGATACCCTTCATAGAAAAGGCCAAAGCGCTAAGCGCTGTAACGGGTGCAATTGTTGTCATGACTGGGAAAACTGATATTGTAACAACAAGACAAGAAACCTGGCTGATTAGAAATGGATGTTCCATGATGTCCCAGATTACAGGAAGCGGTTGTATGCTGGACGGTGTCATAGCTGCTTATGTGGCGTCTATTTCGGATTCCAATGGGAAGATTCAGCAAAATCTCTTATTGGAAGCAGTAGCTCTTGCCACCGCTGCGACTGGTCTTTGCGGGGAACGAGCATCAGAAAAAATAAAAAAAATACAGGGGGGGTGTGGAACGTTTCGTTGCTACTTTATGGATGAATTTAGCATGTTAAAGGAATCAATTTTGAAAGAAGGGGCAAACATTGAAATTTGGTAATGAAATATATTTATTATATGCGGTGACAGACCATGTGATGGAAGGCGAAGCTCTTTTTATAGAGAAAATAGAAGAGGCCCTTTCCGCAGGTGTCACTTTATTACAGCTACGTGAAAAGAATATGGAAACGAAAGCTTTTTTAGAAGAAGCTCTTATAGTACGTGAACTTACGAATCGGTATGGAGTCCCTCTTATCATTAATGATAACGTAGACATTGCCATACAATGTAATGCGGATGGAGTACATGTAGGACAAGATGATTTATCACCTTCCGTGGTCAGAAGCCGTATTGGAGAGAATCGGATTTTAGGTGTCACGGTAAAAACAGTACAACAGGCCCAAAAAGCTTGGGAAGCAGGTGCCGATTACTTGGGTGTTGGAGCTGTATTTCCCAGTCTAACAAAAAAAGAAGCCATCCCGGTGACAATGGATCAGCTTTCAGAGATTTGCCGGTCGGTTCCGCTTCCGGTGACCGCGATTGGCGGAATTACCGGTGAAAATGTCTCTTCTTTAAAAGGAACAGGGATAGCTGGAGCAGCAGTAGTTTCTGGGATTTTCCGGCAAAAAGAAATCTCGTCAGCAGTTCATAGCTTAAAGAAACAATTGCAGAAAGTGGTGATGGTATGATGCGATCGCTACCCTCTGTCTTAACAATAGCAGGTTCTGATTGCAGCGGGGGTGCTGGAATACAGGCAGATTTAAAGACGATTATGGCGTTTGGTCTCTATGGTTCCAGTGTAATCACAAATCTCACCGCTCAAAATACCATAGGAGTCCATTTGACGGAGTCCGTTAGCGGCAACATGCTGTCAGGTCAACTGGATGCAGTTTTATCAGACATTCCTCCAGAAGCGGTAAAAATTGGTATGGTGGGGACCTCTTCCACGATAGAAATTATTGCACGAAGGTTGATGAATTTCCAAAAAGTTCCTATTGTTACAGATCCTGTTATGATATCCACCAGTGGAAGAAGAATATTAGAAGAAAGTGCAATCCATGCACTGACAGATAGATTGTTTCCGATTTCGGCTCTTATTACACCTAATATCCCAGAAGCAGAAACACTTTTATCTATAGAAAAAGAAATCCATACGAAAGAGGACATGGAACAAGCAGCGCGTAAACTAGGAGAAAAGTATGGGATTTCTATTCTTCTGAAAGGAGGACATCGCATAGACGGTGCTGACGATGTATTATATCATAAGGGTCTCATCACATGGTTTATGGGCACACGCATACTAAATCCCAATACGCATGGTACGGGATGTACCCTTTCCTCGGCAATTGCCTGTGGGCTGGCAAAAGGAATGAAGCTTGAGGAAAGCATTTTAGCAGCCAAAGAATATCTGAATAAAGCATTAAATAGCGGGCTGCATATCGGGAAGGGAAATGGACCCCTGTGGCATGGAATAAAGGCGGATACATAATAATCAGTCTTTATCTTCCACTTCTTCTACTTTAATATGAAATGATAAGTTGAAGTTGCGTCCGTCTACATTCTTTAAAATCAGTCTATTGTTACCGGCGGGCAAGGTTATGGATGCGATTATGGTGTCCATTTCCTCGTAGTCGGAAATAGCGTACTGTTTTTCTTTGTTTATCAGCGGGAGGTATTCTCCTTCTTCTGTTTCGTATTGCAATGTCATTGCTCCGAGTTCCATATTTTTATGAGTACTTTTAAAATGATATGCTATGCGTACGGTTACCGGAGTGCTTTTTTCTAAATTTGTCTCTAATACAATGTTTGCATCTTTTGTATCTAATTCTGTGTAAGACTTTTTTTCCTCATTAAGTATTTTTAAACTTTGACTAACGTCTGGCATCTTTTTTGGGTTTTCACTGCTTTGAGTCTGCGGATCATTACTAATATTGGTATCTTCATCTGCACTGTCGTCACTATCACCGTGTGCAATATAAGTATAATCATTGCCATTGATATCTGTTATTTGTATATCCATCTTAAAAGAAGTATGATCTCCAAGCAATTGAATTTTTCCGATTCCTGGTTTTACCGGAATTTTTGTATCTATTGTAAATGTATCATTTGAAGCATCGTTACTGTCTGCAATTTCTATATCATTCCCTTCTGGATCGACATATACGATTTGTACATTTCCGGATAGATGTTTAAATGTTCCGGAAATCCCGAGTTCATTTTCTGTCAGACAAGACATAGTTAAAAGTCCAAGAGGATCGTCTTTTGTGAGATAGACGCTACCAGATAAATGATAGGAAGCACCATCTGTACGGCATTGAAAGTTATTAAAATAACTAAATGAAGCCATGCGGGAGCAGCCGGTAGTAATGGTTGCCAATATAACGATGATTAGTTGAAACAGTACTGACTTTTTCATGATTTATTCTCCGTTCTGTTTACTTAGGTAGATAATTTGAATATTTTTTAGGATGGAAATGTTTACCTATTTATATAACGAACTAAGTTTAAAATAAACTTCAAAATAAAAGAATTAATATATATTGCTATAAAGGATTTTCTAATCGATATTGTTTTGGAGTCATGGCAAAGCGTTTCTTAAAGATACGATGAAAATAACTGGTATTTTCATACCCTACCATTGCTATAATATTTTCTACTGCAATGCTGGTCGTGGTAAGCAAAAATACAGATTGATTCAGTCGTTTCGCCTGTAACAGATTCTTGAAATGATACCCAGAGTGTTTTTTTAAAAGTTTACTTACGTAGTAAGGAGGATGTCCCAATAGGTGGGATAGTTCTTCTAAGGATGCATTCTTATAATGATTTTCAATATATTGAAACGTTGCGAACACCAAGTTTTGTTCAAATTGTCTGGGATCATTCTGATTGATCTTTTCGGTATGATCGAACAAGTGAAGCATCAACAGTTCCATCGTAGTTTGAATGATATTTCGCTTGTTTGACTGTTTGTTTAACAGTGCCCAAGTCATATTCTCGACCAAGTTCTGAATTGGCAGTATTTCTTTTACCGGAAAATGTAGATAATCTACCATACTTTTTTCCTGCTTTAGGGAAGCAATAATAAAGTTACGTAATATATTTTCTTCAGAGGCCATCGCGAAGGTACGGTCAAAAAATTCTGGCAGTACAATAAAGTTGACGGCAATGTCATCTTTTCCGGCAGGCAGGATCTCTTGTGTGACATTCTGATTTAGAAATAGGAGTTCTCCGGCGTTCAAATTCACTTTTTTAGTATCATTGATGATATGAGTGGTGGAACCGCTGCACATATAGATGATTTCCACATAATTATGCTTGTGTTTCGGAAAATGCACAAAACGGGTGTGTGGACGAATATCAATGACCTTTCCGCTTGCCAGCATGAGTCGGCTGTCAATCACGAATTCATCCGTCGTGGCATATAAATTTTTCTGTACATCATTATTTCCATCCAGTAACCGCTGTTCTTCCCCGGTAATGACCTCTAAGAGTCCTAATAATTCTTGATTCATGTCTGCAAATTCCCCCGTTTTTCTCATAATACGTAGTACATAGGTATGAAATCATTCGGACACGCTCTCGCTCCGATAAAAATCGCAGCGGTACTAATACGTCAGAATCGCTTTGCTCCTGACGCATAAGGACCGGCGTTTTTATAGGGTCCTTCAGTGATTTTCATACCTATGTACCACTCACTTTTTGAATGCCGCAAAGCACTGCATCAAATACTGGCATCTGATGACTTGCGATATCGATATATGCGAACCTTTCTGTCCTTCTTTGATGCCTTATATTTTCTGGTGAGCTTATCAGAAAACTTGACATCGTCAATTTGCACATACACTTATCAAACAAAAATGGATGCACAACATAGTTCGGTGAGCAACTGTATGAAGCCGCTGGTACTTAGAGCATGTATTTTATGCTCCTATGTACCATTGCGTGCTGACCATTTTCTTTAAACCTATTGTGCAAATTTACGAATTCATTGACTGGCTATGATTAGCAATTATTATAGAGTATAGCATTTTGATCATTCATGTGCAAATAAGGACGGTAAAATTCGCAAACAACGTCCTAAAAATGGAGAATAAAATACGATACAATACATATGTAAAAAGCTCATGCAGAAGCGATGGGAAGGGATAATTATGGAAAAATACTTTTTGGCAGTGGATATCGGAGCATCCAGCGGAAGGCATATACTAGGCAGTATTACAAACAGTAAGATCGTATTGGAAGAAGTTTACCGTTTCGAGAATGGAATGGTAAAAAAGGACGGTCATTTGTGCTGGGATACAGAGCGTTTATTCCGTAATATCAAACAGGGAATGAAGGTCTGCAAGGAAAAAAATAAAATTCCAGAAAGCATGGCGATTGATACCTGGGCAGTAGATTATGTGTTATTGGATAAAAATGATAAGTTAGTGGGCAATACCTATGGCTACCGTGATGCAAGAACAAAAAATATGGATAAAGAAGTATACAAGCTTATTTCAAAAGAAGATTTATACAGAAGAACTGGCATCCAAAAATTAATTTTTAATACGGTCTATCAACTGATGGCTCTGAAAAAACAGGAACCTGAGGTTATGGATGCAGCAGAATCATTACTTTTCATTCCGGATTACTTTCATTTTCTGCTTACTGGAAATAAGCTATGTGAGTATACAAATGCAACAACTGGGCAATTAGTGAGTCCTATTACTAAAAATTGGGATTATCAGCTCATTAAAAAATTAGGATATAAAAAATCAATGTTTCAGGAAATCATACAGCCGGGAGCACTTGCAGGGCGGCTGACGCCACAGATAGCGGAAGAAGTCGGATTCTGCTGTGATGTGATTCTTCCGGCAACACATGATACAGGATCAGCAGTGATGGCAGTACCGGCCTTAAAGGATACGTGTATGTATATCAGTTCAGGAACATGGTCACTCATGGGAATTGAAAATAATGAAGCGGTCTGTACCAGAGAAAGTATGGAGAAGAATTTTACCAATGAAGGCGGATATGAATATCGGTTCCGGTATTTGAAGAATATTATGGGACTTTGGATGATCCAGTCGGTAAGGCATGAACTTGGGGATAAGTATTCTTTTGCGGAGCTTTGTGAAATGGCAGAGGAAGAAAAGACATTTCCGTCCCGCGTGGATGTGAATGATGAACGCTTCTTTGCACCAGACAATATGGTGGAATCAATTAGAGCGTATTGCAGGGAAAGCGGTCAAAAAGAACCGTTGACAATAGGTCAGATAGCTACGGTCGTTTATCAGAGTCTTGCGGAAAGCTATGCGGATACCGCCAAAGAGATCGAGGCTCTGACTGGGAAAAAATTTAATTCGATCTACATCGTTGGCGGCGGTTCCAATGCAGTCTATTTGAACCAGTTGACGGCGGAAAAGACAGGAAAGACTATTTACGCCGGACCAGGCGAAGCGACAGCAATCGGTAATCTGATGGCTCAAATGATTCAAAAAGGAGAATTCATGGGACTTCAGGAAGCGAGAAGATGTGTTCATGAATCTTTTGAGATTAAAGAGTATCAATAAAAGAGAGAAAGGAATTCGAAAAATGACAACAAAACAAAGGTATGATTCAGCAAGAAAGATGTACCAGGCAATCGGAGTTGATACAGATGCAGCGATCGCTGCATTAGAAAATATTTCTATCTCCATGCACTGCTGGCAGGGAGATGATGTAACCGGATTTGACCATGAGGGTATACTTGACGGAGGAATTCAGGCGACTGGGCATTATCCGGGAAAAGCACGTACACCGGAGGAACTTATGGCAGATATGGATGAGGCATTCCGTTTAATCCCGGGAAAGCACAAGATCAATCTTCATGCATGTTATGCTATTTTTGAGGAGGGAGAGTTTGCAGACAGAGATCAGTTGGAGCCGAAGCACTTTAATAGATGGGTCGCATTTGCAAAGGAAAGAGGGTTGGGATTAGATTTTAATCCGACTATTTTTTCACATCCAATGATGAAAGATGGTCTGTCCTTATCAAGTCCGGATGAAGAAATCAGAAAATTCTGGATCGATCACTGCCAGGCATGCATCCGTATCTCGGAATATTTTGCAAAGGAGACAGGAATGCCATGTGCCATGAATATTTGGATTCCGGATGGATATAAAGATATTCCCGCAGACCGTTTAGGACCAAGAGCAAGATTTAAAGATTCCTTAGACCAGATTTTAAATATGGATTATGACAAAGAAAAAGTACTTGTATGTTTGGAGTCCAAAGTATTTGGTATCGGACTGGAATCATATACGGTGGGTTCATCGGAATTTACGGTCAATTATGCAGCCAGAAATGGAATTATCAGTTTGATGGATAACGGTCATTATCATCCGACAGAGGTGGTATCAGATAAAATTTCCTCTATGCTCTTATTTGCAGATAAGATCGCACTTCATGTAACAAGGCCGGTAAGATGGGATAGCGATCACGTTGTGTTGTTTGACGATGAGACCAAAGAAATTGCGAAAGAAATTGTACGTAATGATGCGATTGACAGGGTGTTACTGGGATTAGATTACTTTGATGCGAGCATTAATCGTATTAGTGCTTGGGTGGTCGGAATGCGAAATATGCAAAAGGCACTTTTATATGCATTGCTTTCACCGCATAAGAAATTAAAAGTTTTGCAGGATACAAATCAGTTGACAGAAGCTATGATGTTGCAGGAGGAAGTGAAGACATATCCCTTTGGAGATGTTTGGAATTATTTCTGTGAAGAACAGAGAGTGCCTGTAAGGGAACAATGGTTTTGGGAAGTGCAGAAATATGAAAAAGACGTATTGCGGAAACGAATTTGAATAAGCTTGACATAGCAGGTAAGCTTAGCAATCGGTTACCGCAAGATTCTGCTCTTTGCGATAGTCTCTGGCACTCTTTTTATAATATCTTTTAAAAGCAGTTGAAAAATGTTCTACAGAAGAATACCCTAGCTGGTAGGCAATTTGTGTGATTTGCTTTTCCGAATCTGCTAAAAGAAGCAAAGCAGCAGACATCTTTGCTTCGGATTTTTTCTGTAAAAACGTTTTGCCATAATGCGCTTTTAAAAGACGTTCGGTCTGCCTCGGACTTAATCCCAAACGAGTAGAAAGTAAGTCAAGTGTAAGATCCTTATACTCATATAAAAAGCTTTCTTCTATCACAATATATTTACGATCAAACAAATTAGAGGGTCCGAAGTGCGCTTTGGATCCTTTATCAGATAAATTCTGTTCCTTATCGCGATATTCATAATTCCGAATTAATCTTACAATCAGCTGCTTTAGGAGCGTTTCCACTTCCGTCATATAACCAGTATCCTGATGCTCCAATTCATAGAAGATCATTTGCAGAATGGGATAAATATTTTGAGTGTCCTGCCCGTACCAAAAAGAAGTTTTTTCGAAACGAGATATAAATTCCACATTTTTCTGTCTGGCAGGGGATAGGTGCTTTTTCTCAAGCTTAAGATAGATGCAGTATTCTGCCATGGGATCCTTTTTATCAGGCGTCTGCTCATGCGCTACATGAGGACCGGTAATATAAAGTGTGTTGGGTCTTACTTCGTAGCTATTATTATCAATCCGCGCTTTTCCATGTCCATAAGGAATGTAATGGACCTCATAACTGTTGCGACTATGACTATGTAGAGGGATAGAGCGCAAAAAACGTTCGAATACGATATTTAGTGCATAAAAAGAATAGTTATCAATAGAGAAATGGATATTTAAGTCCGTATATTTAGTATGCATAAGCCGCCCCCTTTTTTTGTAAAACGTAAAGCTGATATGATATCAATGCTATTAAGAATACTTAGTTTGAGCGTATCAGAAATACCCTGTAGGGTCAATGAAAACATGCGATAACACGACACAAAATGAAAGGAAATGTCAAGTATAGGTATTATACAAAAATTGGAAAAGGATATAATGGAATTAAGCGAAGAACCTATTTTAGAATGAATGGAGGATGTTACTATGGCAAAGATGACAGGAGCAATTTTACCAGGAAACAGTACTGTAGAATTAAAGGAATTCGATATTCCGACACCAGGATACGGGCAAGTGCTTGTACAAACAAAGGCAACTACAATCTGTGGAAGCGATATCAGATGTATTTACAGAGAACATGTTGGAAAAGGGCCGGAAGGCTACATACCAGGAATGATCGCAGGACACGAACCGTGCGGACAAATCGTAGAAGTGGGAGAAGGTCTGAAACGTTTTAAAAAAGGAGACCGTGTTATTATCTATCATATATCAGGCTGCGGTGTATGTAATGACTGTAGAAGAGGATACTACATCTCTTGTTCCAGTGAGCACAGAAAAGCGTATGGATGGCAAAGAGATGGTGGGATGGCACCTTATATAGTGGCAGATGAGAAGGATTTGATCGCATTGCCAGATGAACTCACCTTTAAAGATGGTGCCCAGGTTGCCTGTGGATTCGGTACGGTATATGAAGCAATGGAAAAGATAGGTGTTTGCGGCAATGATGCAGTACTGGTCACAGGTCTGGGACCGGTAGGTCTAGCTGCGCTTATGCTGGCAAAAGCCATGGGCGCAAATCTGCTAATCGGTGTCGAAATGAATGATTATCGTATTGATCTGGCTAAAAAATTAGGCCTTGTAGACCATGTATTAAAACCGGGTGCAGATACGCTGGATCAGATCCTTAAGGTGACCGGTGGTAGGGGGGTGGAGCGTGCCATTGATGCAAGTGCTGCGGATCCAGGAAGACAAATAGCAGTAAGAGCAACACGTGAATGGGGAAAAATAGCATTTGTTGGAGAAGGCGGTACAGTAAGCTTGAATCCAAGTCCGGATATGATTCATGGACAAAAAACTATATATGGTTCCTGGGTAACCTCTCTTTGGAGAATGGAAGAACTGGTAGAACGTCTGGTAAGATGGAATATTCATCCGGAAGATTTGATTACCGATGAATTCCCACTGGAAAAAGCGGGAGAAGCCTATGCACTCATGGCAGGTGGAAATTGTGGAAAAGTTGCTGTTACATTTGATTAAACGTTGGAAGATAATTAGGGAGGGCAGACATGAGTAATTTTGTGGATCCGGCACTGGTGCCAAAAAGAGTGTTGTATACAGGTGCAGAAATACCTGGAATGGGTCTTGGAACATTCGGATCGGATAAGTATAACAAAGAGCAGGTATCAAAGGCCGTCTATGGAGCCATCAAAAGTGGTTATCGTTTGATAGACTGCGCATCGGTATATCAAAATGAAGACCAGATCGGAGAAGTATTAGAACAAATCTTACGGGAGGGCGTGATCAAAAGGGAAGAACTGTTTGTCACTTCAAAAGTATGGAATGATAAACATGAAAAAGTAATAGAGTCTTGTAAACAAAGCTTAAAGGATTTAAAATTGTCTTACCTTGATCTTTATTTTGTACATTGGCCTTTTCCCAATTATCATGAACCAGGCTGTAGTGGGGATACGAGAAATCCCGATTCCAAGCCGTTCTCACAGGAAGAGTTTATGCGGACGTGGCGTCAATGCGAAGTATTAGTGGAAATGGGACTGGTAAAACAGATCGGAATGTCAAATATGACCATACCGAAACTTGAGCAAATACTACCATTATGTAAGATTCAGCCAGCAGCGATGGAAATGGAGCTACACCCGAGTTTCCAGCAAAAAGAGTTATTTACCTATGTTCGGGAACATAATATTGTTCCGATCGGGTATTGCCCGATCGGTTCGCCATCCAGACCGGAACGGGATAGAACGGCTGATGACGTTGCTGATATTGAGTTGCCGGCAGTGGTAGAAGCTGCAAAGGCACACAAGGTACATCCGGCAACTATCTGTCTGAAATGGGCCGTGCAGCGTGGACAAATTCCAATTCCTTTTTCTGTGAAAGAAGACCAATATGTAATGAATTTAAAGTGTTGTACAAAAGATGCGCTGACAGAAGCGGAAATGGAAGCGATAGATGGGGAAGACAAAAACGGTAGGCTGGTCAAGGGACAGGTTTTCCTATGGAAAAATGCAAAGGGATGGGAAGATCTTTGGGATCTTGATGGAACGATAACAGAATAAAAAAATAGGAGTGTTTATATGTTAAAAGGAATACCTAAAATAATATCACCAGAATTGTTAAAAGTATTATGTGAAATGGGACATAGTGACAGATTGGTTATTGCAGATGGCAATTTTCCGGCGGAATCCATGGGAAAGGACGCCATTGTGATCCGATGTGATGGGCATGGCGTGCCTGAAATATTAGATGCGATCTTACAAATTTTTCCATTGGACACATATATAGAGCATCCGGTAAATCTTATGGAGGTCATGCCAGGCGATCAAGTTAGGACTCCAATTTGGGATACTTATCGTGACATCGTAACCAAATATGATGAGCGGGGAACAAAAGCGATCGGACAGATCGAACGCTTCCAGTTCTATGAAGAAACAAAAAAAGTCTATGCAGTCATCGCCACAGGGGAGAGTGCATTATATGCCA
Organism: Bacillota bacterium; assembly: GCA_023392535.1. GTDB lineage: Bacteria > Bacillota > Clostridia > Lachnospirales > Lachnospiraceae > SZUA-378. The sequence continues at coordinate 64,906 of JAEVYY010000004.1, forward strand.
ATATTATGTTGCAAAAAGGTGTTGTAGTGGGATAAACACAATAGGAAAGAGGCTTCACACGGAATCGGTGAAGCCCTTTTCTGCAATTAATACGAAAATCATAAACTTGGAGAAACAATAGCATGGAACCATATTATTATAGTCAGATGAATAAGCAAAACCAAAGGATTTATCAGGTCATTAAGAATGGTCTTTTGTCACTTGCACCGGATTTTGAAGTTCCGAGAATGGACGGAAAGGAGCTTGCGGATATTTTTTATCAGATAAGGCTGGATTGTCCTGAGATCTTTTATGCTTCCACTTTTCAATATTCTTTCTACCCGGATTCCACGTTGGTGAGAATGAAGCCCGTTTACCTATTTGATAGAAATAAAATCAGAGAGCATCAGAAGGCAATGAGAGTTCGGGTGGAAAAACTTGCCCGGACTGTAAAAGTAAAAGAAGAGTGGGAAATAGAGCAATATATTCACGATTTTATTTGTAAGAATGTGACATATGATAAGTTGAAAAAGCAATATTCTCATGAAATCATCGGGCCACTGGGACAGGGCATTGGCGTCTGTGAAGGAATGGCAAAGTCTGTGAAAATTCTTTGTGATGAACTTTCCATTCCCTGCATAGTTGTGATTTCGGAGAATAACCCGGAAAAGCACATCAAGTATAGGCATGCGTGGAATGTCATTCAAATCCAGGGAGCATGGTATCATCTGGATGCTACTTTTGATCATTCATTGGGAAAAAAAGAAGTAAGATATGACTATTTTAATCTGGCTGATAAGAGTATTTTTAAAGATCATGAGCCTTCCATCTATAAAATTCCAGCTTGCATTGATGAGCTGCATTTCTATTATAAAGAAAAGAAGTTGTCTTTTACCAAAATGGAAGAGGTGGCAAAGCGCTGTGAACAGGCAATGAAAAAAGGAAAAGTATTGACTTTTCATTGGCGGGGGAGCTATCTTACGAAAACTGTTATGGAAGAATTGGTGCATCTCATAACTTCCAAGGCAAAGGAAAAAAGCAGACATAGTCAGATTTCCATCAATTGGCCACAGGCCGTCATCCGTGTAAGATTCATACAGGAACAGCTTGAAGAAGCGGTGAAGGTAGAGGATGTGTATGAAGAGGAAAATGACACAATATTGTAAAACGTGGAAGAGGTTGCTATAATAACGAAAAGAAAGTCATACGTTTCGGTGGCATGTTCTGGAAAGCCTCACACTCATATTATATGGCGGAAGCCATATACTGTAAAAATAGAAAAATACAGGAGAAATATATGTGTACAGCTATCACATTAAGATCTGACCCTGGAGAACAATTTTTTGGCAGGAACATGGACTTCTCTTATCCAATCATACCGCAGTTTTTTATCATTCCCAATTTTTATCAATGGAGTAACACTTTAAACCAAATGCAAATGACGGATACCTATCGTTTTATTGGAATCGGTCAAAAAGTAGATAATCTTCTTGGCTTTTTTGATGGTGTTAATGAAAAGGGTTTTGCAGCGGCAGTGCTATATTTTCCTGATTATGTGAAATATGATGACGAGTCTGTGGGAAAGTATGCAATTGCATCCATTGATTTTCTTCATTACTTGTTAGGGAACTGTGATTCTGTTGAAAGGCTGCCGGAGGTTCTTGAAAATGTTATAGTAGTGGGAACACCGGATCCAGTAACAAATTCAATCGCACCACTTCATTGGATGGCAACGGATCGAAGTGGTGCGTGTGTTGTGTTGGAGGCGACAGGAAATGGGATAGAAATCATAGATAATCCGATTGGCGTGATGGCAAATAGTCCAGACTTTAAATGGCATATGACAAATTTGAGGAATTACATGGCAGCTTCGCCAATACAAAAAGAGAAGGCAGTCTGGGATGCTGTGACGTTGAAACCCTTCGGTCAGGCAGGGGGAACCAGTCTGCTTCCGGGTGGATTTACCTCACCTGAGCGTTTTGTAAGAGCGGCCTATTTAAAGTCCAATATACAGACACCTGCAGATGATAAAGAAGCTATTATTGCATGCTTTCATATTATGGAAAGCGTATCTATTCCGAAAGGGGCGGTCAAAACGAGTAGGGATACCTATGATTATACAAAATATACTGCTTTTATCAATACCAATACGTGTGAGTATTTTTATAAAGGATATGATGATCTGGGTGTTACAAGTATAAGCCTTTCATAAATAGGAGAAATGTACATGGGAAAAAAGACGGAGCAATCGAAAATAGTATATGATAAAATGGCGTTGGAATATGATGAAAAGCCAGAGGGGTTCTATACGAAAGCACATAAAGAAGAGCTGCTAAGAAAGGTCGTTCTTAGCGATGGGGATACTATTCTGGACGTAGCCTGTGGCAATGGATATTTGTTGTCAGAACTTTCGAAAAAGGCGAAGGTAAAGGCGTTTGGTGTTGATATTGCAAAAGCGATGATTGCAGTTGCTAAAAAACGTTATCCTGAATGCGACTTTCAGGCGCAGCCTAGTTTTCCGCTTGAATTTGAGAATAATACCGTCGATGTCATAACGGTGTCTTGTGCGTTTCATCATTTTGAAGATCCGCAAGGATTTGCAGATGAATGTAAGAGGGTTTTAAAAGACGGTGGGGAGATCTACTTGGCGGAGCCATATTTTACGCCTCTGATACGTTTTGTTGCCAATGCATTCGTATTTCCGTTTACCCATTCAGGGGATGTCAAAGTTTATAGTGCAAAAGAGCTTTGTTCTTTTTTTAAAAAGGCTGGATTTTCAAAGATGCGGACATATGAAAAAGGCACTATACAATTTTTTACTGCAATGAAATAATGTTAAATTGGAAGGAAAGTGTCAGTATGCAGATAGTTTATCAAACACCGAAAGCACAAGACTATGTTAGTCTTAGAATGCGTTCTGGAATGGGAAATAAAGATCTAAACAGAAGTGAGATCGCTTTAAAAAATTCACTGTTTACGGTGTCTCTTTATGACGAAGAAAAGTTGATTGGATTTGGCAGAATCGTCGGCGATGGAGGGATCACCTATGTTGTGAGTGATATTATGGTGGACAAGGAATATCAGCGAAGAGGATACGCAGAGCGGATCATGCAGGAAATAGATGCGTATTTCGATGACAATACGCAAGAAGACAGTTATGTGTGCCTGATTGCCAATTATCCGGCAGATTTGCTTTACCATAAGCATCGGTTTCAATATTTAGAAAATAAATGCGGAATGTTGCGAAATCAGGATAAAAACAGCAATTAATCTTAAGAAGAAACGACAGAGATAGCGGAAGGGAGGTAATCGTGTCAGTTGTAGACAAAATAGCAGAAGAATACACAGTCATATTGATGAGAAACCGAAGTGACTTCAATGAAAGAGCTGCCAGATGGTTCCATGAGAAATGGAAGGTCTCAGAAGAATTATACGTTACTAGTATACAGGAATGTCAAAAGAAGCAAAGAAAAATACCACAGTGGTATTTGGTATTGATAGAAGATAAAATAATCGGCGGGTTAGGAGTCATTGAAAATGATTTTCATAAAAGAACGGATCTAACCCCTAATATCTGCGCACTATACATAGAAGAAGAGTATAGAAAACTGGGGATAGCAAAAAAACTATTGGATTTTGTGTGCAAAGATCTGTCCACAATGGGTTATCAAGATGTTTATCTGATCACAGAGCATATGGATTTTTATGAGAAATGCGGATGGGAATTCCATTGTATGGTAGAGGAAGAGGATGGACACACAACAAGAATGTACCATATTGCATTGATATAATGATTATAAAAGTAAAGACAGAATAGGTTTTTATACAAGCTTCTTTATGTTATGATATAATAAACACAAGAGAGACAAGTGCGAAGCATTTTGCGAACGTAGAATGACGAATAGGAGCCGCATGTTCTTAATCTAATAAAGGTAAATTCAGCGATGTGTGAGGGGAAACATGCTTTTAGAGGTTTACGATATAATAACGAAATTGAATAGAGTTACTATATTTAAAATCTGTCTATGACTATGTCTAGGCGGATTTTTGGCTTATGCTGAAGTATTTTTAGATAGCAATGAGTAGTTGAATTGTTAATACAATCAGGACTTGAGAATGACGGAATTACGATTTAGGGGGAGTATTGAAAGAGCGATGATAAGAGCAGCTGAAAAGGTAATGAATGAGCATTGGATCATGATATTTGTAAGGGATTTGTATGGGTGATTTCAAACGGTATCTTTCACTCTTTTCCTTACATACATATCATAGCTGTGAAAAATGAAAATCGCGGTCAGGGAATCGGAAAAACTCTCTTAAGGTTTGTTGAGAGCGCGTATTTGGCAAGGTATTCCAAGCTGTTTTTAGTGGTAGCTGATTTTAATATTAATGCTAAAAAGTTATATAAAAGAATAGGATATTCTGAAATTGGTAAAATACATGATTTATATAGAAAAGGTATCAGTGAATATCTGATGATGAAGGTGAAAGAGGAAGAGTCAACTGGAATTAGTCTCAAGAGCAAAAAATGATGGGGTGCGAAGTGAACAAAAGAAGAAAATATATGGCTATAGTAAGCCTAATTTTTTTGATAATAACATTTATCCTTATAATAATTTATATGCAGGATAGAATTAAAATAGGAAGACCTATGGATAGTTATAAAAATGTAGATGTATGTTATAACGGTTTTTTTTATACAAAATCCTATGGAAGACATTATAGTGATGATGGATATTACTATGGATATAGATGGCAGTGTGTGGAATTTGTTAAGAGATTTTATTATGAAGCGAAAGGTCATAAAATGCCTGATTTGTATGGAAATGCAATAGATTACTTTTCCTACGATACAGAGCAAGGCGAGATGAATAAGCAAAGAGGTTTACTTCAATATTACAACGGTGGAAATGTTGCTCCAAAAGAAGATGACCTGATTGTGTTTACAGATACGAAATATGGACATGTCGCGATCATAACAAAAGTAACGGAAAATAATATTGAAGTGATACAGCAAAATGTGAAGGGAAAACCACGTCAAAGCTATGATTTAGTGAATAAAGATGGAAATTTTTACGTAGGTACAGACAGAGAGCCTGCGGGATGGTTACGTTTAAAATACTAATATAAAATAGGATCATCTTATGGACGAAAATGCGGTAGGAAGGAAATAGGATAATATGAATATAGAAATCAGAAAATATCAGGCAAAGGATGTACCTGCCATGATCGGCATCTGGAACGAGATTGTAGAAGAAGGTAATGCCTTTCCGCAAGAGGAGTGTTTAACAGAAGAAACAGGCCACATTTTTTTTGAGGAACAAACGTATTGTGCAATTGCAGAAGAGTTGGAAAGTAAGAAAATTTATGGGATGTATATCCTTCATCCAAACAATATTGGAAGATGTGGACATATATGCAATGCGAGCTATGCTGTTCTTACAGAGAGCAGAGGATTACATATTGGTGAAAAGTTAGTATTAGATTGTCTTAAACAAGCAAAACAGCATGGATTTAGAATTTTACAATTCAATGCTGTGGTTGCAAGCAATACCCATGCAATACATCTCTATGAGCGATTAGGCTTTCAACGGCTTGGTACGATCCCAGGCGGTTTTAGGACGAAAAGTGGATATTATGAGGATATGAATCCTTACTATAAAGTCCTGTAGCGAAATGTATCATTTTTGATAAATGTGAAAGGGGATATAATGTCAGTATTTAACTTTAAATCCATGGTTCCAATTACGAAAGGCTGGTCGGGTGATACAAAATATTGTGTTTCCATTGAAAATGGGATGAAATACTTATTGCGTATTTCTCCGATAGAGAAGTACGAGGAGAAAAAGGCTGGATTCGAAAGAATGCAAAGAGTTTCATCTCTTGGTGTGCCAATGTGTCAGCCTGTTGAATTCGGAGTCTGCGAGGAGGGGGTCTATTCACTCCAAACTTGGATTGAAGGGAATGATGCCGAGGAAATAGTTCCTCTTTTATCGGATAAAGAACAGTATCACTATGGACTTGAAGCAGGTCGGATATTAAAAAAAATTCATACGATTCGGGTATCTTTAACGGTAGAAGATTGGGAAACTCGTTTTCGCGATAAAATGAATGCTAAGATACAAATGTATCGGGAATGCCCGATAAAATATGAAAATGGTCAAGTCTTTCTGGATTATATAAATACATATCAACATTTGTTGAAAGACCGCCCACAATGTTATCAGCATGGTGATTTTCATATCGGAAATATGATGCTTGATAAGGAATTAAAATTGACCATTATTGACTTTGATCGTGATGATTATGGAGATCCTTGGGAGGAGTTCAATCGCATAGTATGGAGTGCACAAAAAACTCCAATATTTTCCACCGGAATGATAAATGGTTATTTTAATAATGAAGTACCCATTAATTTTTGGCAGCTACTTGCACTCTACATCTCCTGCAATACGCTTTCATCCCTGCCCTGGGCAATTCGTTTTGGACAAAGTCAAATTGATATCATGAAGCTTCAAGCCAATGATATTTTGAAATGGTATGACTTAAAAAAGGATCCAGTACCAGCCTGGTATCGGAAGTAATTTGTTTACGACATTGTCAAAGCGTTAAAATAGTTGCCGTAATACCAAAATAGGTATATATATAAATGGAGAGGAGAGCTTAATACATTGAAAAATGAACAGGAATTACTCCAGAATATTGATAAAATCCACACGACCAAATTAGGTGTTATCAGAATTAAGAAGAATCTTTCCTTAGAAACAGACCATGTCGTTGCATGGTGTAAGAGCAGGATAACATCAGAAAATACAACTATTACGAAACAAGGAAAAAATTGGTATGTTATGACAGACAACTGCGTTATAACTATTAATGCACATAGTTTTACAATAATAACGGCCCATATAATAGACTATAAAAAATAGAGAGGGAGTCGAAAGCATGAAATGTCCTTATTGTAATGGAGAAATGGATTCTGGATACCTTACAACGGATGCGCTTCATATCGCCTGGAGAAAAGAAAAATATGAATCAGCAGTGGTGAAAAAAGGAAATAATGGAATCCAACTGGCACAAAAATTCCAAGGTGCCTGCAATCTGCCAGCTTATTGCTGTAAATCTTGTAAGAAAATTATAGTAGAATACACGGAGTAAAAGAATTCGGAAATTATATCTAGAAAAATATTATTAGTCCAGCGGTGTGATGTCAAGTGAGAAATGAAATTAAAATCATATATATTTAGTTCCTTTTCCGAAAAGCGCAAAACACCCACCTAAGCCCTGTCGACCAAGTTTTTAAAAATGAGCAGGGCGACTCATCAGCAGAAAGATTTATCTATTCTACTGAACGATATAGGCGATTGTCTTTCAGAAGCGTAAAGACCAACCGCACAAATTTACGAGCAGTTAATGCGAGTGCACGTT
>JAEVYY010000029.1 GCA_023392535.1 Bacillota bacterium
AAGAACTCTCGTATCATCTATCATTTGATACAGGATAACATCCCATTCATGATTCCTACAACAATCACAACCCAAAATACAACCTGCAATCATTCCAGGGGTGATTAAACATTCTCTGCAAACAGGACAAATCGGTATCGTTTTTAACGGTATCGGAACTGGTATCGGAACCGGGACATACTCCGTTTGATTTTCAGGACACTTTGGACATTCCGGGCACTTCGGACACGTCGGGCATGGTTTCACCTCAGGGCACTTCGGACACGTCGGACATGGTTTCATTTCCGGACACTTTGGACACGGTTTCACTTCCGGACATGGAGGCGGTACTGGACACGGCTTTGCTTCCGGACACTTTGGACACGTCGGACACGGTTTCACTTCCGGGCATGGCGGGGCTTTCGGGCATACCGGACATGGTTTTGCTTCCGGACACGCAGGACATGGCTTTACCTCCGGGCATGGTGGCGGTACTGGACATGGCTTTGCCTGTGGGCAAGGAGTTGGTAACGGACACGGTTTTGGTTCCGGACACGTCGGACATAGTGGAGGTGTCGGATTGGAAATCGTACCTGGCATTGGCATAGGTGTGGTTCCTGGCGATATACCGCCCTCTGAAATTGGTGATATTTCCGGTACAGCTGGTGCCGTCATTTGATTCATACAATCAATGCCACCTACAAATGGATATAGATGAAATTCAAAACCACTTTTCGGATTTACAGCAAATCCTCCCAGTACTGCATTTCCACTAACATGACCTCCTGTTGGATGTCCATGGAACATGGCTTGTGGTGCTAAAATACTTCCCCAAATATCAGCAGATTGTTCCATATGAATATTGGTAGCATCTTCAAATACATAGAGCGTGTGATTTGCAAGACTTTCCTCCCCGTATGTGCCAGATTGTAAATGTGCATGCGGTCCCGTTATAAATCTTACAATAGCTGAACTACCTTTGGGTATGTTAAACCGGATTTCCTTATTTATTAGGCCATTTGGTCTTGTATCAATCGTAAAAACATTTTGCTTTGGATTATTTCCAGTTAGAATCCATTCATAAGAATTGCTACTCACAGTTCCATTTGTGTTCAGCCCTTTCAGGCACTCTATAAATGTATCTATACTCTTTCTGGCGTTACGGAAAAATTGAGGGATATTCGTAGCTATTCTTGATGCCGGAATAATACGCGGGACATCATAGCTAGAAATAATATAATGGTCTCCTTTATCACTTGGAGCCCAATCAGGACTTCCCCCATTTGCCTGATATAGATATTGCAATTCTTGAGACTGGTCAATCAAATTACTCTTCCCGATATAATAAGAACTACCTGGGTTCGCATTGAAATTACCTCCTGAAACAGCATGCCCCTTTACCACCAGCGGTCCTTTTATAGAGGTAACATCTCCAATTAAATATCTGACTAAATCAGGTGATAACTCAACTGGCACTTGGCCGTTTTCTTTTTTTAAGCCAACACTCAGACTTCTCGGACTATAAAAACTTCCACCTACAGCCACCGCTCCTTCTACATCGACAATATTATTGGCATCCCCGAATACAAATAAATTAAACTGGGAGGCAAGACCTAGCGGTTGCCCTGGTATATCTTCCCAGTTTATATTTTTATAAGGGATTCCAACAATCGGATTGGCTTTTCTGCCAACAATAGTATTATCCATAATAAACTATATAAACCTCCTTATATAATATGAAATCCTCTTTGTATTCAGTTTATTCCAAAATAAATTTATTGTGTTTACTTTTCATTCCCAGTATTATTTTTATGCTAAATTAGGATAAAAACGTTTACTTACAACCTCCCAATCTATATTTTTCATAAAATTATTAATATATTCCACTTTATTATCTGCGTACTGAAGAAAATATGCATGTTCATACATATCTAATACTAATATTGGTGTAGACAGTGCGATATTTCCCAAATCATGAGAATCCAAGCTTATATTTCGAAAACGGTAGGATCGCCAGTCATATGCTAATACAGCCCACCCTCTGCTGGCTTTTGCTGTCGCAACAAATCGCTTTTCCCATTCTTCAAAGCCACCAAAATCCCGCATCAAGTAGCGTTGCAATAATTCATCCGGCAGTTTCTGATCTGTTCCTATATTTTCAAAATAAAGCTCATGAAGGATGACACCATTTAATGCATATGTTTCACCCCTCTTTATTCCTCTGAACTTACTGTATGTCGCATTGGCTTTATCCAAATCGCTGCTTTCTAAAAGCAGCTGATCAATTTCGTTCATTTTATTAATATAGCCTTCATACAATTTCATGTGGGCTTCAAATTGTTCTTTATTAATAACTGTTATATCTTGCGAATACTGAAAATTTATTTTTGTAAATTTCATAAAAATCCTTTTCTATATTATTAATATAATATACGCATGATCTTTCTGAACGTATCTAAAAATCTATTTTCCATATTTACCAATATGCTCCTATTGCATAAATATTACGAAATTGTTACAATTCTTTTGTACCTAGTTCATAAATTTTACTTCAAAGGAGGACTACATTATGTGTTATACATTTAACTGTAGCGATTTAATGGGAATGTTACGTAAATGTTTCAGAAGTTGTTAATAATCTGGCTCTGGTGAATTCCAGAGCCACTTTTTTGCTTTATTTCGTATATTTATCCAGATCATGCCTATAATATATACAAAGAAAGGATGGTATTTATGGAAAATAAATATTTGAATAATATACCTATAAAAACAGTACCAAATGGTGATCCATTGCAAAATAAAAACGAGGATATTGATGATATCCCAAAAGAAGACTTACCTAATAGAATTATTTTAACGGATGAATCGACTGTGAAAAATAAAAAACAAAATTAGTAGAAGGGCTTTCAAACTTCTAATACGTTTCGCAATTTTGTTTATAAAATGCCCGCGGATAGCCACATACGGAACACACTTCAGGTGCACACTTACCATAGACCAGCTGTCCGCAATTCATACATATCCATATCGTATCTCTTTCTTTGCAAAACAAGCTTCCCTCTGCTAATTCAAGAGAATACTTTTCAAATCTAAAATTTTGATATTGTTCAATGATTGCAACTTCTCTAAATAGTCTTGCAATTTCTGTAAACCCTTCCGTCATTGCTTCTTCTGCGTATGTTGTATACATTTTTGTTGCTTCATATGTCTCACCACGTAGAGATTCTTGCAGATTTTCTTCTGTATTAGGAAGCACCCAGTTATTTAATGCCCGCAGCCAAATGACTGCATGTTCTTTTTCATTATGAGAAAATTCATCATAAGTTTCACCAATTACCTGGTACCCGTCTCTTCGCGCCTGATCTGCATATATTCTATACTTTGTACTGGCAAGACGCTCCGCATCATAAGCACTTTGTAAATTTCTATAAGTATTACTCTCTTTAAAATCCATAATTACTATCCCCGTTACTTTTCTCTATTTTATTATATGTTACATTAGGGAAAAGTATCTACATGCTTTTTAACTATGATCACGATTCCTTGCATAAGCCATAGATAAAATTAGTATTAAAAGAGTAAGCAAAGATATGATCTCCATCATGCGCCAGGTCAAAGGCTCTTGATATTTTAATACCACGGTTCCCTGATATTTTTCAGGAAGAACCAATCGAATACTATTATTCATACCTGTCTTTAGATTGATCGCTTCACCACTTGCCTGATCAAATGCAACGTAATTGTCGTAATGTAAAACTGGAACATCTACATACTGTTTGTTCTTATCTGTATTATTACAGTCAAGTAATCTTGCTCCTTTTATAGTTTTCAATTCTCCTGTTGTTACTGCATCGCTTTTTCTGATCTCTTTCACAGATAATTTTGCTACATCCGTTTTTTGTAATAGATATTCCATACCGCTTCCTACATCAAAACCCGTTAATTCTGACTCTGCATAATATTTTTTATATTCAATTTCATTTGGATATTGCACAAGAAATAGTCCTTCCGTTAGAAGAACTAATAATACGATTCCAATCATAATTCTATCTGCTTTTTTTCTTCCTGCTTTTTCTAGAATTACCTTTTGTAAATATAGCATGAGGACAGCTAGTGTAATGGCAGCAATTTCAAGATACCGCCAGGAAAATTGAATAGTCCCTAAGATTTGATCCATTGTAGGATTTAATACTGCAAGGGAATCCCACGGGCAGTAAATAGACGCAAAAAACAGTGCCAATATACTAAGCGTAAATAAAACCGTTGCTATTAAATAATCTTTATGCCCTACAAGGTCCCACTCCTCTCTCTTAAAACAAATATAGAAATAGAACAGTAGTGCACTCATTAGTCCAATTCCTACCGTGAGCGGCATTTCACCTTTCACACCTCCCCAGATAGAATCTCCGCTTGCAGTATGAAATAGACCTGTTAATTGAGAAAGAGTTGCTCCATATTTTTCAATCTTACCCATGGTTCCTGCCTGAGTGACCTTAATATTCATATTGATTGAATCTAATAGAGGATATACATACCAAATATTCAAAAGCACAAGAAGGATCACGCTCTTTACAAGAGCTAAAAAGCGGTTTTTACAAAATGTCTTTTTCCACATGAATAGTATGAATAATGGGATAAATACAAGTAACATATAACAAGTCAAATTATGACTTTCTATGATGCCACTCAAACCCAGAACAAGTGGCAAATAATCTACAATTGTAATTTTTTCCTGATCATTCTTCGCATAAATTTTCCAGAACCCATATATCACCAGCGGGAGAAATGTCATAGCCGTATATTCTCCTACATCGGCTCTCACAAAAATATCAATCATACGATACGCAGAGGCTGTATACAGAAAAGTGGTAAACATACCTATCTTCCAATCCTTACTCATACGGGTAAAGCATTTATAACTGATGAGACATGTGACAACATTTAACAAGATCGCATATACTTTATAGCAATCCTGTAATGGTACATAAATACCATATAATACCGCAGGTACCGATAAGAAAAGTTCCCCATAAAACAATGGATTTACATAGCCATAACCATTTAGCATATTTTGCTGAATCCTGTGAGGGATCTGTCCATCATAGAAAGCTTCCGATAATGCATGTATTCTTTCCAAATGGAATGTAAGATCATGACCATAATAGAGCGAATCCGTAAGAAAAAGCACACTGGTAAACAAGATGATGCCAAATAGAGCAACTATTTTTATTTTATCTTCTTTATTAAGTACCCATATTGTATTTTGGGCGAATAAAAGGTAACATGCATCCAATAGTAAAAAAAGAATGACAAATCCGACAATCCTAATTGCCCGATAGATCACTGCTTCTTCCAGAGTGACACTTTTTATTGTCATCTTTCCGACTCCATTATAAAGAATTTTTCCTTGAAAATCATCCAGACTTTTCCCCCATCTGACCCAAACTCTCGAAGTTCTTGTATTTGATCCATCATCCAGTAGTAGGGTGGAAGAGGATAATGCGCTTGCATTTTTATAGGAAAATAATACTAATTTTCCAGCTGAATCTGATATACTTCTGGATGGATTTTCTAAGTTACAAGCAGATTTGTAATTTACAGTTACTTTATAAGCTCCAGGTTCCAGGCTATGTTTCTTCGAATGAAGTATTTCTTCATCAATATTACCGGTTGCTTCTATTTCACAAACTCCTCTTGTTCCATCTTCATAATCGTTTACCGCAAGATCACTACTGGCTTTCCATTCATCTGCCTGCATGGTTATCGTAGTGGGGGGATTGAAATAAGCTAAAAAAAGTCTAAGCAAAAATAAGATTTCCAGTATAAGAATAACAGTAAACAGTTTATTGTTTTTAAATTTAGCTAATTGTTTCATAACATCCTCCATATTAATAAATCAAATGCTTATTTTATCATTATAAATTATTTTATACAATTTTCCAATAATTAACACAAACAAAAAAGAATGTTATCCCATTCCAATTAATGAGATAACACCTTTCATTATTCACTGGTATATTCTACAATCGCTTTCCCTTTACCTCTCTTTAACAATTCCCCCTGCGCAATTTTTATCTTGCTAAGCAGTTCCAACTGATTCACGATCAGCATTCCTTTCTTTTTTAAGAAAGTGCCACCTACCATTGTATAACTAATATTACTACTGTCACTACTATAAAGAATTGCAGAGACAGGATCATATATCGGAAATGTATTCGGACGGTTCAGATCCCAGATGACAAGATCCGCGTTCCAGCCTTCTTCGATTCTTCCGCTTTTAAAATTCATCGCTTTGTGACCGTTCATTAACGCCTGCCAGATTTCCTTTGCAATAAATTTTTCAGCATCATTTCCGCTATATTTACCGATGAGTGCAAATAGTCTCGCTTGTTCCAGCGGATTTAATGTATTGGAGCTGGCTGCACCATCTGTACCAAAGGAATACTGCACTTTGTCTCTCAAACGAAAAATATTCCCTTCTCCGGAAGCCGTTTTCATATAAGTTTTAGGACAAAGGGCAAACCATGTATTTTCATTTATGAACTGCAGATCCTGATCCTCCAACCAGATCCCGTGTGCCACAATACAGGGAATCTCAAAACCTCCCGCATCTGCAATTTGCTCAAACGGTGTTTTTCCAAATTGCCTTTTTGATGCAGCTACCTGTGCCTCCTGTTCAGAAACATGAATATGAATGCCCGTATTAAGTCGCTTCGCCTCTTTTATGATTTCAACTAAGGTAGACTGCGGGCATGTATAAGGGGCATGAGGCCCCATGCGAAGCTGCACCCTATCCGAGATGTCTCTATTTTTTTCTATAAACGTGCAAACTTCTTTTAATCTATTTGTATAATTTTCTGCGCTTCCAAATAGTGTCGGCGCAATATCCGCCCGTATTCCTGTTTCTATCACTGCTTTCAAGACCTGCTCTTCTTCAAAGTAATGATCACAGACTGAGGTAACCCCATTATTCAGCATCTCTGCAATTCCTAGTAAGGTCCCTAAGTACACATCTTCAGAAATCATTTTACTCTCATACGGCCAAATAAAATCATTGAACCAACTAACCGCATTCACATCTTCCGCAATTCCTTTAAATATGTTCATAGCGGTATGTGCATGAAGATTGGGCAATCCTGGCGTTACCACATAATGAGAACAGTCTATCACTTCGTCATATTCAGCTTTTTTTTCTATCCCTCTGTAATCTGTAATTTCTGCTATCAATCCATCTTTAATTGTAATATCTGTATGGTTCTTATAATTGCCTCCCTGATCCACTACTAGTGCATTCTGCAATAAAATACGCATCCTAATATCCTGCCTTTCTTGCTTATTCTTAATAGATAATATCTGCATTTCCTTTTCCCCGTTTTAAAATTGCCTCTTTTAATTGGAGTACCTCGTCCATCCAGCTATCTGTTCGAAAAATGACCGCTCCATCCTTTTTTAAGAAAGATCCGTCTACCATGGTATATCGAACATTGGTAGAATCTGCACTATATAGAATGGAAGCAATCGGATCATAGACCGGGTAGGTATTCACTCTCTCCAAATCCCAGATAACTAGGTCTGCATTCCATCCTTCTTTGATCTGCCCGCTCTGAAATCCAAATGCCTGATGCCCGCGCATCAATGCCTGCCAAATTTCCAGGTTCTTATATTCTTCACAGTTATGAAAATAGTTCTTCCCTATCATGGCAAATAGTCTTGCCTGTTCCAGTGGATTTAGAGTATTAGAACTTGCCGCTCCATCCGAACCAAACGAATATTTTATATGATTTCGCAACCGATACAAGTTGCCAACTCCACTTGCTAATTTCATATAGGTCTTAGGACATGTCGCAAACCAGGTGTCTTCTTTTAAATAACGCAGATCCTCGTCTTGGATATAAGACCCATGTGCGATTACACACGGACCTTCTAATCCTCCTGCTCTAGAAATTACTCCAAATGGTGTTTTTCCATTTTCCCGAATGCATTGCTCCACTTGTGGAATATTTTCCGATACATGCAGATGAATTCCAATATTCAGCTCTTTGGACTTATCTATTATTTTTTTCAGTGTCTCTCCCGGGCAGGTATAGGGAGCATGTGGTCCCAATAAGAACTTTATACGACTATCTTTATCTGAGTTTTCTCTAATAAAAGACACGGTTTGATCCAGCCGCTCCTCAAACGAGGGGGCACTTCCAAATATTGTAGGAGCGATTACCGCCCGAATTCCACATTCCCTTACCGCCTGATATACTGCCTCCTCAAAAAAATAATGGTCTGAAAAAGTAGTGACACCGTAATCAACCATCTCCGCTATCGCAAGGAGTGTTCCAAAATAGACGTCCTTTGAACAAATCTTACTTTCATATGGCCATATAATTTCATTAAACCAACGCTTACTGGAAACATCTTCTGCAATTCCTTTCAGAATATTCATAGCAGCATGTGTATGCATATTTACAAGGCCAGGTGTAATCCATAAATGGGTACAATCTATAATCTCCCATTTCATTCCCTTGTTATAAGATGGTTCTTTACTTTGATTGGTAGAATCAATTTTAATGATCTTCCCATCTTCTATAAAAATGTCATGATTCTTTGCCTGTTTTCCATTTGCATGTAGAATAGAAGCATTTTTTAATACAATCATATTTGCCAACTCTCTTCCCATGAATTCATTCCTTTTGTAGATCTTCATCCTTCGGAAAACAAACGTGTATAATTTTTTTGTATTGCATCTTCCAATTGTTTCCTTGTTATATTTCTCTGTTCGCAAATGTAATCCGCGACATAACTTACAAATGCGGGTTCATTCTCCAGGTTCTGCACCGGAACCGGAGTAAGATTAGGAGCATCTGTCTCAATCATGATGCGGTCAAGAGAGACTTCTTTCACAGCCAGCTGTGTTGCTATATCCTCTGGTTCAAATGTAATATTCCCGGAAAAAGAAAAATACATATTCAACGCTTCAAAATCCCTCAGATAAGAGTAACCAGCACTATAACAGTGCATAATTCCTCCAGTCTTTGCATGTTTTTTCATCAACGCTAACGTATCGTCGGCCGCAAGTCTGTTATGTACCAAGATCGGCTTATTTACCTTGTCTGCCAATTCCATCTGTCGTATAAAAGCTTCCTGCTGTATCTCATGGGAAACATCATCTGAATAATAATCCAGACCTATCTCACCAACGGCAACGATTTTTTTATGTGTAACAATTTCTTCCAATTCACGGAAATCACTTTCCCTGAATTTCCTAATATCATTGGGGTAAAATCCCACTGCGATATCATATAATTTATTTTTATCTTTGTATGCTATTGCTCTTTTTGCTTCCTCTATTGTTAAACAGACCGCAAGTATTTTCTGAATTCCTGCTTTCTGTGCAGATTCCGTTATTTCTTCTACTCTTTGGAATAAAAAATCTCCAAATATATGTGCATGACTATCCACAAGACTCATTCTTATACCCCACAATAATAATACAGCATTACTGCAAGCAGTAATGCTGTTAGATACTAAAGTTACTTACCTACACTTTTGATCAATGCAGAAATATCATCCGCTGACATTTCATCGGCAGAATTACAAGTAATGCTTCCATCAGCCAGACCTGCCTGCATCTCTTTCAGAGAGGCTATATTATCTTCTCCAATTGCGTCTTTTAACTGGTCATTATAAACAATACCAACTCCATCGATTTCCAGGCCATAGGTAATTATGGAGCCGAAAGGAACACTGGTCTTATCATTCATATAGTCCGTAATAATATTAGAAAAAGCATTTCCAAGATTTTTAAGAGCAGAAGTCATGACTGTTTTCTCATAGCCTGATCCTGCTAGCGTTACAGACTGATCCGCATCAACTCCCACTGCCATAACACCATCGGCTTCTGAGCAAGCTTCTATTACTCCATTACCTGCCCCGCCGGCACACTGGAATACTACATCTGCACCCTCAGCTATCTGGGCTTCTGTAATGGATTTTGCATTTGCGGTATCCGTATAAGATCCATTATACGCTGTTAAGACCTTAATATCTGGTTTCACGCTCTGTGCACCCTCTATATAACCAACCAAAAATTCATTTATAGTTTCAGAATCTTTACCACCAACAAATCCAATGCTTCCTGTTTTGGTATAATATGCTGCTGCCGCACCTGCAAGATATCCAGACTGATTCGATTTAAATAATACACTTAATACATTTGGAAGATCATTTGCTTCAAAATCAAGTTCCTGATCAAAAAGAATCCATTTGATATCCGGGTATTCCTGTGGCAGATTTGTAAAAGTCTCATAATTTTGGTAACCGGTACTAACAATAATATCATATCCTGCATCTGCTGCTTCATAGAAAGCATCGATCCAAGTAGTATCATCGGTACCCATTTCAATCGCATTGATCTCTAATGTATCCGGATTTGCTTCTGCTAATTCCATGGCACCCTCATAGACTGATTGTTGAAAAGAATTGTCAGAGAAAGTGCTTAAGCATAATTTTACTTTTAACTTTTCTCCGTTTGTTGTACTGCTTTCACCTGTTTCTTCTGTTGTTACTTCCGCAACACCCGTGTCCCCTGTGCTTGCTGTCTGTTCCGTTTTGCTTCCGCAAGCTGTCAAAGATAGGACCATAGAAACAGCCAACACAACAGAAAGCATTTTCTTAAGTGATTTCATAATGTTCTCCTCCTAATATTGTTTTTTTATAATAAAATAGAAATGAAACCTCTACACGTTTTTGTAAATGGTATCTATTTCCATTCTACCCCGATACTAAAAACCCTCTGTTTCCTTATTTTTATGCTTGTAGTAAGCACTAAATAATGCATAAAATATAATAATAAGAGCATACGGTACTAAATTTACAAGATAACTATCTATATTTTCTAATTGCAAGTATATGGCAATGGAACTTCCGAATCCATATAGAAGAGAACTTAACATTCCAAGTAACGCATTTCCAGATGCAATCGCATTGGTCGCCAATGCAATATAGCCACGTCCCGACACCATTCCCGATGTAAACTGATGTATATATCCCATGGATAAATAGCATCCTCCCAGACTTGTCAGGGAGCCGCTGATGAACAGGGCCTGATAGCGCACTTTGTTCACTTTGATCCCCACTGACTCTGCTGCTTCTGGCGCTTCTCCTACAGAGCGTACTTTGAATCCAAATTTTGTCTTTTTTAAAAGGATATAAATAACAATCGCTACCATAAATGACACATATGTCAGTACATTATGTCCCGAAAAAACACCGGAAAGAATCGGAATGCTTTTTATGATTGGGATATCTATATTGGGGAAATAAAGAGATGCCAGAGAATTACTGGTTGTTTTATCCCCGGTAACTGCAAATAGTAACATGGTGGAGCCTCCGCTGGCTGCAAGATTCAATGCAACACCTGTAATTACCGCATTCGCCTTCATATGTATAATGCAGTAAGAAAGAAACATGGTAAATGCAACCCCCATCATCCATCCTCCAAGAAGTCCGAGGAACAAATTTCCTGTGAATCCGCTGAGCAACACACCTGCTAATGCTGAAACAGTCATGCAGCCTTCCATTCCAAGATTTAATATACCTGCACGACTAGCAATCACCGCACCCAATGTCGCAAATAGAACAGGAGTCGTTGCTTTAAAAACTGTATACCAAAAACCTATTTTTAAAAACATATCCATGTTATTTACCTCCTTTTGCTAATTCATCCGTCTCCAAAATTTGGTTTGCAAGTGCTTCACTTTCCTCTTTTCGTTTTTTCAGACTATATAGAAAACGCTCAGAAGCAATTAACAGGATAATAATTGCCTGGATAACAGATAATATATCTTCATCTACAAAACCAGCTCTAGACATCAGTCTCGCTCCAATTCGAATATAGGAAATGAAGAACGCTGCCAGCGGTATCATGACTGGATTTTGACCAGCAAGAAGATTAATCAAAATTCCATCCCATACATAACTTAAGGGCTCTGTCCATGAAAATTTATTATATCTTCCTATCATCTCAATTGAACCACCTATTCCTGCAAAGGAACCACCAATGATTTGAGAAGATATAATAATGGAGCTTACATTAATTCCTGCATATTTTGCAAATTTTTTATTGGATCCCGTTATCTTCAATGCCTGCCCATATTTTGTTTTATTTATTAGAACGGATGCAATCATAACGACAGCGATCATAAACAAAAGACCCCAATGCGTACTTGTGCCTCTGAACATGGTACCAAGAGTTGCCGACTTTGCAAAATTTACAGAGTAGGAACCATTCGAACTATCCAAATAGAAATTACGGATAATCCAATATCCTCCATTGAAAAAGATATATCCCATCATTAAAGAGACTACCAACTCACTGGCACCAGTATACTTCCTGACAAAAACAGGAAGATATCCAATCAGTCCTCCGACAATCCCGCCTGCCAGAATAATGAAAGCCTGATGAATGATATTCGGCATTTGAAACTGGATTGCTATGACTGCCGCCGTAACTCCTGAAAAATAAAATGCACTATCCGCCGCTAAAGAAAACAAGCCTGATTTATGCATGATATTGATTGCAAGACCTGCAAATACAAGTGGTATCATTGCCTCTATCATATTGAAAAATGTTCGCTTTCCAGAAAGCAATGGTCCTATATAAAATTTGTATAGTGCCTCGCCCGTATGTCCTCCAGCACTTAACACAATAATGATCGCTGCAATGCCAAACGCAAGACCGATCGCGGCTGCAATTCTGATCACTTGATACCAGTATTTATTCCAAAAGCTGCTAATTGCGTAATTCATTTTATACCCCCAGTAATTTTTCTTTTGCATCTTTCTTTAACCCAAGCATATAATATCCGATTTCTTCTTCTGTCGTTTCTTTTACATCCTCTATGTAACCTGCAATACTTCCTTCACAGAATACGACGATACGATCGCTCAATGCACGTAATTTTGATAAATCAGAACTTACCAGTATCATTGATTTTCCTTGAGAACGCATATGAAGAATTTTTTGATAGATAAACTCTTCCGCACCGACGTCTACCCCTCTTGTCGGATGGTTTAGAATAATAACTTCTGCATTTTCTGTAAATTCCCGCGCAATAATTGCCTTTTGAATATTTCCTCCCGAAAGACTCTTCATGATTACTTTTTTATCCCTGGCCTTCACTTTATAATCACTTATGCACTTGTTACAATATTCATCGATGGCTTTTTTATTAAGAATTGAGAGTTTATTCGTAAATTTACTAAGGCAAGTTGCGATCAGATTATCTTCTATACTCATATTCAACGCACAACCATCCACGCTCCGATCCTCTGATATATGGCTGATTCCCAATTCTCTGATCTGCTGTATCCTGCATTTTGTTAAATCCTTGTTCTTAAACAGGACAGTGCCTTGATCCGGCTTCATATTACCGGTAATAACGTCCATTGCTTCTTTTTGCCCATTCCCTTCGATTCCAGCAATGCCAAGAATTTCTCCCGCTCTTAAGGAAAAGCTTACATCATTTAAAACTTTTGCTCCGAACTTGTCGGTATATGCAATATTTTGAATCAATAAAATGTTGTCACCAAAAGCTACTTCTTCTTTATCATATTCCAATGAGATATCATGGCCGACCATAAGGTTTGATATCTGCTCCACCGTTACATCGGATACCTGATAGGTTCCGACAGAACGTCCTCCCTTTAAGACAGTCAAACGATCACATATTTGCTTTACCTCATTTAACTTATGAGAAATAAATAAAATTGTATAACCCGCTTTTTTCAGGTTTAAAAGCTGATCGAATAATTCCTCTGTCTCTTGCGGTGCTAAAACAGCTGTTGGCTCATCTAAAATAATGATTTTCGCTCCCCGATACATGGTCTTTAAGATTTCCAGCTTTTGCTTCATTCCTACAGAAATATCCCTAACCAATTTCTCTGCTTCTACGTGAAGATTATATTTTTCAGCTATATTTTTTGTTTCATCTATGCATTTTTTTTGGTCAACGAAAATGGTCTTCCGAGGCTCAATTCCGAGTGTCAGGTTTTCTGCAACGGTAAGGGAAGGTACAAGCATCATATGCTGCGGTACCATTCCGATCCCTGCATCAATTGCTTCTTTGCTGGAGTGAAATACTACTTCCCGTCCATATAAACAAATTTTTCCTTCTGTTATTTCTTCCATTCCGAATAACATTTTCATCAAAGTCGATTTCCCTGCACCATTTTCGCCCACTAACGCATGTATTTCACCTTCGTTAGCACTAAAATTAATTTTATAGTTAGCCAGAGTTCCTCCCGGATAAATCTTCGTTAGATTTTCCACTTTTAAGATTTCTTTTCCCATATTCACCATATACCTCTTTCTACTACCGTTTACCTTAAGTACACAGACTTATAAGTCTTCTATCAATTTTCATGTAACCAGTTTGTTAAATAAAATTGTTTTCTTTCCTTATAAGATGATGCCTTTTCCTGATTTTCCGGATGCACCAATAAATCATAGATTGTACCTGCCATGACTTTTATGACATCACCATAAACAAAATCTTCTTCTATTATCTCAAATGCGCTACTGTGGATTCTTCCTTTCATTCCTGAAAAACCGAATTGAATACTCGGCAATAAATATCCTACGTCACCGATGTCACCCGCAGCTCCGGAAACGATATCTTTTATGATCTCTTTCTCATTTACATACAACCTCATGTTATTATAAACCGTTTTATTAATTTTCTCGGATTGTTTTAGCGGCATATAACCAATTGTATTTTCAATATCACAGGTCAACCCTAATGCTTCTGCACAGGCAGTTACACAGCTATCAAACCTTTTTTCCAGCAAAAATAAAGTATCTGCATCATTAGCTCTAAGATCAGACTCCAGAACCGCTTCCTCCGGAATCGCATTGGACGAAATTCCTCCTCTCGTAAGAACCGGATACAATCGAATACCTTGTTCCACTGAAAACTGGTCTTTTAAAAAAGAAAGAGCATTTATCGCCAACGTTGCACCATGTAATGCATTCTTACCAAGGTGGGGCGCTGCTCCGGAATGTGCTGCCTTTCCCTGAAAAACCACTTTCTTTCTGGTGAATCCGGCCAAGGTAGAATTGATATCGAATTTTTTTCCTTCTTCTCCATTTATATGCGCGGACAAGATACAATCTATCGTATCAAACAGACCAGCTGCTATCATATCCTGTTTCCCGGAAGGGTAACGGACCTCTCCTGATTCTACCAACTTCTTTCTTTCCTCCAGACAGATAAATTCTTCTGCTGGTGTAAAAAGAAAGGTAATTCTGCCTTCTTCTTCACCAAAAAATCCACTCTCATTAAAAATAAGTGCCAAAGCCATTAGCATAGTCACCTGAATACTGTGTCCGCAGGAATGGATCTTTAAAAGGCCTTCCGCTCCCTGTACTACTATCGCATCCATATCCGCAAGCACACCAATATGATATCCTGCTTTTCCCAGTGTCACTTTGATTCCGCTCCTGCTGATGTTTTTTTCATATCTGATTTTATGGGAATCAAAAAAAGAAGTGATAATATGAACGGTGTTCTCTTCGTAAAACCCTAATTCCGGCGTCTCGAAAAGAATGCGCCCTTGCATTCTCAACTCCTCTTTATATTTGTCTATATAAGTTAATAATTTTTCCTTTGTCATAGAATTCTCCTTATCGTCATCCGAAAATTCTGTGTTTCATCAACCGGCTCAGTTGTTAACCCCAAATTTCTACAAAAGGTGAGCAAACTCGACAAAATATAGTTTATCATAAATCAAGAAAATTACAATCAATATTTCATAGTAAATCTAAATACGCACAATAAATTCTCCTGTTTTTAAAAAAATCCCAAAGCAAATAGAATCTACAAACTTCTCTATCTGCCTTGGGATCCGCCCCATGCTTATTGTTTAAATCATATAGTTCATTGTTTTCATTCGTTGTTGCTGGTTCTCCACCAAATCTGCAATAGTCACATTATCTACGACACCATTAATTGCCTTGTTTAAGTCTTTCCACACAGTAAGTGTCTCGCAAGTATCACATCTTTCACATTCGTTTGTCTCATCTTCCAAACAAGCAACTGGGCATAGACTGCCCTCAGTCAGGCGCAAGATCATTCCAACGGTATACTGACTCGGATCTTTTGCGATCTTATACCCTCCCTGCGCACCTCGTACGCTCTTTACATATCCAGCTTTGTTCAGTATTGCAATGATTTGTTCTAAATATTTTTCGGAAATCTCCTGTCTTTTTGCAATCTGCTTGACTTTAATGTATTCTCCCGTATTATTGGCGGCCAGATCCAGCATGACTCTCACTGCATATCTACCCCTTGTCGAAATTTTCATACTGCTTCCCTCCTATTTTTGATTCTCATTAACTGCAACTTCCAATTGTTCTAATGCTCTTTTTAAAATACTTCTCGGACATGTTATATTAACCCGTTGAAACTGTCCGCTTTTGCTTCCAAACATGGTACCCGGATCCACCCATAACTTTGCTTTATGCAAAATAAGTTCATCCAGTTCTATATCATTTAGTAAAAGTCCACTGCAATCCAACCATATTAAATAGGTACCATCCGGCTCCACTAATCTGATCTTAGGGATACGTGTTTTTATAAATTCCCTTACAAACTCAAGGTTATCCTTCAAATAATCTTTTAACTCGAAAAGCCATTTCTCTCCTTTTTCATAGGCAGCTTTCGAAGCGACCAATCCCAGACTGTTAATCTCATAATAGCCAGTCTGACAAAATGCAGCGTCAAATAGACGACGTCTCATGAACTCATTCTTAATAAATATATTGGAGGTCTGAAGACCCGCAAGATTAAATGTTTTACTTGGAGCAGTACATACGATGCATTGGTCAGCCACAGCATCCGAAAGACTTGCCAATATGGTATGAGGATGTCCCTCATAGGTGAAATCACAATGAATCTCATCCGATACCATAATTACATGATATTTTAAACAGATTTCAGAAAATTTCGTAAGCTCCCTCTTTGTCCAGACTCTGCCAACTGGATTATGTGGGCTGCATAAGATAAACATTTTTACATGATGTTCCTTAATCTTTGCCTCCATATCTTCAAAATCCATTACATATCGGCCGTCTGTGTACACCAATTCATTTTCTATCACAACTCTGTCATTTAATCGAATGGATTTCGCAAATGGATAATACACTGGTGTCTGGATCATAATAGCATCCCGCTTTTCTGTCAGCCCCCGAATTGCTGCATTAATAGCAAAAACAACACCTGGAGTCTTCAATAACCAATCTTCTTTTGGCGTCCAATTAAAAAACTTAGTAAACCACCCGGCGATTGCCTGATAATACTCGCTCTTTACCTCTGAATATCCAAAGATTCCATGTGCAACAGCCTGCTGCAATGCATCCAATACTTCTTCCGGAGCTCTGAAATCCATATCTGCGACCCAAAGCGGTAATGCATCCATGGGTTTACCTCGTTCTATTGCAAAGTCATATTTTTCGCTATTCGTATTTCTTCTATCAATAATTTCATCAAATCTACTCACTAACTTTCTCCTCCTGATGCAATTTTAGTACTTTAGATTTTATCTGTCTTGGTAATTCTTCGCAGCCTCTGGCGGCACAAACAATCTGTAAGAAGAAGAAATATTTTCTCACATTCTATACTTAATCATACTACTTTAGTAGGGATTATGTCAAGTGAACGCATCTCTTTCGGAAAAAAGAGTTTTCAGCAGCACGGTTTTTCTCATAAAGTAAATTAATGGGCTAAAATCAAGCATTATTTGCTCCGATCTCAGCCCATATCTATAGGAATTCTATTCTATTTTAAGCATGTTGGTTTTAGTTAATTAAAAGGAACAACTGCACCATCATATTTTTCTTCTATGAACTTTTTAATTTCATCCGATTTTAAAGCGTTAACCAATGCTACGATGCCTTCGTTCGTTTCATTTCCTTCTTTTACTGCAATGATATTTACATAGGTCTTAGCTGCCTCTGAGTCAGCTTTTTCATAGGCTACCGCATCTTTACCAACACTGAATCCAGCTTCCAATGCGTAGTTACCATTTAATACTACAAATGCTACTTCATCCTTTACTCTTGCGACTTGAGCCGCTTCTAATTCCTTAATTTCTATGTTTTTAGGATTTTCTGCAATATCATTAATGGTTGCCGTAAGACCAGCATTTTCTTTTAGTTTAATAATTCCATTATCCTGTAATAACAAAAGTGCTCTTGCTTCATTTGTCGTATCATTCGGAACTGCTATAACCGCACCTTCTGATATATTTGCAAGATCGCTCTCTTTCCCTGGATAAATTCCAAATGGCTCATAGTGAATATCTCCGGCATCTACAAGGTGTGTGCCCTGTTCTGCATTGAACTCTTCAAGGTATGGAACGTGCTGGAAATAGTTTGCATCAAAATCTCCGCTTTCTACTACTAAGTTTGGTTGTACGTAATCATCAAAAACGGTTACCTCAAGTGTCCAGCCCTCTGCTGCTAATATAGATTTTGCTGATTCCAGTATTTCTGCATGTGGAGTCGCTGATGCAGCAATCTTGATGGTACCCTTTTCTACCACCTCGGAAGATTCTGTTGTCGCTTCTTCCGCCACAGTTGATTCTGCTGATGCAGAATCTGTTGTTGCTTCTTCTGTCGTAGCTTTGCTTCCGCATCCTGTTAATGAGCCGATTGCCAGCACGACTGTAACTAATAATGCCATTGATTTTTTCATAACTTTTCTCCTTTTCTCCTCTTGAATATCATCCAATTTGATATTCTCTATGCAATCCCATTTGGGGAATCACCTAATTGCCCTACCTATTAATACGTCGATCCAATTTTTTAGAAAGTCGCATCCCTATATACTGTAGGATCTGTACCAAAGCAACCAGTAATATAACAGTCACGATCATGATATTCGTCTGGTATCTATAATAGCCGTAACGGATCGCGATATCCCCCAATCCACCGCCGCCTACCACGCCAGCCATGGCAGAATAACCCAAAATAGTACCAACTGCAATGGTTGCTCCGACGATTAGTGATGTCCTAGCTTCCGCCAGTAGCACCTTCCATATAATCGTCCACAGACTAGCACCCATGCTCTGTGCAGCTTCAATCACACCCTTATCCACTTCCTGAAGAGATGACTCTACCAGTCTGGCAATAAACGGTGCAGCAGCTAACGTTAAAGGCACAATTGTGGCCGTGGAGCCATAGCTCTTACCTACCAATACTTTTGTAAGTGGTATGACCAAGATTAATAAGATTAAAAACGGTACACTACGAACAATATTTACGATTATATCTATTATTTTGTAACAAATAGCATTTGGTCGAAGTCCATTTTCTGCTGTTATCACTAGGAAAATCCCCATGGGCAGACCAATAACATATGCCATGAGTGCTGACACTAATGTCATGTACAATGTTGTACCAGTACCTTCTATTAACATTTTTATAATTGTACTATCCCACATAATTATCCAGCTCCTCTACAGTCAATTTTCTTTCTTCCAGATAATGAATCATTCTAGTTGCAATCTGTTCCTCCTCTGGAAGCTGTAGCACCATCTGTCCATGTGCGACTCCATTAATATCCTGTGTATCTGCCAGCAATATATTCACGGGTGCCTTACATTCTAATACCATATTACCAATCACCGGTTCAAATGAAGAGTTCTCCGAAAATACAATACGGATACATCTCTTACCTTTCATCTCCGTATAATGGTGTTCATTCTGAAATACAAGTTTCTTTGCGGCTTGGGTCTTGGGTCTTGAGAAGACATCTTCTACCAATCCGCTCTCAGCAAGCGTACCATGATCAATAATAGCGACATGAGAACATACCTCTTGCACAACCGTCATTTCATGCGTAATAATAACAATAGTAATACCATACTCGGCATTGATTTCTTTTATCAGCCTAAGAATCGACTTCGTCGTCGTCGGGTCAAGTGCACTGGTCGCCTCATCACATAAAAGAATCTTAGGGTTCATTGCTAATGCCCTTGCAATCGCAACTCTTTGTTTTTGCCCTCCTGATAGTTGTGCCGGATAAGCCTTCTCCTTATCACTCAAATGCACGATTTTTAACAGTTCTTTTGCCTTTTCCCTTGCTTCTTTCTTTTTATGTCCTGTAATTTCCAATGGAAAGCAAATATTATCTAACACCGTTCTTTGCATCAGCAGATTAAAATGCTGAAAGATCATCGCTATCTGAGTACGCGCCAATCGTAGCTCTTTTTCAGACATCTTAGATAGATCTTTCCCTTCTATACAGACTGTTCCTGTTGTTGGTTTTTCTAAGAAATTTAAACATCTTACCAGGGTACTTTTTCCAGCACCGCTCATACCGATAATACCGTATATCTCACCCTTGTTTATATCTAAATTGATGTCTTTCAGAGCTTCTACTGTGTTTTCTTTACCTGTAAAGATCTTACTGACATTTTGAATTTGTATCATTGTCTCCATGGCCACTCACCTATAATCTTCGATTATTCACAAAATACACTGGTAACACCTGTGTTCATGTGCTCCCGCATGCATCGTATCATAACATATTTATTACGATTTAGCAATCCAAAGTACAGATAGGATAAGTGTCCATATCTAGTATTTTTTCTTCTATTCTTCTGCAAAAAGCGGGGTAGATAAATATCTGTCTCCAGAATCCGGAAGTAATGTAACAATCGTTTTTCCAACATATTCCGGTCTTTTTGCCAGCTCAGTCGCTGCAAATAATGCCGCACCAGAAGAGATCCCAACTAAAATACCTTCGCTTACCGCAATTGCCTTTCCAGTAGCAAATGCATCTTCATTTTTAACACGAATAATTTCATCATAAATCTGGGTATTTAATACCTTCGGAATAAAACCTGCTCCAATACCCTGAATCTTATGTGCTCCTGGTTGTTCCCCAGATAATACGGCAGAACTATCCGGTTCCACTGCTACTATTTTGATGTCTGGATTCTTCGATTTCAAGAACTCTCCTACCCCTGTGACCGTTCCTCCTGTTCCTACTCCTGCTACAAATACATCTATCTTTCCATCTGTATCTTCCCATATTTCAGGACCTGTTGTGGCTCTATGGATTGCGGCATTTGCTGGATTATCAAATTGTCCTAAAATAATCGAATTTTCAATGGTCTCATTTAATTCTTTTGCCTTTGCTATAGCACCACTCATTCCTTTTGGGCCTTCCGTTAATACGATTTCAGCGCCATATGCTTTTAACAGATTTCTTCGTTCCACACTCATAGTTTCTGGCATTGTTAAAATTACTTTGTATCCTTTTGCAGCTGCTACGGATGCAAGACCAATACCTGTATTTCCACTGGTAGGTTCTATAATCGTAGCACCCTTTTTCAGAACTCCTCTCTTTTCGGCATCTTCAATCATGGAAAATGCGATTCTGTCTTTTACACTTCCTGCTGGATTCAAATATTCTAATTTAACTAATAAAGTTGCTTTTGCATCTACTTGCTTTTCATAATTGGTGACCTCCAATATAGGTGTGTGACCAATCAATTGTATTGCGCTTGTTTTAATGTTTGCCATAACGACTCCCTTCTTCAAACTTCCACTTCGTTTGATACCTGCTTTTTTATTTCCTACTTATTTAGTAGGTATATTATGAATTTATTATATGCGCTGTTTCCCACTATGTCAATAGGATTTTTTATGAAGTATTTTATATTTTTGTAATTCTTTATTTCAGATGGTAAACCTGGTATACAAAAGAAGGCTTTTTTGATATAATCAAAATATCTTTTTTCATTGATAGGAATGACCTTCAAATTAATATTAAATATATAAAAATAAATAAGATATCGCGGTCTTACCGCGGATAGGAGCAGATATGAGTAAAAAAAAGGTAGTAGTATCATTAGGACACAATGCATTAGGCCACACTACCATGGAACAGTGGGATGCAGTAAAGGTAACCGCTAAAGCATTAGCTGATCTTGTTGAAGCAGACTTTCAATTGACTATTACACATAGTAATGGTCCGCAGGTAAGTATGATTCACAAAGCGATGACGGAGCTTCGCCGTATCTATATTGATTATACTCCTGCTCCAATGTGCGTCTGTTCTGCCATGAGTCAGGGGTATGTAGGTTATGATATCCAAAATGCACTCCGCTCAGAATTATTAAATCGTGGAATCTCCAAGTCCGTAAGTACGATTCTGACTCAGGTAACGGTAGATCCCTATGATGAAGCTTTTTATGAACCCTCAAAAAAAATAGGTCGATTTATGTCGAAAGACGATGCGCAGATAGAGATTGAAAAAGGAAATTATGTGGTAGAAGAGCCTGGAAAAGGTTATAGCAGGGTTGTGGCAGCACCAAAACCGATAGACATAGTAGAAATCGATGCGATCAGAGTTTTATCGGATGCCGATCAGGTTGTGATTGCATGCGGTGGCGGCGGTATCCCAGTAATAGAACAACAGCACGTATTGAAAGGTGCTTCTGCTGTTATTGAAAAGGATAGTATTGCTGGAAAATTAGCCTCTGACTTAAAAGCAGACCAATTGATCATTTATACTTCTGTACCTTGTGTCTATAAAAATTATGGAACCGAACAGGAAGAATCCATTCGTTCCATGACTATAGCAGAAGCTGCTAAGTATATGGAAGAAGGACAGTTTGGGGAAGGCACTATGCTTCCCAAAATTGAGGCTGCAGTTGCTTATCTTTCCGCTGTACCTGATGGAAGCGTTCTGATTACCTCTCTTGACCATACAACGGAGGCTATCAAAGGAAAGACAGGAACCATAATCACTGTATAAAAAAGACAAGACCCATTGTATCTCTAATACTACTGATACAACGGGTCTTAATTTAAAATTTGGGATCCAGAATGACTGTTATTGCTGCTATTGCTGCACCTACTGCAATACAAAAATCAGCGATATTAAAAACAATATTAGAGATCGATGGATGATTCGTGTTAAAACTAAAGTAATCTACGACATACTTCCTTTTGAAACGGTCATATGTGTTGCTAAATGCACCTCCGAGCAGAAACGCAAGACCAAATTTCAGACATGCATTACCTTTGCTTGTTAAGGTAACCAGAAAAAACAGAACCATAAGAATGGTAAATATAAGAGACACCGAGGCAACTATCTTCCTACGTTTTTCACCAAAATTTAAGAATGCACCACGGTTAAGGAATTTATGAATTATAATATGCCCGCCGAGGATAGGTTCCCAAGTATCTTCATTCTTATTACTTTCCATATCATTTTTTATTAATAATTCTGCAATAAAAATAGCAATTATAATTGCAATATAAATCATATGTTCTGCCTTTCTGCCTCACACTGCTTACCGTTGCCATTATCCGACTTAGTCATTTTCTTCCTGAATTTTTTTCATCTCATCTATTTCTTTCAGTGTCGTTGTATTATTGCGAATATCAATGGTAGGACCACCTGTTCCTTCGATATAATCTCTTGTAATTGTAACACGTCCTATATTATCATCTTTTGGAATTTCATACATAATATCTAACATAAATTCTTCTATAATGGAACGTAATGCCCTAGCCCCTGTTTCTTTTTTCAATGCCTTCTCTGCAATTGCTTCCAGGGCACCGTCATCAAATTCTAACTTCACTTCATCCAATTCCAATAATTTTTGATATTGTTTCAAAATAGCATTTTTAGGCTCTCGTAATATCTTTACCAAAGCATCTTTATCTAATCCCCGAAGTGTATAAATAATCGGCAGTCGACCAACGAATTCCGGAATCATACCGAACTTTTTTATGTCTTCTACGGTTACTTTTGATAAAATATCTCTGTCTTTATCATATTTATCTTTTAGATCTGCATTGTAACCGATAGATGTCTGTTTATTCAAACGCTGCTTAATGATCTCTTCCAAATCTGGGAATGCTCCTCCACAGATAAATAAAATATTTTTTGTGTTGACTGTCGTAAGAGGCACCATAGCATTTTTACTGTTCGCGCCAACCGGCACTTCTATATCGGAACCTTCTAATAATTTTAAAAGCCCTTGCTGTACAGATTCACCGCTAACATCGCGGGAGGTCGTTTCTTTTTTCTTTGCTATTTTATCAATTTCGTCTATAAAAACAATTCCACGTTCTGCCTTTTCCACATCATTTTCAGCTGCTGCCAGTAATTTTGAGATTACACTTTCTATATCATCTCCGATGTAGCCAGCTTCTGTAAGGGAAGTAGCATCTGCTATTGCAAGGGGTACATCCAATAGTCTTGCAAGTGTTTTCACTAAATAAGTCTTACCACTACCTGTCGGTCCTATCATAAGCATATTCGACTTTTCTATTTCAATCTCATCCATAGTATTGGTGGCCACTCTTTTATAGTGATTGTAGACTGCAACTGACATCACTTTTTTAGCATGATCCTGCCCTATGATATAGTCATCCAGCTGTTTTTTAATCTTATGGGGTGCGGGAATCGATTTTATATCAATAGCAGGTCCGTCGGAGGATTTCGTCTTTTTCTTTTTAATCTTCTGTTTATTTGGTATTCCACCATCGCCTTGTAAGTCTGCCAAATTTACAAAACTAATATTGGGATATTTTCCTTTCATCTCATCCATATCCATATTCGTTCCTTGATTACTCAATAATCCCTGGTAATCAAATTGACTTACGGTATCCATCGTCTTATGCATACAGTCATCACACACACAGATATCATTTGGAAGCTTGAACATCCTTCCCGCTTTACTTTCTGGTCTACGGCAGATAAAGCATACATCCTCATACTCTTTCTCATCCGTAGCCTCTTTATCTGTGGTATTTTTATCCGTGGTATCTGTAACGTTCTCTTCCGTACTTTCTATATCTTCAATGTCTATAAATGTATCATCTCTATCGCTCATATCAGACTGTCTCCTTTATCATCTTAACCTCTCTTTTCTAGTATAAGATATCATGCTTTTTCCTACAAGTTAAGTTTTTCTAAAAAATACTCATTCAATATAAAAACCTGATGTACATTTCATAAAAATATACATCAGGCTTACCTATCATTAAACTCTATCTAATTTTATTGAATGATCTGATCCGGCTTTGTTCCGAGCGTTACAGCAATTGTCTTTTCCTGATAGCCAGTTGGGCTACCCTGTTGAATGGTAATGTCAACTGTTGTTCCCGCCGAATAATATTGCAACATTTTCTGTAATTCTTCCATACTACTTACAGAGGAGCCATCAAATTTAGTAATGATATCTCCTTTCACCAATCCGGCCTTTGCTGCAGCTGTATCCTCATATATCTGGGCTACATAAACACCCTCTGGAAGTCCATATGTGCTTGCTGCCTCGGGCGTTACATCTACTCCCGATATTCCCAGATATGCTTTATCCGCATCAGATACTTTCGTTTTTGTTGTTTTAGTCATCAAATCTTCTATGATTGGTTTGGCTGTAGAAATCGGAATTGCATATCCCATTCCTTCAATGACGCTTCCGCCTATCTTATTTGAATTAATACCTACCACTTCGCCTTTTATGTTTAATAATGCTCCACCTGAATTACCAGGATTAATAGCTGCATCTGTCTGAATGAGCGATGTACTGCTTTTCGAACCGGTACCTGTAGGTGTATTCTGCGTTTCATCCACAATGGATCGATTAACTGCACTTATGACACCCGTCGTAACCGATTGCCCATATCCCAGTGCATTTCCAATTGCTATGGCTGGCTCACCAACTTTTAAACCTTCCGAATCTCCTAATTTTGCAATAACAATTTCTTTTTTTGTATTATCCGAAAGTTTCTCTAATTGTACTGCCATCACCGCAATATCCATACCAGAGTCGCTGCCTTTCATCTGTGCTTCTGCTTCTGTTCCATCAATGAATTGAACCATAAGACTATCAGCGCCCTGGACTACATGATAATTCGTTGCGATTAATAATTCCGTATCATTTTCACCAACAATGATGCCCGAACCACTTGCTGACTGTTCGCTCTCCAACGTCTGTCCAAAAAAATCTTGTTGCTGACCCATGTATTTATTGGTTACAGATACGACCGACGGCATCACTTGCTCTACTACATCCGTTACATCCGTCACAACTGTAATATTAGTCCCATCTATTTTAGGTACTGCCTCATCTTCAGTCACTTCCTTATTTTCTGGAATCTCTTGTATCTGGGCATCTGCAGATGCTGCTAGTTCCTTTTTAGATTCCAAAAAATCATTTACTGATTTTACAGCGTAAAAGGATACACCAGCAAATATTCCAAAACAAACGGCAAATACCAGACCCGCTATTGTTTTTTTCCAAAGCCCACTCATTTTTCCAGATTTTTTTTTCTTTGGAGTCCCAGTTGTTTTCCCTGCATACGTCGCACCATTCGCATATGCATTCTGATAACCACCATTATGTTGCCTTCCATTCAACGAACTATATTGATAATCTGTGTTCGTATTTTGATAATTTGCATTATTATTTCCACTAGTTCCTACGTTGGTATTAGAATTATACATATTACCAGTATAGGAATTATCTGAATTTCTATCTCCACTATAAGTACCGCCGGTATAGCTATTTCCACTTGCTTGACTATCTTCTGCAGACCGATTTATTTCA
This sequence comes from Bacillota bacterium, assembly GCA_023392535.1. Classification (GTDB taxonomy): domain Bacteria; phylum Bacillota; class Clostridia; order Lachnospirales; family Lachnospiraceae; genus SZUA-378. The sequence continues at coordinate 26,608 of JAEVYY010000029.1, forward strand.
CTAGTAGAAGATTGCGAATTATTCATGTTATTTCGAAAATCGTTTTCATTCATTATAATTACCTCTTTTCTCTCCATAAAAGAAAGACTCATAGGAGTTTACTAATTTATTTATTCACAGTATATCGTTGAATTGTGTATTATTTGTGATAAAATTATTTCCTATTTATTAAAAATAAAGGACATTCTATAATGCCAATTGACTATTATTCTACTGTAACCGATTTAGCAAGATTTCTTGGTTTATCTACATCGCATCCTTTTCCTAAAGATACATAGTATGCAAATAACTGCAATGGTATAATTGCCAGTGAATTTGTAAAGTACTGATTCGTTTCTGGTATATAGATCACATAATCTGATGCTTTTTCAATCTCATAATTACCCTCATTTGTGACTGCTAGCACAAACGCTCCTCTGGACTTTACTTCGACCATATTGCTGATTGTTTTTTGATACAGATTTTTCTGTGTAGAAACCGCAGCAACAAGAGTTCCCTCTTCGATTAAAGAAATCGTTCCATGTTTTAGTTCTCCCGCTGCATAGGCCTCTGAATGTACATAAGATATTTCTTTTAGTTTTAAGGAGCCCTCCAGCGAAATAGAATAATCAATTCCTCTGCCAATAAAGAAAATATCCTTTGCACCCACATAACGATTCGCAAAATGTTGAATCTTTTCCTTATTATTTAAAAGCATTTCAATCTGATCTGGCAATTTCTTCAAATCAGCAATCATGGCCTTGACTTCTTTTTCCGTAACACGCTCTCTCACTTTTGCCATTTTAATTGCTAATAAATAAAGGGCAATCAGCTGTGCACTATATGCCTTGGTAGTAGCAACCGCGATCTCTGGTCCAGCCCAGGTATACATGACGTTATCTGCCTCTCTGGCAATCGAGCTTCCTACCACATTCACAATCCCAAGTACCTTAAATCCTCTTGATTTTGATTCTCTAAGCGCTGCTAATGTATCTGCAGTCTCTCCGGATTGGCTGATTACAATTACCATCGCGCCTTCTTCCAGCACTGGATTTCGATATCGGAATTCTGAAGCCATATCTACTTCAACCGGAATCCTCGCCAACTCCTCGATCACATATTTTCCTGTGACACTTGTATGGTAAGCAGAGCCACATGCTACGATATGAATTTTCCTAATGGCACATAATTCCTCATCTGACATATGCAATTCTTCTATTCGAATATCATTACCTTTAATTCTTGGACCTAATGTATCTGCTACGGTCTTTGGTTGTTCGTACATCTCTTTTAGCATGAAATGTTCGTAGCCACCCTTTTCAGCGGCATTTGTATCCCAATCGATATGAACCGATTTCTTTTGAATTTCTTCTTCATCCACGGAAAAGAATTTAATTTCATTTTCTTTCAAACAAGCAACTTCCTGTTCATCCACAAAATAAACCGTTCTCGTATATTTTAAAATAGCAGGAACATCAGATGCTATAAATGCGCCACTTTCATTTTTTCCGACAATAAGCGGACTCCCTTTTCTGACTGCATATATTTCTTCTGGGTGCTCTGCAAACATAATTCCAAGCGCATAAGATCCCTCTACACGATGTAACACTTTTGTAATCGCTTCCATTGGATTCCCTTTATAATAATAATCCAATAATTGGGCAATGACTTCTGTATCTGTATCCGATACAAATTGATATCCTTTTCTTTTCAATTTATTTTTCAACGGAATATAATTCTCAATGATTCCATTATGAACAACCGCAATTGTTTCCTGTACATTAAAGTGTGGATGTGAATTTGCATGGTTAGGGATCCCATGTGTAGCCCATCTCGTATGTCCAATTCCTACCGTTCCCGACATCGTCTCGCCACCATGGGTCAATTCATCCAGCGCCTTTAATCTTCCTGCCGCTTTGGTGATCGTAATCTTTTCCCCATCATAAACAGCCATTCCTGCCGAATCATATCCTCTATATTCCAATTTAGACAGGCCTTCCAGAATAATTTTAGACGCTTGCTCCCTGCCTATATAACCAACAATACCACACATATCACACCTCCTACTACTTTCTCTTTCTTAATTCTGCTTCTGTTCTTCCATATCCTTTCGATGCATCAATTCCTGCTGATGCATGCTTCAAGCCATATAAGCGCCAATAGTCTCTATTCATGGTGCATTTCAATACTATTTTTCGGGGAAGTTTTTTGTAGTTACAGCCCATACGATATCCCAGATACTTGAATCCACTTTGTAAATATAGACTTAGTATTTTATTTCTATGACCATTTTTTATTAGGTATTTTGCTGTTTCCTGAATCATACGAATACCCTCAGACTCTGAGGGAATATCTGCAAATATTTCTGGATTGTCTGCCTGTGAAACGCCTAGATCAAAATTCCTATGGAATTGATCCATATAAGTGTAATTATGCGAATGAACTACACGAGCATCCGCGGCGTAAGCAATCCGATATCCAGCTTTTACTGCTCTTGCTGCATATATCATGTCTTCATTAAAAATGGTATGTGATATAAATCCACCAAGTTTTTCAAAGATATCTCTATTATAAATTGCACAGACATTAGAACAGAAGTATGTTTTAATTCCAAGTTTCGGCAAATCATCCAAGTCTTTAATAAATGAAAAATCTGGATAATTAAATGTTCTTGTATATTGTTCCAAAACATTACAATTTTTTTCAGGAAGCTGCCTCCCGTAAGCTACCGCTATTTTGGCTTGCTCTACCGCTTTTACCAAATTCGATATAAGCTCCTGATCGTTTGGCATCGCATCCTGAGTCATACAAATAAAATAATCCGCATTGGAACGCTTCACTCCAAAGTTTCTTGTATTTCCATGATCAAATTCTTTTTTGGAAACATGATAGACATCTACATTCTTACTTTCTTCAAAAAAATTGGTTCCGTATATAAGTCTGTTATAATACTTCTCTTCTGTATTAACAATAATGATTCTACTAACAGAATATGATTGTTTTTTCAATTTTTGTAAAAGCTCTATAAATTTGCCATCTGGCTTATAGGTGGGAATTATTATGTCAACTGTTTTCATTATGCTCGCCCCTGATTCTTTCAAAACGTGGTTGTGTCCGCTATCTATACACCTTAATATTAACAGGCTTTTGTAACCTTAATCCTTAATCTAAACAAAAAATTTGCTTTTTAAATACAGTAATTTCTATAGCGTAAAAAGGGACCTGCATTTCTATCGGCCCCTTTTCTTTCTCTAAATTTATTCTTCTATCTGAGTATCGGCTGTTTTACCAGCGCTCTTACCGACATAAGAGGATGTGTCACTTTCAATCTTTTTACTGTATTCTTTCACACTATCGGATGCTACATAATCTGGTGCATCAAATAAGAACTTATGCAAAAGCTCTACATTTTCAGCCAATGACATAGGAATAACACAACTTCCCTTTTTACCTATATTTCCTGTTGTTCTATTAGATTCAAACGGGAATCCTGTATTGTCAACAATAGAATAATCTGTAACACCACCCAATAATGAGATGATTTCTTCCAAACCTAAGGATGTTGATACCTGTGGGAATACTTTATTTGCAATACTATTCAACGTAGATGGAGATGCTTTTTTTGCTTTCTCTGTAACTGCCATTAAAACTTCTCTCTGGCGCTCCGCACGTTTAAAATCATTTCCCTTTGTATATCGAATCCTGCAATACGCGGTTGCCTGCATACCATCCAACGTCTGAAGTCCAGTTGATTTCACCGGCGTATAGGTGGTACCAAGGTCTTCCGCGATACAGATCTGATAGTTATTTAAGTGATCAAGCTCTGAGGAATCAACATCTATTTCCACACCACCTAATTCATTGATAGTATCTACCAGGCCTGCAAATCCAACGGTAACGTAGTCCGTAATATTCATATCAAGATTCATATTCAGCATATTGATTGCTTGTTCCGGACCACCTTTCGCATAAGCTGAATTACATTTATTATAAGAATCATTACTAAGGTTCAAATAGGTATCTCGGTACACCGATACTAGTTTTACATCACGGGTATCTTCATTTACCGATGCAATAATAATCGTATCGGTACGTGTTCCTTTACCCAGAGCACCATTTCTGGCATCCACCCCAAATAAAGCAATATTCCTGTAACCTTTCATAGTCGTATTTTGTACAACCTGATCATTGATTACAATATCATCTTCATTGATTGAAATTTTACCGATTTTTTCAGTTTTTAACACACCGTATAAAACCACTAACATAATAAGTAAAACAAAAATTTCAACGACAAAAAGAATAATTCTCCTTTTCTTCTTTTTTGCTTTTGCTCTTGCACTCATTCCTTTTTTACCTGATCTTCTGATTTCGCCTTCTCTTGAAGAACGTTTCTTATTTGTTGCCATAGTTATATCTTCTCCTTTAGTACGCATTTTTATTTATAAATCCTTTAAAAATGGTTAAAAATAATATTTTTATGTCAAATCCCATCGTCCAATTCTCAATATAAAACAGGTCAAATTCTATTCGTTTCCTGATTGAAGTATCTCCACGATATCCATTCACCTGTGCCCATCCCGTAAGCCCTGGCCTAACCTGATGCTTAATCATATAACGTGGAATCTCTTCTTTAAATTTCTCAACAAATAAGGGACGCTCTGGTCTGGGACCCACCATACTCATATCACCCCTCAATATATTAAATAATTGAGGTAATTCGTCTATGCTTGTCTTACGGATAAAACGACCGACCGTTGTGATACGAGGATCATTTTTGACCGTCCACGCCTTCTGTTCTACTGATTTCTTCTGTATTTCCATACTTCTGAACTTATACATTTGAAATCTTTTATTGTGCAGACCTACTCTTTCCTGACTAAATATAACTGGACCCTGACTCGTTATCTTGACTGCAATTACGGTAAGTAACATTATTGGAGAAGCAATCAAAATTGCCACAATAGAACCTACTATATCAACAAATCGCTTGGAAATCAAGTTCAACGTATTTGTAAGCGGCACGTGTCGGATATTAATAACAGGCAATCCCAAAAGATCTTCCATGTATGGCTTACTTGGAATCACACTATTATAATCTGGTATGAACTTCGTATGAACGCCTGACTTCTCACATAAACTTACGATTTCTTCCAGCCTGTCATAATCTTCCAACGCCAAGGTCACCGCGATCTCATCTAAATGACTTTCTGGCAGTATCACAAATAAATTATCCACTTGTCCAAGAACTTTGACCCCCTTATAGATGGTTCCCCTTGGTACTTTGTCATCCAGTATCCCCCTCACCACATATCCCCACTGTGGATTAGTCCGTATTCGGTTGATATATTCTTCTGCTGCCCTTGAATATCCAACAAGTAGAATGTATTTCACATTGTAACCTTTTTTTCGCATAAAGCGAAGGCAGCTGTGTATAATATTTCTTACAATTGTCTCTAATACAATGTTTAGACCATAAAAAATAAATATCATGGAGCGGGAAAAATCCTGTTGTCTGATCAAATACAGAACGCCAATAAATAACACAAGACCAACTGTATTTGCTTTTACAATATTATAAAATTCGACTTTTCTTCCAGCTGCACGCTTTGGTGTATATAAATGAAAAATATAATACAAAAAAACATATCCCGGCACTATAAAATACAAAGCCGAAAAATATGTTCTCATCGAATGAAAACCTGTTCCCATTTCCATTCTGATAATACCACTTTGAAATTTTAAAAACCAGGCAATGATATATGCAAGACCAGCTACCAGTCCATCAATTAGCAAATGCAGTCTATTTAAATATTTTTGGTTATCTTTTATCAAAGTTATCACCTATTTTCAAAAATACACTTCTAATATAGTACAATAATTTGTTAAAAAGTACAACTTAATTTTCTTTTAATTCATAAAACGTAACCATATATTGAACCATAATTCCATTTGGATAAAGATATAACTCCTTATATGATCGATAGAGAAAGGTATTTTTTTCTCCTTTGCACTTTTGTTGAATGAAAATAAAATTCCATTACAGATACCCTTTATATATGTTTTCCCCATCTTCTTTCGAATAAAAAAAAGAAGTTTTAAAATAAATCCCAGCAATAAAAATGGTAAATTTATCACAATCTGCAATAATGGCATATTTTTATAAATTACATAGATATTATTCCTTGATGACAAACTAGTCTTAAATTCATTATATCTGGATCCGCTGAAACCACTACCAGCATGTAGAACTTTCGCTTTTGGTTCATAGTAATTGATATATCCATAAATTCTGGCACGGTACCCTATGTCAAGATCTTCCAGATAGGCAAAGTGGTTTTCATCAAACAAGCCAATTCGCTTAAATATTTCTTTTCTATAAATAGCTGCGCCGCCGCATGCGGAAAATACTTTGCACGGCCTTTCAGCTTGGTTTACTTGTTTTCCTTTCTTTCTTGCAAAGGCCCAACCGAATGCACAGTAAAGATCACCGGCGCCATCCAGAATATTTGGTTCCTGCATAGTAATCATTCTGGAGGCCACTGAGAATATATTTTCAGATTTTGAAATTGCCTGTTCCAAATAATAGACAAAGTCTGTAAATACCTTTGTATCATTATTTAATAAGATGACATATGGAGTCCGTGCTGCCCTTATACCAATATTCACAGCCGTACAAAATCCTTTATTCTCACTCAATTCAATGAGCGTAACTTCGGGAAAAGACTTTCTTAAATAATCCTGACTGCCATCTGTTGAACCATTATCAACTACTACCATATGTGCATCATTCCCCGGCTGACGCAATGATTGCAAGCAATCTTTTAAATACTGCTTTCCGTTATAATTTGGAATTACAATCGTTGTCTTCATCTTTGTTACCATTTATCCTATCCCTCTTTACGCTACACCGCAACAATCATCTTGGGGTCAAAGATAACCTTGAATCCTTGTTTTCTTGCGATTTGGCACAATTGCAGACTCATTTTTATCAGCATCTCTTCCGTTGCACCTTCCAATTGTTCCATGCACTCTTCATAATAGTCTGCTAGTCCTTCACATGCGCCTGAAGTATCAACCCTCATACATCTGATATCAACTGCATCCACCTGCTGTTGCATTGCTGCCAAATGCATATATCCGCTATAATGAATCGACATCCCTTTATACAGGGAAGTTCCATCTAAAAACATAGCACCAGACAAAATTTTATTCTTATGAACAACATTCCCGCCAACTATTGCCACATCACTACGTTGTGCTAAAATATTTTCATCTTTATACACGACCCTGTAAAAACCTAAATGGTTTGTATGCATTACTTGTGCTTTCCAGCCTTTACTGTCCACAAAATATTGAACTGCTTTTTTACCAGCTTCATAGGCATACATTTTGCTATCCGGATTTTCTGAAGTAGAACCTGCATGACACCGCCAATGATAAAGCACTTTATCAATATGCTCAATTTTGCTTAATTGTTGTTCTTTTAAAAGTCTTGACACTATTCTTAAAAACAAATCGTAATCCTGTGCTCCATCGTATTCCTTTCGAAATTTCAGCTCTTTTATATAATCTGCACGAATTACGGTAAAATGACATATATAGTTATTAGACAATAGTAAGTCTAAATTAAATTCTCTTTTATAGTTGGGTTCATAAAATCTAGTTAATGTTTCATCTACTTTATCTTCATCTGTATACAACAAAATCGGAGTTTCTGTCGTAGATTCTAAATGTTTTGCGACTTCATACAGTGCATCTGTTGTTAGTATATCATCATGATCCAATAATCCTATGTAATCACCCGTGGCATATTGCAGTGCCTTATTTGTATTCACCGATATTCCTTCGTTTTCAGAGAGTCGCTGATACATAATCCTTGTATCAAAAAAAGTACGAACTACCTCCTCCACAACTGTACTTTTACTTGCATCTGCAATGACTAATTCCCAATTATCATATGTCTGGGCTATTACAGAATCAATCATCTGACGTAAATAGTCAGGATTTGTTTCATACGCAGGTACAAGGATACTAATTCTTATGTTATGCATCCATTCATAAGACATTTGTTCTTCTATTTCTATGGAGGACAGTTTTCCTGGTGTGTATTCATCTAATTGGCTTTTATGCATTCGTTCTATTATTGCATAGATTGTTTGGGAAAGACCATTTTTCTTACAATATCTGATCGCTTTTTTTATGTTATTTTGAGACAGCTTATGTAACAAACCCATATTCAGCACCCTTTCCAATCCATTTATTATCTATAGTGACCGAACGTGTGCGTCACACGTCCGGCCCATTTTCTAAAGTTTTGATTTTACTGCCTCGGTCAGCAAATCCACCTTCGCTTTTGCATCTGATAAATCCGTACCCTTTACCCCAATGTAAAACTTAATTTTGGGTTCTGTTCCGGAAGGACGTGCACAACACCAAGAATCATTTGACAAGTCAAAATATAGCACATTTGATTTCGGAAGGCCTGTCGATGATATGTTTCCGCTTTTCAAATCCAGTACGGTATCATTTTCATAATCTCTTACTTTTATAACTTCCAGATCACCAAAATTTTTAGGCGGATCCTTTCTAAGCTGATTCATAATGGCAGCAATTTGTTTTGATCCGTCAATGCCCTTTAGCGTTATGGTATATAAGTCTTCTTTAAAATATCCATATTTTTCATATAATTTCAGCATCTGATCCCAAACTGTAATTCCATTTTTCTTACACCATGCCGCAACTTCACACAAACACATAACAGCAACAATCGCATCTTTGTCTCTCGCATGTGTTCCGGCAAGGCAACCATAACTTTCCTCCAAACCAAATACATAGTGATTGCTTCCTGTTTCTTCAAATAACTTAATCTGCTCCCCAATATATTTAAATCCTGTTAGAACTTCTTTCAATGTAACCCCATAGTCTTCCGTCAACAAGTCTGCCATATTGGTCGTGACAATTGTTTTCACTAGAGCCGGGTTTTCTGGCATGGTATCTGTTGCCTTTCTTTCTCTCATAATGTATTCCGCAATCAGCATACCAGACATATTTCCTGTAAAAGGTATATATTCACCAGTTTTCGTATCTAATGCATAAATACCTAGTCTGTCAGCATCCGGATCTGTTGCCAGAACAATGTCTGCATTTTTCTCTTTTGCCAATTTAAGAGCTAGGGTAAAAGCTTTTGGATCCTCCGGATTCGGATATTCCAGGGTAGTGAACTCTGGATCTGGTAGTTCTTGCTCTGGTACCACGTATACATTCTGAAACCCAAGTTCGGACAGCACCCTCCTAACTGGAATATTTCCAGTTCCATGAAATGGAGTGTATACAATTTTTATATCTTCCGCAACCTCTTTGATTATTTCAGGATGAATAATCTGTTTTTTTAATTCGAGCATATAGGCATCATCAATTTCTTTTCCAATTACCTGGTAAAGACCCGCTGCAATGGCAGCCTCTTTTTCCATTGTCTTTACTGAATGATAATCTGTTACATTCTTTACTTCCTCAATTATCTCTTTGTCTTTCGGTGCGGTAATCTGTGCTCCGTCATCCCAATAGACCTTATATCCATTATATTCCGGTGGATTGTGACTGGCTGTGATAACAATTCCCGAGATACATCCTAATTTACGAAGTGCAAAAGATAATTCCGGTGTTGGTCTTAAGGAATCAAATACATATGCCTTAATCCCGTTCGCCGCCATGCACTGCGCTGCAACATCAGCAAATTCGGCTGATAAAAAGCGGGAATCATAAGCAATGGCAATTCCTTTTTTTTGTCCGCTCTGTTTGATAATGTAATTAGCAAGACCTTGTGTAGCCTTTCTTACTGTATATATATTCATCCGGTTCGTTCCTGCTCCAATGATTCCACGCAAGCCGCCCGTACCAAACTCCAATTCTTTGTAAAAGCGGTCTTCAATCTCACCTGCATCTTCTCTAATGCCCAGTAATTCCTCTTTGGTCTTCTGGTCGAAATAAGAATCCTTAAGCCAAAACTTGTATTGATCCATATAATTCATTTTAATACCTCCTGCTTTCTTCTTTCTGATAACATCCTACGAAATCATTTCTATCTTTAAAGAATAGTCACTTCTATCCAATGAAAAGTTCGGATTATAATAAGGGTCCCCTGCTTCCAGTTCTTTTTTCCATTTTGCTCTGAATCTGGACGATTCTTCCTGATATCTCACCGCTTTTGTTCCCACTTCATCCGTTCCCCTGGATTTTGATTCAAAATGATAAAGCTCACAATATGGGTTGAACACATTTAAATATCCTTTTGCACGAAGGCGTAAACAAAAATCTACATCATTTAGAGCAACAGCAAAATTTTCATCCAGTCCATTCAGATTATCATATAATGTTTTTTTAACAAGTAAGCAGGCCCCTGTAACCGCTGTTACATCCTGTGCATAACATAATTTTCCCATATAGCCAACATTTTCATAATTCACTTTATAGTGTGTATGACCAGCCGTTCTATGGGCTCCTAATCCAATAACAATCCCTGCATGCTGTATCGTCTTATCTTCATAATACAACTTTGCGCCTACTGCCCCTACATCTGGTCTTTGACCAAACATGAGTAGTTCTTCAATCCAGTCAATTGCAATTACCTGCGTGTCATTATTCAAAAGCAATACATACTCACCCTTTGCGAAAGTAGCTCCGTAATTATTGATCTTGGAGTAGTTGAATTCGCCTTCGTAAGTTACCACCCTGACATTCGGCAACTTTTGGATTTCCTGGTAGTATTCTATTATATCTGCCTGCGTACTATTATTCTCAACAATAATAATTTCATAATTTTCATAGGTAGATTTATCTATGATAGAAGAAATACATCGGTTCAAATCTGAATAATGATCTTTATTGGCAATCATGATTGAGACCAAAGGATTGGATATCACCTCGTATTTTATCCTGAATATCGTTTCAAATGCCCGGGAGCTGATTACCTCAAAATGTTCAAAGCCCTGACTTAGTAGATGATCCGATACGGCACCTCTTGCTGCCTCAATCGCATATGTCTTGGCGCTGATATCCGAGGCTACACTCCCTTTATGGGAACGCCAGTAGTAAAGAAGCTTCGGAACATGTACCACATGTTCTGCAGCTGTCGTGAGCCGTAAAATCATGTCATGATCCTGACTTCCATCAAATTTAGTTCGAAATAACTGCGTTCCTTCCAGCAGTGCCCTGCTGAAAACACTAAAGTGACAGATATAATTGTTTGCCCTCAGGGTGTCAATGGCATAATCTGACTTAAAATGCAACGTAATCATATGATCAATATTACCATTTTTAAAGGTAGCTTCATCACAATAGATATAATCTGCATCCTTCCCACAAATCGCCTTCATATATTCATACAATACGCAAGGATGAAGTATATCATCATGATCAAAAAGACCAATATATTCACCCGTTGCCATCTTAAAACACGCATTGGTATTTCCTGAAATACCTTCATTTTTTTCCAGTTTCTTATATAAAATCCGATTGTCCTTGATCCCATATTGCTCACAAATCTCTTCTACATAAGCATGCTCTTTATCAGATCCATCTGCCAAACATAACTCCCAACTTTGATAGGTCTGAGCTACGACAGAGTCTATCATCTCTATCAAAAATTGCTTTGGTGTATTGTAAAGAGGTACCAGTATACTGAATTTGACTTTTCTTGAAAATACGGCTCCACTTTGTTCTTTTCTAATAGCTTCTGTTGGGAAACTCGCTTTTCCGTGCTGCTTCATTGCTTTTCTTTCAATATTTTTACTCTTTATTTTGCGGGCGATTCCAGCTGGACTACCCAGTCTACCAATTCTGTCTTTCCATCTGATCAGAAAGTGGATTACTACTCGAAACGGTTTTGTTGCCTTCCAAAATGGATTGTTTTTGATGCGCTTTAACTTATATGCGAGATCTTCTGCCTTACTTTCTGCATCTGCAAGTTTTCCTGCATAGGTATTTACTTTCTGCTTTTCTTTTTCATAGGCATCTTTATAATAATTCGCAAGGTCTTCCAATTCTTTTTCTGTTAACTTTTGTTCCATTTTGCCACCTTTTAGTTTTCTATCACCATCTGTGTCGTCGTTTTTCTATATAAATACTGATTTGAACACCTATCTTTTACAAGCATTGCAATCCTATAATTGCCACAAGAAATCTGATCTCTCGGTATTCTGCAGACAAATCCTGCAAGTTCCACGTTTTTTTGTTCTGTTAAAATTCTCTTTACATCTCTACGATACCGGCTTACGACTTTCATAGCATAAATTTTGCCTTGATCTCCTACCAGCAATAATTGTCTGTCATATTGACAATTATCCATATTCAGCACATAAGACCACCCCTCTATATGATAAGCGCGGGGTACCTCTCCATACTCCTGCTTATCCTGCAGCTTTGCAGTCTCTATGGTGATCGTCAGGCAATTATTCTCCCATTGCAAAGGCTCTTTCTTCTTCCATTCCTGTACTTCCACATAATGATCTTCTATTTCATATTCAAATTGATAATCACAAAGATACATATGCTTTGCCCCGGCAAGGTGTGGACTATAAAAGGGATCTTTTCCCTTTAATGCTGGATGTCTTTCAAAAAGTATCTTTTTTTCATGCAATAAACGCTCTTTTTTCTCTTCTGAGAGCAAATCATCTCCACGACTTAAGGATTCATGATGATATAATACCACATCATTCCGCTGAATATTATAATAACCTGCTTCATATAACGCAAAGCATAAATCAACATCATTATAGGCAACCGCCAATGATTCACTATAACCACACACTTCATGAAACTTGTCCTTGGCTACCATAAGACAGGCAGCAGTCACACCTATCATATCATATACATGGCGATTCTGACCATGATAATACACATTTTCATCATGTAATTTTAATAACTTATGTGCCGGTCCAATCAATAGATTCGTAACCCCCACATGTTGTATCAGATCGGAATCCGGATATAAAAGTTTTGCACCAACTGCGCCCGCATGTGGTAACTTTGCAGACTCCACCATTCGTTCTATCCAATCAGGTTGCATAATTTCAATATCATCGTTTAAAAAAAGAAGATAATCACCTGATGCATTTGCAGCTCCCATGTTACACATACTGGAAAAGTTGAATGGCATTGGTTTATAATAGTAAATTATTTCGTATTTTTGGGACAATGCTTCTATTCGCAACCGGTTATGAGCTGTGCTCCCGTTGTCTACAACTATGATTTCTATCGTACAATCCATTTCCATTTTTGTTACATTGCGTATAGAAGAAATACAGGTCTCTAATATATCTGGTTGATCTTTGGAAGGTATAATTATGGATATTCTGGTATCTTTACTTGGTAAATCGGGAGAAAGCAGCTCTTCACTGTTCGGATTTTGCAGTAAGCTTTCAAATTCAATATCCGGATATTTCGTTTCTTCATATATACTATCGCTAAATGCGGCATCTTCATCCGATAGAATCAACTTCTTTTCCGCATATTTGTGGTACAAGATAGCATCTATGGATGCTATCGGTTTTTCTTTTCCGTTGGATGCAATCGGTCCCAATGATCTGCTTGCCTGCAAGAACAATAAATACGTATTTTTATCACCTTCAGAAAATGGATAAACAAGAAACTTGCTTAATAAAGCAGTACGTATGGCAAATATATTACCATAATACGCGAAAGAGGTTAACGTATCCGGTGACCATTGAGGTTTGAACCAAGGAGTATGACGCTTTCCTTCCGCGTTGATACAATCCTCATCTGCATATGCGATCTGCACATAAGGATATGCTTCAAAATAAGAAGCAATTTTGCTGGAGGAAGCCTGATCAACTTGACCACCTTCCCGATAAAATACAGTAATTTCTTCCTTAGGAATCTGAAAACCTTGTTGAAATTTCTGCATAGGAATAAAAGCTGTTTGTATTGTTAAGCGCCTTAAATCCTTCTTCCACCCTTCATTTTTCAAAATCCACTGTGCAAAATCATCCTGCTGCCGTTCCAGTTCTTTTAAATAGCGATCGTAACATCGTTTATATAATTGTTGTTTTATGATATTTCTCAGAACATCCAACATGCTTAATCTTCCTCAGAATAAAAATTTTTTGCTGAAACCCACTTCCATTGTTTCTGCCATATGTGATGGTATTGGGACGAGCTCAAATAAAATCTTTATTATCTTATCTTTCATTCCTTCTTTGGAAAAATCTATCGTTATATTAGGATCCAAAGTTGCAAAAATCACCATACGCTCTCCCAATTTTTTTCCATTCACAGTACAGATCTTCTTATTCCAAATATCCCGTCCATCTATGGTTAATGTATTGATTTTCAACACACAAGACTCCATAGCCGGATCAATACGAAGCATTTTTACGTTTCCGGGGCAGTTAATAGTAGCCTCAATCAAATGTCCCTCATTTTTACCGTCAACTGCTCCATAAGCCCCTGTAATAAAGTAAGAATCGTGCTCTTGAAAACCATTCCCGCAATCTTCATATATCTGTACCTTTTTATGTCTCCAGCTTTCTGCATATCTTAATGCAACTTGTTTCACAGGTATCATAACCCGCCCTATCTTATCACGAAGTTCCGTCATAGATGCCCTCTGTCCGGTCACGAATTTTTGGAATTCCAATTCTTTTTTCACAAAAGAATCCATCTCGTTTTCTTCTATGCCACAGATCTCTCTGATACATTCAAAACTTATTTTTCTTCTTTTGTTCGCCCCGATCAGATAGCAATATAAGGCTCTTACAATATTCTGTACAGCAGGTACTTTTTCCATAAATGTCCACTCATAGTCAAGAATAATCCACTGTTTCGATTCTTCCTCTACCATAATATTGGAAAATATCAGATCATGATTATTAACCGGCATCTCTTCTTTGTATTTTACGGCGTCTGCAAATTCATTGATCAAAGCACGGAAACCCTCTTCATCTCCACGGTCCAAGCGTTCATCCAACAGCATTTCCAGTGTCCTGCCATTGATATACTCTAATTTTAATCTGCCATCTTCTAATTGACATTTATTGATTTGAAATCTGCTTCCACAAAAACGTTCGCATAGTTTTTCATAGGCCGCAGCTATATTTTTAATATGTCCAACTGCCTCGCTGCCAATTGGGGTTTTATATACTGTTCTTCTCCCTGACTCATCCTGATATATATCCGTGCGGATAGCAAACTCCTCAGCTCTGTCATTTGAAAATTTAGCATATTTAATATCTAGAGATTCACCAATTACCACTAAATATGAATTAGAAAATTGCTCAAATACGTCTTCTTTTATAATAGAATCAAATGCATTCTTTTCATCAAAAAGCAACATTCGGTCCCGATCAAAATTTCTAAGATTATTTGATAATTCTCCTACTTGTGGAAGATAAGAATCAGAATACACGCATGTCATGAATTTGTAATCCGGATAAGGGTAATAAAACGAGTAGTCTTCCACATTATTATCCTTCATGATCTTCTCGAGACCATGTCTGGTAAATGTACGAATGCCACCTCCATCCGGATAATCCTCAATTCCACTAAAATATGTTCCAAAGTGATCTTCTTTGCAACCAGCCCAATACTTCAGACCAAATTTATTTTCAATTGCTATTACCATTCTTCCCTGCTGGCCCATATGTTTCTTAATCATTGCCATGAAGTCTTCATATGGTGTATCTGTTCCCATATAACCTTGTCCATATTCAAATACTCCAATTAAGAATATATAGTCGTAATCAGTTGAAAGCTCCGGTTCTATATCTTTAAAGTTTCCAACTTGAATGGTCACATTGTCATATTCCTTATGCCGATAGGCATTAATCAGACTTCTCTTTTTTGATAGATCAATGCAGGTAACTGTTCCAGCTTTTCTTGCTAATGCACCTGTAATGGCGCCACACCCGGAACCAACTTCCAATACTTTCATAGAAGAGTCCAATGGAATCCAATCTACAATATTTTCGCGTAATGGAGATAGGTGATAAAGAATAGGCCATTCGGCTCTCTCTTCAATGATGCGTGGGAATTCCTCTTTCGGATAATTCTTTACAATCGCTAGAAGCTCATCTTCAATGACACCGTCACAATACAGATCTTCTCCAGGATAATATTTATAATCTAAAGTAATCTTTCCAACTTTCTCTACCATTTCCTACTTACTCCCGTCTAATCGTAACATTTCCAATATTTATACCGATTCTACTTTCACAGAGGAACATATATCATAGAACCCTACTGTATTCTTGTCTGAGATGACACTTATATTGATTGCATCGTACAGTCTGTGATACACCTTAAAGTCGCTACCTTCATAGCCTGTCACTCCAAAGGATAATAAATATTCTCCGCCCTGCAGAGTCATTTTTTGAGTGAAAGTAACCTGCTTAACGTCTCCCTTACTGACAGAATCAAAAAATGCTTTTTCAAACATGGTATTCGTACCGGTAATTTCAGTTCCTTTTACGTCTTTTAATGAAAATGCAAAAATAGGTGCTGGTATTGCGTTTTGAAATACAACCTTCATAATAATAGAAAACTCTTCATTTTTTATAATTGCAGTAGAACGAACTCCTCTTGCATCTGTAATATAAAATTCCTTGATTTCAGCTTCTTTATTTCCATATTCCAAAAGCTTCGGATTCTCTGTCTTCTGCTCATCTATCTTTTTATTGGCCACTGCTGCCAACAAAGCTGGATCATCCAACAATCTTTCTTTTTTATCACAAGCTTCATTATCCACCACTTCATACTGTCCGACTAAAACGCGCTTGTAAGCATCTATCATCTCTTTTGGTGTGCCTTCTCCAAGCTTTTTACCCTGATTTAGCAATACAACCTTATCACAATACTTACTAATACTACTAAGATCATGACTGACAAATAAAATCGTCTTGCCCATTTTCTTAAACTCTTCAAATTTATGGTAACATTTAGCCTGAAAAAAGACATCTCCCACAGACAATGCTTCATCCACGATCAAAATCTCTGGTTCAATGTTAATTGCCACTGCAAATGCAAGGCGTACGAACATACCGCTGGAATAAGTCTTGACAGGCTGATGCACAAAATCTCCAATATCGGCAAATGATAGAATATCGTCTAATTTTTCATTAATTTCCTCTTTGGAAAAACCTATCATTGTACCGTTTAAATAGATATTTTCTATCCCCGTATATTCCATATTAAAACCAGCTCCTAGCTCTAATAGAGCTGATATCCGGCCATCAACAGTGACATTACCGGCAGTTGGGTTCAACACACCTGTTATAATCTTCAAAATAGTAGATTTTCCTGATCCATTTGTTCCTATAATCCCAAGGCACTCACCCTGCTGAATGGTAATGTCTACATCATGTAATGCATAATGCTCTCTATACTTTTTTTTACGAGTTAATCCCAATGCCTCTTTTAAGCGATCCATTGGCTTATCGTATAGCTTGTAAACCTTATCTAAATGCTCAATCTGTATCGCTATTTTATTTCCTTGTTCCATTTTTATACCTATACTTTCACTCTTCTGCATTTATTAAAGCACATCTGCAAAATGTACTTTTAAGCGTTTAAAAATTAATGCTCCAATTGCAAATATGACAACCGTAGTTATCCAGAAAAACATGGTTGAATAAAAATCTTCCCAAAACCATGACTTATCAAAGAGTGCACTTCTATATCCATTCACCACATAATAAACTGGATTCAATTTAAAAATAATTTGGTACTTCTCCGGTATTCTGTTAATATCCCACATAATTGGGGTTGCCCACATACCTACCTGCATAAAAATCGAGATAATCTGGGTCAAATCTCTGAAAAAAATTACGATAGAACAGGTTGCATAACTAATCGCTAATACAAATACGATAAGACAAAAGCTAAAGTATATAATCTGCAGCCAATACAAATCTGGGTAATATCCATATCCAATATTCAGCAAGAGCATAAAACAGATAAAAAAAATGTGAATAAAGGTAGCCGCTATAATTTTAATGATTGGTAATATACTAATCTTAAATACGACCTTTTTAACAAGGTAATTATACTCCAATAACGCTGTCATACCGTTCATAGTGGCTTCATTAAAGAAAAACCACGGAACCATACCAGCTGTAAGGTACAATACATATGGTACTTCTATTCCTGTAGCTAATACCTGTGCTTTGGCACTAAATCCTTTTTCAAATACAAACCAATAAACCAATATCGTAACAACTGGCTGAACAAATGCCCACACTATGCCCAGGTAAGAGCCTGCGTACCTGGTCTTAAAATCATTCTTTGATAATTTCCATATAAGACGTCTGTTCTGGAATAATTCTACCGGTAATACGGTAATCTTGTCATACAAGAAGGCAAAGGCGAAGTTACCAATTATAATAATCACACTTGCTATTATTTTTTTTATTAATTCATCCTGCGGATCCGCAAATTGGTTCTTATGAAAAATTAATATTGCTATAGCGATTAAAGAACATATCACAGCAATACTGATACCAACGGGTTTTGAAATTCCTTTTTTCTCAGCGTGCTCTTTCGCTATCGTTTTTTGCATAATTCTTTTCCTTTTTTATATTCCGCAATACCATTCCATTTCAAATCTTTTTCAGAAATCGTCAATTTCATGCCGTCTGGAATTGGCCATTCTATTCCTATATCAGGATCGTCCCATGCCAGACCGCCCTCATCATTCGGGTGGTAAAAATCGGTACATTTATAAGAAAATTCGGCATAATCTGAAAGTACAAAGAACCCATGTGCAAAATTTTTAGGGATAAAGAACTGTTTTTTATTTTCTGCGGAAAGTAATACCCCATACCATTGTCCGAATGTCTTAGATCCCTCTCGCAAGTCAACCACTACATCATATACTTCTCCTGAAACTACACGTACCAGTTTATCCTGCGGGTAATTTATTTGAAAATGCAGACCACGAAGAACTCCTTTTTTAGAGGAAGACTGGTTGTCCTGAACAAACACCTGATCAATGCCAGCCTCTTTAAACTCATTGTAATTATAGGTCTCCATGAAGTACCCTCTTTCGTCACCAAATACCGCAGGAGTAATTACTTTAAGTCCTTCAATCTCACATGTTTCTACCGTTATCTTTCCCATTTTAAATCTCCTCTTAATTTTCAGTCAAAAGACTGATATTCAAATCTACTCTTCCGTTAATTCCATTTACACTTCCACTGGAAGTGTATTGCCAAATATGGAAGTCTCCTTCATAGGAAGGCGTTGATTTATATTCCGCAAGCCATATGACATATTTATCTAATCTGCCTGCATCAACCTTTTTTAGAAACCAATTTTTACTTGCATAGACGCCGCCTGTATAACCAGCATCCTCTATTGTCTCACAGAAGGCTTCACATACTGCAGTTCTGGTCTCTTTATCCAGCGCATCTGCTCTTCCATTCCCACCAGCTCCCTCTGTATCGATAAAGATAGGATATGTCAATCGATATTCATTGCAAAGCATGATTACCATACTTGCTTCTTCCACTGCTTCCACTTCATTTGTAGCCTGCGTGAAAAAATACAACCCTACTTTTACGCCTGCCTCTGTCGCTTTCTGTATATTCGTCGCAAAATAAGGATCCTCTACCAACGAACCCGTGGAAGCTCCCCGATAGCCACAACGAATAATAGCATAGTCAACACCAGCCTCTTTAACCTTTTTCCAGTCAATTTCTTTGTTCCACTTCGAAACATCAATTCCGAACTTAGACTCTTCTGATAATACCGGAGACATCCTTTCTGTGCCGTCTGCATCTTCCTTTGCACCATTTTCTTCTGTATCTTCAACACTGGCATCTACTTCATCTTCGGATTTTATATAATAAGATATATCTTCTATTGTGCTATATTCCACTTTATCTTTGACAGCAACCTTGATTTTGGAATTCGGTATTCTATATCCATCGATGGGATCCAGTCCAACATAATATTCTCCCGCTTCCATATCCCCTATATATATGATTCCATCTTTATCCTGATCTTTATACTGCATTTCGTTGACATGAATATCGAATTCTTTTCCAGCTACTGGTACTCCTAATGCATTAACGATCTTAATTCTAAGGTCCTTTTCCACAGATGTAACTAACAAATCCAGTCTTTGCCCATATTGAGCCTGTTCCACCGCGGAATTTTCTTCTTTATCAAAAAAAGTCTCATCCTGTAAGAAGGCAGTCAGTTCATTCTCACTCACAGTAGTCTGAGTGGTCACTACTGCCTGCTTCTTATATCTATTTAGTTTTCTCTTTATCGTACTTATATTGGTAAGTACGATTACGGTAATGATAGCAAGCAATGAAAAAATTATCGCTATCATTACCGTTCTCCTCATTTTAGAGCCCATTCGCAACCTCTAATAAGTATCTGCCGTAATCTGTTTTCATTAATGGCTCAGCCAATTTTAACAATTGCTCTTTATCAATAAATCCTCTCTTATATGCAATTTCTTCAATGCATGAAATATAGAGACCCTGCCTTTTTTGAAATGCAGATACAAAATCTGCTGCGTCGAGCAACATATCATGACTTCCTGTATCAAGCCATGCAAACCCTCTTCCGAGTGTTTCCACGTGAAGAGTCCCTCTGTTCAGATATTCATTATTGATACTGGTAATCTCTATCTCACCTCTTGCCGAAGGTTTTACATTTCTGGCAATAGTTACCACATCATTATCGTAAAAATATAAACCAGGAACCGCGTAATTACTTTTCGGGTTCTCAGGTTTCTCCTCAATGGAAAGTGCCTTTCCCTCTTTATCAAATTCAACTACTCCATATTCCCGTGGATCCCTTACGTAGTAACCAAAGATAGTCGCTCCTCTTTCCCTGGTTGCCACATCTCTCAATACCTTTGAGAAACTCTGTCCGTAAAATATGTTGTCCCCAAGAACCAAGGCAACACTATCATTCTCTATAAAATCAGCCCCGATAATAAATGCATCTGCAAGACCTCTTGGAATTTCCTGCACTGCATATTCCATCCGAAGTCCCAACTGTTCCCCTGAACCAAATAATTCCTTGAATACCGGAAGATCTCTTGGTGTTGAAATAATCAATATATCTCTGATTCCCGCCAGCATTAATGTCGATAGGGGATAGTAGATCATTGGTTTATCGTACACTGGCATAATCTGTTTCGAAATAGCCTTTGTCAATGGATAAAGTCTGGTGCCGCTTCCCCCGGCTAAGATGATACCTTTCATTCATTACTCCTCACTTTCATTTATTTGTGCCGCTCCTTCGCATAAGAAAGAAGGCTTATACATGCAAGCATGATAATCCTTCTTCTTTCTGTTAAATCCGCTTATTGCACAGCATACATTTCGTTATAATACTTCTGGTAATCTCCGCTCGTTACATGCTTCATCCAGTCTTCATTCTCAAAAAACCATTTAATGGTAAGTCTGATTCCTTCTTTGAACATTGTTTCCGGATACCAACCGATTTCCGCCTTTATTTTATCCGGCGCAATGGCGTAACGTCTGTCATGTCCCTTTCGGTCTTCTACATATTTGATTAACTTTGTTGTAACCAGCTTTCTTCTTTCATCGTCTTCCGGCAGCATCTCCTGTAATGTCTCAATGATAATATTGACAATTTCTATATTCTGTTTTTCATTGTGCCCGCCCACATTATAGGTCTCAAACAATCTTCCTTTTTCCTGCACCATGTCTATCGCTTTTGCATGATCCTCAACGTAGAGCCAGTCACGAACATTCTTACCATCTCCATAAACAGGAAGATCTTTTCCTTGCAGCGCATTATTGATAATCAAAGGAATTAATTTCTCTGGAAATTGATATGGTCCATAGTTATTGGAGCAATTGGTAATGTTAGCCGGAAATTGATACGTATCCATATATGCCTTTACCAACATATCAGAGGATGCTTTACTTGCCGAATATGGACTATGCGGAGCATACGGAGTCGTCTCATAGAAAAACTCATCTTCGTCTTCAAGGGAACCATATACTTCATCCGTTGATACGTGCAAGAACCTTTTACCTTCTTTAAAGGTACCATCTGGAAGTTCCCACGCATTTTTTGCACAATTTAACATCACCAAGGTACCAAGCACATTTGTCTGTACAAAAACTTCTGGATTGCGGATACTTCTATCCACATGACTCTCTGCCGCAAAATGCACGACTCTGTCTATATCATTTTCTGCAAATACCCTCATCACTGCTTCTTTGTCACAAATATCAGCTTTGACAAACGTATAATTCTTTCTTCCTTCTACCTCTTTTAAATTCTCTAAATTCCCTGCATACGTAAGTACATCCAGATTGATAATACGGATTTCCTCACCATACTTTTTAAACATATAGTGAATATAATTGGATCCTATAAATCCAGCACCACCAGTTACTAAATAAGTTCTCATAACTACTCCTATCTTCCCAATCTAATAGATCTTTCTGAATTATAATAGTATTTTTTTCCATACTGCTCTTACCATTATAATTGTTCTTCCCTACTTTATCAATACGTAATATTTAAGTCAACATTTCCGCTGATTCCGCCAATACTTCCTTTGGAAGTATATTGCCACATATCATATCTGCCGGAATACGTAGGTTTTGTTGCGTATTGGGCAAGCCATATCTTATAACCGCTTAATGCACTAGCATTCAATTTTGTTTCAAACCAATTCTTTGCTGCATATACACCTGCCGTACGTCCACTGTTTTGAATGGTGGCGCAGAAAGCTTTGCATACTGCCGTTCTGGTCGCTTTATCAATGCCATCTGCACGTCCTCCACTACCTTCTGTATCGATATAGATCGGCATGGATATATTGTACCCTTTGATTAAATTCAATACCATAGATGCCTCTTCAACCGCCTCAACCTCGTTTACAGCCTGTGTAAAGAAATAAACACCAACTTTGATACCAGCTGCCTGTGCGCCTTTTATATTTGCAGTAAACTTAGAATCTTGAATCAACGCTCCCGTAGAAGAACCTCTATATCCGCAGCGTATGATCGCATAGGAGACACCGGAATTTTTAACAGCAGTCCAATTAATGTTACCATTCCACTTGGAAACATCAATTCCCAATGTTCCGCTACCCATAGATAAAGCACCATCACTGCCAAATGTATACTGCACCCCTTGAATAACTTGTGTGCCAGTCACTTTATTACCGTTCTTATCAAAATAATAAGTCTTATTATCAATCGTCTGCCAACCAGTATATTTGTAATTCGTTGTTATTTTCTTGTAGAATTTGTCTGTTGTAAAATAATCCGCGTAAACAGCTTCCCGATATTTCCCATCTTCTTTCACAAATAATTGATTGCCCGCTTTATCTTTTAATTTTGTAGTAGCGTCTGTTTCTGCATTACTTCTTACTGTAATTTTTGTAGTTGCTGTTGCTTTTTCATTACCAAGTGTTGCCGTTACCGTTATTGTTGCCGTACCACTTGCTACTGCTGTCACTTTACCATTTTTATCAACAGTGGCGCTTTTTGTATTAGAAGATTCCCATGTATAAGTAGGTGTCGACAAAAATCCGGATGGTGTTGGGGTTATTTGTGTTGTAGATTTTAAAAGAAGATCGACTGATGTCTTGTCCACAGTTACTCCAACCGCTAATTTATTGACCGTAACGGTACAGGTAGCCTGAAATCCGCCTTCCTCTGTGATTGCTGTTAAAGTAGCAGTTCCAGGTGCGATCCCTTTTATGATTCCATCTGTTGCAACGGTCGCAACCGCAGTATTATCGGAACTAAAGTTTACTTTCTTATTCGTAGCATTATCTGGTGCTACGGTCGCGACTACTTTGTCGGTACTTCCAACATTCACCGACAACGTTGTCTTATCAAGTGTCACTCCCGTAGCTTTAATGGTATCTGGTACTTTTGCATTTACTGTCACCTTACAAGCCGTTTTGTAATTCCCATCCTCTGAGGCAACTGTTATCCATGCTTCACCGGCTGTTATTGCCGTTATGGTTCCACTCGGACCAACGGATACAATATCACTTCTATCACTACTAAAGCTTATTTTTTGATTCGTAGCATTGCTCGGTGCCACCCACGCATTCAATAAAGATTTATCGCCCACCGTCAGCGTTTTTGTAGATTCACTTATACTAATTCCGGTTACTGGCACATTGGTCGGCTCTGTCCAAGGTTCTGTCGTTGGTTCTGTAGGAATTTCATTTCCAGATGCGGTTAGTCTTAAAAAATATCCAGATGCTGATACTTGACTCGGATCAGGAATATTTGCTTTATCGACCTTCTCATATTCACTGTCATTATTACTTCCACTATCTATTGCTGTTTTCGTAGATTCTACAAATTCAACCGTATCTTTTAATTTGCTTTCTTCTACCACTTTAACTTGTGTATCTTCTTTTGCAGTATTTACTTCTGCCTCTGATTTCACTTCATCTGCAACCTCAATTTTTTTATATTCAATCTTATCTTTGACGGTTACTTTAGAAGCTTCTTCTGGAAATGTATACCCATCCACACTGATCAGTTTGATTGCATATACCCCCGGAGTCATATTTTTTTGATAAATGATACCATCTTTATCATCGTCAGTAAGAGTCTTTGTAGCATTATCAGGCCCTGTTTGCTCCATCTTAAATGCAATACCCGAAATGACTTTTTTTGTCTGTTTATTCACAAATTTAACTTTCAAATCTTTCTCGACAGAAGTCATATTAACGGTTACTTCAACTATCTTTGGCTCTTCTTTTTCAGGTTCTTCTGACTGTTCCGGCTCCTGTGTTTCTTCTACCGTAATCGGAGCGGATTTCGCATCGGCGACAGCCAATAAACCACTTTGTCCAATCACTTCAATATTACTGAGCTGTTCTCCCAGTTCCACCATGTTACTCACTTGTACGGCTTCTACTCTTGCATTATTCCAAGTGGTAACCGTGACCAATGCTGTAATCAGAACTGCAATTCCCGTAACTCCAATTATCCCATCAATCGCCGAGATATTTTTAAAGAGGGATTTGCATTTTTCATGAAAAGCAACTTTGTCTACCGATTTCTTTTTTTTATTTTTCTGTCTTTTCTTTTTGTTATATGCGCCTTTTCTATTCTTCTTTTTTCTTATTACTCCATTATGCTCATACTCTGCTTCGTCCTCGTACTCTTCGTCATCTTCGTACTCTGCTTCGTCCTCGTACTCTTCATCGTCCTCGTACTCTTCATCGTCCTCGTACTCTGCTTCGTCCTCGTACTCTTCTTCATCTTCGTACTCTTCATCGTCCTCGTACTCTTCGTCGTCTTCGTACTCTGCTTCGTCCTCGTACTCTTCATCGTCTTCGTACTCTTCGTCGTCCTCGTACTCTTCTTCATCTTCGTACTCTGCTTCGTCCTCGTACTCTTCATCGTCTTCGTACTCTGCTTCGTCCTCGTACTCTTCGTCATCCTCGTACTCTTCGTCGTCTTCGTACTCTACGTCGTTTTCGTACTCTGCTTCATCCCCATACTCTTCATCGTCCTCATACTCTTCATCGACTTCGTACTCGTCTTCTATATTTTTATTAAATTTAACTTTGCTCGCTAAATTTATGTAATTTTTTTTCTTTTGTTTTAGTTTCCTAACGTTATTTTTTTTCATTCACCTTCATTCCTTCCAATTTACTCCGTACTTTTTAATTTTACCATTTACGACGTTCTCTTTCAACAAATATCACTCTTTTCCATATATTCCTATAATATGGTCATTTTCACCTATTTACACCCTTAGTATGCAGTATTTGTCGACGGAAAGTACAGGCACTACCATTGACTTTGTCCGCGGTAAATGACACAATTATCTGCAATAAAACAGCAAACTAGTTTTACAATATTGAAGAAAAAGGGGGGATCTTCATGATGTATATCCATTATTGTCAACGTTGTAATCGCATTCATATGCTAAATGGGCATAAAGTTAATTGCCCCAAATGCAACACTACATTAACAGAGCTTCGGATTCCATATATAGATTATGTGTATATGGACGGTAATGACAGAATCGCTTTCACAAAAAAATGTGCTGATCCAAGACAG
The DNA here is from genome assembly GCA_023392535.1 of Bacillota bacterium. Lineage (GTDB taxonomy): Bacteria > Bacillota > Clostridia > Lachnospirales > Lachnospiraceae > SZUA-378. The sequence goes on from JAEVYY010000029.1 coordinate 52,650, forward strand.
CTTTCCAAACTCAGCACTACCTATCGTATGTTCAAATATAGTAAATGGTACAAAGAACAGCATTCCCTTACACAATGACGGTCTATTTTTGTAATTATCTATAAATTAAATATAATGACACCTGCAAGAATTAAGATTGTACCAATTGCTTTCTTTCTGGTTATTTTTTCACGAAAGAATAGCAAAGATAATAACATGACTAGAATATAACCAATGGATTCTAGTATGGGTACAATCTTAAACTCCAGACCTGAATAAGCAATAATCGTTAGGATCATCGATAGAAAAAGCATACCATAACCTAAAACAACATAGGGGTTTAAGTATTCTTTAATAAGAGAATCATGCTCTTTTAATGCACTTTTCTTTAGCACGATTTGCGAGAACGATGCAATGGTCACAGATAATAATGCAATGAAATAATAATATATCATATTCATTTATAATTCCTCTTTCTTATTCATTTCTTCACTTTCCGAAGAATTCAGCACAATCGTTCCGATAATAACAAATAGCACCCCAATCACGTTTGGTAACGTAATATTATTATGGAAGATAAGAACTGCCCATACCATAGACCACAAAACACACATTGCTTTGTTCGCATAGGCAATTGACAGATCAATTCTCTTGATAGCCTGTTGCCAGAGAATCGCATAGAAACCAAGTGCTACTATTTCTAATCCATAAAATACTATGAAATCCCAACTTAAAAAAACTTGTCCGGAAGCAAACTTCGCAATAATACTGGAAATAGAGAAAATTACGATTACTGCCTGTAAAAATAAAATATCTTTCAGTTGTATTTTTTTCTTTTTCAAACTTATCTCTCCGTTTCGCCTATCTGTCCCATTAAGAGACATAATATGTATTATATGCTTATTTTCTTATAGAAGACAAGTATATTCCCTGTTTTTCCATTTAGTTCATAATATTTTAAGATTTCACATAAGACTTTTCCGGGCTACTATATAGACACCATATCTTGAAACGTGTAGAATGAAACCATCCGCATGTGGATAAAATCATAATAATGCGAACGTGTTATGAAACTTTTTTAACATCGCGAATACGAGGAGGTCCTTCTATGAAAGAAAGAAAAGATATTATCGCTCATACCGCTATCATTGCCGTTATACTTATTATATTAGTGGTATCTGTGTACAAATTAGTAAAATGGAATCAGGGTAGTCCTGATGCTGGCGCTGTGGATACGGATGAAAATTTTGATGTAGAAACAGAAGACTACATCACGGCCATGAACAAAGATTTACTGAAAAATCATCCCGACGATGGTAAGACATCTATCGTATTTTTAGGTGATGATGTACTCGCTAATTACACGGGTGCTGATGGTATTCCTGCACAGGTCTCATCACTTATGGGAAGTTCTAATCCAACGGAAGTATACAACTGTGGTTTCCAAAACATAACTGCTTCTGCATCCAATTCCTTTTGGGATGATTCGCATCCGGAAGATGCTTTTTCATTATATTGGGTAACCAAATCAATTACACTTTCTGATTACACACTTCTGAATAACGTGGTCGACCAGGTAGATCCAGCTTACAAAAAGACCATACAAACATTAGAAGATATCGATTTTAATACGATTGATGCAATTGTTATCATGTATGGAACCAATGACTATGTGAAGGGAAAAATGATCACCGATCCTGCTGATCCTGTGAATACTGCCGCTTTTACAGGTGCCCTCAATTCCTCAATCGCACTTATAAAAGAAGCCTATCCACACATTCGCATTATTGTGTTATCCCCGACTTACTGTGAAGTGGAACACGAGGGTAAACTGCAAGGTGGCGATATCGCAAACACAGGCTATGGTATTCTTGCCGATTATATGGTAGCAGAGAAAGCAATTTGCGTTGAAAGTAATGTTACTTTTTTGGATAATTACTATGGTGTTGATATCAACTCCGATACCGCAGACAAATACCTAGAGAAGAACCGTGTCGCTCCTAATGCTGCCGGTCGCAAACTGATTGCTCAAAGAATAGTCGATCTGTTAAATAAAGAAGTTCCTGTAAATGTTGAATAAAATACTATACTACAAGGTATTTCTTAAGGCAACAAAGCACCTGCTATCATTTGGGATGGCAGGTGCTTTGTTTCTAGTTTCTGGTTTGATTCATAAATGGCACTAACAGATATATTGGTATACAATAAATATAAGCATAGGCATAACGAAACTCTTTCGCTACAGGCGTAGCAATCACTAACGTTAGAAAAATTGCAAAACTAGGCACATATAATAATAGCATTGTATGATCACCACGTATCACAATGATGCCTATTGCCAATATCATTAACCAGAATAATGCACCCATACTCCAAAGGATACCATATCCTGGTATCATATCTTTTAATTTTAATCCAATCTCGTTTATCTTTATTACGATAGGACCGCTTATGACTGGCAAATTCACTACCCCAAATTCATTTACTATGACACCTTCATCCCCTGCAATAATTCCTTCTTGTGTTGGGAACCAATAACCAATCGATTGGTCTCTGAATGCAATCAGATAGTCAGCCGGGTACCGCAAACCAATTTGCAGATATACCTTAAGAAATTCTATAAAATGAGCTTCCAGATAAGCTTCATCCCCTGCTCTCACCAAACGTTTAAATCCATCGGAAACATGTGGATTATACCATTCTTGAATCTTTGTAGTATCCAGAATATGATTTAAAAAAACACTTTGTTCTTCCGTAAGGGAGCGCTTAAGCACAATCACGCGGGAAATTTGTTGTACTGGAATGGATAAAGATTCCACTAAATCTGGCTGTATTACATGGTTTGCTTCCATTACCGGTCCTTTAATAATAACAACTGTAATCAGAATGAATAACTGCAATAATGCAACAATTTTCCAATGCTTTCGAAAGATAAAGATCACAAAAGGAATCGTAATCAGGAATGCGTACCATCCATTTGTCCGGAACAGACTCATCATAATACCAGATACTATCATCATAATGAAATTAAATAATTCACTTCTCTTACGTACTTTGGATACACTACCATCTTTTTGTTTCAACCACTGCAGTAATCGCAGCAAGGTCACAACATATAAAAGTACCCCACCGGCAAACATAGTATCCTTCCATATTGTAACCGCGTAAATTGCATTATATGGAATTCCTGCATAAAAGAATAGAATCATAACAAGAATCCATTTTTTTATATGAAATCTATTTAATATACCTAGTAAATAGGATACACAAAAAGCCATAAATAGCATCTGAAATATTGTATAAAATGAGATCGCAATCGATATATTATCCGTAAACAATAATCCTACTTGATACCAAAACTTCATAATCTGCGTATGTACCCAGGGATGGTGATTACTATCGGCATAAACCCCAATAACTTGGGCAAACTGGTTCATACTATCTATCGTCATTACACCCGGATAATTTTTTAAAAGATAGGGAATCCAGCAGATAAAACAGATGATTCCAGATAGCATTGGAAAAAAAAGATTCCACGTAGCTCCCGTCACTTTCCATTTGCTTGTCTCAATAATAAGAATACTAATAGCCATCTCAAAGATCAGATACAATCCTACTCCTGTCACACAAAGGATGACCGAACGAAATAGATTATTTTCAAGTCCGTTCCATATTTGTTCAACATCACCACATAAAAAGAGAATGGTAAATAAAATACTAACGATTTTTTCCATACTTTGCTGTAATGGTTTCTCGACTTCAATTCTCTTTCTGTCAGCGATCCGAGTAAATATATAAATATAAAAAATAAACATTATAATTGTCATCAGATTTGTTGTCGCAATTCCAGTGATGCGAATAGATGCCCATGTGGCCAGAAATGCTTTTATCGTATTATTCATTTTGTTGCTCATTGACTTCATTGTGAACGGACCTCCGAATTCCAAACCAACGACCTTAACAGACGATTGCTAATAGGATACAGTTTAACATCTTCTATCGACCCTTACAAGTCTTGTATCGCGCTTATTAGCATCTTATAATAGAAATATATTTTTATTTGCTTTACCTACTATAAAATGATATATTAAAAGCAATAATAATGAATAAAACTAGCAGGAGTCATGAATGGATAAAATAGCCGTATTAATACCATGTTACAATGAAGAAAAAACAATTGCAAAGGTAGTTACAGACGCAAAGACAGCACTTCCGGAAGCCGTTATTTATGTATATGATAATAATTCTACTGATGATACTGTCCAATTGGCAGCGAAAGCAGGTGCTATCATACGATACGAATATATGCAGGGGAAAGGTAATGTAATTCGAAGAATGTTTCGTGAGGTCGATGCGGAGTGTTATGTCATGGTAGACGGTGATGATACGTATCCGATGGACTGTGCTGGCGAAATGGTGGACAAGATCCTGACGCACAATGCAGATATGGTAGTAGGAGACAGATTGTCCTCCACATACTTCACTGAAAATAAGAGACCTTTTCACAATTTGGGGAATTCTGTTGTCCGTGGAAGTATTAACCAGTTATTTAAATGTAATATCAAAGATATTATGACCGGTTACCGTGCTTTCAGCTATCAATTTGTCAAGACTTTCCCTGTTATGTCAAAGGGATTTGAAATTGAGACCGAGATGACCATACATGCAGTTTTCAATAATATGCAAGTCGAGAATATCATCATAGATTATCGCGACAGACCAGAGGGCAGTGTTTCAAAGCTAAATACGTATTCCGATGGATTCCGGGTACTTACCGTAATTGGTAAACTATTCCGTGTATACAAGCCTCTCCGTTTTTTCTGCATATTGTCCGTGATACTTTTACTTATTTCGTTCGGAGTTTTTCTTCCCGTACTGATTGATTACCTGCAAACAGGCCTGGTACTTCGTTTCCCTACCCTTTTTGTCTGCGGTTTTGTTGCTTTGGCTGCGATACAATCTTTCTTTTCCGGACTTATATTGGAGAATATCGCGCAAAAGGATCGTAAAGACTTTGAAATGCATCTGCATCACATTCATAATGATAATAGAAAACAAATAGACTAAGTGAAAAGGCAAAGTGTGCCAAAATGCACACTTTGCGGATAAGAATTATTGCTGGTCTAATAGTTTGTAATGCTTCTGACCAGTTCAAATGGCTCCACATAATTTTTCCCCACTACGCTACCCCATTTCTGTGCCGTTACTTCTAAGCATTTTAATGATCTTGGATGTGGAAACTCACATAGTTCCGTTTTATATTCTTGCATAGCCGCTATTTTTCGTTCAAAGGTATCGTTTACATCTACAAATACATTCGGTTTAAACTGATCATTTCCATAAGAAAAATTCCATTCCGTAGACGAAACTGTCTCAAACGTATAAATTTCCTTCACACAACAATTTTTCATAGGTCTCGTAGCAGTAATTACCGCTTGATATGTTATTTTATGATCAATATTCAGATCCCCCTTATGATGGGTGTATATGACATCAGGCTGTATTTTCTTAATGATTCTTTCGACGCTTTTCACAATGTCTAATAAATCTATCTGGTCGAAACGATTGTCAGGTACATTTTCGAAAAAGACTTCTTTGAATCCGATATGCATCGCTGCTGCGTGTGTATCCTTATGTAGTTCTTCCACAACGGACTGCTCCATTTCTTCTCTGTGATCTGCTCTGGAAGTCTGTCCTTCTCCTAATATCACTGCATAAGCTGTGTCACCTGCCAGCACACGACTCGCCACTGTCGCTCCCACACCTAATATCTCATCATCAGGGTGTGCCGCTATTACTAATATTGTACTCATTTCCATCCTCCCTTACATTTGCTTCCTGCTTACTTCCCATTCTACCTGTGCCGTTATTTTACCATCTTTAAAATCTGCTTTTGAAAAAGTTAGCTTCTTATCACCAAACATCAGATATGCATTCGGATAGCCTTCCGCATCCAGCATACGGATACAGTCATAGATCGTTTTTAACTCCATATCCGGCAACAACTGACTCTGTTCTGGTTTCCTTCTTAAAAATGTAATGACCTCCCCTGTCTGTGGTATTGGTTCGGGCCTGTCTGTCAAAATAGCTGGAATCATCTTTCTAAATATGATTTCAGAGGCTCTTTGATAGATTTCTTCCGCAGAGCCCTCCAATGACAACTCCTCTTTTTTAAAGATCGGACCTGCATCTAATTCTTTCGTAACCTGAATGGCAGAAATCTTTGTTGTTTTGTGTCCTCTGACAATTAAGTTTTGCAATGGACTTCCCCCTCTGCCATATGGCAGATCCGTCATATGAAATACGACACACGTAAAAGACCTGAAAATCTCCTCTTTAATGATATAGGACCAATGTGGGAAAAAGATATAATCCGGATCAAATGCCTTGATTTCATCTACTTTCAAATCTTCCTTCTGATCTATAATCTTTATTTCATGCACATTTCTCAGTTTTTTCTGAAGTTTAAGTGCATTTTCGATATTCCAGCTCTTAATAGTCGCAATAATGATCTTCATCCTCTATCCTTTCTATCTCAATTTTTTGTGGTATGTGACATACTCCTCTTCATATTTTTCTGCCACAAAAACAGATCTGGATGCTATGTTTTCAGATTTAACCTGAGCCACCAAGCTTTTTATACGTGGAAATTGTTCCTTCACGATCTGCTCCAATTGGATTATCATTTTCTTACCATGCCCTTGCCGACGGAAATTTGCGTCAATGCTATAATCAATCGTTGCCACGTCATCTTCCATTGAAATACGTATCTGCCCAATCGGCTTATCTCCATACGTATAAATGTAAATTCTGGAATCTTTATCCTGCAGCCTGGCAGCAAACCAACGTTTATGATCAGCGTAAGGAATTTGTTCCGTTGAAAATGCATTTGCACGAACTTTCTCATCATTCGCCCATTCATATAACAAATCAATATCTTTTTCTGTTACTGGTCTCAAGTAAGCCGTGGTATCCTGCATTCTTAATCTCCTTTTATATCTTTGAATTCGATAATTTGCATAATTTAAGTATGATCCATATTGAGCACGACATCGTTCATTCGCAACACGCTTCCGCTTGGACTCATCCACAGTGGTACATAAGAGCATAAAATACATGCTCTAAGCACCAGTGGCTTGCCTTTTGTTCGTTTAGTCATTTACAACAATAGAAATTATAGATTACCAATCATGTCAAATTGTAGCGGTGTACCTCTTTTCATGTCATGCAGTGCAACTTGTCCCAGGACACTGTCATAATATTTTGGAGCCAATCCATGTGCTGGTCTGATTACCCTTATATTTTGAGGAGTTAACATCTCACCTTTCCTGATATCCTCTACTACAAAGATAGAACGCCGGAAGATGATATTATTCTTTTCGTCCTCCGTTACCGCATAATTGACAGAGCCAATTGCTTTCTCTGCCTGCCTGATATCCTCTACCATAGCTTTGAATTCAGATGGTTCCATAGAAAACGATGCATCTGGATTCTCTATTTCCCTACTAATGCAGAAATGCTTTTCTATGATGCTGGCTCCCAGCGCAACCGCTGTAACAGCGCCCACTGAACCCATCGAATGATCCGACAAACCGATTGGAACGCCGAATATTTCCTTCATGTTGCCAATCGTCTTCAAATTCATCTGATCTGAAATTGCTGGATATGCACTGGAACATTTAAGTAATGCTAATTCATTCTTATACTTTGCTACTGTTGCCACCGCTTCTTGAATCTCACCAATAGTAGCCATACCGGTCGACATAATAATTGGTTTGCCCTTTGAAGCAACATAATCAATTAATGGGATATCCACTAATTCAAAAGACGCAATTTTATAAAATTCCACATCGATTTCTTCCAGAAAATCCACAGAGCTCTTGTCAAACGGCGTAGAAAAAAAATCAATTCCAATTTTTTTGGCTTCGGCCAATAGTTCTGCCTGCCACTCCCAAGGTGTATATGCCTTGCAATATAGAGAATACAGATTTTCCCCCTCCCAGGTACCTTTGGCAATCTGAAAGTACTGATTATGGCAATCAATCGTCATGGTATCGGCAGTATATGTCTGAATTTTAATACAATCTGCGCCGCTTTCTTTTGCCGCATGAATGATTTCTTTCGCCCTGTCGATACTGCCGGCATGATTAGCAGACATTTCCGCAATTACATATGTTCCCTTTGTTAATTCTTTATATAAATTCATCATTCACTCCTTATCGACTGATTCCCAAATTTTGTTTGATAGACTTCATATAGTAACAATAGCCCACTCATGTAAAATAAAGGCATATTGTAAATGGTATACCTCGTCTGACAGAAGATAACTGCTGACACTAAACCTACGTTTAGTACGATGGAAATCACGGTGAGAAGCGCGAATTTATTAACTTTATTCATCCCATTTTCTTTTATGTTGTAAATCAGTAAACCAGAATATCCAAAATAGGCAAAAATAGAATACCAAACTAAAATCGGTTTCCTTTGCGCTACCGTCGTGACTAGACCTGACAGAAAGTTATTCCACAATACTTTTGTGATTCGAATCACTTTATGTGGTAGTAAATCCGATATCAAAACATTCATAATGCGATCTGTTTCCATTTCAAGCTCCATAGACTGCTTATCATTAGGTTCCAGACCCTTTTGTTTTTCCACATATTCATGTATCATCGGCCACATCGTGTCAATTTGGATATGATCATAGTGATCTCCAAAATGAGTCACATTTTGATACCACCCCGAACCCGCACTGTTTCCCAAGAATCCACTATCATTACACACTTTATAAATATCCAAAAATAATTCTTTCATTTGCGTATCTTCAATATAGTCTACATCTTTTTCATCCGCTGTATAAAAAATCATAGTCATAACAAAACGATTATCGCTGGAATGTCCAGCCACCTCGCCACGCACTACATAATTATACCCTCTGTCATAAAGCATAACGGCTACCATGACCAAAATGCTGATGATTACTGCCTTGACCATCCCTTTTAACAGATTTTTCTTACACCAAGCGACCACTATGATAGCAAGCGCTAACAAAGCCAGTGTGACTAACATCTGTTTTCTAGTCGATATTAATAAAGCACATAGCATACTCCCTATGAGTAAGCTCTTTTTCGTTTGATAATATAGGTATTCTAACACTTCCCGGATTACAACCAAATAGAGAGAGATCGCAATTCCCTCCGTCATAATACTATTGGAATACATCGAAGATCGTAATGCAGCAAATCTACATAAAAACGACACCATTAATGGAAGAAGCATCAATAAAAGACTGATCCATTTTGGCATGGGTACTTCTTTCCTAAGGAACTCTTCCAGACTCCAGGCTGAAAATGCCGCTATCACACTTTGTAACACTATAATTGCAAATAGATACGTATCGCCATTGCCAAAAATACTTCTCGAAAACGCCAGTAAACTGGGATAGAAAGCTTCCCTTGTAACCGACATTGCTATATAGGAAGGAGAATCCGCACAAATCACGGTTCCATCATAAATAGCAAAGAAGAGATAAAAGAGCAGACCAATCCCTAATAACAGATAGGAATACACCTGCTCTCTCACATCTTTTGCCGCATTATTCTTCTTCATGTAATACCTCCTGCTTCAAATTGTCCACCGCATGGCGCTCTATCTTTCTGCCTTTCGATAAATGGAACTCAACAAATCCTTTCTTAATATACTCCTCGTTAATCTCTTCCGCCAATACGCATCCAGGGTGGAAAAGCAATTCCATTTTCTTATTCTTACGTTTGCAAATACGAAGCATCGATGGATATATCTTTTTTACCCTTTCAATATCCATATACCCAGTCATTACAAGTCCCCACAATAAAGTTGGTTCAATCTTCATATTACGTAACTGCTTTTCCACATTTCCAGAATATAGATTTAAAATTAAATTTTTAATTATATTTGTAACAGAATAGCTGGTATACAAATCAACCTGTTTTATAAATGGCAGGATAGGTTCTCTTGCCACCCGAATAAATGTTACTGGATATCCATTGTCCCGAACGACTGCCATCATCGCATCCAATACGATAGGGATCATATGGGTATGCTGATGACTATCCAGCCGCAATTCGCATTCTGGTGGCTCTGCCGCCTTGACCCTCTCTATCTGTACCTTTATTTCTTTCTGTAGCTGAAGTTTTATCTTTTTATAAGTTATTGGATTATAACTCGCCAGTAGCAGACTCCCCCAGGAAACTTTAAAATATCCAGATGAATCTACAAGATCCGGTACGGTCTCCATTGGACTTAAGCAATGTCCCTCCATAATATTAATATGCACAGAGAGGAATGGTTTCTTAGGGAATTCATCCCACTCCGCCCGTAATCTATCCATACAGTAGTCAAAACAGGACATATTGGGAATGATACTAATACTGTCTAACTTACTTGTTTTGATACGCTCTATTAAATTTTCGGATGCATGCACTGATATCGCATAATCATCTGCATGAATATCTATATCATTCATTTCTCTATTCCTTCTTATCCCCAATAATATACTGGGGTCTATTTTTAATCTGTTCATATATTTTCGCAATATATATCCCCACGATACCAAGGCTCAACATAATGCCCCCCGTTGAGATAATCAACATAAAAATCAAAGTCGGATACCCACTTTGTGCATTTCCGTGAAAGTAACTGATAAGGGCATCTGCTCCAAAAATAATTCCAGTCAAAATGGTAACGATGCCCAGTCCCATAATGAAGCGAAGTGGTGCGTAGGAAAAGGATATCATGTTTTGGAAGGCATATCGAATCAATGAAAAAAAAGACCATTTTGTCGTTCCTGCCACACGCTCCTGTACTTCATAATATACGGAGGTACTTTTAAATCCTACCCAGTAAGAAAGTGCCCGAAAAAAAGTATCTCGCTCGTGTAATCCTGCTAATACATCTACGACCTTGCGATCCAATAGCTTAAAATCAGAGGTATTATTCATATCAATGCCAATTAGTTTGCTGAACATACCATAAAAGCTATTTGCAAGTAATCTATGCATGACTGACTCCTTGCCCCTATTAATCTTAATTCCCTCCACTACTTCATATCCTTCTTCCCACTGTTGAAACATATCAACAATCGTCTCAGGGGGATGTTGTAAATCCGCATCCATAACTACCACACAATCTCCTGAAGCAGCTCTTAAGCCGGAAAAAATAGCAGCTTCCTTACCGAAATTTCTGGAAAAAGATATGCACTTTACCCTATTATCCTTCTCATGCAATTCCGACAACCGCATGTACGTCCTATCTTTTGACCCGTCATCTATAAAAATATACTCCATGTCTATTTTAGTCAGTGTTTTTTCCAATTCCAGCATCGCTTGATAAAAGAACCCAATGGATTCTTCTTCGTTATAACATGGAACCACAATTGACATTTTTGCCATATTTATTCCTCCGTAGTATCTTAAATAAAACCATACATACTAAAGTATAATGCTATCTATCTATTAAATCAATTGAAAAAATATTAAATCTCTTTTAAATTCTGCGCATTATTTACTTCATTCCTCAACACCCCCTCTCCCATACCTAATATTACAAAAATAATGGGCGTGACAACAACTTGTTGAAAACTTACGGTATTATGAATCATATACCCCGCTACGCAGATAGAAAGTCCGATAAGCACCTCTGCCTGTCCCCGACTACGGATCCACCGGTAGATAGAAGTTATAAATATACCGATATATGTAACTATTCCCAGAAATCCATTATTGATTAGTACATTCAGCCATTCATTATGTGCATTAGCCACAATTGCATTTCCCCACCATTCTGCTAAAAATCCCTGAAGTGACTGTGCATGATGTTCATATAGATAGGGGCCAAAGCAGTCTGCGCCAACTCCCACTATTTTATTTATCAAAGGCATTTCTTTATAAGCCTTACCTACAATACTCCAAAGTAAACCGCGTCCGCTTCCCCAGTCTTTATTGATGTTTAAAATTGTAATCTGATTTATTGCCGGAATAATCTGCTCATTTTTATTATGAATGATTACCACAAAAATCATCAATACCGACACTACCGTCATACCGTAAATCCATATTGGCTGAAAATCTTTCCTGAATGCAACGTCTTTCTTACGATGATATCGTATAAGAAGTACCACTAAAATTCCGCTATATACCCACCAAAATGGATGTAAGAGTACTTTATCAATAGCCAGATCTACTGCAAAATAAATCTGCTGTTTATCGCACAGACTATAAATAAGACCCATCATACATGCCGTTCCTCCAAGTATCAAATTAATCAGTAAAAATCGGTAATACTTGTCAATTGATTCCAAAGAAAAATACGAGAATATCACTATTACCACAAAAAGAGTAAAAATACCGCTTTCACTCCCCTGCGTTAAGAGAGTCGCAAATGTGACGCAGCAATATAAAAACCCCCACATATTTTTTTCCCAATTCTTTTTCTTTTCCAACTGTGCCCAAAAGAAATAGATTCCCAATGGGAATACAGTACACACATAAGCAGAATACCAATTTATATTTCCTATGGTTGCCAATAGATGTGTTTTGTTCCAATATTCCAATCCTTCCAGCATATGAAGCGGATCTATGGCAAAGCGATTCAGTACACCTAATAAAAATATGATGCCGGAAACTGCATAAAAGGTCTTCACGATTCCTAGATGCCACCTCCACCCTCTGGATATCGCAAAATAGATTCCTACAAGCAAAAGTTGTGTGACCGTTCCCATATGCCAATCATCATATCCCCAGATAGCGATTTCACGATAAGGACTTTTCATACAAGATATCACAACGACACCTGCATATCCAATTACAAAAATATCTGTTACAGAGAATACTACTTTTTCCCTTTGTGAAAAATGCTTTACAAATAGCAGCAGTAATATCAATGGTATTAAAACAATCGAGCATATTAAAAAAAGGCGATATTTCCTATCGCCAATCAAACAAAAACCGTCTCTATGATATAACGGTACTATGACTGTTATCAGTAAAATATAAATTGTTGTTAATCCATATATAATTTTTGTTAAAGGAACTGTAATAATTGGGTCTTTTATCATTTTTTTCACCTGACTATCAAACATAACATCCTATAACTTATTGATCTAAGTGATAATATTCTTTATACCAATTTGCAAATCGTGTCAGCCCTTCTTTTATGGAAGTGTCCGGTTTGAATCCAAAGTCATTCATTAATTCTGTTACATCAGCATATGTCTTATATACATCCCCTGGCTGCATTGGATAATATTCTTTCTTAGCTTCTATCCCCATACAATTTTCTAGTGTCTTTATAAAATCCATTAATTTTTCAGGATTATGATTACCGATGTTGTAGACTTTATATTTGACCCCATTTTTATCTTCTTTCGGTGGATTGCATAAAATATTCATGATTCCTGTCACGATATCATCTACATACGTAAAGTCACGATACATATCTCCGTTATTATAAATTTGAATCGGGTCGCCTTTTACCATCTTATTGGCAAACTTATAGCAAGCCATATCAGGGCGTCCATAGGGGCCATATACCGTAAAAAAACGGAGACCCGTTGATGCGATCTCATACAATTTGCTATACGAATATGCCATTAATTCATTGGATTTCTTTGTTGCAGCATACAGACTTAGTGGAGAATCTACTTTATCTTCCGTTGAAAAAGGAACTTTCTCATTTGCTCCATACACCGAACTAGAGGAGGCATATACAAGATGTTCTACAGGATAGTGTCTGCAAGCTTCCAATATGTTGAAAAATCCCACGAGGTTTGATTCCATATAAGCTTCCGGATGATCAATGCTATATCTCACACCCGCCTGTGCCGCCAAATTCACCACCACGTTAGGGTTGTACGTTTGAAACAAAGCATTTACCTCTTCTTTATTGGCTATATTACCTTTAACAAATTGATACTTTTCATATTTCGCTAATAGATTTAATCGATCCCTTTTTAAAGAAACCTCATAATAATCATTCAAATTGTCATAGCCAATTACCGCAGCCCCCTGTTCTAATAAACGCTTTGATAAATGGTAGCCGATAAACCCTGCTCCTCCCGTTACTACATATATCTTGTCTGCATTAAACGCTTTCATACGATTCTAATTCCCCTTTTTGTATTTTAGTCTTGCTTACTGAAAGCCTTATTTTTATATACCACGCCCATAGAATTGTCCGTATCCAGGTAAATATTATAATTATCAATGGTATCCACCAATTTAAAATGATACTGCTCGATATCCTCATCAAAAACTTTATTTTCGTGGAGGATAATGTATTGACAATTTTCTTCTCTTGCCTGTTTCGCAAGTGTCTTCGCATAAACAATATCAGCTTCCATGGTCTGATACATCGGATGCCACTGATTCCATCTTGGTATCAGAACTTCTCTACCATATGGTAAGTGAATATTGGAGTCATATTGCCTCACATAAGAAATAAATTCCTGTGGCACTACTGCACAGACCCAACCCAGCGAATTCGTTGGTTTAATAGCTTCACAGACATCAATCACTGCCTGTGGGATATGATACGCATTATCCGCTTTTTCAAAAGTCGGATTATCATACGTATAATTCCCTCCTGTTATAAGTAGTGTACATGCAAGAGCTGTAAGTACTAACTTACGTCCAAACTTTTTCTGTCTGGAAATCAGATGCACCGCACCGTAGGCAATACCAATACTGACTGGTAAGAACCACAAAATTCTATAATAAGTTTCTTGATCAAAAACCGTCTTCATTAAAAAATATGCACTAAATGGAAAGAAAAATAAGAATAGCAGAAAGACCGATGTATAAACAAGTATAATTTTTTTGCCTCGCTCTTCTTCTGTCAACCATAGATACAATAATCCACACAAGAATAAAGTCATATAAGTGCTATTTTCACTATACGATTGATAGATATCTATTATTTGTCGGAATATATCCTGCATCGCAAACCTCCTATTCAATCAACAAAATCCCATATGCGGATATTACTGCAAATATTTTCACCCAATTAGCAATTTCGCATATAATGCTCCTATGGTCACCAACGGAATCATAGACAGCGCACATGACAATAATATCTTAGGTCTTCGATAAAAAAACGCAAATAGGATCGTTGTACTTATGATTACCAAAGGGGATAATACAAGGCCTAATAGTGAGGTATATCCAGCAGTGACTGTCACACAAGAGAGCAATATCCACGGCGTAATTTTCTGCTTCACAGAGCCTTCATCCAAGAGTTCCTTCCATACCAGTAATAAGCCCAAGATGGTCGCTGCTGGTATTATATTTCCCATAAAAGCTTTTCCTTGAGAGGTACGCGTCAATAAAAAGGTACTACTCGTGTAAATGGTATTATTTCCAAATATATTTATCATACTGACAAATATCAGAAATAGTGGTACATAGCTCTTATCTACTAAAATATCTGCAATAAGCTTTATTAACATGTAAAATAAAAGTAATACCGGACAGACAAATATTACATGGGTTACGATCGTTGGGTGGATACCGCTAGCTCCTGCAAGAAATGAGATGAAGATTGGTGCAGAAGAAAAGGCATGTCTGACATCAAGAGCCGATGCTACACCGGTATACGGCAATTTTACATACATATTATTATTCTGATAGGTAATTACTGATGTTACCGCAAAAAAGGCATCATCGCTATCGTGGAACTGATAGAAGACTGTCATATACAATTGGAATCCAATTAACCCAAGGGCTATCATCCAAAATGTATACGTAGTCCAACGCATCTGCTCCACATGCTTATGGTGAGCCATCCAGTATCTTCCGTTAAACACTAATGATAACACAGAAAATACTGCAATGACAGCTCCATACACAATTACCAACGGTTTAAAATGATTATAAAAAACAATAAAAGGAATATAAATAATCTGAAACAGCGCCAACATTAAAAAATATCCGGTCACCATAATCATGGTAAGATTCTGCGACTCTTTTCGCATATAACGGGTTATGGATAATCCGCAACAAAATGGAGTTACCAACAACCACATCAAGATACTTAATATTCGTATTAACATTCTGGCGTACTCCTTATATAATATATTTAGGTTGATGAAGGTAACCTATAACCCTTTGTTAACTGTATATTTATACAAGGTAATCTTGTATAATTAATCTATTAGATAGAGTGACATCGATTACTCCTTGAGAC
>JAEVYY010000007.1 GCA_023392535.1 Bacillota bacterium
GTCTCAAGGAGTAATCGATGTCACTCTATCTAATAGATTAATTATACAAGATTACCTTGTATAAATATACAGTTAACAAAGGGTTATAGGTTACCTTCATCAACCTAAATATATTATATAAGGAGTAAGTATGAATCAAGGGATGATAAAGGCTACGGAAAGCGGAAATTGTCTACTGTGTCTTAATGCGCCATGTTCCCTTGCATGTCCTTTTGGAGTACCGGTAGCAGAAGTGATTACCTCATTACGTTTTGAAAATGAGGTGGGGGCAGCGGATAAACTGCCTGATATTCTGCCATGTACCAATTGTGAAGAAAAAGCATGCATGCAAGCTTGCTTAAGAGGAAGAATCGATAGACCGGTCGATAGCAAGAAATTAATGGAAATTGCATTTAGTCATAAAACAGACAATAAAAAAGTAGTAGATCTAAAAATTGACTTTTGTGGTATTCCATGTGAGAATCCTTTTTTCTTATCGTCTTCTGTCGTAAGCAGTAATTATGAAATGATTGCAAAGGCTTTTGAAATGGGGTGGGCAGGTGTTGCGTTTAAGACAATTGGAACATTTGTTCCAAAAGAAGTCTCTCCAAGATTTGATAAATTGAGCAAAGAAAATAATCCTTTCATTGGTTTCAAAAACATAGAGCAGATATCCGACCATACATTAGAGGAAAATATTTCTTTCCTTATAAAGTTAAAAGAGAATTATCCGAGCAAAATCATCGTTGCATCCATTATGGGGCAGAATGAAGACGAGTGGACGTATCTTGCAAAGAGGATGGAAAAGGCAGGTGCGGATATTATAGAATGCAACTTTTCATGCCCACATATGAGTGGAGAAGGACTTGGAAGCGACGTAGGAACCAATCCGGTATTGGTAAGCTTATATACAAAAGCTGCCAGAAGGGGAACATCACTTCCCATTCTGGCTAAAATGACACCTAACATCACAAATATGGAGATTCCGGCAAAAGCAGCCATAGATGCAGGCGCCACAGGCATTGCAGCAATCAATACGATAAAAAGTATCATGAATGTCAATTTGGAAACGTTTGCAACCGGACCGGACGTAGAGGGAAAATCTTCGATAGGCGGGTACTCGGGAAAGGCAGTGAAACCGATCGCACTTCGATTTATTTATGACATGAAGACTTGTGAGGAGCTAAAGGATACACCGATCAGTGGCATGGGGGGGGTCGAGACATGGAAGGATGCAGCAGAATTTTTGGCAATGGGATGTGAAAACTTACAGATCACAACGGCGGTCATGCAATATGGATATCGGATCATTGAGGATCTGAAAGATGGACTCAGTAGATATCTTGGTAGCGCTGGTTACCAAAAGGTAAGTGAGCTGGTGGGAAAGGCACTGCCACATCTGATTCCTGCTGATCAGCTGAACCGTGATAGCATTTGTTATCCTAATTTTGACCGCTCTCAATGTGTAGGGTGTGGAAGATGTTATCTGTCCTGTTTTGATGGAGGGCACCAGGCGTTACGACAAAATGAAACAACAGGAAAACCAATTCTGGAGGCCAAAAAATGTGTGGGCTGTCATCTGTGTGTGACAGTTTGCCCGACTGGTGCCATCACACCAGGTACTAGATTAAAAAGGAGGTAGGAATTGTGTATACGTGTAGTTTGGAAAGAATGAAGGATAAAATTGAGACGATGAGTCAATTTGGCGATGCAGGACATGGTGGGATCACAAGATACTCCTTATCGCCGGAAGCAATTCAGGCAAGAAATGAATTTATAAAAAGAATGAAGGCGATCGGTGCCAGGATAGAGATCGATGATGTGGCGAATATTTATGCAACACTATCGGGTGCTGATGAGGACGCGAAGAGAATAGTAATGGCTTCCCATTGTGATTCGGTAAAGAACGGCGGAAATTATGATGGGATTCTGGGGGTGATTTCTGCGATGGAGGTTTTGGAAACGATCGTGGAAAAAAATATTCCACACAAACATCCCCTGACCGCTATGATCTGGACAAATGAGGAAGGTTCTCTCTATCCGCCTGCGATGATGGTGTCTGGAATCGTATGCTATGATTATCTTCCGGAAGACATCAGGTCTAAATTCAAATATGAGGATATGATGGCATCTAAGAGTATTTTAGATCCGACAAAGACATTTGAAGAAGCACTTTTGAAATCAGGATTTAAGGGAGACAAAAAATATAGATTAAATCCCGAAAACTATCAATATATGTTTGAAACACATATCGAGCAGGGACCTATCTTAGAGGATGCTGGTAATGAAGTGGGCATAGTTGATTGTGTACTGGGCATGTTCAACTATAGAGTAAAATTTTTTGGTCAAACAACACATGCCGGGACATTTCCGATGCCAAAGAGAAAAGATGCATTTTATGCAGCCACCCAGGCACTTTGCTATTTACATGAAGAAATCGATAAGCTGGGTATTTCGGAATTAGTATACACAACAGGTGAAGTCGTATGTCATCCGTGCGTACATACTTGTGTACCAGACTTCTTTGATTTCTCATTTGATGCAAGACATGAAGCTCCGGAAGTTCTTTTGAAAGTTCTGGCAATTGTAAGATCCTGTGCAGATAGAACATGGTCCGGCTGTACCTGTACCGTGGAAAAAGCTTGGAACAGAGATACTGTTTATTGGGATAAATTATTAGTTGGATATGTAAAGGAAGCAGCAGAAGAAGCAGGCATCAAACATCAATATATTCACTCAGGCGCGGGGCATGACGCCCAATTTGCATCCTATATGATACCAACTACTATGATCTTTGTGCAATCAAAAGATGGGTTATCCCATTGTGAGCCGGAGTATTCGTCGCCAGAACACTGTACGGCAGGTGCCACGGTGATGTTAAATGCGGTTTTAAAGGCAGATAAAAACGAGTCGTAAAAAGGAAGGGAGAGTTCGTATGAAGAATTATGTGATTACCATTGCAAGAGGATTTGGAAGTGGAGGAAAGCAGATTGGCGAAACAGTTGCCAAAGAATTGGGAATCCCTTGCTATGAACGGCAAATACTAAGCATGGCATCAGATCAAAGTGGCATTGCAGAAAATCTTTTTGTAGAAGTGGATGAAAAACTGAGAGGCAGCTATATTACGAACATGCTGAAAAAAGTACCGTATACATCGGTCGTAGAACCGACAGAAAAAGACTTTGTCTCAGATGTAAATCTTTTTAATATCCAGGCGGAATTAATCCGGCAGCTGGCAAAAACGGAATCCTTTGTAATTATTGGAAAGTGTGCCGATTACGTATTACGTGATTATAAAAATGTAATCAGCATTTATATCGAAGCACCCAGAGAAGCATGTGTAACATCCATACGTGACAAATTATTTATTTCCGAAGAGAGAGCACATCACCTCATAAAGAAGACTGACAAATATCGTGCTGAATATTACAAATATTATACCCAAGGGGGCTTATGGACGAACCCCATAAACTATGATATGACACTTAACAGTGAAAGAATCGGACGTGACCGATGCGTGGCACTGATTAAGGATTATGTAGGATTAAGATTGAATAATTAGAAAAGAATATGGGCTGTTAAGGACTCGATTAAAAACTCCGCTGCTTATGCGTCAAAAAAGGAAGCAATTATGACGCATAAACAGCGGAGCGATTTTTTTAGAAGAAAAAATACTGCTTTAGAGGCATTCTTTCTTTCAGTAAAAAATTATGCTATACTAAATTATTAACTCATGTAAGACAGGTAAAAAGAAACAGGCGAGGTCTTTATATGAAAAAGAGTAGCGAAACAGAAAACTTCCAGAATGACCTTGATAAAAAGAAAAAGAAAGCAAGAAAAAAGACACATTTTACAGAGGCAGCTATCGCTGTTGGCATGATTACAATGGTGCTTCTGACGATCTACTGTGTTTTTAATTTTCGTGCACAGATTTTTGCATCCGGAATCAATACAATTGTCCATCCAAAAAAATACGAGAAACACTTTGTACTGATAACGGATGAGCAGGAAGATCCTCTATGGGATTCCATTTATCAAGGTGTTAAAAAAGAAGGAAAAAAATACGATATCTGCGTGGAATATCTGGGAAAAAGCCTGCCTACCGATTATTCGGTACACGAACTATTCCGAATTGCAATCGATGCAGACGTAGATGGTATTATTGTAATCGGAGATGAGTCAGAAGAGACCGTAAAACTGATTAATGAAGCGGTAGAAAAAGAAATACCGGTAGTAACCGTGTTGAATGATTCTACGGCAAGCCTTCGTCAATGTTTCATAGGAGTCAGCAATTATAATATGGGCCAGGAATATGGAAGACAAGCACTAAAATTATTACGGAACAAGTTGGGGCAGAGCGTATGTGTACTTATGGATTCCGGGAATGGGGATACCAGTAAGAATACTACGTTTCTTGGAATCAAAGAGACGATAGCGGCAAAGTATCCAGACATTGATACGGTGAAGATACAGGCACTGGCCGTGGATGATAAGAACTCTTTTACTTCGGAAGAGACGATCAGGGATCTCATGCTGGATGAAGACAATCTTCCGGATATATTGATTTGTCTGAGTGCCGTGGATACAAGGTGCGCTTTTCAGGCAGCGGTAGACTATAATAAGGTCGGTAAAATAGAAATATTGGGCTACTATGCCTCCGATGCTATCATGGAAGCGATCAAAAAAGACATTATTTATTCCACGATATCTATCGATGGAGTACAAATGGGAACCTTGTGTATCAATGCTTTACAAGAATATGAAGAAACTGGTTATGTAAGTGGTTATTTTCCAGTGGATACAAAATTAATAACCGGTGAAAATGTAAATTATTATATTGAACAATCAAAACAAGAGGACTAAAAAAGAGCATTCTGAAAATAAGATGGGAGGTGTCGGAAAATGAGCAGGATAAGGAAGCATATATTTCATAATGCATCGATTCAAATCAAATTAGTGCTTGCTTTTTTTCTGACATCACTCATATTATTTACAGTGAATTTGATTATGTTCGCAACGATGAATGCAATGGTGAGTAAAATTGATAGAGTCTATCAGAGTAATGTTTCCCTGAATGCGTTGACAGAAGCACTGTCCGGAGTACAAAGTACGATGACAGAGTATCTGGATACCAAGAGTTCTGATGCCATTGATTCCTACTATAGAAGTGAACAGGTATTACAGAATATGCTAATGAGTCTGAATACGCAGATAACCGATAATGAGATGCTTTTAATGGAAAAAAATATTCATAATATGGCAAGGCGGTATCTGGAAATCGCAGATGAGACCGTACAGGCAAAAAGAGGACGCAATATTGAGAAGTACAGGAGCAATTTTGAGGAAGCAAGTGAATTATTTCGCTATATTAATATGTTCATGTACAGCCTAAATAATGAGCAGTTCAAAGAAAATTCCTTAAATTATGATAACTTTGCGATCACGTTGAAAAATCTCGAAAAAGTCAGTATGACAGTACTTGCTATAGTTGCTTTGATTAATATATTTCTGATCTATTTGTTGACAGTCCGCATTACAGATCCTCTGATAGGTCTTGCGAAAGCTGCAAATGAAGTTGCGCAGGGAAACCTGGAGGTGGAGCTTGTGGAAGTCGACGCGATGGACGAAGTCGGTATCGTATCGAATGCATTTAACCAAATGGTGCAAAATATTCGTATCTATATCGAGCGGATCAAAGAAAATATGGAAAAAGAAAATGCAATGAAGGAAAAGGAGCTCATTATGGAGGGCCATCTAAAAGATGCCAGATTGAAGTATTTACAAGCACAGATCAATCCGCATTTTTTATTTAACACCTTAAATGCGGGTGCGCAGTTAGCCATGATGGAAGGTGCTGAAAAGACAAATTTATTTGTTGAAAATATGGCTGAATTTTTTCGCTACAATCTAAAAAAGATCAACCAGGATACTACGATAGAAGAAGAGTTAAAACTGGTCGATACGTATATCTATATACTAAATGTCAGATTTTCTGGAGAAATCCATTATCAAAAGAATATTGAAGAGGAATGGCTTCCGATCCGGGTTCCCAGTATGATACTGCAACCAATTGTGGAAAACGCGGTAAACTATGGAATCCGGGATATCGACAGGGAAGGAATCATTCTTTTATCTGTTTATCAATGTGGGGAGTATATCTGTCTTAGTATCAGGGACAATGGAATCGGTATGAGTCAGGATAGAATTGACAATGTATTATCAAAGGAACAGGTAGTAAAAGAGGAAAAGGAAGATTCGAATGGAATTGCGTTGGGGAATGTCATCAATCGCCTGCAACTCTATTTTAATGAAGAGGATCTGCTCACGATCAAGAGCGACGGAGAAAACCAGGGAACGGAAGTAACTATTTTTATACCAAAGAAAGCTGAGGGTGTTTTAGATGTATAAAGTAATGCTGGCAGATGACGAAGGTATTGTTATTGACTCTTTACGTATGATTATAGAAAAGAACTTTTCCGGGAAGTGTGAGATAGCTTCTGCTAAAACAGGCAGAAGTGTAATTGAGCTTGCGGAAAACTTCAGACCGGATATTGCATTTATGGATATTCAGATGCCAGGTATCAATGGGATCGATGCAATGAAAGAGATACGAAAGAATAGTCCATCTACGGTATTCATCGTAATGTCAGCGTATGACAAATTTGATTATGCACAGGAGGCAATTAATCTGGGTGTTTTGGAATATCTCCATAAACCTGTGAATCAAAAGAAAATTGTGGAAGTGTTGGAAAGGGCTTTGCATATCATAGACGTACAGCGTGCCAGAAGAAGCGATGATCTTCGTATCAAAGAAAAATTGGAGATTGTGGTGCCGATGATTGAAAATGGACTCGTATCGTCTATTCTATTGCAGGAAAATTTTTCAGAAGATGCAGATAAGTACATGGATCTGCTGGGGATCCAAGAGCAGCATGGTTTTATGGTCATTTTGGAATATGGAGATGCGGTAGAAGGGCGTAATATGACTAATCCAGTCGGCATGAGCGTGAAAGCACAGTCGATCTACCACGATATACGCGTGATATTAAAGGAATATTTAAAATGTTTTGTTGGTCCTGTGATGACAAACAAAATAGTATGTTTTGTACCCACTGATTTTGAACAGGGGGATTATGAGAGCCGAAGCGAGATTATTGAGCAATCCAGAAATATGATCAGAAAATTATCCCGGAGATTCGATTTTAAATGTCGTTTGGGAATTGGCAGTATCACTTCTTTAGAGGATCTGATGGAATCCTATCGAGATGCATCAAATGCCTTGCGTAATACGAATGGAAGTGTTGCACATTGTAGAGATCTTCCATTATTTTGTGCCTATGAAGAGGATTATCCGATTACTACAGAAAAGAGGATATTTGAATGTGTCCGACAGGGAAAATATGAAGAAGCAGGGGTAGAGGCTACACAGTTTTTTGCCTGGATGGAGCATAATTATGGTGATTTTGAAAGCGATATTAAGCTTAAAGTACTCGAATTTATCTTGTTAGCGGAGCATATTGCATATGAAAGTGGTGGCATGACCTATCACTTTAGGGATCGATCCGATTATCTTCCAACTATATTAGCCATGGGAACAAAGATAGAAGTGCGGAATTGGTTCGTAGAGCACATTATGCAGGCAGCACGTAATGTTACCACTAAAAAGCATGAATTTTCTAACAGTGTGATAGAAAAGTCAAAGGATTATATACAAAATAATTATAAAAAAGATATATCACTGGAGGATATATCCAGAGAAGTGGATATGAGCACTTATTATTTCAGTAAATTATTCAAAGAAACAACAGGCTCTAATTTCATCGAATATCTGACAAATTTAAGGATAGATCATGCAAAAAAATTACTTTTAGAGGGGGAGCTGAGCATGAAAGAAATTTGTGCGGAGATTGGTTATACGGATCCTAATTATTTTAGTAGGATTTTTAAAAAATGTGTGGGATTAACGCCCACTGAATTTAAAGAAGGACGGTAATGGAAGTTGAAAAACATAAGATAGAACGGAGGTAATTAAAGTATGGGGTGCAAAAAAAGACTGGTAGTGCTGGGGGCGGTCATCTGTCTGGTCTTGGGAGGTTGCGGGAACACGAATTCAGAAAATGTAACGACGCGGACAAAGGCAAGCAGACAAGTCCAGATAGGAATGTGTTTTGATTCCTTTATTATAGAAAGGTGGCAGAGAGATCGGGATGCTTTTGTAGCAAAGGCAACAAAAGAACTGGATGCGGATGTCAATATCCAAAATGCGAATGGAGATGTCAAAGAGCAAGTAAAACAAATTGATTATTTTATCGATAAAAAAGTAGATGTTATAGTGGTAGTTGCTATTGATTCAGAAGCCGTTACCGATGCTGTCAGACGTGCCAAGAAAGCTGGCATTAAAGTGATAGCCTATGACAGATTGATCCGGAAAGCAGATGTGGATTTGTATATCACATTTGATAATGAAAAAGTAGGAACCTTAATGGCCCAAACGATTCAAGCAGAAGTGCCGGATAACGGTCGTATCTTAATGATGTGTGGACCGATGGCCGATAATAATGTGCCGCTTGTACAGGAGGGATTCGATAAAGTTTTATCCGATACTAATATAAAAGTGATGGCTACCGATCATGCATCGGGCTGGACTGCGGAAGAGGGCTTTGATTTTGTGAATGATTATCTGAATACGAATGTCAATATAGATGCTGTTATGTGCGGAAATGATGGAATTGCATCACAAGTGATCCGTGCACTTTCAGAACGACGACTAGCTGGTAAAGTGTGCGTAGTAGGACAGGATGCCGATTTGGATGCCTGCCAGAGAATCGTAGAGGGTACTCAGACCATGACCGTATATAAACCGGTGGAGAAGCTTGCAAGAAAAGCAGCTGAATATGCCGTAGCCCTGGCGAAAGGAGAATTCATGCCTGCGCCCGAGACTTTTTATGACGGTTCTCAGGAAGTTCCCTATGAGGGGCTGGAACCAATCGCGGTAACGAAGGAGAATATGGATATGATTATTAATGATGGGTTTCATTTAAAAGAAGAGATTTATTTAAATGTTCCCGAAGAACAGAATAAGTAAATTATGAATAAATTATAAAAAAAGCATACTTTCAGTTGACATAAGAGACAACTGTTATATAATAAATATAACACCAACAATTAATATTAATTAGAAAGAATGTGATGATATATGTTATTTATAAAAACGAGTGAAAAAACAGTACAATGTGATATCTCTAATGCGGAATTACGGGAAATCGGTCTTACTGCGGCACTTGTTATAGATGGAGACGAGAAGGCCAGAGAATTTTTGAATGAGTTCAACCAGGAAGTTGGTAAACAATTAGCATATAATCCGCAGGAAGAAGTACTACTATTTACCAGGAATTTACTTCCAAACGGAAATTTAAGAATCGATGTCATTAAACTGACCAATCAGGATATCGGAGAGGCAGCCGAAAGAATAAGGAAGGCAGCAAATGGTATCTTGGATATCGTGACGGATGACAGAGTGAAGGATATAAAAGATAAAAGTGGCGTAGATAAGGCAAGTGCATTGAATTCTATGCTACAACAAGTATCTTATATTATGAATAGTGTCAATCCGGCAGAGCAGGCAAAAAGTCAGGGTTCTCTGGTGTCGAAATATATTCCGGAATCCTATTCATTTGTAACTAATTTTAGTGATTTAAATCAAGTTACGAGATTTTGCCGGATGATTAAGGATTTTCCAATAGAGAATGCAAAGTTATATAAATCTAAAGAAATTTATTATTTGTTCTTTGATATTATGGTTACCGAAGAAAGCATGCTATATACAATACAGACGATTGGAATTGAATATGCAGATGACATTCAGGTAAATACGACAAAGATGTCTTTTGTAGAAGAGAACGGTGAATTAATCGTTAAAAAGAATGCGGTAAAGGAATTAGGACAAATCGGAGAAATTAATACATTAGAGAAAGAAGAGAACTAAAGATAAAGATAGAAAAAGGCGGCCACATATCACTGTGGTGCCTTTTTTTATTATATAGAAAAAATATTTGCAATTCATAGGATTAAATTGACATAGCCTTCACAATTTTGTGCTATTTAGCACATGATTTCAGATACATCATAGTCTAAAATTTCAAGAAGGTAAACAACTAATTGCTACTAGAGCCATGTTATAGTGAATATGTAATTAAAAACAACCAAAATAAAGGGAGGATATGTTACATGAAAAAGAAAGTCATTAGTACATTATTAAGTGTCGCTATGGTTGCAACTATGTTAGTTGGATGCGGCAAAAGTGTTGAAAAGACAGAATCAACAGACGCAGCGAAAACAGAAACCACACAAGCTGCGGAAACAGCAGAGTCTGCAGAGTCAACAGGAGCTGAGGCTGGTGCCGGTGGACTGGTTGGTGTTGCAATGCCTACAAAGGACCTTCAGCGTTGGAATCAAGATGGTGCTAACATGAAATCAGAATTAGAAGCAGCAGGATACGATGTTGAATTACAATATGCATCAAATGATGTGGCAACGCAGGTATCTCAAATCGAAACAATGATCAGTAATGGTTGTAAAGTATTGGTTATTGCATCAATTGACGGTGATTCCCTTGGAACTCCTCTTCAGCAGGCAAAAGAAGCAGGTATCCCTGTTATCGCATACGACCGTTTAATTATGAATTCTGATGCCGTATCTTATTATGCAACATTTGATAACTACATGGTAGGAACGAAGCAAGGTGAATATATTGAAGACAAATTAGATCTTAAAAATGCAGCAGGACCTTTCAACATGGAAATCTTTACCGGAGATCCAGGTGACAACAATGCAAGATTCTTCTACAAGGGAGCTATGGATGTTCTTCAACCTTATATTGACGAGGGAAAAATTGTTGTTAAATCAGGTTCCGTTGATTTTGCAGATGTAGCTACCGCTGAATGGTCAACTGAAAAAGCACAGAACAGAATGGATGCAATCATTTCTTCCAACTACAACGACGGCACAAAGTTAGATGCAGTTCTTTGCTCCAATGATTCAACCGCACAAGGTGTAACTAATGCGATTGATGCAGCAGGCTGGAAAGAGTTTCCAATCATTACTGGTCAAGATTGTGATATTCCATCTGTTAAAAATATGATCGCTGGAAAGCAATCCATGTCTATCTTTAAAGATACACGTACATTAGCAACAAAAACAGTTGCAATGGTAAATGCTCTTATGTCTGGAACAGAAGCAGAAGTAAATGACAAAGAGACCTATGACAATGGAACAGGAGTGATTCCTTCTTACCTTTGTGAGCCAGTATTTGCAGATAAATCCAACTACGAAGAATTATTGGTTGATTCAGGCTACTATAAAGCAGAAGATTTAAAATAATCAGGTAATAAAAAGTTACGTAAAAGTTAAGGATAGGCGGGTGTCGAAAAGCCCGCCTATACTAAATTGATTAGATATCGGGAGGGACAATAATTGGCTAAGATATTATTGGAAATGAAAAATATAACCAAAACTTTCCCCGGCGTTAAGGCATTGGATGACGTTAACTTGCAAGTTGAAGAAGGGGAGATACATGCCCTTGTAGGAGAAAATGGTGCAGGAAAATCCACCCTTATGAACGTTCTAAGTGGAATTTATCCATATGGTTCGTATGAGGGAGATATAGTTTATGATGGAGAGGTATGTAAATTCTCCAAGATCAAGGATAGTGAAGAAAAGGGTATTGTTATTATCCATCAGGAATTAGCCTTGATCCCTTATCTCACAATAGGTGAGAACATGTTTTTAGGCAATGAGCGCGGTAGAAAGGCTGCTATTGACTGGAATGAAACATACGGTAAGGCTAATGAATATTTAAGAACGGTCGGATTAAAAGAATCTTCCCGTACATTAATAAAAGATATAGGTGTTGGTAAGCAGCAGTTAGTTGAGATTGCAAAATCGCTTGCTAAAAATGCCAAGCTTCTTATTTTGGATGAACCGACAGCATCTTTGAATGAGGCCGATTCCAGAGCTTTATTAGATTTGCTTTTAAAATTCAAAAAAGAAGGTATGACTTCGATAATTATCTCTCATAAATTAAATGAGATTTCGTATGTAGCAGATAAAATTACGGTGATCCGTGATGGTTCTACGATTGAGACATTGGATAAAGAAAAAGATAGTATTTCGGAAGACCGTATTATTAAAGGAATGGTCGGACGTGAACTGACAGATCGTTTCCCTAAGAGAGAGAATACAAAGATTGGGGAAATGAAATTAGAAGTAAAGGATTGGACGGTATATCATCCATTGTATACAGAGCGCAAAGTGGTTGATAACGTTTCATTAAATGTACGTAAGGGCGAAGTAGTAGGTATTGCAGGTCTTATGGGGGCTGGAAGAACGGAACTTGCCATGAGCGTATTTGGCAAAAGCTATGGAACCAATATATCTGGAGAACTTAAAATCAACGGGGAAAAAGTAGAATTGCACACGGTAAAAAATGCAATTGAAAAGAAACTGGCTTATGTCACAGAGGATAGAAAAGGAAATGGACTTATATTATCAAATCCTATCAAAGTGAATACGACTCTTGCGAATTTAGATTCGATCAGTACGAGAGGCGTTATTGACAAAGATAAAGAATATAATGTGGCAGTAGAATATAAGGAAAGATTGAAAACGAAATGCCCGACGGTAGAACAAAAGGTCGGTAACTTAAGTGGAGGGAATCAGCAAAAAGTTCTATTAGCAAAATGGATGTTTGCCGACCCGGATATTTTGATTCTTGATGAACCAACGCGTGGCATTGATGTTGGTGCAAAATATGAGATTTACTGTATCATCAATAAACTGGTAGAAGAAGGAAAATCAGTAATCATGATATCTTCGGAATTACCAGAAGTTTTAGGTATGTGTGACCGTATCTATATCATGAATGAAGGAAAGCTGGTCGGAGAGTTAGGAAGAGAAGAAGCAACGCAGGAATTGATCATGTCCCATATTTTAAAATCAAGTAAAGGGAAATAGTTAGTTTACTTCAAGGAGGTTTGGCAATGGATAAAGCAAAAGTTATTTTTAAAAAATATACGATGGTATTTGTTTTGATTCTTGTGACAGCATTATTTACATGGAAAACCGGAGGTAAGATGTTATTACCGGCCAATGTAAATAATCTGATTGCACAAAACGCTTATGTATTTGTATTGGCGACAGGTATGTTACTTTGTATTTTAACAGGTGGTAATATCGACTTGTCGGTAGGCTCTATCGTATGTTTTGTAGGTGCCATAGGAGGTACTCTTATGGTCACTCACAAAATGAATATATTTGTGGCCATGGCGGCCATGATAGTGGTAGGTATTTTAATTGGTGCATGGCAGGGGTTCTGGATTGCTTATGTACGGATTCCACCTTTTATCGTAACACTGGCAGGTATGTTGATCTTTAGAGGTCTGTCTAATGTTATCTTACAGGGTCTGACATTGGCACCTATGCCAGATGCATATTTGAATTTGTTTAATACTTATGTACCTGATATTTTAGGAGGAAGTACCACTTTTAATGTTACGTGTATGGTTGCAGGTATTATTGCCAGTGTGATCTATATTCTCATTCAGGCAAAAAATCGTATCTCCAGAATCAAAAAGGGGTATGAGGTCGAATCTATGATCAGTACGATAGCCAGAACAATTGTTATTTGTATTGCCGTACTGGCATTCATGTTCCGATTGGCACAGAATAAAGGAATCCCGACCGTATTGATCTGGGTCGTTGTAGTCATATTGATTTATGCCTATATTACTTCAAAAACAACAACAGGACGTTACTTTTATGCAGTAGGAGGTAACGAAAAAGCAACAAAATTATCAGGTATCGACACAAATAAAGTTTATTTCATTGCGTATTTGAATATGGCATTTTTAGCAGCAGTTGCAGGTATGATAACAATTGCCCGCCTGAACTCAGCGAACCCAACAGCTGGAACGAACTATGAAATGGATGCAATTGGTTCCTGTTTCATTGGTGGTGCGTCAGCTTACGGTGGAATCGGTACGGTACCAGGTGTTATTATTGGTGCGATCTTGATGGGTGTTATCAACTTAGGTATGAATATCATGGGTGTTGATGCCAATTATCAGAAAGTAGTAAAAGGACTTGTACTACTTGCAGCTGTAATCTTTGATGTAGTATCAAAGAAAGACGGAAAGCAATAATCCTGTCCCTTAGTATTCATATGAATGCAGAGGATTATATATCTAATCTAGGAAAGGCCGCTGACATAGCGGCTTTTTCTTTGCGCTTTCATGACGCAGTAGTTTTTGCTCTATCAAGGCGTATAAAAGTGCTTGTCATAACGCAGTCAAATGCGCAATATATTATTCCAAAGAAATAAATGGAATGAGGGAAAAGCGGTTGAAATAAATGTCGAAAAAAGGTATGCTTGATTGTGTAAAATAAATTAAAATTTCGATTGTGAAATAAAGCAGGGTGGAAGAATATGGTTTTTAGTAGTTTGGATTTTATCTTCCGATTTTTGCCTATTTTTTTAATCTTTTATTATATAACGCCTAATCAGTACAAAAACATAGTTTTGTTGATTGGAAGTATATGTTTCTATGCGTTAGGAGAACCGGTGTATGTGTTACTGATTCTCTTTTCCGTTCTGATTAATTTTGTAATAGGTAAGAGAATAGATCATTGTGGTAGTCGGGTAAAAGGCAGGAAAATATGGCTGTCATTAGCACTTTTATATAATTTTGGAATGCTGGCAGCGTTTAAATATACGGGATTTTTCATTGAAAATAGTAATCGGTGCATTCAATTTTTAGGATTGCAAAATGAACATAAGATACCAGTAATTAATATCGTATTACCGTTGGGGATTAGTTTCTACACGTTTCAGATTGTCTCTTACATCATAGATGTTTATAAAGAGAAGACAAAAGCGGAAGCATCAATTGTTTGTTTAGGCACCTATGTCTGTATGTTTCCACAATTATTAGCAGGGCCTATTGTGACCTATGTATCCATAAGAGATCAACTGATAAACAGAACTTATTCTATGAGGAAAATGGAATATGGATTACATTTATTTATTATAGGTTTGGCATCAAAAGTACTGATCGCCAATAGAATCGAAGGCTTGTGGAGAGATATTCAGACAATCGGGTACGAGAGTATTTCAACACCTTTGGCATGGATGGGAGCATTTGCCTATTCCCTCCAAATTCTTTTTGATTTTCAAGGATATTCGCTGATGGCAATAGGACTGGGAAAGATGTTGGGTTTTGCCTTGCCAAAGAACTTCAATTACCCGTACACCTCAAAATCCATGACAGAATTTTGGCAAAGATGGCATATGACACTGGGACAGTGGTTTAAGGAGTATGTATATATTCCGCTTGGCGGAAACCGGTCAGGTGCCCTTAGAACTTTCTTTAATCTATTAATTGTCTGGTCTTTAACAGGTTTCTGGCACGGAGCGAATTGGAATTTTATCATCTGGGGTATTTCTATTTTTCTTATTATGGTGATAGAAAAAGCGGGTCTTAAAAAGTGGCTTGACCGCTTTCCTTTTTTCGGGAGACTTTATATGTTCCTTTTAGTTCCGATTACATGGGTGATTTTCGCAATTACAAGTATGGCAGATCTGCGGGTGTATTTCTCTAGAATGTTTCCTTTCTGGGGCCTTTTTGAAGGGGCATGTGTAAATCCACAGGATTATTTGAAATATATGATGCAGTATGGCATATTTTTTGTGATTGGCGGATTATGCAGTACCCGTATATTGGGAAGATGGTACCGTAGACACAGGTCGGGCTTTTTAGCAATACTCGGATTATTTATTTTGTTTTGGCTATCCATTTATTATTTGTCAAATGCATCTAATAATCCATTTCTTTATTTTAGATTTTGAGTTAGGAGCGTAGCGTATGAAAGGCTTCAGAAAAAGTCCGCTTTTTTGGCTTGTTTTGATTAGTACAATAGGAATTTCTATCTTTGCATGGTGGCAAAAGAGTGAAGGGTTTACGGGGGGTTCCTATGATTGGAAAAAAGAACCGATCCTTACAATAGTTATGAGAAAGATGCAGGATTTGGATCAAGAAGTAGCAGCCAGTGTCAATATGGATGAAAATGAAGTAACAACATTAAGTGGGAATCTGCTGGCAGAAACAGTAAGTGAGAATGGTTTTGAAAGCAAAGAGGAAGATAGTAAAAGCAGTGCTCAGATGCCAAAAACAGTGAGCGAAAATCAGGCAAAAAAAGCAGTGCAGTTTCAAAGAGTAGAAGAGTCCTATTTGGATGACGCATTATTTATAGGAGATTCCAGGACAGTTGGGTTGTCAGAATATTCAGGACTGAAGAATCCAACATTTTATGCAAAAACATCTCTCACGATCTATGATTTCTTTGATAATAAATTTATATCCATAGATGGGGAAAAAGATAAGATCACGCTGGAAGAGGCATTGATGCTTAAATCGTATGGAAAAATATATGTGATGCTTGGAATTAATGAAATGGGCCGTGGAACGCAGCAGAGTTTTGGCGCGGAGTATTTAAAAGTGTTAACGAGGATAAGGGAATTACAGCCCAAGGCCATTCTATTTGTGGAAGGCATTATGCGTGTGACTGCATCTAAATCTGAGTCGGACCCGATCTATAATAACAATAATATTAATATACGGAATGCATTACTTCAAACAGTAGATAATCACAAAGACGTGTTTTATATTGATATGAATGAAGCGGTCTGCGATGAGAATGGTAATTTAAATGCAGAATACACGAATGATGATATCCATCTGAAGGCTAGTTATTATAGCCTTTGGAAAGAGTTTTTATTGCAGCATGGTATTCAATAAGAAGTGGCGAATAGAAGCAGGACGCATATGTTAGTAAAGAGAGAACAGGAGCTTGCGTCTTGCATGGATAATCAAAAAATCGAAAATATTTTGAATCTCAGTCTCGATTCCAGCATGGTAGAAAGAGATAAATCCTTAAATCTGAATGTGGGGTATGATAAAGAGGACAGAACATGGGAATTGATCGTAAAATACCATGGGGATATCTCAAGGGCAACGAACGAATTAATTCAGGTAGAGATTCTTACGAATGGCTACGCCATTGTAACAATTCCGGAAAGTTTGATTGAAAGTTTTGCAAATTTAGAAGAAGTAGAATATATTGAGAAACCAAAGAGGCTGTTTTTCTCTGTAGCAGAGGGAAAAAGGGCTTCTTGTATTTTACCAGTCACGACCCGCCCTCCCAATTTGTCGGGAAAGGGTACCATCGTAGCGATCATTGATTCTGGTATTGCCTATGAAAATATGGACTTTAGAAATAAAGATGGAACCAGCAGAATTCTGGAGCTATGGGATCAAAGTATTGCAAGTGATCCGGCAAGAGGATTTTATCCGCCTGAAGGATTTAAAACTGGAACGGTCTTTACAAAAGAGCGCATTGATTTGGCATTGTCACAGCCGACCACTGCACAGACGTTTCAGATGGTCCCAAGCATTGATGTATCCGGACATGGGACTGCAGTGGCTGGTATCGCTTCCGGAAACGGAAATCAACAAGGGGAACAATATCAGGGAGTTGCACCACTGAGCGAATTACTAGTTGTTAAACTGGGATCGCCTAAAAGAGATGGATTTCCGAGAACGACGGAATTAATGAGAGCATTAGTGTTTGTAGTGAACAGAGCTATTTTCTATGGAAGACCAGTTGCAGTCAATCTAAGCTTCGGAAATACATACGGTGCGCATAACGGTACTTCCCTACTAGAAAGATATATGGATAATGTAGTTGAAATAGGAAAAAGTGTAATTTGCGTCGGAAGTGGAAATGAAGGTGCAGCAGCGGGGCATGTGGCAGGAAGATTACAATCGACAGTGTCTGCACTGAGAGTAGAGGAAATCGTGGAGCTGGCAATTGCACCCTACGAAAGTACAGTTAATGTGCAATTATGGAAAAATTATACGGATAATTTTAGTTTGACGATACAGGCACCGGACGGTAGCAGGCGTCAGATACCTTTAGAATTCACAGGGAAAAATACAATTCGTATGATGAATACCACGATCCTGGTATATGTGGGAGAACCTACTCCCTATGCGACGAATCAGGAAATCTATCTGGACTTTATTCCTGTGGATAGTTTTATTGATTCGGGTGTTTGGACATTTCGAATGGAACCAATCAATGTAACAAATGGGGAATATTACTATTATCTTCCGTCAGAAAATGTTCTAAATAAGGAAACCAGATTTTATCGTCCGACACCGGAAGTAACATTGACGATTCCTTCCACAGCGCAAAAAGTCATAACGGTTGGCGCTTATGACACGATCTACGATTCCTATGCGGATTTTTCTGGGCGCGGTTACGTAGAGCGGCGGCAAGGATTCTTACAGATTGGAGCCACCAATGTAAAGCCTGATATAGTAGCACCTGGGGTTAATATCGTATCAACATCGCGGGATGGCGGATATGGTATTTTTACTGGCACCTCTTTTGCAACCCCATTTGTAACAGGTAGCTGTGCGCTTATGATGGAATGGGGCATCGTAATGAAAAATGATCCCTATCTCTATGGGGAAAAAATTAAAGCATACCTTAGAAAGGGGGCCAGAAAACTGCCCGGTTTCGAGGTGTTCCCGAATCCGCAGGTGGGATGGGGAGCGTTGTGTGTGAAGGATTCACTGCCGTTATAATATATATCTGAGATTGCATTACCTTTGTGATTTGCGTTTGTCACAGGGGTAATGCAATTTTTATGAAGTTTTCAAATTCATATTTCGAGATATTCATGGACAACATTCAGAGAATATAAAATTAAAGAATGAAAAGAAAACTAATTTAAGCGTTGAACAGACTGCCAATCCCTCCATTCTTTTACAAACTTAGAATAGGATCGGGTTGAAATAGGGCATGTCTGTTCATTTTGCAAAATAATCGTGAGGGTGCTTTTGTCAATATATATTTAAAATGAACAATACAGGATTTATGGCATATAAAAAAAGATGTATCAAGCTGTGGCAGGATCTCCTGTATAGTGCCGTGAAATT
Source organism: Bacillota bacterium (assembly GCA_023392535.1). Classification (GTDB taxonomy): domain Bacteria; phylum Bacillota; class Clostridia; order Lachnospirales; family Lachnospiraceae; genus SZUA-378. The sequence continues at coordinate 19,038 of JAEVYY010000007.1, forward strand.
CCTGCATGGAAGAACTGGTATAGAGTTGAAGTTTATGTGGGTTTCCGCTTGTTTTAATACAGTATATTTCTTCCAGGGCAACTGAAACAAGACGAGAACCTAATTTTATAGTATGATGAGTATTGAGGATATTGATAAGGAAATAGAAAAGTTAAAACAGTCAACTGCCAGTTTACATGAGAAATATCGGAATGATTTGGCAGAACTGATTGAGTGAGTAGACTTTGTAGATGGAAAGCATTTACGGGTAAGATGGAAGTTCATGGATTAGTAAGAGTATTAAAAAATTTTATGGCTGAACAGAAAGCTAGTTGAGATGGGAGAAAAGTAAGAGAGTGCTTTCTATTTTGGTATAATATGGAAAGTAATCTTGATATTTGTTTTATGTATGGTATATTAGAATAAGACAAAAGTACTATAAAAAGGGGAGTGAGAGAAGGGGCAACAGATACTTTTATATCATCTATAGACTATAAAAAATAAATAGTGATTTGCAAAGTATAGTTTCACAATAAGATTCTCTAATTTTGAGGCTAGTGATAAGGGAAACAGGACTTAAAAATATATCAGAACTAAAAACCAATATAAGTAATCTACAAGCAGAAATTGAAAAGACAATGGTAGAAGAAGGTACAATTAGGCAGAGTAATAGTGAAGTAAAAACTACTCAAGAATCTGATCAACCATCATCAATAACAACAGTAAACCCACAACCAGATGATACATCCTCATTAAAAGCAGATCAATATAAACAACAAGCGCAAAGTTTATTTGATGTAAAGGTACTAGAGGGAACAGTAATGACAGATGCCTAAGTAGTAGACTCATCAACAGAGATAGGGGCTGATGATATTGATTAATAGGTGGAATATGGTAAATTAATGAATTTAATACACTTAAGACTCGGGATTAACGGAAGGCGGTTAGAATTAACAGGACGTTACAATATATTTTATACTGTAAGAGGCGGATTACTTTTGGATTGCACTTCGCTATAGTATATTTTTAGTTTTATTAATGCGTTAAATATGTATTCTATCGCAAAAAAAACGCAATCCGTCAAAAAAAGCAACAAAAGGGAAACGAAAGATTAAAATAATAAATACAAATATAATTTTAATTTAAAAAAATTCTAATGATGTGGAGAAGTATAATTATGAATGGTCAGATTAAAAAATATATCGCGATAATGCCTCGTACTAACGGAAAAGCAAAAAGGCGAGTTGCTATGGCGGTTATTCTAATAGTATTAATTGCTATAATCAGCGGATTGACTATATATAGTAATTCGCCAAACCAACAGTTGAAGAAGAGGTTAACTTTAGGAGAAAAATATTTAGAAGAATTGAACTATGAGCAAGCACTTGTGGCTTTTGAAACGGCGCTAAATATTGATAAGAAAAATATTAAAGCTTTAGAGGGAACTTCTAGTGCATATATTGGTATTGCTCAAAATTCAATAGAAACAGATGCCATAATAGAGGCATATAGAAATGCTATAACCTATAATCCCAAGAATGAAATAGCATATAGTGAACTTGCAGATGTCTATGTTGATAAACGACAATATGAAGAAGCCGTGGCATTATTAACGGAAGGATATAATAACATTCGAAGTAAAAATCTAGAAAATAAGCTTGCAAAAGTAAAGTCTGAATATATCAAAATTCAGGAGAAGGAAATGATAGCGAAAGAAAAAACTGAACCTAAGATTTTCGAGTGCTTCTTTTTTTCAAATTCAGATGTATACGGAGATGAATATGAAATTCTTAACGCTAATTATAATTTTGGTATTCTTACTTATGGAGTTCGATTTGAAAAAAACATACAAGTATACGACAATAAAGGAATTTCGACAACAATATCAGAAGCTCAAATTAGTTGGGACGATTCAATTAATACTGATTTAGATAATTTAGTAGGACATAATGTAAGAATAAAGGGATATATATTATATAAGCCAACGGGGAGAATCTTTACGGATGAGGAGGAAGGCTGGCAAATTTTTAATCCAAATGGTGAATATACCTTAATAATGCAAGAAGTGGAAATGATGGATTAAAATAATTAATAATTGAATGATTTATGATGCAGTAGAACAAACGAATATACTAAATACAATAAAGTATTATATTGACAAAATATGGGAAAAGAGTCAATATTATAATATTTACAGAGGGGGTAAGGTATGAGTTTAGTATTATCAGTTTATAGTACTAATGCTTTTAAGGAATATTTATTACCAGCTATTAATAATGCCAATAGTTCTATTGTTCTATCAAAACTTATTTTTGATTTAGAACAAGACATTGAAATTTTATTAGAAGTATTAGATAGTAAATGGTATTTTCTGAAAACTGATAAGTATGATATCACTTTACAAAATGAAGTTTATTTTAATAAACCATTAACAAATGGAACCATATTAATGGTAAATACAGATAATGAAAAGCAGATATCCATCTTTATAAAAGAAACAGAAAAGTATTTTTCGGTATATGAAAAATTTGATATTAGCAGTTTGGCGACAGAAATTACTATTGGTAAAAATGAAAATAATAGTATTGTATATGATGCACTTGGATTAATTTCTAGGAATCATGCTACATTTTTTAAAAAAGGTAGTGGATATATATTAGAAGATACTAGTTCAAATGGTATCTTTGTTAATAATAAGCGTGTACGAAGCAGAGTACAGTTAGATTTTGGTGATTGTATTGATGTATATGGTATGCGCATTATTTTTATGGGAAAATATCTGGCAATCAATACAAATGACGAAAAAGTAAAAGTTAACAGAAATGTATTAGAGAATTTTAACTTTAGTGTCTTTGAAAATACGGATATGCACTCTGATAAAAAAACAATGTATTTATATCATAGATCACCGCGCCATATAGCCCAAATTGAAAATGAAGAAGTTGAGATAGAAGGACCACCAACTCCAAAGGAACTCAATCAGCCCTCACTGGCAATGACAATCGGTCCGGCAATGTCAATGGCGTTACCTATGATACTTGGCTGTGGACTTGCGATATATAGTACACAGAAAAGCGGAAATACCAGTAGTGCATTTATGTATACAGGCCTTATTACAGCAGTGACATCGGCATTGCTAGGAACTTTCTGGTCAGTTAAAAATTTGAGTCGAGCCAAAAAGAAATATTTGGAAGAAGAAAACAAGAGAAATGAATTATATAGTAACTACCTGAAGAAGTGTGATGCAAAGATTAAAGAAAAATATATCAAAAATACCATTGCGTTAAATGCGATGTACAGACCAGCAGAAGAATGCATTCAATATAATGAACAGAATACAAATTTGTGGAATAGAAATACAACGCATAGTGATTTTATTATGCAAAGGTTGGGCATGGGCGAGATTCCATTTCAGGTTCCGATTATAATACCAAAAGAAAAATTTACAATGATAAGTGATAATCTAGCGGAGCTGCCATCCAAAATAAAAAATAATTATAATAATCTTAAAAATGTTCCAATTTGTGTAGATTTATTAAAAGAAAAATTAATTGGAGTAATTGGTGGAAAAAACAAAGATGGGGCTATTTCGATGATACATTCCCTGACAGCTCAGATAGCCGCTAATAATTGTTATACCGATGTTAAAATGCTCTTTGTTTATGATGAAAAGGAAAATGATATAAACGGGAGATGGAATTTTGCAAAATGGATTCCGCATACATGGAATGAAGGAAAAAATTTTAGATATGTTGCAAAAAATAAACAAGATGCAAGTGATATATTTTTTGAACTGACCAATGTACTTCGTGTCAGAGCAGAAAGAAGCGAAATCAATAAGAGCAATAATACCATTCCCAAACCATACTATATTCTGATTATTGAAAACCAAAATTTTTTGGAAGGAGAATTAATTTCAAAATATATTTTTGATTGCCAGGAAGAATATGGATTGACTACATTAATTTTAGTTGAAAATTATGAGGACTTACCTAATGAATGCGAATGCATATTAGAAAATAGCAGTTCTTTTTCAGGTGTGTATCATATTTGTGATGACCTAGAAGATAGAGTTGTAATAAATTTTGATAGAATTCTACCTGGTAAATTAGAAAATTTTGCAAGAACTATTTCCAGGATTGAAGTCAAAGAAGCAGAAGCGGGAGGAGATATACCTAATACTTTAAGTTTTTTTGAGATGTATGGAGCAAAAACATTACAGGATTTAAGCGTACTTGACAGATGGAGAAAAAACCGGACATATGACAACATTAAAGCACTTGTGGGACAAAAAGCAGGTAATGTCCCTTGCTTTTTGGATGTACATGAAAAATATCATGGTCCACATGGTTTGATTGCGGGAACGACAGGATCGGGAAAAAGTGAAACGCTTCAGACATACATACTTTCTCTTGCCATTAACTTCAGCCCAGATGATATAGGCTTTTTCATCATAGATTATAAAGGTGGTGGAATGGCAAATCTATTTGAAAAATTACCACATGTAATCGGACAAATAAGTAACTTATCGGGAAATCAGGTCAGAAGAGCTATGGTTTCAATAAAAAGTGAGAATATCAGAAGGCAGCGCATTTTCAATGAATACGGAGTTAATAACATTAATAATTATACAAGATTGTACAAAAATAATGAAGCAACACTTCCGATTCCTCATATGTTTATTATTATTGATGAGTTTGCAGAGTTAAAGAGGGAAGAACCTGATTTTATGCGTGAACTGATAAGTGTAGCGCAAGTCGGCAGAAGTCTTGGAGTTCATTTGATTTTAGCGACACAAAAGCCAAGTGGAACTGTGGATGATAATATATGGAGCAATTCGAAATTCAGGTTGTGCCTGCGTGTCCAGGACAGACAGGATAGTAACGATATGCTGCATAAAACAGATGCGGCATATATCACGCAGGCAGGAAGATGCTATTTACAGGTAGGAAATGATGAGTTATATGAATTGTTCCAATCTGGTTTTAGTGGTGCGGAGTATTCCGAAGACAATAGTATAGGAAAAAATGATATAGCTAAAATGATTTCAATTAATGGTAAGCCTGCAATAATAGGAAACAGAACAAAAATAAAGCAAAAAGAGACGGAACATATCAATTGGATTCTGTCAATCACATCGGTATTATCGGATGTGATTCAAAGTCATGGCTGTGATTTATCAGAATGCAGGGGAAATGGAGTATTACAGAATGAAATTATTAGTCAGACTTTTGAATCCTTGATGAAGTATAAAATTGATTATCCAGCTAGTGAAAATAACATAAAAAGAATGGCGGATTTTCTGTGCATTTATTTGAATGTTATGAGTGGTAGTGGAAGTATGAGTGAAGAAGAGACCGTACGAAAAATCATGGCAGAAGCTGAATTAGGCAGAAAAAAACTACCGGAAATAAAAGAGAAAACGCAGCTTGATGCAGTAGTCGAGTACTTAGACAAAATTGCAAAGTCAAATGGTTATGTAAATAATCTTCAGTTATGGTTGCCGGTTTTACCGGTCGAGCTTTATCTTGAAGATCTTTCGCAAGAGGAATCTAATATTTTTGATGGTAATAAATGGCCTGTATACCATAAAAAATGGACACTTGAAGTGGAAATTGGGCTTTATGATGATCCAGTAAATCAGGCACAGGCTCCGCTCACTATTAACTTGGCAGAAAACGGAAACCATGCAGTATGTGGAACCGTTGTTAGTGGGAAAAGTACATTTTTGCAAACATTTATATTTGCATTAATCAATAAATATTCACCTGAAGAAATAAATGTTTATTTAATTGATTTTAGTGTAAAGATGTTAGCGCCATTTGAAGGCGCACCACATGTTGGTGGAATAATGTTTGAAAATGATGATGAAAAATTAGATAAATTTTTCACAATGATGGAACAAATAATTGAACAGCGTAAAACTATGCTCAGAGGAGGAAATTATGCCCAATTTGTTCAGGTAAAGGGGAAGATTGAAGTTCCGGCTATTGTAATAGCAATAGACAATTTTTCCAATTTTAAGGCAAAGACTAATAGTAAGTTTGACAATTTAATAATACAGATTGCCAAAGAAGGGGTTGGGTATGGCATTTTTCTTGTAATATCAGCAGCAGGATTTGGTATAAATGAAATTCCTTCAAGGATAGCAGATAATCTACGAACGGTTATCACTTTGTCCATGAATGATAAGTTTCAATATTGTGAGGTATTAAGAAACAATAAAATAGATGTTTTGCCTGAAAATGATGTAAAAGGACGTGGACTTGCGAATGTTGGAGGAACTATTTTAGAGTTCCAAACAGCTTTAGCACTTAAAGCCCCGGATGATTTCAGCAGAGCAGAAAAGATACATAAATTGTGCGTGCATATGTGTAGTGTTTGGACGGGAGCAAAAGCAAAGGCAATTCCGGAAATTCCAGAAAAGCCAGTTTGGGATGAATTTGATAAGCTGGAAGAATATAATGAAGTAACAATGGATGATAGAAGCTTACCGATTGGCTATGATTCTAAAAGAGCTAGTATCTATAGTATTGACTTGTGTAAGAATTACTGCTATATCATTTCAGGGAAAGCACGTACAGGAAAAACGAATTTATTGAAAGCAATAATGCATTCAGCAAAACATAAAGGCAGTAAGCTAGTTCTTATTGATTTTAATGTAAAATTAGAGGTATTTTCACAGGCGATAGGAGCTAGATATATATCTACCACAACTCAGTTACACGAATTCTGCAGTGAACTTATTCCAGAATTCAAACAAAGAAATGGGTACAGAAATTCTTTGAAAAAAGAAGGGGTTGCAGATGAAGAAATTTATGTAAATATGTTGAAGTATGAACGCATTTGTATTTTTGTAGCTGATTTTCCTAATTTTATTAAACTGGCTTATAAGCCAGGAGAGGGAATAACAAATGCTTCTGCTTTTATAGAAAATATTATAGATAAGGGAGCACTCCATAATGTTTATTGGTTTGCATGCTATAATCAAGATATGTCAAATGAGGTTATAGGGAAAAAGATATATGACAATTTTATTAAGGATAAAACCGGAATTCATTTTGGGGGAAATGTAGCTGCGCAACGACTATTCCAGTATGATTATATTCCTTATTTAGAGCAATCGAGAACGATGAAGTCTGGGATAGGGTTACTGTCAACAATAAATGATGAGTCAGAAGTCGCGAAGGTAGTAGTACCTTTGGTAAGAGGATAAAATGTTTTCTGTATTACTTTATGATACGAATTTAAAAGAATTAGAAGAGATAAATAAAGTTATCAAAGATATTATAGCAACAGCAATGGATGAACCTTGTTATATATGTAAGTGTTATAGTGGTTCTGAAGTTGCGACAATATTACAAAATCTTGAAATATTGGATTTGACTTGTTTTGATATTACAGGTGAAAGCGGGATTTTACATACAGAAGGAATACGTAAAAGGTATCTGAACGCAGAAATACTTTTGCTTGCTGATACAAAAATGTCTCCTGTTATATATATGCGGCCAAGTATCATGGCTTCATCCTTGATATTGAAACCATTTACAGTCGCGGATACTCAGGTATTGCAGGAGTTTGTGGACGCATTTATTGAGAAACGACTGGAGAAAAGCAACGATAAGATTTTTGCATTGGAAACACAGGAAGGAATTATTAATATTCCATTTCTCAAAATTTTTTATTTCGAAGCGAAAAATAAAAAAGTCTCTGTCCGTCTTAGAAATGAAGAATATACTTTTTATGATACGTTAGATAACCTGGAAAAACAGTTGCCGGACAATTTTCTTCGGTGCCACAGAGGATTTATTGTGAATACCCTAAAAATAACGAAATTGTTGTTTGCACAGAATCTGATTATTCTTGAAAAGGATTTTAATATACCTGTATCGAGAAGTTATAAAGGAACAATAAAGGGGATAATGAAAAACTCATGAATGTATCAAAAGCATACTTGCTTACATTTCAGCAATTTTTGGTTCTTTTGCATGGTAAAAAGATAACTGATTTAATTATATTTGAGGAACTTCAGCAGACGGTTGTTAATGAAAAAGAAATTATTCAGACAATTTCAACACTTATGGTACAGGGCATAGTAAAAAATGTGGAAGAAGAGTATGTGCTGAATGATGAAATAAGTGAGATACTGGAGACATTGCAGAATTGTAATCGAATTTTAATTGAGTATACCTATAAGAATAGCATGCCTGCAAGGTGTATTTACATAACGGAAAAAATAGTAGTAATTCAAATTGATGAAGTTTCTGGTAATAGAATCAGAATTGAGTGTTTTTCCAGAGATACTTTTGAAAGTGAACTTTTTGAAAATGAAATTCTGGAAAATATGCAGGCAAGTGATTTGTTATGCGAAAATAACAATGAAAATGAATACAGGGATTATGAAATCAAAACTGTAATAGAGGATACATTCCATTCCGATGTAGATAAACTTTTAGAAGATGATAAGACTTATTTGATCATTGATCAATATGAAAGAGGAAATGTAGAAAAGATAAAGAGATCTATTGTCATAAAAAATATTCTGAGTGATTTTATAGTGCAATTAAAAGTTGGTAGTGTAAATATCAAGAAATATACAAAACTGGAATTGCTTGAATTATATAAATAAGGAGAAAGTAGATATGATTTTAGTGGATATTTATGTCCCATCTGTAGATAAAGAGTATAATTTTAGTCTAGATGAAAATGTACCAATTCAAACAATCTTGGAAGAAATTACGGAGATGGTTGCACAAAAAGAGAAGACTTGCTTGTTTGGGGATTTCAACAATATGGTATTATGTTCTAAGGAGACAGAACGGATACTTCCTGGAAATTCGACGCTATTGGAATGTAATATTGTAACAGGGAGTCTGTTACTTCTTGTATAAGTGGTTATATATCTTTAAAAAGATGCATTTCATCAAGAATACTCTAGGGAATGAAGAATTTATGATAGAATTCCAATAACAGAGTGAAAGGGGATAAAATGTTTGAAGTATTATGCCAGCAATTAAATATGTCATCATCCGATTTAGAATCAAAAATCAGAACTCTAAATATCAGATTAAACGAATTAAGAACTATTACAAATAACCTGCATTCCCTTTCAGGAATGGATGCAGTTATAAAAAAATTACGAATCGAAGAAGAAAATTTATCGATGCAGATTGGCAAACTGGATTCCATGAAACAGGGTCTTACAAGGATTAATCAAACATACAGAACATGTGAAAATCGGATACAGGATGAAATAGAGCAAAATTGTGTGAAATACCCGGCAAGGAAAGTAACAGGGCTAAGATTGGACAGTGTAAATGCAATTATACCAGATTTTTCTTTATAATTTTGAGATAAGAAATTTTATTTGAAAAAGGAGGCTCTTATGGCAAATCAGAAAATAGCAAATAATATTTTGATATTTGATAGGGACATAAGTGAATATGAGCAGTCATTAGCTGTAATAAAACAAAATATGGATGCTATATTTGCGAATATGTCGGAACTCGATACAATGTGGGAAGGAGAAGCAAACAAAGCATTTATTTACCAATTTAATCTAGATTATGAGAATATGTTAAACTTCTGTCAGTTTGCAGAGGATATTTTAGAATCTTTAAAATATGCAAAGACAGAATATACTTTGTGTGAGAACGCAGTGAATAGTATTGTAAATGCAATTAGGTTGTAAAGGAGGGGGATGATGTCAATACAAGGAAATGTTTCGATTAAGGTAACTCCGGAAGTTTTAGTGTCCAAAGCAGACGAAGTATCAATTAAAATCGAAAAAATAGCTAGTAGTTTTTCAGAGTTAGAAAAAATAATGACTGGTACAGAGAGTTACTGGCAGGGAGAAGCTGGAGAAATTCACAGAAAATTATATAAAGATCAAAAAAAAAATATGGATGAGATAATTCGACGCCTGAAAGAACACCCAATTGATCTTAGAAGCATTGCACAAAAATATAAAATAGTAGAAACAGAAGCAGTATCATTGGCTGCTTCCTTACCTGGAGATGTGATAGAATAATTGGTTTATAAATAAGGAGGGAAAAATGGCATCTAGAGGACAAATTGAATTTGACTTTGCAAATGCAAAAAGGCAGGCTGATGAATTGGAGGAGATAGCAGGGGGATTAAATAGTATTTCTCAACAGCAATTTAGTGGAACCTTGCAAAATATTTCTTCCAGCTGGAAAGGTGAAAATGCAAATCTCTATCTAAGAAAGGGTTATATACTTGTCAATGAAATCTCATCAACAAGCAGAGAACTATTAGGCATAGCGGCTGTCATTCGTACCACTGCACAAAAAATCTATAATGCAGAGATGGAAGCATTACGAATTGCAGAAAGAAGAAATAAAGGCGGCGGTGGAAGATTTAGATAGTATTATTTCTATTTTAAATTCCAGGCGTTCATACTTAAAAACAGGTCATACATCAACTATTTAACAGAAAAAAGCTATTGTATCATACAATGCTTACATAACAAACAAATACAATTATCACTAAAGGAGGTTTTAAAATGGGACTTATTCAAGTTACATCATCTGAACTGACAAGGCAGGCTGACCAATTAAAGCAATTAAATAACAATTTCAAAACACTTGTTTCTAATCTGGAAAGTACAGAACAATCCTTGAGTAGTATGTGGGAAGGGCAGGCAAATGTAGCCTTTCACAATGCATTTGTAAAAGATAAAGCACAAATGGATAACTTTTATAATTTAATTGAGCAGTATATTTCAGTGATGACACAAATAGCTGCAAAATATCAGCAGGCAGAAATGGCGAATACAGATACAGCTACAACAAGAACCTATTAATATCAAATAAGAAATCTTACGAATCGTAAGGTATAATAGAAGGAGATAAAAAATGGATGGAATTTTAAAAGTAACTCCGGAAAAACTAATTAGCACGGCAAGTGAGTTTAGTTCAACAGGAAGCTCCATAAATAGTATTACGACTGAAATGATGTCAATTGTGAATGGGCTAAAATCAACATGGCAAGGAGACGCGGCAACAACATATTCAACAAAATTCAATCAGTTACAAGATGATATGGACAGAATGCATCGCATGATTCAGGAGCATGTAACAGATTTAAATGAAATGGCAACAAAATATCAGGCGGCTGAATCAGCAAATTCGGATCTTGGAAGTTCTCTTTCAGGAGATGTTATATCGTAGTAAATATATAAGGGCATGGATATCCTGAAATACTGGATATCCGTCTTCTTTTCGGGAGGAGAAATATGTCAGATTTTTTGATAAAGACAGGCGAAGCATCAACAGAAGTCACAATGGAGCAAGTGCTAATTTCGCGATTAACGGAATCAGAAGGCAGAGTTGATAAAATTCGTAAGAATTTGGGCTTCAAAGTAAAATCAAAGGCAGATATAGAAGCAAGATTAAGAACTATAAATCAACAGATTAATAAACACAAAAATGCGATGAGCAATATCAAGAATGCCCTAGATGAAGTGATAAAAAATTATGAAAAGACCGAATCAGCGATTGTAAATAATGCTAAGGGTGAGTTCGCAATAAATAAAGCAGGTGCCACATTGGCTCCGGGCGAATCATCAAGTGCAGGGTTGGGTTATGAAGCAGCTGACTGGCTTAAAAAAATAATAGCAACCAGTGGTACTGCAACTTTATTTCCTACTATTTTTGAATATTCGGAAGATTTAATTGATATAGTAAATACAACAATTGATAAGATAGAAGATACGATTATTGACGCTACAAACTATGAAGCTGCTATTGCAGGAGGAGGAGTATTATATAGCAATGAGATTGATTCGGAATATGGAAGAACATCTGTGTCAATTGGCGGTTATGATTATTATGCAAATTCAAATGGTGGATTGTTTGTAAAAGATGATGATGGCAATCTTATTTTTTCACCTTATATCACGGCAGAGGCAGGTGCAAGTATATGTCTGTTTGCAGCAGCATCGAATTATGCGATGGGAGATGAAAATCTTGGCGCTACGGCAAATGGTGAAATTAAAGTTGGCGAAGCAACTGCAAAAGTTAGTGCAGATGCGGGCTTGTTTGATTCCAAAGGTAATTTAAATCCAAGCCTTTCGGCCAATGGCAGTCTTGAAGCAGTATTAGTAGAAGCAAAAGGAGAAGCAGGGGTAACTGTTTTAGGAACAGAAGCAAAGGTAAATGCAAGCGCTTATGTTGGCTTGGGTGCACATGCCGATATGGGGTATTCGGATGGAATTTTAGAATTTGATATGGGTGCAGCACTTGGAATTGGAGCAAGTATAGGATTTGAAATTGATGTTGGTGGAACTGTAGACGCGTTGGCGGATGGTTGTGAGAGTGTGCTTGATTTTTTAAAATGGTAGTTAAGGAGGATGAATAATGTTTAATGGGTTATTGCCAATAGGTACGGTAGTATTATTAAAAAATAGTACAAAGAAAGTAATGATTATGGGATTTTGCCAGGTATCAGCTAAAAATCCAGGAGTAGTATGGGATTATACGGGGTGTGTGTTTCCAGAAGGATTCCTAGGGCCGGATCAAATGTTTATGTTTAATAATGAACAGATTGAACAAGTGTTTGCAGTGGGATATCAAGATCAGGAGCAAATGGCTTTTAAGATTAAAGTAGATGAAGCAATCAGAGAAATCAGAAATAATGGAACAAAAGAAATCAAAGAAACAGAGTAATGATTGCGAAGCAGAATAATAACAGTGCAGTAAACTGTACTGTTATTATTCTATGAAAGAAAAAATGTATGAGAGGGAGAGTAATGAAAAAGTCATTATTAAAAAGTATTATTTTAGCATTGATTATTATTATTTTTAATTCATTCAGTGTTTTAGCCATGGACAATGCAAAGATTATGCGAGCAGTTACGAACGATAACTATGTAAAGGTCTATGTAAAAGGAATTGAAGGAGATGTAAATGATATTTTTTATCAGATCGGTGCCCGCGTATGTGATAATGTAAATACATATAAAATATCAGATGATGAACATCCTATCTCTACATTAATTATGATTGACAATTCATTATCGGTATCGCAATTAAACAGAGAGAAAGCAAATCAGGTTATTACGGATCTGATTGCCAGTCGTATTGATGGAGAAACTTTCAGATTAGCAACATTTAGTGATAAAATAAGTTATCTTTCAGATTATTCCAATGATTATTCTGTATTAAAGAAAGTTCTTGATGAGGTAGAATATAAAGATCAGGAAACTTACCTTACAGATGTTCTATATGATGTAATTAGTGAATTCAATGCAGACAGTGTTGATGAATATCGCCGAATTATAATCATATCAGATGGCGTGGATAATAAATCAATTGGCATAACAAATGATGAATTATATTCACTTCTTAATAATTCGTCCTATCCCATATATTCGTTAGGTTCAAAAAACAAGTCTAATAACGAAGAGCTAGAAAATATGTTTGCGCTATCAAGAGCGACTAATGCGGAATATTATCTGTTGGATGATGTTGAAGACACAACAAATGTAACGGATAATTTAAATGCAGATCACGATATGGTAGTATTTAAAGCTTCTCTTGATTCCATTACAAAAGATGGAAGTAGACAGAATACGAAACTTTCCTTCACGAGTTCAAAAAAATGTGAATTACATTTTGATATCCAGTTGCCATTTGAAGAGAGTAGTCAAATTACAGATACACAAGAGGAAACAACAGTACAGGCGTCTATTCCAGCGGAGAATACAGAAACAAGCAATACTGGAGAAAATACAATTCCAATTAAACATTTTCAATTTCTCTGGATATTAGGTCTTATCATTCCGATTGTTGCAATAGTTGTGATAGTAATAATTATTGCTATAGTTTTAAAAAAGAAGAAAAAAGAGAAATCAATGCATAATCAGGAACTGGATAATAGCTTTCTTTCACTTGAACAGAATGATGAAGGGAAAACAGAAATGATTTCTCGAAATAACGAGAACGATGAAGGAAAAACAGAAATGCTTTTTACGCAGCAAAATAACTTTCCAAAATCGTTCACGGTACAATTAAGAGATAGCCAGAACCCATATAGAATTCTGCAATGTGAGTTGAGGGATACGATTACTATTGGGCGAAAACAGGAAAATAGTATTTGTATTGACTTTGATAAAAGTGTTTCATCAAAACATTGTGAAATAGCATTTAAAAGCAATCAATTTAAAATCTATGATCTTAATTCGGCAAACGGGACAATAGTAAATGGGAAAAAAATATATTATGATGCTGTAATTAAAACAGGAGATATTCTAAAAATTGGAAGAACTGAATTTACAATAGAAATAAAATAACAAAGTTTAGTTTCTTGAATGTCAACAGAATCTATTGGGGGAGAATAATGGTAGTAAAGAAAAAGATAGTATTATTATTTACTGCAATAATTGCGGTAATAGCAATTAGTCTTTTAGTAAGGGCGGGAGGTAGTGACATTAAACTTAAGAAACAACTGGATTTGGGACAGAAATATTTGAGTGAGCTTAATTATGAACAAGCGGCAGCTTGTTTCCTTGCAGCCATAGAAATTGATGAGAATTCTGTAGATGCATATTTAGGAGCCGCAAAAGCTTATGAAGCTATAGATGATGTCAGAAGTGCAATAGATATTTTGCAAAAAGGCTTTAAAATAACAGGGGATGACAGATTACAAGAAGAAATTAATAGATTGCAATCGGTAATGGAGGCTCAGAATAATACAGAAAGTATTAAGGAGGAGACTAAGGATACAGTATTGGAAGATTTTGTAATTCAGTGGAAAGATCCTGTTTTTGAAGGAAAAGTACGTGAGGCACTTAATATTCCGACAGGAGATATAATGGCTAGTCAGCTTGAACAGATCTATGCATTAAGGATATTAGGAAATTCACATGTAGATGTGAATGATGATACACTTGGTCCGTATGGATTTTGTACTTGTACAGATGGGCATCTGGATTCCTATTATGACATAGATGGAATTAGTTTTAAAGAAAGAGGAGATATTACAAGCCTTGACGATATTGTTTATTTTACGAATCTTACAGATCTTACGATTATTGCTAATCACATCACAGATGCTTCACCGGTTTTACAGTTAACTAATTTAGAGCATATTATTTTAGCCGCAAATGATATTACAAATTTTGATATTATTCCAGAAGTAGAAGGATATGACACACTTAATTATATTCAGAGAGTCGAAATCGGTGATGAAATAAATATAAATTAAATAAGTTCTCAAATCTGTAGAAATTTATTTCATAAATGAGTAGGAGAAAGAAATGCAGATAAGATATGCAGGGTTCACTGAGAAAGGGTTAGTACGAAAAATTAATCAGGATGCCATATTGATGTATTCTAAGAAAGAGATTAGTGTTTTTTGTGTTGCGGATGGAATGGGAGGACATTTTGGAGGTGAAATTGCATCAAAATGTATTATAGACAATTTAAAAGCATGGTGTGAGGACTTTGATTCTGAAAAATACAGAGGAGACTTTTATCTAGTAACGCAATCTTTATCAAAATGTCTGGAAAAAACAAATCAATTGATTTTCGAAAACTATAATCAGAATCAGGTATGTGGATCTACTTTTGTATTATTGTATATCTATAAAGGATATTACGGATGTATGTCGTTGGGTGACAGCAGAATATATCAGAAGTCAAGATTTCGTTTTTATCAAATCACGTCAGATGATGTGTGGGAAAATGAAAAATCAAATATTACAGGAATGACAAAAGAAGAAATAGTAAAGCATTCTAAACATGGTAAATTGACCCATGCAATTGGTATTTATCCTAAAACTACCGTTCATTTAAAAACAACAGAATTAAAGGGAATTACTATATTTTTATTATGTAGCGATGGTATCTATAGAACTTGCTCAGAAAAGAAAATGCATCTTGCGTGTATAAAAATGAAGCAATTTAAGGCGGATGAAGGAATCAAGCAATTGAAACGAGAAGCTTTTTTAAAAGGGGCTCCGGATAATATGTCAGCAATTATTGTTTCTATAAAATAGAAGGGGCAACATATGACTAATATATTAAATGACACATATGACATAATTGGGGAAATAGGATCAGGTGGAGGTGGAACAATATATAAAGCCTATCACAAAAGATTACAGAAAGAAGTTATTCTTAAGAAGATACACGGAAGTATTAAGGATGTGATTAATAATCGTACAGAAGCAGATATTCTAAAAAATCTAAGACATTCATACCTGCCACAGGTCTTGGATTTTTTGGAGTTTGAAGATGAAGTCTATACAGTTATGGATTTCATACAAGGAGAATCTTTTGAGCAATTATTGAATCGTAAGGTTCATTTCACTGTAAATCAGATTGTAAAATATGGAGAACAGTTGTGTGAAGCAATATATTATCTTCATACACAAAAAGTTCCAATTATTCATGGCGATATAAAGCCAGCGAATATTATGCTGACGCCAGATGACAATATTTGTCTAATTGATTTTAATATTTCGGGAGTCGTTAATGGGGAAGGAATCATTACAGTGGGATACACAAGGGGCTATGCCGCGCCAGAACAGGCGAGAGCTGTAGAAGCTAAAAAAAATCTGAATCAAAAGACCTTTTCAACTTTGCAGGAAAGGGAAACTGAGATTTTATTGGAAAACAAAGAGAAAAAAGGCAATTCTTTTCCTACACTTGAAATGGATAAAAGTTATACAATTGATAATGCAATGCAGATTATTGATATTCGTGCAGATATTTATAGCGCGGGAGCTTTTCTTTATCATTTGTTGACTAATATGAAACCGTCCACAGATTACTCACAGATCAGACCTATTAAAACATATAGTCCTCAAATTAGTGAAGGGTTAATTGCTGTAGTTAATAAAGCAATGGCTTATAAAGCAGAGGAACGCTTTCAGACAGCTGACCAGTTTTTATATTCCCTACATAGTTATACGAAACTTGATAAAAGATATAAACGTTTACTCTTAAAACAAAAACTGACTTCAATATTAGTTATGTTTGGAATATTAGGTTGCATTGTACTTATTTATTTCGGAAAAAATCAGATTAGAATTGAAAAAGAAGCTAGATTTTCAGATTATATTGTCCAACTGACAGAAGCAAGAGAAAACAAAGACGAGGAGAATTTTGAAAAGATATATGGGCTATGTATAAATGCAAATGCTAAAAGAATTGAGCCATATTATGAAAAGGCATTGTTATATTACCAAATGGGAAACTATGAGGACGGGATAAAGTATATTATAGATGAAGTACTAGTACAGTCAAAACTCTATGAAGATGCTTGCATTTCTGACATTTATTATATTTTGGGCAGTTGTTATTTTGAATTGGAAGATATGACAAATGCGGTAAATAATTATCAAACGGCAATTATGTATAACGATTCTAATCCAGATTACTATAGAGACTATGCAATTGCTTTAGCTAAGAACAATGAAGTAGATAGAGCAGAGGTGGCATTGGAAGAAGCAAAGAGCAAGGGAATATTAGAAGATTCCATATATTTGATTAGTGGAGAAATTGCATTTGCACTTAATAATGAAGAAGAAGCAATTGCTAATTTCGAGAAATGTGTTAATACAACAAAAGATAATTATATGAAGTTCAGAGCATATGTAATGTGGAGTAAAGTATATGATACATATAAAGATAGTGAAGAAATGCTTTTAAAGAAATTAGACATACTGAATGACGCAAATGATAATTTACCGACAGAAAATCAAGCATTAATATATGAAAAAATTGTTCAGGCATATATAGATTTAAATAATCTGAGCAATAATTCGTTCTATCTGCAAAATGCGTTAGATGCTTTAGCACAAATTGTAAATTATGGGTGGGATACCTATAATACCTACAATAATATAGCAGTTATTAATGAACAGTTGGGAAAGCTAGGTGATGCACAGGAAGTACTCAACACCATGCTTGAGAAATATGGAGAAAATTATAATACATATAAAAGACTGGCATTTGTTGAGGCGGAACAACAGAATAATTTAGAACTTAATTTAAGAGACTATACTCGTTTTGCAGAGTACTATGAAAAAGCCAAAGAATTGTTTAAACAGAGTGGAAAAACATCTGATTCAGATATGGAAATGTCAGTACTGGAACAGACATATAATCAGGTTAAGGCAGGAAATTGGCTAAATTAGAAAGGAGGTAAACTATGTCAATTGGTATGTTGATGATTATTTTTGGAATTTTAGGAGGAATTTTACTTACGATACTTTTTATTGTGATGCAAAGAGTTTTTCAGAGACAAAGAAAATCTATGCTAGAGATACTTAACAAGAATAGTAAATAATTAAAAAACAATCTTAGGAATAATTATTTCAGTATGCAAAGTAATAGGATAATTCATCGTCGAGAAAGAAGCTAGTTTATGAGTAATACATAAACACATTAAAGAAAGAGAGAAAAGGTAGAAAATTTAAGATGTAGATATTGTGAAGAACAAGAGCAACAGAATGAATTGCATTCTGGAATCGATTCTTTTCACTGCAAAGACAGGGAACAAACATGTAGTGAGTGTATTTACGTAAAATACGAATTTCTTTACAAGGGATATAACTGCCGGGAACCTGTAAATGTCATTATAATAGTTGACCAAATTAAAATTAAAAATATACTGGTACTATTGATACTGATCGGCATGATTATAAGTAGGATGAATATTAGAATAAGTAGGAGTTGGCATGAATAAGAAAAAAATAGTAGTAGGGTTTGGTAAGGAAAAGGTGTATGGTTAGGTTATTATGAAGGAAATAATTATATCGCTCAGGGACAGTGGACTGGAGATTTTCCTAACGGAAGTATGAATGTAAAGGAATGGAATTCGACACTTGCCGAGACAGTGGTATATCGAATTATTGATGGAACGGTTAAGAATGGTTTATGGAATGGTAAAGTGAACTGGTGTTTTGAAGAAGATGGAAATATACTGACATACCCAGTTACATTTGAGCAGGGAAAATGGGTTGTGTTAAGAATGGAAGAGGGGGATGGTGAGAGATGGAAGGTTGTTTCTGAGCATTCATTAGAGGATGAGGATGCAGGAACATTGTGGGGAGATAGTGAAATTGAAGGAATAGAAGGATTTACTGAAAAATAGTGTAATGTTTTTAATGGAAAAGGTAATGCTAAAAAAACCAGATAATTTGGAAAAAACATTATCCTGGTCCAAATAAGCATATAAAACTAGCAAGAATAGTATAGCTTTTCTGATGGATATCGTTCTATTTAGAAGAAAAAGAAGTAGGAAAATTAATAGAACTCCTTTTCCATAATCTATATATGGTAGAAATTACTTTAAAGAAACATCGCTAGTCTTTAATGCGTTACTACCAAAATTTAATATTGTTAGTAAGTAGATTTATATATCATTAAAATTAAAAATTTAGCGCACACCCTATGTTTTTTCGGCTTATAAGTAGAGGGATTTTTTTCCCGAAGCTAAAAGCCGAAGTATCAGAATCAAAGTCCTGGTGAAAAGGTATTTGGCACCTGAACTGTAAACGCTTACCAAAAATCAAACACACTTAGTTGAAACCAGACAGAAGTTTCCATCTTGCATGCAAATGCAGATAGTAAGATTAATATCTGCTGGACATTCAATCAGAAATGATTTTTACAATAATTCGTTGTAGCAATGATGTAACAGCAGCCGTTAGAAAATGTAACAATAATGTAACAGCAGGGGTCAAAAAAGTAGCAATAATGTAACAGCAGACCACGAACTTTCAAGGAAAAACGGCACTCAAAAAGTTAAAAAAGTTTGTAGCAATAACTTGACAGCAGAGGGCATCGTAATGAAAAATGATCCCTATCTCTATGGGGAAAAAATGAAAGCATACCTTAGAAAGGGGGCCAGAAAACTGCCCGGTTTCGAGGTGTTCCCGAATCCGCAGGTGGGATGGGGAGCGTTGTGCGTGAGGGATTCACTACCGTTATAGAATATTATTTCGATTGCATTACTTTCGTGATTGGTTTTTATCATGGAGGTAATGCAATTTTTTGAAGTTTTCAAGGTTCGGTGTAAGAAAAATACCCCTCTACTTATAAGCCGAAAAAATAGGGTGGGTGCGCCAAATATTTTTATTTTAATTAGAAGACAATTTGATATAATCGTAGTTCCAGTCAATAATACCACCAAAATCATATACATTAGAGTATCCAAGCTTGACAAGATCCGCAGCTGCAAGGGCACTTCTGCGGCCACTGCGGCAATATACCAAGATTGTAGCAGATTTGTCTGTCAGTGTATCTTCAGCCTTTTCTAAAATGTCGGTATCAGGAATGAGTATTGCGCCATCAATATGTCCAATGTTAAATTCTTCTTCGGTTCTAACGTCTAAAATTGTAATAGCACTGTCTTTATCCATCATATCTTTTGCTTCCTTTGTGGTTATTTTGGAATACTCAGAGGCAGATGAATTATCTTTAGAGCTGCATGCACTTAATGTGGTTATTATGAGGATTAAAAAGAATATCAATATAATTTTGCTTTTCATAATACAAACTCCTTCCATTATAAAATTAATTGTGTAATGACAGTTATGATTAGATTAATACGAGTGCTTGCCGAGGACAGAAATTCGTACATTTTCCACAACGGATACAGGCGTCAAGATCAACAGTAGGTGCATCAAATCCTGTTTGTTTTAATGCATTTACTGGACAGATAGGTACGGATGGACAGGGATGGTTCTTTGGACAGTTTTCTTTTACAACAACTAAAGTTTTTGTATTCATATTTGTCATCCTTTTGTATATAAATAAGTTTTTATTTGATTATACAATGATTGAAAGGTATTATCTGTAACACAATCACATTCGATAGCGTAAATTTACTTTAAGTTAAAATTCTATAAAAAAATCCCTTGTTAAGAATTTTACTTTAAATTTTTTGAAAATATTTGGCGCACCCCCTATGTTTTTTCGGCTTATAAGTAGAGGGATAATTTTTCCCGAAGCTAAAAGCCGAAGTATTCAGAATCAAGGTTCTGGTGAAAAGGTATTTGGCACCTGAACTTTGACAACCGAATATCGAATGTAAGGAACAAAAATCAAACACACTTAGTTGAAACCAAACAGAAGTATCCATTGTGGGAGTAAGCGTGATCTGTTTATGAGTTTGCAAAGATAGACCTGTTGGGCAAAGCTTTTTTGAGTCGATAACAGGTAAAGAGCGAACCGGACAGGTGTAATGCTATTGATACGCATTGAAAAGCTTTGATGGACAATGAAACAACTGCAAAAAAAGCAGCCGGGTGGCACCGGAGCATGATGTACACAGAACCGCAAGCGGTTCATTAGAACGAGTGGTATGTGGTGCTGTGATGGAACTGATCATTCCTAGTTTACATGTTTCCCGGTCTATGGCAGCAGTATTAGCAATAGATGATGCACGGGGTAGAGTAAATCAAAAAAAGTGTAGCTTGTCTGGTAACATACCGGATAACCACACTTGCATATAAATTTAATATAGAAACAAAAAAGTTTCAACTCGCCAGAGAATACAGCAAAGCTGCACGTTCTGGTGAATTGAAAACGTTTAGGGAAAAAGTGTAAGAATTTTTTTAGTCCTATCTTGACACAAGCAGAAAAAATGAAAGCATACCTTAGAAAGGGGGCCAGAAAACTGCCCGGTTTCGAGGTGTTTCCCAATCCACAGGTGGGATGGGGAGCGTTGTGTGTGAAGGATAGTTTGCCACTGTAACAGGTTCAAGAATGCTATGCACGCGTATAATTGTGCCGAAGGTATAATTTTGTGTATGATTCTACTGTAAATCTGCATTTGGGAAGTGTAACGATTCGTGGAACAATTCCATGAAATGTTAAAATAGTTTGTAGCAATAACTTGACAGCAGAGGGCATCGTTCAGGGCAAAAGTCAAAATATACATGAGAAAAGGTGCGAGGAAGCTGCCAGGATTTGAGGAATTCCCTAATCTGCAGGCAATCTTTTTGGATGAAAAAGATATGATTATTAAATGTAGGAGTTGAGTTACTGGAATACAGATATGAAAGAATAATAAAAGAGAAAAGAAAGGATCTGACTATAAAAGACAGGTCCTAAAAATACTACACTAATAAAATGCCATTTTGCAAGATGGTTGACCAATTGCTTTTTTGAAAGAGAAAACGAACGATAATAACTCTCTGTGTTTCTTCAGAAATAGTGTAAAAAGCAAGATAACCATTTATAATGACAAATCGTATTCCCCAAGAAGCAAGAACAGGATCATCTACTAATTTGTATCTTTCAGGATATTCTGAAAGAGAAGATATCTGTTTCTCAGCTTCATTGAGGAGGTCATCAGCAGCCTTTAGATTCTTTATAACGAATTCAATATGGTCTGAGGCACCAGCTAAATCACGTTCAGCGGCCGCTGTGATGTGAATATTATAATTCAACGGTTACGACGGCTCCTTATGGAAGAAATAGCCTCAGAGAAGGGACGGGTATTGACTTCAGCAATATCATCCATTCCTTCTTTTATTAGTCTGTATAATTCAAAACGACTGTTCATTTCTTCGTAAGCTTCAATGCTCATAACAGCAAGGTCGCCTTTACCATTTTTAGTAATGAAGACAGGTTCTGTGTAGTTATGACAGAAAGTTGAGATTTCATTGTAATTGTTGCGTAAGTCAGCACTTGATCTAATTGTTGGCACAAATAACACCTCCTTATATAACAAAATTATACACAAATATTGTTATACGGTCAACTAGATATTAGAAGTAGTATATGCAGTTTTTAGAAAATTATTGAACGGATTTCTTTGGTCAGGACAATTCAGGAAACCATTGAAACTATGGCAATATCGGATTTGAGACAGATAAATATGGTCAAGGAAAAACGGCACTAAAGAAGTTAAAAAAGTTTGTAACAATAACTTGACAGTAGAGGGCATCGTAATGAGAAATGATCCCTATCTCTATGGTAGTGTATTTGCTTTAGGTGGGAAAAGAGCTGGAGAGGAAAGGATGAGAAGGGAGATTTCAAAAAATTAGTGTCCACTTATTTTCATTCTGTGATATAATATTAAGTAATTTTGATAGAGGTGTAAGGGGAAAACATGCTTGAAGAGTTAAATTTTTGTAATGCAATTTATTAGTTTTTATATGCTAAAATCCGTCTATGGTGATATGCTCCCCTTGGAGTAAACAGTTAAAATAAGAAACTGTTTACTTTTAGGAGGGCAATTTTTATGGCTTGAAATAGCAGGCATTCTTTCAGGATTCCCACGCGGATGTTTGTGAATATGGAATATGATGTTTTGTCTTCAGTATACTATTGTTACTTATAATCCAGAGAGGTACGAATATATGATGGTGATTAAATTGAAAGAAGAATTAGTTTCTACACTTGCAAAATACAATTTGGTTAAAGGAATAGGACAAACTGGAGATATGAATGTTCAGCTAATTCCAGGTAAAAGTGACATAGATTACATTGCAAATGGAAGTGAGTCAAGGAGGTTTGTGGGGATATGGCGATATTTTGTCTGCAGATGGTATTGATATTATGCCTATGTATTTTACAGTCGAAGAAATGGAAGAATACCTTGATGAGGTTTTGCAGTGCAAACATTTAGGAAAGGAAGGGAGATTTTACCCGGTAGGACGTTTAGCCAGCGTATCAACAATTAATATTTTATATGAAACACGTGACACATGGACAACATTGGTTAACAAGGTTAATAGTAAACCGTATACTTTCTTCAAAAATTGGTTTGAAGAGGATATAAATCAGATATTGGATGAAGAAGATCTGGGGCGTGCAATACTGCACAAAGAAGTACTATTTTTTCATCAGGTTCTTGAAAATGCACTAGATCATTTTATACAAGCGCTATATGCAGTCAATCATTGTTATTTCCCTAGCCGTAAGCGAACAAAACCTGCGGTTAATGAATTTCAGTATAAACCAAATGACTGTCTTACACGTCTGTTTACAATAGTAACAAATGGAGCAGACAGTGACACAATTGAAGTGGCTGTTGATGAACTACGTACTATGACACTTGAATTAACTGAATATGGCCGTCTTCACTTTTCACCTAGGGCGGAAGCAAATGGAGAGGCGGTATTTAGTAATGGTAGGAATATATGATTGGTTCGGATATGACGTATCTATTAAAGATAGATATAAACTCATAAAAGAGACTGGTTTTGATAATGTAATGCTATGGTGGAGCGAGGAGTTCGGAAGAGGAACGGATTATCGAGAAGGCGTGCAATATGCAAGGAACGCAGGACTGTTTATAGAAAATGTACATACACCATTTCGGGAACAAAATAATTTTTCGCGGGATAGTCTTGATGGCGAAAGCGTATTTCAGTGTTATTTACAATGTATTAAAGATTGTTCAGAATTTGATATACCTTCAATGGTCATACATTTGCCAAATGATAAGTATCCAATAAATAAATTGGGGATGGAAAGAGCTGAAAGAATAACAAATCAGGCAGAGGAATTTAAGGTGGATATTGCCTTTGAAAATCTAGAAAATATTCATAATGTAGCTCATATTTTAAACTCCAGTAATTCTAAGAGGATAGGTTTCTGTTACGACAGTTGTCATCATGCAAATTTTGCTATTGAAGATGATCTTCTAGGAAAATATGGAAATCGTTTAATGGCAATACATTTACATGATAATGGAGGAGAAAAAAGACAACATCAATTGCCTTTTGATGGAAATATAGACTGGTCAATGATCATGAAAAAAATAGCGTTTACTGGATATAAAGGTGCGACCACTTTAGAACCTATGAATTGGGGATATGAAAATTTATCGATTGAAGAATTTCTTAGTAGAGCATATAAAAAGGTGAAAAAATTGGATGACTTGAGAACGGTATAAATTCCTGTATTAGTTACAAATGAAGGGAATATTAAATAACAAATAGTTGAAACAATTATAGAAAGACAGTTCTTCATAAAATGGAACAATGAGCAAATAGAAAAGTTGATATGGAGTCAAAAAAATGAATGTACCAGTAGATATAAGTAATGTTATCCTTGAAACAGGACGACTAATCAACCGTCCCTGGAAAAATGAGGACTTGAATGATTTTTATGAATATGCATCTGTTAATGGTGTAGGACTGATGGCGGGATGGAGACCTCATGAATCGAAAGAAGAATCACAAGAAATTTTAAATTTGTTTATAGAGCATAAAATAACTTTCGCGTTAGAATTAAAGGAAAATAAAAAGGTGATTGGATCTATTGGTCTGGAAAGAATAGCAATTGAATTGGGTGAACCATACACTAGCTTAAGGGGAAGAGAAATTGGATACGTTCTAAGTAAGGAATATTGGGGACAGGGTCTAATGCCCGAAGCGGTAAAAAGTGTTGTGGAATATTGTTATAAAGAGTTAAATTGTGACTTTTTGCAATGTAGTCATGCTTTGGGAAATGAACAATCCAAAAGAGTTGTTGAGAAGGTCGGTTTTCAGTATGTTCAGGATTGTGAGCGTACTGCAAGGAATGGAATCATACATAAATCTAAGGTGTATACTATACAACGGTCTTATAGTATTGAAAACTAAATCCGCTTGAGCGGATATTTATAGAATAATCTGTTGTGACTTGGATGTAGAAGGGAAGGTAAAATCATAATACTGTAACAATCTGGTGAATAAATTTGGAGGTACTAATATGCATATATATGATTGTTTTATTCAGTCTAAGTATGAGAAGGACTCTTTATGTGAGGATGGCATTTTTTACAACGATAATTTCATCGCAGTCATTGATGGAGTTTCATCAAAAGGTAATATTACTTGGGAAGGGCATACTAACGGCTATTATGCAAAAGAAATAGTTATGAAAGGATTGATCGGACTTAAAGGGAACGAAACTGCTTTGGAGACCTATAATTATTTAAATATGCTTCTTAACAAAGAATATGGAGAAAATATTGACTATTTTGTGGATAATCCGGAGGAACGTTTACAAGTGACATTAGTAATCTATAGCGTCAAGCATAGACAGATTTGGTGTTTTGGAGATTGTCAATTTATGATAAATGATGATGTTTACAGAGAAGAAATGAAGATTGATGTTCTTTTATCAGAAATCCGATCGGTTTATTTGAGTTTGGAGATTATGCAAGGAAAATTAATTTCAGAGCTATGTGAGCAAGATCCCTCATCCGATTATCTTATGCCTATCTTAAAAAAGCAAGCTCTATTTTCTAACAGTAAAGATGAATATGGTTATAGTGTCTTAAATGGTTTATGTGATGATTTTACCAAACTAGAAGTAAAAAACGTTCCGCAGAATAGCATTGTTGTCCTCGCTTCAGATGGGTACCCAATATTAATGCCGACTCTAGAATTAAGTGAAATTGAATTAGAACGCCTTAGGAAAGATGATCCGCTTTGTATCTATAAATATAAATCAACTAGGGGATGGACAAATGGGAAAAAGTCATTAGATGATAGAGCTTATATACGATTTAAAGTATAAGTGGGTAAATATGTATCCTGTTATCTATGATGTAAATAACATAATGTATTTAAAATTGTTTATACTTAATGTATTGGCACGTACATATGTAAACCATACTCTATCCACAATCATAATTCTGAATAGAGCAATATCAACTAGATTCGAGCATACTTTGTTGTAAACTGCCAATCAACTTTTGCGTAATTGTTATTGCGTTGGCTGTAGTTGGACTTGGCAATTCAATGTATACAATATAATGAAAGAGAATGGAAATTTAAAAAATATGAAACGAAAATTATTTATAATATTTGTAATTCCTTATGTAATATTTTTTGTTTTATTTATATTATATAAAGCAAGTATTATGAAAGATATGTATATGGAAGCAAATATATATTTTGTGATACTTGGAATAAGTTATAGTATTTGCGGTATGTTATTTTATTATCTAATTGTTTTATTAAATACTATAAAAAAAACAGATGTGACATTTATTATATTATGCTTTATTACCATATTAATTATGTGTTTTATACTTTGGGAAGGTATGAAATATCAATTTCCTATCGACAATTTTGTAGAAAATTCATTTTTGATAATTGGTATATACATATGTAAAATACTTGGTGTTATAAGAGATAAGTATTTAAATAAGTAGAGAAATAAATACGTGAGATGGCTTCTGGGGGGGATGAGATGATAAAGGCTGTATTTTTTGATCTGTTTTTTACGTTAGTTTATCCAAAATATTCAGATATAAATGAATATGATGTCGTGGGTATATCAGTAAGCGAATGGGAAAAATATGCCGAAAATAGCGAACTGTATTATGAAAGAGCGCGGGGGAGGGTGAAAACAGAAAAAGAAATAATAGATAAAATTATTGATATTATGCCATATTATTTAAATGACAGCGAGAAACAAGAAATACTTCATAGACGCGAAGAAAGAATGAAAAGAGCATTATTAGAAGTTGATGATAGAATCCTTAATACGCTCAGGCAATTACGTGATAAGGGTTTTAAAATTGGTCTTATTAGCAATGCAGATAGAATTGATATAAAATATTGGAAAAAATCTCCTTTAGCGGTATATTTTGATATAACGATATTTTCCTGTGATGTCGGTATATTGAAACCAGAAATAGAAATTTATAAAATGGCAATGGACATGCTCGAGATCAAGCCAGAAGAGAGTATCTTTATTGGGGATGGTGGCTCGGATGAATTATATGGAGCTAAAAAAGCAGGAATGAAAACAGTATTTACTGAGTATTTGGTGTCTAAATCAAAAGATCTTGTAGAGAAAATTAGATTGTATGCAGATTATTATCTTAATAGATTTGATGATCTATTAAGATACATAGAATAAAAAACAAACAATCCGTAATACAAATTAATATATTTTTCGAGGTAATAGAATGGAATTAATCAGCGCATTAAGACTTAAAAAATATAGTAGGTATTATGTTGGTTTTTAGATTGGAATAAAAGAGGAACCGTTATAGAATGGGAAATTGAGCAAATTATGCGGATAGATAAAACTATAGTCGTAGAGTGGTATTTTAAATGTGATTATGCCGACTCTAGAATTAAGTGAAATTGAATTAGTATGCTTTATAACCATACTAATTATGTGTTTTATAATTTGGGAAGGTATGAAATATCAATTTCCTATTGGCAAATTTGTAGAAAATTCATTTTTATCAAAATTGGTATATACATATCTAAAATACTTAGTTTTATAAAAGCTAAGTACTTAAATAAATAGAGAATGTAAATAACTTCCAGTTTGGAATCTAATATGTGATAGGAGAAATATTTAATTATGAGAATCCATGAGACTATGGAAGAAGCGTTACTTGTAATACAGTGAGATACGAATAAATGATGGCAATTAATTTGAAAGAAGAATTAGAAAATAGAGTGAATGGGAGGAAATAAATGAAAATAGTTGCAATGTATTTACCACAATTTCATAGGGTGAAGGAAAATGATGAATGGTGGGGGGAAGGATTTACAGAATGGACGGCTGTAAAAAAAGCATTGCCACTGTTTCAGGATCATAGCCAACCGCGAATACCTAGTGGTAACAATTATTATAATTTGTTAGATCGTGAAACAATTCATTGTCAGGCAAAACAGATAAGAAAGGCTGGCATTGATGGGGTATGTATCTATCACTAATGGTTCAAAGACGGTAGGCAAATATTAGAGAAGCCAGCTAAAAATTTATTGTTGTGGAAAGAGATTGATTTATCATATTGTTTTTCTTGGGCAAATGAGACTTGGGCGAGAACTTGGAGCAACTTGACTGAAAAAAATATATGGGCAAGCGAATATGAATGCAAAAAAAATGAAACTGATAGCGGTATCCTGTTAGAACAGAAATATGGGACAATACAAGATTGGAAGGATCATTTTGAATACCTATTACCATTCTTTAAGGATGAAAGATATATAAAAATAGATCAAAAACCAGTATTTGTTTTTCATAAAGCAAATGATGTGCATTGTTTGGAAAATATGATTCAGTATTGGAATGAACTTGCGAAAGAAAATGGATTTGAAGGGCTTTATATCATAGGGAATGCTCCGAGAAAATCTCAAGAAATAGTGCTTGATGAAGTCTTTTTATGCGAGCCTGGAGAAGCAATGCAAAGAAGTCACTTTATTTTGAAAAATGCCATTCAATGCTTTGACTACGATGAAATATGGAAGAATATACTAGCGTTGGGACGCGAAAAAGGGAGAACAATTGGTGCTTTTGTTGGATATGATGATACACCAAGGCATAGTTCTAGTTCTTTTGGATCTGTTATAGATAATGGAACGCCGGAAAAATTTGAAAAATACATTACAGAATTAATACAGATTAATAAAAAGAATGAATGCCAAGTTATGTTTATTAATGCGTGGAATGAGTGGGGAGAAGTAATGTATTTAGAACCTGATGAAATGAATCAGGACGAATATTTACTAGCATTAAAAAATGCCGTCGGGAGTACAAATAAGTGTGATAATAATATTTTAGTTAGTGATGCTGTTCCAGAAGTACCATTATATAGATTTAAGACACTACAGTTTCAGTGTGAGCGAGAAAAACATTTAGAAAAAATATTAGATAAATGGATGGGCATAAGAGAAAATAAAAGGAATTTGTTTGGCAATGTTAAACATAAAAAAATAGCAGTATATGGATGTGGATTATTAGGCAGACATTTGTTAGCAGAATTAGCAAGTAGAAACATCGTGCCAGAATTTATAGTCGACAGAAATCCCAATGTGAATGAAACTTGCCCGGTATATAAAGCTGATGACAAATGGCCTGATATTGAAGTGCTAATAGTTACGGATACATATAATTATGGATATATATATGAGTATGTTAGAAAGAAAAATTCTGAAATAGAGATTCTTTCTTTAGAACATATGATTATGGATCTTTAATACTGGTAGAATTCTCGATACGCTCTGGCAATTACGTGATAAGGGTTTTAAAATTGGTCCTATTAGCAATGCAGATAGAATTGATTTAAAATATTGGAAAGAATCTAGATAAGGAAGAGAATATGAACGAATATTATGTAAAAAAAGCAATAGCCTATATGAGATATCATGATTTTCC
This sequence comes from Bacillota bacterium, assembly GCA_023392535.1. Lineage (GTDB taxonomy): Bacteria > Bacillota > Clostridia > Lachnospirales > Lachnospiraceae > SZUA-378. Next base: position 49,124 of record JAEVYY010000007.1, read on the forward strand.
GGGGGAAGATACAACTATTCTATTAATACACGGATTGGGATGTGCCTGTTCCTTTGACTATCCACAAGTTGTTACTCAACAAGAATTGTGCAATCACCGCAGAATTCTTGTTGATTTACTCGGGGCTGGATTTAGTGATAAACCATTAGATTTTGACTACAGTGTATCTGCTCATGCAGAATATATAAGAGATTTCATTGAAGATCTTGGCTTAAAGAGTTTTATTCTTTTTGGACACAGCTTAGGAGGTTCGGTAGCAATTGAATTAGCCAAGATGTGTGCCAACAAGGTTCATTGCCTTATATTGAGTGAAGCTAATTTGGATTCAAGCGTCGAAGGTGCAATTAGTTACGAAATCGCACATTTTACGGAGAGATATTTTGTGGATAAGGGTTTTTACGGACCTGTTGCAGCTTATCGTTTTTCTCAAAGCGCAGTTAATGGTGGAAATCCTTCATGGAGAAACGTTTTGTATGGACTGTCTATCCGAAGAGGGTTTATCTTCGGGGAGAGATCTTTGCCAGATAAGGATTATGAGGAACTAAAACAACACGGTATTAAGGTGGAAACGGTACTGCAAGCAGGACACTCCATGGCATGTGAGAATCCGACGGGACTAGCGTTCGCAATTAAAGAAATTAGTAGAAATACCTATAAATAAATACAAACGAACCAAGACACGGGACTGACACAAGGGGATGTCGAATTAAAAGTATTTACAATAATGCTTGTGCAGCAGGAAAAAGATTGGCATTTGCCGATAAAGAGTTACAGACCCGTGAAAGCATTTCTGCATATCCAATAAGCAATTCATCTTTCATATTGATTACCGTTCCTGATATACTTACAGCAGCAGTTGGATAGCCATCGCTATTCAGAATCGGCAAGGCAATACATTTCACACCCAAAGTCTCCTCTTGAAAATCAATAGAATATCCACGTTTACGTATCTCTTCTAACTCATCATACATTTTTAATTCCTCTGTAATCGTATAATCAGTAAATCGTTGTAAGCCATGTTTCTGAATAATTTGTTTTTGTTCAACGAGCGGAAGATATGCCAGCATAGCTTTTCCACAACCAGTGCAGTGCATTGGTAAAGTTTTTCCGGCTATGGAGTAATTTGCCATTCTTCGACTTGGGTAGATACCTTCTAAATAAAAAACTTGACCATTTATATGAGAAGTAAGATAAATGGTTTCATTCGTAAATGCTTGTAAATCCTCTAGAAAAGGAAGTGAATATTGGACTACTGGCAGTGTGGAACGTAAGACGTAGCTTAATTCCAGTATTTTATATCCCAATCGGTAGCTTTGGCCATTTGGTGTACGTAACAAATAACCACATTGTTCTAGTGTCCTAATTAAATTTAAGGCAGTACTCTTAGGATAGGAAAGAGTACTGCTTATTTGTGCCAAAGTCAACTCAGGCTTGGCAACTGAAAAACAACCAAGAATCTGAAATGCTTTGCCTACTGAATTTACAGTTACTTGTTTCGTCGTATTAGTATTTACTATCATAGTTGATTCCTTTGATTTCAAAATTAATTCTCCCCTTAACCAATCTGAATAATGTTCAGCAATACGGTATTATAGTTAAATTTATACTTTATAAAGTTGAATGTCAATAGCTATTTGATAAAAAAAAAAGCGTATTTAAGCAATAATATCTAAAATTGTAAAATAATGTTTGTTTAAAAAGTACATAAATACAATATTGACATTAGGATTTTGATGTATTAGTATTAAATTACAATCATTAAAGCAGAACGACGTTCAGCAATGATGAATATCGTTAAAAAGTTGCACAAATATTAGGAGGATAATGATGAAAAAGCTTTATGGAGTAATTACTGCAATGACAACACCTTTTGATGAAAATGATAAAGTTGATGTAGAGGCAATGGAACAACAAATAGAATTCTTAATTGAAAAGGGGGTTAATTGTTTATATCCGACTGGTACAACGGGTGAAATGTACTTGATGAGTGCAGAAGAACGTGAATTAGTAGCTGAAACAGTTGTTAAAAAAGCCGCGGGAAGGGTTACTGTTTATATCCATGCAGGTGCTATGACATTAGAAGAAACGATACGATTAGCGAAACATGCTCATCGTATTGGTGCAGACGGTGTCGGAGTTGTAACACCTAGTTATTTTACGGTAGATGATAGAGCTATGATCCAATATTACAAAGATGTATGCGGTGCTTTACCAGAAGAATTTCCAGTCTATGTCTATGTAATTCCGCAATTGGCACATAATGATATTCAGCCTGAGATCTTGGAGGTGATTTGCCAAGAATGCAAAAATGTTGTTGGTGTCAAATATAGTTATGCAGATATGTCGGTACTTTTAAAATATTTAAGGATAAAGAATGGAGATCTTTCCGTTGTATTTGGAGCGGATCATATGTTCCTATCAGCATTAGTAGCAGGAGCAGATGGAACAGTGTCTGGTTGCTCTGGTCCTTTTCCGGAATTGTTTGTAGAAATATATGAACAGTTTAAAGCAGGAGATATGAAAGCTGCAAAAGAAGCGCAAGATAGAGCAAACAATATGGTATGGACTATGAAAGGTGGTGCAGATATGTCAATTTTTAAGAACATACTAACATTCAGAGGTATCCGTGGTGGGCATATGAGAAAACCGTTATTAGATCTAAGCGAAGATGCAAAGAAGGAATTATATGAGGATGTAAAGAGTTATTTATAATTTCATATCAACAGATATTACACAATGAGTGGGCTATATATGGAAGACGAATGAGTAATAAAACAAAAAACAGGAGGAAAAATTCATGAAAATGAAAAAAGTAATGGTACTGGTATTGGCGGTAGGAATGACACTATCAATGATTGGTTGTGGAGGAAAAAAGCAAGATACAACAGAAAATGTTGCGGTTGAAACAAAAGCAGAGAGTAAAACAACAGAAGAAACGGCAGGTGGGGATGCAACGAATTATCCAGATGGAAAACAAATTACAATTGTTGTACCTTATGCAGCTGGAGGAGCATCTGATACAACAGCCAGAATTTATGCATCTGAACTTGAAAAAGCAATTGGAACAAAGATATTGGTTACCAATGTTACTGGAGCGTCAGGAGCAGTTGGTCTGGAGCAAGTCAGAAATAGTAAAGCGGATGGCTATACAATTGCGTATATGCCTGTAGAATCTACAATGCTCTCCTCATTAGGATACACCGACTTATCAACTAATGATTTTAAATTTATTGGACGTGCGATGACGATCCCTGCAGCGATTACCGTTAGAGCGGACAGTGAGTGGCAAACATTCGATGATTTTATTGCATACGCAAAGGAACATCCGGGAGAAATTCAGATAGGCAATTCTGGAACAGGTTCTATCTGGCATATTGCTGCAGCATCAATAGAAAAAAAATGTGGAGTTAAATTTACCCATGTTCCATTTGACGGTGCAGCACCAGCCGTGGCCGCATTACTTGGCGGAAATATCCAGGCAACGGCAGTTAGTCCATCTGAAGTGCTAACAAATGTGGAGTCTGGTGATTTTAGAGTATTAACAGTTTTGGGTGAAGGTCGATCTTCTGTAGTGCCAGATGTAGAAACAGCTACTGAAATGGGTGTAGATGTTACCATTCAAGGGTGGGGTGGTTTTGCAGTACCAAAAGATACTCCACAAGAGATCATTGGAGTATTAGAAAAAGCTTCTGAAACAGCTATTAATTCGGAGGCAATGGTCGATCTACTAAAAAGCAAAGGATTTGAATCCGCCTATTTAAATGCATCGGATATGGATGCAACAGCAGCAAAAGATTTAGATTACTTTAATGAATTGATTCCTACGTTGGGTATTGTTCAAAAATAGTATAAGAGGGCAAGCCCAATCTATAACAGACCGCGTTTACACGATATTGCAAACGTGGTTTGTTTTATAATCAACAAAAAAGAAAGGAAAAAATTATGCATAAAAAATTTAAAGGGGATACGGTGCCTGGAATTATAACCATTCTATTTGGAGTATTTTTCTTTATAATGACAATTTTTACTCCGAATGTCTTGTTTGGGTCGACTACCTCAGATGGTGTTCCAGGAGCAGGGTTTTTCCCATATTTACTAAGCGGAATTATAATTATTTTTGGAACAATGCTCACGGTAAGAGGATTTAAAAAAAATGGTGAATTACAATTTTTAAAAGTAGACGAGGAAATCAAAAAAAATTTAAGAGTACTATTTTTAACAGTAGTAGGACTTATTGTGTTTTTAATTTTTTGGCATATTACGAATCTATTTTATATAGGTGTATTACTACTTTGTGTTTATTTAAATAAGGTATTTAGTCGTGACTGGAAATTTACTATGATATATACCGTAGTTTTTACACTATTTATTTATTCCGTATTTGCAATAGCATTTTCCATACAATTTAAAATATAAGGAGATGAGAATATATGACAGCAGCAGTTTGGATGGAAGGGTTACAATTGGTGTTACAACCATCGGTACTATTCTTCTTGGCAGCAGGTGTGATCATTGGTGCGATGATAGGTGCACTTCCTGGGTTATCTGCTACAATGGGTATTGCGATCATGACACCAATTACATTTTGGTTTGCACCAGTAAATGGTTTTGCTATGTTAATGGGATTATGGAATTCTGCCATTTTCGCAGGAGGTATTTCTGCAATTCTGATAAATACACCCGGTACACCAGCATCAATCACACAATCTTTTGACGGATATAGTTTATATCAGCAAGGAAAAGGTGGGCTGGCGTTAGGAATTAATGTAATTTTTTCATTCCTCGGTGGAGTTTTTAGTACGCTTTGTTTAATTGTTTTTGCAACTCCAATTGCAAAATTCACAGTAACATTTGGACCTGCAGAATATTTTATGCTTGCTCTTTTTGGTTTAAGTATGATGGTAGCTGTAGCAGGTGGGGATGTTTTAAAGGGACTTATTTTAGGTGCAGCTGGAATTTTATTATCTTGTATTGGACTTGATCCAATTTTAAGCGTTAAAAGATTTACCTTTGGAAATACATCTTTATTAGCAGGAATTTCTTTTATTCCTGTTATGGTTGGTATGTTTGGTATAGGAGAAGTAATGTTTCAAATCTATTCTCGCAAAAAAGAGCAGGAAAAACAGGATCAAGAAGCAAGAAAAGAAAATCTGCGTTTAGGTAAAATTTTGCCATCTGCAAAGGAGATGGCTACGTTAACACCTCGATGCTTGGCAGCGGCGGCAGTTGCAACTATAATAGGGGCCATTCCAGCTGCAGGTGGAGATATTGCATCCATTATTTGTTGGGGTAATGCAAAAAAAATGAGTAAGCATCCTGAGGAGTATGGAAAAGGCTCTGTAGAAGGACTTGCAATAAGTTCAACAGCAAATAATGGCGTTATTGGGGGAGCCATGACAACAATGATGACCTTAGGTATTCCAGGCGATGCAGTAACAGCGATTCTTATAGGATCACTTACTATGTATGGAATGCAGCCAGGGTATAAGATGTTTACTGAAAACGCTACATTTACAGCTCAAATTATGTTGTTAATGTTACTCGCTAACGTAGCATTTTTAATTTTTGGTCTTATTACTGCAAAAGTATCAGCAAAAGTTCTAAATGTTGCACAACCTACCGTATGGGTAGCTGTTTGTGTTTTATGTGTTGTTGGTTCTTATGCACTTAATAATAACTTTTTTGATGTAGTTATTATGATGATTGCAGCAATGCTAGGTTTCTTATTTAAAGTATATGAGTTTCCAACGGGACCATTTATTCTAGGATTATTATTGGGTGGAATGCTGGAATCTAACTTGAGAAGAGCATTAGTAATGTCGCATGGGAACTATTCTATTTTTATTACCAGGCCTGTATCGTTCGTTCTACTAATTTTAGTACTAATTACATTTATATGGCCAATTATAAATGCATTCAGAATAAATAAAAAATAATTTAATCATAAAAGAAAAGGGCACAAAGATGAGCATTTTTCAGATAATAAAAGAGTTAGGAATCATTCCTGTGCTACAAATACCTAGTGTGTCAGTAGCAAAACCAATTGCAAAGGCATTGATAGATGGTGGAATTCCATTAGCCGAGATAATGTTTAGGAATGAATGCGCAGCAGAGTCCATAAAAATAATAAAAGAAGCTTATCCTAAGATGTGTATAGGTGGGGGAACGATATTGAACGTGGAACAGGTCATGCAGGCAAAAGAAGCTGGCGCAGATTTTATTGTATCTCCAGGGTTTAATGAAGATGTTGTAAAAAAAGCAATCGAAGAAAAAATACCGATATTACCCGGATGTGTGACTCCAACTGAAATAGAAGCGGGACTTAAGAAAGGATTAAAAGTATTTAAATTTTTTCCAGTAAAGTCCGTAGGCGGCATTTCTGCTATAAAGGAATTAGTAGGCCCTTATAAAGATGTTGAGTTTGTAGTAACAGGTGGTCTGGAAATGGCCGATATAGATGAGTTCGCTTCTATTGATAAAATAATTGGTATTGGGGGTGGGTTTGTAACACCTGATGAGGTAATTAAAAATGCTGAATATACAAAGATAACGGAATTATGTAAGGAAGCGATTCAAATTTCTTTAAATTTTCATTTATGTCATATAGGAATTAATGGGAAAAATTCTATAGATGGAGAACATATTGCGAAAGAATTTGCAAATATATTTGGAATTCCATATAAAAGAGGTGAGAAATCAGATTTTGCAGGTTCTATAATAGAGAGTACTAAAATTAATTTTCCAGGAACACTTGGGCATATAGCGATTGGAACAAAATCAGTAGAAAGGGCAATCGCATATTTAAAAAATAAAGGCATTGAAATAAGAAAGGAATTTTTAAATGTTGGAGTGGATGGAACGATTATTGCTGCATATCTTAAGAATGAAATTGCTGGTTTTGCAATACATCTACTAAAAGATAATTAAATTAGATTGTATTTTTATATCGGTATAGTATAATGAATGTAATTAGTAAAGTGATATAAGTCCATATTGCATGGATATCAACTCCTTTCATGGTAGGTATACTTGGTTTTTAGACAATTCCATTATACCATGACCAGAGAGGAGTTGTTTTAGAATAAAAAGCTACTTAGGATTAGGAGAATATGTTATGGACATAAGATTGAGAAGGGCTGGAATTAATGATGCGACACTAATATGGAATATGCAGCGGGAAGCTTTTCAGGATTTACTGTTTAAATATCAAGATTATGATACTAATCCGGGTAATGAGCCAGTAGATAAAGTAATTGATAGAATAAACCAGGAAGTTACATTTTTCTATTTTATATTCGTGGATGAGAAAGTTGTCGGTGCAATCAGAGTCGTAGATACCAAAGAAAACGATACCCATAAAAGGATTTCACCGTTGTTTATCCGAAAACAATATCGCAATCAAGGTATTGCACAAAATGCGATAAAGCTTGCGGAAGAAATACATGGAAAAGACCATTGGAGATTGGATACCATATTAGAAGAAAAAGGAAATTGTTATCTATATGAGAAGATGTGATATCATGCAACTGGTAAAATAGAAAAGGTGAACGATAAACTAACTCTTGTCTACTATGAAAAATAAGAGTGGGTTTAAATTCTCGATATGAAATGAGTGTGAAAAATGAAGACAAGAGCAGAAGCAATCGCATTTTGCAGCAAACTGCAAGAAATATATGAAGACATGCCATTTCATGATCCAAATTGGACTGTAATGCGGCATAATGCAAATAAGAAAGTATTTGCTTGGATTTACGAGAAAGACAGTTACATTTGGATTAATGTAAAATGTGATTTGGAATGGAGAGATTTTTGGCGTAGTACCTACAATTCTGTAGTGCCAGGATATCATCTGAATAAAGAACACTGGAATTCGATTATTCTGGATGGATCAGTCCCAGACAAAGATATTAAAAGAATGATAGAGGAAAGTTATGACCTTACAAAACCAAGAAAAAAGTCGCCACACGCTAATAAAAACGTACATCAGAAAAAATAAGTCAAATATAAAATATAATTCTATCCTATTTGCTGTAATAATTGGTATTTTTTTAGGATTAACAGCAAAGCTTGTGGATGTTCCAGAAATTACAGGGGAGCTTCCAATATTGGATGATATTTTTGCCAGGTTCGGTGTATGGATTTTTGCAGCAACACTATTAGCTGTTTTTTCAAATACGCCTGTACATGCAGCAATAAGAGTTTTTAGCTTTTTCTTCACAATGCTTTTGACATATTATGCATATACGATTTTGTTTCTTGGGTTCTTTCCGAAAGCACAAATATTTTTATGGAGCATGATATCACTTATTTCGCCGTTCTGCGCAGCTGCTATGTGGCATGCAAAGGAAAATAGTAGCATTGCCAATATACTCGCAGCTTTGCCAATCACAGCACTGTGTACGGAGTGGTATCTTACAGGAAGAGAGGACATATTACTGCAAATTAGCTATTTAGGTATGATAGTTTGTCTTTTCATCTATGTGTCCAAAAATGTGAAGCGCTGCCTGCCGATTATACTGATTACAATAATAATGACTTGGTTATTAATAAAAACAGGATGTATGGAATTAATTTACGGAGAATTCTTAAATATATAAATTTCAATCTAAGGCTGAGAGAAATAATCGATCTCTTATATCGTTAACGGACCTTTTAGGGAAGTCCCTGTAACATATAAGGTTTTATTGACTTTATTAAATTAACTTGCTATAATTTTAAAGGTCATGTGGAAGGTAAGACCGAAACTTTAAATAGTTTGGGTCTTATTTTGACTTTAATTTATCTAAACTAAAAACAGGATTATTTAGGAGGAAAAAACGATGTCTTACGTGGATGAAGTTTATGACAGAGTCGTAAAACAAAACCAGGGAGAAGGAGAATTCCATCAGGCAGTAAAGGAAGTTCTTGATTCTCTGCGCATTTTCATTGATGCAAATGAAGAAAAATACAGAAAAGCCGCACTTTTAGAGCGCCTGGTAGAACCGGAACGTATTATCTCTTTTCGTGTACCTTGGGTGGATGACAATGGACAGGTGAGAGTAAATAAGGGATTTCGAGTACAATTTAACAGTGCTATTGGTCCGTATAAAGGAGGTTTGAGACTTCATCCTTCAGTCAATCAAGGAATATTAAAGTTTTTAGGTTTTGAACAAATATTTAAAAATTCTTTAACTGGACTTCCTATCGGTGGAGGTAAAGGTGGATCGGATTTTGATCCCAAAGGCAAATCAGACAGAGAGGTCATGGCATTCTGCCAGAGTTTTATGACCGAATTATCCAAATACATTGGTGCGGATCAGGATGTCCCAGCGGGAGATATCGGTGTGGGAGCAAGAGAGATCGGCTTTTTATACGGACAATATAAGCGCATAAAAGGCTTATATGAAGGAGTTCTTACGGGAAAAGGGCTTACCTATGGAGGATCCCTGGTACGTACACAAGCAACTGGTTATGGGCTTATTTATATACTGGATGAGATGCTTAAACATAACGGTAAGGAACTAAAAGGAAAGACGGTAGTAATATCCGGATCCGGTAACGTGGCGATTTATGCATCGGAAAAGGCAATTCAGCTAGGTGCAAAGGTCGTTGCTTTAAGTGACTCCAACGGATATATTTATGACGAAAAAGGTATTCGTCTTGATGTTATAAAAGAAATTAAAGAAGTACGCAGAGGACGAATCAAAGAATATGTGAACGAAGTCCCTTCTGCTGTTTATACAGAAGGAAAGGGTATCTGGACTATCCCATGTGATATTGCTCTTCCATGTGCGACTCAGAACGAGTTGACTTTAGAGGATGCCAAGATACTGAAAGCAAACGGCTGCTTTGCAGTTGCAGAAGGTGCAAATATGCCTTCTACCAGAGAGGCTACCGATTTCTTCCTTGAAAATGAAATGTTATTCATGCCTGGTAAGGCAGCAAATGCTGGAGGTGTGGCAACTTCCGCACTAGAGATGAGCCAGAATAGTTTAAGGCTTTCCTGGAGTTTTGAGGAAGTAGATAAAAAACTGCATGAAATTATGGTAGGAATCTATGAAAAAACTGCAAAAGCTGCAGAACGTTACGGTGTAAAAGGAAATTATGTAGCGGGTGCTAATATTGCGGGATTTGAGAAAGTAGTAGATGCCATGATGGCACAAGGAATCGTGTAAATACTGAGTCCGTACCTTTTAAAGAAGGGTACGCACTTGTTTGTTTTATATTTAAAAATTGCGTTATATTGAGACAGGCTAACTATAATAGTAGCCTGTTTTTTTAGTACAGAAATAAATCTTGACTCTCACGTGTCGTGATAGTGTAGTATGAAAATAGAAACGAAAGGAGGTGCTGTTGTTGAAAACAGTAAAAGAAGTGGCAAAGTTAACAGGGGTGAGTATAAGAACGCTGCAATACTATGATGAAATTGGTCTATTTAAGCCAACCAGGACAAGCGCATCGGGGTATCGTCTGTATGATGAGGAATCTTTAAAAGAATTACAACAAATACTTTTCTTTAAAGAGTTGGATTTTCAATTAAAAGATATCAAAAAGATAATGGATGATCCTCATTTTGACAAAATAAGTGCGTTTCAAGAGCAAAAGAAGCTAATTGAGGCAAAAAGAAATCGTCTCAATGGATTATTAGAATTATTGGAAAAGCTTGAAAAAGGAGAAACGTGTATGAGCTTTAAAGAATTTGATATGTCTGATTATATTGCTGCACTAGAAAAATTTAAAAATGAAAAGGTGACTGAGATTACGGAACATTGGGGGAGTATGGAAGAATTTGATAAATTGATATCCAGGGTTAAGGATAAAGAATCTGATATTGCTGAAATTGCAATCAAGCAGTACGGGAGCATTGAAAAATATACGGAAGCCATGAAAGATAATTTAGAACATTTTTCAGAAAGAATGGAAAGCTTAAATCAGTTAAAAGAAGTAAGTCATGATTATATTGAGGAAAATAAGAAATTAACAAAGGAACTAGTGTCTGATCTTTCAGAAGATGTAAGAACGGAAAGAGTTCAGAAAATTATTCATAAAATGGTAACATTAAATGAACAAATGACACCTCAGGGAATTGATATGGGTGATAATTATTGGGACATGATAATTGATGGCTATTTAAAGGAAGGAAAGCTGAACGAAATTAACGATAAGCTATATGGATCCGGAGCATCAAATTATATGGGAAAAGCGTTACAATATTATTTTCATAAAGAGTATAAAAAAATATAATTGAAGATATTTTAGATTTAAGATATGATATAGTAAGATATAAGACAAAAGTACTAAAATTCAGACCTGATAATAATTAGGAACAAACTTGATACGTATCGCCAGATTATTGCAGATGATAGAAAGGGTAATGACGGTATAGAAGAAAGTATGAATTTAGAATAATGGGGGGTTGTGTGAAAAAACATAAAAGTATACTCACAGTTTTAATTCTAGTATTATTAGCAGAAAGCTTGAGCTTAAGATCATATGCAAAAGAATATATTCCTTCTGTTTCAAATAACTATTCTACTTTGCGTGTTCCGACACAAATAGTAAAGATAAATTCTTCCTACTTTATTGTTGATAGTTATCATAATCAGGTTATATATAATGGGGGGGCTGGTGGAAAACTGACAGATTGGTCTTTGATGGATAATAGACTGAATCAACCGCATGCTATAGCAAGTGATGGAATTGTTTATATGGTTATGGATACAGAAAATAATAAGGTGTCTATCTATGAAAAAGGAAATGTATGTTTTTATAAACTTCAAGAGTTTGATAATATTGGTAACAGACCACATTATGTAATTTACGATGAAGCAACAGGCCTTTTTTACGCATGGAGCTCAACTACAGGTGAAATGTATCTATTTAGAAGAGAGCAGGAGAGTACAAATGTAGTTCTTGAAAATGTTATGCAAGTACCATCACTTTATGGCAAGTATGTAAGATCTTTTACTATTGAGGGAGATCTCATTTATTTGCCTTGTGTTACTAGCAGTAGTATTGTAGTGGTCGACAGGTATACATTTGAAGTAAAAGCAGAGTACCCGATCCCGATTACAATGGCTGGCATGAATCAGATTACAAAAATACAGAATTATTTTTATATTACAGTTTCATCCGATTATAATGATGATCAAAAATTTGCTACGATAATAAGAACTCCTTCTCTTGAACAGTTATCTATGGGTTGCTATGAAAACATCTATAGCAAGTTTGGAAAGGATGGAGTTCCATATTACATATCTTTTTTTGATAATTATTACTTTATGGTCGTTATTAGGGAAAACGGGGCCTCCTGCTTATATAAATTTAACATAGTGGAAGATAATATACAAAATATTCAAAAGATAAATTATTAATATGTTATTTTTTATGATATCTACTTAGCAGGAACGATATGTATAAGTCCAATTGTACCACTATAAGCTGGTGTAAAAATGTGCTGGCGGACCTGGTCTGTTATCATACCATCCCAGGATGTGTGAAGATGACCGGCTAGAACCTGCTTCACGTTAGAGTCATCACGATAAATGTAATCGATATATTTATTGGTTTCTTCATTTGGAATATATTCTCCTCCACCCCAGTAATATATTTTATTTCTAAATTCCATGGACAGAGTTTCTAGGGAATCATCTACATAGGATCTATAAGGGACATGAGTTACGGCAATGATAGGTTTATTAGTATCATATAGTTTTTTTAATATCTCTAGCTGTTCAACTGTTATATTTTTTGTGGAGTTATTTATGCCGACAATTAAGAATTCTCCAAAATCCAAATATTTATCATGGAGATCATCTCCATCTATTGATTTGTGAAGCTCGTAAACATGCTCTTGGGTAAAATTTTCATTTCCATACCATGAGCCATAGTCGTGGTCAGCTCTGATATAGATAATTGGTGCATATAATTGTGAATATCCTTCTATAAAGGCTGACATGTTTTTGGTGCTGCAGTAGTCCATCAAATCACCACCCAATATAATACCGTCATAATCTCCTATATTTAGAAATTTAACAATTTCTGGCCAAAGTTCATCGGTATGTTTACCATCAGCAGTAACAAACATATTGTTGTAACGATCTTCTACTGTTGGCAAAAATTCTTCTGAAACATCCCCACTTTCGTGGTCGGCTATTAAGTGAAGATCACTAACCCATGCCAAGGTATATTCTTTTGTCAGATTAGGTATTTCTATAGTTACTATCTCTGTAGTAAAAGTATACTCAGGCTTAGGATAAATGATGCCTTCTGACTCTTCAATGGTATGCTCCTCAGTAGGTTCTTCTATTGAATTTTTATCTGTAGGAGTTGGATTGTTTTCTACTATTGCTGTGCTTGGTTTTGAAAGCTTGTATTGATAAATAATTATAAAGCTAAGTATGAATAATAATAGTATCAGTATTACCATTTGCCATAAGTTAAAATTGTTTTTTTTCATATGTTTCATTATAGGAATGCCTCTAAAAGGAATGCATGGTTTATAATTTTCTAGTAAATCATACCATAAAGCATAGCAAGTGTAAAGAAAACACCCTTTCATGGGATTTGACAAATAACTAATAAAATATACCATAATTGACACAATTTTACATTAAACATATAATATAGTAATAGAGTTTCAAGTATTGAATGATGATACATTTGAATTAACAGGGGCTGCTCTGTATTCCATTTAGTTTGCTAAAGAGAAAAAAGTAAGAGGGAGATATAAGTATGTTTTGTGAAAATTGTGGAAGTAAAATAGAAGAAGATGTAGGTTTTTGTTCGAATTGTGGAACTGCTGTTGACAAAGAACAGGTATCGCACATCAATGAACAAGCTGGTTCTTTTACTATAGAAGAAGTAGAGACGGTGGTGGTTAGTCAGAAATTTTGCCCTAATTGCGGAAAGCAGAATCCTGAAAATGCTGAGTTTTGTTGCGAATGTGGAACTCGCTTAATTGGGACAGCTGGAAAAAATCAAATTGAACCTGTAAAAAATAATAGAGAATCAGGTTTTTTGAATGTAATATCATACAGGAAGGGAAATGTTGCTAAAGCTATAGTATGTTTAGCAGCTCTAGCATTTACAGCAGTTTTTTTTATAGTAATAGCGAATTTGTTTAGGGGAAATAAGGATGTATCAGACAATTTAGTATATTTGAAAGATAATGAATTGTACACGGTTGCAGGTAAAAATTTCACCTCCTTAATGATTACTGATGATGTCATGCAGGATAACGATAGTGCTGGTTTATGGTCAGCCCACAATATTTCTAGAGATTATATAAAAAATGGAAAATATGTTGTATATACAAAGAAATTAGATGAGGAGTATGGAGTTATATATGATTTGTATTTTAAAAAGACAAATGATAAAAACAAAGAAGAAAGCAAAGTAGATTCAGATGTAATTACTTATACCACTTTGTCTGATGAAAAGATCATATATATTAAGGGTGAAAATGATCATAAATTATTTGTTTCAGATCTGAAGGGTAACAAGGAAAAAATTGGGTCAGATGTCGATCATTATGTAATTTCTCATGACCAGAAAACAATATTTTGGATTGAAAATGACTCGTATGGAAGCTATAAGATGTATATAATGGACTTAAATAAAAAGAATGCAGAGAAGAAAAAGGTGGACACAGCTGATTATATTATAATGATTTCAGATGATTTAAATACCTTAGTATATCAGGAGGATAATAAATTATATGTATCTATGAAAGGAGAGAAAGGAAAAAAAATAGCATCGGATGTAGCGAATGCTGATGTACATGCATATGGAAGTGGTGATGTACTGGAAATATATTATACAATCAGTCAAGATGCAGATATTAATGCCTATAATCTGATTGAAGATGATTTTCTGACAGAAGACAACAGTATTACAGAACCTAATGAGGCAGATTATCAGACGAAAACAATACAAAAAAACTTCTGGGGAAAAAGAGAAGTGATAGAAACAAGCGATAGTTATTACGTTGAATTAGATAAATATAGGAATAAAGTGTTTAGGGATAGCATTCGTGAAGAGGCTAAAGAGCAATCGTTAGATGCAATTCGTTGCAAAACGTACTACTATTCAGCAAAAACCAATGATTCAGTTGAGGTTGCGGATTATATTGAAGTTGATAAGGAATATTTTGATACTACCACACCAATGATGTATTATTTAGATTTAAATATTGATGAAATAGAGAAGATAAAATTTTCTGATATTTATGAAGAAAATATAAATAATGATATAGTAGAAAAGTATATCAAACAGTTTGAGAAGGCCGTTAAATTCCATTACTTAATTGGAAGGAATACATATATGGTAGAGGACTATGATTATAATTCAGATCTAGATGGGCAAAATAGAGCCTTAGTAAATGAGAAATTGGGAAATATGTATATTTACAGTATTTCAAGCATAAACAATGAAGGTAATTACACACGTAACAAGGGTACATTATATCAAATAAATTATAATTCAAAAGATACCTCTGTGAAGATGATAACAGATGAACTATCTATGGAACCATATATTGTAGAGGAGGGAATTGCTTATTTTACCAATAAAAAGGATAATGGGCGAGAAGCAGACTTGAATATCAACGATAAGACAATAGAGTCTGATGTGTTTCCAAGCTGGAGCGATGGCGGATTTATGGAAACTAATCATAGTATCTTATACATGACGGATGTAAATGAAGCAGGTACAGAAGGAACACTAATGCAGTATAAAAATGGAAAATCTAGTCACATTGCTCAGGATGTTGCCAAAGGTTCTTTTGGAGAAGTACAGGATTCTATGATTGCTTATCTTGTTGATTATAATTTTAAAAAGAACAGAGGGGATCTGGAACTCTTTGATGGCAAAGATTCTGTCAGAATAGATTCTGATGTGACGTGTATTGTATACAATTAAGTAATAATTCTCAGAATACTGCAGTATTTATCCGCTAAGAAATAAGCTAATATTAAAAGGATATATATTTCGTATAGATAGAAACATATATCCTTTTTAATATCTAAATAAATAATTTAGAAACCAGAATTAAATCGGTCTCTAATCCATTGTCTGTTTTCTTGTGTCACACCATTTTTATTATCTACTGAAAAATCACCAAAATCATTAAAATACCAGAAGTGATCAATGTTTATAGTCGTACCTAGTTCAAATCCCTGAGTGTCCTTTAAATGTTCAAAAATTTCATTGAATGCATCCATATATATGGATGGATCACCACCAGAAGCCTGAACATAATTTGCACAATCAAGTATTAACATTGGATTATAATCCGTTTCTTTCATGACGGTTAAAATATTACTGATTGCAATATCGTAGGATATGGAATTATTAGTAAGATTGGTTTCGTTCTCTTTTTTAGTAATCCATGCAAGGGAATAAACATAGCGGAGACGGAGGGGATCATCCATATCATTTTCATCAAACAAAGTCAGTGATTTGGCATCCTGCATTAATTGCCAGGCCTCACTTCTGGACCAATGGTCTCTTTGCGTAAATTTATTCAGAGCAATAATATAATATTCTTTATAACGCTCTTTCAGATTTGCTAGAGAGTCATTTAATTCAGTATCATCAAGTTTAATTCCCTTTTCATTTAAGGTAGATGCAGCATCTATTGCATTTTCTAATTCCAGCTTAATTTGATTATAAATAGACGGATGAACATCCTGTTTTTCCAATGAGTTAACATGTTCTAAAGTAGACTGCTTATAGAAGGTAAAGAGGCCCTGAATATGTTCTGTTGCTTCTGAAATCTGATTTTCCGGATATTCAATAGCACCATAACTGTTAAAAGCAGATGTTAAAGTTACAAGCCCTTCGAAATAATTACCATCTTGTTCGATTATTTTCTTTCCTTCTTCATACACATTATCAATATCTATAAAGAGTTCATCCACATTCATGTCTATTTCTTCTAAAGATGTTGATGTATTGATATTATTATCCTGCTCGACAGTAGATCGGATCTTTTTTATTGGGTTAGGTATTACTTCTTGGTAAATTAATAATAATATTATAATGGCAATCACTAAAATAATAATTGGTAAAAAAAGTAAAAAAGGATTAGGCTTCTTTATTTTTGCTATTTCTGGCGATGATATATCATTATACGGAACAGAAGATGTCGCAATTTTGCTACCGCATTGTACGCAAAATAAAGTTCCTTCTTTGAGTATAGCATCACATTTTGCACATCTATTTAAAACCGAATTTGAGTTAATTTTAAGCAGCTCAGTGTTTAAAAGTTCAGTTTTGTCTGAATCTATCACTGATTGTTCAATTTTTACGCCACATCCCTTACAGAATTTAGCATATTCTGAGTTCTCCGTTTGACACTTTGAACATTTCATTATATGAATTCCCCCTCATTTTTATCATTTGTATTTATATGTAAAATATACATATTATAAAAAAGTATATATCTAAAAAATCATAGCATAACCAGTAATAGATGTAAAGAATATCAACTAATATAAAGAAAGCTGTTACATATTCTATTGCGTCTAAAATTGGAAGATTATTCAAACAAGGTGACAAATGCATCGTATGATGATCGGTCATAGGCGTTAAGATCATACAGCCTCTAGTCAATCTTACCCATAACACCAATAACCAAACAGAGCGAAAAGCCGTAGTCACACCGCCCTCTTCCAATATTCTCATGCCCCATTCTTCCGGTACCATAGATTGTATTTGCTCCAATCATAACTCCTTTCTTATTTTTATCCATTATCTTACTCTTATAATACAAATTTTCTACGACAACTGCATGTTGTAATTAAAAAATTTGTATTTTAGTGGATTTATTGAATGATTTTCCGATACTCAAAGGGTAGTACCCCTACATTTCTCTTAAACAGCTCTGCGAACCTGCTGGCATTGGAATAACCAATTGTCCGGGCGATCTGGGCAATGCTTAAATCGGTATGTGATAATAAAGATTCGGCCTGTTCCATTCGTGCCTGTTGGATAAATTCGGTAATGGTGCAGCCATAGATGATCTTAAAGCTTTTCTTCAATTTTGTCTGTCCCATACATGCAATTTTAGACAATTGCTCCAACGTCAGGGGATAGGAAAAATGATCCTTAATATAAGCCGATACATTTAGGATCTGTTCCTTATCCTTATCAGAAAGATGTACTTGCGCTATTCCCTGCCGATGAAAGTGTTCCACGACCAATGAAACAGCCTCATTTACTTTTGCTTCATAGAATAGCTTTGCACTGATTCCGGTGCCCCGATACTCGGACACCTGATTGAGTAATAATAGCATTTCCGGAAAATGCATCGTTTCATCAATAGAACGAAAGGCATCATAAGGATTCCAATAATCATCTGGATATTTTTCCTTTAAATAGTGTAGATAGTAATTCGGCAGGATTTCAATTCCAACGGATCGAATTGGCATTTTTTTATGTATGACAGCTTTATACGGACTTTTTCCTCCCAAAAAAGTCTTGATACAGTTTGCATTGATTCTCCGATAAGGGTTCAATTCGTGGCCGGAAATGGATTGATAATAGGATACGCTCATACATTCTGGCAGTTGACCTTCAAATAAATAATCTTCAAAAAAAGAAAAATCATGAATCTTGATATCATATAGATCAGTTTCTGAATAAAGCCAGTAAAAGCCTTCTCCTAAGTCTTTGGAGAGTTGATAGGTCTGTCCACAAGTATTAAATCTTCCATTGGGGCTGACAGGGTCAAAACCTCTTTCTTTCAATATAGTTTCATAAATTGCATTTATCTTCCCTTTCATAAGACCTCCCTTTTATAAATACCTCGATTAGACGAATCATTACTCTGATTAGACAAAACTAGTTAACAGGCATTGTCATAAAAAAGTCTATATGGTAATTTTATACCGAGGTTAGGTATGACTAACATTAATCATAACATAATTTCTTGCGACGTCAAGAAATAAAAGGAGGAGGATTATGAGTAATCAGACGAGAAGAAATAACAAGGGGTTTAGTATAAAAGACTTGGTAACAATTGGTATTTTTACCGCGCTTTTATTTGTGACTATGCTGGTGGGTGGAATCGTATTTGCGCCTAATCCAGTTCTTACTTTTTATATGCCATTAGGGGCGGCATTTCTGGGGGGACCTGTTATGATGCTTCTTATTGCAAAAGTTCCAAAACGTGGTGTGATCGCAATAACTGGTATTCTTTGTGGGTTGATATGGTTTGCCAGCGGTATGCATTGGGCCATGGACTTAGGTTATATAGTGGGTGGAATCATCGGAGATTTTATCGCGGGAAGAGGCAAATATAAAAAGCAGATGCTAAATATGCTTGCGTTCATTTGTATTAGCCTGGGAGCGACAGGTAGCTATATCAGTTATTTTGCAGATCGCAACGCATGGAGTAGCTATATGCTAAAAGGAGGGACATCAGGAAGTTATATTGAGGTCATGAATACAGCAGCCAAGAACTGGATGTTGGCGGTCATTATCATTGGAACTATGGTGGTCGCAGGAGGCAGTGCATGGGTCGGAAGTATATTATTAAAAAAACAGTTTGAAAAGGCGGGAATTACGGCGTGAGGGGAGTGCGATTTGATCCGAGAACAAAACTTCTCTTGTTATTGCTCTGTGTTCTTTGCACTATGATCGCTCCTTCGTTAAAATATGAAATGTTACTGGTATGCTTGATTGCTGCATTTTCGCTCCTATCTGGAAAGCTTGGTCATGCATTGATAGGTATCTTATCTTATGGATTAATTTATGGAGTCGGCATATTTTCAATAAGTAGTATGACAGGAATTACACAGGCCATAGTAGCAGCGTTTTTAGGATTGGTAAATAAGGTGTTTCCCTGCGGATTTATGGCAGGACTGATGATTAAGACCACAAAAACAGGAGAATTTATGGCAGCGTTCTACAAAATACATATGCCAGATTCCTTTGTGATACCTTTTGCCGTTATGATGCGCTATCTTCCAGTCGTGAGGGAAGACTGGCGTTGTATCAGGGATGCCATGCGTATGAGAGGTATCTCACTATCCATTAGAACTATCTGTTTGCATCCGATGCAGGTGGCACAATGCTTGTATGTTCCGTTTATGATGGCAGCCTCCAATACTGCCGATGAATTATCCATAGCTGCTGTGACTCGTGGAATAGAAAATCCTAATCCCAGGACAAGCCTTGTTAAAATCAGAATATCTATAAGAGATATCATCGTTATTATTATTTTTATCGGATATTTTGTAATTGGATTTATGGAATCATGATAAGGGAGGCAGCAAATGAAGAAAATATTGCTTGATACGATTTCCTTTTCCTATGATGGAACAGGGAATGGGAGGGTTAAAAATATAAACATGTCTGTTAAAGCGGGAGAATGCATTTTATTGACAGGGCGTAGTGGATGTGGAAAAACCACGGTAACAAGAATGATAAATGGACTGATTCCAGAATTCTTTTCTGGAGAATTAATGGGGCGTGCGTTGGTGGATGGTGAAGATCTTGCAGTAAAGCAAATTTACGAAATCGCTCAAAAGACAGGATCCGTATTTCAAAACCCTAAGACTCAGTTTTTTCACACAGATACAGAGGGTGAAATCGCATTTGGGATGGAGAACCTGGGAGTAGAAAGACTAGAGATTGCAAATAGAGTGCAACGGACGGCTGCTGATTTGCATATTACCAATTTGCTACATCGTAATATTTTTTCCTTATCGGGTGGTGAAAAACAAAAGATAGCCTTTGCATCTGTATATGCCATGAATCCTGATATTTACGTTCTGGATGAACCCTCTTCCAATCTGGATTCCAATGCAATCGCGGATTTGAGAAACTATATTCGAATATTAAAAACGCAAGGAAAGACCCTAATCATTGCAGAGCACCGGCTCTATTATTTAAAGGATCTGGCAGATGAAATTTTTTACATGGATCATGGTGAAATTAGGTATCAATGGACGAGAGAAGCATTTTTGGACCTAACAGAAAAAGAAAGAAAGAAGCTGGGGCTTAGGTCTCTTCAATACGAAGAACCTAAAATAAATGAAACATCGTGTTTGAAAGCTATTCCTGATTTTGAAATGAAAGATTTTTCTATCGGATATGGAAAAAAAGAAGTGCTATGCGAGATTCAATGGAAAGCAAATAAAGGAGATATTATCGCGGTAACAGGGCATAACGGAATTGGTAAATCTACGCTGTTAAGAACGGTATGTGGTCTTAAAAAAGCCTTGGGAGGGATGGTCTTATGGAAGGGAGTCGTGCAAAGTCCAAAAGATTTGTTAAACAGGAGCTATATGGTCATGCAGGATGTGAACTATCAGCTCTTTGCGGACAGTGTAGAGCATGAGACCTATTTTGGAATAAAAGATGCGGATCTTAACAAGGTGGAGCAGGTGTTAAAGGATCTCGATCTATATGAGTGCAAAGACAAACATCCTAATATATTATCGGGAGGACAAAAGCAGCGTCTTGCAGTAGCGGTCAGTATGCTTTGCAAGAAGGATATATTGGTCTTTGATGAGCCGAACAGCGGACTTGACTTAGAAAGCATGCGGATGGTATCAAAATTAATGAAAAAACTTGCAAGTATGGGGAAAATCATTTTTGTTGTTACCCATGATTTTGAATTGGTCACGCTCGCGTGTACGAGAATATTGAAACTGGGAGAGAAGGAAAAAGAATGAAGAAGAAAAAAGAAAATTCCATACGTTTACTGTTAGAATGGGCTGGGAAGGATAAATATTTTCTGTACCTGTCGATTTGTTGTTCACTCATAAGCGGGCTTTGCACTATGATTCCTTATTATGGAGTATATCAGGTGCTCACCGCAGTTTTCCTGAATACCTGCACAAAAGAAGTGCTGGTTTCTAATAGTCTATTGATCTTTGCTGCGCTTGTAGCTCGCTTTGTGTTATTTGGATGTTCCGGAGCATTATCACACAAGGGAGCCTACCGCACACTTTATAAGGTTCGATGCAGGATCATAGAGCATATGGCAAGGGTTCCCTTAGGGGTATTAAATGAACATAACACAGGTTCTTTGAAAACGGTTCTAAATGAGGATATTGAAAATTTAGAGCTGTTTCTGGCCCATCATCTTCCAGATTTTATTTATTATATGTGTGGTCCGGTTGCTATATTTATTTATCTTTGTTCCGTGAATCTCCCGTTAGCTCTGATTTCTTTGATTCCGATGGTGTTGGCACTGATCGTAATGGGGATCATGTTTTCGGGCATGTCAAAGGTATTAGGAGAGGCCAATCGGTCTCTTGTAAATATGAATTCGGTGATCATTGAATACATAAGCGGAATGAAGGTCATAAAGGCATTCCATATGGGAAGTGACTCTTTCCTAAAATACAAGAATGCCATCTTGAAAGAAAATACAATCTGGAATCAGATTTCTAAAAAAATGGGTCCTCCTTATGCCTCCTATGTCGTGATTACAGAATGTGGACTGCTTTTTATGGTGCCGATTGGAGGATATTTTTTTTTGCAAGGTGCTCTTTCGACAAATGTATTTCTGTTATTTCTTTTTATTGGATCTTTCTATTTGACAGAGTTAAGACCACTTCAGGAACTTGGCTCGAACTTTGCAAAGGTGCTACAGGCAGTGACGAAGACAAAAGAAATTCTGGATATTCCTATTTTTGAAGGGGGAGATTGTTTTCCCATTCGACATAACATCTGTTTTCACAATGTAAGCTTTGCCTATCCTGGCAAAGAAAAGACAGAGGTGCTGACAAATTGTAATCTGTTGATACACCATGGGGAAAAGGTAGCATTGGTCGGTAGATCCGGAGCTGGGAAGAGTACGGTGATTCAATTGATCGCAAGGTTCTATAATGTGACAAAAGGCAGTATTACGATAGGCGGAGTGGATGTTCGGAATTTAAATTATGAACAACTTTTAGAAAATGTGTCTATCGTCTTTCAAAAGACCTTTTTGACAAGGGATAGTGTTTTTGAGAATATTCGAATGGGTTCCAAGGCTACGTTGGAACAGGTAAGAACGGCGGCAAAAAAAGCGCAGATCGATTCCTTTATTATGAGTCTTCCCAATGGATATGAAACGAAAGTCGGCAGCTATGGCACGCGTTTTTCGGGGGGAGAAAAACAAAGGATTGCGATTGCAAGAGCCATCCTTAAAAATGCTCCCATTCTGATTCTGGATGAGGCAACATCGGCAGCAGATCCTGAGAATCAACTGGAAATAGATAAAGCGATCTATCATCTTTGCGAAGGGAAAACGGTACTGATAGTCGCCCACCGTCTCAGTGCATTAAAAATATGTGATCGTATTGCTGTTGTGGAGGATCATAAGGTAAGTAATATCGGAAATCATGAAGAAGTCTTACATGAAAATGCCTATTACAGAACAGCGTGGGATAGTTTTCGGAAAGCAAGGACGTTTGCGTATTTAATGCAAGGAGGGATAGCACATGAATGAGAATCAGCCAATGCGGTGGAATAAAGAGCTTATTATTTCCCTCTGTTTTGTTATATTAGAAGGAATGCTGTCTGGTTGTAATTTTATAGTGATGTTTGATGTATTAAAAGCTTTGTGGAAGCAGCAGATGTCCATGGAAAAAATAGGGATCATCACAGGAGAAATTGCAGGTATTTTTCTTCTGAGGTTAGTAATTTACAGCTATGGCTATGTAAAAGGGCAGATGGGCGGCGCCGGAGTCAGCAAAGAGATACGATTATTTCTTGGAGAAAAGCTAAGAAAAATTCCCCTTTCCAGATTTCAAAAATCACAGACAGGAGAGTATATCAATGTAGCAACTGAAAATGTGAATAGCTACGAACAGATATTGACACATAAAATAGGGGATATCATAAAAAATCTGACACTCTCCGTCATGCTGGTTATTTTTGTGGCAACTTTATACGCTCCTTCGGCATGGGTCCTGTTTTTTGCACAACTTTTATTTTTGCCTGCGATTGCAGTTTCTTTTTACGCGGTTAAAAAATTTGGAACGAAAAAGAATGCTATTTGTGCAGAAAATGTCAGTAGTATGGTGGAATATATTACGGGGATCCAGACTTTTCGGGCATACGGGATTGCTGGAACAAAAAACAAGTCGGTTACAAAATCTATGAAACAATTTAGTGATATCAGTTTTCTTTATGAGGTAAAAATTATACCAGATGGCATGTTCTATAGCATATTGATTGGGAGTACACTTCCGTTGGAGATCCTGATTGCAGGAAATGCATGGATAAACGGGAACTTAGAAATGACCTCTTTTCTAATGATCTGTCTGTTGCCCCTGTTCTTGTCAAAACTAATGGGTACTATATTTGTAGATATGACAAGCTATAAGAATTTAATGATAGCAAAACAAAAAATCAATGCGGTTGTTACGATTCCGGAGGAGAAGCAGACCAGTCAGGTATTTACTTCGCAAAAACATGATATTGTCTTTGAACAGGTCAACTTTTCTTATGAGTTGGGCGAACCTGTTTTAAAGGATGTAGATCTGAACATAGAGAATCAAAAGCTAACTGCAATTGTGGGGGATTCCGGTTCAGGAAAATCAACGATTTTAAATCTAATTGCAAAATATTATGATCCGGATACAGGAACGATCAGGATAGGTGGGCACTCTATACAAGAGATAGGAACGGATCAAGTGCTTTCACAAATTTCCATGGTGGATCAGGAGGTTTTTCTTTTCGATGATAGCATTCGTAATAATATTCGATATGCAAAGATGGACGCCGCGGATGATGAAATCGAATGGGCCTGCAAGGAAGCGAATTGCGATGAATTTATACGAAAAATGCCACGGGGATACGATTCGATGGCTGGCGAAAACGGAAACCAGCTATCAGGGGGCGAGCGGCAGAGGCTTTCCATAGCCAGAGCGATCTTAAAAGATGCGCCCATTCTGCTACTGGATGAAGCGACAGCAAATCTGGATGTGGAAAATGAATTAGCCGTAAAACAAGCAATTGTAAACCTGCTGAAAAAGAAAAAGACAGTCGTGATGATTGCGCATACAATGTCCATAGTAAGACAGGCCGATAGGATTCTTGTGATTGACGGAGGAAAAGTCTTAGAATCGGGAACGCATGAAGAACTGCTCAGTAAGAATGGGAAATACAAGGCTATGTGGAATGCAGAACAACAGTTATAAAATAGGAGAATAAACTTTAAAAATAAATTAAATAAAAATTAAGTATTTATGTATATCATTGTTAAATAGGAAGCATGATGATAAGATAGGATTTATCGCAAAATTAAATGTAACACGAAAAGAAGTGGTAAAATGAATCGAAATTATTTAACAATATATACCCTGATCGGTCTGATTATCATCAGTTCCTATTCTATTTATTCTATCTTTGCAAAAGAAATAACAGGACGCGAAAATTCAAATAATAGAGCTATAATGAGCGAAAAACTAGTCAAGATTCGAAATGAGGAGGAATTTCAGCAATTTGCAGAAGACGTAAATAATGGAAATACGTATGCCGGCCAGCAAGTGGAGCTCACAGCAGATTTAGATTTTCATCTGGTGACGGATGCAGTTTCTGTTGGAATTGCAGATAGTGAGAATCGTTTTCAGGGAGTCTTCAATGGAAATGGACATAAGATAGAGAATCTGGATATTAAGATTCCAGATGGAGAAGCTGGATTATTCGTAAATCTTGGAGGAATCGTATGTAATTTAAAGGTAGTAAGTGGAACGGTAACGGGACTCATAAGTGGTGGAGTAGCAAGTTCCGTCACAGATACTGGTGTGATTGCCAATTGTAGTAATGCGGCGACCGTAACAGGCAAGACAGCTGGGGAAATGGCAGGTGTTTCGAAAGGGACCATTATCAATTGCGTAGCCTTAGGAACAGGCAGTACTGCGATAGTAGGAGAAAAATCCTATGGTAAGGTAACGGATTGCTACAATCGGAGCAATGCAATAATTTTAGAACTAAATGATAATCTTGCCAGACTTCGCAATCTATATCCGATTAACAATTGGGAACAATGGAAAATGAATGAGAGTGTACCAGAATTAACAGAACAAAAGGCATCACTTCTATATACGTCCACAATCCAGATTATGCTATCCAATAAGAAACAGTCAATCGTAAGCTATTTTTCAGAACTGGAGAATGCATGGTGTTTTGCAATACCGGAAGGTACAGAGAATCAAAAAAGAATACTAGATCTGGAATTCACATCCAATATAAGTGATACGATAGAGATTCCAATGGATCAAGACGTTTATTTTTATGAAAAAGAAGGCATTCATTATGTATTTAAATTCTTAAAAAACGATTCGGTTCCTTCGATTTTTGTAAATACAGAATCTGAAAAAGATGGTCTTGCTTATCTGGAAGCTGATAAAAAAAATAAACTAACTGGAGATATGACGGTATTAAGTGAACATGGTGCGACGAAGTATACAGGTATGCTAGATTTTATCACCGGAAGGGGAAATGATTCCTGGTCCGCAGCTAAGAAAGGATTTAATCTGAAATTAGAAAAAGCAGAAGATTTATTAGGGATGGGGACAGACAAGGATTATGTGTTACTTCCAGGCTACAGAGACAATTCTTTGTTGTCCTATAAGATGATACAAGATATGGAAAAGCAGATGCAAATCGCATATGCACCGGAATCAAGGTTGGTCAATCTTTATATGGATGGGAACTACTTGGGATTATACCTATTCACTGAAAAGATAGAAATTGGTAAGAATCGCTTTGCTATTAAAAACCTTTATAAAGAAACAAAAAAGAAGAATGCGAATAGCCTTTCACATTTTAAGCAGAAAACCTGGTCTAATGCTGCTACAAAAGCGGAAAGAGTCTGGTATGACATTCCAAATGAGCCTCTTGATTATACGGGTGGTTATCTATTAGAATTGGATGTAGAGGATTATGATGAGAAGCAGAGTCGTTTTGTCAGTGACAACGGGACGAATATTACTTTAAAAAGTAATACGTATGCCACGAAAAGACAGGTGGATTATATAGCAGATCTGTGGCAGGACTTTGAAGATGCAGTTTCGTCGAAATACGGCTATAACAAAAAAGGAATTTATTATGCAGATTATATTGATATGGAATCGTTTGCAGATCAGTGGCTTATGTTTGAATTGAATGAAGACGCTTCCATGATTGGGAGTATTTACTTTTATAAGGACTCGGATCTTATAGGAGATGGTCGAATCTATGCGGGGTACGCCTGGGATGTGGAACATTCCTTTACGGAAGAAAAAAATAGAACAAAAAGCTGGATTATGGGGCGCATGCAGGAAGAACTGAAGGAATCGGCACCTTATTGGACTTTGTTATATCAACATGAGGACTTTGCACAACGAGTGTATCAGGAATGGAAGAATAAATATCTGCCTGCATTGGAAATTTTGCTGGATACAACGGAGGAGAACCAATCAGAAAATTTATGTAGTATCACGGAATATGAAAGATTGTACACGTATGCAGCAGCCATTAACAGTACGAAATGGAAAGAGTGCAACTGGTGGGATAAAGGAGAGCATATTCGGATGTTTTTGACAGAAAGAATGCAATTTCTTGAAAAATCTTTGCAAGCTTACCATATGGGTTATGATTATTATGGAGAAGAGGATGGTATTTTTTATGGATATTACAATGCATCCGATAATGAGACAGAGGATCGTAGAGAAGTGATTCGTTAGAAAACTAAAAATAATGTCAAACAATAGCACCAGTTTATGCTGGTGCTATTGCTATTTTTAGGAAAGGAATTTACCAGTTACAGGAACGTGTATATTGACAGATTCTAAGAATGATGCTAATATCATATCATTCATACCAAACAAGTATGAATTACTTAAAAAGACGGAGGAGACTAAAAGTAGTGATGGGTCTACTTGCAGCATCAGTTATTTTTACGATCCACAAAATATTGATCAACTGTCTCGACCATAGTGTGCTTGATGCCAGAATTACAAGAAATGGAACCAGGACATTTTGTTGCATGTTTCTTATATCAAAGATAATCAGTGGAGGAAAGATGACGTTACAGCAAATAAGATATGCCGTTATGATTGCAAATACGAATTCTATAAATGAGGCTGCGAAACAGCTTTTTATGTCCCAGCCCAGTCTGTCTGGCGCAATCAAAGATTTGGAAGAAGAAATTCAGATCAGTATCTTTAGAAGGACCAGTAAAGGAGTCTTTCTCACGACACAGGGAGAAGAATTTTTAGGGTATGCGAGACAAATATTAGGGCAGGTGGAACTCTTACAAGAAAGATATTTAGAAAATAAGAATAGTAAAAAAAAATTTGGTGTATCAACCCAGCATTATTCCTTTGCCGTGAAAGCCTTTGTGGAATTGGTAAAGAGCTATGATATGAGGGAATACGAATTTGCCATAAGAGAAACGAGAACTTATGAAATATTCAGCGATGTGAAATCAGGAAAAAGTGAAATCGGAATCTTATATACCAATGATTTTAATGAAAAGATCATACATAAGTTACTGAAGGAAAATGCACTCGAAATGCATGAATTGATTCAGTGTAAGGCCTATGTCTACTTATGGAAGGGGCATCCGCTTGCAGACAATGAAAAAATAACCATGGAAGATTTAAGGGAATACCCTTGCCTGTCTTTTGAACAGGGAGAAAAAAATTCTTTTTATTTTGCAGAGGAAATTCTAAGTACCTATGATTATAAAAAAACAATTAAGGCATGCGACAGAGCAACCCTTCTTAATCTTATGGTAGGAGTAAACGGATATACATTATGTTCTGGAATCATATGTGAAGAATTAAACGGATCCAATTATAGAGCCATTCCTCTTGAGACAGATGTAATTATGAATATTTATTATATTACCAGAATGAATGTAATAATGAGTAGCATAGGAAAAAAGTATATTGAAGAATTAAAAGAATATGTGAATAGATAATAGAAAAAACTGATAGCTGACTATCAGTTTTTTCTATTATGCAAGTCAAATAAGTAGTGATATGATAAAAAAACAAAGTCTACTATATAAATAGGAAATAGAGGTATTGAAATGTGATTGAGTTAAAAAATATAAATAAGGTATTCCAATCCAATGGGACTGTAGTAGATGCTGCAAAAAATGTAACTATGAAGATTGAGGATGGTGAAATTTTTGGAATCATTGGATACAGCGGTGCTGGAAAAAGTACCCTGGTAAGATGTATAAATTTATTGGAAAGACCTACTTCAGGGCAAATATTTTTGGACGGTCTGGATCTGACTTCCTTAAAGGAATCAGAACTTAGAATGATAAGAAAAAACATCGGAATGATATTCCAGCAATTTAATTTATTTGCATCCAGAACCGTTTATCAAAATGTGGCATATCCATTAAGGCATAGCAGGCTCTCAAAAGCAGAAAAGAAGAAAAGAGTACATGAATTACTTGATTTAGTAGAACTAAAAGACAAAGCAAAGTGTTATCAATCACAACTTAGTGGCGGGCAGAAACAAAGAGTAGCAATTGCCAGGGCATTGGCTAATCATCCCAAAATCCTATTGTGTGATGAAGCAACCAGTGCATTAGATCCCCAGACAACAGAGTCCATTCTGAAATTATTAAAACAGTTAAATGAAAAGCTTGGTATCACGATTATACTAATTACGCATGAGATGCAAGTCATTAAGTCTATTTGTGATAAAGTTGCAGTCATGGAAAATGGAAGGGTAGTAGAAAGTGGAGATGTATTTTCTGTATTTGCGTCTCCCAAGAAAACGATAACCAAAGACTTTATCGATACAACATCAAATCTTTCTAAAATTAATCAATTACTGGAAGAAAAAGCAGACATAACAAACATCAATCCAGGCGAATGTATTGTAAAATTCAAATATTTAGTCAGAAGCTCCTCCGAAGCCTTGGTTTCAACTATATCCAGGCAATTTCATATAAATGTAAATATTATTTTTGCAAATGTTGAGCTGATTGGTTCGGAACCGTTGGGAGGGCTCGTGGCTATCCTTAGTGGAAGACCAGATGACATTGAAGATGCACTTAATTACTTGAGAGATAAAAATGTAGGGGTGGAGGTAATTTTGGATGGAAGAAATTTTACTTAAATACTTTCCCAATGTAGTAACAAAGATGCCAGAATTTTATAAATGCATACAGGATACTTTAGTGATGGTTGTGTGGTCAGGGAGCATAGCCATTGTGATGGGGGCTATCATAGGGATATTACTGATTGTAACAAAGAAAAATGGATTATTGGAAAATATAGCGGTATATCAAGTAGCAGATAAATTAATCAATTTGTTTCGATCGATTCCTTTTATTATCCTGCTGACAGGATTGATGCCATTGACACGAGATATTATGGGGACCGCCATCGGAGTGGAAGGTGCAATTGTTCCGCTGATATTCGGCACGGTTCCATTTTTTGCAAGACAAATGGAAAGTGTACTGTCAGAAGTATCTCCTGGGTTGGTTGAAGCGGCAAAATCCATGGGAGTAAGTAAGCTGGAAATCATATTTGATGTATATTTAAAAGAGAGTATACCGCAAATTACGAGGGCAGTATCCATTACGTTGATTAGTTTAATCGGTCTTACTGCGATGGCAGGTGTGGTGGGTGCCGGAGGTCTTGGAGACTTTGCAGTCCGTTATGGACATGATAGAAATCAGACGGATGTCACTTATGCTACGATTATTGTACTTGTAATCATGGTTAGTATGATCCAGGTGGCAGGAAATCAGCTTGCAAAGAAAAATACAAATTAAAAGATGAGAAAGGAGAGTGTTTATGAGTCTGGAAACAAGAAAGGCAGTCATAATTGGAGCAGGGCATGTGGGCTCCCATGCGGGATATGCACTTGCTTCACAAGGAGTTGTTGAAGAAATTGTGTATATTGATACAAACTTAGCAAAGGCAAAAGCACAGGCACTGGATTTATTTGATGCAACGATATATTTGCCTCATCATGTATCTGTAAAAGCTGGAGACTACTCGGAAGCGAGAAATGCAGATCTACTCATTATCGCAGCAGGTCCGTTACCGGATATTCAAAAAGGGCAAACGCGCATGGATACACTCAGGCAGACCGTGGAAGTTCTCAAGGAAGTTATAAGTAATATAAGGACTTCGGGATTTCATGGAATTATTTTAAGTATTTCCAATCCGGCCGATGTAATTGCCCACTATATACAACATAACTTACCGTATCCGGCCAAAAAAATCATCTCTACTAGTACGACACTTGATTCCGCCCGACTTCGGCGTGCGATAGCAGAAGCAGTTCATGTAGATCAAAAATCCGTATATGCCTATGCACTCGGAGAACATGGCGAAAGTCAAATGGTGCCATGGTCAACCGTCACCATTGCGGGAAAACCCATTTTTGAGTTGATGGAAGAAAGACCAGATAGTTATGGGAAACTGGATCTGAGGGCATTAGCCGCTGAAGGAAAAGCAGGAGGATGGCATATCCTGGGGGGAAAAGGCTCGACGGAATTTGGTATCGGAGCAACCATTGCGGAAGTGGCAAGGACAATACTGGGCAATGAAAGAAAGGTGCTACCAGTATCTGTTTTATTGAATGGAGAGTATGGACAACAGGATGTATATGCTAGTGTACCCGCAGTTCTTGGCAATCAGGGGGTTGAAGAAATTATAGAATTGCGATTGACAGAATCAGAAAAAAAGTTGTTTCAACATTCATGTAACACTATGAAAGAGAATTATAAGTTTGCAATCTCTCTATAGAGCATAAATATTATAAAATTTGGAGGATCATTATGAAAAAAAAATTGGTATTAACACTAGCGTTGGCATTAGCAGTAACAGGACTTACTGCTTGTGGCAGCACAAGAACTTCTACTGCAGTAACAAAAGATGAATCTGTGGCAGCAAAAGCAGACGAAGTGGCAACAGATTCATCTTCGATCGAGGAACCTGTAACGGTCACATTAGGTGTAGTCGGTTCCATCTATGAGGAACTCTGGGCGCCAGCAAAAGAAAAACTTCTGGAAGAAGGAGTCAATCTTGATATCCGGCAATTTTCAGATTATACAACACCTAATAATGCACTTGCAAACGGAGAAATTGACTTAAATGCATTCCAGCATCAAATTTTCTTAGATACAGAAATTACAAGTAACGGATATAAAATCGAACCAATCGGATATACATTTATCATTCCCTTAAATCTTTATTCCAGCAAAGTAGCATCCATAGATGAAATAAAAGATGGAGATAAGGTAGCAATTCCGAATGATGTGACAAATGGCGGCCGGGCTTTAAAGGTACTGGAAGCAGCAGGCCTTATCACGATCAAACAGGATGCAGGATTTAACCCGACAGTGGATGATATTGATACCTATACGGTCAAAATAGAAATCACGCAGCTTGCTGCTAATACGATCCCGTCGGCATTAGAAGATGTGACAGCGGGTATTATAAATGGAAATTTTGCTCTTGACTTTGGTCTAAAAGTAGAAGATGCAATCTTTGCAGACACGAGCCTTGATGAATCCAAATACTGGAATTTAATTGCAGCTTCAAGTGAAGATCTTAAAGATACCACAAAAGTTGAAATCTATCAAAAGGTCGTAAAAGCATTCCAGACTGCTGAAACAGAGTCCATCTTTAAAGAAAATTATGGTGGTTATTTTATAAGTGTAGGATGGGATAAGGATTTACTATCGAAATAATAGGGAGTTTGTAATGAGCATTGATTATAGTAAACTTTATAATAAAATTCCTGATAAATATCGCATCCTTACGGAACAAATAGATCCCATATATCTCAGTGATTCATTAGGAAGATTAAAAGGTAGTGCTGATGCAGTCATTAGGCCAGTCAGCACGGAAGAAGTAAGTACTATCTTGCGTTTTGCGTATGACAATGAAATACCTGTGACACCAAGAGGTGCAGGAACCAATTTGGTTGGCTCCACGGTTCCGGATCATGGTGGTATCATACTTGATTTGACATTGATGAATCGTATGATAGAACTGGATTATGATACGTTTACCGCAACGGTGGAATCCGGTATGATCTTGCAGGATTTTCAGGATTATGTGGAGAAAAAAGGATTATTCTATCCACCGGATCCAGGCGAAAAAAGGGCAACGATTGGAGGGAATATCAGTACCAATGCTGGTGGAATGAGAGCTGTAAAATATGGAGTTACAAGAGATTATGTGATGGGTCTTGAAGTAGTACTTTCAAACGGAAGTGTCTTAAACTTAGGTAGTAAGAACTGCAAAGATAGTTCGGGACTTTCCCTTAAAAATTTAGTCATAGGTTCGGAGGGAACCCTTGCGGTTATCACAAAATGTATTTTAAAGCTCATTCCGAAACCAGAATCGTCTGTAAGTGCGGTTGTTCCTTTTGATAGCCTGGAAGCAGGAATAAAGAATGTATTACACATAATAGAAGAAAATGTAAATCCTACTGCAATTGAATTCGTAGAACGAAAAGTGATAAAACTGGGAGAAAACTATCTACATTTACAGTTTCCATACCCAGAGGCTCAGGCATATATCATTCTCACTTTTGATGGTAGAGGCAGGGAAGTATATGCAAATATGGAACGAGTAAAAGCTTTGCTTGAAAAGGATGCCTTGGCCTTTATTTTGCTGGAAGATGAGGAAATGATCTCTAATGTATGGAAACTTCGCGGTGCACTTGTAAAAGCGGTTGAGGCTGTGTCAGAGCAAGAACCAGTTGATATTGTGGTTCCAATCAATAAAACAGCAGAATTTGTTAGGTTCGTAAATAAACTGGAAAAGCAAACAGGAATGCAGATGATTAGTTTTGGCCATGCGGGTGATGGAAATGTACACCTATGCGTAGTTAGGGGTAATCGTAAGCAAGAAGAATGGGAGACCGAGAAACATAAGAATATGACACTGTTATACAGAAAGGCTCATAGTCTTGGAGGACTTACTTCCGGGGAGCATGGAATTGGATTAACGAAAAAAGAGTATTTTATCAATGAGACTGACAGGAGTTATTTAGAGCTTATGAGGAAGGTAAAGATTGCTTTTGATGACAGAAAAGTTTTAAATAGTCATAAATCTTATAGTAGAATGGAGGACGAATGAAAGAGTTAA
The DNA here is from genome assembly GCA_023392535.1 of Bacillota bacterium. Taxonomy (GTDB): domain Bacteria; phylum Bacillota; class Clostridia; order Lachnospirales; family Lachnospiraceae; genus SZUA-378. Next base: position 83,179 of record JAEVYY010000007.1, read on the forward strand.
GTAACAGAACAGCTAGTTTTACAGATTCTGTGATAAGAAGAATGACACGTATTTCAAATGCATATGGTGCAGTCAATTTATCGCAGGGGTTTCCGGACTTTGAACCTCCAAAAGCAATCACGGACAGACTTTCTAAGGTCGCATACGAGGGACCACACCAATATGCAGTAACCTGGGGCGCTTCCAACTTTAGAGAAGCACTTTCAGCAAAACAGGAGCATTTTACTGGAATGAAACCAGACCCGCATTCTGAAATTGTCATAACCTGTGGTAGTACAGAAGCAATGATGGCATCCATGATGTCGGTCACAAATCCGGGAGATAAAGTCATTATATTTTCTCCTTTTTATGAGAATTATGGAGCAGATGCCATTCTTTCGGGAGCAGATCCCATCTATGTTCCATTGAATCCGCCTTTCTTTGGATTTGATGCAGATCTATTAGAGGATGCCTTTCGGCAGGGAGCAAAAGTATTAATCCTTTGTAACCCTTCCAACCCGTGCGGTAAAGTATTTTCATTAGAGGAATTAAAAATCATAGCGGAACTTTCTATCAAATATGACACATATGTGATTACAGACGAAGTATATGAACATATCATTTATGCGCCTTATCAACATATTTACTTAGCAACGCTGCCTGGAATGAGAGAGAGAACGATTATCTGCAGTTCACTTTCTAAGACTTATTCGATTACCGGGTGGAGGCTTGGGTATGTAATAGCTGCACCAGATATCATTGACAGAGTAAAAAAAGTACATGATTTTCTTACGGTAGGAGCCGCTGCACCGTTAATGGAAGCAGCAGTAACAGGACTTCAGTTCAAAGATGAATATTATAAGGAACTGAAAGAGCATTATACCCATAAGAAGAATATTTTCCTAAATGGATTAGAAAACATAGGACTCAACTTTACAGAACCTCAGGGAGCCTATTATGTTCTGGTGGATATTAGTGAATTCGGATATAGCAGTGATTTGATATTCTGTGAGGAGCTGGCGGGTAAAGTAGGAGTGGGAGCGGTGCCAGGTTCCAGTTTTTTTAAAGAAGATGTAAGCCATCTGATACGCTTTCATTTTGCTAAAAAAGAGGAAACTTTATTAAAGGCACTTGATAACCTGTCAGAAATACATAGTAAAATGAGATAAGATAAAAAGGAATGCGACCTTATTAGGTGGCATTTCTTTTTTTCCCATAAAGCTGATATTTGGAGCATGTATTTAGAATCATTTTGTAATAGATAAAAGGTATAACCAGCTATTAGAAATTGGATTGACAAACGGTTATGGAATGCTATACTTATATCATATTAAATCTATAGGAATAAGATGAAAGGAAAAAGAATGCTTGAAACTGGGGAGAGTATAACGGCCAAAATATGTGCTTTTGCAAGAGCAAATCATTCCTATTTTAATCGGGATAAAGTGTATGATGATTATTTGGCATTTGATCTGTTGGGAAATGAGGAATATGAATATTTAAAAAATTTGACCATACAAAAGTTAGCTGACAAATATATAAACAAGGAAAAATTAGATTCGTGGTATACATTTCTAGAATACATCACACCAATCCCCTTATCGAGGATTGCTTATACAGAGGATAAACTATATGAGTTTGCAAAAGAAAACGACAGTTGCCAATATGTCATATGTGGTGCTGGATATGACAGTTTTGCATTTCGAAATGAGAATCCCGATATTGAGATATTTGAGTTGGATCATCCCAATACCCAAAAAAGAAAGATGCAAAGAATCAGAGAAATGGAATGGATCGTTCCTGAAAATGTTCATTTCGAGTCCATTAACTTTGAATATCAGAGCATCGATAAAACGCTGATAAATGCAAAATTTGATCCAAATAAAAAAACATTTTATTCAATGTTAGGAGTTTCCTATTACTTGACCTTAGAAACTTTAAAAGATACCTTTTATCGGATTTCAAAAATATCCGCATCCGGAAGTAGAATAGTATTTGATTTTCCAGATGATACAGGCTGGAAAAATGACAGCACCGAAAGAATTAAAACGTTAAAAAGTTTTACAGAAGAACTTGGTGAGAAAATGACAGATGGTTTTTCATATGTAGCATTACAACAAGTTTTAAAAGAGTACAAATATCAAATGGTAGATCACCAGTCACCAGATCAGATTCAGGACACATATTTTCGGAACAGAAAAGATAACTTGCGGGCATTTGAGCATGTTCATTTTATCACAGCAGAATTTGAGTAAGAAAGGTAGGGGAAGTATGAGTAAAAAAAATTACAGTGATATCAAAACGGCACTGATCCATGGGGGAATTTATGGAGATGAAACAACAGGTGCAGTAAATGTACCAATTTATCAGACATCCACATATGAACAGGAGAGTCTTTTACATCATAAGGGATATGAGTATTCCAGAACAGGAAATCCGACCAGGAACGCTTTGGAAGCACTTATTGCAGAATTGGAAGGTGGCACCGGAGGCTTTGCATTTGCATCTGGAATGGCAGCAATTACAGCAGTACTGAGTCTATTTCAGTCAGGTGATAGAATTATAATCTCAAATAATGTTTATGGTGGGACGTTCCGGTTACTCGATAAGATTTTTAAGAACTTCGGCATTCACTATTCGATGGAAGACACCACAGATATAGAACTTCTTGATCGTAAGATCACAAAAGACGTTAAGGCTATTTATGTGGAAACGCCAGCCAATCCACTTATGACAATTACCGATTTAAGAGCAATTGCCGATTTGGCTAAAAAACATGGTATTTTATCGATTGTGGACAATACCTTCATGACACCCTATTTACAAAGACCAATTGAAATGGGCATTGATATTGTATTACACAGTGCGACAAAGTTTCTTGGCGGCCATAGTGACTTAATAGCAGGTCTTGTTGTCGTAAGTAAAAAAGAATTGGAAGAAAAAATCGCTTTTATCCAGAATGCAACGGGTGGAATCCTTCAGCCATTTGATTCCTTTCTTTTAATACGAGGCATAAAGACATTAGGAGTCCGTCTTGATCGTCATGTAGAAAATGCAAAAAAAGTTGCTGACTACCTCATTAAGAATCCTGCTGTCAAAAAGGTTTATTATCCAGGACTTTTAGAATTTCCAGGTTATGCGGTGAATCAAGAACAGGCCAAAAACGGGGGAGCGATGCTATCCTTTGAATTAAATGAGCACTATCATGTAAAAGAATTCTTTGATGGATTGGAGCTGATTGCGCTTGCCGAAAGCCTAGGTGGTGTGGAATCCCTTGTATGCCATCCGGCAAGTATGACACATGCATCTATTCCATATGAAATCAGGCAGAAGGTCGGAATTACGGAGGGATTGATTCGATTAAGCGTGGGAATCGAGGATGAGGAAGAACTTATTGCTGATTTGGAAAATGCCATATGGAAAGCAAAGGGAAATTGATATGAAATATTACGAATCTATGCAGGAATTGATCGGCAATACCCCATTGGTAAGGTTACATCATATCTGTGATAAAGAGGGAGTCGATATCTATGCAAAGCTTGAATTATATAATCCCAGTGGCAGTGTAAAAGATAGGATCGGTCAATCCATGATCGAAGATGCGCAAAAGAAAGGAATGCTAAGACCAGGAGGGACAATAATAGAAGCAACAGCAGGTAATACGGGTCTGGGGATCGCTTTTGCGGGCTTAAACAAAGGCTACCGGATCATATTTATAGTACCTACAAAATTCTCGATAGAAAAGCAAATATTAATGAAAGCTCTTGGCGCTGAAGTGATAAATACGCCTCGAGAGAAAGGAATGCTTGGAGCAGTAGCAAAGGCAGAGGAATTAAGAGCATTAATTCCAAATTCCATCGCCCTCGAACAGTTTAAAAATAAGAGTAACCCGCAGATTCATTATGAACGAACGGGGCCTGAAATATACGATGCATTAGAGGGAAAGATCGATTATGTGGTTCTTGGCGCTGGGAGCGGTGGAACTTATCATGGAATATTAAAATATCTAAAAGAGAAGAAGAAAGATATTAGAGGTATTCTTGCAGATCCCATAGGTTCTACGATGGGCGGTGGTGAACATAAAGACTATAATATAGAAGGGATTGGAAATGATTTTATACCGGATACTATGGATATGAGTCTTGTGGATGAGGTGATTAAAATCAATGATCAAGAGGCTTTTTCAACCTCCAGGGACTTAGCAAAAAAAGAAGGTATCTTCGCAGGATCTTCTTCAGGGGCAGCCATGGCAGCTGCTCTGAAGTTAGCGGAAAAGGTCGTAAGAGGGAATATAGTAGTGGTATTACCCGATCGGGGAGACCGATATTTCAGTGCCAATTTATATGAATAGGATAGAAAATAATTTGCATATTTTTGAATTTAAAACAGATAATAATGATAAATTCGTAGGAGGATTCAAATGATGCAAAAAAAATTACTCTATATTATCGCAAATTCAAAACCGGAAGATATCTCATCAAGTCGAACTGTAAGCCGGGAGTTAGTCAATCAGTTTTTAGATAAAAATAAGGATTTTACGTTAGAAGAATTGGATTTATATAAGGAGCCGATTCCAAGACCTAACTATAATTATTTTAGTAGCCGAAGTACTTTGGTAAAGGAAGAAGAACTTACAAAATTAACAGCTCAGGAACAAAATGACATACAACAAATGGCAAGGCTATGCGATCAATTTATATCTGCATCCGTCTATATACTAGCCGCTCCTATGTGGAGCCTATCGTTTCCGGCGGTATTGAAAGATTATTTAGATTGCATCATACAAGCAGAGAAAACAATTACCTTTCAACAAAAAAAACCAGAAGGACTTTTACATGACAGACCACGCACCTTTCTTTATGTGCAATCTTCGGGTGCTGATATTCCCTGGATCATGAAGCCCATTTTTAATAAAGGCCTCAATTATGTGGAGGATATCATGAAATTTATCGGCATCAGTAATTTTGAGGAACTTTTAGTAGATGGGACTGGTACGACAGAAACAGAAAAAGCAGGAGCAATAGAGAAAGCAAAGGGCAGAATAAATGCTATTTTAGAGCAAATTCCATCTTAATAAATGAAAAATCACCTTTCCTCATATAAGGTGATTTTTTTGTTCAAAAAGAAACATTTTTGGGTTGAAAACAATTGTTTTGAGGTAGTAATATAAAGAGAAACGGCAAGAAAAGTCGAGCGTATGATTTTGTATCTGACTATACTGATAGTAAAAAATAGAGGAAGGTAAATAAAATGCCACATCAGGATAGAATTATCATACAAGGATTATGCCAAAATAACTTAAAAAACATTTCTCTTTCTATTCCGAAAGAAAAAATAGTGGTCTTCACAGGAGTTTCTGGTTCAGGTAAATCCAGTATTGTGTTTGACACCATTGCAGCAGAAAGTCAGCGTCAGATGAACGAAACCTATACGGCCTTTGTACGAGGCAGGCTGCCTAAGTTTGAAAAGCCCAAGGTAGAAAAAATAGAAAATCTCTCTGCTTCCGTTATAATTGATCAGGACCAGCTTGGGGGTAATGCTCGTTCCACCGTAGGAACTATCAGCGATATGTATTCTGCATTACGGCTCCTCTATTCTCGCATCGGCTCCCCTTATATTGGTACTGCCTCTTATTTTTCCTTTAATGATCCAAAGGGAATGTGCCCGGAATGTCTTGGAATTGGAAAAGTAATGGAGCTGGATATTCTTCCCCTGATTGCAAAGGATAAGAGTTTTAATGAGGGTATGATAGATTTACCCACATTTCATGTGGGCAATTGGTATTGGAAGCAATACACGGAAAGTGGTTTCTTTGATTTAAATAAGAAGTGGCGTGATTACACGGAAAAGGAACGTAACCTTTTGTTGTATGGAGGAGAGGTGAGAGGCGGTGCGCGGGTAGCAAAACAGATAGAGGGAGTTCACAATATGATGAGCCGCCTCCTGTTAAAGCGGGATAGTTCAGAAATGAAAGATACCTCCTTAAAGCGCCTTGCAAGCTTCGTGAAGCAATCAGATTGTCTTCTCTGCCACGGAAAGCGGCTGAATGAATCGGTACGCTCCTGTAAGGTGGCAGGTCATAGTATTGATGAAATGTGTGAAATGGAATTTACTCAGCTACGGAGTCTGCTCGAAACAATTACCGAGCCCTTGGGTAGTTCAGTGGCAGATAGACTCATTCTGTCGCTGACTCGTATGATTGATATAGGGCTACCCTACCTTTCTATGAACCGTGAGTCATCAACATTGTCAGGTGGCGAGGCTCAACGCCTTAAAATGGTAAGGTATATGGGAAGTGCACTTACCGGGATGACCTATATTTTTGATGAACCCAGTACGGGAATGCATCCCCGTGATGTTCACCGTATGACCAAGTTGCTTTGTAGTCTACGAGACAGGGGGAACTCTGTTTTGGTAGTGGAACATGACAAAGATGTCATTTCTATTGCGGATGAGGTGATTGATGTTGGCCCACTGGCGGGAAAAAGAGGAGGACAGATCCTCTATCAAGGTAGTTATTCCGGGCTTCTTAAGTCTGGTACACTAACCGGTAATGCGATGCAGATGCAAATTCCTCTCAAACAAGAGCCGAGAGTAGCCGAAGAGTTCTTGGAAATTAGAAATGCGAACCTTCATAATCTAAAAAACGTTTCTGTGGGTATTCCATTACATGTGCTGACTGTGGTGACAGGTGTAGCTGGTTCCGGCAAAAGTTCTCTTATGCGTGATTTGTTTGCGGTAAAGTATTCTGATCATGTCGTTTTGGTAGATCAGTCACCTGTGACAGCCACAGGCCGTTCTACACCTGCTACCTTTTTAGGGTTCTTTGATGATATTAGAAAACGAATTGCAAAAGAGAATGGCGTGAGTCCAGGGCTATTCTCCTTTAATAGTTTGGGTGCTTGTCCAGTCTGTCATGGGCGGGGTTCTATTGTGACAGAATTGGTCTTTATGGATCCGGTGGCTACCGTCTGTGAAGCCTGCGGCGGTAAAAGATACAGCGTAGAGTCTCTCAATTACTCCTATCAGGGAAAAAATATTGTAGATATTCTAAACCTAAGTGCGGAAGAAGCGTTGGAATTCTTCCGGGGAAGTCCCAAAATTTCACAATATCTCAAAGCCTTAGTGGAAGTAGGGCTGCCATATCTTTCTCTTGGGCAACCATTATCCACATTGTCTGGTGGGGAGCGCCAAAGGGTAAAGCTGGCAAAGTGTCTGGACAAATTGGGAAATATCTTTGTATTGGATGAGCCGACAACGGGACTTCATGCCTCTGATGTACAGGCTGTAATGAAACTTCTGGATGGTTTCGTAGAACGTGGTAACACGGTAATCGTCATTGAACACAATATGGATATTGTAAAGCAGGCGGATTATGTCATAGACATTGGCCCGGATGGCGGTACATTGGGTGGTGAAGTCGTATTTTGCGGGACTCCACAAGAAATGGCCGCTCATTCTGAAACAATTACAGCAACCTATTTACGAAAATCATTAAAGTAAAAAAGCAAATAAAGTCGAGAGAATATCTGCTAATATCTTTAGAATTGAATGCAAAGGAGGTGATACTTATGAAAGAACAGCTAATGGCCGTTCAGCGGATGCAGGACTATATAGAAGAACATTTGGAACAGGATATCACATTATCCATGTTGTCAGAGGTTTCGTTATTTTCTCCGTGGCATTCCTATCGGCTCTTTCGTGATTATCTGGGATTGACTCCTGCAGAATATATTCGCAGATTGCGGCTCTCGCGTTCCGCCATGCGCCTGAAAAAAGAGAAGTGCCGTGTGATTGACGTCGCATACGCTTGTGGATTTAGTAGTGTAGACGGTTATACCCGAGCATTTTTTAAGGAATTTGGCTGCAATCCCGGAGAGTACTTAAAAGATCCTATGCCCATTGCACTGTTTATCCCCTACGGTGTCAAATTTAAAGAACTCAGAAAGGATATTGTTTCTATGGAAAATTTACAACGTATTTTTGTTCAAGTCATACGGAAACCCGAACGTAATGTAATTATAAAACGTGGTATTCGTGCAGAAGATTATTTCGACTATTGTAGTGAAGTGAGTTGTGATGTCTGGGGTACACTGATGAGTATGGACTCCTTATGTGGAGAACCAGTCTGTCTTTGGTTACCGGAAGCCTACAGAGAGCCGGACACCTCGACCTATGTGCAGGGGGTAGAGGTCGAGGCAGCCTATGAGGGAAAGATTCCGGAAGGATTTTCTATGATCGCATTGCCAGCTGCAGAGTATTTGGTGGTACAAGGAGAAGCATTTAAGGAAGAAGAATATTCACAGGCAATTTCCACAGTGCAGTATGCAATTGATCACTATGACCCAACGACGATAGGCTATGAATGGGATGACAGTAATCCACGCATCCAGCTTGAGCCCCGGGGAGAGCGCGGGTATATAGAACTGCGTGCAATCAGAAAGAAGGTGACGGAATGAGAGAATATAATGACGCAATTGTTGTTCATGGTCTGACAAAAAGATATCACGATAAAACAGTAGTAAATCATCTGAATCTTTCTATAAAAACAGGAACGGTTTTTGGGCTTTTGGGCGCGAACGGTGCTGGGAAAAGTACAGCGATTGAATGCATATTAGGAACGAAAAATGCGAGTGAGGGCATGGTCACAGTACTGGGTGATGATCCTAGAAAAAAGCGTCGTACTCTGTTTCAAAAGATAGGTGTTCAGTTTCAAGAGGGAGATTATCAACCTGAAATCAAGGTATTCGAACTTTGTGAAGAAACAGCTTGCCTATATCATGATCCAGCGGATTGGCAACAGCTATGCATGCGTTTTGGAATCGGTGAAAAGTTAAAAAATCCTGTAAAGAGCTTATCCGGAGGAGAACGCCAAAGGCTATTTCTTGTGTTAGCCTTAATACCAAAACCAAAACTTGTTTTTTTGGATGAACTTACAACAGGGCTGGATGCAAAAGCCAGGCGGACAGTCTGGAAGATTCTCGAAGAATTAAAAGAGCAGGGTATGACTATTTTTCTGACGTCTCATTTTATGGATGAGGTAGAGGTACTTTGTGACGAGATCTGCATATTGAAAAAAGGAGAGAACGTATTTTGTGGAACGATAGCCCAAGCGAAGGAGCAATGTAATTGTGTAAACTTCGAGGATGCCTATCTAAAATTATCGGATGAGGGAGTGAGAACATATGAAAACGTTTACTAAATTATTAAAAAATGAACTAAACCTCAATATACGCGATATGAATATGGTGATTTTTGCTATTATCATGCCACTTGTGCTATTGCTAATATTGGGTATCCTATATCAATCAAGAGCTGCTTTTGAAGGAGCGGATTATACATTTTTGGAACAGTCCATGGGCGCCTTGTGTACCATCTCTATCTGTGCGGGTGGTCTCATGGGTCTGCCAATATTGGTATCGGAATATAGAGAACGAAAAATATTAAAACGTTTACAAGTGACTCCCATTAGTCCGATTCTATTGCTGAGTGTGGAATTTGTGATTTACGTACTCTATGCATTGGTATCCATGCTACTTCTTTTTCTGATTGGAAGAGTATTTTGGGGAATAACAATTCGTGGTAATTTTATAGCATTCATAGGTAGCTGGTTTTTGACACTGGTATCAAATTTGAGCATCGGTATGATGATAGGCGGCATAGCAAAGAATGCGAAAATTGCAAGTGTAATAGCAAGTGCCTTATATTTTCCAATGCTGATTTTTTCGGGTGCAACACTGCCATTCGAGGTCATGCCAGTTGTGATGCAAAAGATCGTTCTATTATTTCCACTCTCACAGGGAATCCAGTTGATGAAAGCTGCTTCACTGGGATTGCCAATGGATGACCTTTGGGTACCTGTGGCGATTATGGTCTTTGTTACATTAATTTGTTCCGGGATTGCGGTAACATGTTTTAAGTGGGAGTAAAGACAATTGGAAATGAATCGTAAATGTAATGCTTTTAGAGAGATGTATTCTTTTTTGAATACATCTTTTTATCGTAGAGTGTTTATGTTATGATAGGAAAAAGGGTAAAAAGGAATTATGTTACATACCATAGGAGTAAAGGAGGAATAAATATGAGAATAAGTTTAAAAGGCATAGTGATGTGTCTTGCGTTAGGAATTATTTTATCACTTGGCATCAGCACACCGTCAAAGGCAGCGGGACGTAATTTTGCAGTGGGGGGCTATGTTGGTGATGTAAAAAAAATCAATGTAAAAAATCAAGTAACTGGAGTGCAAGGCTATACAGGTATGACTTTCAATGGGAAGATCGTTACGATTGTGATTCCATCTGTTGAGGGGGAGAGACCAAGCTATTTGGAATCTTATTATACCTACGTGGATTCTGCAACAGGTCAGACAGAAAGAGGAACCATATATATCAGTATTTATTATAGAAGCGGTAAAGATGATAACCGTAAGACACAGACGGATAAGCTTACAGAGCAGTACGTTGCATATTTAGAGACATTAGATCAGCAATACCCTGCAGGTTATCGCTTTGTATATCTTGCATCGGGACAAAGAGGTCTTGTTCTGATTGAAGATGATTACCTAACTGCTCGTTTAACACATAAAGGTAATACACTGGGATCATTCCAAATTGTCGGAACAGACGGAATTCCACGTAAAATGCTGATTCAGGATATACAATTTGAAATGGATAAACCATATATCGGTCTATATGTAAATAATGATGATGGACAGCAACTCAGTTTTAAAATGAGTGAAGCAGATAAAGCCGTATTCATGGAAAATGGCTTGAAAGGAATTTACTTAAACGAAGTTATAGTTGATTTTGAATAAGAAGAGAAAAATATGTGCTGCTATAGTTTGGAACTATAGCAGCACATATTTTTTTGGAATTATACAATGGTCTTATAGGAATCTATAATTGTAAGAAAAAAGGAGGATAAAAGATATGGAAAAATGTGCACCATTTCGTTTTGATATTGTTGGCAGTTTTTTAAGACCTGAAGAAATTAAAAAGGCCAGAGCCTTGTATGCAGAGGGAAAGATAACAAGAGAGGGGCTTACAAAAGTAGAAGACCAAGAAATTAAAAAGCTGATTATGAAACAAAAGGCTGCTGGACTCTCAGTTATTACAGATGGTGAATTTCGGAGGAGCTACTGGCATCTGGATTTTATGTGGGGATTACAGGGAATCGAGCACATAGAGCTGGATCATGGATATTTCTTTCATGGAGAAGAAACAACGCATGGATCTATCCGTTTAACTGGGAGGATCAGCGGTGAGAATCATCCTTTTGTTGCGCATTTCAAATATGTAAAGCTATTGGAAGATAAGAACACGATTGCGAGACAGACGATTCCGGCTCCAGCACAATTATTAGCAGAATTATATAGAGAAGAGAATGGAAAACAGACAGATTCGATTTATTCGGATCAGGAGGAATTGATTCAGGATATTGCAGCAGCATATAGAACTGTCATTCAAGATTTATATGATGCAGGTTGTAGAAATATTCAGTTTGATGATTGTACATGGGGAATGTTTTGCGATAAAAAGTATTGGGAAATGAGACAGGCAGACCATATCTCATTAGAGGATGAGGCAGAAAAGTATTTACGCATCAATAATCTGGCAATAAAGGAAAGACCAGAAGACCTTATTCTGACTACACATGTTTGTCGTGGTAATTATCATTCTACTTTTGCTTCGTCCGGAGGATATGCCCCAATCGCTCCATATTTATTTGCGAATGAAAATGTGGATGCCTTTTATTTGGAGTTTGATGATGAACGCTCGGGAGATTTTGAGCCATTAAAATATGTTTCTCCAAACAAAAAAGTGGTGCTTGGCCTGATAACAACTAAATATCCGATATTGGAGGAAAAAGAAGCTGTTAAAAAAAGGATTCAAGAGGCAAGCAAATATATTCCGTTGGAAAGATTATATCTGAGTCCGCAATGTGGTTTTGCTTCTTGCGAAATTGGGAATAAGCTGACAGAGGAAGAAGAATTTAACAAGTTAAGGTTAGTCAAAGAGATAGCGGAAGAAGTGTGGAAATAAAAAATCGATTTGCATATCTAACCCTAAAGAAATGGATACACATCAAAGTTGCGAACGAACTATGATGTGTATCCATTTTTAATAAACCGTAAATAGTGCAAATCGTTGAACCTCAAACTTTGTCCTAATTAAAATGAAATGTTGTAATTACAACAGAATTGTTTAAAAAAGTAAGATACAATCGATGACATAATAAGAAAGAGGAAAGGAGCATAAGATGGATTTAAAAAGTTATTTAGAGCAGCACGAAACTGTACTAAGTGAAATCACAAGCATTAAAGCATTGATGAATAGTAATAATTTTGATAAAGATACAAGAGCGATTGCACTCCATATAAGTACATTGGCAGGAAGGATAAAAGTACATTTATCTTTGGAAGATAAATACTTATATCCAAGCTTACAGGAACATGGGAGTGAAAAAGTAAAGAAAATTGCAGAAGAGTATCAAAAGGAGATGGGTGACCTTGCAAATCGATTTACTACTTATAAGAATACCTATAACACGGGCTCCAAGATTTTGCAGAATCTTTCCACTTTTGAGTTTGATACAAAAGGAATTTTTCAGGCAATCGAAAAGAGGATTGAAAGAGAGGAAAAGGAACTCTATCACTTCATAGAAGAATAAAAATCAGGAGGAAATGAGAATGATAATGATAACAAAGGAAATGATATTGGGAGAAATTTTAAGAGTAAAACCAGAAGCAGCAGCAACTTTAATGGAATGTGGAATGCACTGTCTGGGATGTCCATCTTCGCAGATGGAATCATTAGAAGATGCTTGTATGGTCCATGGATTACCCGTAGATGAGCTATTAGCAAAGTTAAATCAGTAGGAGGAAGGAGAAAAAGATATGTATGGGATAGATTTGTTAATAAATGAACATGAAAATATTCTTGCCTTTACAGATTATATGAGATCCATCTGTTATGATATTCTCGAAGGAAAAGATGTGGATACCAGCTTGCTTCGTGAATGTATTGCATTTGGGAGAAATTATGCAGATAAACATCATCATGGAAAGGAAGAAAAGATTCTTTTTCGAGTCATGCTTGAAAAACTGGGTCCTGTGGCAGAAAAACTTGTTCGAAATGGTATGTATGTAGAACACGATTTGGGAAGATATCATATGGGTGAATTGGAACAAGCATTGGAATGTTTCGAGAAAGAACATTCTGTGGCAAATAAATTAAATATCATATCCAATGCTGCGGGATATGCAGATCTATTGAAAAGACACATAGAAAAAGAAGATACCGTATGTTATTCGTTTGCTCTTAGAATGCTGAGCGATGAGGATAAAAAACAAATTGATGAAGAAACGGTTCAATTTGAAAAAGAAGCAGTAAAAAATGGGATACAGGAAACATATATTTCATGGTTAGCAAAAAAAGGCGATAAAAAAGAAGTTGGCTCGAATGTAGAAGTATAGTAAAATAAAGGTACAACATAGTTCGAAGAGCAACTGTATGAAGCTTCTATCTATTACAGAAGCACGTTGCGATAGGAGTATACAATGACAGTTCAACAGTTAAAATATATGGTAACAGTGGCAGAAAAAGGGAAGATAAATGACGCAGCAAAAGAATTGTTCCTTTCACAACCCAGCCTTACGAATTCTATTCATGACTTGGAAAAAGAATTGGGTTTTTCTATTTTTAACCGAACCAATCGTGGTATAGCAGTGACGAACGATGGAAGCCGTTTTTTGTCCTACGCCAGACAAGTCGTGGAACAGATGTCTCTTTTAGAGAACACTTTCTTAGAAGCTCCGTTACAGAAACAACATTTTCAAGTGTCTGCGCAGCATTATTCTTTTGTTGTAAAGGCATTTGTTGATTTGCTGTCTGTTGCAAATTATGATGAATATGAGGTTACTCTTAGAGAATGCCGTACCGCAGAAATTATTGAAGATGTAAAAAATGCGAGAAGCCAACTTGGAATATTATATTTAAGTAATTTCAATAAAAAAATAATCAAAAAATTTTTACAGGATAATCATCTCCAATTCCACCCACTTTTCTCTGCGTTACCACATGTCTTTCTTAAAAGAAATCACCCCTTGTCGAGTAAAGAAATAATTACAGTCAACGATTTAGAAGACTATCCACGCTTATCTTTTGAACAGGGTGAATACAATTCTTTTTATTTTTCAGAAGAGATATTAAGCATTACTTCCAAAAAGAAGGAGATCCATGTAAGTGATCGCGCAACTTTGTTTAATCTTTTGATTGGGCTAAATGGGTATACGATTAGTACAGGAATCATCAGTAAGGAACTAAACGGAGATACTATTATCGCACGTAAGCTCGATGTGAAAGAAGATATCCAAATTGGTTATATCACAAGGAAAGACGAACCGTTAGGGACAATGGGGATACGATACTTGGAAATGCTAAAGAAGCATGTAAAATGCATGTAATTTAATTAAATTTTAGGTGGGGGAGGGTTTACAAATGAACGTAATTGTTAAATATGGGTGGCATGCATTGTTTTTAGCTATGGCAGGGGATCTGCTCGTACCATTTATCCTTGCACCATTTTATAAGGGATATAGTAACACGTTGATGGCAATCAGTGTTTTGGGAAATGGACAAAGTCCGGTCAGATCAGTATTCAATGTGTGGATGTTGCTTGAGGGTATTTTATTTTTGATAGCGGTTCCTGCCATTTATGAATATTACTATCAAGTGTCAAAGAAACTTATTGTTATTACACTATTCTTTATAATCGTATTTGCTATTGGTGCATGTATTTTTACTTGTTTTTTTAGTGTTAACGAGACAAAAGAAGTAATTACGACTGCATCTAAAATACACGGAGCAGGTTCCGTGATCGGATTCATACTATTTTTATTCGTGCCACTGTTACTATCCGTACTCTGTTTTAAAAGTGGTGATAAAATAACAGGAATCCTATCAGTAAGCTCTTTTCTTCTTGCATTCCTCTTCTTTATTTTATTTATCATGGCAGACAAACCGTTCTTTTCTAATACAATAGTAGCAAAAGAAGGTTTATGGCAAAGATTGAATCTATTGTTTCTGTACATACCACTCGGATTTATTTCGCTGAGAAATATTTTTGATCTTTAAGAAGATTATCTAATTGACACATAGGCAAGGGAGGAGTAGAATTTAAATGTAAATTCGGTAGGTGAGGCTACTATAGGGATACGGACTGTTGCCGCAGAGTTGTGGAGACACAATGAGTTGGTTTGAACAGGCTACATCGAAAGTAAGGTGTAGCATAATACAGTTTCATCGCCCTGTAAAGCTAAAGCTCAAACGAAGATGTGAAGAAGGTATCAACATTCTCGTATATTCTTACCGGATATACGAGTTTTTTTATTTTTAAAGCGGATTGAAAGGATGTGTTTATCATCGTCATCAATTATTATATTGAGATACGATGGTATTTTTATGCCTTTTTTCAAATAGGCCGTCCGGCTTTAAAATTGAATTTATTCAGAATGTGAGGTGAGGAAATGGATACAGGAAGTAGTAGTAACGGCGCAGATCCCCGAGGGCGTAGCATAAAAAATATAGGAGCTGACAGGAAACGAACTGTATCCATGCTCCCTATTAATTGATTCGTTCCTTGGCTGTGCCGTACTTCTGATTATTTGTAAGAAATATGTAAATTATAATAGGGAGGTATGGAAGAATGAAAGAATTAGTTACTAAAAATTTGAAAAATGAAGAAGCTATAAGGAAAAGATTACGAAGCGCATCTATCCTTACAGATGACCAGATCTTTATAGAACTTAATACTTCGGTAGGAGGAATTTTAGAAGTAAATATAGAAAAATCAAGAGAAAATTATGGTAGAAATGTTATGACGCATGGAAAAGAGATGTCCCTAGTAAGCAGGATTTGTAATGCGTTCATTAATCCTTTTACAGCGATTCTTTTGATTCTCTCGCTGGTATCTATATTTACGGATATTATTTTTGTGAAACCTGGAGAACAAAACTATACCACAGTTGCAATTATCGTATTTATGGTCATGGTTTCAGGAATACTCAGATTGGTACAGGAGACCAGAAGCGGAAATGCAGCGACAAAGCTTTCTAAAATGATTCATACAACTGCCTGTGTGGAGCGGGCAGTAGGTGGAAAACAGGAAATAGGATTGGATGAAATAGTAGTTGGGGATATCGTTCATTTATCTGCGGGCGATATGGTACCGGCTGATGTTCGTATTCTTATGGCAAAAGATTTGTTTATCAGCCAGACGGCTTTAACAGGAGAAAGTGAGCCCGTGGAAAAACTTGTATTTCGCAAATCTGAAACAGATTCGTTAACAGACATCTCCAATCTTGCTTTCATGGGGAGCAATGTAATAAGTGGCAGTGCAAAAGCACTTGTCATTACCGTTGGTGATGATACGATACTGGGAAATATGGCAAAAGAACTCATTGAAAAGCCAACGAAAACAAGCTTTGAAAAGGGTGTTAATTCGGTCTCTTGGGTACTCATACGATTTATGCTTTTCATGGTACCAATTGTTTTTTTTATCAATGGACTCACAAAAGGCGACTGGCTGGATGCTGCTTTGTTTGCCATTTCTATAGCAGTTGGACTGACACCGGAAATGCTACCGATGATCGTGACGACCTCTCTTGCAAAGGGAGCTGTAGCAATGAGCAAGAAAAAAGTTATTATCAAGAATCTAAATGCGATACAAAATTTGGGGTCAATCAATATCCTTTGTACCGATAAAACGGGTACTTTGACTCAAGACAAGGTGGTATTGGAATATCATCTTAATATTCATGGAAAAGAAGACGCACGCGTTTTAAGACATGCGTTTCTAAATAGCTATTATCAAACGGGACTTAAGAATTTAGTTGATATTGCGATTATATCAAAACATCAGGAATCAGAAGAAAAATATTTAGAAACTGTATATACAAAGGTAGATGAAATTCCTTTTGATTTTAATCGCCGCCGCATGAGTGTAGTCGTATCGGATAAAAAACAAAAAAGACAAATGATAACCAAAGGTGCCGTTGAAGAAATGCTGAAATGTTGCGCCTTTGCAGAATACGAAGGAAAAGTAGAACCGCTTACAGATGCAATAAAGGCATTTATCATCACAAAATCGGATGAGTTGAATGCGAAGGGGATGCGTGTGATTGCTGTGGCACAAAAGACAAATCCGGCACCAATTGGACAATTTTCAGTCGCAGACGAAAACGATATGGTCTTAATTGGCTATCTTGCATTTCTGGATCCGCCAAAAGAAACAACAGCGGATGCAATACAAGCGCTTTACCAACATGGGGTGTCTGTAAAAATACTCACAGGAGATAATGAAAAAGTAACATCTTGTATTTGTGAGCAAGTAGGACTTGAAGTGAATGAAATTTTGCTTGGGTCCCAGATCGATAGCATCGATGATGCAGACTTGGCGAAAAGGGCAGAGACCATAACCGTTTTTGCAAAGCTATCTCCTGGTCAAAAGGCTAGGGTGGTCAGGGTACTTCGTGAGAATGGGCACTCTGTCGGATATATGGGTGATGGAATCAATGATGCGGCGGCTATGAAGGCATCCGATGTGGGCATTTCTGTGGATTCAGCGGTGGATATTGCAAAAGAATCAGCAGATGTCATCTTATTGAATAAAGATTTAATGGTACTGGAATCTGGTATTGTTGAGGGTAGAAAGACATATGCCAATATGATAAAATATATTAAAATGACAGCTTCTTCAAATTTTGGAAATATGTTTTCCGTTTTAGCAGCAAGCGCTTTTCTGCCTTTTTTACCAATGGCATCCATCCATCTAATCTTGCTGAATCTTATTTATGATATATCCTGCACGGCAATACCCTGGGACAATGTGGATAAAGAATATCTAAAAAATCCTCGGAAATGGGATGCCTCTTCTGTAAGTCGATTTATGTTATGGATAGGGCCAACAAGTTCTGTTTTTGATATTGCGACCTACTTATTGATGTATTTCCTTCTCTGTCCCACTGTTTGCGGCGGACAACTGTTTCATCAAATTACGGATCCTTATCAGCAAGCGCTATTCATAGCTACTTTTCAGGCGGGATGGTTTATTGAGTCGATGTGGAGTCAGTCATTGGTGATCCACATGATAAGGACACCTAAAATTCCTTTTATTCAAAGTTGTGCATCAATTCCAGTAATTGCATTATCGTTCACGGGTATCACAGTTCTTACCATGATTCCTTTTACAACGTTTGGAACGATGCTCAAATTAGCAAGGCTTCCTATAGTATATTTTGCATGGTTGATTATAATTGTTATTTCCTATATGGTACTTGTAACCGTAATAAAGATTTCCTATATAAAAAAATACAAAGAATTTTTATAAATATGAATTATTTAGAGTCTATGTTTGATGGTTGATAGTATCATATAAGTAAGAAAGCGAAACATATAGTTCTTACTATATGAGAAAGGAATGATAGCATAAATTTTATTATTAGATACAATAAGAAATTAATGAAAGTGGAGAAGATATGGACGGAACGATTAGAAGTAATATAAAAATAGGTGCAAAAGTCATGGTAGTTCAAAAACAGGATCAGAAAACAGGAAAATTAACGGAAGGAACTGTTAGGAAAATTCTAACGAATTCACCAAACCATCACAGGGGAATTAAGGTAATGCTGGAAGGTGGAATTGTAGGAAGAGTACAAAGTATCCTGTAAAGATAATTCAAAAGGGGCAATGTAAAAGCAAACGATCAAAGTCGTATGCTTTAGCATTAGCTCCTTTCTTAATACGAGAAGAATTCTGTACAAAGTGAGATGTTTATGATATACTAACTTTTGTTAGTTTAAACTTACTTGAAAGAGGAGGTACTCACGTCATGAGTAAAATAAAGAGAAAAAGTAGAATGGCTGCCATAGCTTTATCCGCCATATTGCTTACCGCCTGTGGAGCAGAAAATAAAGGAGAAGCCCCGAAAGATGATACAAAGGTTACTGAGCAAACAGCACAGACAACTAAAGATGCAAGCGAAGACACAAGAGTCATTAAGATGGAATATGGAGATGTGGAAATACCAGCTAATCCCAAACGGGTTGTGGTCGCATTCTTCCAGGGAGATCTACTTGCACTTGGGATTCATCCGGTAGGAACCTCCTTTAACGATGATGCAGTATTTGAACAAGAACTGGGAGACGTTACTATTGTGGATGCCTTTGCATTAAATCCGGAGGCCATTATGGAGTTGGAGCCTGATCTTATTATCTGGAACAATATAGATGATTATGAGAGCCTGTCTAAGATTGCGCCAACACTTGCCAGAAATTATTACGATATGGAAGTAAAGGATCGGGTGGCCTTTTTCGGAGAGGTATTTGGAGTACCGGAAAAGGCAGAAAAGATTATGTCAGACTTTGAGAAAAAGGCCGAAGAGTCCAAGAAAAAGCTTTCTGATAGTGGATTGTCGGATAAGACTATCATTCTTTTGGAAAACCAGACAAAGGGCGTATTAAGAGTCTTTGGTGATGATTATGGACGAGGCGGTGAGATTATCTATAAATACTTAAGCTTAAAAGCACCAGAGAGAGTCCAAAAAGAGGTCATGGAGGAAGAGGGTGTGAATTTTATAGATATCTCCTATGAAACCCTTAAAGATTATGTGGGAGATTACATATTTTCTGATGAAAGAATAACTGAGATAAAAGATGTGGAAGTTTGGAAAAGTCTTCCAGCAGTCAAGGAGGGAAGATTGGTGCAAAATTCCAGTGGAATGTTCTGGTTCAGCGATATGACGTCCATGAATGCACAAATGGATTTTATCATGGATTCTTTAGTAAAAACAGTAGAAGAGTAGATTCTAATAAAAAGTAACAAATAAAACTGCTAGTGGGTTCACTTCATTGACCTACTAGCAGTTTTATTTAAAAAAGTGAAAGAGATACTATTTATATACAAAAAAGGTAGAAGATTATAAAAATAAATGTTAAAATTGAATGATTATATTCTTATATAAAAATAAAGGATTCTATAGTGGGGGTTTGTGCGGAGGAATATGTTTTATGGATGTAGAAGTATTTGAAAAATATCAGCTCTTTACGGAAAAAACGATAAATGATTTATCAAAAAAGGTCACGTTACTTGAGAAGAAACTAAATATGTTCACAAATATCTTGGAAATAAGCAGGTACATCAATCAATTCATAAAAAATCCGAATCTTTTACCTGTAATCAACGATATGCTGATTGGCGTGTTTGGGGCAAGGTATTCAACGATCTACATAAAGGGAAGCGAAGAACATTTTGAAGCCTCCTCTCAGACTTTTTCCTATGAATCCATAGAAGAAGAAAAAAAGTTAATTAAAAAACATTTTGAAGCAGAGTTCATTCTGAATAGTGAAACTCCGATTTATGAAACGAATAAGGATGCAGAACTTGTTTATTCCTGCATGGGAGTACCCATTAGAGTAGGTCAGCGGCTTTTGGGTTTCATTTTGATTCAGCATAGAGAAAAAAATTATTTTACGAAGGATCATGCTCTGTTTTTATCGGCTTTAGGAAATCATATTGGAGTAGCTATCGAAAATAATATCTTATATAACCAAATTAAAGAAAATTCTTATCGGGACGGACTGACAGGAATTTTTAATAAAAGTTATTTTTTTGAAACATTGCAACAAAGCCCCATCCTGCTTGAGAAAAATTATAGTATTGTTATGGCAGATTTGGATGATTTTAAGAAAGTGAATGATACTTATGGACATCCTTATGGAGATGTAGTTCTAAAAAAAGTTTCGGCAATCATAAAAAATGCCATTGGTCCGAATGATATTGTTGCAAGATATGGGGGAGAAGAGATAATCATCTATTTCAATGAATTTACCGAACAAGAAAAAGTATTTGACGTGGTTGATAAAATACGTCATGAAATTGAAAAGACTAAGATCGTAGAGGGCGAAATCGAGGCAGCTATTACGGCAAGTTTTGGTATTTGCATAAAATGTAACGAAGCGATACCATTAGAAGAAGTAATTAAGAGGGCAGACTACAATCTCTATTTATCGAAGCGGAATGGTAAAAATAAAGTGACGATAAATGAGGAGAATGTGAGAAATAAATTCTAAGTAACCCAAATACTGTTACTAAGTGATGTAGGAGTGAAGTATGGAAAAAGTGTTGGAATTTAAGATCGAACTGGATGAAATATATGAAGTAAACGGTAGTCTTGGAAATGTGGCTATGATACTCTTTCGGGGAATTTGTGAAAGTGATATTTTTCAGGGAAAGGTGTTACCAGGAGCTGTTGATACACAGGTGCAACGAAATGGTGCAGATAAAATAATAAGCGCAAAATACATACTGGAGGGAACCGATCAATTAGGATGTAAATGCAGAATTTTTGTTGATAATTGTGGCACTGTTCGAAATGGAACTTCTTTACTGAAAACAAAACCAATGATTATGACCGACAGCGTTGCTTTAAAATGGCTGGAAACCGCAAATCTTTCTGGAAGTGTAGAGCAGGAGCAAGATTACATTATAATTAAAATTTATCATGAGTGAGGAAAGAAAATGAATGTGACAGTTAATAGAGATGGTATTAGATTGAGAGGGATATTGGATAAGCCAGATTTGGAGAAATGTCCAATAGCCATTTTATTCCATGGGTTTTCAGGGGATCTTGGATATCAGGAAGACGATCTATTCCCCATAATTTCGACACAATTGATGAAACAAGGAGTTTCATCAATTCGATTCGACTTTAGCGGTCATGGGAAAAGTGATGGTAAATTTGAAGAAATGGATGTACTAAAAGAAATAGAGGATGCGATATCGATATTGAGTTTTGTTCGTTCTCTGGATTTTGTTACTGATATTTATATTGTAGGACATTCTCAAGGAGGTGTAGTTGGTGGCATGTTGGCTGGCTATTATGCGGAGATAATAAGCAGGTTGGTGTTACTTGCACCTGCGGCAACCCTAAAGGAGGATGCGAAGGCAGGAATTTGCATGGGTACGCAATATGATACCCATCATATACCAGATGTGATTTCCATTGGAGATCAAGACCTGCAAGTTGGAGGACAATATTTCAGAATTGCGAAGTACCTGCCTATTTACGAGGTGACGAAAGAATTTAAGGGACCTACCCTTGTAATTCATGGAAAAAAAGATTCTGTTGTAAGCATCAATGCAGCTATTGGTTACCAAAATGCATTGGAGAGTTGTGACGTTGCACTTTTAGAGGATTTAGACCATGCAATTGAAGGAATGGATCAAAAGAATGCGATAGACAAGATACTTCGCTTTCTAGAATAGATAGAATAAAAGCAGTGGTTTGTAGATTACACATACAAGCCGCTGCTTTTTTGCTTTTTGGCGGATCTTTTCACAACCAAATTAGTTTCTCGGACTGTCTATAAACTCAAATTTATTCAGATCTCCCCGGTATCTGGCAAATGCATAGTCAATTACAGTTCCATCAGAAGATGTCGATACATTATGAAAACATAGCATTGGTGTCGATGTCTTTACTTCCAAAAGTTTCACATCTTCCGAAGTTGCTAACGATGCAGAGACCACAGTCTTTGTTTCTTTGATCTTCGTTTCTGCATGTCCCATCAATAATTCATATAATGATTTTGTAGTAAAATCCTGACTTAAGATATAGGAACATAAACTATAAGGAATATAATTCTGAATGGTCACCATAGGAGTGGTATCAGAGAAACGGCGCCGAAACATGGAAATAACTTTATCGCCATCAGCAAGATTTAATTTTTTAGCAATCTCTTTTGTAGGCTGAATGATTTCTAAATTCAATAATTCTGTGGAAGGTAGTTTGTTCTGTCTTGAAACTTGTTGGTAAAATGGCTCAAAAGAACGAATATAGTTAGAGTTCTGTTCCGGAACAGTAACGAACGTTCCTTTGCTTGCTTTTCTTATTAACCAGCCTTCCTGTGAAAGCTCTGATATGGCCTGCCTAACGGTCGCTCTGCTTATTTGAAAATAAGCAGCGAGTTCGTTCTCCGTTGGAATTGATTCGCCGACAGAGAAGGTGCCGTCTTTTATGGAATCCAAGATCAGGCCCTTTAATTGGAAATAAAGAGGTATTGGAATACTCTTGTCTAAAATCTTATCAAATAAACTCATTATGTTTTCCCCCATTATCAATGAATATTATATCTGTACGTACAAAGATACAATAAGAGTATAATGCATATACAAAAAATATACAAGTTATTTTTTGTTGTACTAGTAAAAATGCTAATTATTGATTTTACTTTTTAAATTGCGACAAAATATTCTTTAAAATACTTGACAAAGAAAAATAAAGTGTTATTATGTATACATACGAATGTACGTACAAAGTATAAAATGTTGGAGGCAACTTTATGAAAGTATTGTGTTTGGGTATGATGGTCTGCGATACTATTTTGTCCCCGGTGCCGTCAGATATTATGAAATTGGATTGTGCTCCAATAGACAAGCCGGTATTATCCTGCGGTGGTGATGCCTTAAATGTTGCCATAGGTCTGGCAAAACTTTCCTGTGACGTATCTATTATTGGGAAGATTGGTAAGGATGCAAATGGCGGATTTATAAAAAGGTACTGCAAGGACATTGGAGTAGATACCTCAAAAGTCATTGAAAGTGAGGAAGTCACTACAGCTTGCTCTTATGCTCTCATAGATGATGAGGGTGAAAGACACTTTTTGTCAGAAATTTCAGTTTTTAATGAATTTGGAAAAGATGATATCGATGCGGAAATGGTAGAAGGAGCGGATATCGTATATGTTGGTTCCGTCATGTCGATGAAGAAAATGGACAAAGAAGGCATTGCAGATTCCTTTCAAAAGGCACATGCGCATGGAGCGATTACAATTATGGACGCCGCCATGAATGAGAAGGAACAATTAGATTGGAATGTAGAACTGAAGGAAGCCTTTCTTGAAACAGACATATTTTTTCCAAGCCTAGAGGAAGCGAAGGTATTGACAGGGCTTGAGGATCCACACGAAATAGTAGAATGCTTTAGAAAATATAGGATGAAAGCTATGGGTATTAAATTAGGAGGAAATGGGTGCTTCTTAACTGATTTTAAGACAGAAAGATATATAGACTGTCCAAAAGGACTTCCGGTCGTAGATACGACTGGAGCAGGTGATTCTTTTATGGCAGGTCTCATCTGTGCACTGATACACCAGAAAGATGTTTTTGAGAGCGCAAGATTTGCGTTGGCAGTTGCCACCCTTAACGTAGGAAAAAAGGGAGGTACATCGGGAATTCCCAATTATGAGGAAGCAATGCGGTTTTATCATAATTGGTCAAAATAAAATTATAAAGCGGAGGTAAGAAAATGAAATTTGCACCAATGAAAGAATTATTAGAATTAGCGGAAGAGCAGAAAGTGGCATATGGAGCATTTGTAACAGTATCCTATGAAACAGCGTTAGCTGCTATTGAAGCAGGATCAGAATTAAATGTTCCGGTCATCTTTATCACGGGGACTGATTGCTGCGACTTAATGGGAGGATTTGAAGGTACCGTGGAGACCGTAAAAAGAGCGGCAGCAAATTCTTTGGTTCCGATCGCATTACATTTAGATCACTGCCGAACCTATGAAGAATGTGTGCAGGCGATTCAAGCTGGATATTCATCTGTCATGATCGACGGATCCTCTTTACCATTTGAAGAAAATATAGCTCTTACCAAAAAAGTAGTGGATTATGCACATTCCTTAGGAATTACGGTAGAAGGAGAATTGGGAAAACTAGTAGGAGAAGAAGGAGATCTCATCGTAAAAGGACCGGAAGCTGCACAGACAGATCCCGAAGAAGCAAAAGAATTCGTGGAAAGGACAGGCGTTGATTGTCTGGCTGTAAGCATTGGAACGCAGCATGGTCATTATATTGCAGCACCTGAACTTAATATTGAGCGATTAAAAGCGATTAAGGCGGTGGTGGATGTTCCATTGGTATTACATGGTGGTTCAGGAACTCCGGCAGATCAGGTTCAGGAATCAATTCGATGTGGAATCCGGAAAATTAATGTTGCAACCGATGTATTAACAGCAGTCGCAGATTCTTTTGAGGAATTGAAGAAGAAACCTGATTTTAAATACAATACGGCTATGTTCGTTAATTCTAAAAATGCAGCAAAAGAATTAATCAAAGAGAAAATGATACAATTTAAACTTTAATAAATGGGGATGCTAAGCCTAGATGGTTTAACATAAAAAAGCAAAAAACAATATAGAATCGGGAGGATTAGAAATGAAGAAAGTGATTAGTTTAGTATTAGCGGCAACAACCATGTTATCTCTTGTTGCATGTGGGAACTCCGAGACTACCAAAAAGGATACGGAGAAGGTGACGGAAGAAGTTGCAACAGAAGCACAATCAACAGAAGCAAGTGAGGTTGTTGCAGAAAATGTGAAATCGACCGTAATCTGGAGAGCGTTTGATGATCAATTTCAGAGCGGGTTCCGGATTATCATGCAAAATGAAGCAGATATTTTGGGTGGAGTAACACTTGACATGCAGGATGCTGCAAATGATGTATCTACTGCTAATAGCAAATTAGAAGCGGCTTTGACAAAGGGAACAGATGTCATGGCTATCTGTGCACCGGATCGTGAAAGTATTGCAAACATGATGGAAAAATGCGATGCAGAGGGGGTACCTGCCGTATTTTTCAATATGGAACCAATGGAAGATACCATGCAAAAATATGACAATATCTATTATATCGGAGCACAAGCAAAAGAGTCTGGCGAGATGTGCGCGCAGGCATTGATCAACTATTGGGAAGCGAATAAAGAATTAGCAGACAAGAATGGCGATGGAAAGTTACAGATCGTTATTTTGCAGGGAGAAACCGGACAGCAGGATGTTGTTTTAAGAACGCAGGCTTATGAAGATACATTAAAAGCCAAAGGAATTGATTATGAAATTCTGGCATGTGATACTGCAAATTGGGATCAGGCGCAAGCTCTTGATAAAATGAATGCATGGATTACAGCATATGGCATCGATGGAATCGAAGGCGTTCTTTGCAATAATGACAGCATGGCAATGGGAGCGGTTCAGGCTTGCGTAAACAATGGATATAACTCAGGTGAGGCCGATAAGTTTGTTCCTATCGTTGGTATTGATGCGAACGTGGATGCCCTTGAAGCAATGAAGAGCGGTCAGTTGCTAGGAACCGTATTAAATGATAGAAAAAGTCAATCGGATGCAATTCTTAATGTAATAAAGGCTATCCGTGAGGGAAAAGAAATCAATGAAGATGTTGTTGGAGTAGCTTGTACCGTTGATGGCAAATATGTGTGGATTCCATATGTAATTGTAGATTCTTCCAATTTGGATGCAACCCTTGATTTAATGAATTCAGTTTCAGAATAACTTGTAAATACGGAATCAATAGAAATCCGTTACGATAGGATACCAAATAGATAGTTAAGTGGTATCCTATCGTAATTCATGGCAAGTGAAAAATGCTTAAGGAATGGAGGTATTATTTTGGAAAATCTTCGACTAAAAATCAGTGACATGTCAAAGTCCTTTCCGGGGGTAAAAGCATTAGACAAAGTACAGTTATCCGTGAGACCAGGAACTGTCCATGCACTGATTGGAGAAAATGGTGCAGGTAAGTCAACACTTATGAAATGCTTGTTTGGAATCTATCATCCAGACGAAGGAATGATACAAATTGATGGAGAACAAGTAGAGATAACCAGCCCTACAGTTGCACTGCAAAATGGAATATCAATGATACATCAGGAGTTGAATCCGATTCCTTATAGAAATGTCATTGATAATATCTGGGTAGGACGTTTTGAAAAAAAGGGCATTGTAGTGGATGAAGTAAAAATGAAGAAAATGACACAGGATCTACTACGTGATCTTGAGTTTGATATAGCGGTAAGCGAATTGGCAAAAAATTTGTCCGTATCACAATTGCAAGCGATAGAAATTGCAAAAGCAGTTTCCTATGATGCAAGGATAATTATCATGGATGAACCGACATCTTCTCTTACCAATGCAGAAACAGAACATCTGTTCAAAATCATCAACCGGTTAAAGGAGGAGGGACGTTCCATTATTTATATCTCTCATAAACTGGAGGAGGTATTTGAAATAACAGACGATATTACGGTTATGAGAGATGGACATTTTATCGGACAGTGGGATGTGAATGAAATCAATGTGGATGAATTAATTAAGCAAATGGTTGGTAGAAACATGGACGAGAGGTTTCCGCCTGGCGAAAATTCAGTCCAACAAGAAATTCTATTAAAAATTACTGATTTGACAAGTGCCAAGGAAAATTCATTCCATGATGTCTCTTTTGACCTTCATAAGGGAGAAATTCTTGGCATAGGCGGTTTGGTCGGTGCGCAGAGAACGGAATTGGTAGAATCCATCTTTGGATTGCGCAAGATAAAGTCTGGTAAAATATGGATTGACGGGAAGGAAATTGTTAATTCGAATCCTAGAGATGCCATAAAAAATGGGTTTGGATTGTTAACAGAGGAGAGAAGGGCAACTGGAATTATACCGATGCTATCCGTATTTGATAATACACTTGCAGCGGCCTATAAAAAATTGACCGGAAATGCAATTGGGTTCATAAACAGGAAAAAAATGCTAAAAGATGTGAATAGAATAAGCCAAGAATTAGATATCAGAATGGCAAACTGTGAAGTAGCAATACAGAATCTGTCCGGAGGCAACCAACAGAAGGTATTGGTCGGAAGATGGCTTTTGGCAGATAGCGAGATCTTGATTTTGGATGAACCTACGCGTGGCGTTGACGTTGGGGCAAAATATGAAATTTATCGAATTATGAGGGAACTTACGAAACAAGGAAAAGCAATCATCATGGTTTCATCAGAAATGCCGGAACTCCTGGGCATGTCTGACAGAATAATGGTTATGTGCGAGGGAAGGCAGACGGGAATGCTACATCACGATGATGCAACGCAGACCAAGATTATGAAGAGTGCCACCAGTTTTTCAAATAAGGCGAAACAGAGTACGGAGGTCACAGAATGAATGGAAAAGGAATGAAAATTACAACAGCTCAAATGAAATCATATTTAATTGATAAAGCCCTTATTATCGTATTATTTTTTATGATCATAGGAATTATAATGATTGAACCATCGTTCCTTCAATGGAGAGTGGTTACCGATATTCTAACACAATCGGCTATTAAGATGATTTGTGCATTAGGTTTGATGTTCCCACTGTTAATCGGCGGTACTGACCTCGCAGGTGGAAGGCAGGTAGGACTGGCGGCAGTTATTATAGCCTCTCTTTCTCAGGTCACGACGTATTCAAAACTATTTTGGCCCAATCTTCCGTATTTGCCTATACTGATACCGATTCTTGTCACCATTGTGGTGATTGCATGTATTGGTCTGGTAAACGGTCTGTTGGTTTCCAAGTTGAGATTGGCTCCATTTATAGCCACCTATGGAATGTCCACCATCGTTTACGGTATTAACCAGCTATATTTCGCGAAAGCACCTAACAATTCACAACCGATTGGAGGGATTAGAGAAGAACTGACTTTCTTTAGTAGTTATAAATTATTTGGACAAATTAGTTTGCTTGTGGTAATTGCAGTATTTGTGCTGCTTATAGTGTGGTTCGTATTAAATAAAACGGTATTTGGTAAACATATTTATATTGTTGGTGGGAATCAGGAATCTGCAAAAGTATCTGGTGTTAATGTTCACAAGATCATCATTGCAGTATTCATTATTGAAAGTTGTCTGGTAGGATTGGCTGGTATTCTGGAAGTGGCAAGAACTGGCGGAGCAAACAGTTCTTATGGAAATGCATATGAATTTGATGCCATTTCTTCCTGCGTCGTTGGCGGTGTATCTTTAAGCGGAGGAATTGGAAAAGTTTCAGGAGCTGCAATTGGCGTTATTATCTTTACGTTTATTAGTTATGGATTGGCCTACATAGGTTTGAATTCAAACTGGCAGCTGATTATTAAAGGTATTATCATTATCAGTGCGGTAGCCATTGATATGAGAAAAAATGCTTAATTTAGAAAGGGACGAACAATGAAAAGAGTAGAATTATCAAAAGAGTTGTCTTTATCAGCAATCGCGCAAGGATATTGGAGATTAGATGGCTGGAACTTTACAGATGCAGAGCTTGCAAATTTTATGCATGAATGTATCGACAGAGGGGTGACTACGTTCGATACCGCAGAGATTTATGCGGATACATTATGCGAAACATTAATGGGTGATGCTTTTTTAAAGGATGCCTCTATCAGAAATAAAATTGAATTGGTATCAAAAACGGGTATTTTCAAAGAGAATATAGGGAGCAATGCATTTGGGTATTATAATACCTCCTATGACCGTGTAATAAAATCCTGTAAGGAGAGTTTAACGAGACTTAAAACAGACTACTTAGATCTTTATTTGATACATAGAGAAGATCCTTGCCTGGATGTCTATGAAACAGCAAGGGCTTTGAAAGATCTAAAAAAAGAGGGATTGGTAAAAGAAGTTGGAGTCTCCAACTTTGATCCGTATAAGTTTGATGCACTTAACAAAGCCATTGGTGGAGAATTGGTAACCAATCAAATTGAAATGAATCCGGTATGTTTTGAACATTTTAATTCAGGAATGGTAGATTATTTAACGGTACATAGAATACATCCAATGATCTGGTCTCCTTTAGCTGGTGGTAGATTATTTGATAAAAAGGATTCGCTGTGTACGAAGGCTATGAAAAAAATCAGTGAAATTGCAGAAAGGCATAACGAGCAA
This sequence comes from Bacillota bacterium, assembly GCA_023392535.1. Taxonomy (GTDB): domain Bacteria; phylum Bacillota; class Clostridia; order Lachnospirales; family Lachnospiraceae; genus SZUA-378. The sequence goes on from JAEVYY010000007.1 coordinate 112,966, forward strand.
CCGGATACGATTATTTATGCATGGTTATTGTACCATCCGGTTTCGGCTGTTCCACTATCAGGGAGTCAAAAACTGGAGCGCCTGGATGCTGCGATAAGAGCGTTGGAGGTAAGGCTTGCACATCATGAATGGTATGAGATTTACAGCGCTAGTGGAGAACAAATAGTAAGATAAAAATTTTTTAACAAAACAATTTTGGTTAGTTTTTGCAATCAGTAATCAGAAAGATTCGTGTAACAATTCGGCAATAATTATTGAATTATGAAAAAATTGGTGTTATACTCCACTCTATAATAGACACAGTCTAAAAATATAGATAATCAGGAGAAAATATGATTGCTGGAAATTGCAAAGAAAAAATTATAGGAAAACTTCCACAACTGACAAGTACAGAAGCAAAAATAGCTAATTATGTGTTGGAGCACTATGAAGCCGTATTGCAATATAATGTTTCGGTTCTTGCTAAAAAAGCTGGTGTTTCAGATGCATCTATTGTACGCTTTTGCAGAAGCGTTGGATATAAAGGATTTCAGGATTTCAAAATGAATGCTGCCAGGGATATACTTCCTAGAGCAAAGCAATTTGATCCCATTTTAGATCAGGAAGATGATTCAGAGACGATTTGTAAGAAGATATTCACGTCAGAAATTAACGTCCTGAACAGAACACTGTTGGGTCTTGATACCTTTGCGATTAATAACATAGCAGAAAAAATTTATAATGCTCGTCAATTGCTTATCTTTGGTACAGGAGGCAGCCACATAGTTGCCAAAGATGCACAACACAAATTTTTGAAAATTGGTATTAAAGCACAGGCCTACGATGATATTGACTTACAAATGATGGCTTCTTCTCTTTTGACACCAGAGGATCTGGCAATCTGTATCTCTTTTTCAGGGAGTAATTACCTATCCATTGAATGCATGAAAAATGCAAAGGATAGAGGAGCTTATTGTGTAGGAATTATAAGTCAGGGAAAATCACCAATGTCAAAATTAGTGGATGTTACGATTTATTCAGCTTATGACGAAACTCTTTTTCAATCTGAGTCCGTGAGCACCAGAATCGCACAACTTGCAATTATTGATGCTATTGTAAGCAATGTAGCCTTTAAAGATTACGATGCTTCTTATAATGCCATTCAATCAACAAGAGATGCTACGGCAAGGAATAAGTATTAAAGCTTGAAATATAGTAAAAATAGTAAAAATATAAGGACTCTTTCGTACAAACATTTAGTTTGTGCGAAAGGGCCCTTTTTTATGTCTGAAATATAAAAAAGAAAAATAATTTCAGTATAAAAGAAATAATAAACGTGTTTAGAATGCTTTAAAATAGTAAGAATTTCATATAAATGGAAATAATAACAAACATACAGAAATAAAAAGAAAAAATATTACAAAAACTATTGAAATAATATTTCAGAAATGTTATAGTGCAATTACAAATAATAAGAAGGGAGATATAGAATGAAAGCAGTTGTGTTACATGGCCCTGATAATTATCCCAATAATTTTGAAGTGACTGAGATTGAAAAGCCAGTATGCGGAGACAATGATATCCTTCTGGAAATGAAAGCGGCGGCGCTTTGTGGTACTGATAAGAGAATTTTTACTGGTGCTAAAACAAAAGGCGTGCGAAGAGATTCTGTGATAGGACATGAAATATGCGGATTAATTGCACAAGTGGGAAAAAATGTCGTAGGTTATTCGGTTGGAGAAAAGGTTGCTATAGCAAATGTGATTCCTTGTGGACATTGTCAGGCTTGTTTAACAGGTAGAGAAAATGCCTGTATGAATCGAAAAGCAATTGGATACGAATTTAATGGAGGGTTTGAGGAATATCTATTAATTCCGGATGTCTGCATAAAAAGTGGAAATGTAATCAAACTTCCAGAAGATGTAAGTTTCAAAAGCGGAGCGTTAATAGAGCCACTCGCATGTTGCATCAGAGGCCTTAGAAATACAGGAACAGGATTTAATGATACGGTTCTGATTATAGGGGCTGGCCCGATTGGACTTATGCATATTCAATTATCCAGAATAACAGGCGCAAAGAAAGTAATCGTAAGTGAGTTGGATGCGGGCAAGAGAAAGATCGCGGCTGAACTTGGAGCTGACAGAGTAATAGATACAAATAAAGAAGATCTTGAAAAAGTTGTTATGGCAGAAACCGATGGTCAAGGTGTTGACAGGATTGTAATGGCGATTGGTGTGAACGCACTTGTAAATGACACATTGAAACTTGCTAAAAAAGGTGGTACTGTCTGCTTGTTTGCCGGATTCCCGACAGGTAAAACAAGTGATATCGATCCAAGCATTATTCATTATAATGAATTAAATGTAACCGGTAGTACCGCATATAAAAGAGTTGATTATATGCAGGCTGCAGATATGGTAATCACAAAAAAAATTAATTTGGATGCCATTGTATCGGATACCTTTAAACTAGACAATTTTGATGAGGCATTAGCGTTACATATGGCGGGAACGGCATTAAAAATAATGATTGAACCGTGATGTGAACGTAAAGAATAATAATATCACTATATGAAAGAGGAGAACAAAATGACAAACGTAGAACCAATGATGGCAATGGGAAAATCGTTAAGACTTGCAAGAATGATTGACCCGAAATCAAACAAAATGATGGCAATAACTGTTGATCATGCGATATCAAGAGGAATTGCCCCAATGACAGGTATCCATGATATACAAAGTGCAATTGACAAAATTGTAGCAGGACGTCCGGATGCAATGACTATGACAGGTGGAATTCAAAAACGCTGCTGGGGACCTCATGTAGGTTCAGGTATTTCCATTCTTCATAAAATTTCTAATTATGCACCTACATCACCAACGAACGATGTGGTCTTTGGATCTGTAGATGCAGCAGTACGCATGGGTGCAGATGCTGTTTCCATGGGAGCTATGACACTTGGTGATTTCCAAAATGAACAGTTCGCTAAAATCGGTGAAGTTTCTGAATATTGTGATAAAATTGGAATGCCATTAATTGGACATGTGTATCCAAAGGGAGAAAGCGTTGCTGATGATAAGAAAACGGCTTGGGAGAACATTGCATATTGTGTAAGAAGTGCATGCGAACTTGGAATGGATGTTGTAAAAACAACATACACAGGAGATCCTGAAAGTATGGCAAAAGCGATTGCGTGCGTACCTAGCTCATTTAGAGTAGTAATTCAAGGTGGAGATTCTTGTAAGACACTTGATGATTACCTTCAAATGACAAGAGATGCTATGGATTGCGGTGTAGGTGGCGTTACCATGGGCAGATTCGTATGGGATTACGATGATGTTACTGCTTTGGTGGTTGCTCTGCGTTATATTGTTCACAACGGCTATAGTGTAAAAGAAGCCAAAGAACTTCTTGCACAGCTTGAAAACGATAAAAATTACGATCAATTTTAATCGGCTTGGTCTACTAGATAACTTTAGTTAGAGAAATGGGAATCAGATATGGAAAACTATTTATTGGGAGTTGATGTGGGTACAACAAGCCTGAAAGTGGCCATCATCGACGAAAATGCAAGTTTATTGGGAATCAGTAGTAGTAGATATAGTTTTTTAACACAGCAACAAAATTTTGTTCAAATCGATGCCGAGAGTATGTGGGGTGCTTTTGTTACTTGCATCCGCCTGTTAAGAGATGGAAAAGGTATCGATATAGCAAGGGTTGCTGGCATTAGTATCTCTTCACTCTGTCCCGGATTAGTAGCGATGGGCGAAAATGGTGAAGTTCTCGTAGATCCTATTATATATTCAGATAGAAGAAGCACACAAGAAGCAGAGATGATTCTAAATGCCGTAGGAGCGGAAAAACTCTTTGATATTACCGCTAATAGCTCCATGGCAGGTGCATTTTCAGGATCCTCCATGCTATGGATAAAGCGTCATTTGCCAGATATGTATGCAAAGACAAAGTACTTTGGGCACATAAACACATTTCTCGCAAATAGAATGACAGGCTCATTTGCAATTGATTTTTCAAATGCATCTTATACAAATCTCTTTGAAACTTCGGGGAAAAAGGTATGGTCAGAATTTTTATGTGAGAAAATTGGGATAGATATCCAAAAGCTCCCTCAACTACATGATTCTACCGATGTAGTAGGAGGATTGATCCACAAAGATTTGATTGAGATGGGTATGAAAGAAGGGATTCCGGTAGCAATTGGTGGCGCAGATACACCTTGTGCAACGTTGGCTGCGGGAGTCACAAAAGCTGGGGATGTCTGTGAATCAGTAGGAACCACAGATGTACTTACAATTTGTATTGATAAACCGGTATTTGACAAAGGGTTCATCAATCGTTGCCACGTCGTTCCAGGGAAATGGATTTACCAAGGCGCTATGTCATTTACAGGTGCAGCAAATGAATGGTTCTTACATCAATTCTGTGAAGATTTTGTAAAACAAGCAGAAGGAACAAAGGATGCCTTTTTGCAAATGAATCTAGAAGCTGAGCAAGCAATTCCGGGTTGTAATGGTGTTGTATTTCTTCCTTATATGCAGGGCGAGCGAAGCCCTATTTGGGATTCCTATGCGCGTAGCGTGTTTTTCGGTATATCGCTTCATACAACACGCAAAGAAATGAATCGTGCAGTCCTTGAAAGCTGTGGATATGGACTACGCCAATTGGCAGGCATTGCGGAACAGATAACGGGTACCAAGATCACGGAGTTTACTTCTATAGGTGGAGGTGCAAAAAGTGAAGTTTGGGCACAAATAAAGGCAGATATTACGGGAAAAGATCTAAAAATTCTGGATATGTGCGATATGGCACCAATTGGTGCAGCACTGCTTGGGGGTGTCGGAGCAGGAATTTTTAAAGATGTGTATGAAGCGTCGGATAAAGTAGAGAAGAAAATTTATAAAGTGGTAAAAAGTAATCATGAGTATGATGAGGTCTATGCAAAACGTTTTGAAGTTTATACAAATTTGTATCCAGCATTAAAAGAGATTTATAAATTAAACAGATAAGTAGGAAAAAGGTGTAAATAACAAAAAACTATAGTATTTTAGGAGGAAACAAATGAAAAAGAAAATCGTAGCTTTAACTTGTGCAATGGTAATGGTAAGTATGTCACTGGCTGGATGTGGTTCAGCTAAAAGTCCAGAAAAAGCAGAAGCGACAACAGAACAAAGTAGTAGTACAGAATCAGAAGCGAAAGCAGCACCTGTAGCGGATGCTACAAAGATTACGATAGCAGTTCCGGATCCGGAAGCTTCCTATATTTATGCAGCAGCAATAGAATTTGCGAATCGTGCCATGGAATATTCAAATGGATCACTTAACATTATGGTATCCGGAAATGGTTCTTTATATGGTGGAGATACTGCAGCAGGTATCAAACAGCTTTCAGCAGGTTCTTTACAAATGCTGATTCTTGCATCCTCAGTCTATGCGAGTTTTGAACCTGGGTATAATGTAATATCAGTTCCTTATATGTTTGATGACCAGGCACAGTTACTTGATTATCTAAATAGTGATACAGGAAAAGAATTGATGAATCGTGTTAACGATATGGGTATTACGACCGTAGGAAGTTGGACGAGATCCTTCCGCGAAGTAACAAACGCAAAACGACCAATTACCACTCCAGAAGACTTAAAAGGTGTCGTTCTTCGTGTTCCGAACAATTCCTTGTATGTAGAATTTTTTAATGCATGTGGCGCTGTTACAACACCGATGAACTTCTCGGAAGTATATAATGCATTACAATTAAATACTCTGGATGGACAAGAAAATCCAGTTGATGTTCCATTTTCTAATAAGTTCTATGAAGTGCAAAAGTATATCTCTTTCACAAATCACATGGCAGATGCATGGTTAGTGGGAACAAATACGGATTTCTTTAATAAGTTAACAAAAGAGCAACAGGATGCGATTATGAAAGCTGGTGAAGAATTACAACAATGGAATGTGGATATGATGGCAGAACAGAACCAGATCGCGTTAAAGACATTGACCGATAATGGTATGGAATCAAATGATATTACAGAGGAAGCACGCCAGAAATTTGTTGAAGTATCCAAGTCTTGCTATCCTAAATTTAAAGAACTTATTCAAGATGATGATTTATTCAATGCGACTGCAGAATTCTGCGGAAAAGCGGCTGAATAATAGACAATCCGTTAATCAAAGCATTTTAGTCTTGCTTTGATTAACGGAAAAATTAGTTGGAGGATCAAGATGAAACGAAAAGAATCAAAACTTTCTGGTTTTTTTAATGTGATTAACAAATTTGAAGATATTCTACTGGCAATTTTGGTCATAGGAATGATACTTGTTATTCTGATACAAATTGTCGGTCGTGTGATTGGACATCCGTTTCCATGGACTGAAGAGACAAGCCGTTATCTCTTCTTATGGATGATGTTCATCGCATTGGCATCTGGTTTTAATATGTGTGAATCTTCTCGTGTGACTCTCTTTTTACAAGCAGGTCCTAAGTGGTTAAAAATATTTAGTGAATTTTTATATGCGGTTGTAGTATTTGGATTTTTCACATTTATGTTTGTGTTTGGCATTCAGGTTGTGCAACAGCAGATCATGCTTCACGAAATGGGAACGGCGCTTCGGATCCCAATGTATTTTATCGGTATCTGTCAACCGATCAGCGCTGTTTTAGGATTTATTGGAACGATACAAAGCTTCTTAGAATTTCATGGTAAAGTGGCCATAGGTGATAAAGAGATAGAGAAACAGAAATCTCTAGGGAACGAGGGGTGATTAGGCGATGAGTATAAGTATGAGTTTAGTAATTATTCTCTTTTTTATAATTTTAATGTTTTTAGGGGTGCCGATCGCAATATCTCTTGGTGCATCCTCGGTATTGGTCATGGCGCTCATGACAGAATTACCATTGAACATGGCAACACAGTCGATGTTCACCGCAATGAATTCTTTTATTATGGTAGCAGTACCATTGTTCATTCTATGTGGTTCTCTGATGGACGAAGGGGGGATCGCAGATCGCATCTATGACCTTGCGGAAGCAATGGTCGGGTGGATCTTTGGTGGTCTTGGACATGTGTCTGTTGTAGTAAATATGCTGTTTGCCGGAATGTCAGGTTCCTCTGTTGCAGCAATTGCATCGATAGGTAAAATGAGCATTAATGCCCTTGAAAAAAAAGGGTATCCAAAGGATTATGCGACGGCAATTAACTTGTCTGGTTCTATGCTGGCATCTGTAATTCCTCCAAGTATTCTGATGATAAATGCGGCAGCAACAGCAAATGTATCCATTGGTCAAGCCTTACTTGCAGGTGTAATTCCTGGTATCATTATTGGTATTATATTTATGCTTTATAATTATTTCTACTGTAAAAAACATGATATCGGAGATAGAGTTCCCTACTCTAACAAAAAGCTTGGGAAAGCGTTCGTGAGAGCTATACCAGCTTTGTTAACCCCAATTATTCTCCTTGGCGGAGTTTATACGGGAATTTATACCCCTACAGAAGGAGCGGCAATTGCAGTCGTATATACTTGCCTTGTCTCTATCTATGTGTTTAAAAATCTTAAATGGAGTGATATTCCGAGAATTATTATTAAAAATGCCCGATCAACAGGAACGATTTTGTTTGTAGCAATTGCTGCAAAGCCGGCTTCTCTTTTATTTGAGATCGATGGGCTTCCAAGTAAGATAGCAAATATGATTGCAGGAATATCCGATAATCGCATCGTTATTTTACTTGTTCTATATGCTTTCCTGATTGTAGTTGGTATGTTCATGGATGCAACCGCGGCAATCTTTATATTGGTGCCAATCTTGCTTCCGGCAGTGCAGGCAATTGGGGTATCCCCATTGTTCTTTGTCGTATTCCTGGTAATTACATTATCCTTCGGTTTGATTACGCCGCCAGTTGGTGTTTGTTTATATGCCGCTGAAAATGTGACAGGGCTGCCACTGGAGAAAATCATTAAGGCGTCTATCCCTTGGATTGTTCTGATTGCTATCTCCATTTGTATTTTTATCTTTGTACCTCAAATTATAGAAATACCGGTAAAATTGATATTTGGAACTTGATAGAACTGAAATTCCATGCATAATACCTCCTGGAACGAGTACCAAAATCCAGGAGGTATTATTAATAGTAAAAGTAGGAGGAGTGAATGGAAATGAAAATTGTAGTATTAGATGGATATACAGAGAACCCTGGTGATTTAAGCTGGGCAGAATTAGAAAAATTAGGTGAACTGAAAGTGTATGATAGAGTCTCTTATGTGGAGAGTCCGGTCATTGCAGAGACAATAGGGGATGCTGATATTGTAATTACCAATAAGACCCCAATCTCAAAGGAGACGATAGACAAATGTCCCCATATGAAAATGATCGCGATGTTGGCAACAGGCTATAATGTGGTCGATTATAATTATGCGAAGGAAAAGGGAATTCCCGTGGTAAATGTTCCTACCTATGGAACACAGATCGTTGGTCAGTACGCAGTTGGACTGTTACTGGAAATCTGCTCTCACTATCAGTATCATTCGGATACCGTAAAAGCCGGAAAATGGGAAAACAGTATCGATTGGTGTTATTGGGATCATAAAATGATTGAATTATATGGAAAGACTGCAGGTGTAATTGGATTGGGACGTATCGGTCAGTCTACCGCTAAAATACTTCAAAGTATGGATATGCGCGTTTTGGGATTTGATAAGTATCAAAGTGAGGCTGGCAAGGAAGTTGCAACATACGTAGATTTAGATACTTTGTTTCGCGAATCGGATGTTATCTTCCTGCATTGCCCATTACTTCCAGATACCGAAGAAATCATTAATAAAGAGAATATAAGTAAAATGAAAGACGGTGTTATTATTATTAATAATTCCCGTGGTCAGTTGGTGGCGGAACAGGATCTAGCGGATGCATTGAATAGCGGAAAAGTCTATGCAGCAGGTCTTGATGTTGTTTCCACAGAACCTATCAAAGGAGACAATCCATTGCTTCAGGCAAAAAATTGCCTCATTACACCTCATATTTCATGGGCGGCACAAGCAGCACGTCAAAGAATCATGGATATTACGGTCAATAATGTAAAAGAATTTATCAGTGGAAATCCAATTAATGTTGTAAATAAATAAAGGGAGACAAGATATGAACCACAATCAGAAGAGAGTATATAATTTTGAAGAAGGTAAGGCTGATATGAGGGACCTTCTGGGAGGAAAAGGAGCCGGACTGGCTGAAATGACCAATTTAGGTCTTCCGATTCCACAAGGCTTTACGATTACTACGGAGGCTTGTACAGACTATTATAAAGACGGAAAACAGATCAGCCAACAGACACAGCAGCAGATCTTTGAAGGAATTGAGTGGCTGGAAAAAAAGCAGGGTAAAAAATTTGGAGATGTAAGAGAACCTTTGCTGGTATCTGTCCGATCAGGTGCACGGGCTTCTATGCCAGGAATGATGGATACTATCTTAAACCTTGGTCTGAACGATGTGTCTGTGGAAGGATTTGCCAAAAGTACGGATAATGCAAGATTTGCTTATGACTCTTATCGTAGATTTATACAGATGTTTTCTGATGTTGTAATGGGGCTGAGCAAGACTTTTTTTGATGGAATTTTGGATTTGGTAAAGAAAGAACACGGATATACCTATGATACAGAACTTACTGCAGAAGATCTAAAAGCGATTATTGTAAAATTCAAGGAAATATATAAGGAAAAGATGGGTACCGATTTTCCGCAGAATCCGAAAGAACAATTAATGGAAGCAGTAAAGGCGGTATTCCGCTCATGGGATAATGACAGGGCGAATACCTATCGACGTATGAATGACATCCCATATGACTGGGGAACGGCAGTTAATGTGCAGGCTATGGTTTTTGGAAACATGGGAGAAACTTCAGGAACAGGTGTTGCTTTCACACGAAATCCGGCAACAGGTGCAAAAGGAATTTTTGGTGAATACTTGATTAATGCACAGGGAGAAGATGTTGTGGCAGGCATTCGTACACCCCTGCCAATCACCAAGCTACAAGAAGACATGCCAGAGTGTTATGAACAATTTACAAAAATAGCAAAAATTCTGGAAGAGCACTATCGTGATATGCAGGATATGGAATTTACGATTCAGAATAAGCATTTATATTTCTTACAAACTAGAAATGGTAAGAGAACCGCTCATGCAGCGTTACAGATTGCATGTGACCTCATTGATGAAGGAATGATTACAGAAGAAGAAGCAGTGTGCAGAATTGAGGCAAAATCGTTGGATCAGCTTCTACATCCCAATTTTGATGCAGAGGCACTTAAAAAAGGCATTGTGCTGGGGCAGGCACTCCCGGCATCTCCGGGTGCAGCAGCAGGCAGAGTGTATTTTAATGCACAGGATGCTGTTTTGGCACGTGGCAGAGGAGAAAGAGTCATCTTGGTGCGTCAGGAGACATCTCCGGAAGATATAGAGGGTATGCATGCAGCAGAGGGGATTCTGACAGCAAGAGGAGGTATGACAAGCCATGCAGCAGTAGTGGCAAGAGGTATGGGTACCTGTTGTGTGTCTGGTTGCAGTGAGATAAAAGTCTTGGAAGAAGATCGCAAATTTGAACTAGGTGAATATGTAATCAAAGAAGGGGATTATATTTCGCTTGACGGAACTACCGGTAAGATTTATCTTGGAGATGTGGCAACTGTGGAACCTGAGATTACAGGAAATTTCCAAAGAATTATGGGCTTAGCAGATCGCTTTCGAAAATTAAAAATATTTACCAATGCAGATACTAAAGAGGATGCCAGACAGGCGGTAGAATTAGGAGCAGAAGGAATAGGTCTATGCAGAACGGAACATATGTTCTTTGATGCAGAGAGAATTCCTCGAATCAGAAAAATGATTCTTTCTGATACCATAGAAGAAAGAGAAAGAGCATTACATGAGTTGATTCCTTTCCAAAAGAAAGATTTTAAAGAAATTTTTAAAGTAATGGAAGGCAAATCTGTTACGATCCGTTTTCTAGATCCGCCACTACATGAATTTGTACCGACTGAAGAAACGGATATCGTAAATCTTGCAAAAGAAATGAATCTAACAGTTGCGGATGTAAAAATGCGATGTGACAGTCTTCATGAATTCAATCCTATGATGGGTCATAGAGGCTGCCGATTGGCGGTGACTTATCCGGAAATCGCTAAAATGCAGACGAGAGCAGTTCTGGAGGCAGCAATCGAAGTAAAGAAAGAAAATAATCTGAACATCATACCCGAAATCATGATTCCACTGGTTGGTGACAAGAAAGAATTTGAAGTTGTTAAAAAAGTAGTTTTTGAAGTTGCAAATGAAGTAAGAAAAGAAACTAATTATGATATAGAATTTAAAATAGGTACCATGATCGAGATTCCAAGAGCAGCATTGCTTGCAGACCAGATTGCACAAGAAGCAGAGTTCTTTTCCTTTGGAACCAATGATCTTACACAGATGACCTTTGGATTCTCACGGGACGACGCAGGTAAATTTCTTCAAGATTATTACAGGAGCAAAATTTATGAAGCGGACCCGTTTGCACATCTGGATCAGACTGGTGTTGGACAATTGGTAAAGATGGGTACTGAAAAGGGACGTAAGGTACGCAAGGAGATGAAAATAGGTATATGTGGAGAACATGGTGGCGATCCGTCTTCCGTGGCATTCTGTCATAAAGTTGGATTGAACTATGTTTCGTGTAGTCCATTCCGTGTACCAATTGCAAGATTGGCTGCAGCACAGGCCGCTATTCAAAAAAAATAAGAGAAGAAGGGCAGGATAAAAAATGAAGGTAGTAGTAGCGATTGATTCTCTGAAAGGCAGTCTTACATCGATCGAAGCTGGAAATGCAATCAGAGATGGAATTAAGAAAGCAGACAGCACCGCGGAAGTAATTGTCAGGCCGCTTGCGGATGGTGGAGAAGGTACCATGGAAGCGCTCGTCTCGGGGCTGGGGGGAGAGCTGATATCTTTGCAGGTACAAGGACCTTTGGAAGAAAAAGTAACTGCACAATACGGCTACATAATAGAAACGAAGACAGCCATCATTGAAATGGCTGCTGCTGCTGGAATTACCTTGGTGCCTCATGATAAAAGACCACTAGATGCTACCACCTATGGGGTTGGAGAACTGATAAAGGATGCGATAGGAAGAGGGTGCCGTCACTTTATTATAGGAATTGGCGGAAGCGCTACGAATGACGGGGGAATCGGGATGCTACAGGCGCTGGGATATGAGTTTTTAGATGAAAGTGGAAAACAAATACCAACGGGTGCCAAAGGCCTTTCCCGTATCGCAGGGATATCTGATGAAAAACGACTGGCAGAATTAAAGAATTGTCAATTTCAAATAGCCTGTGATGTAAACAATCCCTTGTGTGGCATGCAAGGAGCGACCTATATCTATGGACCACAAAAGGGCGTTACAGAAGAAATGAAGAAATCCCTTGATGAAGATATGCTACATTATGGTCGGTTTGCAGCGGAATTTACCAGAAGAGATTTTATTATGGCAGAAGGTGCCGGGGCAGCTGGTGGTCTAGGGTTTGCCTTTTTGACTTTTTTAAATGGAAAATTACAATCCGGGATAGAGTTGGTTATGAAGGCGGTAAAGTTAGAAGAATGTATGAGGAATGCTGATTTTGTGGTTACAGGAGAAGGAAGATTGGATCACCAGACAGCGATGGGCAAAGGGCCGGTTGGAGTAGCGAAGTTAGGGAAGAAAAATGGAGCAATTACCATAGCACTGGCAGGTAGTATTGCACCGGGAGCAGAAAAATGTAACGAAGAAGGTATCGATTCTTATTTTCCAATTTTAACGCAGATTGTAACTTTGGATGAAGCTATGGACCCAGATACGGCAAGAAAAAATATGGAACGAACTACGGAGCAGATTTTTCGATTAATCTTAACAGTAAAAGGAAAGATTTAGTGAAAAAAACGGATTGAGAAAGGATATTACTTAATGGAAACACTGATTATGCTTGGAACAGGAAATGCGGTCGTGACAAAATGTTATAATACATGCTTTGCCATTCAGAAAGATAAGAATTATTTTCTGGTAGATGCGGGTGGAGGAAATGGAATTCTGACGCAATTGGAAAAGGCTGAGATTCCTTTGAGAAATATCCATGAAATTTTTATCAGTCATGAACATACGGATCATCTACTGGGACTGGTGTGGCTCATTCGCATGATTGCTACCCAAATGAAAAAAGATAATTATGAAGGTGATCTTAAAATTTATTGTCATGAGGGGTTGATTGAAACGATCACTACCATCACAAGGCTTACGATACAAAAAAAATTTTTTCAAATGATTGGGGAAAGAATCTTTTTTCATGCGGTGCATGATGGAGAACAGAAAGAAATTTTTGAACATTCTTTTACCTTTTTTGATATTGGATCTGAAAAAGCGAAACAATTTGGATTTGTGACCACATTGGACGATGGAAAGAAATTTACATTTCTTGGAGATGAACCTTATCGGGAATGCGAATATCCATATGCAATCGATGCAGACTGGCTTTTGCATGAAGCATTTTGCTTATATCGTGACAGAGATATCTATAAGCCCTATGAAAAATTCCACACGACCGTGAAAGAAGCATGTGAGTATGCAACGATGCTTGGCGCGAAGAATACGATATTATATCATACAGAAGACCATACGATAAAGCAGCGAAAACAGTTATACACAGAAGAAGGAAGACAGTATTATACTGGAAATCTGTTGGTACCAGATGATTTAGAAAGGATCGTGCTTTCTTAGAGGTTGTTACAGTATCTTTGCGGGTCTTGTGACATATACTATATTAAAATTTTGTGTTTGGAAGAAATATGCATTATACCATGAATTACGATAATAGTGAGATGTCAGTGGGGTACTTACGTGTCATGCACACAGTGCCGGATGCACCCAATGTTGACATTTATGCAAATGAAAATCTGATCGTTAGCAATCTTGCCTATGGTGATTATACAGATTATTTAACAATACCAGTAGGAACCTATCGAATATCTGTATATGCGGCTGGTACGAAGGATTCTCCTGTAATAGAGAATATGTTAACGGTAAATAAGAATTCTATCTTGACGGTAGCCGCGGTAGGAACGCTTAGTAATATTGGGTTGTTAGCGGTGAAAGATGCAAATGGAAAAAAAGAGCCGGGAAAAGCAATGATAAGATTTTTACATCTCTCTCCTAATGCACCTGCGGTTGATATTACCTTACCAAACGGAACAGTGATTTTTAGTAATGTCTCTTTTAAAGAAGTAACTCCTTATATTGGAGTGGATCCCATGAACTATACGCTCCAGGTGAGGGTTGCAGGGACACCAAATGTCGTGCTTACGGTACCGAATATCAATTTGATGGCGGATAAGTATTATACGGTTTATGCAATAGGCCTTGTAGGAGAAAAACCGGAATTGGAAGCATTGTTAGTAACAGATGGAGAATATAGGAATAAGTGAGAGAATTAAATAGTAAAAAGGTATTTGTGCAGTATCGGAATTATATGAAGCCGTACGATCCTATTACAGGCAGAAAATATACGATTACACATTCGGATACGACGGCAGAATTATTTGTCTTTGTGGCTGATGATTATGCCAAGGATCAAATTACAGAAATGCGTGATGAGGTTAAAGTGGCTTGGGAGGTCTATCAGAAACGATTGGCACTAATTGGATCAGTGTTGGTAGATGATGACAATATCAACGGAAACACAGATATTAGAAATCGAATTTTCTATAATGAAATGCCAACCGCACTGCAGGCTCTGCGTAATGCAGATAGATTTTTATTTGAAAGAGAACCAGAACTAGATAATGCACCCGTTTGGATTCATTTTATATCAAAGAATCCTATCTACGATAAGACTTATGAATTTGGAGTTATCGGTATGTATCAATAAAAAAGCGCCTTTATAGGCGCTTTTTTTCTCTATTAAAAATACCATGATATGGTATACATTCTTTGTTTTTATTTAGAGTTCCTCTAGGAATAAATTATGAAAAATATTTTATAATATACTAAAAAGTAATGTAATATTAAAATTCACTAAGAAGTGAATCGGTATTCCTTTCAAAGATGAAAAATGATATGATAACAATAGATTCCGTTATAGATGAAGAACTATGTCTGGAAGTTGGTAGATAATTGACGAGGAGGTCAAGCAATATGGAAAGAAAAGTAAAACTTAAGGTTCAGGGATTCCGGACACAGGATGGGGCAGGAGTACGTTTAGTCAGAGTCTTAGGAAATGAAACCGTGAAGCAATATGACCCTATCTTAATGCTGGATTCTTTTGATAGTGTTAATCCGGATGATTATACAGCGGGTTTTCCCATGCATCCGCATAGAGGGATAGAAACAATCAGTTATGTGTACCGTGGATATATGACCCATAGAGACAGTTTAGGTAATGAGGAAACAATTGGAAATGGTGAAGTTCAATGGATGACAGCAGGATCTGGTATTTTACACGAAGAAAAATTACCGCCGTCAGATCGATTACTTGGTGTGCAGCTCTGGCTCAATCTTCCGGCTAAAGAAAAAATGGTCCCACCAGCTTATCATAGCATAAAGAATTCTATGATTGAAGAAATAAAATTGGAAAATGGTATGCTTAGGCTACTGGCCGGTGAATATGAGGGTCGAAAAGGATTCATGAGCAAATATCTGCCATTAGATTACTACGATCTGCACCTGGAACAAAATGCATCGGTTATTCTGAATACGAAAACAGATCGGTCTGTAATGATATTTACCCTTCTGGGACAAATATTTATAGGGGGGGAACGGATAGAAGAAAAGACTGCTGTAAAGCTTACCGCTGGAGAATATGTCGAATTAAAGACAACGGATCAACGTGCACAAGTTTTATTCATAAGTTCTACCATTCTGGAAGAACCTGTAGTATGGGGAGGTCCTATCGTCATGAATACGAAAGAAGAATTGGATCTTGCCTTTGAAGATTTGAGACGAGGAACCTTTATACAAAATAAGATTTCTTATGAGGAAACAAACTAAAAAGAAGGCTGGAGATTACTTACTATGAAGATCAAGAAATACGGACTACTTATATTATTACTTTTATTAATCACGAATGTGACAGCTTGTGCCTCTAAAAAAACAGACGAAGAGTCTACGAACTTACAAGAGGAAACAAAAGAAAATATGGTTGGAAATATGAAGAACAGTGAAGCTGTCGAAGAGAATGTGGAAGAAGATGCGGAAGCGAAAGCTGCAAAAGACTGCTTTCAATCTGTTCTAAATGATTTCTATCACAATCATACATTCCCGGATGGGCTGGCTATTGATTTGGAAGAGAATGGTGATTTGTCGGAAAATAAATTTGCCGTCACAGACATTGATGGCGATGGAAAAGAGGAATTGATCTTATCTTATACCAATGGTGCGATGGCGGGTATGACTGAAATGATTTATCGTTATGATAATCAAAAACAAACAGTAACGGAAGAGTTAAGAGAATTTCCGGCGCTTATTTATTATGATAATGGTATTATCATAGCGGAATGGTCACACAATCAAGGTTTGGCAGGTGATTTCTGGCCGTATACGTTATATCGGTATGATAATGAAATAGATACCTATGTAAATGTGGCTATGGTCGATGCATGGAATAAATCATTATCCGTTACCGATTATGATGGGAATCCATTTCCAGAAGAAATCGATAAAGATGGAGATGGGATTGTGTATTATATCATGCGGGATGGAGAGTACAAATTGGAGAACCCGGTCGACGGGACAGAATACGAGAAATGGTTTGCTTCTTGTATTGGCGATGGTAAAAAGGAATCTGTTCCTTATGTAAGTTTAACTGAAGAAAATATAAATGCGATAGAATAATGAGTGTCAGGAGGGCGGAAATGCTTCTTTGTATTGTAATCACTCCATGCAAGGTCTGATAGGGCAGAATGCATGGAGATAAGTTAGGCTCTATAAAGACTTTGCAATCCATAATATAAAACGAGAAAACTATATTAAAGGAGCAAAGTCAAAATGAATTCAATGAAAACAACTCTGAATGAGTTAAAATCTTTTATTATTTTATGGTTATCGCAATCTTTTTCATCGTTAGGAAGTGCGATGACTAATTATGCTTTAGTAATTTGGTCTTATCAACAATATGGGTCTGCATTAAAAACAGCGTTGACGGCAATTTGTTCGTATGCACCATATGTAATACTGAGCATATTTGCAGGAGCATTATGCGATCGATGGAACAAAAAAATTACTATGCTGGTATGCGATACGTTTGCAGAATTTTGCACGATTATTGTTCTAGTGCTTTTACATAGCGGAAAATTAGAGATATGGCACATATATTGTTTAAATGCATGTAACGGTTTTATGAACACCATACAACAACCTACGGCTGATGTGACAATAAGCTTGCTGACACCCAAAAAGTATTATCAAAAAGTAAGCGGTATGAGGGCTTTTTCAAATTCTCTTACTACCGTGCTGACACCTGTTTTAGCAACCGCATTTCTGTCATTATTAGGTATGTATGCTGTGATTCTATTTGATTTATTTACATTTATAATTGCGTTTTTATGCCTTATTCTATTCATAAAAATTCCCCCAATAGAGTGTGGGGATGAGAAAAGAGAGGATTTGATTCAATCCACAAAAGCGGGACTTAAGTACTTAAAAGAAAATCGGGGAATTTTCGATCTGATACTTTTCTTAGCAGCAATAAATCTAATTGCATCGATGTATCATGCGGCGTTCCCAGCAATGATACTTTCCAGAAGGAATGGCGGTGAGATTGGTCTTGGAATTGTGAATGCCGCCGTTGGAATCGCTAATTTAGCAGGTAGTGTACTCGTCTCTCTATTACCATCACCGAAGAGCAGAGTAAAGGTGATCTGTAACGCACTGTTATTTTCGATGAGTACGGAAAACTTTTTACTGGCATTTGGTAGATCAGTTCCATTTTGGTCTATAGGGGCAATACTTGGGTGGATCTTTATTCCAATGATGGGAGCGAATATGGATGTTTTATTTCGAAATCATATTCCCATTGAAATGCAGGGAAGGGTCTATTCTGCAAGGAATACATTACAATTTTTTACGATTCCAATAGGCTATTTCCTAGGTGGATTTTTAGTAGACAAGGTATTTGAACCTTTTATGGAATTTTATAGTCCCCCTATTTTGAGCACATTATTTGGAGAAGAAAAAGGTTCTGGAGCAGCCTTTTTATTTTTCATATTGGCGATTGCTGGTATCTTAATCTGCTTGTTCTTCCGAAAAGATAAACACCTTTTTAGGCTGGAAGAATAAATTAGTGATACGATTAAAAAAGATAAGGTGGCAAAGAAATCATCACACAAATTTTCTAGAAATTCAGCCGGCCTGCCAAGTTTAAGCAGGTCGGCTAAATTTATTAATTGCTATACTGAATATAATAGTTCATATTTTCCATAGCCCATTCCATATTATAAGCATGGTTTAGCATCGAATTTGGATCGTAAATAGAAGCGCAATAGGCAGTTCTTCTTCCTGCTTTCAGCTCTTCAAAAAAAGCAAGGTATTTCCAATTGAATTGATTTACAAAAGGCTGATTTTTATGAAACTTGTTGTGAATATTAAAACAGGTATTAAATACCTTATCCTGCTTACAGAATCCCTGCACTTTACATTCAGAGCACGGTATCATCTGAGTCATATCAATATCAATGAGTGGAATCCTATTCGCATCACTCATATAACCCGCCTTAAAACCGGTATAGTTCATTACTCTTATGGTAAGTTCCGCATCTCCATAGCATGTTTCTTCGCTCCAGTATCCTATCTGCTGTATTAATTCCGGTCGCATGCCCATGCAGCAGCCATGCACAAAATCCAGTGGGACACCTACCTGGCCGCTTGTCATCTCGAGATAGGTAACGCCATTGCTCGTTTTGGGGATGACCGGTGGGTAAATCGGCGTATAAGGAGCGGTTCGCTGTACTCCCAACAATCCCGCTTCTGGAAATGTGTGAAATACCGTCATAAAGCGCGAAAGCCAATCCTTTGTTTTTAAGACAACATCGCTATCAATCGTGAAAAAATATTGATCAGGTCTTCTTTTAGAGAGATTTAAGTTCAATGCAAATATAGGTCCGGAATTAACAGGCAATCGTGTCTTTGACTTAATCCGACTGTCATTCAAAGATTGAAGATATTCCCACGTCTCATCCTTGGAATTGCTGTCTATAATATGCATCTCAAAATCTTCTGGTGTATCCAGTATGGAACTTAGGCTTTTGGCTGTTAGCCCCATTCGGTTAAAGGTAATATAACTTAAAAAGGGAGGAATCATAGATTTGATCCTTTCCAAAAAGATTATAATACCATTTATTTTATGTCAATCTAACAAGAATGTTACAAATTATTGTCGATTCTTCGGCTTTATTATAAAAATAATCATTGTTGAAAAGGAATGTAACCTTTGTTACACTTTTAGATAAATAAAATTAGTATTGTTAGGGGGGCTCTAATAATGAAACATAAAAAGATAGGGATACTTCTAGCCTTCGTTCTGCTGCTATCCGCTTGCGGAGGAAGACAATCTGAAAGTACGGTTCGAGTACAAGATGGAACTTTTGCTGCTTCTGATAATGAAGGAAGCAGTACTTCGGTCGAGGAAATTCTTTCAAAATTAACATTAGATCAAAAGGCTGCGCAAATGGTACAGGGAGCAATTTATAGCGTATCAGATACCAGTATGAGAGAGAACTGCTATGGTAGTATCCTTTCTACCTATGGTGAAAATTCATTAAATGCATCAGAATGGAAAGAGAAAATCCTTCATTATCAAGAGTATGCTATGAGTTCAGAGGCCGGGATACCCTACCTATATGGAAATGATGCGGTCCATGGGGTCAATACCTGCGAAGGTGCGGTCATATTTCCTCATAATATAGGGATCGGTGCTGCGAATAATGAGATGCTGACTTACCAGATGGGGCAGGCGGTAGCAAATGAGGCTAAGTTAACAGGGATGCTTTGGAGTTTTTCTCCATGTATTGCGGTGGCACAAGATCCTAGATGGGGTCGTACCTATGAAAGCTATTCGTCTGAAACTGGCGTTGCAACAAAACTGGGAACAGCATTCGCAAAAGGTTTGATAGATGGCGGTGTCCTTCCTTGTGCAAAGCATTTTTTTGCGGAGGGGAATGTTTTGTATGGAACAGGGGAATCATTAGATGGTCAGAATAGATTGATCGATCGTGGTGATGCCAAACTGTCAGAGGCAGAGATAGAAGATTTGCTAGAGGGATATAAAGCACTCATTGAGGCTGGCGTTAAGACCATTATGATCAGTCACAGTAGTTTGAACGGCATTAAAATGCATGAAAATAAGAGATATATAGAAATGTTAAAGGAGGATATGGGATTCACCGGTTTTATTGTAAGTGATTGGAACTCGATCCATAACATACCAGGTAATAATTTAAAGGAACAGACGATTGCTGCAATTAATGCTGGTATTGATATGCTGATGGAAGATACACAATATGAAAAATGTAGAATCTATATTATAGAAGGAGTGAAAGAAGGAAAAATTTCCGAAAGCCGACTTGATGATGCGGTCAGAAGAATTCTTATGGTAAAGAAAGAAATGGGAATTCTGGATGACCCCATGATGGAGCAGGTGACAGCAGAGGAGAGCAGCGTAGGTTCTGATAAATATCGAAATCTGTCAAGAACATTGGTCGAAGAAAGTCTTGTTTTATTAAAGAATGAGAACTCCATATTGCCGATTCGGAAAGGGGCTAAACTATTCGTGACAGGGCCTGCCGCAAATGATGTTGGAGTACTGTGTGGTGGGTGGACGATTACCTGGATGGGCAGTTCTGATATAGACAATAACAGCCGAAAATGGATACCGGAAGGGAAAACAATCCTTGACGGTCTTAGAGAACTTGCTAAGGAAAACGATTTGACGATTATCACGGATCCGGAAAAAGCAGCAGATACAGATTTAACATTATTATGCCTGGGAGAAAAGACATATGCAGAATGGATAGGAGACAGTTCCGATATCAGCATTACAGGAGAACTTGGGCTGGAAGACAATGCCAAAACAATCGATCTTGCTAATAGCATTGGACATCCGATAGTAGCTTGTATCGTGGCAGGAAGAAATGTAATCATCAGTGATTATGTGGATCAGTGGGACGGGATTGTAATGTGCTACCTGCCTGGAAGTGAGGGGGACGGCGTTGCGAATGTGCTGACAGGAAAGAGCAGTTTTAATGGAACACTGCCGATGCCATACTACTCAAAGGTTGCGGATATCAGGACGGATCGTGTCATGTTTCCAGTGGGATATGGATTGCAATATGAAATCAAATAAGTTAAGGCTCATTTTTGCCTTCGCTGTTTTTCGTCTTAACTTCTTGGAACAGAGTATCGGGATCCTTCTTCTGTGTGTTCTGATAACCGTTCATAAGTTGGCTTAACTTTGATATTTCGCTCATTATGGTCATAAAATCTTCTTTCGTCAGTGGTTTTTTGTCATCTTTTAATTCGTACCCCAATTGACCACTTACTTCGAGTGTGCCCGTTTTTACATCTTGCAGGGAACTGATGCCATTCTGTCGCAAGCGTGTCTCAAGTCCATCTATCGTAAGTCTTAGCTTTTTTAAATTTTTAAGATTGGGTTCTCCGTTTTCAATTATAATAATAGCTTTTCCCGAAAAAAAGGTTTCCAGTATATCAAACTTTATTTCCAAATATTCTGAAACAATCATAAGTAGAGTATAAATAAAAGCGATGAGTAGAGTACCCCAAATATTTTTTTCTGCAATAGGCTGTATCAGTAGAGAGCCAATTCCGACCATAACAATGGTTTGCGTTATGGTCATCTGTGAGATTGATTTACGTCCTCCAATTCGTAAAATTATCTTGCCTATAAAAAAAATTACGATTGTTTTCCAAATCAAATTATAGTCCATGATGCCAGCTCCTTTTTGTGTTGATATCTCTTCTTTTAGTATTCGTGAAATTTAGGTATAATATGCAAGATAGATCTCATGAAGCAGAAGTTGGAATTTTAAATTAATAGTATGATTGCAGGGAGGAAATAGATGGCTGATCAAAAGTGTCAGGAAGAATATATACGAAGAATTCATAAAGTCCAGGATTATATGGAAGATCATATAGGGCGTTCTCTGACGATTGAGGAGCTTTCCCACATTGCTGGGTTTTCCAAATACCATTTCAGTCGGATTTTTCAAGGCGTCTTACAGGAACCATTAGCTCATTATGTGAATAGGATCCGTATGGAGAAGGCCCTGTTTTTGCTGGCCCACCGGCTAGACAAAAATATGACAGAGATTGCCTATGAACTAGGGCTATCGGATTCCGCTGTCTTCTCCCGCACATTTAAGAATTTCTATGGAATCAGCCCAAGAGAATACAGGAAGGCGTATAGCAAGAATTGCAAAGATTTGTTTTTATTGTCTGAGTACAATAAGATTACAGCAAAGAAAGAGTGGCCAGCAGATCCGTTTCCTGTGACCGGTCAGATTACCATTGAGAGCCTTAAGGAAAAAAAGGTCGTCTATGTGAGGCATACCGGCACTTATGAGACTTTAGACAAAGAGTACGGAAATCTGATACAGACGTTAATTGCGCATGCAAAGAAACAAGACCTCCTTGTGGATGATCAGAATTGGTGGCTTGCCATGTACCATGACAACCCTGAATTTGGAGAGGAGAGCCAGTTCCGGACCAGTCTGTGTTTGACAATACCACGAGATATCCAGATAGTGGAAGACGGAGTGGTTGGAACAATGAGGTTAGAGGGGGGGCTGTATGCGGTGGGACACTTCCGGATTCATCAGGAACAATACGCAGATGCCTGGAATTTTATGTATCAGAAGTGGATTACAGGTAGTGGCTATGTTCCAAGAGATTACAATCCTTTTGAAGTGTATCGTAACGATCCGTATGCGGATGCGAATCATATCCATGAGGTGGACATCTACGTTCCTATTGAGCCCCTTTCTTAAATGCTGCAATCTTATTTCGATGTGAGCATATGGAAGAAATCATAATACAAGGGGCACGAATCCATAATCTGAAAAATATCAATCTAACAATCCCCAAACATCAACTAGTAGTGATCACTGGTATCAGCGGTTCTGGAAAATCCAGTTTGGCATTTGATATCCTGTTTGAAGAAGGCAAGAACCAGTATTTAAGGTCGATTGGCATTCTGTCTGGACTGGATAATCAGGACCGGTTTGATCGTATGGAAGGAATCGGTCCTACGGTAGCGGTGCATCAAAATACTGTCCGGCAAAGCAATCCCCGTTCTACCGTGGGCACAAAGACCGGAATTCTAAACCAACTGGCTCTTATCTATGCCAGTGATGGAAAAGCAATAGGAGATCATAGTGTACGTTTGTCTCCAGGCAGTTTTCTCTATACAACCGTGGATGGCATGTGTCTTAACTGTCAAGGCAGAGGAACTTATTTTGATGTCGATCTGGAGCAGTTGGTTCCAGATAAAAAGACACCCCTTTTTAAAGTCTATGAAAGTCTGCAGGTAACAGCAGGTTACTTACGGATATTAAAAAAGAAATACGGATTGTATTTTAATACTCCATTCTGGGAACTTCCGAAAGAGATACAAGGAGAGGTGGTCTATGGAGAGTATGAAAATGGGAAACAAAGCTACTGTTTAGAGCGTATACTAAGAAATGCTTATAATAAGGGGGAGGATGTGGATAAAGTGTACGCAAAGCTCATTTGTCCAGAGTGTCATGGGGAGCGGATCGGTCACGAAGCAAGTGAAATTATTCTTTATGGAAAGCGGATTGGGGAGTTGGGGAAAATGACGCTATCGGTCCTTTTTCAATATTTAAATAACATTCCAAAGGATGAATTATCTCAGTTTAGCAGGAATGTGATAAAGAATATAAAAGAAAGATTAACACATCTGATCGAATTACGGTTAGGGCATTTGGCTCTTTACCGCGAGATGGCTTCTTTAAGCGGTGGAGAGTTACAGCGAATCTTTCTTGACCTTCATCTGGAATCTGGACAGGATTCCCTAATCTATGTCTTTGATGAACCAATGGCAGGCTTGCACCCTTCTGAGAAGCAAAGCATGATTAAAGGTGTAAAAAAAGTAAGAGAACTTGGTAATACAGTGATTGTAGTTGAGCATGATAAAGAGATGATTCGTCATGCTGACCATATTATTGAGATTGGTCCAGGGGCAGGTAGAGAAGGCGGATTCGTGGTATATCAGGGGAATTATGATAAATACAAGAAATCGGATACTCTGCTAAGCCAGTATCTATCTGGCAAACATTCCATGTTGGAAAGAGCGATGAAAAAGTGGGTATTTAATCAAAACGATTGCCTAACCCTGGAGCATGCCAATATTCATTATTTAAGAGATGTAACAGTAGTATTTCCTCTTCATGCTATGGTTGGTATTGCAGGGGTATCTGGAAGTGGCAAGAGTACTTTGATTGCTGGAACGCTTTTGAAGCGCCTGGCCAGTGCATTCAATAGAAAATCATTAACCGGAAGATATGCTTATGCAAATGGGCTAAAGGGGGTGGAGCGGATTTATGGATTCGTAAAAATATCCCAGGAACCAATCGGAAGAAGTGGCAGTTCCACACCAGCTTCTTATATCGGTATCTGGGATATGATCCGGAAACTTTTTGCAGAACAGCCGGAAGCAAAAGAGAGAGAAATGAGTGCTGGACATTTTTCTTTTCATTCAAAAGGCGCATGTCAAGACTGTGGTGGAAGTGGTTATGAAAAAATTTATTTAACTTCTGATTTTTATGTTGAAAAAATCTGTCAGGGATGTCTTGGCAAACGGTTTCGAAAAGATAGTCTATCTATAAATTACCATGGAAAAAAGATCACCGATGTGTTAGGGCTGAGCATTGCAGAGGCTTTACGTTTTTTTGCGGATCACAGTAGCATTGTGAAACCACTTACTATCTTAGAGCAGATGGGTATGGGATATTTGGCACTTGGTCAGCCCACTTCTTCTTTGAGCGGCGGCGAAGCACAGAGATTAAAGCTTGCGAAAGAGTTGGGGCGGGTACAAAAAGGAAATATGCTCTATGTGCTGGATGAGCCAACAACAGGTCTTAGCCTATACGATACAGAATTGTTGTTAAAGTTATTGGATCAGTTGGTGGTAAGTGGAAACTCGGTAATTATCATTGAACATAATGCGCAGGTTCTTAAAAATTGCGATTATATCATTGAACTTGGACCGGAAGGCGGTGAAAAAGGAGGACAGATCATTGCCCAGGGAACGCCAGAACAATTGAGAGACAATCAGGACTCCATGACAGGAAGGTATCTTTTATGAATCCAAAAATAGGGTTAGAAAAAATCATAAATGGTAGTTATAAGAACACCGCTGGATTGATAATATTAAAAAATGGGGAAGTAGTATTTGAAGATTACTTTAATAAGAATACGAGATCAAGTACGCTCCATGTCTTTTCCGTGACCAAGAGTATTATTTCTATCGTAATCGGCATTGCCATAGAAAAGGGATATATCAAAAATGTGAATCAAAAAGTATTAGAGTTTTTTCCAGATTACGTAATAAAGAAAGGAGAAAAAACAATACAAAATGTCACACTGGAAGATATGTTAACAATGACAGCACCATATCAATATAAAGCAGAGCCTTATACAGAATATTTTGCGAGTGATGACTGGGTAACAAGTGCACTTGATTTGTTAGGAGGCAAGGGAAGGATAGGAGAATTCAGATACGCGCCAACCATAGGACCAGACATTTTATCGGGTATTCTCGTAAGAGCCACGGGATGCTCCGTACTTGATTTTGCAACTAAGTATTTATTTGCGCCATTGGGGATTCAGGTGGAAGGAAATGTAGTCTTTGAAAGTAAGGATGAACAACTAACCTGGTACAAAGAAAAAAATGTCAGTGGCTGGGTGACTGATCGAAAAGGGGTCAATACAGCAGGATGGGGTCTTGCACTCACGACATGGGATATGGCAAAAGTGGGACAGTTATATTTAAATAATGGAATATGGATGGGTGAACAACTGGTACCATCCTGGTGGATTGATGAGAGTACAAAGAGGCATAGCAAATGGAGGAAGCTTTTCTATGGCTATCTTTGGTGGATCATGGATGAAAAAGAAGAAAGTTATGCAGCGATAGGCGATGGTGGAAATGTTATCTATGTCAATAGAAAGAAAGGACTCGTAATAGCAATTACTTCTCTTTTTGTACCTGGTGCCAAAGACAGATTAAAACTGATCAGGGAATATATAGAACCAAATTTTGGATAGTATCTATTCTTGCATAGGGAGCTAACCGCAAACATATATTGCTAGAAAGATACGGCAGACAATGCCTCAAAGAATCAAGGAAGAAGTTATGATCAACAGAAACGTTAACCAGATTCAAATTCTTGCAGAAGATCTCTATATTCCCTGGGCAATGGAGATGAGTGAAGATGGCAGGTTGTTTTTTACGGAGCGTAACGGAAATTTACGTGTGATAGAAAATGGAATCGTTAATCCTGAGCCTGTGTATACTTTTGGTCCGCCTTTTGTAAGTGTCGGAGAAGGCGGACTCATGGGTCTTGCTCTGGACAGCAATTTTCTTTCCAATGGGTTTGTTTATCTTATGTATACCTATGCAGAAAATGGAAGACTCTATAACCGTGTGGTACGTATGCGTATTGAGGGCAATGCTGCATTAGATGAGGAAATCCTTTTAGATCGGATTCCAGCAGGACAGTTCCATAATGGTGGAAGGATAAAAATAGGTCCGGATGATTATTTGTATATAGCCACAGGGGATGCGCAAGATCGTGATCTTGCGCAGGATATTAATAGTCTGGCAGGTAAGATACTGCGGATTGGAACCGATGGGAGCATTCCGTCTGATAATCCTATAAACGGTTCCCCGGTCTACGCTCTCGGATTTAGAAATCCTCAGGGACTGGCATGGAATGATAAGAAGGTATTGTACGCATCGGAGCATGGAGAAACAGCTCATGATGAAATAAATATCATACAGCCTTTGGGAAATTATGGCTGGCCCTATGTCACGGGTAATATGGAAATGGCGGAAATGGATTTTAGTAAGCCGGTATTAGAAAGCGGAAATGAAACCTGGGCTCCTTCGGGAATAGCCTTTGTAACGGATGGGCCCAGAATGGGTCAACTACTGGTAGCAACACTTCGGGACAACGTACTTCTAGCGATTACATTGGACGAATCCGGAACCCAGGTCGTAAATGTAGAACCGCTATTTCAGGGGCGCTACGGACGGTTGAGGGATGTCTATCAGGCAAAAGACGGCGCCCTCTATCTCTCTACTAGCAACAGGGATGGCAGAGGCAGCTTACATCCTGGGGATGATTTGATCCTCCGAATGGTGACACCTATGTAAGGACTGAAACTCCAATATACAATCGTATAGTAATGTGACCCCTTTTTGTATGCGATCGGTTTCTAGATGTCCATATCCCATTAGCAGCTTGCCAAGATGCCGCCCTTTTTGAATGCAATGGTTTTCTACCAGAGTAATCGATAGCCCTCTTTGCAAACAGATAGGTAGGAAAGTATCATCAAACTGCATGCCAGGGAAATCAATGGCGACATGCAGCCCTGCACAGTCCCCATAGGCATGCCAATTGTTCCCAAAGGTCTTCTTCAACGATTCCAGCAATACCTTTCTGCGTTGGCCATAAATTTTGCGCATCTTTTGCACATGACGGTCAAATTTGCGTGTCCTTAAAAACTCTGCTAAGGCTGCCTGTTCAAAGGGAGGATTCTGCACATCTGTATGGGTGCGTAGATGACACCATTGCTTTTGTAACGGATATGGCAGGATAACATATCCTATTCGTAATGCCGGAAAAACGGATTTGCTGAATGTACCCACATAAATCACACGTTGGGGATCCATTGCGTAAAGTGGTGCAATAGGTTCTCCGTCATATCGGAATTCGCTGTCATAATCATCTTCTAGGAGATAGAGATCATTTTTTCTGGCTAATCGGATCAGTGTGCTGCGTCGTGATGCTGGAAGAATTCCTCCCATTGGAAATTGATGTGACGGTGTCACATATAGGATGTCCTTACTCCTGCCGATTGGCAGATAGTCTGTTTGTATACCTAGGGCATCGACCGGTATGGGAATTATAGGACAACCTTTATTACGAAAGGTAGCAAGCATTCCCATATGGCAAGGATCCTCTACAAATACTTGATTTCCATCTCTTAAGAGCATGTCTGAAATGAGATGTAATCCGTGTGTTGCTCCCGCAGTAATAAAGATATTGTCCGTTGAAACCTTTAGTCCACGGCTACGGAACAGCCAGGCAGCAATTTCTTCCAACAGTGCGGGCAAGCCTTTGGGACCGGTATAGCCCAAATTCGCGAGAGGAAGGTTCAAAGAGGCCTTGTGTAGGAGCTGTTGCCATAGGAAATTTGGAAACTGTCTTAAGTCAGGACGTCCTGTCTGAAAGTTTACGGCAATCGGAGTTGGAGTTTGGATCTTCACTTCGGAAGATAACACAGGTTCACACCTGACAGGTTCTATGTACAGACCGTCAGCGACTCTCGTAGGAGCGCCTTGACGACTAATCAAATAGCCTTCCGCTATGAGCAGATCATAGGCGGTACAAACCGTGTTGCGGGAGACCTTCAATTCTTTTGCAAACTCTCGTGTGGATGGTAAAACCTCTCCACATTTTAAGAGTCCGGATAACATTAATTCTTTTAAAGTCTGATAAATCTGACGCCATAATGGCAATTCACTTTCTCGAATTATTTCAATTCCTAACATAATACCTCCAACTGGAACTATATAATTAGTGTTATACTGGTTCTTTTTAAGAGCCAGTAATTTAAGTAAAATGATACCATCTTATTCAAAAAATGCAATATGGGAGAGTTGATAAATGGATTTTTTAAGAGGAAAAATATACTTGATTTGTGCTTTTTCACTGGCAGGGACCAGCGTAATATCAGCTAGATTTGTTACAGGAAAACTTGGGACTTTTACAATTACGGCTATGAGCCTCTTTTTTGCGCTCCTTTTACTGGTTCCAATCGTTAGCAAACAACTTGTTCAATACCTTAAGCATATGTCTTTCCGCAGTTTTCTACAACTCATACTCCAATCGATATGTGGTATTTTTCTGTTTCGTGTATTTTTGCTAAACGGACTTGCGCATACGAGCGCTGGAGAAGCGGGTATACTCACAGGTACCACACCTGCTATAACGGCGCTTCTTGCTATTTTTATAGTAAAAGAGCCTGCCAGTTCTGGAAAACTTACAGGAATAATGTGTACGGTAGCAGGAATTCTAATTATTCAGGGCATGTTTACAAAGGGAAATGATTTTGCTTTGGAACATTTTTTAGGGAATATGCTAGTGCTCTGCGCAGCGGCTAGCGAATCTGTCTTTAATACGTTGTCACGTATTTTTGCAGTTAAAACAGCCAAGGAACCTCATCAGACTCCAAATCCTGTTTTGCAGACTGTAACGGTCTCTGCAATTGCACTTATTTTATGTCTGTTTCCAATGATAGGTGAGGAGCCCATAAAAAAACTGTTAGGAATTGGTTTCCTGGAATGGATAGCGCTTCTTTGGTATGGGGTATTTGTAACTGCTCTGGCATTCATCTTCTGGTACTCTGGAATAAAAAGGTGCGGTGTATTAACGGCAGCAGCATTTTCTGCTATGATGCCATTTACTTCCATGGTACTATCAATCGTACTTTTGGGAGAGCGCATTGATTATATACAGTGTATTGGGGGTCTGCTTGTAATCCTCGGAATGATCTTAATAGGAAAGGAACAGGAAAAGAGAAATGAATATTTTTAGAAATGAAACAGGCAAGACGGGGATATGCTCTATTGGAATTTTAATCATGGAGAATGTACTAAATGAGCCTTCTAAAGACAAGCTTCTTTCTGTCAGACAGGAAATGGAAGGTATGTTAAGGGCAAAGTATGAGAATCTAACACGAGGCGATTTAAAGGCGCTTCATCCCATGGATACTTATCTATCATATTACAAGAAGTATGGATATACATATCATGTATTGCCCCAGCTAGAGTCAATCCTAAAAGGAAAAGCAATCCCAGGAGGATTTCCTTTAGTGGAAGCAATGTTTATGGCCGAAGTCAAAAATATGCTTTTGACAGCCGGTCATGATTTAGACAAATTAATAGAGCCGCTTTGTTTGAGAATAGCGACTGGAAAAGAAAGATTTATAACAATGAGTGGGAAAGAGGTGACAACCATATCAGGAGATTTTATGATTATGGACCGGGAAAATATTATTTCAAGCATTTTGCGGGGCCCTGATCATAGGACTGCCATAACAGAGAATACTGAGCGCGTTATTTTTACCGTTTATGCCCCATTAGGCGTAGAAACGCAATTGGTTCGGGAGCATCTGGAAGACATAGAAACTTATGTCCGCTTATGGAATAAAAAGGCAATTACTACGTTAAAAATAATCGAAAATTAATATAATTAATCTATATATTAAAAAAGTTTATTTATTTATAAATAATGTTAATATAAATATTGACATATTAAATTTGTGGGTGTATATTATAAACAAACAAAACAGGATGGTAAAAAGAATGAAATACAAAGCTCCGGGTAAATGTCCGGTATGTGGTGAAAAACTTTCCATAATCAAACTTAGCTGTCCCAAGTGTACCACAGCGATTGAAGGAGATTTTCAACCTTGTGAATTCTGCCGCCTTCCGGAGGAAGATCTGGAGTTTGCAAAAGTGTTCATAAGATGTCGGGGAAATATCAAGGATGTAGAGAAAGAATTAGGAATTTCCTATCCTACGGTCCGTGGTAAACTGGATTCGGTCATAAAGGGTCTTGGGTATGAAGTATCATCAAAGGAAATGACAAAGGTAAATGAAGATAAGATCGCTGCTAGAAATGCAATTTTAGATCAATTGTCAAAGGGCGAAGTCTCTCCACAAGAGGCAACAGAACGAATTAAAAAATTATAAATAGGGAGGTTATGCTATGAGTGAACAGCAAAGAATATTAGAAATGATAGAAAAGGGACAGATTACCGCTGCTGAGGGCATGGAACTTTTAGAAGCATTGAATGTGAATAAAGAGGATACCGCAATACACGTGGTGGAGAATGCAGCAGAAAAACGTCGCTATAAATTCCTTAAAATAAAAGTTACATCGGACAATAATGCAGTGAATGTTAACGTGAATGTGCCCATACGTTTGCTAACTACAATCAGTGAAATAGCTGATAGGATGACAACGGTGATTCCAGCAGATGCAAGAAAAGAAATGGAAGCAAAAGGAATCGATATTTCTAGTATCGATTTTGCTAAAATTATTGAAGAAATTATCGGAGGGACGTTGGAAGATCCCAATATCATTGATGTGGAGGCATGGGATGAAAGCCATAAGGCAATGGTGAGGGTAAAAATATATGTGGATTAAGGGATTCCGATCCTTAAAGATTAAAATAAGGGTAGAGGATAAAAGATGTTTGTATCTTCCATTCCCAATTCCCTTTTCTATCATGCAAGAATTATTGGAATGCATTCTTGACTTATTGCATGTCATATGTTTTTTTGTGCCCAAATTATCGGAGGGGGATTCAGAATCGCAAATGACAGTTCATTCGGTGAAGAAAATTGTTATCATGGTTTTAAAGTCGCTGGATTCCTTGTTGGGAGAGGAACCGTTTGATTTTATCGATGTTACGACCGGCAAAGTCGAGGTAACCATTAAAGTAAGGTAAAGTTAGGAGCTTTCATGAAACTATTTATAAAATATATATCTATTATTATAGCTATTTATGTATTGTCCTTTGTAATACACACGATTCAAATTGGCAGTTTCGCTTCCCTTCTCTTTATGGGTTTCGTGTTATTGGTAGTGAACCTCATATGTAAGCCCGTCTTATTATTGATTACATTACCTGTAAACTTACTGACGTTAGGATTATTTAGTTTAATTGTCAATGCTTGGACGATTATGATTGCAGATTTTTTTGTTGTTAATATAAGCATGGGTGGATTTTTTAACTCTTTACTAACTGCTTTTATAATCGTCCTATTTAATCATCTGTTCAAAGATCTAAGTAAAAGCTAAGAAAAGAATCAATAATTGTTGAAGAAGCCGCCAATTGGCGGCTTCTTGTTATTTATGAAAGGATCGAAATTTTAGGAATTAATTTTTTCTGTATCTTTTTACTTGTAAGTGAAGATTTTGCCGGTATTATTGGCATGATTGCCGTGATATTAATGACCGGTACGAAAATTGGAGTATTACCATCCATATCGGATAATACTAAAATACCATACTCATTTTTGTAAATGGTTCCAGTGGCCGTTATATTAGAACCTGCAGATAGTTGAATATCTGTAGAAACCGACAGATAGTCATGATAAGCTGTAATTAAATTAGTATCGCAGCCAGAAGGGAATTGTGTTGTTGGTAAGAAGGTGATGGATGGATCATAGATGCTGCCATCACCGGCATAGATTGCAGCAATGGAATTCAGAGGAATAGTTTGCTGCTGTCCATCATCAAGCAGTATAAAAAGTGCTCCATAAGTTCCCACCGCCGAGGAATAAAGTTGATATGGTGTTCCCGTTATGGAAGAAGAAGCCAACCCTGTTGTAAATACTGTAATTTTATTTGGATATAGTGCAATGATCTGCTCGATTAAATTTGCCAATTGTTCGTAACTAAAGCAGATAGCACTGGATGGTTCTACGGGAGTCTCAGAATACGTGATGTGCAATCTAGGGTAATAGGGCTCGTACTCAATTTGATTGGTCGCAAAATGGACCACAGTGCTGCCGTCTGAATTGGTCAGTGCTATGCCATTATTCGCATAGGTGTTGTTCAACCAACTATTCACGAGTGCTGTAATATCTATTTGCACCGTTTTATAGATATCATCTGCAGTAACATTGATTTGGGCTGGTGTCGCTGTAAAGGCGGGCCGAGTGTTGTAAGTCACCGTATTTGTATCAAGCGGAGCAGTCACCCGATTGACCACAATTGGACTGGAAGCTTCACCCGTTTTTTCAATGATAGTTAATTCGAGCATAGCACTGTCAATAACTGAAACAGGTAGCATTGGCAGTGGAATCTGAAGGTAACTAATACAATTTAGAAATATTGGATCGGTACCTGCATAAATCAGAGGAGGTTCTGAAAAGTGGTAGTCCGGCAATAGAGAAGATACAAAGGCCGTATTTGGTAGATTTACTGTTATATTTGCCATATATTTATTTCACTTTCTTTTTTTTTAGTGATTTTAGTCACCTTATTACATAATATGCATGGTTAGTATTTTGTTGAAATAAATATATTAATGCAATATTTTATCATATGATATAATCTCGGATTCGTACCAAATTCTTTAATCATTTAATTCACTGATATCAATTTTGTTACATATAATAGTAAAACAATAAGAAGGGGATTTAAAAATGATTATTTATGTAGTGGAGGCAGGCGATACAATGGAATCGATCGCTGATAAATTCAGGGTATCTATGACAAGGTTGATCCTAGAAAATGGAATTACAAATCCAAATGATCTCGTGATAGGACAAACAATTGTAATTGCCTATCCGAAAGAAACCTATATGGTAAAAGAAGGAGATACCTTATCGGAAATCGCGATTAGCCATGGGGTCTCTATTATGCAACTGTTAAGAAATAATCCTTTTTTATTGGATCGGGATTATATCTATCCGGGGGAAGAAATTATCATCCGTTATGACACAAAAGCGTCTATCACCACAAATGCCTATGCGTTTCCTTTTATAGAAGATAAGATATTAAAAAGATCATTACCTTACTTGACTTATCTATCCATATTAAATTATAAAACATCTAGAAAAGGAGAGATTGACTCTTATTATGATGATACGGATCTAATCAGAACAGCAAAGCAATATGGCGTCGTACCCTTGATGCTTTTATCAAGTCTTACATTTCAGGGAGAACGCAATCCCGAAATAATATATGAAATACTTTTAAATCCCACATATCAGGAAAGACACGCACAAAACATGCTTACGGTATTAAAGGAAAAAGGTTATTATGGAGTTAATATTACCATTACATTTTTAAATGAAACGACACAAGACCTCTATGTGAAGTATTTACAAAGAATTACTAATATTCTTAAAAAAGAAAATTATCTTGTTTTTATCACGATTGATCCCAATTTTATGAGAGAGAATAATCAGACTGTATTTGAGAATGTAGATTATACGAATTTCAATGAATTAGTAGATGAAGCTTATTTAATGCGATTTTTTTGGGGAACACAATATGGTCCTCCTATGCCCGTCAGCTCATTAGCAGACATATCCTTATATGTTAATTATATTACCCAAATGTTCAATCCTAAAAAAATAAATATCGGATTTCCATTGCTGGGATATGATTGGATACTACCATATATTGAAGGATTTTCTGAAGCAAACGCCCTTACACTAGATAGTGCAATTGATTTGGCGCGTACTACAGAATCCATAATTTATTTTGATGAAGTATCCAAGACACCTTATTTTGAATATTCCATTGATGTAAAAAGTAGAGATATCAAACATATCGTATGGTTTGTCGATGCCCGGACGATTTATGCAATTATCAATTTAGTAATTAATGATAGGTTACAAGGTGCAGGATTATGGAATATCATGAGCCATTATCCCCAATTATGGCTGATAATTAACGTGAATTGTGATATCCAAAAATTGATTTAATACTTGACAGAATAGAAGATAATATTTAGAATTAAAGTAAACAGATGGTTTACTTTTGGAGGATATTCGGATGAATAGACAATTGAAAAAGGAGAATATAAGAGAGAATATCATACAGGCATTGTATGAATTATTAAAAGGTAGAACTTTTGAAAATCTGTCGAGTAAAGAAATATGCGAAAAAGCAGGTGTGAGTAAAAGAACTCTCTATATATATTTTCGGAGTCAGGATGAGATGTATTTAGAATTGGTCAGGAGAAGTTTCAAACATATGGTCGAAACCTTTGAACAGGATATGATGTTTGAAACGACAATAGAAGATAAAATTTGTAATATAGGAGAAAGATATCTTTGCTTCCTGTTTGATCACCCTACAGAGGGGGAACTGATCATCGGCTACGATGAAAAACGTTATGTGGAGGCTTTTCCTGAATTGGTAGGAGAAATCAGTACTATTGCAAATGAATATGAATTGCTCCACATATTTCGTAAGTGGAAGCTTGATCCTGAAATCTATGATAGCAATTTGGCCATTTTCTTATGGGCATATATTCAGGGAATTGCCCAATTACTCGTTCGTAAGGAGGGATGGATGGAAGGATACTATGGGATGCCAATACAAAAAATAATTAAGGATCAGATACACTTTGTCAGGATAATGTTAAGAGGAGTGATAAATGACTAGGAGAAGAAACGTGTTGCTTTATTTGTTATTTGTGTTCATCACTTTCGTGTTTGGTATGTCCGTCTGGGATGGAAATTTTTTAAGATCTTATTATGACAGTTCCAAAGATTACTATGATCATGAAAAAGAAATGATGTCAGAAACACAATTCCAATTAATCAAGGCAGGAATTCAGGCGGGAAGCAGTCATAACATGCAGCCATGGAAAATTCGTATTCATGATCAAAAGTCTTTTTCGCTCCATGCAGATATGGAGAAAACGTTACCGGTCATAGATCCACAGAATAAGCAGCTTTTGATGAGTCAGGGAACTTTTATAGGATTGGTGAAAAAAGCTGCAGAGGAAGCAGATGTTGAGCTTCAAGTTACTTATCATGCATTAAATATGAGTGAAAACTTTCCTCTGATAGCAACTTTTACAATCTTACAGGATAAAAACTCCAAAATAGATGCAGTAACATCGGCAACGAGGGGTACGTTTTCAGAAGATACAGCCTTTGATCTTGAAAAAGCTACAGACTCCATTTACAATCAATTACCTGGTTATGAAGTAGTATGGATAGAAGGAGAAAAGTTAGGACGCTTTCAGTATTATCTTAAAAAGGGATCTTCCATAGAAGCAGAAAATCAACAAGCGATGGAAGAACTTTTGGACATTTTCCGTTTTACGAAGTGGGAGAAAAATAAATATCGATACGGACTGTCCTTAAATACCATATCACCTCCTGTGCGGACAATGATTGAGCCTATTGTGGGAGTAACTTCGGGGTGGAAAAGCTTTGGTCATTCTTCCATGGCTACCTTTTTTAAGCGACTGGATGGGGAGAAGTCTTACCTTGTTTTATCCGTTAGGAATCCTCAGCTATCTGATTACATACAAGTGGGAGAAGCATTTTCTATGTTGAGTCTGAATATGGAGGGATATGCTTCCAGACCAGCGGTTCAACTCTTGCAGCCTCTTTCTGGGATGCAGGAGGTTTACAATGATATGCAGGAAGAATTCGATATCAAAGGTGAGGTGATGATGATCATAGGATTTACTAAGATAACGGATTCTTATCATGAATCGGTACGTCATCAGGTATCAGATCTGATAATGAATAAAAATAGTTATTGATGGCGGGTATTGATTCACCCGCCATCAGCTATGTAAGCAAGGCATCCATTTCGCTTAAATGCAACTTAAAATGACGAAGAAAGTCAATAATCATTTCTTGTAACGTAATGGTTTCATTTAATGCGCTGATCCATTCATGATTTATTTTCTCCATATTGACATTATTGATAATATGAATCAGGTGAAGATGGGAGTATTTCCACAATTGAATTAAATCCTCCCAATTTTCATTCTGATAATTTTGTATTGCGATCCACCGGTCGTTATTCCCATTACTTGCGTAATCAGGAAAAAGGAATGGACTTGTCTGATATTGTAGATGTATAATTCTATGTGTATTGTTGGATGCCGAATCGACCATATGTCCAAGGATCTGCTTTAGGGACCTGTTCTGACTGTTCCTATTATTTGCTCTCACATCTTCTGAAACTTCTGATAATTTTGGTACCCATTCATCGATCAATCTTAAGAGTTCTTCATTATTCTCTTTAAATCTGTTCATATCAAATTCCTCCTACCATTTCATTGGGATATATCGAAATATTTATTTGTATGCTATCATGGAATAAATAATTAGTAAAATTGATTAATTCTATATTATTATTCGATAAAATCAATATGGAGGTATCAGGAATGGAATTAAGACAATTACAAACATTTAAGACAATCGCTAAACTTCAAAGTTTTTCAAAAGCCGCATTGGAGTTAGGCTACGCACAATCATCTGTTACCTCCCAGATTCAACTACTTGAGCAGGAACTTAAGGTAAAATTATTCGAACGTTTGGGCCATACTATTTCGTTAACGTTAGAAGGAAAGAAGTTGTTGCCGATAGCAGAACAGATGTTGCAGCTGTCAAATGATGCAAGGAATATTGCTGGAAATCCAGATAGACCAGCGGGATATTTGACGATAGGTGCAGTGGAATCTTTATGTGCCACAAGGTTGCCAAAACTTTTAAAAGAATATCAAATACGATATCCGGATGTCGAGATTTTGATTAAGTTTGGTACAAGAAATGAATTTTTGCATGCATTAAAAAATAATGAGATGGATCTTGCATTTTTTCTGGAGCCTGAGATCATTCTTCATGATTTTATTACGGTATCGAGAACGGTTGAGCCAATGGGACTATTTTGCGCGCCTGAACATGCATTGGCCTGCAAAGAACATGTTTACCCACAAGATTTATCTGGAGAACCATTCATTTTAACAGAGTCAACTTGTGGTTATAGAGAGCTATTTAACACAATCATATCCCAATACCATATCAAGCCCCGATCATTGATAGAAACGGGTAATGTTCCGGTTATCAAACAGTTGATCATGGGTAATATGGGAATCACATTTTTACCAAAGATGGCGGTGGAAGAAGAACTTCAGAAAAAAAAGTTTGCTTCATTGCACTGGGAGGGACCAGAATTTGTGATATATACACAAGTGCTATATCACAAAGACAAATGGATGTCTTCAGCGCTTACAGCTTTTATTGATCTGATGCTTGAAATGAAAGTTCTTTCCTGATTATTCTTGACATTCTTAGTATGATAGATTAAAATGCAAGCAACTACTTGCACGGGGATGGAGGTAATAAATTTGGATGATACAAGTCAGAGGATTATAGATGCTGCCATGCACTTAATTCGGGATAAAGGATACATTGCTACTACCACAAAAGATATCGCAAAAAAGGCCGGGGTGAATGAATGCACTTTATTTCGAAAATTTCAGAATAAAAAAGATATTGTTTTGAAGGGCATTTCACAAGAAAAGTGGAGGGGAAATATTTCAGCGAATATCTTTGAAAATGTAGTATGGGACCTTAAACCTGATTTAGAAATGTTCATGAGAGAGTATATGAACCGAATTACAGTCGATTTTGTAAATTTGTCGATTGGTTTACGAGCTCCTCAGATTTATGAAGAAACAGCCCCATTTATAATGAAAATACCACAAACATTCCTCTCATCTCTAATTTCTTATTTTGAACAGATGAAAGAGAAAGAAAAGATAATAGATGGTGATTTTGAAAATATGGCTATGACATTTTTTTCAGCTACTTTTGGCTACACTTTTTTACATGCATCTTTTGGAGAAAAACTGTCGACAAAAAAGCAAGAAGATTTTATTAAAGATAGTGTCAAATTTTTTATACAAGGTATATCATTTTAGTACTGTTAGCGCAGTACTAAAAAATATCATTAAATATAGCAAGTGCTTGCATGCATATTTTTTGGAAAGGAATAATAAAATGGAAATAACAGGAGCGGAGCTTTTTGTCAAAGCTTTAAGAGAAGAGCAGGTATCTATTTTGTTTGGATATCCGGGTGGTCAGGTCATAGATCTTTTTGACGCTCTCTATGGAGAAAAAAGCATTCAAATCATTTTACCCCGCCATGAACAAGGGTTGATTCATGCAGCGGATGGGTATGCACGTTCCACTGGTAAGGTTGGTGTCTGCCTTGTGACGAGCGGACCAGGAGCGACTAACCTGGTAACAGGTATTGCCACTGCCAATTATGATTGTGTGCCGTTGGTCTGCTTCACAGGGCAGGTATCTACGAATCTGATTGGTAAGGATGCATTTCAAGAAGTTGATATCGTTGGGATTACCAGAAACATCTGCAAATATGCCGTTACGGTACGTAAGAGACAAGATTTGGGAAATGTTATTAAAAAAGCCTTCTACATTGCAAAGACTGGGAAACCAGGGGTAGTCGTTGTAGATTTACCAAAAGATATACAGAGAGAGTTTGGAGAAGAAATCTATCCTAAGTTTGTTAACGTCAGGGGCTATAAGCCTAATCTTACCGTTCATGAAGGACAGATAAAAAAAGCAATTGAAGTGCTCAAACAAGCAAAAAAACCTTTGTTTCTGATTGGTGGAGGTGTCCACATTTCTGGTGCAGAAAATGAAATGAGACAATTGGCAGAACAAACCGGGATCCCTGTGGTCACAACCATAATGGGAAAAGGGGCTATACCAACAAAGCATCCCCTGTATATTGGGAATATTGGAATCCATGCCATTTATGCTGCAAATGCTGCGGTTAATGAATGCGATGTATTATGCTCCATAGGAACACGATTTAATGATAGAATTACAGGGAAAACAGATACCTTTGCACCAAAAGCGACGTTGATACATATTGATGTCGATCCGGCTTCCATTGCAAAAAATGTAGCCGTAGATATCCCAATTGTGGCAGATGCAAAGAATGCAATTGAACATTTACGAAAGAAGGCTATCTCAGTCAAATGCAAGGATTGGCGCAAGCAGATTGCTACATGGAAGAAAGAGTATCCTCTTATCGTAAATACGGATGGTCTGACGCCACAAAATATCATCACAAAAGTCAATAAAGGCTTCCAAAATGCAGTCATTGTAACGGATGTTGGACAAAATCAACTTTGGGCAACACAATATCTGGAGCTGGATGAAAGTAAACAGATGCTGACTTCAGGAGGTCTGGGAACGATGGGGTATGGATTACCGGCAGCACTGGGAGCTAAGTTGGGTAATCCGGAAAAAGATGTTATTGTAATCTGCGGCGATGGCGGGATACAGATGAATATTCAGGAGATGGCAACAGCTGTCGTGCAGGAACTTCCTATTATTGTATGTATCTTCAATAATGGTTATCTTGGAAACGTAAGACAGTGGCAGCAAATGTTCTATCAAAAACGTTATTCCTGTACCTGTATGCGATATCGCAAGCAATGTGATTTAAATTGTAACGATCCAGGAAAAGATTGTCCTGTTTATACTCCCGATTTTATAAAACTCGCGGAGAGCTATGGAGCCTATGGCATTCGTGTAACAAAGGATGAGGATATTGATAAAGCGTTAAGAGCTGCTCAAAATAATCGTTTAGCTCCAACGGTAATAGAATTTATGATCAAGGCGGAAGAAAATGTTCTGCCAATCGTTCCGCCGGGGAGCCCCATCCATGAAATGGTAATGGAATATTAAGTTCGGAGGTGTTTCGTGTGAAGAAACGTTGGCTTTGTCTGTTTGTAGAAAATGATATTGGAGTACTTGCCCTCATAGCAGGTCTTTTTTCCGGGAAAGCATACAATTTGAATAGTCTTACTGTGGGTATCACGGAGGATGAGACGGTAGCAAGAATGACAATTAGTCTGTTTAGTGATGACCAGAATTTTGAGCAGGTAAAAAAACAATTGAACCGGACAATTGAGGTCATTAAACTCATAGATTGCACGAATGAATCCATATACGGTAAAGAAATTATGTTTTTAAAGATAGGAAGCTGTACAGAACAGGATAAAAATGAAATTATGAGATTTGCATTTGTTCACCACATAAAAGTAGTGGATTTTAACAAAACTACGGTTATTATTGAGTGTATCAAGACAGAGGATGAAAATAATAAAATAAGGAATCTTCTGTGTGAAACATTTCATAATACGATTGAAATTGTAAGAGGCGGTAGTGTAGCGATTGAGTCGATATAAGCTTTCAAAACTGTAAGATGAAATTCACTTCAATGTAAGGTAAATGTGCTATCCTTATGCGACAGGAAGAAAGGAGGGGATACAAGATGAGAAGCTATCTATTTCTAGCATGGAACTATTTATCTAGACATAAGAAGACAACAAGATTTACACTAATAAGTGTTATTTTAGCGGTAGCTCTTGTTGTTGGGATATTTTCTATGTTGGATTCATTGTTAAAATTTGAAAGAACACAGATATTAAAAAAAGAGGGAAATTATCATATTTTAATACGCAATCCATCCCAAAATGAGATTCGTTCTATTAAAAACCGGTTGGATGTAAAAAATTCAGGTGTGTTGATTGATTTTGGGAAAGGAAGATTAGATGATACCGTGTGTCAGTTGGGAAGTATTGATTCCAATTTTGCGGCAAATATGAACTTTGTAATTTCGAAAGGCAACTTTCCAACAAAAGAAAATGAGATCGTTCTTGAAAAATGGTATATGGATAAAGCAGCTTTGAGGATTGGAGATACCATATCCCTTACTTTATCAAATAAAAAAAGAGATGTTTTTCAAATCAGCGGTATAATTAATGATTGGGGCGTCACGAAAGCGGTGTCTATCCCCTTTGTTTTATTAAATAATGATAAGATGGATCAACAGGCCGCGGAAAGTAAGCAATTATTTATTCTGTTTAGGGACCATGTCAATATACAAAATGCCAAGAATGATATCCTATCAGTGTTAGCTGTTCCCGAAGATAGAATCGGTTACAATGATGGATATCTTGCGCTCTTGCTGCAGACAAAAAATAACCGCGTCATAACGATATACGGCATAGGCGTCCTACTATTTAGCCTTGTACTTTTGACAGCGGTCATCATGATATACAATACTATTAATATATCTGTTATGGACAGAGTGCGGCAATTTGGATTGTTACGATGTCTGGGAGCTACTACCATACAAATCAAAAGAATTGTAAGGTGGGAAAGTTTATTTCTATCTCTGAAAGCGATTCCATTTGGAGTGCTGTTAGGAACGGTATTATCCTTTTTGGGTAATGTAGTTTTAAAATATTTTAATTCGGATATTTTTGGGGGTATTGCAATTTTCAGCCTGAGTTTTATAGGAATTACGGCCGGTGTGTTCATAGGAATTATGACAGTTCTTTTCGCATCACTGATTCCAGCTCAAAAAGCTGCAGGCATCTCACCGCTAAGTGCCATCTCTTTGAATTATGATGATATGAAATCTGACAGAAAAAAGATAGGATTACTCTTAAAAATCTTTCGAGCGGAAACAGCAATTGGTATCTATAATGCAATTCAGAAAAAAAGTACATTTCTTTTAATGACTAGCTCCATTGCGTTCAGTATTATTTTGTTCTTAGGCTTTCATATCCTTGTGACTCCAACTTTTTTGGGTGTTAATACAAAAAAAATGTACACCGCTGATATTTCATTGTCATCAGATACAGGCATGGAGAGGTCTTTGTTTAATGATATATCTAATTTAAAAGGGACAAAAAGGGTATTTGGCAGAATGAACTGCTTGATGCAAGCGACTTTCGATACTTCGAGACTTACGGATCCTTATAAAGAGCCTGCAAATTCATGGATCGTTTCCTATGATAAAATGCAACTGGCATGGGCCGGAAAATATCTGACAGAAGGAATCTGTGATGAGGATACATTAAACAGAAAAAGAGGAGTGATAGCGGTCAGAAAAATATATAGAGACGATGCATGGATGGAAACTACAAATTTTAAATTGGGTGATTATGTAGATATAAGAACCGATTTTGGAACTGAAAAATTTGTGGTCTTGGGAATTTTAGATTCTATCCCTTATGCAACAGATGAAATCACTATTGCAACATTTATCAGTACCGAAAAGCTTTTCACTAAGATATCAAAGGATCATTTATATAAAAGTATTGATATCCAGTTGAATCATAGAGAGCAGGAGAATACGGTAAGCCAAATTAAAGAGCAGATTGATGGTACGATTGCGTTTCATGATAAGCGTCAATTTAACGCTGAGGCAAACAATGCCTTTATGACAATGGCAGTTTTTATTTATGGATTCCTTGGAATCATTGCACTGATTAGTGTACTGAATATAATAAATACGATGAACACAAGTGTGACGTCTAGAACGAAATATCTGGGAATCCTTCGTGCGGTGGGAATGACCGGTAAACAGCTTAATCGGATGATCTTAATGCAGGCAATCACGTATACCGTCTCAGGCTGTATGGTAGGATGTATACTTGGAATTTTTCTCCAGAAAAGACTCCTTTATAGACTTGGGTACGATTGGAAATTTCCTGTATACCAAGTCTTAATAACCATAGGAATTTGTTTGTTTGCGGCGGTATTGTCAGCTATTAGTTCACTGAAACGAACCCGGATAAAAAGTATCTGTGAGACCATTGCATCTTTATGAACTACATTGATAGAAGATAGTAAATTAAATATACATTTTCGAAGTGTTTAAATCGGTATGGTTTTGGCTATTTATTGGAGGGAATAAGAAATGATAAAGAAGGTTACATTGGCGTTTTTCTCAGGAACTGGAGGGACAAAAGCAGTCTGTGACTGTTTTGCACATGAATTGGAGAAGCAGGAAATTGAGGTGACAAATATTACGATTCCAAAAGGAAGTTTGCCAATCAATGGTAGAACGGATCTATTGATTGTTTTTTTTCCAGTATATGCATTTAGAATGCCTGATCTTGTCGAAAAATGGGTGAAAAAACTAACAGAAGTGAATAATACACCTGCGGTGGTCATTTCGGTATCAGGAGGAGGGGAAGTTTCGCCCAATACTGCCTGTCGGGAAAAATGCAAACGAATTCTGAAAAAGAAAGGCTATCGCGTGATTTATGAAAAGATGTTTGTAATGCCATCCAATTTTGCAATTCAAGCAGACGAAAAGCTAAATCTTGCTTTGATCCGGATTATGCCACAAAGAGTGAGGCACATAATTAGGGATGTATTTGAGGGAAACGAACATTTAACACACCCTAAATTGCTTGATCGGATCCTTTCTGTAGTTTCCATTGCAGAGCATACGGGAGCAAAATTCTTCGGAGCATTTATAAAAGCATCTGATAAATGCAATGGATGTGCCTTGTGTGTCAGGGAATGTCCCAAGAATAATATACGTATGAAAAACGGTAAACCCAAATTTGGGTTCCAGTGTTTATGGTGTATGAAGTGTATCTATGCATGTCCATGTAAGGCACTAACTCCTGGCATATTAAAATCGGTAGTTCTAAAAGATGGCTTTGATATCAGGAATATGTGTAGAAAGGCAGAGCAGCATCCCGATTTCGAAGATACGTTTGAACCGGATTCTGTATGGCAGGGTGCGATTGACTATATACAAAATTCTGAGGATTAAAAAAATAAAGAACTGAGAACTCCTATCGGATTTTATGAGAAGCATAGCCGATAGGAGAATTTTTTTGCTTTCCGAACTCGCTCGTACGCGAAGTGAGAGCAAACTCAATACGTTGTTCCAAAGATTTGTTTCGTGAAAATGAAATGGATGTGATCGTTGGTGTACAGGGGAATGCAGATGAAGTAGTTACATTCTTTCTTGCAGGTGAATTAAAATCAAGTGGAAGTGTCTGTACGAAACATGCTTATGAAGGGAAATGTAACAATTAGATCAGAAAGGTGCGGACGTTTGAAAAGGAGGCATTTCTTGCATATGCCCCCTTTTCGTATCTACGAGATATATAGGATTTTCATGCCTGGTAATTTTTTTTGAATAGTTTCAAGCAAA
The DNA here is from genome assembly GCA_023392535.1 of Bacillota bacterium. Classification (GTDB taxonomy): domain Bacteria; phylum Bacillota; class Clostridia; order Lachnospirales; family Lachnospiraceae; genus SZUA-378. The sequence continues at coordinate 157,838 of JAEVYY010000007.1, forward strand.
AAGACTTCCGCTTCTTTTCTCACACGTTCTTTATAACTATACTTTCCTCTGCCTCTTCCGGTCATTAATTCCCGGTCAAAAATGGAAATCGCATTTGGAAAAGCTTCGCTGTTAATCGCATTGTGAACAAAGCTATATGTCATTAGGATAATCTCTATAAATCCCGTGGATTTAACTTTATTACTTAGCTGATCGGCAAGGTCTAAAATGAGCTGATCGTACATTTGCCTCCAATTGGGGAGTAGAATTACGGGTGCGATTAGCAGACCCACAGGATATCCGGCATCTGCCATTTGATTAAGAGCCTTTATCCGTTCTGGGAGTGATGACGTTCCATATTCGACCTTACGTATAATTTCATCTGGATTCACACTCATTCTAAATATTGTTTTGCCTTTATGTTCAAGATCTAATAATGGTTCTACCATGTCGAATTTTGTGGGAAAAGTAAGCTTTCCTTTACCGTTGCGGGCAAATTCTTCAATCGTCCAGGATAAATTTCCTGTGACTTTGTTTTCTAAGACTAAATCACTGTTACTACCGATTTCAAAGGTCTGGGGAGGTCTGGTAGATTCAAATTTCAATAGTCTTTGTAACATCTGTTCACGATTGACAAATAATCTTAAATAAGAACATTTGTTATAATTGCATACAAGATAACAATATAGACACATTGCACGACAGCCAGATGAAGTATAGGGGACCAGCCAATCAGAAACTTTGTGATTTTCTACATATTTGTGGGTTTTTCTGACGCCTAAAATTAAATGTTCTTTGAGCTTTGGAAAATATTCATTTTGCATCGAACTTAATTCAGTAATCCGGTTATGTGATTCTATCTCAATCCAAGGTAATGATTGATATTTTTTTTTGAGGATTTGTCCCAATTCATAATCAAGTGTTGCCGGTTCATAATATACGGCATCAAATTTTATATCCATATTCTATACCTGTCGCATAACACATCTGAAAACAGATGCGGCTTCCTTTCTCCGTTAATTAAAGTGCCCAAATAATGCCGTCTACATACAAAAAAAGTGAGGCAATATGAGTTCAGTTGACATTTCTCTTAAAACAGATATGATTAAAAGAAGAGAAAAATCAAGGTAAGGTGATTCTATGGCAAGACCAACAAAATGGAGAAGAATTGAACATATCCCGGCAATCCCCTATTTCGTACCAGCTGAAAAAGATGTTGCAGAATTGTCGGAAAACAGATTGAAACTGGAAGAATTAGAAGCGATTCGCTTAAAGGATCTGGAGGGCCTGGAACAAGGGGAATGTGCAGAGCGGATGGAAGTATCCAGACCGACATTCCAACGTATTTTACTATCTGCAAGGGAAAAAGTGGCAGATAGTCTGATTCATGGAAAAATGATACACATAGAGGGTGGAAATTTTACGCTCAATATATGTCCCATTAAATGTAATGATTGTGGGAAAGAATGGAAAGAAAGCTTTGAGAATGTGGAAACAATGAAAAGTGGTAATTATGCATGCCCAGATTGTGGCTCTCATAATATCATATGTAGAGATTTTTGCAGGGGTAAATTTTGCCGCAAGAATTGTTGTCGCCATAGAGGTGAAATATCTTAAGATTTTTAGAAAGGGGTCGGGAGTATGAATGGAAGTGAAAAAGGCTGTTCTGACGGTGGATGTACCAGAGAAACGTGTGAAGGATGTGAATATAGCAGAAAGAGCCTGCTTGCGGAGTTCAATCCGTATAGTACAGTGAAAAAGGTGATTGGTGTTGTAAGTGGCAAAGGGGGTGTGGGGAAATCCTTTGTTACTTCTATGCTGGCTGTATTAATGAATCGAATGGGGTACAAAGTAGGGATTTTGGATGCCGATGTCACCGGTCCATCTATCCCTAGAATGTTTGGTGTCAAAGAGAAGGCTCAGGGAAATGAACTTGGGATCTTGCCCGAAAAAACCAGTTTAAAGATTAAAATCATGTCAGTGAATTTATTATTGGAAAAGGAGGATACGCCTGTTATTTGGAGAGGCCCCATACTGGCGAACACTGTCAAACAATTTTGGACAGATATCCTTTGGGAGGAGCTGGATTATATGTTTATTGATATGCCGCCTGGAACAGGAGATGTTCCATTGACTGTATTTCAATCCATTCCGCTAGACGGAATTGTAATCGTGACTTCCCCTCAGGATCTCGTTTCCATGATCGTAAAAAAGGCTTATCATATGGCAATGCAAATGAATATTCCGGTTCTGGGATTGGTGGAAAATATGAGTTATGTGAAATGTCCTGATTGTGGAAGGGAAATTAATTTGTTTGGGGAAAGTAAATTATCTAAAATAGCAAAGGATATGAGTATTCCGATATTAGGAAGAATTCCAATTGACCCCAATATTACGAAACTGATTGAGGAAGGAAGATTTGAAGATTTTTCCTGTGATTATTTAGATGCTGCAGTAGAAAAGATCAACCGCATTTTTGCAAGTGAGATGAGATAATATTGCTGGGCCATTTCTTGTGCCTGTATAACAATACCCTCCAAACGTTTAAGTTTGGAGGGTATTGTTATAAATTTTAAAGATAAAAACTAAATATTGCGACAATACGAAGTATATTGTCGAGTTGTTATATAAATTAGTGACGAGTTCCTTTTTTCAAATCAAAGAGGTAATGGTAAGATATAGTTATAAAAGTAATAAGTCATGAATTATAAAAGAGAAATCTACAGGTATGAAATATGCAGATAAGCAGTGAGGATAAAAAGATAATAAAAAGAATTTTGTACTTATTCAGGCCGCATATCAAAAAAGTCATTGTCATTCTCGTATGTATGCTTTTGTCAGCTGGAATAAGTATGATGATTCCAAAGCTGAGCCAGCAGCTAATGGACAAGGGACTATTGGCACGCAATTATAAACTGCTTGTTCTATTTACGCTTGCAAGTTTGGCTCTATTCCTAATTGATCAGGGACTGGGCTTCCTGGAAACAAAAAACCGGATATATTTAAACTCCATGATTACATACACATTATCAAGAAATGCCTTTAAGCATACACTTTGGATGAAAATAAATTTTTTTAATAATGCCAATGCTCCGGAAATTATGAGTACCATTGGAATGGATGTAGGAAATATCGGGAGGATTTGCGACAACAGTACATTTTATATACTTTCCAGCATCTTTAAGATGGTCGGGGGCTTTATCGGATTATTACTAATAGACTTAAGACTAACGATCATAGTCGTGGCAATGGTACCTTTCCGGTATATTTTTGTCAGATGCATTGCGAAAAAGCGTAAACAGATATTTGAGGAATATATAGAAGTCAATCGGTGTTTTGCCTCATTTTACGGGGATACCTTAGCAGGCATCAAGGAAGTAAAGCTTTGGGGCATGGACAGAATAAAGATGGGAGAGTATATAAAAGAACAGCGTAAAATAATAAATGCCAATATAAAAATGGGACTCATCGATAAGCTGAATGAATTTACAGAGTCGGTATTGTTTCAATTGATTATGGATTTAATTTATATTGTGGGGGCTTATATGGTGTTCCAAAATAGCTTGACCGTCGGGACACTATTTGCTTTCATTACCTACAGCGACTATGTTACCAGTCCCATATCAGCAATACTCAATATTGGTTATAATTTTGTGAATATAATCCCATCAGCCAAAAGGTATTATGACTTCATGGACAAGGAAAGTGAACCTTATAAAGAGAATAGAAATCATATTGCAGTTGGAGCAAAGGACAGTAAAGAGTTTCTTGTATTTGAAGATGTTTCATTTTCCTATACCGGTGAAAAACAGGTTCTGGATAAAATCAGCTTTGAAATCAATAAAGGTGAAAAGATTGCAATTGTGGGAACCAACGGCTCCGGAAAAAGCACGATAATGAATCTTCTGCTGAGATTCTATCAACCGGATACAGGAAAAATATTATTGGAGGGGAGAAATATAAATACCATTGACTTAAGGGAATATCGAAAAATGATTTCGGTAGTAAGTCAGGATATACATTTATTTAATACCAGCATAAAAGATAATATTACGCTCGATACAAGAATAAAGGACTTCAATATTTACAAAGCAGCCAAAGAATGCGGGGCAAATGAATTTATTGAAAAGCTTCCGGGCAAGTATGACACGATGGTCGGAAGAAACGGCGCCAGGATGTCTGGCGGAGAGAGACAAAAAATTGCTCTTGCAAGGGCAATTATCAGAGATTCCAAAATACTATTACTTGATGAAGCAACTGCAAATTATGATGTGGAATCTGAGGCGGCAGTAAATAAATTTATTGGGGAAGAGCTGCATGAAAAGACAGCAATTATCATCAGCCACAAGCCAGACATTTTAAAGTATGTGGATAGGGTGATTATTCTGGAACGGGGCAGGATCGTAGATACAGGAAAGCATGAGGAACTTTGCAAGAGGAGCAGTAGATACAAAAAGATGATGGAGACTCATGACGTTTTCAAGGACAAGCAGTTTATTTGAATGGATATTGATTCCCTGTATTTAACCTCGAGGAAATAATAGGGATTCAGTATAGAGTAAATGTCCAGAGTAGCGCGAACTTTGGCATTCGAAGATTAAATTGTAAGGAGGTGAATTAAATGAGAAAATTAGGAAAAAAAGAGCATGAAATGCTAGAAACTGTTGAGGCGTATTGTACATGTACGAGTGGCTGCATTGTGAGTTGCTCTTGTGGCTGTCAGTGTTCAAAAAGTATTGCTAGTGCTAGTGGACGTATTTCTTTATCTGGTAGTAATAGTACTAATAATAAATATGCAGCAAATACTAATGTAACTAACGGTACGGTATATAACTCTTAAATAATAATTCTAAATTACTTTTAATTTGCAAATCCAGCAAAGGGATAAATCCCTTTGCTGGACTAGTTTTAAATATGAGAGGAGATAGTTTATGTTTGAATCAAAACCGTTTATTTATCCTTTCTGTACAGCAGGAGGATGCTATGTCTATGATGTTAACAAAAATAGAATCATTCGTGTAAGTAAAGAAACGTATGTGTATCTGGGCGGAGAGACAAATGAGCTTACTCCCATAACGGAACATGAAATCAATAAAATGCGAATAGAAGGTTTTTTATCTGACAAGAAGTATAAAAATATATTACATCCTGCAAGTAAGAGTCTGGAAAATATACTTGACAGTGCTTTGCAGAAAATAACGTTACAGGTAACGCAGCAATGTAATCTGCGTTGTGAATATTGTATCTATTCGGGAGATGCCGGAAATTACCGGAATAGGACACATCAAAATAAGAAGATGAGCCTAGAGATGGCAAAAAAAGGGATTGATTTTCTGATTGCTCATTCTCAGGATTCCAATAAATTAAATGTGGGATTTTATGGCGGAGAACCTCTTTTAGAGTTTGAACTTATAAAAAAATGTATACTATATGCAAAAGAACAAGCAGAAGGAAAAGATATATCCTTTTATATAACAACAAATGCAACGTTGCTGACGGAAGAAATCATCAAGTATTTATATGAAAATGATATTATGCTTACCATCAGTCTGGATGGACCAAAAGAAATTCATAACAAAAACAGAAAATTTGCCGGCAGCGGGGCAGGCTCCTTTGATAAAATAATGGAAAATCTGGAAACCCTCAAAGAAAGATATCCGGACTATTTAAATAAAATAATGTTTAATGCAGTCATGGATCCGGAGGCAGATTTTAAATGTATATCGGAGTTCTTTGTGAATTACGATACGATAAAGGATATCAACCAAATGGCTACTATGCCTTCTAACAATTATGCGGAAGAATCAATAAATATGGATGAAAATTTTAGGGCGGATTATAACTATGAATTCTTCAAGATCTTCTTAAACAAACTGGGTCGGCTTAATAACAAATATGTATGTAAGTTTAATCTCGCGTATTTTGAAAAATTAAAAAACACTTATCACGAAAAAAGAACACCTACATCAGGACTTCACGATTTTGGGCATCCGGGAGGTCCGTGTATACCAGGAGAATTAAGGCTGTTTATGAATGCAGATGGTGTTTTATACCCTTGTGAGAGGGTCAGCGAACTATCTGATGTAATGAAAATAGGAACGATAGAAAAAGGTTTTGATATAGAAAAGTGTCAGAGAATTCTTAACATAGGTAAAATTACCGAGAAAAAATGCTTAAACTGCTGGGCTTTTCGATACTGTTCGCAATGTGCTGCTCTTGCAGATGACACAAAAAATCTTACGGCTGAAAAAAGACTGCAGCAATGCGAGAGTACCATCATAGATGTAGAAGAATATTTAAAAAACTACTGTACATTATTGGAGCTGGGATATGATTTTGAAGAGGAAGATGACTATCCTATTATTCAAGTCACGAAAAAACAAGTGGAGGCATAAGGTATGATACAAAAACAAAGATTGCTGGTATATCCTTTTGACAATAACTTTTTCTCTGCGTTAAAGAATGCGGAGCTTCTATGCGGATATGAGATTACGAAATTAGTCTCTCCCAAGGGATGGGGACTTGTAGGAAAAGACGCAGGAAGTGCAGGCAAGTGGAAGGAAATGGGTATAAGAGTAGAGGGGAATTTTCAAGATGCGTTGGGTGATTGCGATGCGGTGCTCTTTGTTGATTCTCATCTGAAGTTGGATTTTGAAAAACTAGTTTATCCTAAAATGCTGGAAGCCATAGCGGGAAAGAAGAATATCCTGTGTGATATAAATGTAGAAGATAAAATTAAAAAGGAACTAGTGAAGCATGCTTCAGATAATGGAGTAAGCTGTGATTTTCTTCGTGGTAACATGGTATGGACATCCCCTCCAACAAGTGAAATTTTTAATTTGAATACACCTGTTATTTTCGTATTGGGAATGGCGGAGAGAACAAATAAGTTTGAAGTACAACTCGCGCTTAGGAAAAGGTTGATGAAAGAAGGATATAAAGTGAGCCAGATCGGTACAAAAGCTTATTGTGAGCTTTTCGGATTTCACTCCATGCCGGATTTCATGTATGGCAACAGCTTATCGGAGTCCGAAAAAATAACGTTATTCAATCATTATGTTAAGAAAATGGAAAAAGAAGAAAAGCCGGATGTGATTATTATCGGACTGCCCGGTGGGACAATGAAATTTAATAACAAGTATACGAGTCATTATGGGATTACATCCTATGAAATATCGCAGGCTGTTGTCCCGGACGCGGCCATTTACAGCGTCCTGTACGAGGAATATAAACCAGCATTTTTTAATAATCTATGCACATCCCTGCAGTATAAATTAGGCTTTGAAGTGGATTGTTTCAACATATCAAATTACCAATTTGACTGGATCAGATCTGATTCTTCCGAGGAAATGACCTTTACACTGCTGGATTCAAAGGCTATTTCTAAAAAAAATAAAAAACTTGCTGGAATGGAAAGACCGATCTATCAAATTCTTGAGGAAAAGGATGAGGATGAAATGTGCAGATTTATATTGGATAAATTAATGAGTTATGCAGAGGTATCGGCTTTTTAAGGAGGGTGAAAATGGAGCATATAGAGAAAAGACTGGACAAAATATTGAAAAATAGATTTGGCTTGGAAATGAATTCAATCAAAGAGGCCTTGAGAGATAAAAAACTTTTGGGCCAAGAGTTCGGCATGCTTCCCAGAGACTTATTATATTTATTTTTTGATATTGAAACTGAATTTTTAATAAGAATTCCGCAAGAAGCTGTTGCCTGCGGTGAATTCAATACCTATAACAACATCTGCAAAATCATATATAACGAACTGAGAAATGAATAGACAGGTAAAAATTGTTATTATAGACGATGGGGTCAATGAAAAGCTTTATAACGCAGGGAGTCTGTGGCTGAATCTTGAAGTGACCAGAGACCAACAAATACGTAAGCGGGCGGATGACTGCCCGTATAAGCCCAGCCACGGCACCACATGCGGGGCAATCATCAAGAAATACAGTCCGGATGCGCTATTGGGCAGTATAAAAGTGCTGAATGAGACAGGGCGCGGAGTCAGAGACCAGCTTGTTACAGCTCTTTGTTGGTGCGCGGACAATGACATAAAGCTTGTAAATTTAAGTCTTGGCACAATTGACTTCAGGGATTATGAAGCGGTGCGGATGGCTGTAAACTATGCTGAGCGAAGGGGAGTCATCATTGTAGCAGCATGTAATAATGGGAATATATTTACGCAACCAGCCTCTCTATCGAATGTAATCGGAGTAAAATGTGATATGGAAGGCAAATTGAAGGAAGGACAGTATAGATACCATTGTTATCCCCTGGATGGAATTGACATAACAGCTTGCGCAGCCCACTTTCTCTTGAAATATGATGACGGTGGAAAAACAACATCTCCATGCAACAGTTTTGCGGCGCCCATGATAACTGCCGTGGTCTGTAATATTTTACAGCAGAGCCCGTCCATGTCCTTTCAGGAAATGAAGCGCAAACTTGCACAGGGCGCGGAAAATACTTTGCTGGAGAACTGGCATGCAAACATGTCCCCGAGAGCTGATTGGATAGAGAACGCAATTGTATTTAATGTAAGCTGCTCTAAAATAAAGGTACCTTTTAGTGGTACTAGAATTAACGAAATAGACATTGTATGTGATAAGAATGAAGAAAATATAGAAAGAGTTCTTGAATACTTAAAGGAGAGTGAGGAAATCTTAAATGGAATTGATACGGTAATAGCCAATTTTTCTCATTTAACCCGTGTAGTAAATGAAACAAGTCTGCTTAATTTGGTCCGTTTCCTTGAAAGTAAGGATAAGAACCTGGTCTGTCTTGACGACAAGATGCTTTATAAGAACTTTTACAATAATTACAGCGGCGAAAGAATTAAAATATTTCATCCGTCAGTCTATGCAAATGTAACAATTGGTGAAAAATTAAACATTGATGTGCCTGTGATAGCTATTTATGATTTTAGCGGTATCGAATTTCTTAATTGTATCGGAAACTTGAAGGATATTTTTCGGGAAAAGGGTTATAACGCTATTGCGGTGTCGGATACTTGCATAGGAATGGCAGCAGGAATCGAATATTTGCCTTGTATGGGAATGACACCGTGGAGTGAGTCCGATCATACCACCCTGGAACACTTAAACAGGATATATAACCCCGATATCATACTTATAGGTATCGATGCTTTCAATAGAGAATCCGATTATTTGGAAACACTGGAAAAAAAGTACGAAATAGATATTAAGTGTTGTATTGCACATAATGCAATCGATCCTGTTACAGGATGTGAAAATTTTAAGGTCCGCATAGAGGATGGGGGTAAATATTATGCCGAGATATTATATAATAATATCATTGAATTGTTTTTAAAAAATAATAAGCTTAGCGGAGCATAAGACAGTGTTGAGCCCCATACAAGGGGCTTTTATTTATCATTAAGGTGATAAGGAATTGACATTTTGACTTGCTTTACATATGATAATTATAAATAATTGAGGTTTCCTAGAGGCCTCAAAAAAATTATCCTTGGGTTAGTCAAAACTAACTTTAAGAATCGCTAAAAAGTTTAGGAGGATAGACCGAATGCAAGAAAAAAAGAAAGAATTTGTTTTAAAAAGATTTTTACCTTACATGGGCAGAAAGAAGATATTATTACCCATTTCCATGATACTGTCTGGCATTTCTGCAGTGCTTAATATGTTACCTTTTGTATTTATATGGTGCATCATACGTAATATATTAGCAACGCCACAGGCCATAGATGTATCAACTATCAGTTTTTATGCGATGCTTGCTTTTGCTAGTGCAATAGGGGGGATCATCATTTATTTTGCTGCAATTTTAAGTTCTCATCTTGCAGCTTTTCGCGTTGAGGCTGGTTTGCAAAAAGTCGGTATGGAAAAAATACTGCATATGCCTCTGGGTTTTTTTGATACCTATGCAAGTGGAAAAATTAGAAAGATCGTAAATGACGGAGCAGGGACCACACATTCGTTTTTAGCACATCAACTCCCTGATATAGCGGGCAGCATTGTATCTCCTGTTATTCTGATCGGTCTCATTTTCTTCGTTGATTGGAGGATGGGGATCGCCTGTTTGATTCCAATTCTTCTGGGCTTCATCACCATGAGTTTTATGATGAGTGAAGAAGGTAAAAGGTTTCAAAAGATATATTACGATTCATTAGAGGAAATGAGTTCGGAATCGGTAGAATATATTCGTGGTATTCCGGTGGTAAAGACATTTGGCCAGACTATTTTTTCGTTCAAGCGGTTTCATGACAGCATTATTAAATATAAAAATATGGTTCATGCCTATACCCTTCTTTGGAAGAGACCCATGTCTTTTTATACCGTAATGATGCAGTCAGCAACCTTCTTTCTAATTCCTATGTCTCTTTTTTTAATACGCAGAGGGGGAAATCTTTCGCTTGTAATCGCAGATTTTACTTTTTATCTTTTGGTTTCCCCAATTTTTTCTATGTTATTAATGAAATCCATGTATTTCCAACAAAATGCCAGCATAGCGGAGCAGGCTATTGATAGATTGGATCAGCTTTTTACCTATCCGCCTATGGTCTATCCTCAAAACTCCATTACATTAAAGAACCATCGTGTAGAATTTAAGGATGTCGCTTTTTCTTATGAAAAAGGCGGAAAGAAAGCTTTGGATAATATTAGTTTTACATTACAGGAAGGGGAAACGATTGCACTTGTAGGAGCATCAGGAGGTGGTAAGAGTACGATAGCAAGATTAGCTGCCCGGTTCTTTGATGTGGATAAAGGGGAAGTGCGAATCGGTGGAATTAATGTCAAGGATATTCCTAAAAAAGAATTGATGGACAATATTTCATTTGTCTTCCAAAGTACGAAGTTATTGAAAGGATCTTTACGAGATAATATTACGTTTGGAAAAGAAAATGTCCGAGAGGAAGAACTAAATAAAGCCATAGAATTATCTCAGTCAAGAGATATCATAGATAGCCTTCCAGATGGTCTTGCCACCATAATAGGTTCCAGGGGTACTTATCTTTCTGGTGGAGAACAGCAACGGATCGCACTTGCCAGAGCTATCGTAAAAGATGCACCCATAGTGCTATTAGATGAGGCGACCGCCTTTGCAGACCCGGAAAATGAATATCTCATACAAAAAGCCTTAAAAGAACTCAGTCGGGGAAAAACAACCCTTATGATCGCACATCGATTATCAAGTGTACAACATGTTGACCGGATTTTAGTAATCGAAGAAGGAAAAATAGCGGAGACGGGAACCCATAGCGACTTACTTAAGAAAGGCGGTGTCTATAAAGCAATGTGGGAGGAATACCAAAGGTCGGTGGAATGGAAAATAGTCGCAAATGGTTGCGAAGAGAAAGGAGTAAAATTATGATTCAATATCTTCAAAAGAAATATGCGATGTCTGAAAAAGGAGCAAAAGATCTTTTGCGTTCCATCATCTGGACGGCAGCCATGGATATCAGTTTTATGATCCCGGTTATCCTTGCTTTTAAATTTTTAGAGGAAACGATTCGGTTACTACTCGATCCTTTTGATGGAATAAGAAGCAGTGTATTATACTATTGCGTCATGGCTGCTGGTTTCCTTCTGATTATGTTTATAATCGCATGTTTCCAATATGACTCAACTTACACAAAAATCTATGAAGAAAGTGCCAAAAGACGAATTAATCTGGCAGAAACACTAAGGAAGCTTCCACTTTCCTTTTTCGGCAGAAAGGATATTGCTGATTTAAGTGCTACCATAATGGACGATGCCACCCAGATAGAGCAGCTTTTTTCTCATGCGGTTCCTCAGATCTATGCGGCTGTCATAAATATTCTGATGATAGGAGTCCTGTTATTTTTATACAATTGGAGGCTTTCTCTTGCTGTATTTTGGGTAGTTCCGGTTGCCTTATTTATTTTTTTATTATCCAGAAAGATGCAAAGCAGTATGCATACAGAACTTTATCATATCAAGAGGGATATCACAGATAATATTCAGGAAAGGCTCGATTCTGCTCATGAAATAAAAGCCTATAATAGAGAAGAATCATTCACAAATGCTTTAAATTTAAAGCTGGACCATTATGAAAAGTATATGGTAAAAGGAGAACTTTTGATTGGTGCCTTTCTTAATCTGTCATTTGCCTTTTTAAAACTGGGACTCCCGAGCGTGATACTGTATGGTGCCTTTCTTTTAATGAAAGGCACAGTACCCATTTTTACGTACCTTGTCTTTCTTGTAGTGACAGCGCGTGTCTATAATCCCATTATGGAAACGATGAATAATCTTGCCATGCTTATGTTTTTAAGAGTACGTATCCAGCGTATGAAAGAAATGGATGAAATGCCGAGACAGGAAGGCAATTTGGAATTCCATCCGGTTCATTACGATATTGAATTCAAAAATGTTTATTTTTCCTACCAGGACGGTGTTCAGACTTTAGAAGATGTAAGCTTTCTAGCAAAGCAAGGTCAGGTAACAGCGCTTGTTGGTCCTTCGGGAGGGGGGAAGAGTACGGTCGCAAAGCTTTCTGCCCGATTTTGGGATGTTGAGAAAGGTACTATCACATTAGGAGGTATTGACATCTCGCAGATTGATCCCGAAACACTTTTAAATTATTACTCCATCGTTTTTCAGGATGTTACACTTTTTAATGCGAGCGTTATGGACAATATACGTCTTGGAAAAAAAGATGCATCGGAAGAGGAGGTGCTAAGAGCAGCGAAGCTTGCCCAATGCGATGAATTCGTTAAGAAACTTACAAATGGCTATGATACTCTGATCGGTGAAAACGGGGAAAAATTATCAGGAGGAGAAAGACAGCGTATTTCAATAGCCAGAGCAATATTAAAGGATGCCCCTATTATTTTGCTTGATGAGGCTACTGCATCGCTGGATGTGGAGAATGAAAGCAAAATTCAGAATGCCCTGAGTGAACTCGTAAAGAATAAGACAGTTCTCATTATCGCTCATCGCATGCGGACTGTATCAGGGGCGGATAAAATCGTTGTGTTAAAAAATGGATCTGTCGTAGAGACAGGAACTCCATTCGAATTAAAGGATAAAAATGGAGTTTTTTCGAGACTTCTGAAACAGCAACTTAATTGTAATTCTTTATGAACAAGACCCCCCAAATAAAAAGACAGCATTTTTCATTTTCTTAGAAAAGCAAATGCTGTCTTTTCGTATTGGTCAGAACTGCTTACATCCACTGGCCAGAATCATTTATAAACATCCTTGACAAGAGAATGAAAAAGAGATATATTTATAACGGTGTTATGAAACACTGTTTTAGATATGAAAGGAGGTGCGTTATGGCAAAACAAATAGAGGGAGTCTATGAAAAGGTATTGGCATGTGCAAAAAAAGAATTTCTGAGCAAAGGATTTAAGGATGCCTCTCTACGTGTGATTGCGCAGGAGGCGGGCACCAGTACAGGTTCTATTTATACTCGTTTTCATAACAAAGAAGGCTTATTCCACGCCATTGTCTTTCCAGTAGTGGAAGAACTAAAGAACTGGTTCCTGTCGGTGCAGGAATCCTTCCATCAGAAAGATGCAGAATTTCAGAAGCAGAATATGTTTCAATATAGCGGAATAGAAGCTGAGGAATTAGTATCCTATATCTATCAACATTATGACATTTTCAAACTGCTTTTGGATTGCTCAGAAGGTACTGAGTTTTCTGATTTCTTGAACCAGTTGGTAGAGATCGAGATGGAATACACCATAAAGTATATGGATTCGATAGGAGATCAAGTCCTTCAAAAGGGAACGATAAGTCCGGAATTTCTTCATATCGTGACCAGCGCCTACTTTTCTGGAGTATTTGAAATTGTGCGGCATAATATGAAACAAGAGGATGGCATACTCTATGCAAGGCAACTGCGAGAGTTCTATTATGCAGGTTTTGCAAAAATCTATCAATGGTAAACAGAGAGAAGAGGTGCCTGAAAACTGCGGGATAAGCCCGCTTTTTTTAAAAACAAAGGTTAGATAAAACTAACCATAAAAGGAGGATTTATGAACCAATTAAAGAAGGGTCCGTTATTAAGAATATGGGAATTGGCAAAGTCAGAACACGCAAGACTGAAAATTTCTATTCTGCTATCCGTTTTTGGAGTTTTTTCAGGGTTTATTCCATATTTTTGCGCCGGAAAAATTATTATTATGTTGCTTGGCGGGGCAGCAGAAATGAGGAACTGTATCCCATGGCTTATGTTAGCACTCGCTGGAAGTATCGGAAAAGTATTACTTACAACACTTTCAACTGCCAAGTCACATATTGCAACCTTTGCTGTTCTGGCCGAAGTAAGAAGCAAATGTATCCATAAGCTTTCTAATCTTTCAATGGGGACATTGCAAAATCAGTCGATAGGAAGGTGGAAGAGTATTTTAGTAGATCAGATCGAAAATATGGAGAAAACGCTGGCTCATTTGCTTCCGGAGATGACATCCAATAGCTTGGCTCCACTGGTGCTTCTTGTAGCTCTTTTTTCAATCGATTGGAGGTTGGCACTGATTTCTATTGTAACACTGCCTATAGGTCTGATTTTTATGATGATCACTATGAGGAGCTATCCTGTAAAGTATCGGGAATCCGTACAGATAGGTAAGACAATGAATGATTCTATCGTAGAATATGTAAACGGCATTGAAGTAATTAAGGCTTTCAATCAGGGAAAAGAAGCATATGCGGGATATGTGGATACGGTTAATGGAAATGCAGAATTCTTTTATGATTGGATGAAAAGTGGGCAATTTGCAATGGCTTGTTATAAGAATATTAGTCCGGCTGTTCTAATTGGTGTGTTACCTGTGGGATTTGTATTCTATCTCAATGGAAGCCTAACATCTTCCGCTTTTATTATGGTGATAATTCTGTCTATGGGAATTGTGGGACCTATCATAGCAGCTTCCAATTTTATTGACTCACTGGCTCAGACGGGAACTATTATCGAATCGATAGAGACTATTTTAAATGCGAAAGAACAGCATCATCCTAAGAAATATGTGAAACTGCGGGGAACGGATATTGAGATGGAGCACGTTTCTTTTTCCTATGAAGAAGAGAAAGGGTTTGTATTGAACAATATAAGCCTGATGATCAGGCAGGGAACTATGAATGCCTTTGTAGGACCAAGTGGGAGTGGAAAGTCAACGATCACGAAACTGATTGCGGGTTTCTGGGATGCGGATAAGGGTAATATTCGTATTGGACAAAAGGAAATCAGACAGATTCCACTAGCGCAGATATCGGACAATATTGCCTATGTGTCACAGGAAAATTTCTTGTTTGATGATACCATTCGTGAAAATATCCGTATGGGAAAAGAAAATGCAACGGATAAAGAAGTAGAAGATGTTGCTAAAAAAGCTGGCTGCGATGAATTCATTCGAAAATTGGAACATGGATATGATACGACGGTAGGCGGAGGAGGGGCACATCTTTCGGGTGGCGAAAGACAGAGAATAGCCATTGCAAGAGCGATGCTAAAGAATGCTCCTATTGTGATTCTGGATGAAGCGACTGCCTATATTGATCCGGAAAATGAGGCGATCATCCAAAAAGCAATCTCCAAGCTGGTACAGGGGAAAACCCTGATTATGATAGCACATCGTTTGTCAACGATTATAGATGCGGACCAGATTCTATTGGTGGATCAGGGAGAAATCAGTGCACGGGGAACCCATGAACAGCTATTAAAAAAATCTGCTTTGTATCAGAACATGTGGAATGCGCATACAGGAGTAAAAGAGGGGGAACAGGCATGTTAGAAATCTTTAAAAAGATCTGGAGATTCGCAGGAGAAGAACAGAAAAATATTAAGAAATCCATTCTGCTAGGTTTTGTAAATGCAATTTTTCATATGATGCAGATAGGTGCCATTTTTTTGACCATACAGGCATTGGTATTAGGAGTAACAGAAACAAGAACAAGCTGGTTTATTTTTACAATCCTGTTCATTAGTATTGCAGGAAAGATTGCTACTAATTATTTTTCACAACTACAACAGACGCATGCAGGTTATTTTATGGCCGCCAATAAAAGAATCTATATTGGAAATAAAATGAAGTTGATACCAATGGGATTTTTTAATCAAAGCAGTCTTGGAAATATTACGGGGATTTGTACCACTGTTCTGGGAGATGTGGAGATGACAGCACCAATGGTCATGGTGCTGACTTTGGGTGGATTTCTCACAACTATCGTATTTACGATCTATATGCTGATCTTTGACTGGAGGATGGGAGTGATTACCGCAATTGGAGTATCCCTGTTTTGTCTTATCACTTCTTCCATGGAGAAAAAATCAAGAAATACAGCACCCAAAAGACAAAAAGCGCAAGCAGAACTAGTTGAAAATATGTTAGAAATAATTCAGGGAATGGGAGTCGTCAAGTCATTTAATTTATCAAAGATTGATCATAAAAAAGTGGACCTGGCGATTGAAAAAAGTAAAAATACGAATCTTGCGATGGAAAGCCTGATTACACCGTATAACATCATGCAGGAAGTAATACTTCGAATTTTTAGTATTATAATGATGGCAGCCGCGTTATTGTTTTATTTTAAGGGAACAATGGAGCTTACCTATTCGCTGATGTTTATAGTAGTTTCTTTTATCGTCTTTGAGCAGATAGAGTCTGCCGGACATGGGGTTGCGATTCTTCGTGTTTGCGGCAGTTCCATAGATCAGGCAAATCAAATAGATCACACTCCTGTAATGGATGAAAAAGGAAAGCCAAGAAAAACTGATACACATGATATTACATTAGAGCATGTTGATTTTTCTTATGAGCAGCGTCAGATTTTAAAAGATGTCAGTGTACGCATAAAGGATAAGACAATGACTGCCATTATTGGACCGAGTGGCTCCGGAAAGACCACCATCTGTAACCTTATTGCGAGATTTTGGGATGTGGATAAGGGAAAAATCTCAATCGGGGGGACAGATATTCGGGAATATACGTTGGAATCCCTAATGGATCAGATGAGCATGGTATTTCAAAGTGTGTATCTGTTTGGAGACACGATTGAGAATAATATTCGTTTCGGAAAACCAATGGCATCCAGACAGGAAGTGATTGTGGCTGCAAAAAAGGCTTGCTGCCATGAATTTATCATTTCCCTGCCGCAGGGCTATGATACCATAATCGGAGAAAACGGTTTTTCTCTTTCCGGGGGAGAGAAGCAAAGAATATCCATAGCCAGAGCGATCTTAAAGGACGCACCTATTATTATCTTTGACGAAGCAACAGCCAATGTGGATCCCGAAAATGAAGCTCATTTACAGAAAGCGTTTGAAGAACTGACGAAGGATAAAACCATCATTATGATTGCTCACCGGCTGAAAACGGTTCGTCATGCAGATCAAATAGTAGTAGTGGAGGAAGGAAGGGTTGTGCAAAAAGGAAGGCATGAAGAATTAATTCGAAAGGATGGCATCTATAAAAGGTTTGTAAGTGAGAGAACGGAAGCGGCTTCCTGGAGAGTCTCCTAGAAGGATAAAAATTGACATTTTAATTATTACCATGTATTGTTTAGTTAGTAACAACTAACTAAAGGAGGTATAGTATGGATACTGCGTTATGGAAAGCAAAAGTGAAGACAGGAAAAGAATCTTTAGCTCGTGAATGGGTTAATTTCCTAAAAAAAAATAAAGAAGAGGGGGAGAAAACGCTTGCAAATGAGAAGGAGTATCTGGAAATTTATTTTATCAGCGAGGAAAAGGGAGTTACTTATCTTTATATGTTTGTAATGGCAGAAGATCTGGAGTATGCTAATAAAGTTGCAGCAGAAAGCAAAAACCCTATGGATGCCAAGCATTTTGAATATATGTCGCTCTGCCTTGATGAGAAAGATTGGATACGGATAGATCCTGAGCTTATCCTAAGGTCAAATATACAATTTCAGTAATGAAAGAAAGAGGCAGGAACAGATCAGGAGGTCTGTTCCTGCCTTTTCAAAAAGAATCGTTTCAATCTATCGGTAGATTTATTGCTAAGACCGTAAGTTTCTTTTAATCTTCCCTGCTCCAGATGAATAACATCTGTACAGCAATGCAAAATTAGTTCCAGATCATGTGTAATGACAAAAATCGTCTTGCCTGTCTTGCTTAAGTCCTTCAAGCAATCTGCCACCTTGCGCATATGTCTGTAATCTAATCCGCTGGTAGGTTCATCAAACAGAATTAAGCTTTTTTCTGCAGCAATTGCACTGGCAATTGCGACACGTTGTTTTTGTCCACCGGATAAGGCCATTGGATGCTTTTCTTTAAAAGAAATCAAATCAAGATGTGTTAAAATTTTTTCCGCTAGTTTTTCTTTTTCTTCGACTG
Source organism: Bacillota bacterium (assembly GCA_023392535.1). GTDB lineage: Bacteria > Bacillota > Clostridia > Lachnospirales > Lachnospiraceae > SZUA-378. The sequence continues at coordinate 176,132 of JAEVYY010000007.1, forward strand.
TGATGTTACCCTTTTTATTCATGCTAAGCAGGACTTCATCTAGGACACTTTCCGTAAACAGTTGATGATTTACATCCTGCATTACCATATAACTATATTGTAAGCCTTTCTTAATGGCGCATTCTTTATCTTCCACAGATAAAATCCCTTTGCATCTCCTTTCTAGTCCACATAAACATTTGGCAAACGTGGATTTCCCAGCTCCATTATGACCGATAACAGCTACGATGGAGCCTTTTTTTATTTGCATATTTGAAATTTTGATTCCATGGACCTTGTCTTTATAAGTATAACTCAAATCAGATACTTTAATAAAGGAATTGCAAGGTGGGACATAAGCATTGGAATAGGAAAGATTTTCGATATTTAATGGTCGTATTCCACGCTTTTGGGATTCTACAATACTTAAATTTTTAATTATTTCTGCTGGTAATTCTTCTATAATGCGACCGTCTTTCATCAGAATTAAACGGTCAGCCAATTCTCGTAAGAAATAAAGACGGTGTTCCGCGATTATGATAGTCCGGCCTTCCTTTTTCCAGTGTGTAATCATATTGCGCAGATCTTCTATTGCCACAGTATCCAGATTGGAGGAGGGCTCATCCAGTACGATAATTTCAGATTTCGCAACGGAAACGCTGGCACAGGCAATTTTTTGTTTTTCACCTCCGCTCAACTGGAAAATATTACGATTCATCAAAGGTTGGAGATTGAAATCGGACACTGTTTTATCGATTCTTTTATAAATTTCATCAAAACTAACCCCATGATTTTCAGGTGCGAAAGCAAGTTCACTGGTGGTATCTATATTAAAGAACTGGGATCTTGGGTTCTGAAATACACATCCTACGTATTTCGAAGTTTCATGAATTGGTTCCCTGCTAATATTTTTGCCATGAATAAGAATTTCTCCCGTAAGCGTACCTTCAAAAAAATGAGGAATCAGACCATTGATCAAACGCGTTACGGTTGTTTTTCCACAACCAGAAGCGCCGGCAATTAATATAGTTTCTCCTTTTTGTATCGTGAGATTCAAATTTTTAATTCCATCCGATTCACTCCCACTATTGTATGTAAAGCATATATTCTTTAATTCAATCATATCGTAACCTCTCTCTACTTCATAATAAATAATAATAGACCCGAAAAAGAAATCAATGCGATGATGATATCGGCCTTATGAAAACCAATTTGACAGATATTGGTACGTCTATTGTTACCGCCTAGACCTTTTGTCAAAGAGGCGGCAGAAAGTTCTTCTCCTATTTTTACAACGGACATTAAAAGTGGAACTGTAATATATTCCAAAAACAAAATAGGATTTTTGATTAGTATACTGTTTTTTATTCCACGCATCTTCATGGCGACGTGAATCGATTGTGATTCTTCTATGATGGTAGGTATGAAACGAAACATGACTGAGAGCGGAATGATAATTTTATCACTCAGATACATTTGCTTCATTGCACAATTGAACTCACTGACGGTAGTCGTTGACAGTAAATAGTAACCAGAGATAAAACCAGGGACGAATCTTGTTACAAGTCCGGAACAAATTAAAATCATAAAATTAGGGATGCCTCTTGTATGTAAAAGTAGTACGGATTCACAGAAAGAAGCAAACAGAAAGATAACAGCATAGATAAAACCACTTTTTAGTTTTTTTTCACCTAGCAGTAGAATTGCTGGTAATACTGCAAGCATGATGCGGGCAATCCGATCATAGCCGATAACACCGCCGCTGATGAGGACAATACTCACAGTGGCGGTTATTAGTATTTTCGTTCTAGGGTCAAGCTGCAACCTAGTTTTTGGAACCCCAAGCATAATGCTATTTTGCATAAGTACCTCCCTCTAAGCAATACCTGCTTTCTGAAAATGTTTGATTAAAACTGCTTTTCCCAAATAAGCACCTGCCATACCACCTACAATGACAAATATCATCATAAGATAAAAAATCCACATGGGCATTAAAGACATTAACTTATTGGTATAAGAATCACCATACCCAGCACGTATATTTGCAAAATAGCTCTCCCTCATAAAAAAGAAGGGCCATAATGCGCCCATAATCCACTCACTAAAAACAACATAGCCGAGGACCAGGTTTTTAAAGGAACGATAATTACCAGCTTTCATAATGAGATCTCCTAAAAATCCGAAAGACACCCCAGATATCAATACAGGCCAGGGATGACCACTAATAAACATAAGGATACCGAGAATGATTCCAGTAATTGAGACCATACCAAATTTCTTAACTTTTGTTAAATAAAGAGTAAAAGGGATACCTGACACAAGGGGACAAAATAGTGGGAGCAATACCATAAAAATTGGAATATATCCCAACATCCCTGTTGCAAAGAAACACACAAAATAGAGTGCAGTAAATATTCCAACATGAATTAAATCTTTTGATTGTAACTTTTGATTCATAAAAATCCTCCTGTATCCTATGAGTTTGAAAACAATATAGTTAGTCAAAACTAACTATATCACATGGATAGTAAAAGTCAACAAAGATAAGTCAGGATGGAGGTAAATGACAATGTTTATTAATAAAGGAAAAAGACAGGATAGCTTATTGACAATAGTCTGAATGGGGAGTAATATTCCGTTACCGACTAATCAGTCGGTAGTGAAAGGAGGTATCTTAAATGACTAGGGTGAGACTGGAGAAAGAAGAGAGAAAAAAGCAAATTAAAGAAGTGGCTTTGCAGCTCTTTATAGAAAAAGGACTGGTCAGAACCGTGATGGACGATATTATAGAAAAATCAGGCATCTCAAAAGGAGGTGTGTATTACCATTATAAAAATAAGGAGGAGATTTTTACAGATTTAATAAAGGATTCCATGGCTCTTCGGAAAAAGCTTGTCATCTCATATATTAGCAACAATAAAGATATGAGAAGAGAAGATCTGATTATAAATATGCTTCTTGATAAAATATTGGATAAAAATCCATATAAGACAATTTATGCGATTTTTTTATCAGAGTTGAGTACAAATAAAACTTTGATGGATTTATATCATCGGATCTATCAAGAATCAAAGGAAGAATTCGTACAGTTCTGCATCAGTGAAAATTTGCCGGAATATATACCACTTACCAATGAGGAATGTGATTTTTTTATAAATTCTATGATTATGGGGAGGGCAATGTTGGAGCATGGTGATGAAACTAAGGTAAGGGATATGCTAAAGGTTATGCTTATTGCTTATCTAAAGCAAAGGTCCATATTGTAAAGAGAAAAGGATGGAAAATATGAATAAGGAAAAAGAAATGATTCTAAATGATAATCTATGGAAGGTCTGCTATCGTTTATCGCTTCCAGCGATTATAGCAATGGTTCTATTCGGGCTCAATGTTATATTTGATGGAATTTTTGTGGGTAGATATGTAGGAGAAACGGCTCTGGCAGGGATATCCATTGTATATCCGCTCACGCAAATATCTTTGGGATTAGGCTCATTGGTGGGAGTAGGCGCAGGCTCTTATTTAAGTATACTGATTGGTGAGAATGATAAAGAAACGCAAAGCAGGATAATTGGAAACACAAATTTTGTTTTACTGATCCTTACAGCCATTATGATGGTCTTTGGTTTTGTTTGCATGAAGCCACTCTTAACGGTAATAGGAGCAACCGGAGAAGAATATATTTTTGCAAGCAATTACTTTAAGATTACATTATTTGGGAGTATATTCTGGATCGCTGGAATTGGTTATAATATGATCGTGAGAGCAGAGGGAAGAATGAAGACAGCTGCAATCATGATGGGAATCGGACTTTTTATAAATGTGCTTGCCAATTATGTGTTAATGGTAATCTTCGACTTCGGCGTAGCAGGTGCTGCTTGGGGCACCAATATCGGTATGTTTGTTTACGTGTTACTATTTACCATCTACAGCGTTCGTGGCAAGGCAAGTTTTAAGGTGAATTTTTTTAAACTTTACTGTGATAAGGATATTCTAAAGGAAATTATCTCTCTTGGAATGCCATCGTTTGTTATGACAATCATGACAGTAATTCAGGGAATGATTATCATGAAAGCTTTGAAAACGTATGGAAGTCTTTCAGATGTGGCATTTTATGGAGTGGTGTTCAGGCTCTATAACTTATTTTTGACTCCGATTTATGGATTGATGCGGGCGTTGCAACCAGCGGTAGGAGTAAATTTCGGAGCAAAACAATATGACAGGACCATCAGTGCCTTTAAGATTTTCTCTTTTACAGCACTCCTTGTAATGCTTCCATTGTGGCTGCTGTCCATGGTGTTTCCCAATACGGTGTTAAGAACTATGTTACCACTTTCTACCTTTAGCAGCTATGAAATCATGAATTTCAGGGTATTCATTTCAATTGCACCGTTACTTTCTATTGTACTTACCGCGATGACCTTTTGGCCAGCAATTAAAAAACCAAAACCAGCCATGTTGATTGGAATAGGGCGACAATTGTTTTTATACATACCACTTATGATTATTCTTCCAATATTTTTTGGAGTAAGTTCAATTTATGTGGGATCGTTTGCAATTGATTTAATTCTGACATTTATTATTGTAATCATGTTAAAAAGAGAATTTAAACTTTTAAGAAATAGATTGTAAAAAGCATGTAGAGAATGTGAATGAACAGATTAAATAAAGTCCAAACGGGATAAAAAAGTCCATATGGGACAGATATTTCTATCTTCTTTTATTATGATGTCAAACAGAAACGCTTTAAGGGCGTTTTAGTTTTAAGACAATGGTTAGTCAAAACTAATTAAAAGGAGGAAAGAGTAAACCAATATATGTTTTGGGAAACCGGAAACAGAGGAAGAAGAAATGATCTGCGCAGCGAAAAAAGCCTGTTGCCATGATTTTATCGTCGCATTACCAGATGGCTATGATACCGTGATCGGAGAAGGTGGTGGTACACTTTCAGGAGGAGAGAAACAGCGGATATCCATAGCAAGGGCAATTCTTAAGGATGCGCCTATCGTTATTCTGGATGAGGCGACGGCATCCGTCGATCCGGAAAATGAGCATTACATACAGGCGGCTATTTCGGAACTTACGAGGGGAAAAACAATTATCACCATTGCGCATCGACTATCAACAATAGAAAATGCGGATCAGATTCTTGTTATTGATAACGGAGCCATTGCAGAAAGTGGAACCCATAAGGAGTTAATCAAAAAAGACGGTCTTTACAAAAAGTATGTTAAAATACGTGAAAAAGCAGAAAACTGGAATATGTAATTATAACATACTTGTTTTTTTAAAAATTAAGTAGTAAGATAGTAGCTGTGAATATTAATAATAATATTCACAGCTATTTATCTTGGAAAGGAAGTGTGACATGGGAAAAGCATATAGCGAAGAGGAAAAAAAAGAGATTGACCGTAAAATCAAAGAGATAGCTCGTGAAATGTTTCGTGAAAAAGGTCTGAAAGATGTCTCAATCATGGATATTACAAAGGCAGTCGGTATCTCACAGGGCGGATTTTACAATTTTTACAAGAATAAAGAGTTACTATTGCTGACAATTATGATAGAAAGAGCAAGAGATAAACAACGCGTGGTCATAGAACAATTGCCTGGTAGTGAGAAAAATCCACAAGGATTTCTGATAGATGCTATCATTTATTTTTGGAAAATTTTAAAAAATAGTAAGGCTCTATTTCATATAGATACCGGAATATTAAATTTGATATGGGAAAACAAGGATTGGTTCATTACGAAGCAAAAAGAGGAGCTAAAACAGATGTTCAATACGTTCAGAGAATATTGGGAAGCTCATCAGGCTTCGGTCTTTTTTGATACCGAAGCAGTGATAGGAATATTTTATACGACATCAATCCTCTATATGAATTTGACAGAACTACCAAAAAAGCTTTCGGAAGAATTGGCGGAGGAACATGCAAGACATATGATACAAAAATATGTAACGGTAAATGTTGTCAGTGACAAGGGGGAAAAAAGATGAATCATTATGTGACCAATCTAAAGAATGTAGGAAAAGAAGACATTAATACGGTAGGAGGAAAAGGTGCGAATCTGGGAGAATTATTACAGGTCGGTATTCAGGTACCAGAGGGATTTGTTGTCACTGTGGAGTCATACCGCACATTTATAAAGGAAAATGGTATCGATTTTGAATCAACGCCTGAATCGGTACAGAAACAGATACGTGCAGGAAGATTCTCGGATCAGATTCGAACAGAAATAGTTGCAAAGTATAATTCGATGGGAGCAAATAGAAAAGTAGCAGTTCGTTCTTCTGCAACAGCAGAGGATTTACCAGAAGCTAGCTTTGCAGGACAGCAGGAGACCTATCTAAATGTAGTGGGAGGAGTAGAGCTTCTAAAGAAAATAGAAGAATGTTATGCATCCTTATATAGTCAGCGTGCAGTAGCATATAGAAAAAGAAATGGATTTGATCACGCAGACGTAGCGCTCGCTGTAGTTATTCAAGAGATGGTGGAAAGTGAGAGTGCCGGAGTTCTGTTCACAGCAAATCCCATGACTGGAAATAACGAGGAGATGCTGATTAATGCCTCTTTTGGTTTGGGTGAATCGGTTGTTTCCGGGACAGTTACGCCGGATAGTTTCTTAGTAGATTTGACTGGTACCATAAAAAAGAAGGTCCTTGGAACAAAAGAAACCCAGATCATCTATAGTGAGACAGGAACCAAGACGATTACTACGAAAAGAGAGCAAAGAGAATCCTTTTCTCTTACCGTAAATCAAATTCAGGAGCTGGTAAAGCAAGGGAAAATAATAAAAGAACATTTTCAAAGGCCTATGGATATTGAGTGGGGGATTCTTGGAACAAATGTCTACATTCTTCAGGCGCGTGCGATCACGACACTTAGCAGCCAAAACGATTCTCCTACCATACCCATGAAAGGTGATTCTTTGAATAAAACACAAAAGAAAATAGTGAATGGTTTGATAGAACATTGGCCAAGGGCTTGTTATCCGCTGGATTTTGAAGTCGGAATGATATTACAGGATGTAAAAGATGCATTGTTTCAGGAACTCGGTATTACCATGGGAACCATCGTCGAAATGGATCAGTTCGGTTACTCGCATATTCCGAAGTTTCACGTCAGGCCAAATTTCAATTTATTTTCCATCCTTGCTAATTTGAAAAATTATGAAAATATGAAAGTAAATCTTACAAAAGGAGAACACGCGATTGTCAAGGCTCGTAAGAGTTTAGGGGAGACAGAAAAATTAATTAAGGAGAATACTTTAAAAGGGTCTTTATTTGGGGCAGCAGAAACGATGGAGCTTATGAAAAAACTAATCGAAGTACAAAAGCTGATTTCATATGCAAGATTTCGATATTACATATTTCCAGGGGTTTTGTTAGGAAGAAAACTACAAAGATACTTAAATAAGGCTGGTAACCTAAGTGAATATGATCTGTTGAGTGAATTGGATTATAAAACACTTACCATAAATAGACAGATGCAGCAAATAGCGGAATGGATCATAAAGGATCAGGTACTCCTTGAGGCAATGCAAAAGGGGAAAGAATATGTGTGGCTGCAGCAGAACTTTACAGAACAGTGGAAGAGGGTAGATGCATTCTTAGATCAGAACGGTTGGAAATCGGATTTATGCTGTTATCCGTACTCTTCGGTCTCATGGAATGAAAACAAAGATCATTTTCTGGTCATACTCAATTGTGTTATAAAATCAGAACTAAGTAAGGATGGGAAGAGTTCTGCCATACAAGAGGGGAAGTTCGAGCGGATAAAAAAACAGTTACTAGACCAGGTACCCGAAAAGAAAAAGCAGCAAGTGGAAGAAAAGATTGCCTATTACCGTTCCTGCATGGTCGGACGTGAAGAAACGCAATATCTTTGGGAGATGGTATTTGCGTTACTTAGAAAACTGTTGGAGCATTTAGAGTTCCTATTTAAAGAGGAAATCAAAGAAAAAGGTGATCTGCTATTTCTTTTTCAAGACGAATTATGGGAAACTTGTAAGAGGGGATATCTAAGTGAGGAAGACATACATAATTTAAAAAATAGGAAAAAAGAACGTAAGAAAGCGGAGCAGGCTTGGAACAGACTTGGATTAGAGGCACTTAGTAAAACGGGAAATGATTTACTTGGAGAATCGGGTAGTGCAGGAAGTGTGACCGGAAGAGTCTGCGTTGTGAAAGACAGTCAGGATTTTCATAAATTGGAAAAAGGGGATATTCTGGTGTGCCATTTTACAGACCCGGAATGGACTCCTCTTTTTGCGCTGGCATCCGGAGTTGTTGCGGATACCGGAGGAGCATTGTCACATGCAGCAATTGTTGCAAGAGAATATAAGATTCCAGCAGTGCTGGGGGTTGGAAGGGGAACCGTAGAATTAAAGGACGGGGATATCGTATTTGTCAATGGTGATAAGGGAGTGGTAAAAAAAATTAACCACACTGGTGAGGTTTGACATATGAATAAAAATGAAGAAGAACGGGATAAAAAGTATCATAGAATGACGGAAGAGCCAGTGGAAAAATTAATCTGTAAAATGTCGGTGCAAACAATACTAGCCATGTTGGTAACAGCAATCTATAGTATGGCAGATACTTTCTTTGTTGGAAAGATCGATACCGCTTCTACGGCAGCAGTTGGTGTTGTTTTCTCCGCAATGAGCCTGATACAGGCGCTGGGATTTCTTTATGGACATGGTTCAGGCAATTATATATCGCGTATGCTGGGAAAAAAAGAGGAGGTACTGGCATCTGAAATGGCAGCGACAGGACTTGCGGTAGGATTTGCGACCGGTATTTTGTTGATGATACTGGGCTTACTCTTTTTAAGACCATTGACTATTTTTTTAGGTGCCACGGAAGGAATCGTAACCGAGACGCAGTCCTATCTTCGCATTATTTTGTATGGAGCACCATTCATGATCGGAGCCTTGACACTGAATAATCAATACCGGCTCCAAGGGAATGCAGGATTGGGAACATTGGGAATCATGACAGGAGCCATTGTGAATTGTATTCTGGATCCCATACTCATCTTCGGATTTCATATGGGATTAAGGGGTGCAGGCTATGCAACTACGATTGGTCAAATCATAGGATTTTTGGTATTGTTGTATGTAAGTCAAAGAAAAGGAAATATAGAAATACATAGTAAGAATTGTAAATTCAGTTTTCGTCTGTTAAAGGAAATGCACCAGGGAGGAATGCCAAATCTTTGCAGGCAGGGAATTGCCAGTATTGCGATGGCGCTGTTAAATCGGGCAGCAGGAATCTACGGGGAAGAGGCCATCGCTGCATTTACAATCGTAAATCGGGTGGCAGCGATCGTCGGAGCGCTGATGATAGGATTTGGCCATGGCTTTCAACCGGTCTGTGGATTTAATTTTGGTGCAGAAAAATATGAAAGGGTAAAAAAAGCCTTCTATTTTGTAGTAAAGGTCTCTACTATCTATGCTTTTATTTCGGCTGTGCTTATGGAAGCCGCCGCTCCATTTCTGATACGGATATTTAGGGATGATAGAGAAGTGATTCAGCTTGGCGTGAAAATCCTTAGAATACAGGCAGTATCGTTTCCAGTGCTAGCATGGGTGACCATGATCGGGATGTTTTTACAAAATACCAGCCAATTTAAAAAGGCGACGCTGCTAACATCCGCCAGACAGGGCACGGTATTTTTACCTCTTATTTTAACACTTCCCATTTTTTTTGGTATGAATGGTATTATCGCAGTACAGCCAGTAGCAGATGCGATTACTTTTCTGATCTCGCTACCGGTTGGGTTGAAGGCGTTAAAGCATTTGGATATCATTTGTCTGCATCATTCTGCCTCCTGAAAAATACAATGAAATAGAATAGAGATTTTTTGGGTGAATGATGTTACAGGAATATAATAGAAGAATAAGAACACATATGCTTCAAAATGAAGATATGACGGAACGGTACTTAAATCCATCCGATATCTATATCATAAATGGCTACCGTATTGATGTTTTTGTAAGTGGATTGAATTCACCGATAGGGATGGTTTTTAATGAAGATGGAGATATGTTGGTTGCAGATTCCGGATTGGCTACTGGTTATCCGAAGGTGCTACAGCTCGTTAACAATCAGTTTGAAATCATTGCAGAAGATTTTAATGTGCCGATATCGGGAATTAATTATTTAAATGGGGTAATTTATGTATCTCACCGCGGATTTATTACAAAAATTTTTAAGGATGGTACCAGACAAAATATTATCATGGGGTTGCCAAGTAATGGGGATCATTACAATAATCCAGTCACCTTTTCGCCAGATCAAAAGTTGTATTTTGGACAGGGAACAGTTACCAATAGTGGAGTGGTTGGGAATGACAATGAGTGGATACCCAGCTCTCCCTTATTGTGTGACTATGCAGGCGATTACATCATGCTTCATGGACAAAATTACGAGACCTATAATATTCTGACCGAAGCATTACCGGATAATATTGCCAAAACGGGTGCATTTTCTCCTTATGGAATACCCAATATACCCTTTGAAATTAGAAAAAAATATATCAAAGCTTCTGGAAGCATATTAAGAGCAAATCTGGATGGATCGGATTTGGAACAAGTTGCTTGGGGATTTCGGAATCCTGCATGTTTAAAATTTGATAACAGTGGTCAACTATATGCGATTAATAATGGTTATACTGCGACGGGAAGCAGACCAATAGAGAATGCGACCGATGAGTTCTATTTTATAGTACCTGATTTATGGTATGGATGGCCGGATTATTCTGGGGGCGAAGCAGTAAATTCTCCTAGATTCACTCCAAGTGGTGGTCTTCAGCCTACACTACTACTAAAGAATCAACCAAATGTACCGCCCAGACCTTTTGTGACTTTTCCTCCAAATTCAACGATACGATCGTTTGAATTTAATTATAATACGAATTTTGGTCCTTATGGAGAGGTATATGTAGCAGAATTTGGAAGCACGGTACATACAAAGGTAGGAGATGCAATATCCTATGCCAGTGCTGGGCATAGAATTTCAAAGATCGACATGCGATCCCGGACCATAAGTACCTTCGCAATCAATAAAACGGGCTTTCCGGCATCTTTATCAAGAGAAGGAGGGTTTGAAAGGCCATCGCACCTTATTTTCGGGCCCGAAGGAGCCATGTATATTGTGGATACTGGGATGAATATTTTAGGCGATCCCGATGCCTTCCTACCAAATACGGGGGTGATTTGGAGCGTATACCCAATTTAGAATAGTTGTTACCCATGAGTGATAAGTATTTGAGCAAGATTGATGAAAAACACGGATAGGACGCTTGCTATAATCATTGTTTGGAGGTGAACTAAAATTGAGTAAAAATAAAAGTGTTTTGAAAGTCATCAATTTTATAGAGAAACATCTGTCAGAAAAGCTGGATCTTAATATGGTTGCAGATTCCGTTCATTACTCAAAATATCATTTACATCGTATGTTCACAAATACAGTCGGCTTAACAATGCATGATTATATACAACGGCGGCGGTTGACAGAAGCGGCAAAACTGCTGGTATTCTCGGATAACACAATTTTGGATATTGCATTACATGCAGGTTATGAGAGCCAACAGGCTTTTCATGATATTTTCAGAGCCATGTATAAACAGCCTCCGAATCAATTTAGAAGAAATGAGGTATTTTATCCATTGCAACTCAAATATCAAATCGGAAATGATTTACGACTAAAAAGTAAAAAAGAGATTCGTAATAGCGAAATTCTTCCAGCTGTGGAAGAAGATATCCCCTTGTGGATGGAACTGGTGCGCCTGGTGATTGACGGTTTTCCTAAATTAGACGAAGAAAAGCATATTCAAGTTCTGAAGAGTCGAATTCAAAACAAGGAAGCATTTATCATGAAGGAAGATACGGTGGCTATTGGAGCAATGATACTATCCAATCAAGCAGGAAGCATCGATTTCTTAGGAATTCATCCATTTTATCGAAATCATGGGCTGACAAAAGTGTTTCTTAAAAAAGCCATTTGTGTGTTATGTGACAAAAAACAAATCAGTATCACGACTTTTCGGGAAGGTGATAAAGCAGATACGGGATATCGCAAGGCTTTAAAGGAGCTGGGATTTGCAGAAGCGGAATTACTCATGGAATTTGGATATCCAACGCAAAGAATGGTCATAGAAAATAAGGAAGTGACCACCATATTTCCAGATGAAATTTTACATTTTACCAAGATCATGAAAATGCTGGAAGATGCCATACAAAATGCAGATGATACAGTCGACCGGCATGATAAGGCATATCGGGATACCAAGCAATATATGGTGGAAAACCGTGGAGAAATCGATCCTCATGAAATGTTCCAAAACGAATTGCTCCTAAAGCAGATTGATCATATAGGGAGTGTATCGGTATCGGCAAGGGACAGGCTGATCAAACTTTCCGATTCCCCCTATTTTGCGAGAATTGATTTTAAGGATAATACGGGAACATTTATTACTTATATTGGAAAATACTCATTTACTTATGATAATAAGCTGCTCATATCTGACTGGCGTTCTCCGGTGGCAGGCATGTTTTATGAATATGAGGTAGGATCTGCGGGATACGATACCCCGGTCGGAAGAATAAACGGATATTTAAAGCGCAAGCGCCAATTCAAAATAAAAAATGGAATCATGGAATATGCATTAGAGAGTAAGACCAATATTCAGGATGACGTTCTTTCGAGGGAATTGAGTCATACCTCGGATGAAAAAATGAAATCCATTATCCATACCATACAAAAAGAACAGAATCAAATAATTCGAAATGAACATACAGGAACACTTATTATACAAGGGGTAGCAGGTTCTGGTAAGACATCCATTGCGTTACACAGGATTGCATACTTGTTATATCGATACAAAGACCGGATTTCAGGACAAAATATAGCAATTTTATCCCCCAACAAAGTCTTTGGAGATTATATTTCGAATGTCCTTCCTGAATTAGGTGAGGAACCGATTTATGGACTGAGCTTTGTGGATATTGCTAAAGCGCAGTTGGAAGGAGTCATTGATTTTGAATTGGATAAAGATCCTATTGAGACAAATGATCTTGAATGGGCAGAACGTGTTCGTTATAAATCTACCATTGATTTTGTTAAGAGTTTACATCATTACTTGGAGCAAGTGAATGAAACGATTTTTGAGGCTCGAGATTATAAGTACGGGGAATTCTTTATTGAAAGAGAGTGGATTCAGAATCGTTTTATTTCATATCAAGAGCAGCCAATCATGCAAAGAATGCAAACAATTGGAGAAAATATTTATCACCGCCTGAAAAATGATTCTTATATCGAGCATTCGATGCCTACGCATAAATCAATCGTAAAAGAGTTGCATGCGATGTTAAAAAGAAAAAGTTCCTTAGAGCTATATATAGACTTTTATGAACAGACAGGTAGGAAAGAAAAATTCCAGATGAGTGCAAAAAAAACTTTGGAATGGACAGATGTATATCCATATCTGTATGTTCGTGCCATGTTTGAAGGATTGCATGGAACCAAATTGATACGACATCTTGTGATTGACGAGATGCAGGATTATACGCCGATTCAATATGCCCTCATCAATATGTTGTTTCCGTGTAAGAAAACAATTCTGGGAGACTTTGGACAATTTGTTAATCCCAATCATTTGCACTCACTCGAGGATCTTTGGCAGATATATGCGGATGCTTTGGTCGTGAAATTGAATAAAAGTTACCGTTCGACCTATGAGATTATTCATTTTGCCCGTTCTATTCAAAATCACATCGAGCTTACGGTTGTGGAACGGCACGGTGAAGAACCAAAAGTGATATGCTGCAGATCCGGACAGGAGCAACTGAACCAGATCAAAAATCAGATAATCCGGTTTCAAAATAGTAATAACGTCACGTTGGGAATTATTTTAAAAACACAAGAGATGGCAAAAACATTCTATGATATCCTTATCAAGGAGTATGATGTGCATTTTATAACTTCTGACAGTGTACGATTTGTAAATGGAATTACAATTACTACGATACAGATGTCAAAGGGATTGGAATTTGATGAAGTATTGATTCCATCCGTTCAAAAAGAGACGTATCACACAGATTTTCATCGCAATCTGTTGTATATTGCCTGTACCAGAGCCATGCATCGTTTAAACTTGATCTATATTGGCGAACCCTCTCCTTTACTTCCAAAGAAGTATTTATCTTGATACAATTTCTTCCAGCGTATATACTAAAATGAAATAAGTCAGGTAATGGGGGGAGTATATATTGGAAGCTAAAATACTACTTTTGGAAGATGATGTGAGTTTAATTGATGGTCTGCAATATGCATTAAAGAAGAATGGCTTTGAAGTAGAAATTGCACGTACCATCAAAGTAGCTAAAGCGCTGCTTGTAAAAGAAACATATGATTTATTATTGTTAGATGTTACATTGCCGGATGGTACGGGATTTTCTATCTGTGAACAAGTTAGAAAACAGGGAAACGAGGTACCTATCATATTTTTGACAGCTTCGGAAGAAGAAGTAAATATCATTCGGGGATTAGATAGCGGTGGAGATGATTATATCACCAAACCTTTTAAATTGGGGGAACTGTGTTCGAGAATCCGGGCACTTCTGCGCCGTTCAAGAAAAGCAAAAGCTTCGAACCTTACTGTTTTGCACAGTGGGGATATTACAATTGAATTATTAGCAAGCCGTGTTCTGTTAAAGGGGAATCCTGTGGAACTCACAAATGCAGAATACCGATTGCTATGTTTGCTGATACGCAATGCCGGACAGATCATTACGAGAAAAGCAATACTTGATGAACTTTGGGACGGAAACGGAGAGTTTGTAGATGACAATACGCTTTCCGTATATGTCCGGCGTATCCGTGAAAAACTGGAAGAAGTTCCATCCCGCCCAGAGCATCTTATCACAATACGGGGGTTTGGATACCGATGGAAAGAGGTGGCTGAATGAGTTTTTTAAGAGAAAAACAGTCACGCTCTTTTTTCTATTGCAACCTTTGTTTCTGTATTTTACTATTTTTATTCCACTGCGTGATTTTAAGGGAACAAACGCAAGCTGCGAAAGAAATGCTGCTATCTCATGATGCCACGATTGCCAGCTATTTGCTGGAACAGGGGGTATCTTCTGAAATCGTGGTGCAAGCTATAGCAAATACAAAAGACGATGGGCGAGGGTTACAATTACTGACACAGATTGGTTATACACAAAAAACTCCAGCTTATTATCTTCAATCTGTTGCTGGCTTCCGAAACCGTGCAATGCTTTATATGCTGACAGGGTCAGTACTTTTTATCAGTATGCTCCTTTCCTTATGCACCGTTTTTCTTATAAAAAGAGAACAGTTATACCATAAGGCAGTTTTGATCATCCGGCAATTTTCAGAGGGCGATTTTACGGTGAAACTACCGAGAACGCAGGACGGTACGATTTATCAGTTATTTGCGTTAGTGGACAATCTTGCAGCTACATTAAGAAGTAAAGGTGAAATAGAGTCCAAGGCAAAAGAGTTTATGAAACAAACAATTTCAGACATATCACATCAGTTGAAGACCCCATTGGCAGCACTTTTTATGTATTATGAAATTATTGCTGATGAGCCTGATAATCCTGCGATCGTAACGAAATTTTCAGGGAAGACTCTAAAGGCATTGGAACGAATGGAGCGGTTGATCCAGTCACTTTTAAAGATTACACGGCTTGATGCAGGAAGTATCACATTTAATAAGGGTACCTATCCGATTACACAAGTAGTAGCACAAGCGATTGAAGAATTAACAACGCGCGTGGCATGTGAACAGAAGCGGATCATCGTCGATGGACAGAAGGAAGCACAAATAACCTGTGATTTACAGTGGACAAGCGAAGCGCTAGGAAATATTGTCAAAAATGCTTTAGAACATACATCGAGTGGTGGATGTATCCATATATTTCTGGAATGTTCACCTGCAATGGTGCGCTTTTCCATTTCCGATGATGGATCAGGGATCAATCAAGAGGATATCCATCATATTTTCAAACGTTTTTATAGGAGTCATGACTCCAGTGATACACAGGGCGTCGGTCTTGGACTACCTTTGGCAAAGGCTATTATTGAGGGGCAAGGCGGGATAATATCTGTCCAGAGCACACCCGGTATAGGAACCACTTTCATCATCTCTTTTCTTACAGATCTGTAAGCTGCAATTCATGGTATTGTAAGGAAGTTATGATATACTTTTTGGAAAAGGAGGTTCATAAAGATGGAGATTTTACGAGTAGAGAACTTATATAAGACTTATGGCAAAGAAGAAGCACAGGTCAATGCCTTAAGGGGCGTTTCCTTTACGATAGAAAAAGGTGAATTTGCAGCAGTGGTTGGGGAATCGGGCTCGGGGAAAAGTACGTTATTAAATTGCATTGGAGCTCTGGATTACCCCACTTCAGGGAAAATCTACCTTGATGGAGAGGACATATTCTCAATGAAAGAGCAGGAACGAACTATTTTCAGGCGTAGAAATATCGGTTTTGTATTTCAATCCTATCAGCTGGTACCAGAATTAACAGTTGAGCAAAATATTATTTTTCCCTTGCTTTTAGACTATCAAAAGCCGGATCCAGCAGCCGTGGATGATATCTTAGAAGTTCTTGGTCTGACGGAACGGCGCCGGCATCTGCCCAGTCAACTTTCCGGAGGACAACAGCAGAGGGTCGCAATCGGCCGGGCATTGATTACCAAGCCTATGTTGATTTTGGCGGATGAGCCTACCGGCAATCTGGATACCAAAAATAGCCAGGATGTAATGGATCTGCTGACAAATGCAACACGTCGTTATCAGCAGACGATCTTAATGATTACGCACAATGTAAATCTGACATCATCCGTGGATCGTGTACTTAGAGTGACAGACGGTATCCTTACTGACTTGGGGGGAATTCGGGAATGAATAGCTATCTGGATCTAATCTCAATTTCAGCTAAAGTACGAAAGAAGCAAAATAAAATGACGCGGATATGTATCATTCTTGCAGTGTTTTTGGTCACAGCTATTTTTGGTATGGCGGATATGGAGATACGTAGCCGCCAGCTTCAGGAAATCAAAGCGGCAGGTAACTGGCATGTACTCTATAGTGGAATTGATGAAAAAGCTGTAAAGATGATCGCTGCCCGTCCAGAGGTACAGTCTTCCGGATGGTGGTACGATTCTCCTGGCAAAAAAAACGCATATACAATAAACGGAAGATCCGTCAGTTTAAGTGGTTTAGATAAAGCTGTTTTTGAAGATACCTTTCCAACGAAAGTGGTAGAGGGTGAATACCCCGTTGAAAAAAATGAGGCTGTATTGACGGAAAATGCAAAAGTTGGATTGGGAATCAAAGTAGGAAATTCCATAATCTTAGAGCGTGATGGCATGCAACCATTACAGATTCGCATCACTGGATTTATTGGGGGTACTTCAAACATATTGAAAGAGGATACGTATGAGGTCCTTTTTACGGCACAGGGGTTTCAAGCTTCGGTTCCAACAGACCTTTATACGAGTCAGTACATTGTGCAATTCTCCAAATATTGTAATATGCAGAAGGTGATTACAAACATCACACAGCAGTTGCATTTGACTGACGATCAGGTGCTCCAGAATGGAAATTTACTGGGGGCACTCGGACAAAGCAATAACAGCTATCTATTGATGCTTTATAGTGTTGCCGGAATTCTTTTTATCATTGTATTGTTAGCTGGAATTCTAATGATAACCAGTAGCTTGAATAGTAATGTCATGCAAAGGACTGCTTTTTTTGGGATGATACGCTGTTTGGGTGCGACCAAGAAGCAAATTATGCACTTTGTCCGCAAAGAAGGATTTTATTGGTGTAGGACGGCCATTCCCTCGGGTATTGGTCTGGGTATCGTCAGTGTCTGGACATTGTGCATATTATTAAAATTATTAGTTCCGGGGTATTTTTCTGAAATACCATCTTTCGGTATCAGTTGGATCAGTATTATTTTTGGTATTGCTGTAGGAGTTCTAACGGTGCTCATAGCAGCCAGCGCTCCAGCGAAAAGAGCGGCCAACGTATCTCCTATCGCAGCGGTTTCTGGTAATGCGCATCCCACCCGGTTCATTCGGACAACAAAAAACACAGATTTTTATAAAATAGATATTGAACTGGGTATTCAACATGCCAAAATGAGCAAAAAAAATTTCTGGTTGATGACATGTTCCTTTGCCCTTAGTATTGTACTATTTTTATGTTTTTCAACCACGGTCAATTTCATGCATCATGCAGTCACACCTCTGAAGCCGTGGACTCCAGATCTTTCCTTTGTAAGTAGAGATAACAATTGCTCGATAGAAAACAGTTTGGTGGATAAATTGCAAAGAAATCCTAACATAAAGCGCGTATATGCACGGATGCTTGCGTACCATGTTCCAGTGACAACTGCTGGACAAGATAAATTGATCAATCTGATTTCCTATGATGATATTCAATTTCTATGGGCGAAGGAGAATTTGCTCGAAGGAAGTATTGAGGAGGTAAGCACGGGAGAAAAGGTCTTACTTGTCTATGATGGTGATAATGGTATGCAGGTAGGTGATACCATGGTGATTGGGGCTTTGGGGAGTAAAAGGAAGATTTCGGTTGCAGGAGTGCTATCTTCCAGTCCGTTCAGTCATGAAAATGGTATCGTAACGGTATTTTGCTCAGAAAATACGTTCAGACAACTGACAGGTAATCATAATTATACGGTTATTGATATACAATTAACCAGAAATGCAACGAACGAAGAGGTAAATGAGATTCGTTCTGTTGCAGGGTCAAATATTGATTTTTCAGATCGGCGTTTAAACAATCAGGAAGCCAGAGGTGCTTATTTATCTTATGGTCTGTTTATTTATGGTTTTATGATCATAATCGCGTTGATCACTATTTTTAATATCGTAAATAGCGTTGCTATGAGTGTTTCAGCCCGTATGAAACAGTATGGTATTCTGCGCGCGATCGGTATGAGTAATCATCAACTCGTAGCAATGGTGGTAGCAGAAACAATTACCTATGCATTTTGTGGCAGTATAACAGGATGTATCATTGGGTTACCCTTGCAAAGGATTCTATTTCAGAAAATGATAACATCCCATTGGGGAGAGTCTTGGTCCATTTCCTTTCCATTGATTGGAATCATTGTTTCTACCGTTATCATAGCTTCTATCCTCGCTGTATATGGACCGGTAAAACGAATTCATCATATGTCAATCGTAGATACGATCAATGCATAGAAAGAATATGTATTTGTAATATATTATCAATCATATCATATATAATTAAAAAGTAATATGGTGGTAGTTATGTTATATTCCGTAACTGGATTCCAGGATAATCATTCAGATCCCTATTCCATGCAGTATTTCCTTAATACTTATATGGCTTTTGTGGAAGCAATCATACCCTGGAGTCCGGAATTGGCAGAAGAATATGGGGAAATACAATATTATGGAGCCATTGACTCATTTACCTATGAATATCTTATTTTATCACTATTTCAACTTGGGGGAGCCTCTCTGGTAAGATCCACCGCGGAAATTCTTGATGTGGCAGCAAAAGAGCTGGTATATCGGGGGGGCAATGAATATACATTCAATGTTGCAAGTGAAGTGGCATTTTCTGCTTTGACTCCTACAGACAGATTATCTGCGCTGCAAATTATGAAAGAACAGGAGATATCTTTATTCCATGCAGATATTTATGACGTTGATAGATTAATAGGGTTGACCATGATGGGTTACTATTCAGAGTGGTTTGGATATGGATCGACCAGACTGGAAGAACCAAGCCAACGAGTCATGGAGTTTAGACCTATTAGTTGGGAACAGGTCGGATATCCGGGACCTAGAAGGAATTAGGAGGTTATTATGAGCAATGATGTAGATGTTATTATCATTGGTGCAGGAGGAGGCGGCGCAGTAGTTGCAAAAGAATTGGGAGAAAAAGGTCTTAAAATTTTGATTCTGGACGCAGGCCCATATTATGGAAATAAAAAATGGCCCAGGCCAAATACAGAAAAAGGTTCTGTCAGTAGTTCAGAACTTAATGATCTGAGCATTCAGATATTAAAAGAGAACTTTACCGATCTGGAAAATGATATGAATAGTAGAATCAATGGTAAATTTCGATGGGGGCCGGCTGACTCCAATCGAGGACCCTGGATCAGAAATGTTGCAAATGGGGGATTTGCCTGGCAAAGCGCCGGAATTGGAGGAGGTACACTGATCTATACGGCAAATTGTCCCCGCGCTTATCCAATTGCGGTTAATGATATATGGCCCATCTCCTATGAGGAAATGATTCCTTACTACGAGAAAGTGGAAGCTACATTACCCGTTATGGATGCCAGACCAACTGCGAAAGAAGACTTATTTTTTTATGGTGCGAAAAAGGCTGGATGGAATCCAATAGAGGGAAGAAATGTTACGAATCCAGGATACCGTCTGCAGCCAAATGCAATTTTACTGAGGAACGGAATTGCAAACATACCAGATTATGAGAAGGATAGAGATGGTGATTATGGTTGTACGTTTCGTGGTCACTGTATTAATGGATGCCATATCGGACCTAAAGTACAGGCAGTGGCTAAAAGATCTACCTTAGCAAGCTATGTTCCCCTGGCACTGAACTCAAATCATGTTGAGGTAAGGCCAAATGCATTTGTAATTAAAGTCCTGACAGAAAATGACAGTCAAAATGGTATGCGAGCAACAGGTATCGTATATCGAGATACCTGGACTGGAGAGAAGGTCGAAGTAAAAGCGGACGTGATTGTTATGGCCGCAGGAGCAGTAGAAACTCCACGTCTTTGGTTAAATTCGGAGTTACCCGAAAATCCATGGGTCGGTAAGGGACTGATCAATCATTGGATGGATGGAGTCATGGGAATATTTGAGGAAAAGGTATTACGGGAGGAGTTGGAAAAGCCTGCGATCAATCCTTTTGTTGGGCAAAATGCGGCCGCCAGATTTGATTATCCAGGACTTGGAGTAATACAAACAATGGGATTTAGTCCTGGTATTTATTCTTCTATCTTTTATGGCGCAAGTGATAAGGGAATTTATCAATGGAACCGAATAAATCCAAAAGAAACCTGGGATATAGAAGGAGAAGTCATCGGCCAGCAGTTAAAGGAATGTATGAAGGACTATACAAGAACGCTGGGCGTATTTATTTTTACAGATGACGAGGTGGATCAAAGAAATCAGGTAACCTTGGACTATGAGCAGAAAGATGAAAACGGTTATATTCCTAAAATCAGGTATTATCCGAGTGCGAGTGACCGTATAAAACGAGACAAACTTGCAGTCATAGCATCTGACATATTTCGAAAAGCCGGGGCGAAAATAGTGATTCGGTCCAACTGGTCGGCAAATATATTTATCCATATTCAATGTACGATGCGAATGGGATTTGTTACCGATACAGATTGTGAAGCAAAGCAGGTGAAAAGATTGTACATAGCGGATAATAGTGTTCTTTATAATGGATTGGGGGGACCCAATCCCACGCTCAGTACGCAGGCGCTTGCCACGCGGACAGCGGAAAAGATCAAAGAGAAGTATTTTAACTAATTTTAAAACGGAAAAGCTGGCAATATACATCCTCTCTATTTTAGTGCCGGAAAAGAGAGGACAGATGAGTAAAAACAAATATAATTGTGGTTAAGGAGCTGATGATATGGAATGGATAGAACGATTAAATAAAGCGATTAACTATATGGAAGAACACTTGACAGAGGAAAGGGATCTTGAAGAAATTGCTAAAATAGCATGCTGTTCAACTTATCATTTCCAAAGGATGTTTACCTACATGGCAAATGTTACACTATCGGAATATATGAGGCGCAGGCGGATGTCATTGGCGGCAGTAGAGCTACTAAATAGTGACAAGAAAATTGTTGACATCGCGTTAAAATATGGATACTCTTCCCCGACAGCATTTAATAGAGCTTTTCAAACCATACATGGAGTTGCACCGTCCGTGGTGAAAGAGGGTGGGGCTGTAGTAAAAGCATTTCCTCCGATCAGCTTCAAAATGACGGTAAAAGGAGCAAGTGAAATGAATTACAGAATGGAAAAAAAAGAAGCTTTTCGCATTGTTGGTGTGGCACAGCCAATGCAAAAAGAGATTGAAAAGAATTTTGACGTTGTACCAAAAATGTGGCAAAAAGCAGCCATGGAGGGGACTATTCCCAAACTGGTATCCATGATGGATAGTGACCCTTTAGGAGTATTGGGGGTAAGTGTCTGCAACGATTTGGAAGAATGGAGATATTTTATTGCAGTGGCAAGTACAAAACCGATTGATGCTACTTTGGAAGAATATACGGTTCCTTCTTTTACATGGGCAATATTTTCGGGGGAAGGGCAATGCCCGCAGGCGATACAGGAGTTGGAGCAGCGGATCGTGACCGAGTGGCTGCCGACTTCCGGATATGAATATGATAATGGACCCGATATAGAACTTTATAGTAATCCGGATCCGCAAAATGCGAAATTTGAAGTATGGATCCCTGTTAAAAAAGTGTTACAACTTGGTTACAAATAGAATAAACATAAGAAAAGATATTTATGATAAAATAGCTTATATAATGGAGGTAATTGCATGGATAAGCATATTTTAATCATAGAAGATGAAGAGGCCATAAATGACCTGATTGCCATGAATCTACAGGCAACAGGTTATAAAACGGTCTCTTTTTTTGATGGAACGAAAGTGTTCGAGCATTTGTCAGAACATCCGCATTATGACATGGCTATTTTGGATATTATGCTTCCCGGAAAAGATGGATTTGAACTATTGCCAAAACTGAAGGAGTGTGGAATTCCGGTTATGTGTCTGACGGCAAAAGGAGATATTATAAGTAAAGCGAAGGGATTGACGGATGGTGCGGAAGATTATATGGTAAAACCTTTTGAGATGTTGGAATTGATTATCCGAATTGACAAGATCTTGAAAAGAAATGATAAATTGGAGGAACTGTTCAAGATCCGGGAGGTAACAATCTATCCAAAAGAACGGAAAGTGCTGCTTTCGGGTAAAGAAGTACATCTAAAACCGATGGAATTTGACTGTCTCATGCTTTTGGTCACACATAAAAATATGGCACTAACAAGAGAAGAAATATTACGTTATTTATGGGGTACTGATTTTATGGGTGAGACCAGAACAGTGGACGCTCACATTGGCAGAATCCGAAAGAAATTAAAATGGCAGGATATAATCGTAACGATTCCCAGGATTGGTTACCGCTTAGAGAGTGGGGAAGAACAGTATGAAGCTTAGAACAAAGATTCTGGTGGCTTCCATCTCAGCTGCAATTATTTTCACGGTCACTTGTTCTGCGTTCCTATTATACAATTGCAAACAGGATTTGTTAGATAGCATAGAGGAGTCGCAGAAAAAGCTATTTGAGGTAGAGCTTAGAAATGTTACAAAAAGTATGAATAAAAGTCTATTTATTGACATGAGCAATGTTATGCTGGAAAACATTGTCGTATTCCAGATCAGAAATGGTCTGTCAGGGGATTTCGCAATTTATCAGAATAAACGGGAACTTTATAATTGCAGTGCTTATTCTTTTACTTTTTCTCCTACTTCTGATACGGATACAAATCAGTTTGAATCACAGTTGTATTCGAATGGACGAATCAAAAAATTACTTATTTTTACTCGTATATCATTCTGTGATATCCAATATGACGTGATTAAGGTCATTGATCTTTCATTAGTTTATGAAAGAATTAGCAGTTTACTGTTACGTGAATTTGTGATGTTAGTGTTCTTATGTTTGTTTGCAGGAGGGGGGTTGTACCTACTTTTGAAACACATACTAAGACCGTTTCAAGAGTTGAAGAATCGTGCAGCTATGATTGCAGAAGGTAATTATACGGAGAATCTTTCCATGGAATCCAAAGATGAAGTCGGGGAACTGGCAAGGAGCTTTAATCTGATGGCTGTGAAAGTAGAGGAAAAAATTTTATCTTTAACTGAGATGAATGAAAGACAGAATCTTATGCTTGGCAGTATCGCCCACGAGCTGAAGACACCTCTTACAGCCATGATTGGTTATGCAGATACCTTACAGAGAATAAAACTATCTAAGGCCAAGGAAGAAAAAGCATTGGGATATATTGCCAAAGAGAGTAAAAGACTGTCAGAATTATCCGCTAAAATAATGGAACTTACAGGATTGCAGAGCGGAGAAAAGAAAATTGAAAGACAGATAGTCTCCATAAAGAAAATGATTCGGGATGCAGAAACGATTATACAACACAAAATCTATGAGAAAAAAATACAAGTAAAGGAAATCTTTGAGGTAGATGATATCTTACTAAAGGGCGATAGCCACCTATTAACAAGCCTGTTTATCAATTTGATAGAAAATGCGGTAAAAGCCTCTGAAATAGAAGGCATCATTGAAGTTCATCTACGGAAAGAAAAAATTATAATCAAAGATTATGGAGTCGGAATCAAGGAGACAGAACTTGCGCATATTCTGGAACCTTTTTATATGGTGGATAAATCTCGTAGCAGAAAGCAGGGAGGAGCTGGAATTGGTTTATCTTTATGTAAGGAGATTGCATATATGCACCACATGAACTTTTATATTACCAGCCAATACAAAAAAGGGAGTGAAGCGGTGTTGGAGATCGTTTTTAAGGATTAGCAAGTTACAACTTGGTTACAGTTCAGAGAATACTTGTGGATAGGATGCGTGGTAAGGTTTAGATATCAAAATAAATAATACTGCATAAAAAGTAAGCAGGATGGAGGACATATGAATAAAAAAAGTATAAGCTATTTAATGCTTTCGGCTTGTATGATTGGCGCATTATTTTTAACAGGCTGTAACCAGACGAAAGAAAAAGTGAATGTGACACCTAAGGAAGAAACGGCAAGTGGTATGGGACAGGAACAATCCCATGAGGAAGAGAATCTGGAAGATATCAGAAAAACTTTGCATGCTCCCAAACATGTTACAGAAGAAGTATCAGATAAAACAGGTAATTTAGAAGTGAAATTAGATGCAGATATTGAGATTCCAGAGGTGAATCATATATCATCCTATCAAGTGGTAGAAAAGGAAGTGGATGATGCTTTTGCACAGAAGTTTGCAGATGTTTTTCTGGGAAAGGTATCCATTTATGGAGGGGAAACGGAAGATAAGGGAGAGCGTGAAACGGTCATTCCCCAGATCGGTAATGCAGACCAATATGGGAATGATTATATAGCAATAAAAGAGGATGGAAGCCAGTTTCATTACGGAATCAAAAAACTAAATGGCATCCAGATGAATATAAGCAGAGAAATCACTAATACAGCATCTTCGGAATATATTTGGAGTGAATATCAACCTTCCAAAGATAGTGGACATCTAAACGTAACTCCTGAAGAAATCCAGAACAAGGCTTTCATTACTTATGAAGAAGCAAAAAAAATGGCAGATAAAAAAGTGCAAGCGTTAGGGTTAGATTATTTGAGGGTTTCCGATTGGGATTATGCTTATTTAAATGATGGAAGTAAAGTGACCGATTCTCCAGACATAAAAAAAGTAGGCTATCAATTCTATTACACCAGATATCTGGAAAATATCCCAATTACTTATACGATGGCAACAGGCGGAGGGTACCCGGAGATGGACTCTGACATGGAAACATGGTGTTATGAACAAATGAATATCTTAGTCACTGAAGATGGGATTGAAAAGGTTGATTTTGCTTGTCCTTATGAATTAACAGAAAATCAAAAAGAATTTTATGATCTTTTACCATTTAATGAGATTTTGGATATCTTTCAAAAAATGATGCTGGTGGAAAATGTTGATGTATTAGACTATGAAAATTGGCGTACTTATACCGTTGATAAAATATCGCTGGGATATAGCAGGATATATGATCCTAAGACAGATTCTAAAAGTGGGAAACTCGTTCCCGTATGGGATTTCTTTGGTGGTATTGATTGTGAAAGTGAGTTTGAAGGAAAAAATGTACAACATAAAAATTACAATAAAACACAGAGCTTTATGACGATCAATGCCATGGATGGTAGTGTGATTGATAGAGAACTAGGATATTAGTTACTTTAAATAAATATGTAAAAGAGATCATTTTTTTTCTTATTTGCCATTTATCTGCAGGCGAAGGTTAAAAAAAATGGTCTCTTTGTTCTATCCTAGAAAAATTTTAGTTCTGGAATCAAAAATAAGAGTATAAATATAACTTTTTAGGAGAAATTTAAAGTTATCAATAGAATAATTTTTATAAGAAAATGGAAGAAACGAAAAAGGAGGAAAATTATGTCAGATAAGAAGAATACCTTAAGTGGGGCAGACAATAAAAGGCTTCATACTACGGAACCGACCAATAAGGAAAATACAGCAGCTTGGGTAAATACAGAAGGGCTGGACCATGAATCAAGGGTAAATATCCCATCAGAATATGATGTGGAGAAAGCAAAGAACTGGGTTGATAATGGAAGTCAGCTCTAAGGAATATGCATTAAGAATGGGAGAATGAATATGGCAAGGTTACAAATGACGTTAGATGGCAATACCGCAGCAGCCTATGCTGCCTATGCATTTACAGAAGTCGCTGCTATTTATCCTATCACGCCATCTTCCACGATGGCTGAAATAACGGATGACTGGTCTGCGAAAGGAAGAAAAAATATATTTAATCAGGAAGTCAGTGTGGTTGAAATGCAGTCGGAAGCAGGAGCAGCAGGAGCATTTCATGGATCTCTTCAGGGTGGTGCCTTAACGACCACTTTTACAGCATCTCAGGGATTGCTGTTAATGATCCCCAATCTATATAAAGTTGCAGGAGAATTTTTGCCTGGAGTATTTCATGTCAGCGCAAGAGCACTCGCAACGCACGCACTTAGTATATTTGGAGATCATCAGGATGTCATGGCAGTCAGACAAACAGGGTGCGCTATGTTGGCAAGTGGTTCCGTACAAGAGGTGATCGACCTGGCACCAATCGCACACTTGTCTGCTATCAAAGGAAGAATACCGTTCGTACATTTCTTTGATGGATTTCGAACATCTCACGAAATACAGAAGGTAGAAGCTCTGGAATATTCGGATTATGCAGAAATGGTCGATGAAAGCGCCCTGCAAGAATTCCGTGATCGTGCGCTGTCGCCAAATCATCCGGTAATCCGTGGAACTGCCCAGAATCCGGATGTTTATTTTCAGGGACGGGAAGCGGGCAATCCCTTTTATGATGATTTAATCCCTATTGTGGAAGAGTATCTAGATAAAATGAGCAGTAGAACAGGCAGACACTATGGATTATTTGATTATTATGGAGCAAAGGATGCAGAATATGTCATAGTTGCGATGGGATCGGTTACACAGACGATTGAAGAAACGATTGATTATTATAACGAAAAAGGAGAGAAGTATGGATTGGTCAAGGTACATCTGTTCCGCCCCTTTTCAATCAGGCATTTTCGTAATATGGTACCCAAAACAGCAAAACGAATTGCAGTCCTTGACCGTACAAAGGAACCAGGCGGCATTGGAGAGCCGCTTTTTCTGGATATCATGGCATGCTACAGTGGGGTAGAGGATGCCCCTTTGATCATAGGAGGAAGATATGGCTTGGGTTCCAAAGATACAAATTCTGGGGATATCACAGCGGTGTACGAAAATTTAAAACAGAAGAATCCGAAAGCGGATTTCACCATTGGGATTGACGATGATGTGACCAATACTTCTCTTGCAAATAGATGGAATAAGCATTCTACCGAGCCGTCGGACCGTATTTCCTGCAAGATATGGGGACTCGGGTCGGATGGCACGGTAGGTTCCAATAAACAGGCGATCATGATCATAGGTAATAATACCGAGCAAAAGGTACAAGCTTATTTTGATTACGATTCCAAAAAATCAGGAGGGGTAACCATATCGCACTTGCGTTTTGGAAAATCTCCTATTAAATCCACATATTTAGTGGGAAATGCAGATTATGTAGCCTGTCATAATCAGTCCTATGTAAACAAATACGACATGATTGCAGATGTGAAACAAGGGGGAATCTTTGTTCTGAATTGCCAGTGGACGGATGCGGAACTGGAAGAATATTTGCCGGCAAAATATAAAAGATTGATAGCAGAAAAAGAACTTCATTTCTATACCATTGATGCTGTTCTAATTGCACAGGAAATTGGATTGGGAAATCGTATTAATATGATCATGCAAGGCGCATTCTTTCAATTGATCCAGATACTTCCCCAAGAGGTATTTATTCGGGAGCTAAAGAAGGCAGTAATTTATTCCTATAGTAAAAAGGGGGATAAAATCGTACAGATGAATCAGAATGCGATTCTAAAAGGGATTGAGAAAATTCATGAAGTACAGGTTCCGCAGACCTGGCTGCGTGCAGAAGAGAGTGAAAAAGATCTCATAGAAAATACGATGAAGGAACCTGATTTTATCACAAATATTATGAGGCCAATGGAAGCCCAAAAGGGACAGACATTACCGGTCAGTGCCTTTAAAGGTAGAGAAGACGGTACATTTCCATCGGGAACAACGGCCTATGAAAAGAGGGGAATTGCAGTAAATATTCCGGATTGGATCGAAGACAACTGCATTCAGTGCAACCAGTGTTCGTATGTTTGTCCACATGCGGTAATCAGACCTTTTTTAGTAACAGAAGAGGAAATGACAAAAGCGCCCGCTTCCTTTAAAACAATAAAAGCAGTGGGAAAATCTCTGGAGGGTCTACAATATCGAATGCAGTTAAGTCCTATGGATTGTACAGGATGCGGTAATTGCGCAGATGTCTGCCCTGCCAGAGAAAAGGCGCTGGTAATGAAGCCAATCGGAACGCAAATACCAGACGAGGTCGTAAATTGGAATTTTGCTAAATCCGAAATTGACCGTAAAAAGAATCTTTCCCTGAGTACTTCTTTTAAAGATAGCCAATTCAGGGAACCTTTGATGGAATTTTCGGGTGCTTGTGCAGGTTGTGGTGAAACACCATATATTAAATTGATTACGCAATTATATGGAGAACGTATGATGATTGCCAATGCTACCGGATGTTCTTCGATTTGGGCAGCAAGTGCACCAAGTACGGCCTATACCACAAATAATGAAGGTAAGGGGCCTGCCTGGGCCAATTCTTTATTCGAAGACAATGCAGAATATGGATTGGGCATGTACCTTGCCACAAAGCAGATCAGAAATCATTTAGAAGAAACAATGATACAGTTACTGGATAAGAACTTGGATGATACGATAAAAGAATTATTGAGTGACTGGATCAACTACAAGGAAGATGGCGATATCAGTAAGCAAGTCAGTGACAAATTAATGTTTAGCTTACAAGATTATCAGGGATCAGATCCAATCGTTATGCAATTGATAGATAGTATTTTACAAAGAAAGGATTATCTGATCAAACGTTCCCAGTGGATCGTCGGAGGAGACGGATGGGCGTATGACATCGGATTCGGAGGTCTGGATCATGTGATGGCATCCGGTGAGGATGTAAATGTACTACTATTTGATACGGAGGTATATTCCAACACCGGAGGTCAGGCTTCCAAATCAACGCCAGCGGCAGCAGTCGCTAAATTCGCAACTTCTGGAAAAAAGTCTGGAAAAAAAGATTTAGGCCGTATGATGATGACGTATGGAAACGTTTATGTTGCCCAGGTTGGTATCCATGCGGATAATACACAGCTGATCAAAGCAATCCGTGAGGCAGAAAGCTATAAAGGGCCGTCCATTCTTATTGCGTATGCACCTTGCATCAATCATGGAATAAAACAGGGCATGGGCAAGAGCATGGCTACGATAAAAGAAGCAGTGAACGCAGGGTATTGGCATCTATATCGTTACAATCCGGATTTAAAAAAAGAAGGTAAGAATCCATTTATTCTTGACTCCAAGGAACCAATCGGTGATTTCCGCGAGTTTCTTATGGGTCAGGTACGTTATCACTCTTTGCTCAAGACATTCCCGGATGTTGCCGAAGAACTCTTTACGAAAGCGGAAGAAGATGCAAAAGAACGATATCAAATCTATAAGAATTTAGCTTCTGTATGACAACGGATGCCCCTGCATATGCAGGGGTATCTTGATTTATAGGATTAGGGCGTAGAAGGAAAAATTGGATTGTATTATTCACTATTTTCGTTATAATTATGGTAAGTGTAAAAGGTAGGAGGAATTGGTATGTATTTTGAAACGCAGGAGAACAGACTTATCCTATGGGAAAGTGGGACGCAGGTCTGGATCGATCCATGTGGCAGGGATGGATTTCGAATCAGAATGACCGCAGATTCTATTATGGATGTACATAATTGGGCATTAGAAGAGATAGAAGAAGGATTGGAGTATAAGGCCTTCATAGCAATGGAAGAAAAGGATATGACAGATCCCTGGTATCAGGATGAAAAATACAAACAATATCATAGAAAGGGAACGATAGCCACTGTCACGAATGGGAAAATTACGGTAAAGGTTAATACGGAAGGATGGCTTAGTTTTTATAATCAGAGGGGAGAGCTTCTAACAAGTGAATATTGGAGAAACCGGGATCGTATCAATCGTTATTGCGTGCCCCTTCGCATATCTGGAAGAGAATTAAGGCCAATACCGGGCACAACAGATTATGAACTCACTGCTCGATTTGAATCTTTTGATGATGAAAAGATCTACGGTATGGGGCAGTATCAGGAAAAAAATCTGGATAAGAAGGGAGCCGTATTAGAGCTCGCACATCGGAATAGTCAGGCAAGTGTTCCCTTTATGATCTCATCCAGAGGGTATGGATTTCTTTGGAATAATCCGGCAATAGGGACAGTCGCTTTTGGAGTGAATAAAACAGAATGGACGGCCAGAAGTACGAAAAAAATGGATTACTATATTACGGCGGGAGATACTCCTAAAAAATTGCTGGAAAATTATACGGCTGTGGTCGGAAGGACTCCAATGATGCCGGAATATGGTTTGGGGTATTGGCAATGTAAACTGCGTTATCGCAATCAGGAAGAACTTCTTACGGTTGCCAGGGAACATAAGAGACGTGGACTTCCCTTAGATGCCATAGTAGTGGATTTTTTCCATTGGACCAGACAGGGAGAGTTTAAATTTGAACCTAGAGATTGGCCGGAACCGGAATCTATGGTCGAAGAATTGCGGCGTATGGGAATTGAGACAGTGGTTTCCGTCTGGCCGACCATTGATGAACGAAGTGAAAATTACGTGCCCATGCATGAAAAAGGATATCTCGTAAAAGCGGACAGAGGGATGTCGCAGCATATGACTTGGATGGGCAATACTGTTTTTTATGATCCCACAAATCCGGATGCCGCTGCCTTTGTTTGGGATAAATGTAAGAAAAACTATTATGATAAGGGTATCCGTTGTTTTTGGTTAGATGAAGCGGAACCAGAGTATGGTCCTTATGATTTTGATAATTATAGATATTTTGCGGGTCCTGCGTTGCAGTGTACGAATCTCTATCCCTTGATGTATGCAAAAGGTTTTTATGATGGTTTAAAGCAAGAAGGTGAAAAGGAGATCTTAAGCCTTGTGCGTTGTGCATGGGCGGGAAGCCAGCGATACGGAGTTCTGACATGGTCAGGTGATATTCATTCCTCCTTTCGTGCGATGAGAGAACAGCTTCAGGCAGGTCTGAATATGGGAATTGCAGGGATTCCGTGGTGGACTTCTGACATTGGCGGTTTTTTGGGTGGTGATATTAAGAATCCGGAATTCCTTGAATTATTATTGCGCTGGTTCGCCTGGGGCGCTTTCTGTCCTGTTTTTCGTATGCACGGGGAGCGTTCTCCTTGGTATGAGAGGGAGGATGAATATATAGACGGTGTCAGGCAATTGACTTCAGGACAAGATAATGAAGTGTGGAGCTTTGGAGAAGATCATTACAGAATCTTAAGGAAGTATCTCTTAATCAGAGAAAAGATGCGTCCCTATCTACGGGAATGTATGGAAGAAGCCAGTAAAAATGGCAGTCCGGTCATGCGTCCTATGTTTTACGAGTACCCAGAAGATCCGGAATGCTATAACGCGGAGGATCAATATATGTTTGGACCCAATCTTCTTGTAGCACCCGTTATGAATCGCGGAGTAGCTAAGAGAAGTGTATATCTTCCACGGGGTGATAACTGGATAGAGATTAGTACAGGACATATCTACCATGGCGGAGTAAGAATGAATGCGCATGCACCGATTGATGTGATTCCCGTATTTGAGAAAGAAGAAGGAAAAATTATTTTAAGAAATACAGAGATAAACAAAAAAGTATTAAAATATAATAAATGATAGGAATCGAAAGAAAGGGTATTAAGAAGGTGAAAATATGAATGTTTTTAAAACAATGGATACGAAAGATTTCAAAGAGGGTCCGTTTCGATTAATCGGAAAAGAGTGGATGCTGATAACAGCCATGAAAGATGGGAAGGTAAATACAATGACGGCGTCCTGGGGTGGTCTTGGCGTGATGTGGAATATGGATGTCGTCTATGCAATGATTCGACAGAGTCGCTTTACGAAAGAGTTCGTGGATGCATCGGATTGTTTTTCTTTATCATTCCTAAATCATGAGATTTATGCAAAAGAACTGGGTTACTTAGGATCTGTTTCTGGAAGAGACGAAAATAAAATAGAAAAAGCAAATATCCATGTAAATTATCAGGATGGCGTTCCTTTTATAGACGAAGCAGAAAAAGTCTTTATTTGTAAAAAACTCTTTGCACAGACAATGAGTCCCGAAAGTTTTATATGGAAAGAAATGGATGAAAAATTTTATCAGGATAAAGATTATCATGACCTTTATGTAGGAGGTATTACTCAGATATTGATTAGATAGGGATGTTATCATAATGAATTATTTTTGTAAGTAATACAGACATATTATAGTCACATCTAAATGATGTGGCTATTTTTGTTTGCGCGCCATGGGCGCGCTCTAACGGGTGTAAGTCCCGAACATGCCCAGGTAGTGGGAAATGTATAGCTGAACAGCAAGGGTGTTCATCGTGAGGTGGAATCTGAAGGAAGCTGT
>JAEVYY010000015.1 GCA_023392535.1 Bacillota bacterium
CGTCCGGAATCCGGACAGATTATGTGTAGGGACAGGAATGTCTTTGATAACTATCCGTCCTGGCTAAGTAATATCGGATATATACCACAGACGATCTATTTATCAGATGATTCTATACGAGACAATATTGCTTTTGGAGTTCCGAAAGACGAAATAGATGACGCCAGAATTTGGAAAGTACTGGAAGAAGCACAGATGAAGTATTTTGTGGAACAGCTTCCGGAAGGACTGGATACTTCCACGGGTGACAGGGGTGTCAGAATATCAGGCGGGGAGAGACAAAGACTCGGTATTGCAAGAGCCCTATATCATAACCCAGATATTTTGGTGTTCGATGAAGCCACGTCGGCACTTGATAACGCAACTGAGAAAGCAGTCATGGAAGCCATTGAGAGCTTTCATGGCAAGAAGACATTGATTATTATTGCTCATAGACTGAATACACTGGAGCAATGCGATATTCTATACCGAGTCGAAAATGGAAAAATTGTGTCAGAATAGCAATCTTGTTTGATTGTAAGAACGGCAAAGCGTTCCTTTATTGTGATACGTCTCCTATAAAGATTCATGTGTCAAAAGCTTATTGTACTTGGCTTCGTCAATTTGCACCTAAACTTACAAAATAAAAATTGATGCACAACATAGTTTGGTGAACAACTGTATGAAGCCGCTGGTACTTAGAACATGTATTTTATGTTCTTATGTACCACTGCGAGCTAAATTCAAGCGGGAGCGTGTTGCGAATGAACTAAGTTGTGTATCAATTCGGATTCACCTAAATTGTGCAAATTGATGAATTCAAATATATAAAAAGCTTTTGACACTTGAATCCTATAAATGAAACAAAAAGAAAGGGCACATATGTTAGGAACAGAACTGTTAAAGGGACAAGGATTAGGAAACCAATTATTTTGTTATGTAACGACCAGATGTATTGCGATGGAAAAAGGATATGATTACAGTATTCTTGGAAGTGAAACACTGGCGAATAATATTCACAGTAATTGTGGTCTGTACTTTATGGATCTGGAATTTGGCGTACCTTCCAAAAGAGAAGATTATACAAGAGAATATTGGGAAAAAGAGGACCGATTATTTTTACCGAATTCCCGTCACGATTTGGAGCATGGTGCCTATGTAACAGGAACAGATCAGGCGTTATTGAATATCGAAGATAATGTACTGATAGCCGGAAATATGCAGGCAGAAGATTATTATAGAACATACAAAGAGGATATTAAGAAATGGCTCAAGGTAAAACCGGAGTATGACTGCTATGAGTACAGCAGGGACAACCTTTGCATCCTACATCTTCGGTGTACGGATTATATGGATTCACCGGAATTGTTTTTAAGGCGTAAGTATTGGCTGGATGGCATGAAGAATATGCGCAAGATCAGGTCTGATATGGAATTCATGATTATTACCAATGATATCAAAGAAGCGGAAAAGCTGATACCAGGTGTAAAGGCGTACAATTTTAATCTTGCCAAAGATTATGCGATTATTAAAAATGCAAGGTATCTATTATTGGCCAATTCTTCGTTTACTTACTTTCCTGCATTTACAAGTGATGTGGAACAATATGTAATAGCCCCGAAATACTGGGCTCGTCATAATGTATCAGATGGTTATTGGGCATCTGAACAGAATATCTATGAGGAATTTCATTATATGGATAGGAAAGGGAGTATCTTTACAGCAGAAGAATGCAGGAAGGAACTGGAAGTTTATAAAAAGAACTCCAAAAAGTACCGTCGATTGAATATAAGGCCACAAGGTATTTTGTTACAAATGTATCAGTTAAACAGTAAATATATCCATGGGAAGCATTATTTGACGAGAATCTATCGTGGACTACAAAGAAGAATCAGAAAATATGCTGGCCATGGCAGGAGATAAATAAAATGGTTTTAAGTCAGACTAATAGAAGTGAAAATGATGGTAACTATAAGCAAATGAATTTGCGGGAAAAATTAATACAAAATAAATTGGAAATAGTGTTATGTATACTTGCATTTGGATTTTTCTTATACATGGCCATGAATAAGTTAATGGCCACGCCACTATGGCTGGATGAAACACTGGAGTATTATATCTCAAAATATATGACAGGAGAGATTCCATGGTATAGTAATAATGGAATTATGGGAACTACGAACATGTATCAGAGGATGCTGGGCGCGTTCCAGCCACCGCTGTATAATTTTCTGATGTACTTCTGGATCGGAATCCGTGATACCGAGTGGTGGTTTCGTATCTGGAATGTATTGATGAGTGCTCTTGCCGCTATGGGTATCTACAAAACGGTAAAGAGACTAAGTTCTTATCGGGTGGCGGCTCTTTCTGTTGTCATTTATTCCTGTGTTTATCAGGTCATTTACTATACACAGGAGTGTGCGGAATATTCCATGCAATTAATGTCGATTGCTTGGCTTGTGTATTTTTACTTTCAACTTTTTGAGAACAATGATTTAAAAAATATGATCTGGTTCGCAGTGTTTTGCAGTATTGCGATGTATACTCAGTATGGGGCGGCATTTGTGGTGGTTCCCATGTTATTGAGTATTCTGATTCGAGTATTTCAATCGAAAAGTGCGGTTGCTATCAGGCAGATCGTGGTCGTATATTTGCTTACCTTTCTGGCAGCTGCAGTTCCACTGATTGTATGTTTTCTGATTCCACAGATGAAGAATCAAGTGCCATCTTCTGAGAATGTGGAAGCATGGAATTTTTATAATAATAGTGTGTTGCAGGATTTCTTGCAAATGTTTTTGGATGTATTTAGATGGAACACCATTGAATCCATAACCAGATTTTATTATCCAGCCCTTGCAGCCAGTCTCGGATTACTGTTACTTGCTATCTTTTTGTGGGTATTCAGCAAGGATAAATTATTGAAACATTTGTTACTATGTAATGTGGCGACTTGGATATTATTTTATATTCCGACCAGAGCAGGTATTTATGGAAGGGGATATTTTGGATTTCGTTATAACATCTTCTTTATTCCTTTATGGCTGATAAGTATCGTCTACCTGTTATATGAATTATATCGTGTCATGGGACGGATGCAAAATGTACAGAGCAGAAGAAATGCACAGCGTTTATACGGTATTCTTATGATGATTTTAGCTGCGGGATATTGTATTTATGGGGCACATCAAATTCATAAAGGATGGGAAAAAGCAGATACAAGGGGTTGCGTAAAGGCTTGGTATGAAAAAGAAGGCTATCAGGTACCGACATTTGTTGAGATTAACCAAGCGCCAAGTTTTTCCTATTATTTTGAGCATGATGCCAGGTATCAGTCTGAATATGAAAAAAACATATACAGAGAAGAAATTCAAATTGGTTATGTCGAAGATAGCTATGCAGAGGAATATGCCCAATATGATGATTACCTGAAAAATACATTTGGATACAAGCTTCCGAATGAGATGTATCTCTTTGTTGGAAATAAAGAAGAATCCAGATTATTTTCAGTATTACAGGATAAAGGTTATCAGATAGAGGAAGTCTATAAGACGACTGCTCAGCTCTATTACGCGCACAAATAAGTAGATGGAAGGACTATGTTATGAGTGAAATCAAAAACGGAAAATTACAGCTGCCAAATGTTACTTTACTAGCTATGACAAGTGTAAAAATAAAAGAAACCATAAAAGCAATGCAGTATAGTATGCAGGGAATCGATTTTGCAGAAGCGGTTCTGATCACTCACAGGAAACCGTTCTTTCTTCCAAAAGAAATCACTTATAAACGCATTGATAAGCTGACGGATATTGATCGATTTAATTACGAGACTGTATATAATATGGGCGAATATGCAGACACTGATTTTGCATTATTAGTGCATTATGATGGATTTGTGGTACATCCGGAAATGTGGCGCGATGAATTTCTAGAATATGATTATATCGGTTCTCCATGGCCTCTCCCTAAGGAGGGGGATATAACGACCTATCGTGATATCTATGGTAACATCTGCCGAGTCGGTAACAGCGTGTCGCTTAGAAGCAAACGCCTCATGGATTTTCCAAAGAAGGCAGATATCCCTTGGACGGGAGAAGAGAAGGATGGCTTCGTGTATTATAATGAAGACGGATTCATCTGCTGTAAGATCAGGCACTTACTAGAGGCAGAAGGTATGAAGATCGCACCCATAGAAGTTGCAAAATACTTTGGGCACGAGAATATGATCCCGGAGATAGAGGGAATCACCCCGTTTGTATTCCATAAATGGTATGGAACCAATGCACAGTATCCTAATTTTTGTAAAAAGTAAAACAGGAGAATAGAAATGGTATATGATTGTTTTCAATTCTTTAATGAACTGGATATCCTGAAATTAAGATTGCATGTGATGGCACCGGTGATCGACAGGTTCGTGATCAGTGAAGCAACCGAGACTTTTTCTGGCATGAAAAAGCCATTGTATTACGAAGAGAATAAAGAAATGTTTGCGGAATTTGCAGATAAGATCATTCACGTAGTGGTAGAAGATACGCCGGAAGGCGATACACATGATCGGGATACCTTTCAAAAGAATGCGGTTGGAAGGGGACTGACGGACTGTAAAGATGACGATATTGTCATTTTTAGTGATCTGGATGAGATTCCTAATCCAGAGAAAGTAAAACAGGTGATAGAAACAATCCAGAAAAATAAAGAAGATGCGCAGAATAAAGTGTATCACATGGCACAGCGCTTATTTTATTGTTATCTGAATATGGAGGAAGTCTCCGGAAAACTTCTGGCATACTGTGGAGAGTTCGAAGGTGTGGAACAAAAACAATGGCTTGGCACCAAGATATGCAGGTATGCTGTTGCAAAGACAATGCCGCTTGGGGAACTGAGATGGCCAAAGTGCAAGGAATTCGGTGTCCGTGTAGCAGATGGTGGATGGCATTTTGGTTATATGGGTGGAAGTAAAGAAGCCGACGTTCGGAAGAGAGTAGCAGAAAAAGTACGTTCAGCTGCGCATCAGGAATATAACAATAAAACAATTTTGTCAGAGGTGGATGATAAAATAAAAGATGGTGAAGATATTTTTGGAAGGGATGCCTGTTTTGTACAGACAGAAATAGACGATACGTACCCTGTTTATTTAAGAGACCATCAGGAAGAATATGCACATCTGATCAAACAGAAAGAATCAAAAGGAACAATAATAAGGCGACATATCCGAAGGAGATGTCGAACTATCTACCGGACGCTACTTACAGGGATAAAGAGGAGCGTAAAGCGGATTTGTCAGAAATATAGGAGCAGAATATGAAAAAGGATGGAAAAGTGTCCATTTGTATTCCTACTTATAACAATGTTGCTGAAGTAAAGCAACTGATGGAGTCCATACGGATACAGACCTATACGAATATTGAAATTAATATCACAGATGATTCCACTAACATGGAAATTGAAGAACTGATGAATCAATATGTGGATGATAGAATCCGCTATGTGCATAACCATCAGAAACTGGGACATATCTATAATTGGAATGCTGCCATCCGGATGGCGACTGGAGAATATATCAAAATTATGTTCAGTGATGATTGGTTCACCTATACGGACAGCTTGGAACGTTACGTGCGTTTGCTGGAAGAACATCCGGAAGCTGATTTCGCCTTTTC
Source organism: Bacillota bacterium (assembly GCA_023392535.1). Lineage (GTDB taxonomy): Bacteria > Bacillota > Clostridia > Lachnospirales > Lachnospiraceae > SZUA-378. Next base: position 5,637 of record JAEVYY010000015.1, read on the forward strand.
ATCCAGCATGCAGGTTTCCGACAGTGGTTCTTATGAAAGAACGATATCGGAAGAGTTTATTACAAGCCTTAACAGAGACTACACCCGAATTTTTCGAGGAAATCAGGCGGGAGCACCAAGTGGTACGATCTATCGGAATAATGGAATCCTTTTTGATGAGAAGAGTAACTGGGCTTCTGACCTTGAACTGTATCTGCATTTGTTAAGCGTGAACCCAAGGTTTGCCTATACGCATGATCCGCTTATTTCCATTGGTTTACACGGAGAACAGTACACACACATGTTTTCAGAAAAGGACAATAGAATTTTCTATGATTATCTATTCATGTATGAAAAATATAGCTTACAGAATAATAGAGAATGCAGACAATTTTTTATGGATGAATATATCTTGAAATTTAATAAAGGGATGAAGATGGCGATGCGTTGCGGACATACGCCTTTGGGATATTGGAGCGAGAGGATCCCCTATTTATGGCAGAATAGAGTAGTCGATTATTGGAATGCACTTGTCAAAAAGATAGGGAAATAAGAGGGATAGCCAATGAAATTTAGTAAGCAGAAAGAAACGATCATAAATTGTTTTTTCTATATCGGCTTTTTGACTGAGATTTTAATTGTCTTAATTGATAAAAGTGCTTATATTAATCCTGTGGAAGGAATGATGTTCCGCATTACTTTTGTCCTATTTGGATGTAAAGTACTTTTCACTCGCTACAGTAGGAAAGAATGGCTTCTGATAATAGGTTTTTGTGTAATGGGACTGGTCTCTTATCTGTATGCGGACAGGGATGAGGTACTACGTATTGTAATGTTCGTGGCTGCATCCAAGAATATATCTCTACGTAAAATGATGGAAGTAACATTTTATACGGTACTGTTCGGAGTGTTACTACTGATGTTGCTTGCGATAACGGGAGTATTTGGGACGATGACGCTGGATGTCGATTACGGAAGAGGTGGCGTGGAAACCAGATATTGTATCGGGTTGGGGCACCCCAATGCATTGCATTGCATGATATTTACAACCGTATTACTTGGAATGTATTTGTATTTGGAGAAGATGAAGTGGTATGTATTTCTCCTATTGTTTTTTGGAAATATTGGATTATATACATTGACCACCTCCAAAACTGGCGTATTAATTATAACAGCAACCTTATGTGTGGGTCTGCTGATCCGCTATGGACGAGGTGTCCGGGATAGCCGATGGTTTTATCGAGCGGGAATCACAGTTTTTATCGCATCGGTCCTATTTACACTTGTGATGGCAAGATTCGGATATACACAAGGTCCTTTTCGAGGATTGGATATCATGTTGAATAATCGTATCAGTTATGCCATTCTCTGGGGCGGAATGTATAAGTGGAATTTATTTGGACATCCGGCACTGCTGGAGACAGACTATTTTGATATGGGATTCAGCCGCCTGTTTTACTGGTATGGTTATCTACCGGCTGCAGTATATTTGCTGGTAAATTTATTTATGTTATTCTATTTTTATAAAAAGAAAGATGCCAATGCGGTCATGTTAATGATCCTGTTGACTGGTTATACAACAGTGGAAGCACATATTATATCGGTATATCTTGCAAGAAATTATATTCTGTTATTATTGATCGGTACATGGAACGATATCTTCCATGTGACAGATCCGCAGGAAGACTATATATGGGAAGTATCATGGAAGATATTGTCTGGTAGGATTAAAGTGTCAAAAACTTATCACTGAACTTGGCTTCGTCAATTTGCACATATACTTGCAAAACAAAAATAGATGCATAACAAAGCAGCGTAGAAATGAGGAAAGCAATGAATCAATATAATCAGAGAAACAGAATCGTAGAGTTATATTGTCTGTTAGCAGCAGATCTTTTGTCTATTGTTATATCATATGCATTGGCGGTATTGATTCGTTTTGGGTCTCTGCAGTCTTTATGGAGAGGTGAAATTCATTTATTGGTATGCCTTTGCTTTTTGCTGTTCAGTACCATATTCAGTCTGCTTTTGGATTGGAATAGAGGCTTTATCAAAAGAGGATATTTTATCGAATTCACAACAGTCTTAAAATATAATGGTATCATGGTTGCCAGTATCGGCTTTTTACTATTTTTGACAAAACAGGCAGAATTTTTGTCGAGGCTTACGATTGGATACTTTTTTCTGATCAACCTTGTTTTGACATATATGTCACATGTAGCGGTAAAGAAGTTACTGATTGAATATCTGAAAAGCGAACATTGTAAGGTTCAGATCATGATAATCACAGAGGAAGAGAATGCCAAAGATACCATTCTGCACTTACAGAAAGCACTCCCCATTAATTATGAGGTATCAGCAATTACGCTGATGGATGCGGATAGAGCAGGCCAAACGATTTTAAATATTCCGATTGTAGCGAATAAAAAGAACCTTATGGATGTAGCAAAAAAGTTGCCATTGGATGAGGTATTTCTGCGTTTAGAAAAGGAACCAAATTCAAAAATCAGAGAAATTATCCAGGATTGTGAAGAGATGGGAATCATCTGCCATTATAGTATGGATATCATGGATTGGAATGCGAGAGAACGGCATATAGGCAAGTTTGGCGAATATACAGTTGTTACATATTCGATTTACAATATTGATTATAGAAGAAGAATGATCAAAAGAGGCATGGATATCATTGGCAGTATCGTGGGACTTGGTATCACTGCAATTGTTGCACCCTTTGTAGCAATTGCTATCAAGATTGAATCAAAAGGTCCCATCTTTTTTTCACAGGTTAGGATCGGTAAAAATGGAAGACGTTTCAGTATTTATAAATTCCGTTCGATGTATATCGATGCAGAAGAACGGAAAAAAGAACTGGAGGCTAAAAATGAGATCAAAGGTCTGATGTTTAAAATAGAAAATGACCCTCGTGTCACAAAAGTCGGGAAATTTTTGCGTAAGACAAGTATAGATGAATTGCCCCAATTCTACAATATTTTAAGAGGTGATATGAGCCTTGTGGGGACAAGGCCGCCAACGGTGGATGAGTTCGATAAGTACAATATCCATTACCGCAGACGTCTGAGTATGACTCCGGGGCTTACTGGTCTATGGCAGGTGAGCGGCAGGAGCAACGTAGAAGATTTTGATGATGTGGTGAAATACGATCTGGAATATATTGACAAATGGTCCCTAAGTCTGGATGTGAAGATTTTATTGCAGACCTTGGTCGTTGTATTTGTTGGAAGAGGTTCAAAATAGGAAGCGGTTAGGAGTGGATAAAAATGCTGAGTCAAAATTTAGAGTTAGGTACGAAGAGAAAAAAAAGAAGAGAAGTCATTCTTTTATTTCTTTTTACTATTTTTCTTCTTTCCATCAATGCAATCCGTATCTTTAATGATTCGATTTCGGGGGACGAAGGATTTACCATTATGCTAGTAAAAGATTCGGTGGCTGGAATGATACAGGCAACAGCGGCTGATGTACATCCACCGCTCTATTATCTGATTTTTCAGGCATTTGCCATGGTAATTGGGACAAGCGCTGTAGCAGGCAGAATCGTAACGTTTACGGCGATTATAATTACTATGATTCTTGCCAATACTTATATCAGAAAACAGTTCGGTGTCTATGCGGCCGCCTTTTTTATAATCCTTCTTACTTTTACGGTGACAGGGATCGAAATGATAGTAGAAGCTCGTATGTATACATGGGCCATGCTATTCGTAACACTGACGGCATTAACTGGTTATGAATTAATGAGAAAACAAAATCTGTGGAAATGGCTGGGACTTCTACTCTTTGGTCTGGCCGCAGGATATACGCATTATTATGCATTGATCATGGTTGCATTTATCTATCTTGTAACATTTATGACCTTGATGATGCAGGATAGAAAGAATCTGCTTCCCTGTTTCTTATGCGGGATAGGCGCCGTAATTGGTTATTTTCCCTGGTTATTGATATTGCTCAAACAATTTGGAACTGTTTCAGATAATTACTGGATTCATAGCATTGAGTTAAAAGAGTGGATTCGTTATATATTTGGACATGATAGGTTTGGAAAATTGCTCCGCATTATTTTAGCTATCGCAGGATTTCTTTATCTGATGACCAAGGATGGTCTCACAATTACCCATAATATCAGATCACAAAAGGTAGATGCAGATAAGGCTTTTATGCGTTTTGATTGGGATACGGTTCCAAAAGAGGAATGGAATGAACGTCTGTTAGTACTTATGTGCGGAATTACTGTCGTTGGTACCTTAACAGTCGCGACAATTGTGTCATATCTGGTAAGACCTTTGTACGTTGAAAGATATCTCTATTCGGCATTCGGACTGATTGCACTGGCATTTGGTATTTCTTTTGCGAATGTTAGCAAAAAGAGAATCTATGCATGGGTGTTGCTCATTGCCATTTTTGTTACAGGTGCGTTTCATTTTTGGGGGATTTGCCGAATGGAGCAAGCATACAAGACAGAAGAGTCCAAGGTATTCTTCCAAGAGCATCTGGAACCGGGGGATATCTTCGTCACAGATAATAGTCAATTATCGTGGACGGTACTAGCCTATTATTTTCCTGCTATTCAGAATTACCCGCTCGGTGGATTTGACTTCTTTAAGCAAGAATATCACACGGTATGGTATCTGTCTGAAGCACCGGAGCTTGATGAACGTATTCTCGATTATGAAGCAAAAGGTTTACAGGTGACGTATGTGTGTGATTCCGGGATCGGCAGATATCCGTATTATTTATATAAAATCGTAAAATAGCGAATATAGTCGCTTTAAAACTGAGGATATAGTGAAATGAAGATAGCAATGATCGGACATAAACGGATTCCCTCCAGAGAGGGAGGTGTTGAAATCGTCGTGGAAGAGCTTGCATCCAGAATGGCGGCTTGCGGACAGGACGTAACAGTATATAATCGTGGTGGTCATCATGTAGCGGGAAAAGAAAATGATAAAAGGTATAAGGAAAAGACATACAAGGGCATTCATATGGTCACAATACCCACGTTCAATAAAAAATCACTGAATGCTATTGTGTATGCTATTTTAGCTACGATTCATGCGGTATGTGGCCGCTTTGATGTCATCCATTATCATGCAGAAGGCTCCTGTGCATTGCTATGGTTACCGCATCTTTTAGGAATACGAACGGTTGCGACCATCCACGGTCTTGACTGGCAGCGTGCGAAATGGGGAGGATTTGCCACAAAATTTTTATTGTTGGGTGAAAAAACAGCTGCCAAATATGCCGATGAAATCATCGTATTATCTCAAAATGTGCAGCAGTATTTTTGGGAAACTTATCATAGACAGACCCGTTTTATCCCAAATGGCATCACGATACCGGAACTTAAAACGGCAAATAGGATACAAAAACAATATGGATTGCATACAAATGCATATCTTTTATTTTTAGCCAGAATCGTTCCCGAAAAAGGACTTCATTATCTGATCGAGGCTTATCGCAGTCTGGATACAGACATGCCGCTCGTCATAGCTGGAGGAAGTAGTCATTCCGATGACTATATGGACAGGATACGGAAGTTAGCAGCGGAAGATAAAAGAATTATGATGACAGGTTTCGTACAGGGGCAATTATTAGAAGAATTATACAGTAACTGTTACTTGTATATCCTGCCAAGTGATGTGGAAGGAATGCCAATCAGCTTGCTGGAAGCAATCAGCTATGGAAGAATGTGCCTTTGCAGCGATATTAAGGAAAATAGAGAAACAGCAAAAGAACAGGCAAACTATTTTGAGCATGCTAACGTAAACGCATTAAAAGATGCACTTCAAACAATATTACAAGATGAAGAATTGCTGTTAAATGGAAATGATGACATACACATAAAGACCAGGCAGGAATTTGTAAAAGTGCATTATGACTGGGAAAAAGTAGTTAAGCAGACAATGGAGCTATATAAATGAAAATATTAATGGTAAATAAATTTTTATATCCGAATGGTGGTTCTGAGACATATATTTTTAAAATCGGAGAATATTTGATGTCACAAGGGCACGAGGTCCAGTATTTTGGCATGGAGCATGAGGGCCGCATCGTTTCTAATCATGCAGAATGCTATACGAATAACATGGACTTCCATACTGGGAAACTGCAAAAATTATGCTATCCATTTCAAATTCTTTATTCTGCGGATGCCAGAAAAAAGATGCTTACTGTCCTAATGGATTTTGAACCGGATGTGGTACATTTAAATAATTTTAATTTTCAATTGACTCCTTCTATTATATATGCGGTAAAGGACTATGAGAAGAAACGCACCAGGCGTGTCAAAATCATATTTACGGCACATGATTATCAGCTGATTTGTCCCAACCATATGCTGTTGGTTCCTGATAGAAAGGAACTGTGCGATCGATGTGTGGGAGGATCCTTTGTGAACTGTACCACCTACAATTGCATCCATGGATCAAAAGTAAAGAGCCTGCTTGGCAGCGTGGAAGGATACCTATACCGAATGTTAAAGACTTATCGCTATATTGATACTGTGATATGTCCGAGCATATTCATGAAAAAGAAGCTGGATGGGAATCCTATCTTTAAGAACAAAACAATTGCATTGCATAATTTTATAGATATACCCGATACCAATATAGGTACGGAATCAGAAGAAAGATCAGAGAATGGCGGGTATGTGTTATATTTTGGAAGGTATGCGGAAGAAAAAGGAATACGCACATTGCTTGAAGTTTGTAAGAAATGTAATACTATTCCATTTATTTTTGCCGGGAACGGTCCTCTGGAAGCAGAGGTAGATAAAGTGGACAACATTAAAAATGTTGGTTTTCAGACGGGTACTGCTTTGATTACACTTATAAGGAATGCACGATTTGCAGTAGTTCCATCAGAATGGTATGAGAACTGTCCTTTTTCTGTAATGGAGGCGCAGATGTATGGGACACCCGTCATCGGCGCTGCGATCGGAGGAATTCCGGAACTGATACAAGAAGGGAAGACGGGAGAGCTTTTTAGAGCGAAAGATGCGGCAGATTTACAAAAGAAGATAGTAGATTTGTGGAAAGATACAAAAAAATCTGAGCAGTATGCGAAAAATTGTGGTACTATTACATTTGAAACACTTGCAAAGTATTGTGATACATTAGTTGAGATATATAAACAGGAGTGAAGAATATGGCGAAGAGGACATTACATGGCTCTATCATTATTACGTATAGATGCAATGCGCGCTGTAATATGTGCGATTGCTTCAGGGATCCTTCCAGACCGGAAGAAGAAATTGATCTTGAGACACTAAAAAAACTTCCAGAGATGGCATTTACCAATATTACTGGTGGAGAACCTTTTATCAGACAAGATATCCACGATATTGTAAGGTTATTGTATACAAAGACGAATCGGATCGTAGTTTCTACGAATGGATATTTTACAGACAGAATCATTAAATTGTGCGAAGAGTTCCCCCAGATCGGGATTCGAATCAGTATCGAGGGATTAGAAGAGACAAATAATAAAATCAGGGGATTGCCGGACGGTTTCAACCGGGGATATGGTACCTTGAAGAAGCTGGTCGAGATGGGGCATAAGGATGTGGGATTCGGAATGACGGTTCAGGATATCAATGCTAAGGATTTGATACCGCTCTATGAGCTTGCCAATGAGCTGAATATGGAATTCGCGACCGCAACGCTTCATAATTCCTTTTATTTTAGAAAGACAGATAATAAAATTGATGATAGAAAACAAGTGGCAAAAGAATTTGAAAATCTGATCAATGCTTTATTACAGTCAAGATCACCAAAGAAATGGGGAAGAGCTTATTTTAACCATGGGCTGATCAATTATTTATATGGACAACCCCGCCTTCTTCCTTGCGAAATGGGCACCAACGGCTTCTTTTTGGATCCATTCGGTAATGTACTGCCATGTAACGGAAGTACAGAAAAGATGACTATGGGCAATCTGCATGATCAGACATGGGAGGAAATATGGTACTCCGAGCAGGCGGATGAAGTAAGAAAACAAGTCAAATGTTGTGAAAAGAACTGCTGGATGATCGGCAGTGCCTCACCAGCAATGAAACAGAGGGTCTGGGTTCCTGGATGGTGGATCGTGAAGCACAAGCTGTTCAAAGGAAACAAATATAGCTTAAGCGAAAATAAATTTATCGAGTAAAGGAATTTTAATGGAATCATATACAGAGCAGGAGTTTATTGAATTAGTGGCAAGTCGCCCGGAAATCAATTTTTTGGCGGCGGCTATTACGCCATGGCATGCGCTTGGGATAGAGGCGACTATTCTGCAGTTAACAGAGAGGGGGATAAATCTGAAAGGTTACGTTATGATTATTGCCCATAGTGTTACTGGAATGGCTATCACAGAAAGTAACTTTAAGAAGGCAATGAATAACGGTATACAAATTATTTGTGTAAAACCACATGAAGAAAAAAGGACTTTTTCAGAAAAGCTATCTCTAAAGTTTAGAAAATATAACTATTTCTTATTCTTACCAAAACAAAAGGATATGGATATACTGTATTGGGCAACACCTTTAAAGCCATCTTATGAAATGATTCCAAGAATAGCGGAAGTAACTGCAAAACAAATGCAGTTTATTATAACAGATGAAGGTTTGGGCAGTTACCTGAATTCAACGTATGACTGGTGGATCTTTTCTTTTCAGGAAAGTGGACTGAAAAGTGGAATCAGAGCTACCTGGAATCTGCTGGTCAGAGATCCTTTTTTCCATAACAGTTTGTTAAGAAGAAAGCAGTTGCGATGGAATCAGTTATTGATAGGGAAAAAGAAAAAATGGTTTGTGAATAAAGAAATTGTTCAATATTATAAGAAAATTCTGAAAACAGAGGGAATCCATAAGGAATATGATTATTATGCTAAAAGTGTTTTAATTAATTCCGATATGTTTTCTGAGAGTGGAATTATAAAAGAAAATGAGGATGTAAAAGTCTATCAGATCATCTGTAACTTGTTGAAACAGGAAGATATTCCTGTTGTATTAAAAGTACATCCAAGAGAAAAGAAACTAGAGCGCTATAATCAGATAGAATGTCGAATGGAAGAAAAAAGCGAACTGGCACAAGAAACCATTTTGGCTTCTCTTGAGAGAAAGCCGTATTGTATCGTGGGTACTTCCAGTACGACCTTAGTTACAGCAAAATTATTATTTGACATTGATGCGATATCCATCAATTATCTGATGGATCAGACAAAAATCGTAAACAAAAAGACGTTTTTTGATTTTAATGATACGTTTGATAAATTAATATATATGCCACGCAGTAAAGAAGAATTAATGGATTGTTTCCGGGAAATCAGGAGTAATTATGATAGAAAAAATGCAAAAAATTACTAATATATTTACTAGAAAACAAAAAATACAGTTATGCGGACTCCTTGGTATGACAATGATCAGCACCATTTTTGAATTACTTGGAGTTTCTGCAATTATGCCTTTTGTAAATGTTGCGATGAATCCTGACAGTGTTTATGAAAATAAGTTACTCTCCTATGTTTACGGTTTGTTCCATTTGCAATCAGTAAACGAATTTTTAATTTTGCTGGCAGTTGCGCTAGTCTGCATTTATATTTTCAAGAATGCCTTTTTGATTCTGCTCTATGGTTTTCAATACCGTTTTACATATCAAAGTCAGAGAGTATTGGAGGGTGAATTGTTATCCTGCTATATTCATCAGGATTATACCTTCCATCTGGAACAGAATTCAGCAGAATTGCAGAGAAATATTTTACAGGATGTAGGGGGATTCTATCAGACAGTACTGACGATATTGCAGTTGCTTACGGAAGGCCTTGTCTGTCTAATTCTGTTTTTCTATCTACTCTATACAGATGTTACGATTACGATTGGTGTGGCTGTTCTTTTAAGTTTGTTCATGCTGGTCTTTATGGGATACCTGCGGATACGAATACGTAATATTGGTGCAGAAGCCCGTCAGGCAAATGGAAACAGAGTACTATGGATCCAACAATCCCTTGGTGGGATCAAAGAGATGAAGATACTTGGGAGAGAGCAGCATTTTCTAAGTAAATATGATAAGAATGCTGAAGTTTATGCAGATAAGTACAGTAAATATCAGATGGCCACAGTAGTTCCAAGACCAATCATGGAGACTCTTGGAATTAGTAGTTTGTTGCTGATCGTTGCTTATAAACTGTTCATGGGTGAAGATATTTCTTATATGCTTCCAGTCCTGTCCGTATTTGCAATTGCTGCTTTCCGATTGCTTCCTTGTTTTGGAAGAATCTCAGGATATCTGGGAACACTTGCTTTTAACAAGGCAGCAGTAGAAAGAGTTTGTGAAGATTCGGAACAGGCCAAGGAATTGTTGAAAAAGTACCGAGCAAGGGAAAAGGGAGTGTCAGAAATTCCATTTCAGCATGAGATTCAAATTCAAAATATCAGCTTCCGTTATCCGAATACTGAAAAGGATGTGCTGACTGATGCTAATATCCGGATACCGAGAAACAAATCGCTTGCTCTTATTGGGCCTTCGGGAGCAGGTAAAACCACCATGGCAGATATCCTGTTAGGAATATTGGAGCCACAGAAGGGACAGGTGCTGGTAGATGGAATTGATATTTATAAAAATCTGGATACATGGCATCAAAAACTTGGATACATTCCGCAGACAATTTATCTGATAGATGATACGATCCGAAATAATATAGCATTTGGAATCGATCCTAGTAAAATTGATGAAAAGCGTTTGATAGAAGCTGTGAAAGAAGCGCAGCTGCATGATTTCATACAGGAATTGGAGGATGGTCTTGATACCGTAATCGGAGAACAGGGGATTCGGCTGTCCGGAGGACAGAGACAACGTATTGGCATAGCAAGGGCATTATATACCAATCCTGAGATATTAGTATTGGATGAAGCGACGTCCGCACTTGACAATGATACGGAAAAAGCTATCATGCAGGCAATCGATATGTTACAGGGAAGTAAAACACTGATTATTATAGCCCATAGATTATCAACGATTAAAAACTGCGATTATATCTATGAGATCAAGAATGGGACAGCAACAATAAAAGATAAGAAGGATATTTGATGGTTTCTCTTATTATAGTAGATTACAGAACAATTACAAAAACCTTGCATTATATGAAAGAATGTAACAAATCTTTTATCACCTCATATGACATACATGTCATTATTGTAGATAATAATGTAAATGAGCAGGTTGGGCTCACATTTATCTCAGATACCGAACATGCAAAGATACGTACATTAACCAACTCTGCATTGCCTGTTCCGGTATATGAGTGCATTTGTGAGGATGGAAGCAGAATTACTTATGTTGCTGCGAGAGCAAATATCGGGTATGCTAAGGGAAATAATCTCGGTGCGAAAGTAGCAAAAATCTTATTTAGGGATACTTATTATCTTTTCAGTAATAATGATTTGAGATTCATGGAACCCATTCCAATCGATATCTTATTAACGCCTATGAGAGATAAAGAAGATGTAGCTGTGGTAGGACCCTCTATTTTATCCTTGGATGGTTCTCTACAGTCTCCGAGGAAAAAACCTACTGTGGGAATTGGGCTTTTTGTCTATTATTGGAATTTACTCTTACCAAAGAGACTCAAACTGGAGAGATGGATTACAGATATCGACATGGCAGCAAAAACCGGAAGATGTGACTGGGTAACAGGTTCCTTTCTCATTACAGATGCGGTTAAATTTCATGAGGTGTGTGGTTTTGATGAACATACCTTCTTGTTTTATGAGGAAGTAATTCTGGCAGAAAGATTGCAAAAGAAAAGTTATCGTATGTATTATACCGATTCGGTAAAGATTGTGCATGAGCATGGGGAGACTGTAAAGTCATCTTTCAGTATCCTACAAGGCATCGATATTTCTTTTAAGTCGGGGATGTATTATTTTAGGAATTACAGAAATATCTCGAAGTTTGTCACCATTTTGGCATATATCAATTATTATCTATTCAGGGTATTATTCAGATTGAAGAAAGCGATTGGGAGTTTACGATGAGTGATAGCAAGAAAAAGATTTTTTTAACAATGGCTGCATTGATTTCAGCAAGTGCTGTTTCTTTTACGCTACAATTGAGAACTTCAAATATACTTACTGCAATTTTGGCAGTGCTATTTGCGTATGTATTTCACAGACAGTGGGATATTAGTACCAGCGTATCTGACAGAAAGCGCATCTTAGTTGCAAGTACAGTAATTGCCATATTACTATCCTGTTTTATGAGTATGTATCTATTAGAATATCAGGATGATTTTTATGAGCTGACAGGTATCGGAAAGCTGGGCATGTTGTTGTGTGTTGCCGTCGGTTATTTTTTTGCGTTTTCCGTTCTGCTAAAATGTCTGTATTGTAAAATAGCCGAAGTAACACTTATAAATGAACAGTCTTATCAGAAAGCACCTCGCATCATATTTATCGCAACAGCAGTTCTTATTTTCTTATGCTGGTTACCTTTTTACCTGAAAAATTTTCCTGCGGTAATCATTAGTGACTCTATGGATCAGCTTGGTCAGGTGGTTTCCGGCATTTATAGCAATCATCATCCGGTCGTACAGACATGGATATTACAATTTTTTATAACGATAGGATTAAAGAGCACCGGACAGATACAGACAGGCATTGCAGCGTTCTGCATTGCTCAGATGTTAGTTTTGGCAATGATCTATTCTTATGTTATTACAATGTGCTATTTACACAGGGTGAAAAAGTGGATCTGTATAGGATTACTTTGTTTTTATGCGATTATGCCATATAATGTAATGTATGCTATCAATATATGGAAAGACAGCTTGTTTTCCGGAGCTTTACTGCTCTTTATCGTATTGTTATGGAGTATGTTTGAAAATAGAAAGCAAACAACTTTTGAAATGATAAGTAAAGATATTTTATTAATTGTATCCGGCTCTGTGGTGGCGCTTTTTCGGAATAATGGATTTTATGCATTTTTAGTAGTAGTTCCTTTTGTAGGTGTACTTTGTTGGAAGAAAAGTAAACATTCGATAGTAGCGATTGCCGTAGTGCTGATACTAACGATAGTCATACGCGGGCCTGTATTTACACATTTTAATGTAGCATCCCCAGATCTGATTGAATCATTATCCATACCGGCGCAACAGATTGCCAGAGTGATTGCAAATGGAGGAGAACTGGAGGCAGAAGATCGTATACTGTTAGAGCAAGTAGTGGATATCAGCAGAATAGCAGATACCTATGATGAGATCGTATCCGATCCCATAAAAAATCTGGTTCGGGAAAAAGGTAATCAAGAGTATCTGGAAACACATAAAAGTGAATATCTAAAGTTATGGTTGACAATGGGAAAGCGTTATCCGATGCATTATATCAGAGCTTTTTTACATCAGACAGAAGGATACTGGTATCCGGATGTACAACGTTGGGTGTATGCAGAAGGTGTGTGTGAGAATAGTGGTGGGATTATAACAGAATCAAAATTACCGAAAACCATATCCAATCTGCTGGGAAGGGGATTCCTATGGCAAGGCTACACAAAGATTCCGATATATGGACTTTTCTGGAGTATCGGCGCTGCTGTCTGGATGACATTCATCGCTGCAGGTCTTTGCTTTGTAAAGAACCGTAAGAAAGAATTACTACTATTCCTGCCGATGCTTGCATTATGGGGCACATTACTGTTGGCTACTCCAGTGAGCGGAGAGTTCCGATATTTGTATAGTATTTTTATATGTTTGCCTTTTTATCTGTTAATGAGTGACTTAAATAATTGCTCAAAATCTTAGATACTGGCATTTACAGTTGACCAATTTTATCCATTATTTTTCTAACGTAATTATCCCACGTATATGTTTGGACTGATTGGTGCGCTTCATTACATAAGTAGGAATAATCTTCAAAGGACAGGTCAAAAATACTTTGTATAAAGGATGCGATTACATCTGGGGAATTGTCTTTACAATATGAGCCGTAAGTAATTTTATCTCCAAGAACATTTACAATGCTGGAATAAGGAGTTGTTACAATTGGTAAATAATTATAGAGAGCTTCTAAAGTGGCTGAAGGAGCTGCCCACTCAGGAGTAGTGTTAACATAAATAGTTGCATTTTGAAGAAGACAATTATAAGTATGCAAGTGATTAGAGTTGCTTTTATTTAAATAGCCATGACATGTCACATATGGAGGAAGTATTTCAAAATCGTCATAGTTCATACCAATAATATCCAATTGTATATTCGTATATTTGTAATCTAGAGATTTGATTGCCTCTATTAGACAAAGAGCACCCTCTCTATATTTTTTAATTCCTATAAACACGATTTTGTGAGAAGTGTACTTTTCATATAATTTATCCGTATTCATGTCTATGGAATCACAATTGATTACACTACCAAGATAAAAAATATTTGGATTTTTATAATATGATTGCATGTCTATGGCGATGTCTGGAGATAAAGGAATAATTAAAGATGCCATTTCAAGGACAGTATTCTGCCGGGTAATTTCTTTTAATTCCCAGTAATCAGGTTCACGTTTCAAAAATCTTTTAAAATAAAAATCATAAGTCCAATCACAGATGAGCACAGTTGGTTTCGTTGTATATTGTGAAGGTGCAAAACTATAACTGGTGGATATAGTACAATAGAAATCTGGGTATTTTTTTAGAGCTACTTTCATTTTATAATTAACGTAGATAGAAAATAGTTTAGATCGATTATAAGAATATGTGGTATTTTTATTATAAAAAAGCTTTAATACTCTTCTAAAGATTTTATTATAAAGAAAGATAAAAGAGGCAGGACCTTCAACATTGATTCTGTGAATTATAAACCCTTGTTTTTCAAGCGTTTTTGTTAAATAATATGGAATATTTGACCAAACAGAAGAATCTGAGGAGTCTCCTTCGGTAAAAACGATAATTTCTTTTTGCATTCTTATCACCTCGATAAAGCATTGTTTATCGGAATATAGTAACAAATTTATAATAAAATTACAAGTAATTTGGAATATCATTACAAATACTAAAGAAATTGATATTATCAAAAAAGAATGATATAGTAAACCTATTAATTATGATATTTTAGGAATCTAAAAAGGAGATAATAAAATATGGCTATACAGTTGTTTGTACCAACATTTGATGTTGAGGGGTGTTTGGAAGAAATTAAAGAATGTCTTGAAAAGGGATGGACAGGTCTTGGTTATAAAACAGTTGAATTTGAAGAACAATGGAAAGAATATACTGGCTGGAAATATGCACATTTCTTAAATTCAGCCACAGCAGGTTTAAATTTGGCTTTTGATATTTTGAAACAAGAATATCAGTGGGAGGATGGTGATGAAGTAATAACAACACCAATAACTTTTATTTCTTCAAATCATGCAATACTATTAGCTAATTTGAAACCAATCTTCGCGGATATTGATGAGACTCTTTGTTTGGATCCTAAAAGTGTTGAAGAACATATTACAGATAGAACAAAAGCAGTTCTATTTGTAGGGATCGGCGGAAATACTGGTCATTATAAAGAAATTGAAAAACTTTGTATAAAAAACGGTATTAAATTAATTTTAGATGCAGCCCATTTAGCAGGGACAAGATTAGGTGGAGAAGTTCCAGGGCAAGAGGCAGAGGTTGTAGTTTATTCGTTTCAGGCAGTAAAAAATCTTCCTACCGCTGATAGTGGCATGATCTGTTTTAAAACAGAAAAATTCGATAAAATAGTTCGTGAAAAAACATGGCTGGGTATTAACAAAGATACGTATGCAAGGACAAGCTCTGCTGGAACTTATAAGTGGCGTTATGATGTAGATTATGTAGGTAATAAATATCACGGTAATTCCATTATAGCAGCAATTGGAATTACCCAGCTAAGACATTTAGAAAGAGACAATGCCTATAGACGTCAGATTGCAGAGTGGTATATGAAAGGATTTAATAAATATAACAATAAGATAAAAATGGTTGAGGTAAATTCCGATTGTGAATCAAGTCGACATCTGTTTCAGATAATGGTAGAACATCGGGATGAACTGATGCTTGCACTCAATCAGCAAGAAATTTATCCCGGAGTACACTATGTAGATAACACGGATTATAGAATGTATGAGTATGCAAAAGGTACTTGTCCAAAAGCCCATTATGTAAGTGAGCATGTCATATCATTACCAATGCATATGAAATTAACATATGAAGATGTGCAGACTGTAATAAAAGCGATTGTTAATTTTGTGGAAGAATATAAGGAGTCATAGCTTTATGAAACATATAGGTCTACGTCCTATTCAGGCATCAGATACGTTAGATATAGTTAGATGGAGAAATGATAATAGTGTCAGAGCCAACTTATTTTCCCAAGAAGAATTAACAGTCGAACAGCATATGGAATGGGTGAAAAATGTTATTAAGACTAAGAAGGCCTACCAATTTATAATTGAAGAGATGGAAGGGCCTAATATCAAAAAGATTGGTACTACATTTTTAAAAAATATTGATTACTGCAATAAGAAGGCAGAATTTGGAATATTTATTGGGAATAAAGATAGCAGAGGAAATGGTTATGGTACGATAGCGACCAAAAAGACATTGGAGTTTGGTTTTAAGAATTTGGGATTAAATAGAATATATAGTAACATCTTGGAGACGAATAAAGCCTCCATTACCGCATTGATCAATGGTGGAATGAAACAAGAGGGGCTACTCAGGGAAGATTACATTCGTGATAATAAAACCTTTCATGTTATTATATCTGCAATTACACGAGAGGATTGGGACAATAAAGCTATACAGGAAGAGAACAGTAATGAATAGAACATGGCAATTTGATTATTTGAAGACCTTTGCAATTATATTCGTTATTATTACTCATATATTCTATTATAATGGAGTTTCAGGGATACCGGTACTATTTCCATATCTGGTCGATATGGCAATTCCTATTTTTATGATTGTGAGTGGTTATGTGAACGCCCTGTCGTGTTCCCAAAATATTCAAAGTGGATTTAGTTTTTACACTTTTATAAAGTATATAAGTGTAAGATTAATACCTATATACGTTCCTTATATTATCATATATCTAGTTGAAATGGTTTTGATGTATTTCATACAGGGACGTTTGGTAGGTCTGCATGAAGCAATTTATTCTTTTCTGACAGGTGGCTGGGGACCGGGAAGTTATTATGTTCCAATGATGCTACAATTAGTTCTCTGCTTCCCATTCTTTTATATTCTTATAAAAAGAGATGTCATATCCGGAAGTACTGTAATTTTGGGAATTCAGTTTGCTTATGAAGTATTTGTGCGGTATGCGGCCTTGTCTGAGACAGTATACAGGCTGATTTTTATAAGATATTTTGTGTTTGTATGGTTTGGTATGATACTATTCTATTATCAGGACAAGATGAAGAATCTGTTCTTGTTTTGTTGTGCGCTGTGCGGTGGGTCATATATTTTTTTGATAGCACAGATGCACTATCCCTTGTCTATTTTTCAATACTGGTCAGGGACATCCATGCCTACGGTGCTGTGGGCAGGTCCGATGGTATTTTTCGCTATCCGCTTCTTGAAAAGATTTCCTGGAATATTGGATAAGGTAACCATTAAGACGGGAGCATCGACATATTATATTTTTTTGACGCAGATGATATACTTTCAGCTAGGTTTTGGTAAAATCAGCACCTCTTTCCTGTGTAATTTCGTTTGTGCTATACTTATTAATTGTGCACTAGGAATCTTATTCAGTTATATATTTGGAAAAACAATAAAAGGGATGTTAAAGAGGATAAGAAACGGAGATATGGTATGAATAAAATATTAGTAACTGGAGCAGATGGATTTATTGGAAGCCATCTGACAGAAGCATTAGTAAAGCGAGGATATGATGTCCGTGCCTTTGTGGTCTACAATTCCTTTAATACATGGGGATGGTTAGATACTCTACCAAAGGATTTGTTGAATAAAATTGAGATATTTCAGGGAGATGTCAGGGATCCGAACGGAGTAAAAGAAGCAATGCGAGGTATGGATGCTGTTTTCCACTTGGCAGCATTGATTGCGATTCCGTTCAGCTATCATTCACCTGATACCTATGTGGATACAAATATAAAGGGAACGCTCAATATCTTACAGGCAGCAAGGGAGCTTGATACAGCTAGAGTACTGGTAACGTCTACATCGGAGGTGTACGGAACGGCACAGTATGTGCCAATCGATGAATTACATCCGTATCAGGGCCAATCACCATATTCAGCTACCAAAATAGGAGCAGATAGGCTTGCCGAATCCTTCTACCGTTCTTTCAATCTTCCAGTCACAATTGTAAGACCATTTAACACGTATGGACCAAGACAGTCAGCAAGGGCAGTAATACCAACGATCATTACACAATTGTTGGCAGGAAAAGAAGAAATAAAATTAGGCTCTTTGACACCTACAAGAGACTTCAATTATGTGAAAGATACAGCGAATGGATTTATAGAAATGTACTTATCAGAAAAGACGATAGGACAGGAAATTAATATTGCAACACAAAGAGAAATCTCAATAGGGGAATTAGCAGAGGAACTGATTAGGCAAATTAATCCGAATGCAAAAATAATTTGTGATGAGCAGAGATTGCGTCCAGAGAAAAGTGAAGTGAACCGCCTGCTTGGTTCCAATCAAAAAATATTGGAATTGACAAACTGGAAACCGCAATATACATTTGAGCAGGGACTTGCGGAAACCATTGAATTCTTAAGAAATAATATGGATCGGTACAAAGTTGATGTATATAACCTATAGAGGAAATTAATATGCAATTACAGAACTATATCGTAACGGAAGAAACACCGATAATAGAGGTCATGAAGAAAATAAATAAAAATGCAAGCGGGAATGCATTTATTTGTAAAGAAAAAGTATTGTTGGCAGCTGTTTCGGATGGTGATATCAGAAGAAGTATTATGGATAATGTAGATAAGATGACACCAATCGGTCAGATTGCAAATTATAATCCATTTTATTTATCTGTAAATGAAAAAGCGAGTGCAATGGATTTTATGCGTGAAAAAGTAATCACTGCATTGCCGATTGTGGATGATAATAAAAGAATCGTTGATATTAAATTCTTGCTTAAAGATACTATGGTCGAAAATGTTAGTCTTAATATGCCCTTAGTTATTATGGCTGGAGGAAAGGGAACCCGTTTAAAACCTTATACAGATATTCTGCCAAAGCCGTTGATACCGATTGGGGATAAGACAATCACAGAGCATATAATGGATTTTTTCGCTCAATACGGCTGCAAAAAGATATATATGATTGTAAATTATAAGAAAAATTTTATAAAGTCATATTTTATTGACAATGATTTAAATGTAGATTTAAAAAGGGACATCTCTTTCATTGATGAAGAGCAGTTTTTAGGAACAGGGGGAGGTCTGTCACTATTATCTCATACTATGAAAGAGCCATTTTTTCTGACTAATTGTGACATTATCGTTAAGACAGACTATGCAAAAATATTAGTAGAACATGTTAAAAAAAATAATATTATAACAATTGTATGTGCTAAGAAAAAAATAATTGTTCCTTATGGAACGGTTGAAATTGATGAAAAAGGATATATTAAGGAATTTAAAGAAAAACCTACCTTTAATTTTCATACTAGTACTGGTCTATATTTAATTAATCCTGAATTTTTAAGCAAAATAGAACCGAACACCTTTTTACCGATTACGGATATTATTCAAAAATGTATAGAGGAAGGAGAAAAGGTGGGAACTTATATGGTGGAAGAAGAAGACTGGATGGATATGGGACAGCTTGAAGAATTAGAGAAGATGAAAGAAAAAATGAAAATTTAGAAAGTAAGGTATGCTTAAGATGAAGATTAAAAAAGGGTTCAAAGGAAGTAGTATTGTTGTTACCTTATTTAAATTTACTATTCTAACCACTATATTTTCAGTGTTGGTATCAGTATTATGTGAAACATCAGTGCAGGAATGTATCTATTTTATTCTGTTTCAGGTATTTGGCCTTTTAATACCGGGAATGGCTGTAATATTACTTACCAGGTTTCCAATTAAAACAGACATTGAATTGCTTACATCTTCTTATGCAACTGGATATATAAGTAATATTGTATTATATTATTGCCTTATGCCATTGGGGCTATCGCGATATATAAAGTATATGGCAATTGTATTAGCATTATTATCATTGATTGTTATCATAAAATGCAAACATTTTTTGACATTTAACTATGATAAAAAAGGAAATATTATTTGTGGATTTTTTTTAGTAATATTGTTAGGAATTGAAATATGCACAGTGGCAGGTACTAATATGCTGGTCCCTACAATATCACAAAATGTTTTTGCAAATGACAGTTTATATTGGATTGGTAATACAATCGCTTTAATGAAACAATATCCGCCAAGAGATTTCAGGAGTTATCAGGAAGGTTATAATTATCATTATTTTTCGAGTATGCAAATGGCCGTTTGCAGCTTTATAACAGGAATCAGACCAATTGTGTTAGGATTCTATTATTTCTTTTTTGAAGCAGTCATACTTATGGTTTTGGGAAGCTATTCTTTGTTTAAGCGTTTAACCAAAAAGTCAATGAGTATCATAATAGGACTGATCCTATTATTCTTTACGACTGGAAATGAGAGTAAGACATGGGTCGATTATATATCCCATTTATTGATTCAGTCGTTTGGCTTTGATTTTGGGGTCGGTATGTTGGCAATATTGGCTTTTTATCTGGTATTGCAGCTTGATGAGGAAAAAGTGAATAAAAAAATTCTAATATTTTCGCTTATACAGTTTGGAGTACTAGCTGGAACGAAAGTTCCGATGGCTGTCATTGGATTAAGCGCAATTGGAATGTTATGTGTTATGTGGTTGGTAAAGAAACAGTATACAAAGGCACTGTGCTATGGAGGGCCGATTTTAGCCGTATTTTTGTTAGGTTATATCGTCGTTTTTAACGTGTCTGGTTATGCTAATATCAGTTCGATGGATTATTTTAGCAGCATATTCAAATTGTCGGAAGGACTTCTAGTATTGCAGTCACAGCATGTTTTTTTGAGAGAATATTTGCCGAATTTTCTTTTTCAAATAGTTTTTTTCTTCGTATATACAATCCAATGCAATCCACCTGTGATTGGTCTTTTCTGGATAGGGGTATTTCTAAAAATAGGTCAAAGAGATTTTGATCGATTGGATATTTCTTGCATATTTGCGACCTTGGTAGGAATGATATTGACAACATATACTTTTTTGTATGGTTATTCTCAAATGTATTTTATTATAGCCTCTTATGTACTGACTATAATCTTTATATTACGTACATTTGAAAAATATTTGGATGCTATAAAGAAATTTAGAATCATTAAATATATTTCCATAGGAATGTTTGCAATACTCATGGCAATAGGAATACAAAATGCATTTATCGAACGTACCGCGAATGGTTATCCATTAGGAATTATTAATTATTTGAAAATTGGAGTTAGCAATTTTAAAAAAGAGAATAAAATTGCTAATGATTTATTCGAAAAATACCAATTAAATTATACGAATCAGGAGCTTGCAGATATGTATCAGTTTATCTATGATCATACAGAAGGCGATGATGTAATTGCTTGTAATATGTCAACACAAATTGCGGGTGCGATGTCAGAAAGATATGTAATTGCAAGAGACGAAGTAAGCGCAATTATACAAGAAAATAATAACGAAGCAGCTATCTTAAGCCTATCTGGACAGGGAATAAAATATATTCTATGCGTTAGAAATTCCGAAGTAAGAATAGATCAAATAGATGATAAAAATCCATTATTAACATTGCTTTATACCAATGAAAATGCAAGTCTGTATCAAATTAAATAGAAAAGAGGGTGTATTTTGACTGAACAAGGTTTAAAGGAAGAAATATTAAATAAAGTTCGAATATATTATGAGCAGTATCACAACCAGAACGAATATAAGACAGGTGACCGCATACCCTATGCTTCCCGCGTGTATGATAGTTCGGAAATGTGTAATCTCGTTGACAGTGCCTTGGAATTCTGGCTGACAGCAGGCAGGTATACCGATAAATTTGAGCATGATTTTGCGAAGTACCTTGGAGTGAAGTTTTGTTCTCTGGTCAACTCGGGCTCTTCTGCCAATCTAAATGCTTTTATGGCATTGACCTCGTCATTATTAGGAGAGCGTAAGATTAGCCGTGGAGATGAAGTCATTACTGTGGCAGCAGGGTTTCCGACAACCGTGACACCTATGATTCAATACGGTGCGGTACCAGTTTTTGTTGACGTGACAATTCCGCAATATAATATAGATGTCACAAAACTTGAGCAAGCTTATTCTAAGAAAACCAAGGCAGTCATGATTGCACATACTCTGGGGAATCCATTTGACTTAAAAGCAGTCAGAGAATTCTGTGATAACCATAATCTTTGGTTGATTGAAGATAACTGCGATGCACTGGGTACGGAATATACGATAGACGGAGAGACAAAGCTATCCGGAACAATAGGCGATATTGGAACTTCCAGTTTTTATCCACCTCACCATATGACGATGGGAGAAGGAGGGGCGGTCTATACGAATAATGCCTTGTTACATAGATGCATTCGCTCCTTCCGTGATTGGGGAAGAGATTGCGTGTGTCCGTCCGGGCATGATAACCTGTGCGGGCATCGATTCGATCAACAATATGGAGAGTTACCGTTAGGATACGACCATAAGTATGTATATTCTCATTTTGGGTATAACCTAAAAGCTACCGATATGCAGGCAGCTATTGGCTGTGCACAATTAGAGAAATTTCCTGAATTTGTAAAACGTAGAAGATATAATTTCAATCGGCTAAGGAATGAACTTACAGGAGCGGAAGACAAACTTATTTTGCCAGAGGCTTGTGAAAATTCCAATCCAAGCTGGTTCGGTTTCCTAATAACCTGTAAGACAGGTGTGGAACGCAATAAAGTCGTACCATATATAGAGAGCAAGGGGGTACAGACGAGAATGCTCTTTGCTGGAAATCTCATCAAACATCCATGCTTTGATGAGATGCGTAAGATGGGAGAAGGATATCGTGTGGTAGGTTCCCTTACCAATACGGACCGGATCATGAATGATACATTCTGGGTCGGCGTGTATCCGGGTATGACGGATGAGATGATTACCTATATGGCCACAACGATCAGGAATGCCTTGGAACAATAGCATAAGAGAAAAGAAAGCTGGGAAAGTAATGAGCGAAATAAAATTATTGGACTGTACCTTACGGGATGGAGGTTTTATCAATGACTGGGAATTCGGTAAGGATAATATCATCAATGTATTTGAACGCTTGGTAAGTGCGGACATTGACATCATAGAGATAGGCTTTTTGGATGAAAGAAGGACTGCTGACAGTAACCGTACGATCATGCCGGATTGTGCAACAGTCAACCGTCTGTATGGTGGTCTGGACAAAGGGAATGCCCTGATCGTGGGAATGATCGATTATGGTACCTGCGGAATCGAGCATCTCATACCATGTAGTGACAGCTTTATGGATGGAATCCGTATTATCTTTAAAAAGGAACGTATGCACGAAGCAATCGCTTTTTGTGGAGAGGTAAAGAAACTCGGTTATAAGGTTTTTTCACAGGCGGTATCGATTACGAGCTATGAAGATGAAGAACTGAAAGAACTGATTGATTTGGTAAATGAATTGGAGCCCTATGCGTTTTCACTCGTCGATACCTATGGGCTATTACATAAGAGTCAATTGATGCATTATTATAACTTTGCAGATGCCCATCTAAAGCCTGCCATTGGAATCGGCTACCATGCGCATAATAACTTCCAGTTAGCCTATGCCAACTGTGTGGAGTTACTGGAAAATCCGCCAAAAGAGAGGATGCTTCTGGTGGATGGCAGTTTGTATGGTATGGGTAAAAGCGCCGGAAATGCACCGATCGAATTACTGGCTATGTATATGAATGAACATCTTCATAAAAATTATGAGAACAGTCAACTGTTGGAAGCGATTGATGTGACGATCATGGATATTTATCGCAAGATTCCGTGGGGTTATTCTTTTAAATTCTTTGTGGCAGCATCCCATGACTGTCATCCAAGTTATGTAGACTATCTGATGGATAAAAAGAAATTATCTGTGAAATCGATTCATGAAATACTGGATCTAATCATACAGGAGAAAAAGCTATTATATGATAAAGAATATATTGAGGCACTTTATGCAAAATACCAGGCAAAGGATTGCGATGATACCGAAGCAGTTGAAAGATTAAAAGCACAACTTCAGGGAAGACAAATTCTTCTACTTGGACCAGGGAATAGTATCTATGATGAGAGAGAAAAAATAAATACCTATATCAAAGAAAAGAAGCCCATTGTGATAGCGGTTAATTTTCTTCCAGAGCAATACCAGGTAGATTATATTTTTATCAGTAATGCAAAGCGCTATGTGCAGCTGTCTTCTAAGATCTGTAAATTGGAGAAAGGCATTTCTCTAATTGCGACATCCAATGTGACAAAAGCAAGCGGCGTCTTTGATTATAAAATTCAATACAGTAATTTGCTGGATGAGCAGGCATTGATCATCGATAATCCAATGATCATGCTGACAAGACTGCTTCATACATTTGCGATTCAGACAATTGCATATGCCGGATTTGACGGGTATACAAAATCGGAAACATCCGATTATGTAAACCCAAATATGGAACATTCTTTCAGCAAAGATAAAGCGATTGAAATTAACCGTGATGTTGAGAAAAGTATTAGCAGGATAGATGGGAAAAAACCATTTGTTTTTGTTACTACTACGAAATATCATATAGCACCATAGTAAGAGGATAAAAAGATAAATGAAAAAGTATAGTACAGTTATATTTGATGTGGATGGTACACTGTTAGATACAAGGGAAGGTATTATGGAGTCGGTGGAATATACAATTGACGTGCATAAACTAAAACCATTAGATGAGTCAACTCTATTATCGTTCATAGGACCACCCGTACAAGAGTCTTTCCAGAAAGCTTATGGTTTAGAAGGAGAAGTAATACAGGAGCTGACCACAACTTTCCGGAACAGATACAAAGGTGTTGGACTGTTAAAGGCGATACCTTATGATGGGATCTATGAGGTATGTAATAGTTTGAAGACGCAGGGCGTAAAAATAGCAGTTGCAACTTATAAGCGTCAGGATTATGCAAGAATGGTTCTGAAGCATTTTCGATTTGATGAATATAGTGATGTGATTTATGGAGCGGATCATCAAAATAAGTTAACAAAAACGGATATTATTAAAAAATGTATAGACAATCTTGGAGTAAAGAATTATAAAGAAGTTCTTATGATTGGGGATAGTTCTTATGATGCGATAGGCTCAGAACAGATTGGGATTGATTTTCTTGGCGTAACGTATGGATTTGACTTTCGAACAGAGAAAGATGTGATGCAATATCAAGCGATCGGCAGCGCAGCAGAACCACTTGATATCTTACACTATATCTAAAAAAGCGGATATAAAGAAAGAGGATACATATGAAGATAAAAGTTGCAAACTATATAGCTGAATTTTTAATAGAAAAGGGTGTTGCGCATGTATTTACCATTACCGGTGGAGGAGCCATGCATCTGAATGATGCGCTGGGACATCAGGAGGGATTAACATGCATTTACAATCATCATGAGCAGGCATGTTCCATTGCAGCGGAAGGCTATGCCAGATTAACTGGAAAAGTCGCCGCTGTCTGTGTCACAAGCGGTCCGGGAGGAACGAATGCGATTACCGGAGTGCTGGGCGGATGGCAGGATTCAATTCCCATGTTCGTGCTTTCCGGACAGGTCAAGAGAGAGACGACGACATGGTCGACACCTGTACCGCTAAGGCAGCTCGGTGATCAGGAATTTCAGATCGTCGATTCCGTAAAGAATATGACCAAGTATGCAGTTATGATAACCGAGCCTAATGAGATTCGGTATCATCTGGAAAAAGCCTGGTTTTTATGCAGGAATGGCAGGAAAGGACCTGTGTGGTTAGATATTCCGCTTGATGTACAGGGTGCGGTGATTGAAACTGCTGATTTGATCGGTTTCCATCCGGAAGAATTAGAGGCAAAGGAGAATCCGGTCTATGATACTTCTCTTACTCCGCAGATATTACAGAAAATTATAGAAGCAAAAAGACCCGTTATATTTGCAGGAACAGGGATACGGCTGGCGGATGCGCACAAAGAATTCCTTGCATGCATTGAATCGTTGCAGATTCCGGTAGTCACGGCATGGAATGCGCATGATGTATTATGGGATGAACATCCATTGTTTTGTGGAAGACCAGGTACGGTCGGAACAAGAGGCGGTAACTTTGTAGTACAGAATAGCGATCTTCTTCTGGTATTGGGTTCTCGATTAAATATCCGTCTGATCAGCTACAATTATAAAGAATTTGCGAAAGATGCCTATAAGATTATTGTTGATATAGATGCAAACGAATTGCAGAAACCCACGGTGACGCCGGATATGCCGGTTCATGCAGATGTGAAAGATGTCATGCGTGCAATTGCATCAGAAGCTGCGCATAAAGAAGCATCTATAGCAGGAGATCATACTGCGTGGGTAGCGTGGTGCAGAGAAATGAATGAAAAGTATCCTGCTGTATTACCTGAATATTTTGTGAAAGATAAACCATTGAATCCTTATGTATTCTTACAGAAATTAAGTGAGGCGTTACAGGAGGGGGATAAAATCATAACAGGAAACGGAAGTGCCTGTGTCATGACGTTCCAAGCGGCAAAGATAAAAAAAGAACAAAGGCTCTTTACCAATTCAGGATGTGCTGCAATGGGATACGGTTTTCCGGCGGCATTGGGTGCTTGTGTAGCAATGCAGCAGGAAGGTGCTATCCAAGAAAACAGAATTATCTGCATAGACGGTGATGGCAGTTTTCAGATGAACATGCAGGAATTACAGACTGTAGTCTACCATCGTCTAAATATGAAATTAATAATCTTAAATAATAATGGATATCATTCTATCAGACAGACACAGAAAAATCTGTTCGACCCGCCTTTGGTAGGTGTGTGTGAAGGAAATGGATTAAGCTTTCCGAATATGGAGAAAATTGCATATGCATATGGAATTCCATATGTCAAGGCGGATAGTCTGACGACAGTGGAAGAAAAAATTCATAAATCACTGGAAACAGAAGGACCTGTCATTTTGGAAGCAATAATTGATCCGGAACAAAATTTTGCACCGAAACTATCTTCCAAGGCAATGCCAGATGGTACTATGGTATCACCACCGTTGGATGATATGTTTCCATTCTTACCAAAAGAAGAATATGAAGCAGTGAAAATAAGGTGCCAATCCTGTTGTTAGGGTTGGTACTTTTGTTGCTAATAGAGTGTAAAAGTGCTATAATCGTACATATATGCGGTGAATCGAGGAAAATCAAAGTGAATCGTGCAATTATTACAGGTACAACAGGTGCTATAGGTATGGCACTCATTAGGGAATTGCTGGATAAGGGGTTTGAAGTACAGGTTATTGTGAGACCTGATTCAAATAGATTGGACAGGCTTCCAGTACATGAACGCTTATATGTATTGCGATGTCCGCTGGATGCACTGGATACCGTTACAAAGGAAGAAATCGGAAGCTTTGACATCTGTTATCATCTGGCATGGGTCGGAACCATCGGTCCCCAAAGGGATGACATGTCTTTACAGCTTAAGAATGTACAGTATACGCTAGACGCCGTTTATATGGCACACAGACTGAATTGCAAGGTGTTTGTAGGTGCAGGTTCTCAGGCAGAATATGGCATTGTAGAGGGTAAACTTAGCTCAAAGACCCCAGTTAATCCGGAGATGGGTTATGGGATTGCCAAATTATGCGCAGGGCAGATGAGCAGATTGGAATGCAGAAGACTTGGCCTCCGCCATGAATGGACTAGAATATTAAGTATCTATGGTCCTTATGATGGAGAGTCGACTATGATTATTTCAGGGATTCGCCAGATGTTGCGAGGTCAGAGACCATCCTTTTCCAAAGGAGAACAGCAGTGGGATTATCTTTACAGTCAGGATGCGGCTCGCGCGCTATACCTGATAGCATTAAAAGGGAAAGACGGGGCGGTCTATCCATTAGGGAGTGGAGAGGCATATCCGTTATATGAGTATATAGAAACAATGAGAGTAAGTATTGATAAGAAATTAGAAGTAGGAATTGGGGAGTTTCCATACGGAGAGAGACAAGTTATGTATCTATGTGCAGATATTAAAGAGCTGACAGAAGATACCGGATTTGTACCTTTCGTATCATTCAAAGAGGGGATACAAAATACAATCGATTGGTGCAAGAAGACGGAAGATACCAAATAATCAGGAAGAAGTGGTGCTTAGATGAAGAAGATTAGTATCTTGATTCCATGTTACAATGAAGTGGAAAATGTAGGCTTAATGAGTGAGACCGTAATTAATGTGTTAAATGAAGCTTTGCCAAAGTATGACTATGAATTGCTATTTATTGATAATTGTTCGCAGGATGGAACAAGGGAAGAATTAGAGAGAATTTGTAGTAGAAATAAGAAGATTAAGGCAATCTTTAATGTGACAAATTTTGGACAATTTAATTCTCCGTTCTATGGCATGTGCCAGACGACAGGAGACTGTACGATATCCATGTGCTGTGATTTCCAGGATCCGGTAGAGATGATCCCGAAATTTGTGTCAGAATGGGAAAAAGGATATAAGATCGTCAGTGGAATAAAAACGGCAAGTAAGGAAAATGGATTTATCTATTTTCTACGAACGATGTATTATAAGGTAATTAAGAACATGTCTTCCGTAGAGATGATAGAGCATTTTACGGGATTTGGTCTTTATGATAAGACTTTTATTGAACTGATCAGGGAATTGGATGATCCGATTCCATTCTTAAGAGGTATTGTTGCAGAGTATGGATTTAAGAGAAAAGATCTCGAATATGAGCAGGCAAAACGAAGGGCAGGAAAAACAAAAAATAACATTTATACGTTATATGATGCCGCTATGTTGAGCATTACATCATACACAAAAGTAGGATTACGTTTGGCTACCATTTTAGGCTTTGTAAGTTCAGGAATCAGTTTGCTTATTGGTATGATTTATTTAATTTTTAAATTAATTCATTGGGAAGATTTTCAAGCTGGATATGCGCCTATGGTCATTGGTATCTTTGTAATAGGTTCCTTGCAACTCTTTTTTATTGGATTATTAGGTGAATATATCCTGAATATTAATACGAGAGTTATTAACAGACCCCTTGTTGTAGAAGAGAAAAGGATTAATTTTGATGAGTAAAAAACCTTTTATTAGCATTGCAATTGCATCTTATAATTATGGAAAATATCTACAACGCGGATTTGAAGCAATTAAAAGGCAAACATTTAAGGATATTGAGATCGTATATTTGGATGATGCTTCTTTGGATAATTCGGCAGAGATAATTATAGATATCATAGAGAGCAATCCGGAGATGGATATTAAGCTTATTCAAAATAAAGCCAATTGTGGGTTGCTTTATACAAAAACGCGCTTAATTCAAGAGTGCAGGGGAATGTATATCATGATATGTGATGCAGATGACTGGATGGCAGATAATTGCCTTTCTAAATTATCACAAAAGGCAAAGGCGGAAGAAGCAGATAGAATTGTTTCAGAAGTTTACGACATTAACGATATGGGAAAAATCATACAAATACAAGATTTGCCCATGAATCCATCAAAATGGTTATGGAATATTCATCATGGGTGTTTATATAAAAGATCTATTTTAGTTGATAACGATATCCGCATTATTTACGAACCGGATGACGTCTATATGATAACAAAGTTTAATCAATATGTGAAGAAAACAACTTGGATACATGAGCCACTGTATTTTTGGTATGTGCACGAAGATTCAGAGGGAAGACGTAAAACGGAAGGGAACTCTTATGAAAAGGTAGAAGAAGATTTTACAATAGTAATTCAGTATATAGATGAGACAATCCGCTATGTTACACAAGAGGAAAAAAAAGAACCAAATTTACAAACGGAAGATGCATTATTACTGGAACTATTGCTCATGAAAGTATATTATTTACAATTATTACATGTAGCAAGACATTTTAGTATAAGGGAGAAGTTGAAATGTCAAGATGGGCTTAGTAAGCTTATGAGAAAATCTCATCCGCTATATTTACAAAATAGATACTTAAAAAATAGCATAGATTCACCTATGAGAGGTTATGCAACAAAGATTATTAAATTTTGTGCTAGGCTTGAAAGAATGCATCTTATGAAATTGGGATTAATAGGATATCACTTCCTAAGCAAAATAGTTTATTTTGATCAATGATTAGAGGGTTAAATGGATTTATTAGAAAAAATAATTGCTGGTATTGTACTATACAATCCAGATATGATACGATTGAAGGAAAATTTAGATGCAATATCAACGCAGGCAGATGAAATTGTATGTATCGATAATGCTTCGCTGAATATAAAAGATATCGAAGAACTCGTTATCCATTTCCCTAAAATTAAGCTTATTAAAAATGCGAATAATATGGGAATCGCTACTGCTTTAAACCAAATTATTACTTACGCAGATGAACAGAATTATAAATGGGTTCTTACTTTGGATCAAGACTCAATCGTGGATGATAATTTAATAACGGTTTATAAATTATATTTAGACCAGGAAAATATGGCAATGCTAACTTGCCTGATTCAAGAAAGAACAATAGATAGTAAAGAATATAATCAAAAAAAAGATATTGTGGAGGTAAATAAATGCATTACATCTGGATGTTTAACCAATGTAAAAGCATGTATTCAAACTGGTTATTTTAAGGATTCTCTTTTTATTGATTATGTCGATTTTGATATGTGCATCAGGTTGATACAAAAAGGGTGGAAGATATATTGTGTAAATTATGTTGGCTTATTGCATCAGACAGGACAAGCACAACGTGTGAAAATATTTGGAAGGGATTTATATTTAAAGGGGCATCCGGTAGAAATATACCATGAATCTCCTATACGAATTTATTATTTCTTTAGAAATGTTGTTTATTTTTGGCGTAGATATGGTTTAAAAGGAAGGGATTATACTTCAGTTATGCATATTTTATGGAGAGCACTCTTGGTAATATGGTATGAGCATCCGAAAAGAATCAAGGTGATTCAAATTATTAAAGGTATAAGGGATGGGTGGAGAATGAAAATTTAATAATTTTACAATTACAGAAATAGGAAAGGAACGTAGTTGATGAAAATAGTTCATATATCTACCACTGATTACGGTGGAGCGTTTCGGGCAACCGAAAGAATCCATAAAAGTATGTTGGAAATGGGAGTTAGCTCTGAAATCTTGGTAAGAACAAAGACCAAAAAAGATACCGTAGCAGAAACAGTATTGGATAACAATATCAATAAAATATCATCTAAAATTAAAAATTTATTAAACTTATTACTATCTCAAAGCACCCTGGTCATAAGTGATTATTTTGGAACGGATATATCTGATAATGAACATATTAAAAGTGCAGACATAATTATTTTACATGCTGTAAACGCATTTATTTCTTACAGAGGATTTGAAAAATTATGCAAGCTGGAAAAACCGATTTTGTGGGTGGTTCACGATATGTCATTATTTACCGGAGGATGTCATTATGATATGTATTGTGATAAGTATCAGGATCAATGTGGTAACTGTCCCCTGATAAATAGTAATAGAAAAAAAGATATCACATATTATAATTTAAGGCGAAAAAAACGGATGACTAAATATAGTAAATTCAGGATAATTGGACCAAGCAAATGGATATCTGAATGTGCAAGAAAAAGTAGTGTATTATGTAATGTTGATGTAATAACAATTCCTAATCCAATTGATATTAATTTGTTTAAACCAATGAAAAATGATGTGTTAGGTAAGTTTAAAATTGAAACGAATAAAAAAAATATATTATTTGGTGCTACAAAGTCAACTGATAACCCTATAAAAGGAATTAAATATCTACAAGAAGCACTACGAGGAATGGATAGGAATAAGTACCGATTATTGATATTTGGGAATAATGGTGATGATAATAAAGAGTATTCAGGAATGGAAACCCTGTATTTTGGGACAATTAATGATGATGGAGAACTTGCCCGAATATATAACGCTGCAGATGTATTTGTTGCACCGTCAGAACAGGATAACTATCCAGGAACAGTTTTGGAAGCAGCAGCGTGTGGAACACCATCCGTAGCATTTAGAATTGGTGGTATGCCAGATATCATTCAACATAAAGAGAGTGGTTATTTGGCAGAATATAAAAATATCAATGATTTAACAATGGGAATTGAATATTGCGCAAAACATACTCGGAATCTGGGAGATAAAGCTAGATTATTAACGCAGAGAAGAAATGAATATAAAATAGTGGCTTCACAGTATATTGAAGTGGCAAACAGCATGATAAATTAAAATATTGAAAGGATTAGTATGAAATTATATACTGGTATAAGTTATGGAACATAATGAATTAGAGCAAATCTATCCTCAAAACTGTGAGCGTTGCAAACAATATAAGAAAGAAATAGAGAGTCTGCAAATAGAATTAATAAAAAAAATTGCGCAGATTGAAAAATTATCATTAGACAACGAACGGCTTACGCACGAAAAGAGCATTGAGCGGTTTTTTAATAAAGAAGGAATTTTACTTGTATTGAAAGTGATAATACGAAAAATTTTAACGCCTATTAGAAGAATTATATTTTTTTTTATATAGGATAGGAGATTAATATGTCAGGATATAAGGTTTATAGCCAACAATTAAGTCAGTTGGAAATAAAAAACATAGATTTGGATATAAAGTTTTTAGTGGTTGTTGTTGCAGATACAGATCAATTAGATAATAAAACAATAAAGAGCTTGCAAGGGCAAGTCTATAAGAATTTCGAAACTTATATTTGCGATATAAATAAAATGACAATTAATTCTCAAGGAAAGTTAGATGCTTTAGCCCAAAATGAGAAAATAATCATGAAGTTTGTACAAGAATGCATAAAAAAGGCTAAGGCGGAATATGTCTATTTTATTCATTCAGGGAATGAGCTGGCTCCGCATGCGCTACTACGTTATGCAGAAGCTTTATCTGAGAAAAAGTATGATGTCGTATATGCTGATGAAGTTATAAATAGCAAAGAGGGTATTTGTAAATTAAAGCCTGATTTCTCACCTATCTACATGTGTTATGAACTATATCAAGGCGAAGCTATAACGGTGAATGCAGATCTGCTCTTAGAAATAGCAGATAAAATTATCTGTTCGAAAGTTCAATCGATCGTAAACGAAATATTTATTAGGGCTGCAATTAAAAATTGTAATTTTAAACATATTCCAGAGATACTTCATTTAACAGATAAATTTAATAAAATAGAGGATCTTGAACTCTTTAAGATAAAAACAGTAATTCAGGAATATCTAGATGTGAATGGATCTGAAGGAGAAGTATTATCAAAATACGAAAAAAATGTGAATCACTTCTATTTATCAAGTGAAAAAAATATAAACAAAGTTTCTTATTTAATCGTAGTAGAAGATTTAAATAGATCAAAGAGACTAATAAAACAGATTTGTAGAATAGATCAAGATAGTAAAATTTTTTTAGTGACCAGTAATGAAAATTGGAAATTAAATATTCTTAAGTTTGCGAATAAACAAAACAATAATAATATCATTGTATATAAGAAAGATTTTAAAAGTTATGCAGAGGCCATTGGTTTTCTGGGACAGAATATTTCTGAAAAAATTACGATTGTACTTCGTGATATTGTTGAAAAACTATGGGAATTAAATTCAAACATTACGGGCGCAATGCTTGAAAATGGGGTGTCTGCGGTATCACCCAAATTGGTAACTGCAGAAAAAAACGAAAAGATAATTTATGCCGGTGGAGTAATAAACAGTTTAGATTTTTCAGTACCATTATATTATGGGGAAGTGGATAGCGTATACAGAAATGACGGAGTAGTAAATGGAAACAGAGAGGTTTTGTATATTTCGTCTATTTGTTATGCCATTCGGACCAAAATATTGAAAGAAATAAGCAAATTTCCAAAGGTAATAAATACAGCAGAACAGGTAGCAATGGAGTTATCATTATTAATCGGGCGCAGGAAAAAGATATGTGTATACCTTGGGCAGGAAATAGTATCTGTTCATAAAGAATATTTGAAAAAAAATAGTAGAACAATATATAAGATTACTGATAAGGGATGCATGTGGCATTTTTTATATAACTATGGTGATATTTTTGAACAGAATACAGGAAATATACCTTGGCTTATACGTGAACAAAAACCATATTTGCCAGATATCTTTAAGATGTATGGATTAAATGATATCATAGCATCAAATGCGGAAAATAAAAAAGTATTAGTATATACGCATGAATTATCAATGACTGGTGCGCCAATTGTATTAATACAAGCCGTAGACGTTCTTCAAAAGCATGGATTTGAACTTATTGTGATATCTCCTGTAGACGGTCCGTTAAGAGAGATTTATTTACAAAAGAAAATACCAGTCATCATCGAGCCGCAACTGGAATGGAAATCCAGATGGATTACTTTCGTAAATGAGTTTACCTTTGTAATTGTTAGTACGATTGTTCCATTTAAAAGCATAAAAGAATTGAGTAGGACAAAGATTCCTGTATTATGGTGGATTCACGATGCAAGACTTGGATATGAAAATTATCTGCAATATGTGCTACCTCAAAGAATTGGCAAGAATATTCATTTGTATTGTGGTGGTGGATATGCCAAAAGTGTTATAAATGAGTATAGGCCATTGTACAAGGCTGATGTATTGTTATATGGATTGGAAGACAAAGCAATAGAAAAATATCCTGCATATGAATTAAATATTCCAAGAGGCAAAGTACTTTTTTCTAGTATAGGGGCGATAGATTTCAGAAAGGGACAAGACATTCTGGTGGAAGCGATTCGATTACTTCCCAAGGAAATAATTGAGAGAAGTCATTTTCTTTTTATTGGAGGAATCTGTAATCATGAGATCAAGAATAAAATAGATGAATTAAATTTACAGTACCCTGAAAGTATAACCTATATTAATCAGGTCGATAGAGACAGTATTAATTCCATCTACGAACAATCTGACTGTTTAATCTGCTCCTCCAGAGATGATCCGATGCCAGCCTTTGCCACAGAGGGCATGATGTTTTCAAAAATCGTTATTTGTTCCGAGTATACAGGAACGGCATTTTTAATGGAAGATATGAAAAATGGTTTTTTATATAAAAATAATAGTGAAAAAGAATTAAGTGAAAAAATCAAGTATGTGGTAGAAAATAATAATGTCTTAGGAGATATGAAAAAGGCAAGCAGAAAAATATTCAATGATTATTTTACAATGGACATTTTCGAAGAAAAATTTATGAATATAGTAACACAAAAGATGATAGGAGATATGAAATGAAAATTCTGATATTAGGAGCAGCTGGATTTATAGGTAAGAATCTAACGATTCATTTAATAGAAAAAGGGGATAATGAGCTGTTTCTTTTTGATAGAGAGAATTCGGATTATTCTAATGTTATACAGGGTAACGAAGACAATGTATCACTTTTTTATGGAGACTTTAATACAGAATATGATTTTAAAAGGATAACAAAAGATGTTGATGTGGTATATCATCTGATTAGTACATCGAATCCATCCACATCTAAATCTGTTTCTGATGATATGAAGGGGAATGTATTACCAACGATTAATCTTTTGGATGCATGTATTCATAATAACGTAAAAAAAATTGTATTTCTTTCATCAGGTGGTACTGTGTATGGGGTCGTGAAAGAGGTTCCTATAAACGAAATGCATGATAGAAATCCGATTTGTTCTTATGGTATCCAAAAATTAACGATTGAAAATATAATCGAATATTATGGATATCAATTCGGACTGGATTATCGTATTATAAGACTGGCAAATCCCTATGGACCTTATCAGAATCCAAAGGGTGGATTGGGTGCAGTGACAACATTTATTTATAAAATGCTTACAAAACAAACAATAGAAGTATATGGAGATGGAAGGGTTATCAGGGACTACATTTTTATAGAAGATGCTATAAACGGTATTGTAAACATTGCCAATGGTAATACTGAAGAAAAAGTATTTAATTTAGGGGGCGGAAAGGGCTACAGTATAAATGAGATAATAGAAGCATTAAATAAATATAATGGTGAGAAAGTCATGGTAGAATATAGGTTGGGCAGAAATATCGATGTCCCTATAAATACACTGGATGTAAGTAGGTATGAACAATATTATGGTAAACCAGAGCGATTTTCCTTAGAAACAGGTATAATCAAAACAGTAGAATTTATGAAGGCAAATTATAATCTTTAAAAAGGAATATTGGGAGTTAAAATATGATTAACAGAATGAAAGAAGTTTTTACATATAGAAATATGATAGCGGGACTTGTAAGAAGAGATTTGAGAGGTAGATACAAGGGATCTATTTTAGGTTTTTTATGGAATCTGGTTAATCCATTATGCCAAATTGTAGTATACACAATCGTTTTCACTAATATTTTTGTTCGGAAAGAGATAGATCATTATTACCTTTTTTTGGTAATTGGAATGATGCCGTGGCTATTTTTTAGTGATTCATTATCTCAGGGCTCAGGTTGTATTGTTGCTCAGGCAGATATGACAAAAAAAATATATTTTCCAAGGGAAATCCTAACAATCTCGACCGTGACCAGCAGATTTGTAAACTTATTGATTACCTATATTATTGTATTTTTTCTAATTTTTGTATCTGGAATCGGAATAAATTTAGTTGCATTATTTTATTTACCAATTGTGTTGATCGTGGAATATGCGTTAGCTTTAGGATTTGCACTGATATTATCTGCAATTACTGTCTACTTTAGAGATATTGAGCATATTACAGGAATCTTAATGATGGCTATGATTTGGGCGACTCCTGTTATGTATAGAGCAGATATGGCTACAGGTATTGTTTATAAGATCGTGAGAATGAATCCTATGACACCAATTATAGAAGCGTATAAAAATATACTTTATTATAAAGTTCCACCTAATATGTCAGCATTAACAGGGGTTACCATACTTTCAATTGTTATACTCATTGCAGGTGAATTCATTTTTGCTCGTTTAGAAGGAAATTTTGCTGAGGAACTTTAAGTTTAATGGATGGAGGAATTGCAATGAACAGTGAATATGCAATTGAAATAAATAATGTTAAAAAAAGTTTCAAGGTATATGCAGATAAGAGTAAGCAACTGAAAGACTTATTTTCAAATTTTAAAAGAGGAAATTATGAGAGAAGAGATGTGTTACGCGGTATAACTTTTCATATTAAAAAGGGAGAAGCTGTCGGACTAATCGGAAAAAATGGTTGCGGAAAAAGTACAACACTTAAGATGATGACAAAAATATTAAGACCTAGTGAAGGCAGTATTGTAATTAAAGGTAGAGTCTCTAGTTTAATAGAATTAGGGGCTGGTTTTCATCCTGATATGAGTGGTAGAGAAAACATCTATATCAATGCATCCATTTTTGGATTTACGAATAGAGAGATAGACAATAAGATAGATGATATTATCAGATTTTCAGAGTTAGAAGAATTTATTGATAACCCGATTCGCACCTATTCTTCTGGAATGTATATGCGATTAGCATTTTCTGTAGCTATTAATGTAAATGCTGATATATTGTTAATTGATGAGATATTGAGTGTTGGAGATTCCTCTTTCCAAACAAAATGCTTTAATAAATTAAATGAATTAAAGAGGCAAGGAATAACAATTGTTATTGTATCCCATTCTCTGGAGCAAATAGAACAAATATGTGATAGAGCAATCTGGATTTCCAACGGACTGCTAAAGGAAGAAGGTATCCCCAGAGAGATTTGCAGGCATTATTTAGATGAGATGGAAGAATTAAGACAAGAGAGAGCAGAACTTGAACAAAGAATGGTATATGAGTCTGATCATGTCAAAAAAGAGAAGAAAATTGATAGAAACCTAACATGTCGAAGTATCGCTCAACAATGTGCCCCTGATGCTAAGAGAGAGGGAAATGGAGAAGTTTATTTTTCAAACATTCGAGTTTGCAATTTGAAAGGTGAAACGGAACAAACTTTTGAAACTGGTGAAGGATTTAAGGTAATCATACAATACCAAACGCCAAACGAGGGACTTCCAATAAATATTAATTTTAGCATTATGAGAAATGACTGGATTCCATGTTATGCCATTTCTTCCAGAGCAGATACAAAAAACTGGATTATAACACAAGAAGAGGGCAGATTGGAACTTACAGTCGATGCTAATTGTCTATTACCAAACAAATACCTATTGAGTTTTGAGATTACTGGTGAAGATGGTAAAAGGTTCGATATCGTTCATAATATTATTCAGATAAAAATCAAGAATAACATATCAAGGGAATATGGTATTGTCAGTATGCAACACACATGGGTGCTTAATTAGTAGAAGACAAGTCTGAAAGGATAAAATAGTATGATAATTCCAATAATTTATTCGCTTAATCCAATAGCTAATAACCAGATGTTTACGTGGACTTTCATCAAAGCGGTATCATTTGCAAAAAATTATAATTGGCCTGTAATTGCGCAAGAACAGTATTTTAGTAATATATCAAGCATGGAAGGTTTTTTTTCGGAAAACCTAATAAAACATTTTGAATATACTTCTTTAGTTGAAAATGATTTGAATAAAATAAAACCAATTATAATACCAAAAGAAATAGAGAAGGAATATCTTTCAAAATTTCCATCACAAACAGATGCATATATGTTCAGTATTCAAAACGACTGGACTGAAATGGAAAATTATCTGGAGGAGCAAATAACCGCAATTGAACAAGAGACGGGCGAGAAGGTAGAAGCATTTATGACATTACCCAATGTAAAATTCCTAGAAAACGTCTCTGAAAAGTTAGATATTCCAGTTTTTCATTTCGAATGGGGTCCATTTCGCCCGAAGGCATACAGAAAAACAGCATATTTAGATTTTGAGAATATTGTTACCGGTCTAAAACCAAGGTATGAAACGTTTATTGCTGAAGGACTAGATAAAAAACTCCCTATTTTTACAAGAAATGAACTGTTAGCTATTTTTTTAGAAAAGGATTATCTGAAATATGCGGTTGATCAAGACCGGGTGCCTACATACGAATTGGGAATAGCTTCGGGATATACTACCATAGGTGAGTACAGTGCGCATAATATGGTATCACTTGTGGAAACCCATACAAAATCTTTGCAACATTTTAATGAAAACGACATCTGCTGGAGATTCCATCCGGAGGATCCGCTTCATTCAAAAATTGGTGCAAAGAATCTCTCTGAACATGAGTCTACTATAGAATTTATTCTTGAGTGTAAGAGAGTGGTAAGTCTAAGTTCGAATATGATATATGAGGCAATGCTTTATAATAGATTGGGATATGATATAGGATTTTCTCATTATAGTTTTGAGGGAAATTCTAGTCTAGATAAGTTAGAAGATAAAGAGGCAAGCATTGAGTTCCTGAATTATGTGGCATTTGCATATTTAATTCCTTATGAGTTTCTAAATAGTTTAGACTATTTAAGGTTCAGGCTAAGGAAACCTTCCGAAGAAGAAATCTATAACTATCATTTGGAATATTATTTAAATACGATTGGACTTGACAAAAATATATTGGAAGTAAAAGGAAAAGAACGTTTAAATCTGATTCTTTCGGCTAAAGGGTATGAGGAGGAAATTAAGCAGGTAACTGATTATGAAGAGCATGCTATTTGGTTTGATTCAAGTGAGTATGCAAGGAATTATATTAAAATTGAAAGATTAAAGAAAAAGAATAATGACTTGCAACTTGAAAATATAGGATTACTTGAGCAAGTAGAACAGATCAATCAAATGAATACGTCATTGATAGAAAAAAATGCGTCGTTAATGAATGTAATCGATGCATTGAGTGGTATTAAGAGTAATCTCATTTTATTACAAAGTATCAATAGTTGGAAGGCAAGTCGTTTATTGCGAAAGGCATTTCAACGGAGTGAAAAGAGCAAGGTGGATATTGATCGTAATATTGCAAATCATATAGACAGAATTGGAAGTATAATATCAGAAGCTAAGAATATGCGAATTGCTGTGTTGTATCTTGATTATGGAAATGGGTATAGCGAAGAAAATAAACTAGTAGAAAATTATACGATTATAGATGGAATACATCATGTACAGTTTGATGTGCCGGAAGATGTCAAAGCAATTAGATATGATCCGTGTGAATGTGGGGAAAAAGCATTATATTATGATATGTTAAGGGTTAACGATAAAGAGATGGCATATTCTGAATACAATATAAAAGAAGTTAATAACAAGAAAACTTTTTTATTAAGGAATCCATTTTTTTTAATAGAAACAGTTGAAAAAATAATCAATATTTCAATTAGAGTCACTGATATGTAAATAGCGGAAAATTATTAGAAAAATAATAATGAATGTATGAGGTAGATTGAATTGGACGCTTTATATATATTGAGAATACTTGGGAGTATAGGAATATTTTTTCATCATGTTTCGTTTAATGTTTTTGGAAAAACTTATAGAGCACAGTTTGTTACATTTTTTTTGTATTATCTGGATTTTGTACAGCCTATAGTTTTAGGGCAAAAAGATTTCAATTTAATAAAAATTTAGTTACAAATTATTATAAAACGAAGATAATCAAATTATACCCTATATATTTAATTACATTTCTTATAAGTATCCCTATAATGATTGCTTATAATGTACAATATGATGTTATGGATTTTATCTTACATCTTTTTATGCTACAAACATATGTCTTTACAGGTGATAAGATAATTATTTTGAATGGTGTTTTGTGGTTTGTAGCTGATATTATGTTCTTTTACTTAATTTCACCTTTTTTATACAGCTTACTAAAAAATCAATCTATTAAAATAATATTAATAATATTAACCTTAATTATAGGCATACAAAGTTTATATCCCTCCATATGTAAGAGTATTGGGATTTATGTGGCGCTTATTTATATACCCATTAAAGTGCTTATAGATGCTACTGAATATAAAAAAATAAGAATATTAGTTTTAACAATATTAGAAATATTATCATTAATATTGATAGGATATTCTTTTTATAAAATTAGAAGGAATATACAAAGTCCAGTTTACAATAAGTGCAATTGTTGTTTTTGTTTGGGGATTAGCAGAAGGTAAACTGTCTAACTTTTTTCAAAAGAAAATTTTTATTACTTTTGTAAAGTTATAAATAATAATGAAAGACAGAGTAACTGAATATTATGGAAATCAGGTATTGTTAAATATTTATTAACTAAATATTATTCAGGTGAAAACACATTATTAGGAGAATTAAATAAATGAAAAAAAGCAATATTTTAATAAGCAAAAAAGGATATTATATTATACTACTTTTATTAGTTATATTACGTCAATTGTGTACCATAGGTATGCCTATTTATGCAAGAGATGCGAGTGGAGCAGATGAATATTTGATGCTTGTTCAAGCGGAATCCCTATTACAAGGGAAGTACTTGGGAGATTATAATTTTCTTACACTAGTACATGGATCTTTTTTCCCATTTTTCTTAGCAGTGATTAACAAATTAGGCATTCCATATTTAACGGCATGCACAATCTTATATACAATAGCTAGTTTGCTATTGTTATATGTGTTTCATAAATTAATAGATAATTGTTATTTAGAATTAATATTTTTTGTTATGGTATTATTTTGCCCTTCGGGGTTTGAACTTCAATTGGTATATAGAAATGTGCTTAATCCACCACAGGTTATGATATTAATTGCTTGCTTAATGATGATATATTATGTGAGTACAGAATCTATTAGTAAAATGGCATTATGGGGAATTGGGGCTGGAATGGTCTGGGCTACATTATGGTTTACAAGAGAGGATGCCATTTGGTCAATTCCATTGGTCATAGTTTCCATGGCTGCAATTATAATTAAATGCATTAAAAGCAAAACGGTTAAGATTACAAAACGGGTATTAGTTTTGTTTGTTCCAATATCAATCTTAATATTAAGTATTCAGTTGGTATCGGCATTAAACTATAAATACTATGGTGTATACCTGGTGAATGAATTGAATGATTCAAATTATAATAAGGCATATAAAGAAATGATGCGGATAAAACCAGATGTTGAAGTGCCATATGTTGAGGTTACACATGATACACTTAAAAAGATATATAAAGTTAGTCCAAGTATGCAAACTTTAGAGGATAGTTTTGAGAATTATTATGAGGAAACTACTGGTGCTATTGCAGCAGGATATAATCCGGATAATGGAGAATTTAATGAGGATTTGTTTTCCTGGATGTTAAGGGGGGTTGCAGCAACAAAAGGGTATTATAAAGATGCAAAGACGGCAAATGAATATTGGGGAAATGTTTATAATGAAATACGCAGTGCGATAGATTCTGGACAGCTAGAAACAAGGAATATTATGCCGTCAAGATCAATGATTCCATGGCCACAGCGTAAAGACAGCTTGATATCCTATTTAAATTCTTTCGTATCCTTATATAAAAGATGCTTAATACATAATATTTTTGTTTTAGATTTAAGAGAGAGTATAATAGATGAAGAAGTTATAAGGAGATACGAAGCAATTACAGGAAATTGTGCAGTGTATGGTGGTAATTATAAAGCTAGTATGAGTGGTTGGTTTTTTTCTACTACTATCAATGAAATCTGTTATGCCAGGATAGTGGATAGTAATGGACAACTTATATATGACATTCCAATGAAAAACAGTGAAGATATCTATAACAATGTTGGAGAGCAGTATGAGAACACCCAGAATTGTAGATTTGATTTTGAAATAGAAGTAGAAAATATTGATGATTTATTTTTGAATGTATTTAACCAGAAAGGAGAAACACTTGCTTTAGTTTGCTTAAAGGACTATCAGAATGCGCAATGGCGACCGGGTATTTTTTATGCAATAGAAAAATGTGAGTTATTATCAGGAGATGATGCTATGAAACAATACATGGGCGAACGTTTGCAAAGATTACAGAATATTAATAATTTGTATTCTCTAATTGTACCAATAATGTTTTTTGCAGCATTGATCGTATATGCTACTATTACAAGGATAGTTGTTTTTAAACATAAGGTAGTGTCAGAAATAATAGTAGGAAACTGGTTATTTGTATCTGCACTTTTAGGGAGTAGCTTAGTCATAATTGCGGGACTTGCTTATGTTAATGCTTTTATGTTTGACGCTTCTGGGTATGCAAGAGTAGCAAGTTTACTTATAGATACTTTTAGTATTTCAACTATTTGCCTTGGAATTCAACAATTAATAATCCGAAAGAAAAATGCGTAAACTAAATGATTGACAAATAAGGTTTTTTTCAATCGCCTATATTAAAATAAAGAAGAGGAGAGCATGATAAATTATGCAAATGAGATGATGACAATAGGATTATGCTTAATAACATGGAATGAATTAGTAGGATGCCAGCATGATATACCAGTGATTGATAGAACAAAATTTGATCAGATTTATTGTATTGATGGTGGTAGCACAGATGGTACGGTTGAGTATTTGGAAGAACAAGAGATTCAAGTATATACACAAACCCAAAAAGGTCTAAATCAGGCTTGTATTGATGGATGCAATTTTTGCCAATGTGATGCTTTTGTATTCTATCATCCGAAAGGAACGATTCCGATAGAAGATTCTTATAAATTCCGTTCATTTTTTGAAGAAGGATATGAGTTAGTGGTTGGAAGCAGAATGATGAAGGCTTCAGTAAATGAAGAAGATGGGAAATTATTGAAGCCAAGAAAATGGTTTGTATTAGGACTGGCACTAATAGCTAAATTATTGTTCAAACGTGAAGGAAATACAGTATGGGATACCTTACATGGTTTTAGAGGAATGACAGTTGAGGGATTTAAAAAATTGTCTATCTCGAATTTCGATCCGTCAATTGATATAGAAATGGTTTGTAGAACATACAAGTTAAGACTGAAAAGAATTGAATTTCCAACAACAGAAAAACCTCGTTTGGCAGGAGAAACACATTTTAAAGCATTTGCAACGGGTAAGAAATTATTAAAATATATGTGGTGGGAAATACATAGAAAAGTAAAAAAGTAAAGGAATGCAAAAGATGAAAAAATACTTGATTTTAGGGGCAGGACCGGCAGGATTGTCACTTGCAAATAGATTACAACAATTAGGAGAAGATTCCTTTATAGTGCTGGAAAAGGAGAATGAGGCTGGTGGACTTTGCAGATCAACAACAGTAGACAATGCACCATTAGATATAGGGGGAGGGCATTTTTTAGATGTTAGACGTCCAAAAGTAAATGAATTCCTATTTGAATTTATGCCAGAAAAAGAGTGGGATATTTATACCCGTGATTCCCAAATTGAAATAGAAGGAAAGACTGTCAATCATCCAATTGAGGCGAACATTTGGCAGATGAATATAGAAAAACAAGTTGAATATTTGAAATCAATAGCAGTTGCTGGTTGCAATTTGAATAAAGCAATTCCTGAAAAGTTCATAGATTGGATATTTTGGAAATTAGGGGATAAAATTGCAACAGATTA
Organism: Bacillota bacterium; assembly: GCA_023392535.1. Classification (GTDB taxonomy): domain Bacteria; phylum Bacillota; class Clostridia; order Lachnospirales; family Lachnospiraceae; genus SZUA-378. The sequence goes on from JAEVYY010000015.1 coordinate 50,371, forward strand.
TATGATTCCTTATAACAAAAAAATGTTTGGTGAAAACCTAAATCAATTAGGAACATTTTGGCTAGAAAAATTACCTAATGTTTCTTTTGAGGAGACTTTACTGAGTTGTCTAAACAAGAAGATGTATGGTACGCAACCAGGTCATGCACAATTTTATTATCCTAAAAATTTTGGATATGGTGAATTATGGTTACGAATGGCAAAAAAAATTAGTAATAATATAAAATATAGTACTTCTGTTTGTAAGATTGATTTTAATCATAGAAAAGTATTCGATAGAAATGGAAAAGAATATCAAGCAGAACAGATTATTTCAACGATTCCATGGTGTGGATTTGATGAATGTATTGGATTATCTTGGGACCAACAAGATAATATAAAGCAACTGAAATATAGTTCTATTCAAACGGAATATTATTCTAAAAACATGGATACAAAAGCACAATGGATATATTACCCATCTTACAGACTAAAGTATCATAGGATATTAGTGAGGCATAATTTTTGTCCAAATAGTAGAGGCTACTGGACAGAAACGAATGCAGATAGAGTGAGTAAAGATACAAATTCGTATTTTCATTATATGAATGAATTTGCATATCCTTTAAATACAATTAATAAACCAACAGTTATGAAAGACTTGCTTACATGGACGGAAAAAAAAGGTGTAATAGGACTTGGGCGTTGGGGAGAATGGGAACATTATAATTCTGATGTTGTTGTGTCAAAAGCAATTGATTTGGCTGAAAGGTTAATTAAAAAATAAAAAATATAGTATAACTATCTCAATAAATTACTAGCAAGAAAGAGGATTTAAAAATGCAGGTATCAGGATCAATTTTTGCAGTAAAGGACAATTATTTTGAATACGCTAATAATCTAAAATATTCTAATGCTAATTTTTTACATATTGATTTGTTCACAGACAATGATAATTTTAAATTAGAGGATATCTTAAAATTTAATAAAGAATATTTACCATTAGATGTACACTTGATCTATGAAAAAATAACAGACGATGATATTAATATACTAAACCTATCTAATACACAATTTTTAAATATTCAATATGAAAATTTAATAGATAAGAATCAGATAATTGAAATTGCAAAAAAATTTAGTGGTAATTTTGGAATAGCTATTACAGACAAAACTGATATTGGAATTTTAAGTAGCTATATTAATAATATCTCACAGGTTCTAATTATGTGTAGTGAACCCGGGGTTTCAGGGGCAAAATTCTCTGAAATTAATTTTGATAGAATTAGGAGAATAAAGGAACAATATCCTAACTTAAGAATTTTTGCAGATGGTGGAATAGATAATAAAATAGCAGAAGAAATGAATTTATTAGGTGTTTCAATGATTGTATCGGGATCTTATTTAGCGAACAAGCCATCGGAATTAAGTAAAAGTATTTATTCGTTACGATATGCAAGTGAGCAAAATATTAAAGTAACCAGAAATATGATAAAAAAACAACAGCTTCCAATTTTGGACAAGTATGCAAAATTCATAGATATTGTTGATTGTATGAGTAGATATAGATTAGGGATTGTTTTCATAGAAACAAAAAATGAATTTCATGGTATTATTACAGATGGGGATATAAGAAAAGGTTACCTAAATTACAAACAAGAAGTATTTGAGCTAAAGGCTGAAAAGCTAATGAACAGATCCCCTTTCGTAATACAAAAAGATTTGAATATGGAAGATTTATTTGTGTTATTATCTAAGAGAAACAAAGGAATAGAAGTAGTTCCAATAATGGAAAATAATAATTTAATTGGTGCGATTGATTTACACATAGGTTTATAGAAGGGAGTATAAATGAATATGAAAAAAATTGTAGCATTTGTTCCAGCAAGGGGAGGCTCTACCAGAGTACAAAAGAAAAATTTAAAGCTTATTGGAGGCATACCAATGTTTTTAAGAGCTTGTTATAATTTGGCCCAAGTATTACCAAAAGAGAATATTGTAGTGGATTCAGATGATTTGGAAATTCTGAAAATAGCAAAAGAAAATGGCTTTAAAACATTAAAAAGACCGGATGAATTAGCGACAAATGCAACAGATGGAAATGGTTTTTTTAAATGGGAAACTTCTAATTACCCTGATGCAGATATATATATACAACACTTGCCACCAATGGTATTCTTATCGAAACAGACATTGGAAAAAACGCTGGAAGCTCTAGAAGATAACTACGATTCAATTGTTTGTGTTGGAAAGGAACATTATTATCTTTGGGATAGTGAAAAGAATACTCCTATGTATGATCTAGAACATATTCCTAACAGTTTCAATTTGAAAGAAACAATGTTTGAGACAATGGGATTATATGCTATAAAAAAAGATATTCATATAGAAACCGGATTAAGAATAGGAAAAAAATTTAAAATTATTGAAGTACCTAAAATAGAACAGGTTGACATTAATTACCCAGAAGATTTTGAGTTTGCTACGGCCATTGAGGCGGGATTACCAGAGGAAAGCCAGTATAAGAGTAGAAATTTAATTAAATTAGGAGAAATATTGTGATATCAAAGAGTGATGAAGTAAAACAAGAGATCTTAATAGATGAAATCCAAATGTTTAATAAGAAAACATGTAGAATAATGGCAGGTCCCTGTGCAGTTGAGAGCAGAGATCAAATTATGTATACAGCAGAAAAATTGGCTGATTTTGGTATTGAGATTTTTAGAGCCGGAGCATTTAAGCCAAGGACCAATCCTTATGCTTTTCAGGGAAGTCATGAAGAAGGCTTGAAATGGCTTGAGGAAGTAAGAGAAACTTATGGAATGAAAATAATAACAGAGACTTCTGATTCAACTAATTTTTCGGCAGTAGAGAATACAGCAGACATTATACAAATTGGTGCCAAAGCAATGTATGACCATGCATTATTAAGAGCGGCAGGTAAATCAAAGAAACCAATTCTACTCAAAAGACATTTTGCGGCTACGGTGGAAGAGTTTTTTAAAATGGCAGATTATGCACTGATAGAAGGAAACAGGCAGATCATGTTCTGTGAAAGAGGAATCAGAACCTTTGAAAACTCCACACGATTTACTTTGGACTTATGCGGTGCGGCTGTTATAAAAAAAGAAACAAAGGCACCGTTAATATTAGATCCATCGCATTCTATGGGATATAGTTTTGGTGTACCGGATGTTGCAAAAGCGTGCGTGGCATTTGGATGTGAAGGAATATTGATAGAGGTTCATCACAACCCAAGAGAGGCATTATGTGATAGTGAACAAGCATTAAGTATTGATGAATTTACGAAACTGTACAAACAAATGAAAGATATAGGAAATGCTATAGGAAAGGATGTAAAATAATAATGTATGATTTAAATGTTGAAGATTTGTGTAGTGGTTTGTTTTCAGATGTAATGGATTCTTTGGGATATAGGCATCAGATAATAACAGGATTTATGAAAAATAAAGATCTGGTTAGTGCTTTGGGACGAGCAAGAACGGTTAAAATAGAAACTATGGATACAAAAGATGAAAATATTAGAAAAGGTTTGTCTTTCTTAGCAGAGGTTGGAAAAGACGAAGTTTTAATCGTTAAAGGGAGTAATGAATTTGCATACTTTGGAGAATTGATGACGAAGTTGTCTACACGTCAACAGATAGAAGGCATTATCATTGATGGTCTGACAAGAGATACTAACTACACCCATAGGAAGTTTGTTACGTTACCAATAATGGCCAAAGGCTATTCTCCGGTTGATATTAAAGGAAGAGGAAGAGTAGAAGATACGGATGTAGTAATAGAAATTGATGGCATTAAGGTGAAACCAAATGATTTAATATATATGGATAATGAAGCTATCTGTGTTGTGCCAAATGAAATTGAAGAAGAGGTAATTCGACTAATAAAAGAGAAAATACTTGAAGAGCAGAGAATTACAGAATTAATAAAAAGTGGTATACCTGTGGAAGAGTTATTAAAAACGGTTGTGGAGTTTTAGTAATGATTAAAAAAAATAAAATAAAATACTTATTTATGGATGTAGATGGAACATTGACTAATGGACAAATTAATATTGGAAATGATGGGGAAGTATTTAAATCATTTTATTGCAGAGACGGATTGGGGATATTGAGAGCTAATCAAAAAGGAATTACTTCCATCATTATCACATCGCGTAAATCAGAAATTGTTGAACAAAGAGCAAGAGAATTAAATATTGAGCATGTTTTTCAAGGTCTTAATGAAAAAAAGATAGACCAGATGAAAAAAATAGTTCAGCAATTTAACATTGAAAAGGGTGAAATAGCATACATCGGTGATGATATTAATGATTTAGAATGCATGCAAATATCAGATATTGTTGGTTGTCCGCAGGATTCTGTTGATGAAGTGAAGAAAGTAGCGACATATATATGTAAACATAAAGGTGGGGAAGGAGCTGTCCGAGAGTTTATTGATTGGATTTTGGAGTAATCAATGAAATTTAACTAATTATGAATTGAAAATATAAATAAGCGAGAGTGCAGTGTATGCATTAAAGAGAAGGGTAAAGGTAGAATTTGGATAGAGAAGCTGAAAAGAGAAATAGTAACGTAGAATTACTAAGAATTATATCAATGATTATGATTATTGCACATCACTATGCATATCATGGTGGGTTTGATTTTAATATAAATGCGGGTTTATTCAATAAGATACTGGTACATATACTTTCTCTTGGAGGGAAGATAGGCGTAAATATTTTTGTTTTAATTACTGGGTATTATTTATATGATTCTAAATTTCGCTTAAAGAAACTAGTTAAATTGATCTTAGAGGTGCTTTTTTACTCGATTTTTTGTAATATTCTTTCATTTGCAAGAGGCATGGAGACTTTGCAGACAGCAACTGTATGCAAAATGCTGTTTCCAATAACATATAGTGTATATTGGTTCGCTACATCATACATACTATTATACATTTTTTCTGACTTTTTAAATTTGGCTATCCGGGCTATGAACCAGAAAAAACACAGAATGTTACTTATATTATTAATTATATGTTCCTCCATCATACCTACAGTTACATCTGTTCAGAACCCATTTGCAGATGCCGGGTGGCTTATTATTGTATATTTGATAGGTGCATATATACATAAATATCCGAATAAATATTTCAAATGTTTGAAGCTGAATTTGATGTTGACAAGCCTGATAGTGGGAATACTTATTGTATTAGTAATAATATTTGAAGTCTGTGGATTAAGTATTGAAGATTATAATAGATATACGGCATATTTTATTGAATTAAATAAATTTCCAGGACTGATTTGTTCAATGACATTTTTTATGTTGTTTACTAATATTAAAATGAGATATTGCAAAGTCGTTAATATAATAGCGACATCAATGTTTGGAGTCTATTTATTGCATGACCATCCTATTACGAGACAACTTTTATGGGGGAATTTATTTAAAAATAATGCGTATTTTACGAGTGACTTTTTGTGGTTACATGCAATAGTAACAATAATGTCTATATTGGTAATAGGGGTAGTAATAGATAAATTGAGAGAACGTTTAATTGAACGACCGCTTTTGCTATTCTATGACAGAATTAGTAAATATTTAAAATTAAAGGTAGTGATAAGATGACAGTAGTATATGTGAGGAAAAGAAATGAAAATAATTATTTTAGCAGGTGGTCTGCCGAGTACAATTGCAGAAGATAAAGAGGGAATACCAAAGCCTATGGTAAAGATAGGAGAAAGTCCGATTCTTTGGCATATCATGAAAAAGTACGCCGCATATGGCTTTCATGAATTTGTAATATGTGGTGGTTATAAGGTCGATTTGATTAAAGATTATTTTAATGATTTTTATATCTATCAATCGGATATTACGGTGGATCTGCGGACTAATATGATTCAGATACATAAGAATATTACAGAAAATTGGAAGGTTACGGTCGTAAACACTGGTCTCTATTCTTCGACCGGGCAGAGAATCGGCAGAATAGAACCTTATGTGCAGGAAGATGATTTTATCGTGACCTATGGAGACTGCCTTGATGACATTGATATTACAGATATGGTATCCTATCATAGGACGCAACAGAAACTTGCTACGATGGTGTCTGCAAGACCGACAGGAAGGCATACATTGCTTGCGTTGGATGACATGGGGAATTATCTTGGTAAGGGTACAGAACCGGATGGCAATGCATGGACGAACACGGGAACCTATATTTTCAAAAAGCAGGTATTTAATTATCTGATGGGTAATTACAGTCTGGAAGAGCAATTATTAGACAGGCTGGCTCAGAAGCAGCAGATTACGACATATAAGCACAATGGTTTTTGGTGTCCGGTGGAGACACAGCGCGATAAGGAACATATGAGGAACTTATGGAATGCGGGAATGGCGCCGTGGAAGACGTGGTAGAAAGAACAATTTTATATATGGAAAGCGGGGTACTCAAAACGGAGAACAAGGGTGTTTATAAAAAAAATAATATTTTTATTTTGGCTCTGATCAGTGCCTTATTTGCATTCCTGTTTGTCATATTTTATAAGTTTGCCAGTGAGCAGGTTAGGGTATATGCGCTGGAAGACTATAAAAGAGGAATACAGGGTCAGTTTTCCTATGCTATTAATGATGTTAACCAAGAAAATGGTAGAATTGAAATAGAAGGATATGCAACTGAAGTAGGAAAAGAATATGAGTATTATGATTTTGGTATTGATAAACATGATAAGAGTGTATACAACAATAATCAGATTGCATTTGTGAATAATAATATCGTATATGCTTTACCTACCAGGGCGGTAGATTATAAAATAGTGAACGGTAGGCAGAATGATAAGATTGAATATAGGTATTGTGGTTTTCACGCAGACTTGCAATTAACAGAAAATTTTCCGCATATTCCCAACGGAAATTACAAGATAGCAGTTATTGTTAAGAATATGGAAGGAGAACAGTTTATCATAGATACGGATAAATGCGTGGAGGTCAGAAATGAAAGCAAAAATACGGAAAATTGTAAGTGATCCTAAGGTATATATCATAATGGGAATCTTTGCAATCTGGCTATTTATGGATCTATTTGTAGTTAGTAAAAGAGATGATTTATGTATGCAGGCTATCTACGATAGAGAGGGGGGCTTGATCCCGTGGCTTACTTTGTTTGCAAAAGTATGGGGTGGACGTTTATTAGCGAATGGTATCTTAATAGAATTGTTTCTTCTGCCTGATTTTGTAATACAAGTGCTAAATACTGCATTTATGACGCTTGGGCTGGTATATATGCATCGGTATGTAACAAAGTGGAGAAAATCCGATGGTAGTAAAGAAAAATTTATAATGATTGCAATTGGTGTGTCTCCATTAGTAATGATCTCCACAGAAATATTAAATGATGCAGTATTCTGGAAGGCTGCAATGGTTGTTTATTCATGGGGATTTGTTGCACTGTTGGTGGCTTTGGAACCGATAATAATGGCATATTCCGGAATACCGCAGAAGAAGCTACGTTGGTGGAAGGTAGCGATTCTGATATCTGCGGCACTTTATGCTGGGAACTTTGAGCAGACCTCTCCGCTATTATTAACATTTGTTGTGGTATTGTCAATTGGGATGTTAGTTCAAAAACGTAAAGTACCGATTTTGAATCTTGTTATTGCGCTTGCTTCTGCTACTGGTATGCTTTTAATATTTCTGTTGCCTGGCAATGGTGTACGGTATAGAGCTGGAATTTTAGAGTTAATGCCGCAGTTTGATAGCTTTAGGATAGTAGATAAATTGTTCTATAGTGTGAATTATTCCATTAATGCAATTGCCCATTATTTTTCATTGCTCTTGTGCCTGATAGCTGTTATCACTCTTACATTAGTAGTACGTAACAGGAAAGAAAAGTCAATACGTTTTTTCGCAGGATTGCCTGCACTTTATTTTTGTATACAGCATTTATATATAATTTCGCTGGAAACTTGCGAAGTGAAAAATCAATTTTCCTTCTTTGTTGCTAAATTTTTTAAATTTACAAGTTATACAACTGAAGCAACCACGATTTTCTTCTCAGAAGGTATATCCTCTTTTTTAGCAATCTTTAATATCTTATTATTAGCAGGTATAATTGCCTTTTATTCTATGCCAGAAACAGAAATTATAACAGCATTATTCTGGTCTGCTGCATTTTGTGATGTGGCGATTTTAGGATTTTCACCAAGTGTATATGTGTCTGGTGCCAGAGTATTTAATATTGCTGCAATGATGTTAATATTAGTTTTATTTAGATTAGCATACGCTTTGTGGAATAGTCTGGAAGAGGCTCATCTATGGAAGACCTGGTAGGAGGACATCAATATGAAAGTAGTCATATTAGCTGGTGGCAAGGGAAGCCGCATCAGTGAAGAATCAAAATCGAGACCAAAGCCAATGATCGAGATAGGCGGAAAGCCGATCTTATGGCATATCATGAAGATATATTCAACATATGGATTTAATGAGTTCATTATATGCTGTGGATATAAAGGATACATGATAAAAGAGTACTTTACTCATTATTATATGTATCAGACCGATACAACGTTTAATTTAAAAAATGACACAAGTGTTGCTCACAAGTGTTCTGCAGAACCTTGGGAAATTACGTTGGCGGATACCGGAATTGAGACCTTAACAGCTGGTCGGATACTGAAAATTCGGGATTATTTGGATGAAGATGAAAATTTTCTGTTAACATATGGGGACGGAGTTTCAGATGTAAATATCAAGAAATTGATGGATTTTCATAAATCCCATGGAAAACTGGCTACGATTACCGCGACAAGGCCTTCAGGGAGATTTGGTGCTATTAAGCTTTCAGAAGATAATTCTGTAGAAAGTTTTAAGGAAAAAGCGAGGAAGGATCAGTCTTGGGTCAATACTGGTTTCATGGTATTAAACAAAAATATTTTTGAGTATCTTGGGGATGGCAGTGAGATGCTGGAAGCAACACCTTTTGAGAGACTTGCGAAAGATGAGCAAATGATGGCATATAAGCATACTGGATTTTGGTCTCCAATGGATACGGTACATGATAGAGAGTATCTGGAAGGTCTGCTTGAACAAGGAAAAGCTCCGTGGAAAATATGGAATAAAGGGTGACGAAAATGGATCTAACATTTTATAAGGACAAAAAAATATTGGTAACAGGGCACACTGGTTTTAAGGGAAGTTGGATGTGTCAGGTTTTATTGCTGGCAGGAGCGAAAGTAACTGGCTATGCCTTAGAAGCACCAACGAATCCTAATTTATTCACCCTATGCGATCTGGAATCAAAAATAAATTCAATCATAGGTGACGTAAGAGATATAGAACATTTGCATAAAGTCTTTCAAAAAGTACAGCCGGAGATCGTGATTCATATGGCAGCACAGCCATTGGTAAGAGAATCTTATCAGAATCCAGTATACACCTATGAAGTTAATGTAATGGGAACGGTAAATGTATTAGAGTGTGTACGTTTGACACCATCAGTGAAATCTTTTCTGAATGTTACCACGGATAAAGTATACCGGAACCGTGAGTGGAGTTGGGGTTACCGTGAGAATGAAGAACTAAATGGTTACGATCCCTATTCGAATTCTAAGTCTTGTTCAGAATTGGTGACAAGCAGCTATCAGAATTCTTTCTTTGACAAAAATACAGAACGTATTGTAGCAATTTCGACGGCGCGGGCCGGTAATGTGATAGGCGGTGGAGACTTTGCGGCAGACAGGATTATTCCGGACTGTATCAGAGCAGCGGGAGAAGGAAAAGATATCATTGTTAGGAATCCGCATTCGACTAGGCCTTATCAACATGTATTAGAACCGGTGATAGTATATCTAATTATTGCAAAAGAGCAATATGAAGATAATAGAAAGGCAGATAACTATAACGTTGGACCCGATGACAGGGACTGCAGAACAACAGGAGATTTGGTTACCTTATTCTGTGAGAAGTGGAATAGAGAAATGAAAAGTGACATTACGTGGAAGAATATCTATGATGGAGGTCTTCATGAGGCCAATTTTTTAAAACTGGATTGTTCAAAAATAAAGACTGTATTTGGATGGGTACCAAAATGGAACGTGGAAAAAACAATGGATAAAATAATAGAGTGGTTTTTGGCGTACGGAGGAGCAGAAGATATTGATATATGTATGAATCGGCAAATTTACGAATATTTAAGAACATAAATATTAATATACGTTCCTTTCTTGCCTTATAAAATTAAGTATGATAACATTAATGCGGATATTTTACCAAAAAAATCCTCATATTACGTTATCCGCATAAAAAGAGGATATAATGAATAAGTATGATGAAAAATATGATATAAAACTGGCAGAGAGAAAAAACATTTCAGAAATAATGGAATTTATCAGAGATAATTGGAATAAAGATCATATTCTTGGAAATTGTTTGGAGTTTTTTGAGTATGAACATGTAATTCAAAATCACGTGAATTTTATCATTGCAATTGATAAGAAGACACATATCATGGAAGGAATTTATGGTTACATTCAGGCATCACTAGATGAGGAACATAAGGATGTTTGGGGTGTAATGTGGATGATACGCAATGATACGGATAATATTCCTTTTTTGGGTATTGAGCTAATAAAGAGATTAAAGCAATTAATTAACTGTAGGAGTGTGATAGGTATTGGATCTAATCCCAAAACAGCAATACCTATTATTAAATTGATGCTTCGCTATCATACGGGTAAGATGCAGCATTTTTATATGCTTAATTCTAAAATAGAAAATTTTAAGATTGCAGTTGTGAATGAAAGTAAGGATAAAAAGAAACACAGCCCAGAAAATAAAGATATAAAATGTAGTCTTTTATCATCCATTGATGAAATTATAGCTTTTTATAATCCTGAAAAAAATAAAGAAATGACTCCATACAAAGATATTTGGTATATTGAGCATCGATATATAAATCATCCTGTATATGAATATTTGATATATGGAATTAGCAATAAGGAAATAGAAGCAATATTGATCATGAAGAGAGTAGGCGCGGAAGGTAGAACAGTATTAAGAGTTGTAGATTATTTGGGGAGCGAAAAATTAATAGCGGGGTTGGGAAATTGGTTAAATTTACAAATGGATGACACTTGTGAGTATATTGATTTTTACTGTTATGGATTTGACAAAGAATGTATAAAAAATGCAGGATTTGTTTTACGAAATGAAGCGGATACTAATATAATTCCTAATTATTTCGAACCATTTGTTCAGGAAAACATTGATATTTACGTAGATTCACCTTTGGAAGATACAAAATTCTGTAAGGCTGATGGAGATCAGGATCGACCCAATTTTTTCGTAAGAAAGGATTAATAGAATGAGAGAGAAATTAATAACAATTATAGAATCGATCAGACCAGAACTATTGTTAGAGAAAAAACAAAATTGGATAGAAGAGGGGATGTTGGACTCCTTTGATATTATTAATTTAATAGGAAAAATACAAGAAGAGTTTGAAATTGAGATTGATCCTATCTATTTTGAACCTGATAATTTTGGAAATGTTGATCAGATATTATCAATGCTAGAGACGATTATGGGAGAATAGGTGCATAAAATGAATAATGTATTGGAGTATTTGGAAAACTCATCTGCTAAGTATGCAGATGCTATAGCATTTGCAGATCTTAATACGAATATTACATTTAAGGAGTTGAAAGAAAAGGCACAAAAAATAGGCAGTTTTTTGTCAACATCTATGTTACCTAGTTCACCGATTCCTATTTTTGCAGAGAAACAGGTAAGCACAATTTATGCACTATTGGGAATTGTGTATGCAGGTTCTTTTTACAGTTTGATTGATACGAAACATCCTGCTAATAGAATTAAACAAATTTTAGAAATTCTTCAAGCAGATGTTATTCTTGTAGATAGAAGAAGTAAACGTGTATTTGACAAACTTAATATAGATATCAAAATTTTAATAATTGAAGATATTGTGGAAGAAACAAATATATTATTTGAAAAGTTAAAGAGTATTAAAAAAAATATGATAGATACAGATCCTTTATATGTAAATTTTACTTCAGGATCAACAGGTATTCCCAAAGGTGTTGTGGTATCGCATAGATCAGTTATTGATTTCATTAATTATTTCACTGATATATTTGGCATTACAGAAAAAGACATAATTGGCAATCAAGCGCCTTTGGATTTTGATGTTTCTGTCAAAGATATTTATTCGGGGTTAATGGTTGGGGCACAAGTGTGTTTAATACCTCAATCATTTTTTTCCTTTCCTAATAAGTTAGTTTCTTTTTTGGATACTTATAAAGTAACTACTCTTATATGGGCTGCGTCTGCATTGTGCGTGGTCACTACTATGAAGGCATTAGATGTATTACGTCCGGGATATCTGAATAAAATAATGTTTAGTGGAGAAGTAATGCCAATGAAACATTTCAATATTTGGAAAAATTATTATCCGGATGCATTGTTTGTTAATCTATATGGTCCAACTGAAATTACTTGTAATTGCACATATTATATTGTGGATAAAGAATTTACAGAAGGTGAGTATTTACCAATCGGTAAAGCATTTCCAAATGAAAAAGTGTTTTTGTTGGATGATAAGAATCATTTAGTTGAGACAGATCAAAAGGAAGGTGAGATATGCGTAACTGGTACTGCGCTTGCACTTGGATACTATAATATGCCGGACAAGACAGAGGAGGTATTTTGCCAGAATCCATTGAATAAATGTATACGTGAATTGATTTATCGTACTGGAGATATAGGAGAATACCGGAATGGAGAACTCTATTATATAGGTAGAAAAGATTTTCAAATTAAACACATGGGTCATAGAATTGAGTTAAATGAAGTTGTTATTGCTATCAATACCGTGGAAGAGGTACAACAATCAATCTGTATTTATGATAGTAAGAATAGTAAAATAATAGCGTTTATTTGTGGAAATACAGAACCTAAAAAAGTGATGGAAGAAATAAGATTTAAAATTCCCAAATATATGTGGCCATCGGAAATTATTATTGTAGGAAGAATGCCACTTACTAAAAATGGTAAGGTAGATAGAAAATTATTATTTGAGAAATATCTAAAAGAGGTAAAGAATGAATAAAAATGTAATATCTCAATATATAAAAGAGAATCAAATCAGTTCGCCTTGCTATATATTTGATATAGAGCAATTATTGAATCGTGTTAGTCATATAAAAGGAATATTAGGTAATAAAGCGTCGCTATGTTATGCAATAAAGGCAAATACTTTTCTTGTTCCATACATGGACAAAGTGATTGAAAAATATGAAGTTTGTTCTGTAGGAGAACTGGAGATATGCCATGAGAAGAATATCAATATGAACAAGGTCGTATTCTCTGGGATAAATAAGTCAGATGAGGAAATCGGAAAGGCTCTGGCGTATGGTGTTTCTGTTATAACGATTGAATCAGAAAATCAATTCTATAGTACAACAAGACAGGCGAGGGCTATTGGAAGATGCGTAAATGTGCTATTGAGAATTTCAAACGGAGCACAGTTTGGAATGGAAGAAACGATTATTAAAGAAATTGTAAGAACTAGAGATAACTATCCATATATTCATATATCGGGAATACAATATTTTACAGGGACACAAAAAAAACAAAATGATAAGATTATAAAAGAGATTGAATATATAAATGATTTTTGCAATGTATTATATGAGGAATATCATTTTGATGTAGAAGAGATAGAATTTGGTCCAGGACTATATGTGCCTTATTTTGTGGGAGAACAAGAAGATCGGTTAGAATCTTTACAAGGGATTATCAATAAATTTGAAGAGCTTCCAATAAAAAGAAAAATTATTCTGGAGTTGGGTAGATATTTAGTTGCAAATTGTGGAAGATATGTTACAAAAGTGGTAGATACAAAGAAGAATAGAGACACTAAATTTTGTATTGTAGATGGTGGGAAAAATCATATTAATTACTATGGTCAAAATATGGCGATGCGTATCCCTAATATCACTCATATAAAAAGTGAAAAATCTAATAATGCGGATTCAGAAAAATGGATAATTTGTGGTTCATTATGTACTTTTGCAGATGTATTGGTAAGAGGCTATCTAACTGATGGGTTAGAGTGTGGCGATTATTTAGTTTTTGATAAAGTGGGGGCTTATTCGGTAACGGAGGGCTTGTCCTTATTTTTAAGTAGGGAGTTACCGTCAATTTATATTTATAACAATGACACTGTTAATCTAATTCGAGATAAGATAACAACATACCAAATTAATATGTGATAATTGAAAGTATTTAATAAAAGAGAAGAAAGAATATTATGGACAAGCTAAATGTAATAATGTACCATTATGTAAGAGATTTACAGAATTCCAGATATCCTAATATTAAAGGACTGGATTATTTAATATTTAAACAACAAGTACAATATTTAAAACAAAATTATACCATTATTACAATGGAAGAGCTAATCGCTTCAATAACTGAATCCTATTCTTTGCCCAAAAATGCATTATTATTAACGTTTGATGATGGTTATACAGATCATTTCATGAATGTTTTTCCGATTTTGAAAGATGCCGACATACAGGGATCATTTTTTATTCCGGGTAAGACATTTTCAGAAGACGAGTTACTTGATGTTAATAAGATACATTTTATTTTGGCAAGCTATGATGTAACTCTTTTATTGCCGATGGTTATGCAACAATTAGATTATTATAGGGGAGAAACTTATCAGTATGCTGATAATACGGAGTTGTTTTCAAAATATGCAATAGCGAATCGTTTTGACAGTGCTGAAATTATATTTATTAAAAGAATATTACAAACAGTTTTACCCGAAGAATTGAGAAAAATAGTTACCAGTAATTTGTTTAAAATATGTGTGGGAATATCAGAACAGAAGTTTGCGAAAGAACTTTATATGAATTACGATCAGATAAAATGTATGAAAAATAGCGGGATGTATATAGGTTTACATGGCTATGACCATTACTGGTTGGAGAATTTGGAAGAAAATAAAATGAAAGAAGATATAATAAAATCTTTTGAAAGTCTAGATGGAATTGTGGATGAGAGTGCTTGGACTATTGCTTATCCATATGGATCCAAGAATGATAAAGTGATTTCTTGCGTCGCGAATATGGGCTGTAAAGCTGCATTTACAACAGAAGTAAAGAAAGCTGAAATATGTGAAAAAAATAGATTTGAGATTCCCAGAATGGATACAAATGATTTTCCACCTAAAAGTAATAATTATATGAAAATTAAATGAAATTAGTAGAGATATAAATAAGGGTTAAGTGAAGTTACATTTCAAAGAGGTATATGTGTGGTAAAAGTTGTATTATTAGGTAGTGGAGGACATTCCAAAAGTGTAGTTGATTCAATTGAACAAAGCGGGCAATATAAGATTGCAGGTTTTCTGGAGGTAACAGAAAAGCAGCAGTTTTCTTATAGAGGACATCGCGTGATTGGCCAGGATTCTTATATGCAGGAACTGTATCGACAAGGCGTCCATCATGCTGTAATTACGATAGGTTTTATGGGCGGAGAGACTGTTAGGAATGCCTTGTATCATCAGTTAAAAGAGATTGGTTTTCAATTACCGGTTATTATTGATCCGTCGGCTGTCATAGCAAAAGATGCTATTTTCGGAGAAGGTACTTTTATTGGTAAGCGGGCAGTTGTAAACGCAAATGCGAGAATTGAGAAGATGTGTATTATCAACTCAGGTGCCATAATAGAACATGATAGCTTTGTTGGAGAATTTTCACATATTGCAGTTGGCGCGACGATTTGCGGTGAGGCTCGTATAGGTAATTATACATTGGTTGGAGCGAATGCAACCGTGATACAGGAAAGGGTTGTTGGAAGCAAAGTTGTAATAGGTGCAGGAAGTGTAGTAATACGGGATGTATTAGATAATTGGAGAGTGGCGGGAAATCCAGCGAGAAAAATTGTTTAAAGAGATCTTAGGGGAGAACATATTATGAGTCAGGTTCTTATTATAGCAGAAGCAGGCGTAAACCATAACGGTAGTCTGGAAACAGCGAAAAGGATGGTCGACACAGCAAGGAAGTGCGGCGTGGACATCATTAAATTTCAGACTGCAAGGCCAGAGTCCCTGGTGTCCAGATTTGCGCCAAAGGCAGATTATCAGAAAAAGGCCACTGGCGGAGATGAGACACAACTTGCTATGATTAAGAAATTATTACTTACTTTTCCAGAGTATAAAGAGCTGGCACATTACTGTGCCAATTTGGATATGATGTTCTTATCCACTCCTTTTGATAGAGAGAGTATATCTTTTTTAAATGATTTTACTATGCCCTTCTGGAAGATTCCTTCTGGTGAGATAACGAATTACCCTTATCTAGTCAAAATAGCAAATACCGGTAAAGAAGTCGTTATGTCTACAGGAATGGCAACCATGCAAGAAATCGAAGTGGCAATTCAAGTATTGCGGGAAAATAAAGCAGGTTCGATTCGTCTGTTACACTGCAATACAGAGTATCCTACGCCATTCACAGATGTGAATCTAAAGGCTATGCTCACTTTAAAAGAGAGATTTAAGGTAGAAGTAGGTTATTCCGACCATACTTGCGGTATTGAAGTTCCAATTGCGGCAGTTGCAATGGGGGCTACTATCATAGAAAAACATTTTACACTGGACAGGAGCATGGAAGGTCCGGATCATTTGGCAAGTTTGGAACCTGATGAACTGGAAGCGATGGTAATGTCAATTCGTCATATTGAACAAGCCATTGGAAACAGCGAGAAGAGACCTAGCGATTCTGAAAGAAAAAATATAGTGATTGCTAGAAAAAGTATTGTAGCTTCGAAAGGAATCCGTGTGGGTGAGATCTTTACGGAACAGAATATTACGACAAAGCGTCCTGGCAATGGGATATCCCCCATGCGATGGAATGAGATATTGGGAATGAGGGCTAATAAGAATTTTCAAGAGGACGAGCTGATTGAAATATAAATCCGGGAGAATATAATATGAAAAGAATATGTATCTTAACTGCAACAAGAGCGGAATATGGACTATTAAGAAATGTAATTCATAAATTGTCTAAAGAGACAGAAATAGGAGTAGATGTAGTAGTTACTGGCGCACATCTGGCACCAGAATACGGATTGACTTTTCATGAGATTGAACAGGATGGAATCCGTATTGACAGGAAAATCCCCATATTATTGAGTTCTGATATGCCAGCTTCTGTGTCTAAGACAATGGGACTGGCTTTAATTGCGTTTAGTGACTACTTTGAGGAAAAACAACCAGATATGCTGATAGTGCTGGGAGACAGATACGAGACTCTGGCAGTTTGCATCGCAGCGATGAACCAGAGAATTCCGATTGCGCATTTATATGGCGGTGAGAAAACAGAAGGCGCAATGGATGAAGCAATAAGACATTCCATAACAAAATTAAGTTATCTTCATTTTACGAGCACGGAAGAATATAGAAGAAGGGTTATTCAGCTTGGAGAACAACCAGATAGAGTATTTTGTGTGGGTGCAATGGGTGTGGAAAATGTAATGAAACAATCAATTATGACGAAAAAAGAGCTGGAAGAAAGCATAGGATTTGAATTAGGAAAAAACTTCTCTGTCGTTACCTATCATCCAGTAACATTGGAGACAGAATCGGCAACAAGTCAGATACAGGAATTGTTTACAGCATTGCTCCGTATAGAAAATATGAAGTATCTTATCACGAAAGCCAATGCAGATGCTGGCGGTAGACAGATTAACGGATTATTGGATCAATTTGCCGAAGAAAATAAGGAACGAGTCTTTGTGATTGAATCGTTAGGTATGAAGCGCTACCTAAGTGCATTGAAATGGTGTAAAATGGTAATTGGAAATTCCTCAAGTGGAATTGTGGAAGCACCATCTTTTCGTATCCCAACTGTGAATATTGGAGATCGACAAAAGGGGAGACTACAGGCAGAAAGCGTTATCAATTGTGAACCATATGCCGAAAATATAGAAAAAGCAATGCGGAAAGCAATCAGTAAGGAAATGACGGATCTTGTATCCAAAACGCTCAATCCTTATGGAGATGGTAATACTACAGAACAGATTACAGCAATCATAAAAAATATGTTATTAGAAGATAAAATACAGTTAAAAAAATCCTTCTTTGATATAGAGTTTACTATTTAAGAGACAGAGGAGCAGAACAACATGAATATAGTGGTAATAGGCTTAGGTTCTATGGGTAAGCGAAGAATTCGATTGATAAGAGCATTAAATCCAGAATATCAGATTGTAGGAGTAGATAGTAACTCAGTGAGGGCAGGTAAAGCAGCAGAAGAATTTCAAATTGCCTGTGTTTCAAGTATGGAAAGAGTGACAAATGAGGAGGTGACTTGTGCGTTTGTTTGTACATCGCCATTATCCCATGCAGATATTATTGCAGAATGTCTTCAAAGAGGATGGCATGTTTTTACAGAAATCAATCTCGTATCGGATGGATATGAGAAAAACCAACAACTTGCAGCAGAAAAAGGACTTACCTTATTTTTATCCTCTACACCGCTTTACCGTACAGAAATGAGAAAAATTCGTGATACATTGCAACGGAATGGACACCCTGTATCTTATAGCTATCATGTAGGACAGTATCTGCCGGATTGGCATCCATGGGAAAGTTTTCAACAATTTTTCATAGGTGACAAACGAACTAACGGATGCAGAGAAATATTGGCAATTGAACTGCCTTGGATGGTAAAGACGTTTGGTTCGATAGTTTCAGTGGAAACAATCACAGGAAAGCTCACAAATCTGGCGATAGATTTCAATGATCATTATCTGATTCAGATTCAACATGAAAGTGGCACACATGGAGTTTTTATAGTCGATGTGGTGTGTCGACAGGCTGTAAGACATCTGGAAATATTTAATGAAGAGATCTACCTTAAGTGGAATGGAACGCCGGATAGCCTGCTGTTGAAAAATTTAGAGAATAATGAGATGGAGAGACTCTCCTCTGATGATGCTTATTTGCGGGAGAAAGGTTATAGCGCATTCGTGAATGAATATGCCTATTTAAACGAGTTGCAGGAATTTTTCGAAGTATTATCTAACGGAAAAAGAATGGTATTTACATTTCAAGAGGATGCAGAAATATTAAAGTGGATAGACAGGATCGAGGGGAAATAGATTATTATGGGCAAAAAAAAGGAGAGGGATAAAGGACCAGAAACAATCAGGATCTGTATGGTAGGACTTGGTTCCATCGGGAAGAGGCATATTAAGAATCTGGTCAAAGTGATTGTGTCTCATGATAAAAGTTATATTATCGATGCATTACGAAGCAGCAAAAAAGAATTACCAGATGACGTAAGAGAACTAATATCAGAAGAGTTTTATGATTATGAGGAACTCCCTTCTGATTATGATATTATATTAATTACGAATCCAACTTTTGGACATTTTGAGGCGATTGCAAAAACGGCACAGAAAGCAGGTGCATTTTTTGTGGAAAAGCCACTATTCGAGCATAATAGATATGATTGGAAATCCCTTCCTTTTCGTAAGGACTCCATTTATTATGTGGCATGTCCGTTAAGACACAAGTCTATTTTACAATATGTTAAAAGCAAAGTATGTGCCAAAGAAAAGATATATGCGGCAAGAGCAATTTCTTCTTCTTATCTCCCATCATGGAGACCAGGTGCAGATTACAGACAGGTCTATAGTGCCAGAAAAGAGCTGGGAGGAGGCGTAGCGCTGGATCTGATTCATGAATGGGATTATCTCACTTATTTATTCGGGATGCCAAAAGAAGTAAAATGCATACAAAAGCATGCTTCTGATCTGGAGATAAACTGTGAAGATATTGCCTGCTACATTGCAGGATATCAAGATAAAACAATTGAAATTCACTTGGATTATTTTGGTAGAAAGTCGACACGTAAACTGGAATTATATTGTGAGAACCATACGATTACAGTAGATTTATTAAAGAATACGATTCAATATGAATCAGATGAATCGACAGTGGAAAATAAAATTGAATTTCCGAAAGAGGATTTATACGTAAATGAAATGAGGTATTTCTATGACGTTGTGACTGGTAGACAGGAAAATATGAATTCGATAGAACATGCAAGTGAGGTATTGAAACTAACTTGTATCAATACAGTTTAGGTGAAGAATGGTCTAGTCTTATAATTGGAGGATTTTATGACAAAAATACAAGAGAGAAATAATGCAATACTATTTGAGAGAATTACATTATATTTATTGGGACTAATTACATCTATTTATGCTTTGGTGCGTTGTAATAGTAATGCGATTTGGTGTGATGAAGCTTATTCAGTCGCTCTGGCTCGCTCTAGTTTTAAAGATACTTTAATTCAAACAGCAGTAGATGTCCATCCGCCACTACATTATATTGAATTAAAGATACTTGGTAGGTTGTTTGGCTTTAGTGGTTTTGTAATTCATTTAGCAGCTTGGATTCCATTTTTTTTGTTAATTATAGCAACAGTAACTTTATTTTATAAAAAGTTTGGATTTGAGACTTCTCTTATATTTTTATTATTAGCAACATGCCTTCCAAATTCGATTACTTTTTCTACGCAGGTTAGAATGTATTCATTAGCCATATTTCTTGTAACGATGTGTTTCTATTACGAATATGAGATTGTCAGTGAACCCAAAAAAATAAGTTGGATTCTGATGACTTTTTTTGGAATAGCGGCATCGTACACACATTATTTTGCGTTTGCAACAATATGTACAATATATGGATGTCTTTTTTTAACTATACTATACAATAATAAAAAACAGTTAATCTCCTTTTTTATTTGCTCGGCGGTATCGGTTTTATGTTATATACCGTGGATGTCGTTCTTTATAAAGAGTATTGTAAGAGTTAATAAAGGATTTTGGGTGAGTGAAATTCCTAGTTTATGGGAATGCATTACATCAATATTTGGAGATGGTATCTGTGGTGTGATTTTATTTAGCGTTTATCTCCTTGTTCTTTTATTTTTGGCGATTAAAATCTTAAAATCCAAATCAATAAAATTAAAAGTGCTAAAATCGGACACGGAGTTAATTGGAATATTAACTACATTTTTAATAGGTGTTATTGTACTTGTTTTTGGATTGGGATATTCTTTTGTAATAAGACCTATGTTGTTAGTAAGATATTTATATACCTTTGCAGGAGTAGTATGGTTGGGATTTGCAATTGGTTTAGCAAAGATTACAAAAAGAAAATTAATTTACATAATTCTATCTCTTTTTATTGTGGGCAGCAATATATCTAATATTATCAGCACTATAGTTTTAGAAAACAAGATGGATAAAGAAACGATTGCCATAGTGAATTATATAGAAGAAAATTATGATGATAGCACAATTATGATTTCGAATTGGGGACAGTTTACAGACAGAATTTTTGATTATTACTTACCAGATAAAATAGGGGAAGATTGGAATTCTGCAAACTGGAATGATATATCAACTTTTCAGAAAGTTTATTTTTGGGGTGATTCTGAAATAAGTGACGAATATAAAAAAATACTTCGTCAAAACGGTTTTAATGAAATTGTTTTACTAAAAGAAACATATTTAGGAAGATATCCCGTTCATCTATATTACATAACCCATAGTGCAAAATAGAACCATTGGCACGGTAGAAAGAGGTAAAATATGAATCTATTATTTACGATTTGTGCAAGAGCAGGTTCTAAAGGAGTCAAAAGTAAGAATACCAGAGATTTTTGTGGAAGACCTATTTTATATTATACGTTAGCATCCTATCAGCTGTTTATTGAAAAATATGCATCTGAATTCCAACATATCGCCCTCTCAGTCAATACGGACAGTGCAAAGTTGCTGGAACAAATGGAGAAATCTAAGATACCTTTTGTACCTATCGGCAGAGAAAAAGAATTAGCAGGTGATTATGTGTCTAAGATGGACGTTATTAGGGATACACTATTAAAAGTTGAGGAACAGTCAAAGAAGTGTTATGATATCACGGTGGACTTAGATCTCACCTCTCCAATCAGAACGGCAGAAGATATTAAGGGAACGATAGATATGTTACTTTCCGATAAAAATGCGGACATATCCTATAGTGTTACGGAGTCGAGACGTTCTCCTTACTTTAATATGGTCTGTCTGAAAGAGAATGGATATTATCATACAGTATTAAAAAGTGATTTCGTTTCAAGGCAACAAGTGCCTATGTGTTTTGATATGAATGCATCAATCTATGCATATCGCAAAAATTATTTATTAGAAGGATTGGCAAATCAGCGAAATGCTGTGATATGGAAAATGACAGATACGGCTGTATTGGACATTGACAGTGAGGAAGATTATGAATTATTGGGAATGTTAATGCGGCATTTTGCAGGTAAGCGGAAAGAAATACGTGCACTTGTGGACAAGTCAGAAGCAATATTTCATAGTTAAGGACAAAAGAATGTATAGAAGAATGTTAAAATCAAAATTTTATCCATAGAATTTGTGAGAAATTAAGTAATATAGGTAGGAGATAGAACGAACGATGAAAAAAATATATACTTGTTTTTGTACGGATGTCATTCATGAAGGACATCAGAATATCGTAGAGCAGGCCAAAAAATACGGAGAAGTCATTTTGGGTGTATTAAGTGATGAAGCGATGATCCGATATAATCGTTTTCCAACCATTCCTTTCGAAGAAAGAATTAAGTTGGTAAGGGAAATGGATGGTGTAAGCCAGATAGTGATTCAAGACGCTATCATGTATGATGATATCATTGAACGTATAAGACCGGATTATGTCATTCATGGAGACAATTGGGCCAGTGGACCTGAGAAAGCGATTAGGAATAATGTATTGCAGTTGTTAGGTGAGTATGGCGGTGAACTGATAGAAGTTCCCTATACCCATAATGAAAATGTTAAAAAGATAGATGACAGAATTAAGGAAAAATTGGCCATGCCGGAATTTCGCAGAAAGAGATTGCGTCAGTTGCTAGAAATACGTGATATTGTAAAAGCGTTGGAGGTTCACAGTGGACTGACAGGATTGATTGCAGAGAAAACAGTAGTGGAAGATGGAGAGAATCTGGATCAGTTCGATGCGATGTGGATTTCCAGTTTGTGTGATTCCACAGCGAAAGGCAAACCGGATATTGAATTAGTGGATATGTCTTCAAGACTCCGAACGATTGATGATGTCATGGAAGTAACGACAAAACCAATTATATTAGATGGCGATACGGGGGGATTGATCGAGCATTTTGTATACAATGTCAGAACATTGGAACGAATGGGCGTATCTGCAGTTATCATTGAAGATAAAACAGGCCTAAAGAAAAATTCCTTATTTGGTACGGAAGTAGAGCAGAGTCAGGATAGCATTGAAAACTTCTGCCATAAAATAAGTGCCGGCAAAAATGTACAGAGAACAGATGATTTTATGATCATTGCACGTATTGAAAGTCTGATTCTGGAAAAAGGGATGGAAGATGCCCTGATGCGTGCGAGAGCCTATGTGGAAGCAGGAGCAGATGGCATCATGATACACAGTAGGAAGAAATCTTCGGATGAAATATTTGAATTTTGTGATAAGTTCAGAGAGGGAGATAAAAAGACACCAATTGTGGTGGTTCCTACCTCATTTAACAGCGTTACAGAGGTAGAACTAGCTTCACATGGTATCAACATAGTGATATATGCAAATCAGTTGACGAGAAGTGCATTTCCGGCAATGACAAATACAGCGAAAGAGATATTGAGACATCATCGTGCACTGGAAGCAGATGCAAATCTTATGCCATTTCAGGATATCATTACATTAATTGAAGAATTGTAGGAAAATCGAATGGAAAATGCATTTTTAATGGCGGCGGGAATGGGAATGAGATTGCGTCCACTGACACAATCAATACCAAAGCCGCTTGTGAAAGTAAATGGAGTGCCTATGATAGAGACTGTCATTGAGGCTTTATTGGTAAGGAAAGTAGACAGGATTTATATCATTGTAGGGTATCTCAAAGAACAATTTTTTTATTTACAGGAAAAATATAAAAATGTAGTATTGATTGAAAATACGGAATATAAAACGATAAATAATATATCTTCGATACATGCAGTGAAGCATCTGCTAGGTAATGCAGATTGCTTTATTTGTGAAGCAGATCTGTATATTCCACAAAAAGATATTTTAACTGTAGAATTGGAAAATTCCTGTTATTTTGGAAAAATGGTAAAGGGATATTCTGTAGACTGGGTATTTGAACAACAGAATGACAGGATTGTCCGTGTGGGAAAAGGCGGGACAGATTGTTACAATATGGTAGGTATTTCTTACTTTCACAAAAAAGATGCGCTGCATATTGCAAATGCAGTCGTCCAAGGATATAAGCAGGCAGGATATGAGACACTATTTTGGGATGAGATTGTTAATCGAGAGTTAGAATCGTTGCATTTAAGCGTTTATCCGGTACAGGAAGGGCAGATTATAGAGATAGATAATTTGGAAGAATTACAAGTTGTTGATGCTTCCTATAGAGATAAAATAAATTAGGCGGTCAAAAGGGTCGCAGATAGGAGCTTAGCTTGAAAGAGTGTAAGAGAAATATTTTGTTAAATCCGGGTCCGGCTACGACGACAAATCACGTTAAAATGGCGCAGATTGTTCCGGACATCTGCCCGAGAGAGAAAGAGTTTGCGAATCTTATGAAGGAGATGAGACAAGATCTGACGAAGATTGTACATGGTGATCCAAAAAAATACACGACGGTAATGTTTTGTGGTTCGGGTACAATCAATATGGACGTCTGTCTGAATTCACTGGTTCCTGAAAATGGAAAAGTACTTATTATTAATAATGGAGCCTATAGCCAAAGAGCAGTAGAAATCTGCGAGTATTATGGAATACCCTTTGTCAACGCAACCTTCGCGTATGATGAATTGCCGGATTTAGTAAAGATAGAAGAGATTTTGGAGAAGGATAGCACCATTGCTTTGGTGTATTCCACTCATAATGAAACCGGGACAGGTATCCTGAATCCGATTCGAAAGATTGGTGCCTTGGCACATAATTATAAGGCAATTTCAGTGGTAGACACGACATCTACGTACGCAATGCGTCCGATTGATATAGAAAAAGAAAATATTGATTTTTGCATGTCGAGTGCACAAAAAGGCCTGATGGCCATGACGGGTATATCTTTTGTAGTAGGAAAAAAAGAATGGATTGAAAGATCTAAAACTTATCCAAAACGCTCCTATTATTGTAACTTATATTTGCAATATCGATACTTTGAAGAGAAGGGAGAAATGCATTTCACACCGCCAGTACAGACCATATATGCGGCAAGACAGGCAATCAGGGAATATTTCGCCGAGGGAGAGGAAGAAAAATGGGCGCGACATACCAGAGTTTTTGAGGCGATCCACAAAGGAATAAAAGAACTTGGGTTTAAAGATTTGATAAAGAGAGAATGGCAAGCAGGACTGGTGGTGTCCGTTTTATATCCAACAGATCCGAATTGGGATTTTGAAAAAATACACGATTATTGTTATAAAAAAGGATTTACCATATATCCTGGAAAAGTAGACAGGATGGATACTTTCCGCCTCTGTGCATTAGGTGCGATCGATGAGCAGGATATCATTAATTTTTTCCAGACATTGAAAGAGGCATTGCTTGCGAATCGTATAGCAGTACCAATTGAATATAAATAATTAAGAGGTGTTATATGCAGGTAAGAGTTTTTACAGATGGTATTAGAAAATTAGGGATTCAGACAGTCGCTGGAGTACCGGATTCGACATTAAAGACGTTTTGTGAATATTTAAATTTTGGAAACGAAGAACAATTTCGGCATTATGTGCCCGCAAATGAGGGGGCAGCAGTAGGACTGGCAATCGGTACCTATCTTTCAACGGGAAAACCAGCCTGCGTATACATGCAGAACAGTGGATTGGGAAATATCGTAAATCCGTTGACATCGCTTGCAAATAAAGAGGTCTATGGAATACCAATGCTCTTTTTGATTGGTTTTCGGGGTGAACCAGGAGAACACGATGAACCACAGCACAAATTTATGGGAAGAATAACGGAAAGCTTGCTAGATTGTCTTGAGGTATCATATGGTATTGTAGATAAACACACGACAGAAGAGCAGTTGGAGGTACTATGGAAAGAGGCAGATTCTTGTCTGAAAGAAAATAAGCAATATGCCTTAATCGTAAAGAAAGATACGTTTGGAAAAGAAAAATTTATAAAGTATGACAATGGATATGAATTATCACGTGAGAAAGCAATTGCCACCCTTTTAAACGATATATCACAAGAGGATATTATCGTATCTACTACGGGTAAAATATCCAGGGAAGTCTATGAACAATGTGATAACTTGGGAAGAAGCCATAACCAGGCTTTTCTTACGGTGGGAGGAATGGGACATGCGTCGATGATTGCATTGGAGCTGGCAGAATCACAAAAAGAGAAAAGAGTAATCTGCATAGATGGCGATGGAGCAGTACTGATGCATATGGGAAGTCTTGCACTGATTGCGAAAAGGTCACCTCAAAATTTAATTCATATCCTACTAAATAATGACGTGCATGAATCTGTTGGAGGAATGCCCACAGGAGCTCATGGATTGCAGTATCAGAAAATTGCGGATTCCTGTGGGTATCGGGAAAGTTATGGGATACGGACAGAAGAGGAGCTGGAACATTTAGGAAGAATAATGAAGGATCTAAGAGGGCCAGCTTTTGTGGAGATCTTAGTACAGAATGCTTCTCGTGAAGATCTTTTAAGACCTGTTGAGACGGCAAGGGAGAATCTGGAACAATTTGTGAAATATCATGAAATTGTCAGGAGATAGTGCGATGAAAGTTTTACATTTATTGAGTGCAGGAAACATAGGTGGTATTGAAGTTTTGTGTAAAGATATTGCACAAAATGATAACGAGAATAATGTTTTTGCTTTTTTATTTGAAGGCGGAGCAATAGAAAATAAAATCAGAGAAATAGGAGCACCAGTATATTCCATTTATAAAGAGAAGCGTTTTCATGTCTGGAAGCGAATGAGAACGCTTTATAAGATTTGTGAAGAGAAAAAAATTGAGGCTGTTGTTGTTCACAATGATGGAATATCAATACTGATTTATTATCTGTTATTGGTAAGACGGAAACATAATATATTTTTTATTAGATATTTTCATTCAGTCTTTGAAAAAAAATACTATTATGATGGAACAATAGTAACAAACTGTATAAAAAAATATTTAATCCGCCAAGCACTTAAAAGATCAGACGGGCTAGTGGCGGTATCCGAACGTGTTAAACAAAGTTTCATTGATAATTTTGAAGTGGATCAACGAAAGGTTTGCGTAATTTATAATGGAATCGGTAAGGAACTTCAGAATAGTAGTTCGTTAAAAAATGCTAAAAGCGAACATAATAAAATAGAAATTGTATATATTGGACGAATCATAGATGTAAAAGGTATTGATATCCTACTGGATGCATTTAGTAAATTATTGATTAAGAGACCTAATGTCGTATTACGTTTGATAGGAGATGGAGATAAAAGGATTCCATATCAGGTACAGGTACAAAATATGGGAATGGAACAAAATGTAATATTTGAAGGATTTCAGATGGAAAAAGAAAAATATTTAAAAGACGCAGATATTTTTGTTTACCCATCCAGATGGGAAGAAGCTTTTGGAATATCTATTGTAGAGGCCATGGCGTATGGGCTTCTGTGTATTGCATCAAATGTAGGAGGGATTCCTGAAATTATAAAAGACAGGCAAAATGGTTATTTGTTTCAATGTGAAGACAGCATAGATTTGGAACGTAAAATGTTAGAGGCAATTTCGGCAATTGAAACTGGCCAGGAGAGAGAGATGTCAATACAGGCAAAGAAGACTGCTCATTTTTTTTCGATTGATAACACAATAAAGCAATTGAATGCTTTATATCAATCGTTAGAAGGTCAATAAATCGGAAGTGTGGAGAAATATGACAGAACAGGAATTAAGAAAAGTACAATTATTACAGCTAAAAATACTGAAAGAAGTAAAAAAAGTGTGTGAAAAGTATAAAATCAGCTATTTTTTAGATGCGGGAACACTTTTGGGGTCAATCCGACATGGAGGGTTCATACCTTGGGACGATGATCTTGATATTGCGATGAAACGTTCAGAATATGAACGTTTCATTCAAGTGGCGCAGAGTGAACTGGGAACAGAATATTTTTTGCAGACTCAGGATACAGATGAACATTATGGGCTTCCTTTTGCAAAAGTAAGATTATTGGGAACAGAATTTTTAGAAAATAAATCCAGGAAATCGAAAGCGCATAAAGAAATCTTTATTGATATTTTTCCATATGATGCGATGCCCCTAGGATATTGTAAACAAAGAATCATTGCCATTCAATTAAAAGTATTGTCTCATCTTAACTTGATTAAGCATGGCTACAATGTATGGAGTGGGGAAAATACTGTAAATATGATTAAATTTTTACCGTTTCGTCTGCTGGCGTTTTTTTTTACGAAATCATACATAAGAAAAAAAATGAGGCACATTATTATGGTAGAAAATAGAAAAAAGAGTCAGAGGGTGTGGATACAGGACGGACAAAATTATGTGAAATGGAATTATCCGTCAGATCTATTGGAACACTTAATAGAGCATATATTTGAAGATGAGAAATTTTTGATACCGGCACAGTATGACACCTGGTTGAAAATAACTTATGGTGATTATAGGAAGCTGCCACCCCAAGATCAACGAGGCGATTATCACCAGATTATTTCAATAAACTTTGGAAAATATGCGGAAAACGATATTGTTTAGAATTATTTAATTTGACACTATATGGAAGAGAACTTATTCTTATGTATAGTATAATAAAAGGAATGATATATGGAAAACTTAAAACGTACAGTCATAGTAATTACGACAATTGGTATGCTCTGTCTTATTTACATATTTTCTATTCTTTTTCACAAGGATGCAGAACTTTCGAATATTCAACCAGGTTTTAGACTCTATATTACTCATAGCAGTAGTGGAGATCCCAGATCTGCATCGGTTAATATACAATGGTGGTATAATGAAACGGATGGAAAATATTATATGTTCTTACCAGCTTCTGCGAATCTAAATTCATTGAAATTAGGTTTGGACGGGGCAGAATACATCTATATGGATGGAAAGAAATTAAAGAATGAAAAAAGATTTCAGATCTCATTGGGAGAACATACGGTTACCATGGATGTAAACGATAATGTGTATCATCTTGTTTTTATGCAGTCGTCAAACTTGTCATCTATGTTCATCACGACAGAATCAGGGAGTATGAACAATATTCATGCTTCGAAAGAAAATAAGGAAGCAGGTACTATCCTGATTGTAGATAAGAATGGAAATTCGGTTTATGGAGGGCCTTTGAACTATATCAAGGGTAGAGGAAATGTTACTTGGGAGAACTCGGATAAAAAAGGATTTCATATTAAGCTGACAACCAAAGAAGATCTATTTGGTATGGGAAAAGCAAAGGACTGGGTTCTACAGGCGAATAATTTTGATGCGAGCATGTTGAGAAATACCATAACATATGATTTTGCAGATCGATCGGGAGTAGCATTTACACCGGAATCAACGTTCTTGGATCTTTATTTGAATGACCAGTATTGGGGTACCTATCAATTGTGTGAAAAAGTAGAAGTAAATGATGCAAGAGTAAATATCCCAGACCTTACAAAAGAAACTAAGAAGGTCAATCCGGATATAAATCTGTCAGAATGCAGCAGATTTGGATTAGAGACTATACAGGGTAGTGCCTCGGTGCCCGCTACAAGGATGGGATATGAGATACCTAAAAATCCGCGGGATATTACAGGTGGATATCTGTTAGAGCTTGAAATCGGTGGAAGATATGTGCATGAGACGGCTGGATTTGTAACCACTAGGAACAGGGCCGTTGTGATTCATTGTCCGAAATATGCATCGCTGGAACAGACAAATTACATCGCGGATCTGTATCAGGAATTTGAAGATGCGGTATTCGAATTTGATGGAATAAACCCGAATACAGGAAAGTCTTATTTTGATTATATTGATGTGGATTCTTTTGCAAAAAAATACCTGGTGGAGGAAATTACGAAGAATATGGATGCTATGATATCAAGTCAGTATATTTACAAATATCCGGATAAGACTAGTAATTTGCTATATGCAGGTCCGGCATGGGATTATGACAGTGCGATTGGAAATGGAATGGCTTCTGAAACAATTGTGGACAGTAACGGCGTGTCAGTTCCAGGAAAAGATACAAAAAATCCCATCGGTCTCTATGCGATGCAGAACAGGGCTGAGGCACCTATCTGGTATGCATTATATTACAGACCGGAATTTCAGGAAGCGTTAAAGCGAAATTATAAAGACGTATTCAGACAAAATGTGTTAGAGGAAGTAGAATTTAGAATTGACGAAGATGCAGACAGAATTGTGGATTCTAATTGTATGAATGTGATTAGGTGGAACGGCCGCACACTGGAGGACGAAGAAAATATTAGAAAATCCTACTATGAATCGGTCTTACAAGTTAAAAAATTTCTAAAAGATAGAATAGTTTTTCTGGATCAGGAATGGAGGTGACTTTTTCTGAAAGAAAAAAAAGCAATATTTCGTCATGAGTTGAAATATATAATTAGTAGGGAACAAGAAAAAATACTAATAGCTAGAATGCAGGACGTTTTAAAAATGGATCCAAATGCAGGAAATAATGGATATATGATCCGAAGCTTGTATTTTGATGATTTTTGTAATAGTGCCTATGAAGAAAAGCTGACTGGAATTGCAAGTCGTAAAAAATACAGAATCCGCATTTATGATTACAGCGAACGGATTATTAAATTGGAATGTAAACAGAAACAAGGAAACTATATTTTTAAAGAAGCGGTATCTCTTACCAAAGAAGAGGTATATCTGATTTTGAATGGATGTTATGATTTCTTATTAAAGCATAGGGAGCCGTTGTGCCAGCGTTTCTATGTTGCCTGCGTGAGTGAATTGTTAAGACCTAAAGTGATTGTGGACTATGACAGAATTCCTTATATTTACGATGCCGGAACAGTGAGGGTCACTTTTGATGCGCATGTCCGTGCCGGAATAGGAAGTTTCGATATCTTTGATAAAAGCATTCCCACATTAGAAACAATGGATTCTGGAAGGTTGATTATGGAAGTAAAATATACAGAGTGTCTGCCACAGGTGGTTCAAAATGTACTACCACTAGAAAGCGGAGAATACACGTCTGCCTCGAAATATTGTATGTGTTTGGAAGAAAAAGAACGTCTTGTGATGTAGGAAGTTGGAGTAAAGATTATGGATATTATAAAAGATTTCTACAAAAAAATACCGAAAAATGTGTTACTCTGCTTTTTTTCAAGCTTAGTATCTGGCATTATCATACATCTCTATGCATTGACCCATAAGTTGCCTAACTGGGATGATATAAATAATCTGCAGGGTTTTGGCAGTGGTGCGGAGTATGGAAGGTGGTTGTTAGAATATATCAGACCCTTGCATGGGGAGTGGAGCATTCCTGCTTTTAACGGTATGTTGGCTATCCTGCTTTGGTCAGTCGGCGCCGCTTTAATATATCATGCATTGCAACTTACGACGCAGACATCAGCGGTTCTTTTAGGTTTGATGGTTATTTCATTTCCGGCGATTGCTTCCACAATGACCTATATGTTTACGGTGACTTGCTATGCACTGGGATTTCTATTCGTATGCGCAGGAAGTATGTTGTATCGAAGATACCAGTATGGTTTTCTGCCTGCCATGCTTTTGTATCTGTTAAGCCTTGGGATTTATCAGTCGTATATTTGTCTGGCTGTCAGTATTTTAATCATGGGGTTTTTATTGGATCTTATACGAGATGGGAAAAGGTCAAAAGAAGTTTTTTTGAATGGCTGTAAAGCAGGAGCAACTTTGATTATCACCCTGTTGTCATATATAATCATATCCAAGTGGTTCAATCAAAATATCACAACAGACAGGGGATTGAATACAATGGGGCAGATAGATGTAAAGGCAATGCCTCGTTTGATTATGCGTTCCTATAAAAGAATATCAGAATATTTTCTGTGGAAACCCTATAGTTTTACCACATCTTTTACCCAATTAATAAATATTGCTATCTGCATTATGATTGTGGTTATTTTTATATATATTATGGTGCAAGGTAAGAGATATAAGGACAAGTTGGAGTCTATACTGTCTGTTTTGTTACTGATGCTGCTCCCTATAGCGATGGCATCTATCTATATTCTTGCTCCGGAAACACAGGATGCAACGTTAATGATGTTACATCCCTATTTTTTCGTGTATGTGATACTGATTGCGTTGACTGAAACACTGGCCATAGATGTTAAAAAAATAAAGGGAACTACCCACATGGTTGGTATAGCGGTAATCCTAATCATACTGATTGGATATCGAAACTACTTGGTAACCAATGAAGCTTATTTTAGGACAGAGATAGCTTTTAATAGGGTATATGCGTATTATGACCGTATCATAATGAATGTAGAAGCACAACAGGGATATCAGTATGGGGATGCAGTTGCCATTATTGGAGAATTCTATCCGGAACCAAATCCGTTATCTTCTTATCAAATAGATGATAATCGATTTACGGAGTTTACAGGAATCGCTTTGGAAAGTGGTTTATTGACAAGTGGTTCCAGAAGAAATTTTTTACGGACTTATCTTGGCATACATCTGCCGGAAGTATCGGATGAAACGATTGATAAAATTATAGAAAGCAAAGAGTTTAAGGGAATGCCGACCTATCCGGACAGTACTTCGATTCAGAGAATTGAACAGGTATGGGTCGTTAAAGTACATGAGTAAGAATCAATATAGAAGTCGAATAAATATGAATTGAGAGTTGGAGGCAATAAAATGAGTGTTAGAGATATGATAAAAAAATCAGTTTTGGAATCAGATATGTATAATCAGGCAATATCGATCAGTACAATTCTTACGATTATGGTAGATCTTGCAGTGGCATTATTAATGGGACTAATTATTTATTATGTATATAAAAAATTCTATCAGGGGGTTATTTATAGCAGGACTTTTGCTATGACTTTGGTGGGAATGTGTGTATTGACATGTATGGTGACATTGGCGATTAGTACCAATGTGGTTATTTCCTTAGGTATGGTTGGTGCACTGTCAATCGTTAGATATAGGACAGCAGTAAAAGAACCATTAGATCTGCTGTATCTGTTTTGGGCGATTACGACTGGTATAACAGTGGGTGCCAGTATGTATATACTGGCAATTTGTACGGCGATTATCATGATTTGTTTAATCGCACTATTCAATGCCAGAGTGATGAATATGAAATCCTATGTAATGATTGTACATAGCACGGGAGAGTGTGATAAAGAAATTAAGAATTATTTGAGAAATGTTCGACATTCTTTAAAATCAAAAGTATTAAGGAGTGAGTCTGCTGAGATTACGTGGCAGTTAACTTGTAGAGAAGGAGAAACAGATTTTGTGAACGAAATTCGTACCATTGAAAAAGTAAAAGATGTAACATTGGTTCAATATTCAGGAGAATACCACGGTTAAAATGAATAATGAATATAACAATAAAAGATAAGTTTTCCGTTTATTAGTAATGATAGTAAAGCTATTTTATAATGAGGAATAAAAGGAAAGAGGTTTTTGTTATTAAAACAAAAGAGATACATTTAACTATTTTACTACTTTCCTGCCTGAATCTGCTGTTACAATTTTTAATTCTTTTTAAATTGGATTTAGATGGATTTCATTTTAAGAAAATTGTACTGGAATTTTCTGAGGAAAGTGGATTTTATCAGGAAGATATTGAGGTTGCGGCAACCACCTTATCGAAAAATATTACGATTTATTATTCCTTGGACGGCTCCAGACCGGATAGTGGGGATAAAGAACATACATTTGTTTATGAAAATCCCATATCTCTGGAGGTGTGTGATGACAAGATAGATGCTATTGTTATAAAATTTATAGGATATGATGAAAAAGGGCATAAATCGGATGTATATACGAATACCTATTTTATGGGTAAATATGTGAAAAACAGGTTTGATACATTAGTAATCAGTCTGTCGACTGATTCTGATTATTTATATGGTTATGAAAATGGCATCTTTGTTGAGGGCAAGTTGCGGGATGATTATATTGCCGAACATCCGGACGAAGAACTAAAATACAGTGCACCGGCAAATTATAATCTCCGTGGGAAAGAAAGCGAAAGACCTGTACATATTGAGGTTTTTGAATCAGATGGTATGCGTGTAATCTCTCAGGACGGAGGAATCAGGACGTCGGGTAATTTTACCAGAACCTCGGAGCAAAAATCGTTTAAGTTATATGCGCGGAATAAGTATGACAGGCAGAATAAATTTATGTATCCATTCTTTATGGATGGATATTCGCAGGTCGATGGTGTGGTTGCTACAAGTT
The DNA here is from genome assembly GCA_023392535.1 of Bacillota bacterium. Taxonomy (GTDB): domain Bacteria; phylum Bacillota; class Clostridia; order Lachnospirales; family Lachnospiraceae; genus SZUA-378. Next base: position 84,910 of record JAEVYY010000015.1, read on the forward strand.
ATGATTGTATAAAAGCAAGAAATACCGGAAATGACCGCCTGGAGGCCTTTATCAGAGATGAATTGGCTATGCGTCTGGGAGAACAGGCTGGTATGCAGGATATACAATGTGTAAGACCGGTCAGTGTGTTTATCAATGGTGCCTATAATGGCTGCTACTGGCTACATAGTAATTATGATGAAGCTTATTTTAAAAACAGATATGGTACCTATAAGGGTAATATGGTCGTGATTGGTAGTGGTGAAATGGAGATGGAGACGGATACAAGAGATGATCTATCGAACCAATATGCGGCCGAATATACAGAAATCTATAACAAGTATAGCGAACTGGATTTGACACGGGATGCTAATTTTAAAGAATTGGAAAAACAAATAGATATTGATAATTATTTGCAGTATTATGCAATTGAAATCCTTATGGCAAATCAGGACTGGCCTTATAACAATCAAAAAGCGTATCGGTATGTGGATGCAGGTGAAGGCAAATATCAAGCAGATTCGATATTTGATGGCAGATACCGATATCTTTTATATGATGTGGATACCTCTATGGGACATGGTTATATTGCGGATAATATAGATAGTGGAAAGAGTTTTGAGATTTTGCAGAATTGTCTGGATCCGGAGAAAAATTATGCACCTTTATTTGCGGCATTAATGAGCAGAGAAGATTGCAGACAACAATTTGTCCTGAATTTGTGTGATTTCATGAATGGAGCGCTATCCTACGAAAATGTATGCAGAACACTGGATGCCATGCATCAGGAACGTGAAAATGAGATGGTCGCTTATATCAGAGAGAGCGAAGAAAATGTTGCGCTGACTAAGATATCTGATTATTATACGAATATGCAGATGGATTGTATCAAAGCATGGGCAAAAGTAACGCCATTAGACATGCGTTCTAAATTGCAAGAACTTTGGAATTTGGGAGAACAGTACGAATTAACGCTCTTTCTATCAGACGATGTTTATGCGAAAGTAAACTCGGTTTCTGTGGATGAAGAAGGATTCCAGGGCGTTTATTTTACGGATAGTAAAGTAAGGATAACAGCGGTGGTACCACAGGGAAAAAGATTTGCGTATTGGAGAATAAACGGGGAAAAATATTGGGATCAAACGCTGGAAATAAAACCTGAGATGATTCATAATGGTAAAATATATGTTAGCTTATATGCAACAGATGATGAGAAGGCTGGGTTGGATTTGTATTCTGTTTGCGCAAAAGGTGAAAGTGACTATTTTGTTATAAAAAATAATACCTGTCATGTAATTGATACAAAGGGTTATTATGTAAAAGATAAAGATAAACCATCGCATGTATATTATTTGCCTCAAGCCTTGGTAGAACCAGGCGCTAGTATAAGAATAAATTGCCAGAACTGTATGGAAGATCAGGTGCCTTATTTTATGCAAGTGGGATTTTCTCTATCGGAAGGAGAACATCTGACACTTGGCCTGGAGACAAATGGAGATCTGGATGTGGTGGAGATACCAAGCCTTGGAATCGATGGTGGCATTTATTGCAAGGATTACCGAACAGGAAAGTGGAAGGAAAGGGGAATGATGGTTACAAGGAGTATTTTAGTAGATAATATAGATCGTCCATATAGATAAACCGTTGACTTAGACTTCAGATATTCTTTATGGCGGTTTGGGCTTACTTGTGATATGCTAAATAAAGTAAAAATACATTTGATAAAGGAACTTGTAAGATGCTGTTTAATTCTTATATTTTTATATTTTTATTTTTACCGATTACATTAATTGGTTATTACTTTTTTAATTCATATAAAAAATTTGAGATGGGTAAGCTATGGCTTACCCTTATGTCGTTATGGTTCTACGGATACTTTAACCCAAGTTATTTGTTGATTATGCTCGCTAGTATTGTGATTAATTATACCTTATATTTAGGTATTCTGCATGTAAAGGACAAGCTTAATTACAGGAAAGCGATTATGATGACAGGAGTATTCATTAACGTTGGACTGATTTTTTATTATAAATATTATGATTTCTATATAGAGAATATCAATCAATTATTTGGAATGAATTATACGCTAAAGCATATACTGCTTCCTTTGGGAATCAGTTTTTTCACTTTTCAACAGATATCCTTCCTGATAGATTCCTATAGAGGACAGACGGGCAACTATTCTTTTTTGGATTATGCACTATTTGTTACGTTCTTTCCACAATTGATTGCTGGACCAATTGTGACTCATAAAGAAATGATTCCACAATTTCAGGACGAAGGTAGAAAATCCATTGATTGGGTATTGTGTGCGAAGGGGTTGTTTATATTTACCCTCGGTTTGTGTAAAAAGGTTATTTTTGCAGATACCTTTGGTAAAGGAGTAGAATGGGGATATTTGAATATTTCAGCGTTGGATTCTACAAATACCATCCTTGTTATGCTTTTTTATGCAATGCAGCTTTATTTTGATTTTAGCGGTTACTGTGATATGGCGATAGGAATTGGATATTTTTTTCATATTGAGATACCGATCAATTTTAATTCTCCTTATAAAGCAGTTGATTTGATTGATTTCTGGAAAAGATGGCATATTACCCTGAACCGATTTATGACGCAATATGTTTATATTCCCTTAGGTGGAAACAGGAAAGGTGTAATCCGTACTTATTTTAATTTATTTGCTATATTTATAGTAAGTGGTATCTGGCACGGAGCAGGATGGACCTATATCGTGTGGGGAACCATGCATGGTATCGTTTATGTGCTTAATAGGATCTGCCTTAAATGGATACGTAAGATTCCGCATATCTTAAGCGGTTTTGTTACCTTTCTGTTTTTTAATATTTCAATTGTATACTTTAGAGCGGAATCTGTCACACAGGCCAATCAGATGATGACACGCCTCCTTAGAGGAGGCTTTGGGGCTATTAATCTGAAATTAGCTGAGTTATTGAATCTGGACGAATTCTGGTATATACTGAAGATCTTACATTTGGATCATGGAACCTACAGTAAAGCCTATGTCTGTATTCTTCTTTTATCAGTATCATTATTCCTGGTATTTTGGGGCAAAAATGTAAATGAATTGGCAGAAGGCTTCATACCAAAACGGTGGAATACAATTGCCATTGCTGGAATCTTTGTATGGTGCGTCATTTCACTTTCTGGTGTCAGCACCTTCTTGTATTTTAATTTTTAACAAATGTGCATAATGAATAGGAAAGAAGAGAAAAATGTGTATAAAGTAGAAAGTATGGATCAAAAATATAAAAAGTGGTTTATCCGTGTTGTTATGATAGCAATGACAGCTTTTTTACTGTTCACCGGGTTAGTGGTATATGTGGATCCTTTTTTTCAGTATCATAAACCATTGGAACGTTTTCCTTATTTGATTGATAATCAATTGAGTCAGAATCCGGGAATGGCTAAGAATTGGGAATATGACAGTGTAATTCTGGGTTCTTCCATGACAGTGAATTTTAATACGGACTGGTTTTCAGAAATACTGGATCTGAAGACAGCCAAGCTAAGTTTTAATGGAGCACATCCGAAAGATCAATCGAATATCATGGATATTATATTTAAGAGTCCAAATCATGTAAAAACAGTTTTTCTGGGAATTGATATCCCTGCATATTCCAGCGATGTGGAAGCGACAAAATATCCAATACCTGAGTATTTGTATGATGAAAATTATATAAATGATATTTATTACGTTTTAAATAAAGATGTATTACTAAATTATATCTTACGTGCCGTGGCAGATCCAAAGGACAAGACAGCCATACCTACTATGTATGCATTGTGGTGGACGGATGAGTACTTTAATAAACAATATGTCCTTCAATATTATGAGCCTCCTAAGATCGTGACCAAAGAGGCACCTGAAGAAACATACCTGGAACGGGTCAAAGATAATCTGGATATAAATATCTGTCCTTATATAGAAGCGAATCCCGACACGGAATTTGTAGTATTTTATCCGCCCTATAGTATTCTTTATTGGTATGGGATCAATCGTGAAAATAAATTAAATGCAACGTTAGCGGAATTTCAATATGTATCGGAGCGACTGCTACCATATAATAATGTCAGAATCTTTAATTTTCAGGATCAGGAAGAGATCATAACAGATTTAAATAATTATGCAGATTATGACCATTATCATGGAGACATTAATCGCTTCATGGTTAATTGCTTTGCAGACGGTACTTGTGAACTAACAAAGAAAAATCTGTCTGATAGTCTGGAAGCAATGAGAATACTTGCTGTAAATTATGATTATGATTCTATTTTTGAGGGAGAGCAAAATGGAGATTAAAAAAATGGGAATAGATGAGATGAAGTTTCACCACATAGGGATTGCCACAGCAGATATAGAAAGCATGCAGGAATATTTGAAACGGATTATGAAGATTTCTAAGATAACAGATATTATATATGATGAGAAACAACAGGCATATTTGTGCATGGTAACTTTAACAGATAAAACACAAATTGAGTTAATCGCGGGACCCATGGTAGAAAAATTGGTAAAAAAACGCAACTTCTTATACCATACTTGTTATGAAGTAAAAGATTTGGAAAAGAAGATAGAATGTCTGATCCAGAATGGAGCTTTAGTCGTGTCAGAGCCTAAGGAAGCAGCCCTATTTGGATTAAGGAGAGTAGCATTTTTGGCAACTGAAATGGGGTTGTTAGAATTGGTGGAGAAAGATAGAGAATAGAACACTACGAGTCTTACTTGTTAAAACAAAGTGTTTGTGATACGATAAGTAAAGTTTTAATTGGATAAAGGGAAAATATGCTATTTTTTCCGTAGGAGGAGATAAGAGATGTCTTTTGCATCGATACCATTTTTCATATTATTTGCCATTACATTTCTACTATATGGTATCTGTAAGAATATTCGGACACGTCATGTGATTTTATTAATTGTAAGCTACATTTTTTATGCGTATTGGGATGTTCGTTTTCTGGCATTAATGATCTTTCAGACGTTTATAAGTTATATCATTGCATGGAAAATTGACCAGGGACCGCAGAACAGAGAAAAATGGCAAAGAAGATATCTTATATTTGGTATAACAGTACTGTTATCATTATTAGGATTTTTTAAATATTTTAATTTTTTCCTTTCTTCCTTTAACAGGGCATTTGGCCTTGGAGAAGCTACGTTACTCAAAATTATACTTCCAATCGGAATTTCTTTTTACACCTTTCAGGCGATCAGTTATCTGGTGGATGTCTATCGTGGAGAGGTTACGGCAAGAAAAAGTTTTTTGCAAATATCTTTATATATTTCTTTTTTTCCACAGCTTGTGGCGGGACCGATTGTGCGATCAACGGATTTTTTGTATCAACTTGACGAAAACCATGATGTAAGTGTGCCACAGACTATGGAGGCGATACAGATATTTTTATTCGGATTGGTTAAAAAAATAGTGATTGCTGACAGACTTGCGGTTGCAGTGGATACAGTATTTGCGACTCCGGCAGCCTATAATGCTCCTTCTTTAATCTTGGCAGTGCTTGCATATATGATACAAATATATTGTGATTTTTCAGGTTACAGTGATATGGCAATCGGTACGGCAAAAGCATTTGGGTTTGAACTATGCCAGAACTTTAATCTGCCTTATTTATCGAAAGGCATACCGGAATTTTGGAGAAGATGGCATATTTCATGTGGCACCTGGTTTAGAGATTATCTGATGTATCCAATTCAAAAAAGTGAATGGATTCGATCAATAGCAGGGAAGCTAAAGGCTTCGGGTCATAAGAAAGCTTCCAGATTAGTACCATCTATTATCGGAGCATTGGTCGTGTGGTTTGCGACTGGTTTATGGCACGGTGCAGCATGGACCTTTGTTGCGTGGGGGATGTACTATGGATTTTTGCTAATTCTATCTATGATATTTGATAAGCCACTTCGTAAGATTTCTAAAAAAATTCATTTCGGAAATGGTGGAATCTATGATGTGATTCGCATGGTACGCACCAATATTCTGGTACTCATTGGATATGTGTTTTTCCGTTCGGATTCCTTTGCTACGGCATTTTTAATTTTGAAAAGAATTTTCACATGGGCTGAAGGTATTAATTATATTTTTGTATATTCTGTTGTTTATGTTATATTGGTCTTTGCTGCTCAAATTTATGCCTATGTTAAAAATAATCAAAATGGGTTTTACATCAATATGGATATGAGTAAGTTTTCCTCAAAATTAATTTTAAATATTGTATTATTACTAGTGCTATCTTTTGCTTATTTTGGGGATACGGCATTTATCTATTTCCAATTTTAATCATATACGAACAGGAGGTTGTACTTTTGTGGGAAAAAAAAGATATATAGTAAAACAAATCATAACTTATATCATTTCCTTTCTGATTGCTGTGATTTTCGTAAATGGATTGTTATACATGAATTACTGGCATCCGGAGAAATATTTTGTTAGTAATTATTCTTCCGATGCCTTACACAAGCCGAATAGTATTTGTGTGGAAGGACGGGAAGGTTTTGCCATACTGCATACAGACAAAAACGGATATTTTAATGAACAGGAATTGGATACAAACAGCAGTTATATTTTATGTTTGGGTTCTTCTGACACACAGGCAAAGAGTATCCCTAACAATATGAATTATTGCCAGAGTCTGGAGCAAAAACTATCTGCAGATGGGATTCAGACGGATGTTTATAATGCAGGGATGGATGGGGCAGGATTGGATGAGGTACTCGGTCATCTTCACGCATCTATGCAGAAATTTGATAGAGCAGAAATGCTTATTATAGAAATGTCTTGGTTTCCAGACGAATCGGAATTGCAAACAGGAATTCCAGACGAATCGGAATATAGACCATTTGATTATAAACGATATCAGGAATCATTAGGAATTGTTTCAAAAGTTAAGAATAAAATATCTGCATACCCACTCCCAAGGATTCTCAATAATCAACTTACAAAATTAAGTCAAAAAAAACAAAGAATTCCATTTGTAGCTTTCGCATTTGAGGTAGATCAAGTTGTCAGCGATGAAGAAGCTAAGTCCAATATAGTAGCAGACAATAGTTATCAGAAATTACTAAGGGATTCTGCTGAAAAGATAAGAAGAGAGGCAGGAACTAAGCCAGTAATACTTTTGTTTAGTACGAAAACGGTGTTGGAAGCAAGTGGAACACTTACGGATCCTGCTGATCCTGAAAAAATGAAATGGTTACAGGAAGCGTGTGAGGAGAATGACATTCGATTTATCAATATGGCACCCATATATATTGAGTATTATAATCAGAATCATATACTGTATCGAGGATTTGCAAATACGAGTCCTGGTTCTGGACATCTGAATAAAGTGGGACATGCATTGATAGCTGAGCAATTATATAGTGTGATTCGGAAACAACAAATGATACAACAATAGATCTGATTACGAAAGCAAACGATGGGGAAAGATGATATGGAGTATCGTATAAGAGTAAAACAGATTATTATTATTTTGATTGCAGGGATACTATTTGCAGGCATATTAATTGGTTATGATTATATAGAAAAAAAAAGTGATAGCATACAGAACAGTCAGGAGCCTGAAGAAGAACTAAGTGAGGTAACGGCGCTCCTTGCGGTTGATAATTCACATATTACAGCGAATACTGGTGAAGAGATAGGAATCCACTGGTGGTATAACAGGGAAGATGAAAAATATTACTTTTTTCTTCCTTCTTCAGCAGATCTTACCAGTATTAAATTTGAATATGATGGATCAAATGTAATGCGAGTAGATGGTATGCCTATATTAAATGGAGTTAGCTGTTCTCTTACAGAAGGAGAACATGTGATGGACGAAGGGGAAGGGAGCGAATCCTTTCCAGTTGTTATCCTGCAATCGACGAATCTGGCGTCTTTATATCTGACCACGCAGTCCGGTAATCTTGGTTTTATAAATATTGACAAAGAGCATAAAGAAGCAGGAACGGCTATTGTGATAGATGCAGATGGATTTTGTACGTATCATGGAGAAGTAGAAGCTATAGAAGGAAGAGGTAATACCACATGGGATTACAGCAATAAACGAGGATATCAGATCACATTTCCTATCAAAGAAGACATGTTTGGTATGGGTGCAGCAAAAAAATGGGTATTGTTAGCAAATTTTTTTGATGAAACGTTATTACGGAATGATTTTGCCTATCACCTAGCAGCGTCCTCTGGTATGGCATTCACACCGGAGACGGTATTTGTGGATCTGTATATCAATGGATACTATTGGGGAAATTACCAGATTTCTGAAAAAATAGAAGTGGATGAAGCGCGTATCAACATTCCCGATTTACAAAAAGCAACAGAAAAGAGGAATCCTGACAAAGACTTATCGGAATACAATAGATTTGGTATAGAAAACTTGGAACAGACGAATTCAATTCCGGAGACACAAATGGGGTATGAGATACCAAATGATCCGGCCGATATTACAGGGGGGTATCTTCTGGAATATGATCTTGGGGACAGGTATCTTCATGAAGATTCCGGTTTTGCAACAAAGTTGAATCAGGCAGTTGTAATCAAAAGTCCCAAATATGCATCACGTGCACAGGTTGATTATATATCAAAATTATATCAGCAGTTTGAAGATGCCGTTACTGTGTATGACGGAGTAAATGTGGATACTGGTAAATGTTATTATAATTATATTGATATGAATTCTTTTGCAAAGGCATATTTGATTGAAGAAATAACTAAAAATGTGGATGCTTCAAATTCAAGCCGGTATTTTTACAAATATCCGGACAGTTATAGTGATAAATTTTATGCAGGACCAGTATGGGATTATGATTTGGCATTAGGTAACTACGATTTTCCGGAAGACTTATATTATCCGGATGAATTGTATGCAATGCAACCGACAGATAATTTTAATCTCTGGTATGCACTTTACTATCGTGAAGAATTCCAACAGGCTTTTAAGGAGGAATATTGGAATACATTTAGGGGAAATGCGCTTTTGGGTGCCACAGATCGTATAAAAGAAAAGTCTGAAGCAATGGAAGATTCGGTTCTAATGGATCGAATCAGGTGGTTTGGAGCTACGTACGAAAATATGGAGGTTGCAAGAGTTGATTTTCGAAATAAAGCAAATAAGTTACAAAATTTTATTATAAACAGAATTGCATATTTGGATGAAGAGTGGGCAATACAATAAGAAGAAAGTATAAAGATACGAAGAAAGACCAACTATCAAAAGTCAATAAGTAAATAAAAAAGATTTTTAGATATTAGATGATTTTTTATGCATCACAAAAAAGACCTGCATAAAGCAAGTTTTCAAAGATATGTAGATGTAATTTCTT
>JAEVYY010000027.1 GCA_023392535.1 Bacillota bacterium
GAATAAAAGAGAAACTAGGCTGGATGAGCCCTGTAGAATACAGACTCAGCCTTTTGGCAGCATAACGAAAAAGGCGAAGTGGAAAAATCCACCTCGCCATAAAGTCTAACTTTAAGGGGTCACCTCATATCATAATCTTACCCTCAATCTTTTATGAATTAGAAAATTCGCCTAACTGAAAGAACATTTCTATAACTAGCATTTGATATCTTAATACCTGTAGCCGCTGTACTCGCATGTACGATATTTCCACCACCGATATAAATACCTACGTGTCCTGAATAACATACGATATCACCAGGCTGCGCATTGCCAAGTCCACCAACATCATAACCTACTCCTCTTTGGGCACCTGAAGAATGCGGAAGATTAACACCATAATTATTATATACACTCATTACAAATCCTGAGCAATCTGCTCCATTTGTAAGACTAGTTCCACCATAAACATATGGATTCCCTACAAACTGTGTTGCAAAGCTTGCAACTGAAGTACCTGTTGCGCTGCCGCCACCACTCACTACTGCTGCCTGCCCGCCTGAAGAAGAGCTCTTCGCATTCGATTTCTTTTTTGAAGCCAATGCTTTAGCTGCTGCCGCGTTAGCTGCATCCCTCTCGGCTTTTTCTTTCGCTAATCTTGCTTCCTCTTCTTGTTTGGATTCTGCTTTCACAAACTCCGTCGATAAGGAAACATATTCATGTGATACATATCCTTCACCCTCTTCAATAGATACTTTTACCCATCCGTCTAATTCTTCCAAGACAGACAGTTCATCCTCTATCGGCACAAGTCCAAGAACTGTTGTATCCATTCCTGGTTGTTCTCTAACTTTCAACGTCGTTGTTGTAACCGTTGCGATTCGCTTTCCAACTTCCTTTGCCAAAGCGATTGCATCATCGCCTGTAACAACATACTCTGCCTTGACAAATCCTGTGCAGTTACCTGACTGAATCTCATACCAGCCATTCTCTTCGGATATAAATTCGCCAACCGATTTGTCGTATAACTTACCGACAATCTCTCCTTCTTCACTAGCCGAATCTCTTACATTCACATAATCATTGACATTAGCAATTACTAAAGAACGAAATTCTTTTTCTTCTTCTGTCAATTCTTCTACTGCATTTTCTGAAACAGAATTTTCTTCTAGTGTGTTCTCTGAAACAGATTCATTCTCTTCCGTATCTGCTTCTGGAATCACAACGTCATCTGAAGGTGTCTTTCCTTCTTCATTACTATCCGTTATTATATCTTCTTCTGCCTTTATAATTGGACTCGCTGCTGGAATCGTTGTATCTAATACATCATCTATTGTAACGCTTTCTACATTTGCTGCCTGTTTAATCGCTGCTGTATTAATACTATCTGCCAATTTCATCTCAGTCACAGAATTGCCCTCTTCAAGTACTAAAGCCAGACCTGCTACTGGTAAAATAGAGGATACACCTGTTGCGCTGGATTTGTAGTTGAATGCCGAGAATGTAATGGTTCCTGCAATCGCACATGCAGCAATTTTAATTGCCTTTTGCTTCATAAAAACGTTTCCTCCAATTTGTATACATGCAATTATTTAAATATTACAACTTATTACAAATTTGTTACATCTGTAAAATAATATACCATGTCATGTAATATTTGTCAACTATTACCATGAATTACCACATAAATTTTTTGTGCTTTTTTATTAATAAATTGCTATAATTCATTTGTTTATTTGTGATTTTGCTCTCTATTATTGTAAATATCCGGTAATATAGCAAGGAAATGGGTTTAATTTTGTTAAACAATTTGTAATGTTATATCTTCGTGTTTACATTAAGCAGTTATCTTTGTATAATTTATTTATTACAAATAGTAATTAGGAATGAGGCGCTCATGAATAAAACTGCTATGATTACAGGAGCTTCGCGTGGAATCGGAGCTGGTATCGCAACTGCTTTTGCTTCTGCAGGGTATGATCTTGTTTTGACCTGTCATAAATCAGAAGCTTTGCTCACTTCATTAAAATATAAATTAGAAGCACAATATTCAATTATATGTAATACATTTGTTGGAGATATCAGTGAACCTTCCCTGGTAAAAAATATTTTTACATCATTATCTGAACTTGATGTTTTAGTAAATAATGCGGGCATCTCTTATTTTGGACTATTATCCGATATGGAATTAGCCGATTGGGACAGAGTCATGAATACAAATTTGACGGCTGCATTTTTATGTAGTAAATATGCTATTCCGTTTATGCTTCATAACAAAAGTGGTAAAATAATTAATATATCTTCTGTCTGGGGCACTGTAGGTGCTTCCATGGAAGTTGCTTATTCTGCGTCCAAATCAGGCCTGAACGGTTTTACCAAAGCATTGGCAAAGGAATTGGCGCCCAGTAATATTCAAGTGAATGCGATTGCTTGCGGTGTCATCAATACGGATATGAATAAGTGTTTGACTGATGACGAGATGAGTTCTTTAATAGAAGAAATTCCCGCTGATCGACTGGGTACACCGAACGAGGTCGGTAGCCTTGTCCTACAGCTGGCTAACGCTAGTTCTTATTTAACGGGTCAGGTTATTGCTTTTGATGGAGGCTGGATCTGATTACATTTCATTTATATAGCGCGTAAAAAAGAAACCAGAATATCCTCTGGTTTCTTTTTATGGTTCACATTATCAGCATCTTGCATTAATCCATATCGCCCAAGATCTTATATAACAGTGTATATAACTGTTTTGCTTCATCACTCTTAAGTTTCAGGCATTTACCTACTTTAATCGGAACATCAGATGCCTGTTCTTTTAAATGAATTCCTTTTTCCGTAATAATAACACAAAGATTTCTCTCATCTTCTTTGGAACGTTGTCTGGTTAAATACCCTTTCTTTTCTAGTTTTTTTAAAACTGGTGTAAGCGTACCAGAATCTAAATATAGAATTTCTCCGAGGCACTTAACATTAATCTCTTTTTTTTCCCACATCACCATCATTGTAATATATTGTGTATAGGTTAGATCCAACTCATCCAAGTAGGGCTTATATCTGCGGACCACTTCTTTTGAACACGCATATAGTGGAAAACATAATTGATTTTCAAGTAGTAACATATCGCATTTTTCTGATTGATTCTTCATTTGTTACTTCTCCTTATATATTGTATACAATTAAATTTACCACATTTGCATTTTTTATTCAAGAATTATATTTATTTAATCGCTATATAAATAGCGATCTTAGCATTAAGCATATCTTGATTCCTATATTCTTCAAAATCACCTGTGAAGGTTCTATTCAAATCCGTCTTCCAAATCTCTTCCCATCCTTCGCTAATTATTTTATTTATATTACCTTCCAACATAAATTTTGCATATTTTCCGGCTGGAATTTCTTTGGTCGTTAATTCCGGATTTACAGCCTCACTTACTTCTGCACCCGCAGTTACAAGATATGAACTCTCGGAATAATCGGAATACAAACCGATTGTACACTCATTCACCTTATTCTTAATTGCAGGGTAAACCTCACCTTGAAATAGCTTTTCCCAAAGATCCTGTATTATTTTTTTCATCTTTGGATCCTGATTTCCTGTCTTAGCACTGACTCCAACAATTATCTTTTTTTCTAATTCAACAATTTCATAATTCATTACTTTACTCCCATCTTTATTATTTTGTTATTTCATAGATTATCCTCTAATCCATTAGTAACATTCTAACAAAGAAAACATGACACTTAAGTGTCATGTTAAATTTATTATTCCCATCCAGCTTGTTTAATCTGTTCACGCCTTTCAATTTCCAATTTACTAAAAATATTCGACATGTGTTTTTTTACCGTAGTTTCTGATATATATAACTCAGAGGCAATTTCATTGTTTGTTAAGTCGTTATACACAAGACGTGCCACTTCGGCTTCTCGTTGCGTTAATCCAAGTGAACGGAAGTGGAAGTAAATCTGCTCCGCAGATACTTCCTCATGCAGTTCTACTTTATTTTTTTCATAAGGCTCCTTTCTTTCTTCAGCCTGATGGAAAATAGTATAAATTATAGTTCCATAGAGGATTGGTCTACAATTCATGGCTAATTGAATTAATAATTCATGTATTTCTTGTATTCCATCTATACGAGCCAAAAGAAAAAAAATAGTTGCAATATAACCGGAAAGCATAGCATTCCATGCCAATGCATTAAAAAATTCTTCTTTCTCCCTTTTATGTACTTCTATTGGCAAAGTAAGCAAGGCCATTCCTATTACTACTGCAATAAAGCTCTTTGCATCAAAGATCCTGTTAAGCTGAAATTCAGTCACATAGAATAGAAATAATAAATATAGGAAAACTGTTAATCCTTTGTATACTATTTTTTTCATATACTACTCCTGAACAAAATCGATTATCATTCGGTTTATCTTAGCGCGTATCAATAAAAGGATGAGATTAAATCCCATTACGTAAAATATAGGCAATACCGCAACCGCAAAATTTGCAAATATAAAATCCAATTCCATTTCCGCTGATTGTCTCAGTATAAATATGATACCTGTTATAGAGATTAACATTCCCGCATAGAGTAGGGTCTGCATTACCAGTGTTACTGCTTCTGAAGCGCGCCTTAGCTCTGGAATATTAAAATTCTTCTTTCTGCTCATTGCAAATCGAAATGCACTGTTGAAATCTTTTAACATATTGGTTCCAGCTAAAATGGGTAGTACAATCAAAATTAGTAGCAATAAATTGGGAAAATCGATAAATACTGTAACTCCGCCTGCTCCTCCCATAAACAACATGGATATAATAACTACTATTAAAACTATGATTGAAATTAAATACATGATTGTAATCCTCCTTCTTTATTTAATCTGTAATTATAATTCATAGATTAAATATAACTGTATCGTAGCATTTTGACCATACTTCCTTAGTAGTATTTAAGTAGTATGTAAGTAGTATTACAAAAAATTCCCATGGACGTATTCTCTTTTTCATACATCCATGGGAATTCTTTATTCTACCTTAAACTTTCCGACTGCTGTTTTTAATAAATCCGTATTATCTATACTTAAGTTCATTTGTTTTTGAACTTCCGAGACCATTAGAACAATCTCTGATGTTTTCTCTGCAATATTCTGTGTTCCTGTTGCTCCTTCCACTACCGTCGTGGATACATCAGAAATAGCCCGACTAATGCCTTCTATGGTAGCTGACATTTCTTCTGCTGTGGCACTGAATTCACTAATTAATCCATCTACGAACTGACCATCATTTCCATAGGTTTCACCTGTCTCTACCAATATCTCATAATCTTTTAATACATTCGTATCAAAGAATCCCATAATAGTACGTGAACTATCAGTCAAATTATTAACCGCAGATACTACTTCTGCTGTCACGCGTTGGATTTCATTTACCGTCTTTTTCGATCCTTCCGCTAAATTTCTGATTTCATCTGCTACTACAGCGAAGCCCTTACCTGCTTCCCCAGCTCTGGCTGCTTCAATCGCTGCATTCAAGGCCAGTAGATTTGTCTGCTCTGAGATTCCAAGTATGGTATCCGACAACACATAAATCTGAGAAATTGCATTTGATTTATCCAACGCCAGTTCCAGTTCTTCTTTGGTATTTTTGTAGATCATAGTAGAATTGCTCTGAGATTCCAGAGCACTTTTCTTTAAATCACCTGCTCTCTTACTGATTTCACCTGCTGAAACAGAGCCTTGTTGTGCCCTCTCGGCCATTGCAATAATGGCTGACTCAATTGACTCTGTGGAAGCATTGACCTCTTCTGTAGCGGCAGATGTTTCTTCCATTCCAGCCGAAAGTTCCTCTACCGTAGCAGCGGTATCCTCAACATTTCTACTTAGGTTGCTCATAAATTCATTTACTTTGCCAGCTGCTTCTTCTACGGCATCTGTTCGTTGATTTACTTCTACTATAATAGTTCTGATGTTTTCTATAAATTGATTTACCGCTGTTGCAAGATCCCCAATTTCATCTTTTGACTTTATCTGCATGCTTTGCGTAAGATCCCCACCTTTATGTGCAAGTTCCTGTAGCCGCTCTCTTAAAAATCCAATCGGTTTTGTTACACTTATCGTTATGATAATAGCTACAACCAAGCCTAAAATCACTGCACAGATAATGAACACTATTATAATATTTCTAGTACTATTATAAACTATATCCCCATCTTTACTAGCTTTTTCGGCCTGCACTCGATTCTCTTCTACTAAATTTTCTGCATTTTTAGCTAAGATATCGTATTTCTCTTTACTATTGCCTTTTATGATTGCCAGTGCCTCTTGTGATTTTTGTTCCCTGCTCGTTTGAATTAGTTTTGTATGTTCCGCAAAATATTCGCTCCAGTTACTCTTAATGCTCTGAATATCTTCATTATCATATTTAGATTGATATTCTTGTATATGAAGTTCTATGCTTTTCTGTATCTCATCCATCTTCTGCTCAAGTTCCGCCATCTCCAATTCATTAGCCAGAATGATATGCTGAAATTCACATGACCGAAATCTTGCTATTTCAAAATTCAGTGTATGGGCTAGATTTACCTGTGGTAACGTCTCCTCTACAATAACAGTTGACTTATCGTTAACCTTCTCCAGTGAAAATATAGAATAGAATCCAACTCCAATCAATATCAGTAAAATAGCTGAGAATCCTAAAATCAATTTTTTCTTTATTGTCATTTCCTTAATATCTCCTCTTCTTATTATCCTTTGTATTTTAAATACTTTTCAAGTTTATTGATATCCCATGCATTGTCCTTAGCTGTCTCCACGCAACTGTTTACCACATCTGCATCGTAGAGAATACCGCTATTTTCCTTTAGATGATGTAACGCATATTCGATTCCCATGGACGGTCTGTAAGGCCTATGGGCTGTGATCGCATCATAAACATCAGCAACAGCTAGTATTTTTGCTTCGACAATAATCTCTTCTCCTTTCAAATTTCTTGGATATCCGCTTCCATCCAACCTTTCATGATGTTGAAAAGCTATTTCTGCTATCGGTAAGGTAAAATTTATATTTTTCAAAATATCATATGTGCATTGCACATGCGTTTTCATAAATTCATACTCTATCTTTGTCAATTGATCCGGTTTCGTCAAAATTTCAAATGGAATGCTTATTTTACCAATATCATGCAGCATACCTGCAATAAAAATGGATTCAATTGTCTTTTTATCAAGGCCCATATCAATTGCCATACCAGCAGCTAATACTGCCACTCTTTTTTGATGGTCTGCCGTATACAGATCTCGCTTTTTTATTAGACTACCAAGTGCAAATACTAACTTCCAAATCTGCGCCTTCTGATCTTTTAGTAATTCGTAGACGGATGTCTTATCTGTAACACAAATCATGATCTCATACTTATTCAAAGCTTTGCTTTGTATATAAAAATGCATATTTGTTCTCTTATCATAATAGGAATCTATAACTTCACAATTTCCACAATTTTTGGATAAGATGTGCTTTATGATATCACTTTTCATTAAATTATTATCTGGTATAGCGCCCTCTTGACTCAGTCTGTTAACGATGATCTGCATTTCCGGATTTATATCAACGATTGAATACTCATTGGACCTGTTTGTTTTTGAAAACGTTTCTTTCCTTAATAACAAAATACCCTGATTCGTGGCAGAAAATAAAAAACGATACCTCATCTCTCTGCAAGATAAATCACCACTTTTGATATCCAGATCATTGCTTGCAATACTAAGTTTCATTTTCAAGTCTGTGATTTCCTGCTGCGCACACTGCAGTTCTATTGAGTTTTGTAAGACTTCTTCCTTTAGTTTCTTAATTTGCAAATTTTTCTCGTTCATATCAAGAATAAAATCCGCTAAATTTTCTGCATGGAGAATTATCTCATTTAATTCTTCCTCACTGATCACAGGGATAGTTTCTAGTAATTTAATAAGTTTTTTATCATCAATTCTTATTTCATCCGGTTTTTTTATAGTATCCTCGCTTATATATTCTTTCTTTAAATATTGGAAAATGATCACATACGCAGTAGCCTTATTCTTCATTTTTATTGGAATCTGATGCATCTTAAATCCATAGGGACATGTATAAGTGGGGCTCTGTTTCTTATTTTTAGATGCACAAGCCTGAAATGCTCCATCATTTAATTTACCGTCAACCTTAGTACAGTATTTACAAAAAATCACTCCGTCCGATGTCGTAAGAATTGTACCTTCCGCATCACATAACGTGATCGGAATATGAAACTTTCTATACATTTGATTTATGTACTTATGAATCAAATTTATGTCAAGCATATCCTGCATTTGACCTGTTGACCTGCTCTTCTTCATTTGTCCTGCCCCCATCTTAACGTAATTTTATCCATATTTTGAATTGATTACCATGTAAAAATTTTTCCAATTCTAGGGGTCAAAAAATTTCGTCCATTCGATATTTAATAAGTTTCCAATGGCTTTTGCCTTATCTGGTCTTGGATTCGCACTATCATTTTCTATCATTCCAATGAATTGACGCGTGACCCCTATTTCTTTTGCTATTTTTTCCTGCGTCATTCCATACTTTTCACGTGCTTCTTTCAGCCATATTCTCAAAAATAACCACCTCTTTCAAAAAACAAATGTCATTTTTGCACACTTTTTGCAATTTCTTTTTGCTCTAATGTCATAATAGCAAATTCATTTTGCCATTTCAATAGAAAAAGCAATTTCTTTTTGCTTTCGTAGTAAAGGCAAATTTAACTTGCTATAATAGTTATAAAAGGAGTGTTGTTTATGTTAGGTGAAAGACTAAAAGAAATAAGAGAGTTAAGAAATTTAACTCAAAATGATGTAGCTAACTTTCTGAAGGTAAAAAGACAAACTTACAGTGCCTATGAGCGAAACAAAAGTCTGCCTGATGCTAACACGCTATGCTTACTAGCTACTTATTTCGCGGTCACCGCAGATTATCTGCTTGATCTGGATATCGTTCAATATAAAGTTTGCGAACAACCTATAGAATACTATATTTCATTAGACGAGAAAGACAAACGCGAAATACGTCAGCAGGCAGAGCACATAAAAACCACACTAATGGGTATCATTGGTCTAGCCTATGATGGGCAGATTAAAAATGAACTGACTCTGCAAAAAGTGATACAGGCGCTTGATAACGGGTTGCAATTGGCCAAGAAAGAAGCAAAAGAAAAATACAAACAGAATATTTGGTAACATCAAACAGGGGGAAAGCTTAAAACTGGCTTTCCCCCTGTTTGGATACTTCGTTTTATGTTGTATTAGGAAATAAGTCCCGCAAATATAGAAGCTCCTATAACTGTTAGCAGTCCTGTTATCACGATGGATAGACTGCTCATAGCTCCTTCAACTTCTCCCATTTCCATAGCTTTTACAGTTCCAATCGCATGGGCTGCCGAACCTAATGCGATGCCTTTTGCAATCGGCTCTTTGATATGGAATACTTTGCAAACAACTTCAGCTATTACATTTCCCAATACTCCAGTAATAATTATTGCCGTGGCAGTTATTGATACAATGCCACCCAGTTCTTCTGAGACACCGATTCCGATTGCTGTCGTAATTGATTTTGGCAATAGCGTGACATACTCTTGATGATTTAGTCTAAATAGCATGGATAGTAGAACAATACAAAAAAAATTTGTGAGTACTCCGGATAGCAAACCTGCTACAATTGCTTTTCTATTATTCTTTAATAATTCCAATTGTTCATACAATGGAATCGCCAGACAAACCGTTGCCGGCGTCAATAGATACGTTAAGTATTTAGCGCTTGCATGATACGTCGCATAATCAACATGGAAGATCAATAACAACAGAATGACTGCCATGATTGAAATTAATAAAGGATTGCATATGGCAAGTTTACTTTTTTTCTTTAGATAGACACCGAACTGATAGGACAAGATACTGACCAAAAGACCAAAAAAAATAGAATTATCTAAAAACTCTTTCATCTGCTTCCCTTCTTTTCTCGCTCGATTACCATCTGTGTAACCCGCCCAGAAAAAATCATTACTGCTACTGTGGATACTACCGTAATAATCATAAACGGGAAAAGAATGGGCTTAAGTAAATCCCAAGAGTTCAACAATTCAACAGCTGCCGGAATAAACATCATTGGCATAATTTCAATCATAAACTTACCGGTTTTTTGAACGGATTCCAATCGAATTTTCTTTGTCTTTAATGCAATCAGCATGATCAGAAGACCATAGACACTTGCCGGTATTGGCAAAGGGAGAAAATATTTTAATATTTCTCCCAAAAAAGAAACTAACAATATAATTCCAAATTCTTTTATATATTTCATATGTTTCCTCCTTCGTAAAACTCTTGATGCGTAAATAACAACATATGAATACATAATATCACTGACAACTTAAAATGAACAGATACCATTATTTTTTACACAGATTTTATTCCACTCACAATCTTTACATATCTTTTCTCTCTTATGCACAGCGATAATATTTTTATAAATAATATCCTGAAAGTCCTTCCAATAGATGGAATCGCCTCTTTTTAACAAACAATATTGTAATACTTTATGATCATATTTATTTACCTTTTCTTGCTCAACACATTTCTCATCTATAAAATTAGGACATTTATTACAGATTTCGTCTCCTTCGTTGATAATCGTAATACGAGGATTGATACTTAAAGATTCTAAAATATGATTCATATTTTCTACAAATTCATTATTATAACCTTTTCCAGTAAAGAAATATAAACACATAGCATGATGAGCACGTAGGTTAAAGTCTGACATATCTATTAACACTCTTGACTATGATAATTGCAAGTGAAATTTTTATTAGATCTGGTATGATAAATGGGAAGACGCACCAGCCCAGTGTTGTTGCCAGACCTATGGGACCAGATGTCTTGGCATATAGAAACATAAACCATATGGTTCCAAATGTATAGCAAAGAAACATACCAATGATCATAGCTGTTGCCATCACCCATGTCTTTTTACCTAACATTGTTGTAAACAGCCAATAGGTTAAAGTAATTAGAATAAACCCAAATAAATATCCTCCTGTCGAACCAAATAGAACACCGAATCCACCTGTAAAACCAGCAAAGACCGGAACACCTATACTTCCAAATAAGATATAAACAAGAATCGCCAACGTGCCAAGTTTACCCCCCAGTACTCCAATAGTCATAAAAATAGCAAACGTCTGAAGTGTAAATGGTACGGCAGTCGGAATCGATATCCAGGAACAAATAGAAATCAACGCGATCGACATGGAAATATAGGTTAACTCCCTTGTACTCATTTTTTGTCTTACATTTACCGTATCTAACATAATATTCTCCTTAAGTAGTATTGATAATAGAAATATATAAATTACATTGTCTCCTAGTAAGTGTAAAACATCATGTTTTAAATGTCAACCTCTATCTTGTGTTGGTTTACATTTGTTTTCTTTATCTGAATTCTTTCTGCTCGTATTTTCATTGATCTACTGTAAGAACATTTTAAGTCCATCCAACAAAGATGGGACCCAGACGGTATAATGCTCCTTTCCCTCATAAACTTTGTATGTAAGGTTCAACCCACTATAGTCTCTTGTCTTCATTTTTTCAACAAAGCTATCAATTGGTATCAGAAAATAATCCTCTTCCTCATCAGCACCAACAGTAAGATATACATTTGCATTTAATACATTTGTTCTTTTTCTATAATTTTCTTCCAATTCATCCAGCGTATATCCGCGCGTCCTCTCAAAAAGCACTGGGCTGGCAAGCACATAATTTTTAAAGATATCTTTCGTTACTCCATCACTTTGGAATAAACTGTAAAGCATGAAATATCCACCATAGGATGCTCCGCAAAAGGTCCTGTCACCACTGTCAATATGATAGTTACTCTCTACATACGGAATTATTCCGTTTACAATCATTGCAAGAAATTTATCTGCTCCATTTAGCAAATCCCTTTGGCGAATGGTATCAAAATCATAATCATCTGGATAGCCAATTCCAACTAATATGAATTCTCTTGTTTTTCGCGTCTGATAAAGATCCTTGATAGAGCCATAATCTTCCCGCCGCCAATAGCAATCCGTCAAATAGACTACTGGATACGATATATTCTCATCATAATCATCCGGCAGGCACACATCTACAACAAACGTGTCATCAATATTATCAGGGTAAACAAATGTCTGTGTCCAAAGTTCCCGCTGCTGTGTCTCACCAATCTCCAGATTAACTTCATTAGAAGATTTCATTAAGACTTCTTCTGAACTTTTTTCTTCTGAACTTTCTTCTTCTGAAATAACTTCTTCCTCATTTACTACCTTTTTATTTACCTCACTTTTTTCCTTACTGCATCCCACTGTACCGAGGATAAACAGTATCATACATAAACAAATAAAAAATTTTTTATCTTTCATTTCTTCTCCCCCTTATGGTTTTTTCTTACATATCGAAGCATATCATTTATTTTTTTGCGAATCAAATGATTTTTTTTTAAAAGGTAGAATTTTTTATATACTTTATTAAATTATCTGTCATAATAAGGAAAGAGTATACAATAGACATCTATGGCACATCATATTACTCATAGTAATACTAGTAAAAACTATAGAAAGGATTTAATTTGTCCATGAAAACATTTGAAGAATTGTATTATGAGGTGTTAGTCCGAACATTGAAAGAAAAGGATTCCTCATTTCTTGAAAAACTCGAGCTGTACGACACCCACCATCTTGACTGTCTCCTCTATCCGGAAAAACATCCGTTGGTGCTGCGAACAGGAGAATGCAGCTGTGAGGATCAAAATTGTGTGAAAGTATGTCCATTTCATGCCATCCATCCGGGTGAAGCCGGAGAACCTGTCATTGACGAAGACAAATGCACTGGTTGTGATATTTGTATTCAGGAGTGTCGCGCAAAAAATCTTACAGCCAGTAAAGATGTCATTCCAGCGCTTCGCGCAATGCGTTCTCACGAAGATCTAGTCTATGCCTTGGTGGCCCCAGCTTTTCTTGGACAATTCAGCAACGATGTTACACCCGGAAAGCTTCGTAATGCACTGAAAAAAGTGGGCTTTGATGGAATGATCGAAGTATCCCTTTTTGCTGACATACTAACTTTAAAGGAAGCATTGGAATTTGATAAAAATATAAAAACAGAACAAGATTATCAATTAACAAGCTGCTGTTGTCCCGTGTGGATCTCTATGATCCGCAAAATATACAAAGAATTAATTCCTCATGTTCCTCCTGCCGTATCTCCTATGATCGCATGCGGGCGTGCAGTGAAAGCGCTACATCCTAATGCTCTGACTGTTTTTATTGGACCCTGTCTGGCCAAAAAGGCAGAAGCTAAAGAAAAGGACATTGCTGATGCAGTTGATTATGTTCTGACTTTTCAGGAGATGCAAGATATCTTCCGTGTTATGGAAATTAATCCCGTTACGATGGATGAAAGTGAAAAAGATCATTCTTCTCGCGCAGGTCGAATTTATGCTCATACTGGTGGGGTCAGTGAAGCCGTAGTCTCTACCTTAGAAAAGCTTAAGCCGAATCGTACCATATCAGTCCACACGCAAAAAGCGGATGGAGTACCAGCATGTAAAACATTGATCCAGGATATTCTTTCTGGCAAGGTAGATGCCAACTTCTATGAAGGCATGGGATGTGTGGGTGGTTGTGTGGGAGGTCCAAAGGTCTTGATTCCGCATGAAGAAGGTAGAATTCATGTAGAAGAATATGGAGATACTGCCCCTTTCCAGACTCCTATTGACAACCCTTATGTAATCGAATTGCTTCATCGATTAGGACTGGATACGATTGAGAGTCTTCTTGAAAAAAGTGAAATTTTTACAAGAAATTTCGGTGACTGAGTAAAAGAAAGCAGAAAGGTATTCACACCTTTGGAATGTGAATCTTTCTGCTTTTTCTTAACTTTTAAATTTATTTATAGATACCATAAGTCTTGGCTACATCCTGAACATAAATAATACCTTTTCCGGGTTCATCAATATTCATATTTTCTCGTATGGCAGATACGATAGCTCCAGTCCTATCTACTTCCGATAGTATAATTACAATTTCCTTCTCAGGCTCTACATCCATGGAGAATAATTTACTTGTTTCATGAATTCCGGAGCCTCTCCCATTCACTATCGTGCCTCCTTTGGCCCCCGCCGTAATTGCTGCTTCAATGACATCCTCCGCATTTCCTTTATCAACAATAATTGTTATTGATTGATACCTCATATTGTCTTCACCTCTTTCAATCTTCTGATCTTCACACTTACATTTTCTTGTTCCCAAAGTAGCACAAATTGATGTCGTAAATGCAATGCCATGGTTGGGCTTGTCAAATTTATATTCAAGATTTAGTTTTTCCAGTACCCGATATGCTGTATCCGTATCTGTAACCATATATAAAATCTCTTTTCTGATATCAGATAGGCCTACATAATTCCATATACCACTATTGGCGGTTCCTCGGGCAAGCATCATAGTGCCACCGCAAACTCCGTACTTTTTTGCTGTTTTTAATATTTTGCTTCCCATTCCAAAATTCACTATCACACAAATCAGCTCCATACCCGAGAACTCTGTTTTATCTTGCATGATTCTCAATTCCTCCTTTTTTGGACTTGATTTTAAAAAGCATTCCCAGTATTTGCAACGCTATCAACGGGGTCATTGCTACCATGGCTATGACTCCAAATCCGTCCACAATTACATTTGCTCCTTCAACCGCTTCTGCTGCCCCCTGCGTATAAGCCAATATAAACGTGGCTGTCATGGGACCCGATGCTACTCCACCAGAGTCAAAAGCGATACCCACAAATAATTTGGGCGCTAGATAACTTAGTATAATTGATATCAGATACCCCGGAAGTAGATATTGCCACAATTGAAGTTCCGGAATTAAGATACGTATTACTGATAATGCGACCGCTATACCGACACCGATTGCCAGTGTAAACATAACAATACCCCTTTTTACATATCCGCTGGTAACACTTTCTATCTGTCGTGTCAATACATAGACCGCTGGTTCCGCAAGAATGGTGACCACTCCTAAAATAAAACCAATTAGCACAACATACATTTTATTGTCTAAAGTAGCGATGCTATATCCAATAATACTTCCAGCATCCATAAAACCTGCATTAACACCAACTAAAAATATGACTAGCCCTATAAATGTAAACAACACTCCAAACAAAATTTTTCTAACTTCTCTCTTAGGTAATCTAAAAGATATCTTCTGAAAAATCAGAAATAAAATTAAAATTGGAAGTAATGCGATAATAATTTCTGGTCCTACTTTAAAAATTTCTTTTAAAAATGTAGCTATTATGGAATCTGATATTTCTTTTGTTTCAAGATTACCCGTTATTGTGTTCGTTTTAGATAATATACTCATGATCATTACCGATATAATCGCACCTGTGGAGGCGATGGCAACCAATCCAAAGCTATCCTTCTCTGATGCTTTACTATCTTTTTTTAAATTGGAAACACCAATTGCCAGTGCTAGAATAAATGGTACCGTCAGTGCTCCGGTCGTTGCTCCTGAGGCATCAAAAGATATTGCCAAAAACTCTGGTGAAGTGATACATGCAAGTATAAAAATAATACCGTATATAACTGTTAGTAGCTTGTACAACGGAATATTATATACAATTCTTCCCAGACCTATTGCAAGCATAATTGATATCCCTAACGACACTATAATAACAATACTTTCTTTTGCTATTAAGCCTGATGAAACAGAATCCACTTGACCTGCTAATATATGAAGATCCGGTTCTGCCACGGATATAAAAAAACCAAGTATCAATCCTGCAATTGCTACATACCACAATTTATTAGACTTAGCAAGCGTCCCTCCCATATGATTACCGATTGGGGTAATTCCAATATCTACTCCAATAAGAAATATTGTCAGTCCAATTATCAGAAATACTACACCTATCAAAAATCTTATAATAATAGCTGTCTCAAGAGGCGTTATCGTAAAGTTCAGTATTAATACGATAATAGTAATTGGAATAACGGATGATAAGACTTCTTTAAATTTTGTAATTAAAACACTCAAATTATACTTCTTCCTTTCCTATAAATGCTTACGTAACCTAAGGTTACTTCTTTACGGTGACTTATATAAGTATACCATAAATATCGTCAAAATGCATTAGAGCCGGAATAGGTGATACTTATATTGAAGGTTGTCTAACAGTCTTTAAATTTGATACGATCCTTTATGCTTAGATTTTGTTGTCTTTAGGTCTATTAATAACTCTCTCTTTATTTCAATATTTATTTTATGTTCTTGTTTTTCCTCTGACACGACAATAATGCCCGCCTTTTCCAATCCTTTGATCCCTGATCTAGTAATATTTAATATCTCTGAGACTACTTTATCAGTTCGTACTTTCAGTGCATAACTGTTGCTAACTACTAATAAATCACCTTTATGAAAAGATTGATCTGTTTCTACCAGCATATCATTTTTCCTATTAATAATATACTTAATATTTGCCCAATCCACTTCTACTCTATTTCTAGTAAAAAACTGGCTATCGGTTCCATACTCAAACGCTAATTTGCTAGAATTTCTTAAGTATTCCTCGTATTCTTCTCTCTTCATGGACTCTGGTCTACATCTTTCATATACCGTCAAATTATTAGTATGTTTACATTTTATACATTGATAAATCAACCATACATCTATCTTATTTCCATTTGCATTTATACGAAAGCTGTTTGTGTTATGAAATGTTGTTTTGCATCCACATCCAGAACAGTTTCTTATAATTTTAAAGGATTCCTCTGGTACTATTGTATACTCTATTTTTCTTAAATAGCTCATTTTGCATCTCCTTAAAGATAAAAAAATGGATTTGCAAAGTGCTATTACATAATCATTTGATTTTTATTTGCAATAGCATTTGCTATGCAAACCAAACTGGTGTAGTCATAAAATAATCCTCCTAAACTAATTGCTTATTTAAGTTTAGAAGGTTCTAGAATTAATTTCTACCTTAAACATAATTCTAAAAAAAAATGAGCCAATTACAATTTGTAATCAGCCCAGATATAACAGTATTCAATTCATTTTCCGCAAAATACGTTGAATGCTTTTCTCTGATAAAAAATACTTAATAGATAAAGCTTGAATTTTGTAGCCATTTTGAAAGTCAGTAAATATCTGAATATTTCTTTTTTCAAGCTCTTGTCGTATCAAAGTTTTATTACCCCATTCTTTTCTTTGATTTTCTTTCCTGGGAATATAAATATTTTCTCCATCCACGTATTTTTGTATCAACTCTATTATTTCCATTGGCAGAATCTCTTCTGCTTTTCTATAGCCCATATTTGCCTCCTAATTTTTAATCCTTTAGGTCAGCAATAGCTATAACAAATTTCATATTAAAAATTGCAATAGCTAGTGCTATGCAAAAATAACTATTTTTCTCATATAATAGAATCCTCCTATAACAATATTCAAACAATTGGAATGCTTCCTTTTCCTTAATATCTGTCCATTATAATATTAAGGTAAATGCTTTGTATCATATTATACCAAGAATATCTACAATTTCATAGCACTACTAATCATCTAAAACAGCCGTTTCTTATCTCTTTGAAACTTATAGAATTATCTGCGAATGCAGAAACCTCGAATTTGCTTTGCAAATCCTCGGTCATTTCTGCATTCCAATGAACAAAAACGCATATAAAAAAGCCCTTGAATGCAAGCATTCCGGGCTTTCTGATATGCGTTTTGTCCGCAGATAATCCTAACGTTTTGAAAATTGTGGGGCACGTCTTGCGGCTTTGAGACCGTATTTTTTTCTTTCTTTCATTCTTGGATCTCTTGTTAAATAGCCAGCTTTTTTGAGTGCTGGACGGTAATCACCATCTGCCTGTAATAAGGCTCTCGCAATACCATGTCTGATGGCACCGGCCTGACCAGTATATCCACCTCCATGAACATTAACAAGTACGTCAAATTTGTCTGTCGTTTCTGTTTCTGTCAATGGTTGACGAACAATTACTTTTAATGTTTCTAATCCAAAATACTCATCAATAGATCTTTTATTAATTGTTATATTACCTTTTCCAGGTACTAAGTATACTCTTGCAATTGATTTCTTTCTTCTACCAGTTCCGTAGAATTTTCCTGATAATTTAGCCAAAATATTTTCCTCCTTCCAATTCCTTTACTTAAAATGTTAATACTTCAGGCTTCTGAGCCGCTTGGTTGTGCTCTGGTCCTGCGTATACATGAAGCTTTGTAAACATTTGTCTTCCTAAAGGTCCTTTTGGAAGCATACCTTTTACAGCAAGTTCGATAACTTGTTCAGGTTTTTTGTCTAATTTTTCTCTCAATGTTGCTTCTTTCATACCACCAACATAATCTGAATGGTGATAATAAATTTTCTGATCCAATTTTTTACCTGTTACCTGGATCTTCTCCGCATTGATTACAATTACATAATCACCTGTATCTGCATGAGGTGTAAAGATTGGTTTGTTCTTTCCTCTTAAAACTTTAGCTATTTCTGAAGCTAAACGTCCTAATGTATATCCGGTAGCGTCAACTACATACCATTTTCTATCAACTGTAGCTTGATTAGGCATAAAAGTATTCATTATGTTCCCTCCATAAATCTAAATCTTTCGACTAACATATTTCTTAACTATCCTCTCCCGGGGCTACGGGATGATAGGATATCATTTCTTCAACTGGGATCATTCAAACATTCTCACCGGGGCTTTGGTTTGACCTATTTAAACATCGCCACATTGAATTATTATATTATACGTACCCACGTGTGTCAACCTATTTTTCTATTTTCCTGCAACCTTTTTCAATACAAGTATTGGGAATCGGTTGGTAAAAATTCATATGAATACAGCGTCAGTCCATTAGCAGGTGCCACCGGTCCTGCTTGCAAGCGATCCTTTGCATCCAAGATCTCTTTTACATGGTTTGGTTCATACATATCCATTCCCACCTGCATTAAGGTCCCTGTTATGATTCTTATCATATTATACAAAAAACCAGTTCCTGAAACAGATATGGTTATCATTTCATTTTCTTGTTTTATATGAAGGTCTGTTATGGTACGTACGGTTGTCTCTGCTTGTGAACGCTTGCTGCAGAAACTTTTGAAATCATGTTCACCAATTAAATATTGACATGCTTCTCTCATCCGTTCCACATCTAACTTATAATGTGTGAAATGACTGTATAGACGGACGGTAGGCATAGGAAACTCAGAGCACCATATTTGGTAGTGATAGGTCTTTATACTTTTGCAATAACGCGGATGGTAGTTCCGTGGGACTTCTTCTGATTTACGGATACGAATGTCATCTGGTAATCTTTGGTTCAAAGCATAGGATACTTTTTCCGCAGGCATTCTTGCCTTCGTATCAAATACAGCGATGTTGCCTAACGCATGAACACCCGAATCCGTTCTGCTGGCACCAATAATACGGATTTCTTCTCCCAACAAATCTGTCAGGCATCTATTCACTTCACTTTCTATGGTAATACCATTTGGCTGTATCTGCCAACCATGATAATTAGTTCCATCATAAGCTACTACTAATCTTACACGCTTCATATTTTAAGTATTAATCTCCCTATCGCAATTACGAATACAAGATATGCATAGATAATCCCATAAGCCAGTACATCTGCTCTATGGTACTTTAAAGGCTTCATCTTTGTACGATTCTCTCCACCTCGATAGCATCTGGCTTCCATTGCCATGGCCAGATCATTTGCGCGTCTGAATGCTGATATAAATAGTGGCACTAACAAAGGTATTAAGTTTTTGGCTCTTTTAATTAAATTCCCATTTTCAAAATCTGCCCCTCTGGCTATTTGGGCCTTCATAATTTTATCTGTTTCTTCTAATAAAATAGGGATGAAGCGAAGTGCTATCGACATCATCATAGAGACCTCATGAACAGGTACCTTACATATTTTTAACGGATTTAGTAATTTTTCCATTCCATCCGTTAAATTATTTGGGGTCGTTGTTAGTGTCATTACAGAAGATCCAATGATTAAAAATGAAAGGCGGATGGCCATACTGGCGGCTAGCGTAATACCTTCTTTTGTTATTGTAATCTTCCAGAAACTAAGTAGGGGTGTCCCTGGAGTCAAAAATAAATTAAAGCCAACTGTTATGATCAGTAAAAATAGAATTGCCTTCATACCTTTGATCATATAAGGAAATGGTACTTTGGATAGTCTAATAATAATACTCAAAAATAATGCCGCCGCAACGTATCCTATAAAATTTTTGACTGTAAATAAAGATAAGATAAAAACCATAGTGGAAACTAGTTTTACACGCGGATCTAAGCGGTGAATGATCGAATCCGTCTGATAGTATTGACCTAATGTAATATCTCTAAGCATTATTTCTTCCTCTGTTTTCTGCGCATTGCATCCAAAATCTCTTTTTTTGCCTCTTCCAATGTAGTCACGTCCGTATTTACAGGAAATACTTGATTATTTACTGCATTCATAATATAAGTCACCTGTGGTGCCGCCAGTCCCACTTCTTCGAGCTTTAGGTAAGAACGAAACACTTTTTTAGGAATATCATCAAATAAAATAGCACCTTCATTCATTACAATGATGCGGTCCACATAGTTTGCGACATCTTCCATGCTATGAGATACAAGTATGACTGTGATACCTGTCTCTTCACGCAGCTTCGCAATCTGATCAAGAATTTCATCTCTGCCCTTGGGATCCAGTCCGGCAGTAGGTTCATCCAGAATCAGTACTTCTGGTTTCATAGCAAGTACACCTGCGATTGCGACTCTTCTCTTTTGACCACCTGATAAATCGAAAGGCGATTGATAGAAGTATTCATCTTCTATTCCGACTTGTTTCAATGCCGTGTAAGCTCTTAATTCTATTTCATTTTTGGATAGACCAAGATTTTTAGGTCCAAAGCATACATCTGAAAAAACATCTGTTTCAAATAGCTGATGTTCCGGATACTGAAATACCAGACCCACTTTACTGCGTAGCCCCTTCCTATCGAATCCATCCGAATAGTAATCTTCCCCATCATAGTAAATATTTCCCTGTGTCGGTTTCATTAATCCGTTCAAATGTTGCACTAATGTCGATTTCCCAGATCCTGTATGACCTATCAAACCAATAAATTGACCATTTGGTATCTGAATAGTTACATCCTTTAAGGCTGGAACAGCCATACTAGTTCCTGCCTCATAAATATAACTGATATGATTTACAGTAATTGCCATTTTAACTCCTATCTATCTCTTTCTCTCTACCCTGCAATAATCTCAAACAATCTTCTTTAGTTCCAGAATGAACTCGTCTGTAGACACAATTCCTTCTGGTAATGGAACACCATTTTTTCTAAGTTCGTGGGCAAGTAATGTTACCTGAGGTACGTCCAAGCGCAATTCCCTCAGTTCTTCTACTTTAGAAAATATCTCTTTTGGATGGCCCTGCATCTTTATTTTTCCTTTATCCATGACAATTATCTTATTCGCATAAATTGCTTCTTCCATGTAATGAGTAATTAAAACGATCGTTACTCCTTCCACTTGATTCAAAGCTCTCGCCGCACGTATTACTTCTTTTCTTCCGTTCGGGTCTAACATTGCCGTAGGCTCATCCATAATGATACACTTCGGATGCATCGCAATAACACCTGCAATAGAAACCCTTTGCTTTTGTCCACCCGATAGCTTATTCGGGGAATGCTTCCTGAATTCATACATCCCAACTGCTTTTAAACTCTCTTCTACACGCTCCCAGATTTCTTCTGTGGGAACCCCCATATTTTCAGGACCAAATCCGACATCTTCTTCTACCACCTGACCTATGATCTGATTATCCGGATTTTGAAATACCATTCCCGCACTCTGTCTGATATCCCATAAATATTTATCATCCGTTGTATCCTTTCCATCTACCCAGACAGTGCCCTCGGTTGGATACAATATCGCATTGATATGTTTTGCAAGGGTTGATTTGCCGGAACCATTATGTCCCAAAATTGCAACAAAATCTCCCTGTTCAACAGTAAGATCCACATCATCCACAGCGCGTGTGATGCCCTCAACATTTCCTTCTTCATTCCGTCTAATATATTCGTATACTAATCTGCTAGCTTTTATAATTCCCATTATTTTTCATCCATAGTACCTTTTTCTATTACCAAGGTTACCTATTCTTTCTTAACTAGGCACATATTATTTGTTATCCTAATTACTATTTAGGTTTACATTTCTTTTTCTGTTTTATTGTACTAAACAATTCTAAAATTTACAAGATGACTGAGACATAATTTATCCGCTATGTCTCAGTCACCTTTTTGTTGCTTTATTCATCAAAGCTATTATAGCTTAAATCGCTCTACCTCTGTTTGCATTTGAACGGTTGCTGAACTAAGAACCATCGCTGCCGATGCAACCTCCTGGGCAGATGCACTCATTTCTTGAGAAGCAGCTGATATTTCCTCTGCGGAAGCTGATATTTCCATGGATATAGATGATATTCCTTCTACCCTGCCCAAAACTTGATTTTTGTCCTCTTCTATATCATGTGCAGACGACTGGATCAGATCAATTTTAGGAATCACTTCATCAATTGCTGTAATGATCTTTTTGAAGGATGCCAGGGAATGATCTATCACTTTTACTTGATTTAATAACTCCATGTCCATTTCAGAACTATTTTTCACCATGCTTTCTGCACTCATTGAGATACCAGACGTTACCCGACTGATATTATCTGATGATATTTTAGCCTGCTCGGCAAGATTCCTTATTTCATCTGCCACTACTGCGAAACCTTTTCCTGCTTCTCCAGCTCTGGCTGCTTCGATTGCGGCATTTAATGCCAACAAATTTGTTTGTGTTGCGATATTATTAATTAAATTTGTTATTTCATTGATCTGATTAATTTCTTCTCCTAAATTAGTTATTTTTTGGCTAAATTCCTTAAAGGAACTACTTACACTTTCAACCGATTGATTCAGCAGATTCATTTCTTCACTGCTTTCTATTGCCATAGTACTAATATTCTTTGAGTTAGCTCCTACTGCTTGAATTTCTTCAACCATGTGGGTCAGCTTAACATTGAATCGCTCTAATAATTCAGTAATTAATACTAAATCCTCCGATTGGTTATTGGTCCCATTAGCCACCTCAGATATCGTTACAGAAATATTTTGTGATGATTCTGCAATCTCTTGTGTAATCATAGATAAACTATCGGATTGACTATTAATATTGGAAGAGTTTTCTTTTATATTACCTATCATACTTTTTAAAGAGTCTTGCATGCGCTTCATTGACCCTGTCATTTCTCCTATTTCGTCCTTCAGTTTTAAAAAGACAGGAGATACTTCAACACTTAAATCCCCTTCTGCTAATAGGTTCAAATGCCTGGAAGCTGACTGTATGCTCTTTGCCATACGATTAGCTACAAGAAACACAAAAAATAGGCCAATCAGGGTAAAGATAAAAAATGTAGCCGTATTCATATATTGCAAATTATCTAATACCGACAATGCATCCTCTCTTGTCATGGTTATGGCTACCGACCAGCCCGTGGAGGTTATTGGTGCATAGCCAAGAAATTTTTTTGTACCCTGATATTCAAATTCTCCTGAACCTGTCTCACCTTGTATCATTTTTATTTGAATTGCTGCTAACTTTTCAAGACTTTTATCATTTTTTGCTGTTTCAATTCCATTATACTTTTGTAGTACTTTTTCCGGATCTGGATTTGCAATTGATGTCCCCTCTTGATTAATCATAAAAGCTGTGCCATTTTTTCCTACTTTGATCTGATTTGTTAACTCGCTTAAATAATTTCCGTCTCTTGTTTCCAGCAAAAAGCCAATAATCCGACTATTGTTTTCAATTGGTGTAATATACGGTACGACCAGAATACCGTCAGCCGTTACTACTGGATCGGCAACTAAGCTTTTTCCCTCCATTGCCTTTTTAAAGTATTCTCGCTCACTTACCTGTGCGGTAGTACCATCGGTATTGATGAGGTTTCCTTCTAAATCAATGATTCCCATCCGGATCGCACCGATTCGTTCCCCATTTTTTTGAAGAACCTTTAACTTTTCTTCGATCGGAATGTTCGAATCTTGAATATCGGCTCTATTAGCGATTGATTTCAAGGACATAATCTCACCTTCCAGCTTTGCCTCTAGTCCATCTGCAGTCTGCCTTGCGATCTCGGGTAGAAGAATACCTAAATTCGTCTTAAGAGCATCGCTCGAAATTGCATAAGAAACTAATAAAATGCCAATACAAATTACTCCCACTAAAATACCAAATGACAACATCAATTTTGTTCTTATGCTTTTCATACTTTTCCTCTTTTCCGTCTAATTCCGACAATGTTCAGTGATTTTCTACATTCTTTTTAACAGGAATATAATACCACTTTTATTGCGCATTTTCAATTTTAAGATTACATTTGATTCAAATTCTCTATTGAGACGCTTACTAAAGTATGTAATAATAGATATAAAAATATTATAAGGAGGCTACTTTTGTGAACCATTCAAGAAGACTACTATATTCTACTACTCTCTTATCTGCTGTCATAGCGGGTATCATTATGATAGTTCCTTCAGATTCCCCCTCTGTACAGAAAGAATCCATTACTATACAAGCAAATGCTTCCTTTAGCAACCAATCCGTAAATATAGCAAAGAATACCATCTCTGAAAATATCGCTATGGAAAGAAAGTTAGATGGGAACGGTGATGACCGCATTACTTATCAACCTGGATTTTATTATGAGCCGCTTACCGATGCCGTAAAAAAAAGAATTTACGGCTATTCTTATAAAAAAGATTGTACGATTCCATTTGAATCTTTAAGATATGTCAGTGTATACTACAAAGATTTTAAAAATGAAACAAAGGTAGGTGAGATTATTTGCAATCAAGCAATCGCAGATGATTTGGTCGAAATATTTTATGAACTTTATCAAGCAGAATACCCAATAGGACAAATACGACTTATCGATGAATTTGGTGCTGACGATGATTTATCCTGTCTGGAAAATAATACTTCCTGTTTTAATTATAGAGTTGTTTCCGGTACTACTAAATTATCCAAACATGCAAAAGGGCTGGCCATTGATATTAATCCAGTTTATAACCCCTATGTTACTTATCCAAATGGAGAGATACATGTCTCTCCTGAAGGCAGCGATATGTATGCGGATAGAAATGCAGTCTTCTCCTATAAAATCGATGAAAACGATTTGTGCTATCAGTTATTTACAGCGCATGGCTTCACTTGGGGTGGCAACTGGAAGACTTTAAAAGATTATCAGCACTTCCAAAAATAACTACCCGAATACTAAGGGAATCTAATAAACCCCCATATCCTTAATAGAATATGGGGGTTCTTGTAACGTATATGAATTTTTTAAATTATACTAACTCAAGAAGAACTTCCATTGCCGCATCACCTTTACGCTGACCGATCTTAACGATTCTAGTATACCCACCTTTACGATCTACGTATTTCGGAGCAACTTCGTCGAATAATCTAGCAACTAAATCTACTTCTTTTGTATTTTTCTTTCTACCTGCATTAGATTCTGGTACTTCTGTTACAGAATATAATACTTTTAACATTTGTCTTCTTGCATGAGTTCTAGAAGCTTTGTCTTTTTTTATTTCTTTTTCCACTTCATCATAAACAGTAACTTTTTTACCATTTACTACTTCTTTCACTCTTTTGCCATCTTTATCTTTTCTGGCTACTTTAGCAGTTACTTTTACTGTTTCAAAATTGTCTTTTTCTTTTACTGCTAATGCAATTAAGCCTTCCGCAATTTTTTGAACTTCTTTTGCCTTTGCTTCTGTTGTAACAATTTTACCTTTATATAAAAGACTTGTTACCTGACCTCTTAATAATGCTTTTCTTTGCGCAGATGTTCTGCCAAGTTTTCTGTATCCTGCCATTTAAGGCTCCTTTCTTATCACAGGAGGCTCTATCCTCACATTGTGGATGCATCCGGCTACGCACTTTGGACTTACTTACCGAATGTGTTTCAGGGTTCCATTATGAGTCACACACACATGCACCCTTCGGATTTATCATGCATGCGATATCATGATAGGTATAGAGAATCTTACTCTTCTGTAGGATTTAACTCCAAACCTAATTCTTTTAATTTTGCTAATACTTCCTCTAAAGACTTACGTCCCAGATTACGTACTTTCATCATATCTTCTGATGTTCTATTCGTTAATTCTTCAACCGTATTGATTCCAGCTCTCTTTAGACAATTATAAGAACGAACAGACAATTCCAGTTCATCAATGCTCATCTCAAGCACTTTTTCTTTTTCATCGTCTTCTTTTTCAACCATGACTTCTGCTGTTTTCGCATTTTCCGATAAATCTATGAAAAGACTTAAATGTTCGCTAAGTACTTTTGCAGCCAGGCTTACCGCTTCATCTGCAACTAACGTTCCGTTCGTATAAACGTCTAATGTAAGTTTATCATAATCCGTAATTTGTCCTACACGAGTATTTGCAACTGACATATTTACTCTTTCAACAGGAGTATAAATAGAATCCACTGCAATGACACCTATCGGTAGGTCTTCACTTTTATTCTTATCGGCACTCACATAACCTCTACCTCTGGTAATGGTAAGTTCCATATACAATTTACTGTCTTTACCATTCATAGTAGCGATTACCTGATCAGGGTTTAAAATTTCAATGTCTTGATCCACTTGAATATCAGAAGCTTTTACGACACCCTCACCCTCAAACTCTATATATGCCGTTTTAGGTTCATTTGTCTCGCTACTATTTCTAATTGCCAAGCTCTTAATATTCATGATAATCTCTGTTACATCTTCTTTCACTCCTGGAATAGAACTGAATTCATGTAATACGCCTTCGATTTTAACCTGACTTACAGCAGCTCCTGGTAAAGAAGATAGCATGATCCTTCTCAAAGAGTTGCCTAGTGTAATACCATAGCCTCTCTCCAAAGGTTCTACAACAAATTTACCATACTTTTTATCTTCAGAGATTTCTGTAACCTCAATATTGGGCCTTTCAAAATCAAACACCGACAATACCCTCCTTTACGAATATTCTATAAGACAAAATTGCCATAACGGCAATCTTGTCTTAAATTAATTAGCTATGATTATTTAGAATATAATTCGACGATAAGCATCTCATCGACTGGAACATCAATTACTTCTCTTGAAGGAAGCTCTTTTACCGTTCCCTTTAACGCTTCGCTGTCTACATCAAGCCATTCCGGGATTAATCTTCCAGCTGTTACTTCCATAATATCTTTATATCTTTGTAAGCTCTTTGATTTCTCTCTGATTTCGATTACATCACCAGCTTTGATTAGATAAGAAGGAATGTTAACTTGTTTACCATTTACGAAAACATGTTTATGTCCAACTACCTGTCTTGACTCTCTTCTTGTTCTTGCAAAACCCATTCTAAAAATAACATTATCAAGTCTGCTCTCCAGAATGATCATCAGGTTCTCACCTGACATTCCTTTCATTCTATCAGCTCTTTCAAAATAATTTCTAAAAGGCTTTTCAAGTACACCATAGATAAATTTAGCTTTTTGTTTCTCTCTTAACTGGAGACCATACTCGCTCATTTTCTTATTGGCTCTTTGAGGACTTCTATTGGATTTTTTATCATATCCTAAAAATGCAGGCTCCAAACCAAGTGATCTACATCTTTTTAGAACAGGAACTCTATTAACTGCCATTTGTATTTTCCTCCTAATTAAACTCTTCTACGTTTTGGTGGACGACATCCATTATGTGGTACCGGCGTTACGTCTCTGATACTTGTTACTTCAAGTCCACAAGCTTGAAGTGCACGAATTGCAGCTTCTCTTCCCGAACCAGGTCCTTTTACCATAACGTCAACAGATTTTAATCCATGAATTAATGCTGCCTTTGTAGCTGTTTCTGCAGCCATTTGTGCTGCATAAGGAGTAGATTTTCTTGAACCTCTAAAACCAAGACCACCAGCACTTGCCCAGCTAAGAGCATTTCCTTCTGTATCTGTCAATGTAACAATCGTATTGTTAAATGAAGATTGAATATGTGCTTGTCCACGTTCAACGTTTTTCTTAACGCGCTTCTTTGTTACTTTTTTTGCAACTGATTTAGCCATTTAAACTAACCTACTTTCTTTTTATTAATCTTAATTATTTCTTCTTATTTGCTACTGTTCTCTTAGGACCTTTTCTGGTTCTAGCATTCGTCTTAGTTTTCTGACCACGAACCGGAAGTCCTTTTCTATGACGGATACCACGATAGCATCCAATCTCTTGTAATCTCTTGATGTTAAGAGCGATTTCTCTTCTTAAATCACCTTCTACGATAGTAGTTTCTGCGATTACTTCACCAAGTCTCTTTACTTCATCATCTGTCAAGTCTCTAACAC
Organism: Bacillota bacterium; assembly: GCA_023392535.1. Taxonomy (GTDB): domain Bacteria; phylum Bacillota; class Clostridia; order Lachnospirales; family Lachnospiraceae; genus SZUA-378. The sequence continues at coordinate 28,513 of JAEVYY010000027.1, forward strand.
GTGTGTCAGGATTAACCTTTGCTTCTGCTAAAATTTTGTTAGATCTTACTCTACCAATACCATAGATGTAAGTTAAGCCAATTTCTACACGTTTTTCTCTTGGTAAGTCTACACCAGCAATACGAGCCATGTAAATATTCCTCCATTTTCCTGTTACCTTAGGTTACGTCGCGTCTACTCTAAAAAAATACCCAAACTATACGTACCTATTGTTAACTTGTTACTAATTGATTGGGATGACTTAGTCATCCGGCTGGACATCATCCAGCTTCTCCGATACTTCGAACTTCTCGGTATCAAAAAGTAATATCACGTAGCATCCTACTACGGTATATTATATTTTGCACACCAGTGTTGTAATTTGACGGAATACAACACCCAGCCGCACATCACAATGAGACAAGTATTCAATACACTTGTTTCATATCAAATGTTCGAATTATCCTTGTCTTTGTTTGTGTTTTGGGTTATCACAGATTATTCTGATTTTCCCTTTTCTTTTAATTACTTTGCATTTTTCGCAAATAGGTTTTACTGATGATCTAACTTTCACGTTAAACCCTCCTTTCAAAAACGACCGTTTTACAGTATAGCATATAATAAAACGAATTACAAGGTGTTTTAAGTATATTTTAAATATACCTGCGAACAAATAATAGATTGTTCTATTTATCTCTCCAAATGATTCTACCTTTTGATAAATCATATGGTGATAATTCTAATGTCACTTTATCACCCGGTAAAATACGGATGAAATTCTGCCTGAGCTTACCGCTGATATGTGCAAGCACTTTATGTCCATTTTCAAGTTCTACCTGAAACATTGTATTCGGTAATTTCTCAATTACAATACCTTCTATTTCAATAACGTCGGATTTTGACATTCTTTTTCTACCTCCTAAATCGATTGCCATTGATAAAAACTTAGTAAGCTAAAATTTTTATAGCTCGCTTAACTTCTTCATTCTGAACCGGCTCTTTATTTTTCAGTTTATTTGCTATTGATTCATCTATATATGTTTGAATTATTTGAATATGCTTTTTATTCTTCTTTTTAGGATGAAGCATGAGTTTTGAAATTCCATCCACTAAATATACATATTCACCTGTATCTTCTATTATGATATAAATTTGGTTCTTATCATGTCCGGCTTTTGAAACAGCGAACATTCCAATCATGCTGATTACCTCCATTTTATACTAAGGTAAGTATTTCTGGTTCACCATCTGTTATAAGAATAGTGTTTTCATAATGAGCAGATAAAGAACCGTCCTCCGTTACAACAGTCCAATCATCATCAAGCCACTCCACATCGCATCTTCCCAAGTTGATCATAGGTTCGATCGCAAGTGTCATGCCAGGTCGCAAGAGCATTCCTTTTTTTCTTTGTGCAAAGTTCGGAATCTGTGGTTCTTCATGAAGACTTGTTCCAATCCCATGACCCACTAAATCCCTCACGATTCCAAATCCAAATGGTGTTACATATGCATCAATAGCATTGGAAATATCATATAAGTGATTCCCAGATCTTGCCATTTTAATCCCTTCAAAGAAGCTTTGTTTTGTAACATCTATTAATTTTTGCGCTTCCGGACTAATCTTTCCCACAGCATGTGTTCTGGCCGCATCGGAGTGATATCCTTTATAAATAAGTCCCGCATCAAGACTTACGATGTCGCCTTCCTGCAAAATATGACGATGATTCGGAATTCCATGAACCACTTCATCATTTACAGATACACAGATGGACGCCGGATATCCATTATAATGTAAGAAATTTGGAATACATCCAAAACTTCGAATCAATTTGTCACCCATAATATCGATGTCCTTTGTCGACATTCCAGGTCTAATAGCTTTGCCTAATTCATCATGAACTTGTGCCAGCAATCTGCAAGACTCCCGCATAAGTTCTATTTCTTTGGCAGATTTAATTGATACAGCCATTCTATCTACTCTCCTAAGATGTTTACAATACCTGCAAAAACATCTTTCATATCTACCGTTCCATCAACAGTCCTTAAAATTCCCTTATTTGTATAGAAATCAATTAACGGTTGTGTCTGCTCATGATATACATTAAGACGATTCTTAACGGTTTCCGGTTTGTCATCATCTCTTAAAATTAACTCTTTTCCACATCTATCACATATTCCTTCTTTTTTAGGTGGAATATGTTTAATATGATACGTAGCACCACATGCTAAACAAGCACGTCTGCCTGACATTCTATGAATAATATTTTCGTCTGGAACATCAACATTAATTGCATAGTCGATCTGATCATTTCGTTCAGCTAAAGCTTTCTCTAATACTTCTGCCTGCGGAATTGTTCTAGGAAATCCATCTAATACATAACCTGTCGAACAATCCTCATTGGCTACTCTGTCAAGTAAGATCTTAACTGTCAATTCATCCGGAACCAAAAGTCCCTGATCCATATATCTCTTAGCTTCTATACCAAGTTCAGTCCCGTTCTTAATATTTGCTCTAAAAATATCACCTGTCGAAATATGCGGAACACCATATCTGTCCGCGATCAACTTTGCTTGTGTTCCCTTGCCAGCGCCCGGAGCTCCTAACATAATAATTTTCATATCTAACCTCCTGTATGCCTTTTGCATGCATACGTAATAATCAAATCTTCCGTTGTCTCAATTTTCCTCTTAAACGCAACATGTCTTGGGACAGAAAGAGTGTCTGTCCCAAAACTTAATGTATCTGTCTATTTCATATCGCTTAATCGGTCAAAAATCCTTTATAGTTACGGACTAACATCTTAGATTCTATCTGTTTGATCGTCTCAAGTACGACGCTCACAATAATAATTAAGCTTGTTCCCCCAAACGATACAGAAGCATTGAATACTCCATTAAAGAAAAATGGAATGATGGCAACAATAACAAGACCTACTGCTCCAATAAAGATAATATAATTCAAGATTCTTGTTAAGTAATCACTTGTCGGCTTTCCCGGACGGATTCCTGGAATAAAGCCTCCTTGCTTTTTCATATTATTTGCGACTTCCAATGGATTGAAAGTAATAGAAGTATAGAAATATGCAAAGAATATAACTAATATTATATAAACCAATAGACCAATGGAATAAACTGGTGAACTTGGTTTACACCAGTTTCCTGAATGCAATCCTTTTAGTATTTCACCCCAAACTCCAGTGGCATTATAACCTACCAATGATACAATAATAATTGGGAATTGCATGATAGAAGAAGCAAAAATGATAGGAATAACACCTGCGGTGTTAATCTTTAACGGTATATTCGTTGATTGACCACCTACCAATTTTCTACCTTGCACCTTCTGTGCATACTGCACAGGAATCTTACGTACGCCACCATTCAGAATAATGACAATAACCACCATAGCAACCATAATTGCCATAATAATTACTGCTGAAACAACGCCGACTGCAACTGATCTACCTTTGATAAATTGCTCATATAAGCCAAGCAGATCATTTGGCAAACGTGAGATGATATTTATAACAAGGACGATGGAAATACCATTTCCAACTCCCTTTTCTGTAATTCTCTCCCCAATCCACATTAAGAACGTACTACCCGCAGTTAAGGCAGCTATTGTAGTTATCACATTGATAGCATCATATGTTTGTAATAAACCTTGTCTTCCAAAACCGATTGCCATAGCACCCGCTTCTAAAAGAGCAAGAGCAACTGTCACATAACGAGTTAATGAAACAAGCTTCTTTCTGCCATCTTCACCATCTTTCTGCATTTCTTCTAACTTCGGTATAGCAATTGTTAACAATTGAATAATAATAGAAGAAGTAATATATGGTGTGATATTTAAAGCAAGAACAGACATATTCAAAAATGACCCGCCAGTGAAAGCGTCAAAAAAGCTAAATGAGTCACCTGTTTGTGATGCAAACCAATTGGAAAAATATTCTCTATCAACTCCAGGTACTGGAAGCTGTGATCCTAGACGGATCACAACTAACATTGCAAATGTAAACAGAATACCATTTCTAATTTCTTTGATTTTAAATGCGCTTTTCAATGTTTTTAGCATTAAATCACCTCTGCTGTTCCACCAAGAGCTTCGATTTTTTCTTTGGCAGATGCACTGAATGCATTTACCTGAACCGTAAGTTTCTTAGTTAATTCTCCGTTTCCGAGAATCTTAACACCATCTCTAGGATTTTTTACAATTCCCTTTTCGATCAATGTTTCAACACTTACCGTACTGCCATTATCAAATACTTCAAGAGCGCTTACATTAATACCAACGATAACTTTTGTGTTTCTGTTAGTAAAGCCTCTCTTAGGAATACGTCTATATAATGGCATCTGTCCACCTTCAAAGCCCACTCTAGGAGCTCCTGAACGAGCTTTCTGACCTTTGTGACCTTTACCAGCTGTTTTACCATTTCCTGAACCGTGTCCACGACCTCTTCTAAAATTATCACTGTGCTTTGAACCTTCTGCAGGTTGTAAATTTGATAATTCCATACTGACACCTCCTTATCTGTAATATTAAGCTTGCGTATCTGCAGATACGTTTTCTACTTTCACTAAATGATTTACTTGCTGAATCATACCTCTGGTCGATTCGTTATCAGGCAAAACAACTGTTTTGTTAAGCTTCTTAAGACCAAGAGCTGCAACAGTTAATTTGTGTTTTGGAATCGCACCGATTGTAGATTTTACCAAAGTAATTTTTAACATATTTTCTGCCATTCTTATTTCCTCCTTAGCCTAAAATCTCGTCGATAGATTTACCGCGTTTCTTAGCTACTTCTTCCGGAGTTTTAATTTGGCTTAAGCCTTCAATTGTAGCAAGTACAACGTTTTGTTTATTGTTAGAACCTAATGATTTGGTACGTATATTTTTGATTCCTGCAAGTTCACAAACGTTACGAGCTGGGCCACCAGCGATAACACCAGTACCTTCCGGGGCTTTCTTTAATAATACGGAAGCACTTCCAAAATTACCAATTTGATCATGGGTAATACTATAGCTATCATCCATTGCAACTTTAACGAGCTTCTTTGCAGCGTCTTCTCTTCCTTTACGAATAGCTTCTGGTATTTCAGCCGCTTTTCCTAAACCAGCGCCTACATGTCCGTTGCCGTCTCCTACAACAACCAAGGCAGTAAATCGGAAGTTACGACCACCCTTTACAACCTTAGTTACACGTTTGATGGAAACTACTTTTTCGTTTAATTCTAAATTAGTAGAATCTATGATTGTACGTTTCATGTGATTTTCTCCTCCCTTTCCTAGAATTCTAAGCCAGCGGTTCTGGCCGCCTCTGCTAATGCTGCGATTTTTCCTTGATATATAAAGCCGCCTCTATCAAAGACTACTGTTGTAATACCTTTTTCAACTGCTCTTTTCGCAATAACAGTTCCTAAATATGCTGCTGCGTCAACATTGTCAGTTTTCTCCAGTTCTGCTTTTACATCTTTTTCAAGTGTTGAAGCTGCAACTAAAGTCTTTCCAACTGTGTCGTCAATAATTTGAGCATACATATGATTATTACTTCTGAATACAGCTAAACGTGGTCTTTCAGTAGTTCCACTGAAACGGTTACGTATTTTCATGTGTTTCTTTACACGAACTTCTTGTCTTGATTCTTTATTAACCATTTTCTATACTCTCCTTATCTATTTCTTACCAGTCTTACCAACTTTACGTCTGATAACTTCATCAGCATATTTAATACCTTTTCCTTTATAAGGTTCCGGTCTTCTCTTATCCCTGATTTCAGCTGCGAATTGGCCAACTTTTTCTTTATCGATACCTTTAACAAGAATGACGTTCTGTCCTTCTAAAACTGTCTCGATACCTTCTGGATCTATCATTTCAACTGGGTGTGAATATCCCAAAGATAATGATAACACATTACCTGCTTTTGCTGCTCTGTAACCCACACCGTTTACTTCCAGTTTTTTAGAAAAACCTTCTGTAACACCGACCACCATATTATGAATCAATGTTCTTGTTAAACCATGTAAAGATTTCATTTTCTTTAAGTCGTTTGGTCTGCTTACCGTTACTTCAGAACCTTCCACTTTAATTTTCATTTCTTGTGGTAAAACTCTCTCAAGAGTTCCCTTTGGACCTTTTACAGTCACTTTATTATTTTCTGCAATTTCAACTGTAGTACCTGCCGGAATCGCGATTGGCATTCTTCCTATACGTGACATGCCCGTACCTCCTATTTAAATATACATTATTTGCTAATTTGAATGTAACAAAGGAACAAAGTTGCTCCTAAGTTTCTTCAAATATAATAGTAGTTACATTCTACCAAACAAAAGCTAAAACTTCTCCGCCAACATTAAGTTTTCTGGCTTCTCTATCACTAATTACGCCCTGGTTCGTAGAGATAATTGCTACGCCAAGTCCACCAAGAACTTTTGGAAGTTCTTCTTTATTGGCATATACACGAAGACCTGGTTTTGAAATTCTCTTAAGTCCTGTAATAATTTTATCATTTTTGTCTTCCCCGTATTTTAAAGTAATACGGATAATTTTAAATTCACCGTCTTCAATTATATCATATTTTTTTATATAACCTTCATCTAGAAGTATCGTTACAATAGCAAGCTTCATTTTAGATGATGGAACATCTACCGTATCGTGTTTAGCAGTATTTGCATTACGGATTCTTGTAAGCATATCTGCGATTGGATCACTCATTGTCATTTAAGTTGCCTCCTTCCAATAATCTCTTACCAGCTCGCTTTTTTAACGCCTGGGATTTGTCCTTTGTATGCTAATTCACGGAAGCAAATTCTGCAGATTCCGTATTTTCTTAAGTAAGCATGTGGGCGACCACAAATTCTACAACGAGTATATTCTCTGGTAGAGAATTTAGCTGGACGTTGTTGTTTTACTTTCATTGATGTCTTTGCCATGAATTTACCTCCTCTTATTTTGCAAACGGCATGTTGAATAATCTTAATAATTCACGTGCCTCTTCATCTGTTTTAGCAGTCGTAACAAATATGACATCCATACCTCTTACTTTATCGACCTTGTCATATTCAATTTCCGGAAAAATGATCTGTTCTTTGATGCCTAGTGCATAATTACCTCTGCCATCAAATGCATTTGCATTTACGCCTCTAAAGTCACGTACACGTGGCAATGCTAAATTAACAAGACGATCCAAAAATTCATACATCTTTTCTCCACGGAGGGTAGTTTTGCATCCGATTGCCATACCTTCTCTGATCTTAAAGTTAGCAACAGAGTTCTTTGCCTTTGTAAGAACCGATTTCTGTCCAGAAATTGTTTCCATATCTTTCACAGCTGATTCTAAAACCTTAGCATTATCTTTTGCTTCACCAACACCCATGTTGATTACGATTTTGTCAATTTTAGGTACTTCCATGATATTTTTATATCCAAACTTTTTGATCATAGCATCTACAATCTCGTTTTTATACATATCTTTAAGTCTACTCACGCTTTTAGACCTCCTCTCTTAAAATTAATCAATAATATCTCCCGTTGCTTTTGCAAAACGGACTTTTTTGTCTTTATCCATTTTGAAACCAACCCTTGTTGCTTTTCCTTTGTGACTGTACATTACATTGGAGATATCAATAGGAGCTTCTTTTTGTACAATTCCGCCGTTTTGATTCGCTGCTGATGGTTTTGTATGTTTTGTTATCATATTAATTCCTTCAACTAAAACTTTGGAATTTTTCATATCAACGGATATCACTTTTCCTTCTTTGTCTTTATCTTTTCCCGCGATAACTTTAACAGTATCGCCCTTTTTAATCTTCATAGTTGACATATTGGCACCTCCCTATAATACTTCAGGAGCCAGGGAAACAATTTTCATAAATTGTTTTTCACGAAGCTCTCTGGCAACCGGTCCAAAAATACGAGTTCCTTTTGGAGTTTTATCATCTTTAATGATAACAGCTGCATTTTCATCAAATTTAATATAAGAACCGTCTTTACGACGAGCGCCTTTTACAGTACGTACAACTACGGCTTTTACTACATCGCCTTTTTTTACAACGCCGCCTGGTGTTGCATCTTTAACCGACGCTACGATTACATCACCAATATTTGCATATCTTCTTGTAGAACCACCTAAAACTCTAATACAAAGTAATTCTTTAGCACCAGTGTTGTCGGCAACCGCAAGTCTGCTTTCTTGTTGTATCATGCTAATTCTCCTTCCAAATAATAGTATAAGCTCGTAAATACGAGTATCTGAACTATTTCACTTTTTCTATAACTTCTACAAGTCTCCATCTTTTATCTTTTGATAAAGGTCTTGTCTCCATCACTTTAACGGTATCACCAATGTTGCATTCGTTGTTCTCATCATGAGCTTTCAACTTGTAAGTTCTTTTTACGATCTTGTTGTAAAGAGGATGTTTTACATGGTCTTCCACAGCAACGACAATTGTTTTCTGCATTTTATTACTGACTACTTTACCAGTACGTGTTTTTCTTAAATTTCTCTCTTCCACGATTTATGCTCCTTTCTTCTGAGAATTATTCTGCAACTTTTGCTTTCTCAGTTATCACTGTTTGAATTCTAGCAATATTTTTTCTAACTTCTTTAATTCTACTTGTGTTATCCAACTGATTTGTTGCATTCTGGAATCTCAAATTGAAAAGTTCTTTTTTAGCGTCTACTAATTCTTCTGCTAAATCTGCAGCTGATTTTGCTTTTAAATCTTCTACATATTGATTAGTTTTCATTTGACACACCGCCTTCCAAGTCTGCTTTAGAAACAATTTTACATTTACATGGAAGCTTATGTGTTGCAAGACGTAATGCTTCTCTTGCGATTTCCTCTGATACTCCAGAGATTTCGAACATTACGCGACCTGGCTTAACAACTGCTACCCAGTATTCTAAAGTTCCCTTACCGGAACCCATACGTGTTTCTGCTGGTTTTGTAGTTACAGGTTTATCCGGAAATATCTTAATCCAGACTTTACCACCACGTTTGATATGACGAGTCATAGCAATACGGGCTGCTTCTATTTGGTTTGATTTAATCCAGCAAGGTTCCATAGCGATAATACCGTATTCACCATAAGAAATAGTATTACCCCTTAAAGCTTTGCCGGCCATTGATCCACGGAATTGTTTACGACGTTTTACTCTTTTTGGCATTAACATTTATTTATCGCTCCCTTCCTTTGAAACTTTGCTTTCCTTATTTGCTTTTACAGGAAGTACTTCACCTTTGTAGATCCAAACTTTTACGCCCACTTTGCCATAAGTTGTATCTGCTTCGGCAAAACCATAATCAATATCTGCTCTCAAGGTCTGAAGTGGAATTGTTCCTTCGCTGTAGAACTCAGTACGAGCCATATCAGCACCACCAAGACGTCCGGAAACAGATGTTTTGATACCGAGTGCTCCTGTTTTCATTGTTCTTCCCATGGTTGATTTCATTGCTCTTCTGAAAGACACACGGTTCTCAAGTTGTAATGCAATGTTTTCTGCAACTAATTGGGCATCTTTATCAGGTCTTTTAATTTCTTTAATATCAACCAAAACTTTTTTAGCGGTCATCTTTTGAAGTTCCTGTTTTGTCACTTCAATTTCTGTTCCGCCCTTACCGATAATTACTCCTGGTTTGGCTGTGAAAATAGTAACTTTTACTCTGTCAGATGCTCTCTCGATTTCGATTTTAGAAACACCTGCACTGTATAATTTCTTTTTAAGGTATGTTCTAATGTTATAGTCTTCTACTAAAAAGTCAGCGAATTCTGCATCCGCATACCATTTGGAATCCCACTCTTTAATAACGCCGACTCTCAAGCCATGAGGATTAACTTTCTGTCCCATACTTTTCCTCCTTATCTTTCATCAAGCACTACTGTAATATGGCTCATTCTCTTCTCGATTCTATAAGCTCTACCCTGTGCTCTTGGTCTTACTCTTTTCATTGTCGGGCCCTGATCAGCGAAACACTCTGCTACATAAAGTTTTTCAATATTCATACCGTTATTATTTTCTGCATTAGCAACTGCTGATTCAAGTAATTTTTTAATTAAACTAGAAGCATATCTAGGATTATACTCTAAAATACCCAAAGCTGATTGTACATCCTTGCCTCTAATGGCATCTAAAACAAAACATGCTTTCTGAACTGACACTCTGGCAAATGATAACTTTGCTGATGGTCTGGTGTCCTTATTCGCATTTCTTTCTCTTTTGATTTGGGATCTATGTCCTTTTGCCATGGATGAAACCTCCTTTCAAACGATCTTATCTTACACCTGATTTTTTTTCATCTTTTCCATGTCCTCTGTAAGTTCTTGTTGCAACGAACTCACCAAGTTTATGTCCAACCATATCTTCTGTCACATATACAGGAACATGTTTTCTACCGTCATGAACTGCGATTGTATGTCCAACAAATGATGGGAAAATCGTAGAACGACGAGACCAAGTCTTAATAACTTGTTTACCGCCTGCTGCATTCATAGCATCTACTTTTTTAAGTAAACTTGCATCTGCGAATGGTCCTTTTTTTAATGATCTAGCCATTGTATTTCCTCCTTATTATCAATATCAATTGATCGTCACTGTGATACTTTCTGCGTTCCACAGTTACCCTCCAATTATTTAATAGCTCTACCGTCTCTTCTTCTTACAATCAACTTATTAGACGCTTTCTTTTTCTTACGTGTCTTTAAGCCGAGTGCTGGTTTGCCCCAAGGTGTGCAAGGTCCGGAGCGTCCGATAGGAGCTCTACCTTCACCACCACCATGTGGATGGTCATTCGGGTTCATAACAGAACCACGAACTGTAGGTCTGATACCCATGTGACGTTTACGGCCAGCTTTACCGATATTGATAAGGCTATGGTCACCATTTCCAACAACACCGATGGATGCTCTGCAAATAATCGGAACCATTCTCATTTCTCCTGATGGTAATCTAAGTGTTGCATACTTTCCTTCTTTTGCCATCAACTGTGCGCTGTTTCCTGCAGAACGAACCATTTGTCCGCCTTTTCCAGGATATAATTCAATATTGTGTACTTGTGCACCAACTGGTATTTCTGATAATGGCAAGCAGTTGCCCACTTTAACTTCTGCAGTCGATCCATTCATTACTTTCATACCATCTGTCAATCCTTCAGGTGCAAGTATATAAGCTTTTTCCCCATCTGCATAGCAGATCAAAGCAATATTTGCAGTTCTGTTTGGATCGTATTCAATACCAATTACAGTTGCTTCAATACCATCTTTGATTCTTTTGAAATCAATATTTCTATATTTTCTTCTACATCCACCGCCATGATGTCTTACGGTTATTTTACCTTGATTGTTACGACCAGCATTTTTGCTAAGTGAAGTACAAAGAGACTTTTCCGGTACTGACTTTGTAATTTCAGCGAAATCTGAACCAGTCATATTTCTTCTGGAAGGTGTATATGGGTTAAATGTCTTAATTCCCATGATTATTTCTCCTTTCGATATAGATCTGTATCCCTACAAATCCAGTTTATTCTCACGCTTTACTGCGTATATATGCGATAAGCAGAGTCAAGATGAATGATTTAGAATTTTTGGTGCTCGCATCAAAAATCTAAATAATTTATTTTGACGAGCAACACGACCGAGAAGCTATGCTTCGAGGCTCTGAGGTTTAAGCTCATTGCTCACCGCCATCATTTCACTTCTTATAGCCCTGCGAAAATCTCAATTTCTTTGCTGTCTGCTGTTAATTGAACGATCGCTTTTTTAGTCTTGGCTGTTTTTCCTGTAATAGCACCACGTCTTTTATTTTTGCCATCTAAGTTCATAGTGTTGACATTCTTAACTTTTGTTCCAGCGAACATTTTTTCAACTGCTTCTTTAATTTGAGATTTATTAGCTTCTGTGTGCACTAAGAAAGTATATTTTTTCTCGCCCATGCCAGCCATACTTTTTTCAGTGACAACTGGTTTGAGGATTACGTCATAGTATTTAATATTTGCCATTATGCGTACACCTCCTCGATATTTTGTGCTGCCGCCCTGGTAAGGATAATGGTTCCAGCTTTCATGATATCATACACATTAATTGTATTTGTTAATGTTGTTTGAACTGTAGGTATATTTCTTGCAGATAAGACAACATTTTTATCGTTATCTTTCAAAACAACAAGTGCTTTGTTCACTTTCAAGTTGTCTAAAACTACCTGGAAGTTTTTTGTCTTAATTGAATCAAATGCAAGCTCATCAATCACAATCAATTTATTTTCTTGCACTCTGCTTGTTAATGCTGATTTAAGAGCGATTCTCTTCTCTTTTCTATTTAATTTAAAAGAGTAATCTCTTGGTACCGGAGCAAATACAACGCCGCCTCCTGTCCATTGTGGAGATCTTGTCGAACCTTGTCTTGCATGACCCGTTCCTTTTTGTCTCCATGGTTTTCTTCCACCACCGGAAACTTCAGAACGTGTTTTTGCCTTCTGTGTTCCCTGACGATTATTTGCAAGTTGTTGAACAACAGCCATGTGTACTAAGTGTTCATTTACTGCAACACCAAACACAGCATCGTTCAAGTCGATTTTTTCAACTTCTTTGCCTTCCATATTATAAACAGATACTTTTGCCATCTGAATGATCCTCCTTTCATCCTAAATTAAGCTTCTACTTTTGTAGTTTCTTTAATTGTTACTAAAGCTTTTTTAGGTCCTGGTACTGCACCTTTAACTAAAAGTAAATTCTTTTCTGCGTCAATTCTTATCACTTCAAGATTTTGAACAGTAACTTTCTTGCATCCCATGTGTCCTGGCATTCCTTTTCCTTTGAACACTTTGCTCGGAGAAGAACAAGCACCATTGGAACCTTGGTGACGGTGGAACTTAGAACCATGCGCCATAGGTCCTCTGGATTGACCATGTCTCTTAATAGCACCCTGGAATCCTTTACCTTTAGAAATAGCAGATACATCAATTTTATCTCCAGCCGCAAAAATATCGGCTTTGATTTCTTGTGCTAATGCATATTCTGAAGCGTTTTCAAATTTGAATTCTCTCACAAACCTTTTTGAAGTAACACCCGCCTTTGCAAAATGTCCTTTTTGTGCTTTGTTAACACCATGTCTGTGAATCACTTCTTTTTTACCTGCAGCGTCTTTGTTGACAATTCTTTCTTTTTTGTCAGTAAAGCCAACCTGAACTGCCATGTAACCGTCATTTTCAACCGTTTTGACCTGAGTTACAACACATGGTCCTGCCTGAAGTACAGTTACAGGAATGAGCACACCGTCTTCGTTGAAAATTTGAGTCATTCCGACTTTCGTCGCTAAAATTGCTTTTTTCATTACTTTACCTCCTGTTTTTTCTACAGCGGATCCTGACGGATCATACTAGTAGGGGCCTTATTTGTTTTTCATTTTGATGTCAATGTATACACCAGCTGGCATTTCTAATCTTTGCAATGCATCAACAGTCTTTGGTGTAGGCATAATGATATCGATCAGTCTTTTGTGTGTTCTCTGTTCGAACTGTTCTCTGGAATCCTTGTATTTATGAACCGCTCTTAAAATTGTAACTACTTCCTTCTTCGTCGGAAGTGGCACCGGTCCGCTTACTTGTGATCCGTTTTTCTTAACTGTTTCGATAATTTTTTTGGCAGATGCATCAACCAATTGATGATCATATGCTTTTAGTGTAATTCTCATTACTTGACTTGCCATAAAAAAAGTCGCCTCCTTTTCGCACTTTATTAGTAAGTACGACAAGCGGTGACTGTACACTCTCCCGTGTGTGTCGTATAACAAACACTAACTCACACGTTGTTTCTACTTGTATACAAGTAGACATTCTCTCTCTGTACAGTGACTTGTCGCCAGTTTCTTTGAGTCAATCTTGTTGACCCTTGACATTCGCTCCACGGAAAACCTACCATATCCTGGTAGCAACCTCACGTTTCATCGCTATCATGCCACAGCAATATTTAGTATACATTAGAAAAAGAGGTTTTTCAACCCCTTTTTTTAATATTTTTATAATTATTTTATGATCGCACTGTCTACTGATTCAAACTCTCTTATAATCTCTTCACTTGGCTCTTTCGTCAAAAGACTTACCACAACAATAAACAGGGACGATATTATAAATGCAGGTAGTAACTCATAAATATTCCAAATACCTCCCAGTGGTCTAATCATAAACTTCCATACAAAAATCATGATACCGCCGCTTAACATACCTGCAAGCGCCCCATGGAGATTGGTTCTTTTCCAAAATAGCGAAAATAGCATGACCGGTCCAAATGCTGCTCCGAATCCCGCCCATGCAAATGATACAATTGCGAACACGGAACTAGTTTGATTTCTTGCTATGAACATACCAATAAAGGATATCACCAAAACCGTAATACGTGCAATGATCATAGATGCTTTATCACTTAGCGATTTGAAAAATACTTCTTTAATAATATTCTGTGACACACTGGATGAAGCTGCTAACAATTGTGAATCTGCTGTCGACATGGTAGCCGCCAAGATGCCCGCGAGAATAACTCCTGCTATAAGAGCTGCTAGTACACCATGCTTACTTAAAGCAGAAGAAACTGCAATAATGATCGTTTCCGGATCTTTTAAGGTAGGAATGGCACCAACTTTGCTCATTGCGTTCCCGGCAACCCCTATAAAAACTGCTACAAACATAGCAATAACCACCCACACTGTGGCAATTCTTCTGGACAGTGTCAATTTATTTTCATCTTCAATCGCCATAAATCTTAATAAAATGTGAGGCATTCCGAAATATCCAAGTCCCCATGCCATCGTAGAAATTGCCATAATAAATCCATACGGGGTAGCTGTACCATTTTCCACATTGTGCATAGCTGTTAAACTCAAATAACCGGATAGTGATGCTGCATTGCTCATAACTGCATCCATACCTCCCGCAGATATAGTTCCATAGCCCAAAACAATAATAATGGCCATCGTCATAATAATACTTTGCAGGAAGTCAGATGTACTGGCTGCCATGAATCCTCCCAAAGTCGTATATGCAACAATGACGCCCGCACTGATGATCATTGCGACCAGATAGTCCACCCCGAAAAGACTGGCAAATAATTTACCACAGGCTGCAAAACCAGATGCCGTGTATGGTACAAAGAAAATAATAATTACGACCGCCGCAATAACGGATAATATTTTTTTCTCATCTCGGTAACGATTCGAAAAAAACACTGGAATCGTAGTGGCATTTCCCGCTACCACGGTATAACGGCGTAACCTTTTTGCTACAATCAGCCAATTAAAGTAAGTTCCAAGCGCTAATCCAATCGCTGTCCATGTCGCGTCTGCGATGCCAGTAAGATATGCAACTCCTGGTAAACCCATTAACAACCAGCTACTCATATCAGATGCTTCTGCACTCATGGCTGTTACAAAAGGTCCTAACTTTCTTCCTCCCAGATAAAAATCATCTGTATTCTCATTTTTCTTAGCATAATTAATACCAATGCCTATTACTATAAGCAGATATGCCGTAATTGATATTAAAATACAAATATTTGAACTACTCATCCTGTATTTCCTCTTTCTTCTATTAATATATGTACAAAGAAATTTATAACATATAATAAATCAGAACGCAATACAGAACAAATACTAGACTATAGTTTATACTGCAATTTAATCTTTCTGCTTTTTTTCATATATAGATTGATTTCTTCACAAGAATTTTTATAATAATTATCGTATAATTATTTCATACTTTTCTAATTCTATTTAAAAAAAATGGCATAAACTTCTTTGAATATTCACTTAACGAATATTCACCATTACCAAGACACCAATCATACATGATCCCACGTTCACATAGTGCATAGTATTTAACAATCTCATTTACCGTTAATTCTTCTGTCAATTCCTCTTTCTGTTTCCCTTCCGCCACTATCCTGCGCAAAAGCTTATAATATACTCTATTGTGATCCAGCAAATGTTTTTCTCCTTTTGTTGTCAGCTGCGTAGAAAAGAGTCTGCATAACAATTCGAAATCTACGGTATCTTCAATCATTTGGAACAATTCATAATTTAAATATAGTAATATCTCATAACTTCCTTTATCTTGTAGCAGATGCTCGTTTAGCTCTTCATATTTCTCATCGAACATATAAGATAATGAACTTAGCAGCGCATCTTTTCCTTCAAAATAGTGATAAAAAGATCCTTTGGAGGTCCCTGATTCTGCTATTATCTCATCTATTGTTGTATATTCGTATCCCTGATCATAAAAAAGTTTCCATGCTGCTGCTACAATTTTACTTTTTGTTTTTAATATTTTTTTTGCCATACTTCTCCTCTATGAACATATTTTTTCTCAGATAATAATAGTAATTGTTTTATTTTATCATATCGCACAATACAGTTCAATTATGCTATAATGAGTGAACGGGTCAGCGTTTGACAACTACAAATACTTGAAGGAGCATATTATATGTGGATTGCAGATAATTGGAGAGATTATGAAGTGTTAGATACATCAACAGGTGAAAAGCTAGAACGCTGGGGAAAATACGTCCTGGTTCGACCAGATCCACAGGTGATCTGGACAACCCCTCATAAGCATGCTGGTTGGAAAAATAAAAATGGACACTATCACCGAAGCAGTAATGGCGGTGGCGAATGGGAATTTATAAATCTTCCAAAGGAATGGCAGATTCACTATCAAGAATTAACATTTAATCTTAAGCCTTTTAGCTTTAAACATACCGGGATTTTCCCGGAACAGGCTACAAACTGGGATTGGTTTTCACAAATTATCAAGAATGCGGACCGGCCGCTTAAGATATTAAATCTTTTTGCTTACACTGGAGGCGCCACTTTGTCCGCTGCAAAAGCAGGCGCAAGCGTTACACATGTAGATGCCTCTAAAGGAATGGTGAATTGGGCAAAAGAAAATGCAGTATCTTCTCAGTTGCAAGATGCTCCAATTCGTTGGTTGGTGGATGACTGTATTAAATTTGTGGAAAGGGAGATTCGGAGAGGAAATACGTATGATGGAATTATCATGGATCCTCCTTCTTACGGACGTGGCCCCAAAGGGGAAATATGGAAAATAGAGGAATCAATCTATCCATTCATCGAATTAGCAACTAAAGTTTTATCGAAAGAGCCTGCCTTTTTTTTAATCAATTCTTATACAACTGGTCTTCAGCCGGCAGTACTTACTTACATGATGCAGACTGCTATATCCTCAAAATTCGGGGGGGAAGTAGAAGCCAGTGAGATAGGACTTCCTGTCACTGATAATGGTCTTGTATTGCCTTGCGGTGCTTCTGGTCGCTGGTTTAAATAATTTCCTATTAAAACAAGAAAGCAACTTGTCCATGCAAGGACAAATTGCTTTCTTACTTGTTTTAAAATCCACTTGCAACTGATGCAACTGAGATACCTGCAATAATAACAAATAATATTGCAGCCCCAAATATAATAGCCGCCCATATAAGGGATGCTTTAAAATAGTTTGATTTGCTCTTTTTTTCACTGTTGCTGAATGCCCATACAAACATCATAATGAGGTTTACACAAGGAATACACATGACCAACATGACCATTAGCCAGTCGCTTACTGACATAGGCTCTTCCACATATGGCCGTTCTGAAAAATTTTCATAACTTGCCTGTTGATATTGTTGCTGTTGAAACACCTGCTGCTGATTTGGTGGTTCTACATTTTGATTTTGGTCGTAAAACGTATTGTTGTTATCCATATTGTGGTTTCTCCCCTTCTTTTGTACGCCGCTCGTCAAATGCTTTGCACTTGACTTCCTTGCGCTCATTATAACCTGAACTTAATGCTGTTCATGATCAGCATTCGCCGCTCGTCAAATGCTTTGCACTTGACTCTCTTGCGCTCATTATATCATAGCAATCCAATCTTACGCAATAATTCCTCATAAAAATCAAAGGTATCTGCTAAGATACTATGCCTAGTATAAACCATTGGCGCATAGCTTGGAAAAGTATGCATCATCCGATATCCATATAAAAGCAGCATCATTATAATCAGAAGCAGTCCCAAATACTTTACTTCTTTCATTTTTTTGCAACACCAATATCTTCTATATAGAAACCAGACCCCTAGAAGAATCCACCCAATAGCAAGTGGGTTCAAATTCCAGGATCTGTGTATCTGTCCTGTGAGCATAAAAAATACAGCCCTGGTCATTCCACATCCTGGACAGGGAAATCCGGTCACGATCACCATTGGACAAAATGCATGAAAATACTGTTTGACACATAGATAGAATATAATAAAACTAATGATCGCCCATCTATATGTAATAATGTCTTCTTTTATTTTTTTTAGAAAAAGTATGATATGTTTTCTCATATTACCTCTAAGGAAAGTGGGCTAATAGTAGTTATGTCAGCTTTTATAATGATCTTTCATTTCTTCTATATATTTTAGTAACTCTTTTTTGATAGATAAAGGTTCCAATATCTCTACTTCAGAACCAAAACTTAATAGATAACTGTACAACCATCTATCTATAGGAACAGAAACCGTTACAATAACGGAACCGTCTATTTGTTTGTCTATTTGATCCATTTGAAATTCATCATGAATCCGAAAAAGTGATTGTGGCGAGAATCGTAATTTTAGTTCGGTACAATTTAATGAGGCATTTTTAAATTCAATTGGTGGAATTTCTTCAAATTCATCATTAAACCTTTCTTCTGTTAATGCAAGCCAAAAAATTCTTGTAACCTTAAATATCCGGAAATCCTGTGCCTGTAGACAGTATGCCTGCACATACCAGTTCTTAGATTTAAAGATTAATTTTATCGGCTTTATATAGCGTTTTGTTTTTTCACTAGATGATCCCACATAATGTATTTGTAATATTTTTCTCTCCAAAATAGCCTGTTTCACAATATCAAATCTAACGGCATCCATCTCCCGCCCCCAAGGAGAAAAATCGACTTCAATCCAATTTCTATTCTCTTTTTTAAAAACGGAACCTAGTTTAGATAATAAGAATTTTACATTTTGCCCAACGGTATTTATACTTTGCAATGCGAATAATATTTGATCTTGCTCCTCATCAGATAATAATGCTTTATCAAATGTAAATCCTGGCAAGATAGAGATCCCTCCGTTTTTACCAGATACTGTATAGACAGGAACACCACAGAAGGATAGCGTATCTATATCTCGATATATCGTGCGGGACGAGACCTGGAGCATGGAGGCAAGTTCAGGTGCAGTAACACTTTTCTTTTCAAGTAAAATATAAATTATTTGAAATAGACGATCATTTTTCATAGCCCCCTATTATTTCCTTTCCCAAGTATATAAAAATTGTATATTCATTATCTAACCAAACCGAGATATATACAATACTTTTATGGTAATCCAGTAAAAAAGACTCCCGAGAGAACTCTCGGAAGTCTTGATTTTACTTTATATTTGCAATTATTCCATAACCTTAGCAACACGGCCTGAACCAACTGTACGTCCACCTTCACGAATAGCAAAGGTCAAACCTTGATCCATAGCGATTGGATGAATTAATTCAATCGTCATTTCAATGTTATCACCAGGCATACACATTTCTGTACCAGCTGGTAAGTTACAAACACCAGTTACGTCAGTTGTTCTGAAGTAGAACTGTGGTCTATAGTTATTGAAGAAAGGAGTATGACGACCACCTTCATCTTTTGTTAATACATAAACCTGTGCTGTAAATTTTGTATGACATGTTACGGTACCAGGTTTTGCAAGTACTTGACCTCTTTCGATTTCTTTTCTATCAACACCACGAAGAAGTGCGCCGATATTATCACCAGCTTGCGCTTCATCAAGAAGTTTACGGAACATTTCAATACCAGTTACAACAACTTTCTTAACTTCTTCTCTAATACCAACAATTTCAACTTCATCAGATACGTGAAGAACACCAGCTTCTACTCTACCGGTAGCAACTGTACCACGACCTGTGATAGAGAAAATATCTTCTACTGGCATCAAGAAAGGTTTGTCTGTATCACGTTGAGGATCTGGAATGAAAGAATCAACTGCATCCATTAATTCCATGATTTTATCTCCCCATGCACTTGTAGGATCTTCAAGAGCTTTAAGAGCGGAACCTTGGATAACTGGTGTGTCATCGCCAGGGAATTCATACTCTGAAAGTAATTCTCTGATTTCCATTTCAACTAATTCAAGAATTTCTTCATCATCTACCATATCGCATTTGTTCATAAATACAACGATACAAGGAACACCTACCTGACGGGAAAGTAAGATGTGCTCTTTTGTCTGAGCCATAACTCCGTCTGTAGCAGCAACAACTAGAATAGCACCATCCATCTGAGCTGCTCCAGTAATCATGTTCTTAACGTAATCGGCATGTCCTGGACAGTCAACGTGTGCATAGTGTCTTTTGCTTGTTGAGTATTCCACGTGAGAAGTTGAAATAGTAATACCACGTTCTCTTTCTTCTGGAGCTTTATCGATATTAGCGAAATCAACTGCTGCGTTTCCTTCTACTCTTTCACTAAGTGTTTTTGTGATAGCAGCTGTCAATGTAGTCTTACCATGGTCAACGTGTCCAATGGTACCAATGTTACAGTGTGGTTTGTTTCTTTCAAATTTAGCTTTAGCCATTTTAAAGTCCTCCTATAATTTCTTACTATAATTTTATTTTCACTTCTATATTCTGCTTGACTATCTTTGATTATAGTAAATAACCAAAGGTTTTTCAAGCATATTTTTAATTCACATCTGTCTATTTCGCGTGCGCTGCCAAGACTTTTTCCTGTACTGATTTCGGCACTTGCTCATACTTTTCAAAGAACATAGAATAATTTCCACGACCTTGTGTTTTAGAACGAAGATCGGTTGCATAGCCAAACATTTCTGATAACGGTACAAATCCTTTGACCATCTTTCCGCCACCGATATCTTCCATACCTTCAATACGTCCACGGCGTGAATTGATATCTCCTATTACATCACCCATATATTCTTCTGGCATAGTAACTTCAACCTTCATGATTGGTTCAAGAAGTACAGGAGCTGCCTTCTGCATAGCTTCTTTAAAAGCTAAGGAACCTGCAATATGGAATGCCATTTCTGATGAATCGACTTCATGATAAGATCCGTCATACACATTTGCATGGATACCAACAACAGGGAAGCCTCCAAGAACACCAGCCTTTGTAGCTTCTTCGATACCCTCACCAATGGATGGAATGTATTCTTTCGGAATAGAACCACCAACAACAGAGGATTCAAATTTGAAAAGCTCATCCCCATTTGCATCCATCGGAGCAAATTTAACTTTACAATGACCGTATTGTCCACGTCCACCTGATTGTTTTGCATATTTGCTGTCGACATCAACTTCTTTTGTAATTGCTTCCTTGTAGGCAACTTGAGGTGCACCTACGTTCGCTTCCACCTTAAATTCACGTAAAAGTCTGTCTACGATGATTTCCAAATGCAACTCACCCATACCTGCAATAATAGTCTGGCCTGTTTCCTGATCTGTATGAGCACGGAACGTAGGATCTTCTTCTGCAAGCTTTGCTAAAGATTCTCCCAATTTGCCCTGACCAGCTTTTGTTTTTGGTTCAATCGCTAATTCAATAACAGGTTCTGGGAATTCCATGGACTCTAAGATTACTGGATGTTGTTCATCACAAATCGTATCACCGGTAACTGTAAATTTAAATCCTACTGCAGCTGCGATATCACCTGAATAGACTCTATCCAGCTCTTGTCTCTTATTCGCATGCATCTGAAGAATACGTCCAACACGTTCTTTCTTACCCTTTGTAGCATTCAATACATAAGAGCCAGCTGCCATTGTTCCGGAATAAACACGGAAGAAAGCTAATTTTCCAACAAATGGATCTGCCATAATCTTAAACGCGAGTGCTGAGAAAGGTTCTTCGTCAGAAGAATGTCTTTCCATTTCATTTCCATCCATATCAACACCTTTGATCGAAGGGATATCGGTAGGTGATGGCATAAATTCCAGTACTGCATCTAATAATTTCTGAACGCCCTTGTTTCTGTATGCAGAACCACAACAAACAGGAATCGCTGTACATTCACAAGTAGCCTTTCTAAGAGCTGCTTTTAATTCTTCTACAGAAGGTTCTTCCCCTTCCAGATACATCATCATTAAATCATCATCTAATTCGCAGATCTTTTCCACTAATTCGTTGCGATATAATTCTGCATCATCTTTCAAATCCTCTGGAATATCAACGATTGAAATATTATCACCCTTATCATCATTATAGATAAAAGCTTTCATTTCAAACAAATCAACAATTCCCTTGAAATCGTCTTCTTTACCAATCGGTAATTGAAGACAGATCGCATTCTTGCCTAATCTTGTTTTTATTTGTTCTACAGCACCATAGAAATTAGCACCCAAAATATCCATTTTATTAATGAATGCCATTCTTGGTACGTTGTAGGTATCAGCCTGACGCCATACATTTTCTGATTGTGGTTCTACACCACCTTTTGCACAGAATACACCTACTGCACCATCAAGTACACGTAAGGAACGTTCTACTTCCACAGTAAAGTCAACATGGCCTGGCGTATCAATAATATTAATACGATGCTCAAGGGCACCTGGTTTCTTTTGACAGTCCTCTTCTAATGTCCAGTGGCATGTTGTAGCGGCTGATGTGATTGTGATACCTCTTTCTTGTTCCTGCTCCATCCAGTCCATGGTAGCAGTTCCTTCATGAGTATCACCGATTTTATAATTTACACCAGTGTAGTATAAGATACGCTCTGTCAGAGTAGTCTTACCTGCATCGATATGAGCCATAATACCGATGTTTCTGGTTCTCTCTAGTGGATATTCTCTTCCAGCCAAGGTAAACTCCTCCTTTAGAATCTATAGTGAGCAAAAGCTTTATTTGCTTCAGCCATTTTATGCATATCTTCTTTTTTCTTAACAGATGCTCCTGTATTGTTAGCAGCATCCAAAATCTCATTAGCCAATCTATCTTCCATTGTCTTCTCACCTCTTTTGCGAGAATACAAGGTAATCCAACGAAGTGCTAATGCCTGACGTCTGTCAGTTCTTACTTCGATTGGCACTTGATAAGTTGCTCCACCAATACGTCTTGCTTTTACTTCAAGAACAGGCATGATATTGTTCATAGCCTCTTCAAATACGTCAAGCGCTGGTTTATCTAATTTTGCTTCCACTTTTGCGAATGCTCCGTATACAATCTTTTGAGCTACACCTCTCTTACCATCTAACATAATGTTATTGATAAGTTTGGTAACTACTTTATTATTGTATAAAGGATCCGCTAATATGTCTCTTTTTTGTATATGTCCTTTACGTGGCACGGTTCTTCCCTCCTTATTATATTTGACAGTTTCACTGTCGGTTAATAGATCATAGGTACTCACAATGATAAAATGTGTTCGCGCTGTTTTTCATCTATCCTACACCTCATCTTAAGATGCGCTTGCAACAAGATGTTTGAATCTGAACTCCAACACTAACTTAAGTTTAACTGTGGTACATGGAAATAATGAATTAAGAGTTTTCTTAACTATTATTTTCCTGCCTTCGGTCTCTTAGCGCCGTATTTTGAACGAGCTTGTTTTCTGTTAGCAACTCCAGCTGTATCAAGTGTACCTCTGATAACATGGTATCTTGTACCTGGTAAGTCTTTAACTCTACCGCCTCTGATAAGAACAACACTATGTTCTTGTAAGTTATGACCTTCTCCTGGAATATAACTTGTTACTTCGATTCCGTTCGAAAGACGTACTCTGGCGATTTTTCTAAGAGCTGAGTTAGGTTTCTTAGGTGTAGCTGTTTTTACAGCAGTACAAACACCTCTTTTTTGTGGCGCTGAAGAATCTGTTGATTTCTTTCTTAAAGAATTATATCCTTTTTGAAGCGCTGGTGCATTTGACTTTTTTGCTGATGTTTGTCTTCCTTTTCTAACTAACTGGTTAAATGTTGGCATTCTGATTCACCTCCTGCGGTATAATTTGTTTTTGTGACGCACTAAAAAAACGCAGTTTTTTGCACGCTATCTAAGTATACTGATATCCATCGTTCTTGTCAATCATTTTTTACGTACTCTTCCAATCTCAAATGCTATTTTACAACTTTGAACTTTTTGCGATTTAATGGCTTATTCTTTCCTATAAGGAAGTAAAAAAAATGGTTCATAATATATATAATGATGTATTCTAATACCACTACTACGATTGCCATTATTACATATCGTACGTATAGAGGTATTGGCATCAAATATGCATGAACAAATGATGCGCTACGGATTGCAGTTATCATAATTCTAAAATCCAGATGGGTCGCCATAATGATAAGCGAATTTCTACCTGCATACTGCAAGGCTTTTAAGAGCATTATATTTTTACTGATTAGTATGACCCCCATTGTACCGGCAAATGCACTAATATAAAAATATACGCTGTTTTTTAAAACAACAGAATGTAAATCAACACGTCCATTCGTAAAGGCAAAGGCTGCGCCTGTCAGCAATAATATAAGACCTAAAGAAATCTCTTTCATTTGCATTTTTTCTTTTTCTACGACATATCTCTTTACATAATATCCCATTGCAATAAACAAATAAGCAACGGCACCTCGATAAAGACAAATTAAGAGATATCCTAAAATCAAACTATAAGTAGTCTTGTACAACGAATATCTGGCATCAAAGATAGGATATGTCAGACCTACAATCAATGCCAACATAAATCCTACTAAGATTGTGATGATATGACTGTATCTCTTCCTTATAAAGAGGAAACTAATCTCACCTATAAATAATGCAGGTAAAAACCATAAAGTTGAAATACCATAGCATGTAAAAGTACTAATGATAGCATAATAGAAATCCAATAATGTCTTATTTCCCAAATGCAAAAGCAATAGTCCCATATCCATAGCCAAATATATTATACTGAAACTTATATAAGGAAGCATAATACTCTTCGTTTTCTTTCTGACAATATTGGACATCCTTATTTTTTCTTCTTGTGTATGTTGTAACAACATTCCTGTCACGATAAAAAAAAGGGGCATATGAAAGGAAGCTATCCAAGTAAGTAAATGATCTCCTGCAAAAGTAGAATGGCCTATGACCACTAAAATAATGCCAATCCCCTTAGTCATATCTAAATAATCTAGTCTTTTTTTATTCATGTTCGCCTTCTCTCTATCCATTCTCAAAATCATATAATTTTTAGCATATCATATTTTATTTTTTTTGTATCGCTCTTAATAAAAATATAACACTAGAGTACTATATGACTGACGGCTTCTGCTTCTAGTTCTTGGATTTTAGATTGCAGTTTCCATAAATTCCATGATAATTTTATTTTTTCATTTTCTTTTAGACTCATACTCTGTAGCATACATGCACGCATTCTGTATGTATGGCATTTTTTAATATAAATATATAGTAGAAGTGTTAGTGTGGCAAATAATACTAAACTTAATATAATTTCTGTGCTATTTGTTTCTAGAAATGCTGCCATTGGGACATCTTCATCACCAATGACCTTTAATTTATAAGCAATATTCATATTCATACCTCTTATTTTTACACCATTAATTCATATCTTTACCAGTAAAGACTTAATTTAATTTGAAATAGGTTCAATTTTTGGAATATTTAATCTTTTCTTTTTCTCATACCTAACTTATAATTAAACTTAATTCGACAGTTTGACATTAATGTAAAGGGGATATCATATATGCAGACAAACGATTTAAAGTACTATAAAATATTAAAATTCATTCAATTATTCTTTTTAATCACTACTGGAATCATCTCATTTCTTTTACTCGTTCTTAATCCCTATCTAAGTGCGAATATTTTTGAAGATAAAAGCTTATTCACGCTGTGCTTCATTGTATGGGTTCTATTGATTGTAAGCTTTCTATTCTTACTTCTGGATTTTTCCAGATTAGAAACCATGATTTCTGTCAATCATGCCCTTCATAAAACTGCTTATCTAGACAATCTGACAGGCATTCCTAATCGCCATAGCTGTGATCTAATCTTTGAAAGCTATGCCTATAAGAAAAACATTCATAATGTAGGTTGTTGTGTCCTTACCATTAAAAACCTTCTGGATATCAATAGAACCAGAAGTCATGAGGAAGGAGATGCTATCATACAGGATTTTTGTAATATCCTGGAAAATGTCGGTGATCGATTCGGATTTGTGGGGCGAAATGGCGGTAATGAATTTTTAGTCGTTCTTGAGTCCTGTACGGAACATTTGATTCAGGAATTTATAAAACAATTACTGGAGGAATTGGATGTCTATAATCACATTCATAATAATAAAATAGAGGTTCTATATGAATATGCCTTAAACATAGAAGAAAAAGTGACTAGATTTTCTGATTTAGTTGCTATCTGTTGCCGTAAGATGGAGAAATAGGGAATTAATTTATTTTTATAGAATAGGGGATATTAAATGAAGGAACCGGATCATCCTTATATTGCTGGTCTTGTCATTCAGTCGCAAAAAGGTAACAGTGATGCATTTGCAGAAATATATGCTTTAACTTATAACAAAATATATAATTATGCATGCCATTATTTAAAAGATTCCTTTCTTGCACAGGATGCAGTACAGGAAATTTATATTTCAGCCCTTAAAAATATACATAAAATTAAAGACCCCACACTCTTCATTGCTTGGATCAATCAAATAAGTTTCCACGTATGCTATGACATCTGTAAAAAAAATAATGAAAATTACGGGAACGTAAGCACATCTGCTTTTGAGTTTATGAAGGATGAGCATTTTTACTCTAACCCCGAAATACAAATAGTCAAGATCGATGAACAGACTCGCCTTAGCATGGCAATTGATACACTTCCGCTGAACGAGCAACAGGTCATTATCATGAAATATTATAATAATATGAAATTAGATGCAATAGCAGATGCCATCGGTGTGAGTAAAAGTTCTGTAAAGAGATATTTACATCGTGGCCATGCTGCTTTACAAAAAATTTTAAATGACTAGGAGGGATTCATCTGCTTTTTATCAAATACAAGAAAAAAAAATACAATATGGATATAAAAACAGCAAATGAAACACTCCAAAAAGTATTTGCGGCGTGTGATACTCCACCTAATACCATTCCATTTGATAAAATAGTTTTACGTCAAAAGGCGCGTACACATATTTTTTTTATTGGTAAATGGATTTGTTTTGTTTGTATCATCCTTACTTTATTAGCTCCATTGGTATTTCTTAATTCTCCTTCATCATACTCTCATACCGTAGGAAGTGGCCAATTAAAAATAGAAGAACATTCTATCAAAAATAATAAAATATATCTTAATTTATCAGGTCAGGATTTTGATCTACGTTATAGTTATGCCATTGCAAAGGACGGTTCTATTTACTTGCCCGATACATACAGCAATGAAACCGGAGAACTTGTTTTTCCTTATCCAGAGAAACCATTACAGATTTTTGTTTCCTGGAATAAAGAAGAGTTTCTACAAATTATAATAACGCCCCAAAAATAAAGCAGATCCTTATGGAGATTTTAACAACAATGAAGTTCAAAAGAAGCAATAAGATTATAATTGGTTGCATCGTGTTCTGCATATTAATCTTTCTTATATACAGTGGATGCAAAAAAATGACACCAGAGTCTCCTTTTTTTGCAAGTGCTCATAAAGAGAAGGGCTCCCGTGATAATACACCTAAAGTTTTAACTCCCGTAGCTTCTGGGACCTTACTATTTAAATCCGATACCGCAACAGTCGATGCTTCTAATGCGAAGGAAGGTTATATCATAGTATCCTATTCTGGTCCTGCCAAAAAAATAAAATTACAGATTACAGGTCAGGATGCGACCACATATACGTATAACCTAACTGCTGGCGCAGAAGTATTTCCGCTCTCTGCCGGAAGTGGAAATTATTTAGTAGCTGTATATGAGAACGTAACAGGTGATCAGTACGCAACTGTAATGTCTGAGAAAATTCCTGTTACGATTACAAATACCTTTGGTCCTTTTCTCTACCCGAATCAGTATGTAAATTTTAATTCTTCTATGGAAATCGTGACAAAGGGTAAAGAACTTGCAAAGAACGCCGATAACGACTTGGAAGTCGTATCTAACATGTATAACTATGTAGTCAACACCATTTCTTACGACTATCAAAAGGCTAAAACCGTGCAGAGCGGCTACATTCCCGATGTAGACTCTACATTATCCACCAAAAAAGGAATTTGCCTTGACTATGCAGCATTGTTGTCTGCAATGCTGCGCACGCAGCGTATTCCAACCAGAATGGAAGTCGGATATGCCGGAGAT
The DNA here is from genome assembly GCA_023392535.1 of Bacillota bacterium. Lineage (GTDB taxonomy): Bacteria > Bacillota > Clostridia > Lachnospirales > Lachnospiraceae > SZUA-378. The sequence continues at coordinate 56,851 of JAEVYY010000027.1, forward strand.
GCCTATCATGCTTGGATAAGTACCTATATAGAGGATGTAGGTTGGGTGAATGGAATTATCCAATTCGATGGTAAGAGCTGGGCACTCATGGATCCTACTTTTGCAGCTAATTCAAATGAGAGGGCTCTCAAAAAATTTATTGGAGATGGAAGTAACTACACTACAAAGTATATCTATTAAGAAGGAGATAGAATGAAAATGAAGAAGATGTTATCAAGTACAGAAATTGCTTCTTTCTGCGAACAAACAGCACTGATCTTAAATGCTGGTATTACACCTGCAGAAGGTATGGAAATCATGCTGACTGACAGTAAGAATCCAGAAAGCCGAGAGATCATTCAGTCTATCTATGATGTTTGCAACGGTGGCGACTCTTTCTATCACGCTGTTGAAACTTCCGGCGTTTTTCCAGACTACGTACTTAATATGATTGCAATCGGGGAAGAATCAGGCCGCTTGGACGAGGTATTAGCGTCCCTATCGCATTATTATGAACGGGAAGAAACAATTAACAGCAATATCAAAAATGCCATCAGCTATCCGGTTATCATGATTATTATGATGCTTCTTGTTATTATTGTCCTGCTCACAAAAGTTCTTCCTATTTTTAATCAGGTATTTATTCAGCTTGGCAGTGAAATGAATCCTATTTCAAAGTCCTTTATGTCCATCGGAAGCACAATCAGCCATTCTTCTGTTATTATTCTTCTATTTCTTATCCTTTGTTTTGTTGCGTATTTATTTTTCTTTAAAACAAAAAAAGGGCATTATTTCTACATAAAATTTGTTTCATCCTTTCCTCTAACCCGTGATTTTTATGAAAATATCGCCTCCGGGCGTTTTGCAAGTGGAATGGCATTAACGTTAAGCAGTGGAATTGACGCCTATTCTAGTTTGGAACTTGTATCCAAATTAGTTGATAATAAAATTATGCAAGATAAAATTAGGGCTTGTAAATCTTTCATCGAAGAAGGTTCTAATTTTTCTGAAGCTTTGATAAATTCATCTATTTTTAATAACCTCTATTCCAGAATGGTAGCAATTGGATCACGTACCGGTAATATTGATATTGTAATGGATAAGATCGCACAAAATTACGAAAAGGAGACTGATACTAAGATTTATTCCATGATTTCGATTATGGAACCAACACTTGTGATTATCCTTTCTTTCATTGTGGGATTTATTCTATTATCCGTGATTCTTCCATTGATGGGAATTATGTCGAGTATTGGATGATTCATGTATAGGAGACGCTATGAATAGATTTTCAAATCAAAATAACATGATTTCAAAAATGAAAAAAGTTAAACTACCTATAATAGCTTTTGGAATATTGTTTGTTTTCTTTCTATTTGGGATTCAGTCAATCTCATTAACTACCAGTGAAAAACGTGCAGAAAGCTTAAAAACTGCAATCTACCGAAGTGTCGTACAATGTTACGCGGTAGAAGGGTCCTATCCCCCAAGCCTAACGTATTTGGAAGAACATTATGGTTTAATTTATGATACGGAATTGTTTTTTGTAGATTATAATCCCATAGGTTCTAATATAATGCCTGACATTACAATCATTAGTAAGAATACCGTACCGGATAAGGAGCTTAAAAATGGATTTTAAGAGAAGAAATAAGCATATGGTGGATATCTTATTTGTAATTGCTCTTTTTTGTGTATTTGCGATTTCTGCCTTAATGCTAATTATGATAGGATCTAATATTTATAAAAAGACTGTTCGGAATATGGATCAAAATTATAATATGCGGACCTCCTATGCCTATATCACTGAGAAGATTCGTCAGTTCGATACCAGTAATGCAATCTCCGTAGGCTCTATCGAAGGTACCGATGCCCTGGTGTTAACAACGATCGCTAATGACACTGCCTATTATACCTATATATATAAGTATGACGGGTATTTAAAGGAATTATTTGTAAAGGCAGATTCTGTTGTCACTTTGAAATCAGGCCAGAATATATTGCCTATTATCGATTTTAAATTAATTGCAATAAATGCGCATTTATATCAATTTACCTTAACGTTAGAAAATAATATAACATATGACCTGTACGTCAGCACGCGAGCTTGAGGAGGAGATCACAAATGTATACGAAAACAACTTCAAAGTCTGCTCTTTTCCTAATGGAATTAATTATTGCTATTTTTTTCTTTTCTTTAGCAAGTGCTGTATGTATTCAGTTGTTTGTAAAGGCTCATCTGATGGGCACTTCTAACACCAATAAGAATCATGCCCTATTATGGGCACAGAATATTGCAGAAACTTATACCGGAACTGGTGCGGACTTTAATGCCACAGTTTCTCTCCTAAATGCAACCGCCGTCAGCGATCAAGTCTTTTGCCTATATTTTGACTCTAACTGGAATCCTGATTCTTATGAAAATGCTACTTTTATTGCCTTCGTAACCACTGAATCAATCAACAACACCAGCACCGCCAAAATTGTCCTCACTAACGCCACAAATGATATTATTTATCAATTATCTATTTTTAAACATCAACCACTAAAAAGTTAATTTTAGATTGGAGTTATTCAATGAAACAAAAAAATTTAGGAGTCAATATCGGCTCATCTTCCATCCTTCTAATTTTTGTATTATTGTGTCTTGTTTCCTTTGCTACGTTATCTATTGTCAGTGCGCATGCAGATATAAATTTAAATAAAAAAATTGAGGAGCGTATGACCTCCTATTATGAAGCTTGCAATTCTGCGGAAACTTCAATTGCAGAAATTGATCATACTCTATCTGATTTATATGCTTCAGGGATATCTGAAGAAGAGTACTTTAAGCAGGTAGGACATACGATTTCTTATGCTATTCCTATCTCGGATACACAATCACTTAACATTGAGCTTACAATCCGATATCCCAAGCAATCGGGCGAAACTTTTTATTCCATAAGCTCGTGGAAGGTTATTACCCCTGAAGTTATGGAGCTTGATGATTCACTTCATGTATTTATTCCTGAAATGTAAATGAGAAAAAATCCCCACATTGTGGGGATTTTTGTTTTACTACTTTTATATATCTGACTCTTCTGAAATAGCAATTATATCTTCATCAAAGTCTTCTGAAAGTGTTAAGGTATCCTGCATATCCATATCGGTGTCCAGTGTCACAGTCCGATATCTCTTCATACCTGTACCTGCCGGTATCAATTTACCAATAATAACATTCTCTTTCAGACCGATTAACGGATCCACTTTTCCTTTAATAGCAGCTTCGGTGAGAACCTTGGTTGTTTCCTGGAATGAAGCAGCTGATAAAAATGAATTGGTAGCCAATGAGGCTTTCGTAATACCTAGCATTACTTGTTTTCCTGTTGCAGGCTCTTTGCCCGCTTTCAATAATTCAGCATTCATATCTTCATAGTCCAGAACATCTACCAAAGTTCCTGGCAAGAATTCAGTTTCGCCGTTATCTTCTATTCTTATCTTCTTTAGCATCTGACGAACAATCACTTCGACGTGTTTATCATTGATTTCAACGCCTTGCAAACGATACACTCTTTGCACTTCACAAAGCATGTAATCCTGAACAGCGCGTACTCCCTTGATTTTTAACAGATCATGAGGATTGACACTACCCTCTGTCAACTCATCTCCTGCTTCCAGAAGCGCTCCATCCAAAATTTTGATTCTGGATCCATAAGGGATCAAATAGGCTTTTGATTCCCCAATTTCATCATTTGTGATTATAATTTCACGCTTTTTCTTTGTATCTTTTATGGTTGCTATCCCGCCAAATTCCGCGATAATGGCAAGTCCTTTTGGTTTTCTAGCCTCAAATAATTCCTCGACACGTGGAAGACCTTGGGTAATATCATCACCAGCAACACCACCTGTATGGAACGTACGCATGGTAAGCTGTGTACCTGGTTCACCAATGGATTGTGCTGCTATAATACCAACTGCTTCACCTACCTGCACCGGTTCTCCTGTTGACATATTAGCACCATAACATTTTGCACAAATACCAATATGAGATCTACAAGTAAGTATGGTACGAATTTTAACTTTTTCTATTGGTTCTCCGTCTGCATCTACACCTACCGCCATAATTTGTGCTGCACGTCTTGGTGTGATCATGTGATTTCTCTTAACAATCACATTACCATCTCTATCTTTAATTTCTTCGCAGGTATATCTGCCTGTAAGTCTATCCTGCAAGCCTTCGATTGTTTCTTTCCCATCCATGAAGGCTTTTACGACCATTCCTGGAATTTCTTCTTTATTCTCTGAACAATCAATTTCACGAATAATTAAATCTTGTGAAACATCAACAAGACGCCTTGTTAAATATCCTGAGTCAGCTGTACGGAGTGCCGTATCTGAAAGTCCTTTACGCGCTCCATGAGCTGACATGAAGTACTCCAATACATCAAGACCCTCACGGAAATTTGATTTAATAGGAAGTTCAATGGTACGACCAGTAGTATCAGCCATCAAACCACGCATACCCGCCAACTGTTTAATCTGCTGATTGGATCCACGTGCACCTGAATCGGCCATCATGAAAATATTATTATATTTATCAAGACCTTTCAACAATACATCCGTTAATTCTTTATCTGTCTCATTCCAGGTATCAACAACTGCTCTGTATCTCTCTTCATCTGTAATCAGACCACGCCTATGGTTTTGAGAAATTCGATCCACTGTTTCCTGCGCCTGTTCAATCATTGCCGGCTTTTGGGAAGGAACTGTCATATCAGAAATAGATACCGTCATTGCTGCTTTTGTAGAATATTTATATCCAATTGCTTTAATATCATCTAATACCTCGGCTGTTCTCGTAGCACCATGGGTATTAATAACTTTTTCAAGAATCTGCTTTAAGCCCTTTTTAGCAACATGGAAATCCACTTCTAATTTTAATAGATCTTCAGGCTTACTACGATCTACAAAACCTAAATCCTGTGGCATGATCTCATTAAAAATAAACCGTCCTATTGTAGATTCCACATTTCCTGTAATCACGGTCCCATCCGGTGACGTTCTGCTCATTCTCACAGTAACTCTGGTATGAAGTGTAATTGCTTTATTTTCATAGGCTAAAATCGCCTCATTAACACTTTTAAAGAATTTTCCTTCTCCAAGAGCACCAGGTCTCTCCTGTGTCAGGTAATAGATTCCAAGAACCATATCCTGTGAAGGAACGGCCACTGGACCACCATCAGAAGGTTTCAATAAGTTGTTTGGAGATAAGAGCAAAAATCTACATTCAGCCTGTGCCTCCACCGATAACGGAAGATGAACGGCCATCTGATCACCATCAAAATCGGCATTAAAAGCAGTACATACCAACGGATGAAGTTTAATTGCTTTACCTTCAACCAGAATTGGCTCAAATGCTTGAATACCTAGTCTGTGAAGTGTAGGTGCACGATTTAACATAACCGGATGTTCCTTGATTACTTCTTCCAGCACATCCCAAACTTGTGTGTCTAATCTTTCCACCAACTTTTTAGCATTCTTAATATTCTGAGAGATTCCTCCAGCCACTAACTCTTTCATAACAAACGGCTTGAAAAGCTCAATAGCCATTTCTTTTGGAAGACCGCATTGGTAAATTTTAAGCTCCGGCCCTACTACGATAACGGAACGTCCTGAATAGTCAACACGTTTTCCAAGTAAGTTCTGACGGAAACGTCCGGATTTACCCTTTAACATATCGGATAATGACTTTAATGCTCTATTACCAGGACCAGTCACTGGTCTGCCTCGTCTGCCATTATCAATCAATGCATCGACCGCTTCCTGAAGCATTCTTTTCTCATTACGAACAATGATATCCGGCGCTCCTAATTCAAGCAATCTATTTAAACGGTTATTTCTATTAATAATTCTTCTATATAAATCATTCAAATCTGATGTTGCAAAACGTCCGCCATCTAGTTGAACCATAGGACGTAAATCCGGAGGAATAACAGGAACAACATCCATAATCATCCATTCTGGTTTATTTCCCGATTCTCTAAAAGCCTCTACAACTTCTAATCGCTTGATAATTCTTGCACGTTTTTGACCAGATGAATCTTTTAAATCACCTTTAAGCTCCACCGCTTCTCTTTCAAGATTAATTGACTGAAGCAATTCCTTTATAGATTCCGCACCCATTCCAACGCGGAATTTATTGCCCCATGTCTCTCTGGAATCTTGGTATTCTTTTTCAGATAAAACTTGTTTATACTGAAGATCGGTCTCTCCCTCATCTAATACGATATAAGAGGCAAAGTATAACACTTTTTCCAATATCCTTGGGGATAGATCGAGAATAAGTCCCATTCTGCTCGGGATACCTTTAAAGTACCAGATATGTGATACTGGAGCAGCAAGCTCAATATGTCCCATGCGTTCCCTACGAACATTCGCTTTTGTCACCTCGACACCGCAACGATCGCAAACGACACCTTTATATCTTATTTTTTTATATTTACCACAGTGACATTCCCAATCTTTACTAGGTCCAAAAATCTTTTCACAGAATAAACCATCTTTTTCTGGTTTTAAGGTCCGATAATTGATTGTCTCAGGTTTTGTAACTTCGCCTCTAGACCAATCCCTAATCTTTTCTGGTGATGCTAATCCAATCTTAATTGCATCAAACGTCATAGGTTGGTAAACTTCATTATTTGTTTCTGACATTTATGGCACTCCTTCCGATTCAATCTGATTCATTACTCTTCAAAAGAATTTTCCAACTCCATCTCATCTAAGTCTGCATCCAAATCATCTTCTTCCAAATCTTCTATATCTTCTTCAGCAGCTACCAGCTCTCCACTGACCTGATCAAACTCCTGTTTTTGATATCCCATGGTTCCAAGTGATTCTTTTTCATAATCATAGCTTTTGGAATCGCCTTCAATTTCAAAACGATAGTCCGTCTCAGCATAATCTATTGTTTCCATAATCTCAACTTCTGTCTGATCATCACGAAGTACTTTCACATCCAGACCAAGAGATTGCAATTCTTTTAACAATACTTTAAATGATTCTGGTATTCCTGGTTCCGGAATATTCTCTCCTTTGATAATCGCTTCATATGTCTTAACACGGCCAATCACATCATCTGATTTCACTGTTAAGATTTCTTGTAGTGTATAGGATGCGCCATATGCCTCCAATGCCCAAACTTCCATCTCACCAAATCTTTGACCTCCGAACTGTGCCTTACCTCCCAAAGGTTGCTGTGTGACAAGAGAATAAGGACCTGTAGAACGAGCATGAATTTTATCGTCAACTAAATGATGAAGTTTTAAGTAATGCATATGTCCAATTGTTACTGGACTATCAAAATATTCTCCTGTTCTACCATCACGAAGTCTAACTTTACCGTCTCTGGAAATAGGTACTCCTTTCCAAAGGTTTCTGTGGTCTCTATGCTTTGATAAATAGCTCAAAACTCCAGGAAGAAGCGTATCTTTATATTTTTTTTCAAATTCTTCCCATGTTGAATTTACATAGTCATTAGCCAAATCAAGCGTATCCATGATATCTAACTCGTTTGCTCCATCAAATACAGGTGTTGCAATATTAAAGCCCAACGCCTTTGCAGCAAGTGAAAGATGAATCTCGAGTACCTGTCCGATATTCATACGGGAAGGCACGCCCAATGGATTCAACACAATATCAAGCGGTCGCCCATTCGGTAAATATGGCATGTCTTCAACTGGTAATACGCGGGATACAACACCCTTGTTTCCATGTCGCCCTGCCATTTTGTCACCAACTGAGATTTTTCTTTTTTGTGCAATATAGATAACGACCGCCTGATTAACGCCTGGCGATAACTCATCACCGTTTTCTCTTGTAAATACTTTTGCATCTACCACAATACCGTATTCCCCATGAGGCACTTTTAAAGAAGTATCCCTGACTTCTCTTGCTTTTTCTCCAAAGATTGCACGAAGAAGTCTTTCCTCTGCCGTTAATTCTGTCTCTCCCTTTGGTGTAACTTTACCAACCAAAATATCTCCAGCTCTGACTTCAGCTCCAATACGTATGATACCCCTATCATCCAAATCTTTTAAAGCATCATCGCCGACACCCGGAACATCTCTTGTAATCTCCTCTGGTCCCAACTTGGTATCTCGTGCTTCTGCTTCATATTCTTCAATATGAACAGATGTATATACATCTTCTTGTACTAATCTTTCGCTAAGTAAGACTGCATCTTCATAGTTGTAACCTTCCCATGTCATAAATCCAATCAATGGGTTTTTGCCAAGACCGAGCTCACCTTGCGCTGTAGAAGGACCATCCGCAATTACACTACCTTCTTCCACACGCTCTCCTCTAAATACAATCGGCTTTTGATTGTAACAGTTGCTTTGGTTACTTCTTGAAAATTTCGTTAATTTAAAGACTTCTTTTTCTCCATCATCATAGGCAACTCTAATTTCCTTTGAAGAAGAATATTCTACCACACCTGGTTTTTTAGCAACGCAACATACACCTGAATCCACTGCCGCTTTTGGCTCCATACCAGTTCCTACTACAGGAGCTTCTGTAAATAATAACGGAACTGCCTGACGCTGCATATTAGATCCCATAAGAGCACGGTTCGCATCGTCATTCTCCAGGAATGGAATTAAAGCAGTAGCTACCGAGAACACCATTTTAGGAGAAACATCCATGTAATCGAACATTGCTTTCGGATATTCCTGTGTCTCTTCACGGAAACGACCTGAAACGCTATTTCTTACAAAATAACCTTCTTCATCCAGTGCTTCATTTGCCTGCGCAACATGATAATTATCTTCCTCATCTGCTGTCATATAGATAACTTCATCGGTAACTCTAGGATTTTGAGGATCCGTTTTATCAATTTTTCTATATGGAGCCTCTACAAAACCATATTCATTAATTCTTGCATAAGTCGCAAGTGAGTTAATCAAACCAATATTTGGACCTTCCGGTGTCTCAATCGGACACATCCTTCCATAATGGGAGTAATGAACATCACGTACCTCGAATCCAGCCCTGTCTCTACTAAGTCCTCCAGGTCCCAATGCGGACAAACGTCTCTTATGTGTTAATTCACCAAGTGGATTATTTTGATCCATAAACTGTGATAGCTGAGAAGAACCAAAGAATTCTTTTACAGCCGCCTGCACAGGTTTGATATTAATTAGAACTTGTGGTGATATTTCTTCTGCATCATGTGTCGTCATTCTTTCACGAACTACTCTTTCGAGTCTGGAAAGACCAATTCTGTATTGATTTTGAAGCAATTCACCAACTGCTCTGATACGTCTATTTCCCAAATGATCTATATCATCATCTTTACCAATACCATACTCCAGGTGAATATTATAGTTAATAGAAGCTAATATATCTTCTTTCGTAATATGCTTTGGTATCAATTCATGAATATTCTTCTGGATTGCCTCTGCCAGTTCTTCCGGCTTATCCTGAAATTCCTCTAAGATCTGTTGTAGGACTGGATAGTATACAAGTTCCGTAACTCCTAATTCCTTTGGATTGCAATCCACAAAATTTCTAATATCAACCATCATATTAGAAATAATTTTCACATTTCTTTCCTCTGATTGAATCCATACAAAAGAAACTGCTGCATTTTGTATTTTTTCTGCAAGTTCTGCAGTCACTTTGTCGCCTGCGGCAGCGAGTACTTCCCCGAATTGATCCACTACATCCTCTGCAAGAATCTGATGTCTGATTCTATTCTTAAAAGCTAACTTTTTATTGAATTTATATCTACCGACTTTTGCTAAATCATATCTTCTAGGGTCAAAGAACATAGCTGTAATAAGGCTTTCTGCACTTTCAACACTCAACGGTTCCCCTGGACGTATTTTTTTATACAGTTCTAAAAGACCTTCTTGATAGTTCTCTGAAACGTCTTTCGTAAAACTTGCCTCAATTTTAGGTTCATCACCAAACAATTCTCTGATTTCATCATTCGTACCCACCCCAAGCGCTCTGATCAGAACTGTAATCGGTACTTTTCTTGTTCTATCTACACGTACGTAAAAAATATCATTGGAATCAGTCTCGTATTCCAACCATGCACCACGATTCGGAATAACGGTAGATGAATACAAAGTCTTACCAATCTTATCGTGTCCAATTGCATAGTAGATACCAGGTGAACGCACCAACTGGCTGACGATAACTCTCTCTGCCCCATTGATAACGAATGTACCTGTTGCTGTCATAAGTGGAAGGTCACCCATAAAGATCTCGTGTTCGCTTATTTCTTCTTTTTCCTTATTATATAAACGAACTTTTACCTTTAAAGGAGCTGCATACGTCGCATCTCTCTCTTTACATTTCTCAATAGAATACTTAACTTCATCTTCACATAACTCAAAGTCCACGAATTCCAAACTCATGTGTCCGCTGTAATCCGCTATTGGAGAGATATCATCAAATACTTCTTTCAGACCTTCTTCTAAAAACCACTTATAAGAGTCCTTCTGAACTTCTATAAGGTTAGGCATCTCCAATACCTCTTTTTGCCGTGAATAACTCATACGTATATTCTTACCCGAAGCAATAGGACGTATTCTGTTCTTTTCCATTGACATTTCACCCCGTTCTTTATGATTTTAAGCTTTCATCGCATATTTTTGCGCATAAAAATAAGCCTACCACACCACAATAGTGCACTATCCATCCTATCACAAATAATTTTATAAGTCAACCGCAAAAAAATAAAATTACCTCTGATAGCCTGCATACCAGTAGACTGCCTGCTAATTATTAAACTTTAGAAACCAAAATCTCAATCGCTCATTTGTAGCAACTGAGATTTTAGTTTTTTTATTCTTTTGATCTGAATTATTTAAGGGTAGCTTTTGCGCCTTCTGCTTCAAGTTTGCCTTTTAATTCATCTGCTTCTGCTTTACTAGCTGCTTCTTTCACAATTTTTGGAGCTCCATCAACTAAGTCTTTCGCTTCTTTTAAGCCAAGTCCTGTAGCTTCACGTACAACTTTGATAACTTTAACCTTATTTGGTCCAACTTCTGTTAATTCTACATCAAACTCAGTTTTTTCTTCTGCTGCTTCTCCAGCTCCTGCAGCTGCTGCTGCTACAACAACACCTGCTGCTGCTGAAACACCGAATTCTTCTTCGCATGCTTTTACTAATTCGTTTAATTCTAATACTGTTAACTCTTTAACAGCATCAATGATTTCTTGAGTTGATAATTTTGCCATTTTAATTTACCTCCATTAAATTTAGAGTAATCCATACTCTCTTATAGTTTTATTCTGCTACTGTAGTTTCTTCAGCGGTCGGTGTCGCTTCTTCTGTTACTTCCGCTACACCGTCTTTCTCTGCAACTTGTTTAATAACACGTGCAAAGTTCGTAATTGGTGACTGTAAACTTCCAAGTAATTTTGAGAGAAGTTCTTCTCTTGAAGGAATCGTTGCAATATTTGCAATACCTGCTGCATCGTAAACAATTCCCTCTACAATACCAGCTTTCACTTCAAGTGCTGGTGCTGTCTTCGCAAATTTACAAATGATTCTAGATGGTGCCGTAGCATCGTCCTTTGAAATAGCTACTGCACTTGGTCCTTCAAGATACTGCGTTAACATATCTAATTCAGTTCCCTTAAAAGCCAAAGTCATCATAGTATTTTTGTAAACTTTGTAAGTAACGCCTGCTTCGCGAAGTTCTTTACGAAGTCTTGTATCTTGCTCTACTGTAAGACCACGATAATCCACCAGCACAGCCGATTGCGCATCTTTAATGTTTGAAGATATTTCTTCTACTATGGGTTGCTTTAATTCGATTTTTGCCATTTTTATTTACCTCCTTATAGATTTTATCGCCGATCAGGAGTTTCTATCAAAAATACCCTCTTGTTAGACAAGAGGGTTTAAAGTCAAAAAAAGTAAACTCTATCTCTCCTCGGTAGGCATATTATTATGTCAATCAATTCTTAAAGAAACTTATTGACACCTACTGTCTTCGGCATAGTCACAATGACCTTTATCAATTTATCATATCATGATTTAAATGTCAAGCATTCATTTTATTCATTTACTGACATATCCATTTTCATCAATGGTAACACCAGGAGATAACTCCCTCATCGTTTGTAAGACTCTGGCTTTCTCATTATCATTCAACAAAATTGTTTCACATCCGGATTGTAAACATGGGACAAATTGATATTGCTGAATCCCTTCTTTATTAATTGTAACTTTTACCATACCGGTATCCACTGTTTTTGAATTGAACCAAAAATTACCGAGACTATATATGATCGGTACATCCCCTATATAAGCAATTTCTTGCAGGCAGTGTGGGTGATCCCCAATAATAAGATCTGCACCCGCTTCCACATAGAGCGGAGCTTGCTCCTTCTGCGCCCAATCAATGGTCTTTTCGTTTTCGGTTCCCCAATGTACATATACTACCACAAAATCACTATTTGCTTTTGCTTCTGCTATAGCTTTTCGTAACGCCGTGGAATCCTTACATCGAAATACCCCGGCAGCACTTTCCGTCGCTCCCCTTGTATCCGGATTGTCCACACGTTCAATTTGAGTTGCAGATAAAAAAGCAATTTTTATATCATTTGCAATAAAATATACAGGCTTGGAGGCTTCCTCTATGTTTCTACCTGCACCTACATATGGGATAGATGCATTTTGCAATGTATCCATACTATCCAGCAAGGAAACTTCTCCATAGTCATATGCATGATTATTTGCCAATGATACGATATCCGCACCAATATCATTTAAAATCTTTACATGTTCTGGCTTTCCTCTGAATGTATATGTCTTATCTGGTATCGGAGTACCACGTGTCGTAAAAGTACATTCATTGTTGATCATAAATATATCAGCATTTCGCATTTCGTCAATCAGATCAGATGACATACATTGGGTTATGTCCGATCCCTTATTCTTGTAGTGATTCATGATTGTATAGGAATCATCAAACATAATATCTCCTGCAAAGATCATTGTAACACTATCTTCATTTACTGTATCTTTCGCATAAATATTTTGCTCTTTCATTTTTTCCGGATCTGCTAAAATATCCGCGTACTTACCTGTAGGCTTTGACGGCTCAACTTTTTGTTCCCCTTCTATCCCGAAAGGAAAAGCTTGTATCAACATCTGTTCACTATCATTGGCTAATTGATTCAGGCCATCACCCAAGTCATTCATTCGTATTGCATAAATTGTCATTAACGCAATGCTGCCAGTTAACAAAACGCATAAAAAAACAGAAAGGAACAATAAGAGCTGTTTCTTCCTTCTTGCTTTTCTTCTTTTACGCACCGATCTTTTTCCACTTACATTACGCAATTCTTCTTATCCTCTATTCATGAAATCATTTTATACTGTGGCAAAACTCAGCATTTTTTAAAAGCGGTTCTTTCGCTTTTATTAGAAATTCTTTTCACACTTCTTTTGCATATTATATCATATAAATATCTATATGGAAAAATGAAAGTACATATTACCTCATACATTTATGATGACACGATAATTCCTATAGACTAAAAAGGACAGATGCAACATGCACCTGTCCTCTTTTAAGTTTAATTAAAATTTGTTCGTATTAATTCTTACACCAGGTCCCATTGTAGATGTTAGTGTAACACTTCTTAAATATTGACCTTTGACTGCACTTGGTTTTGCCTTTTGAATGGCATCCATTAAGGTATCAAAATTTTCTTGTAATTTTTCAGATTCAAAAGAAGCTTTTCCAACTGGTACATGAATGATGTTAGTCTTATCGAGTCTGTACTCAATCTTACCTGCTTTGATATCATTGATTGCCTTAGTAACGTCCATCGTTACTGTTCCAGCTTTTGGATTTGGCATTAAACCTTTTGGTCCAAGTACTTTACCAAGACGTCCAACAACGCCCATCATGTCTGGTGTTGCAACAACAACATCAAAATCCAGCCATCCTTCATTTTGAATCTTTGGAATCAGTTCATCTCCTCCGACAAAATCTGCTCCTGCTGCTTCTGCTTCCGAAACTTTATCACCCTTTGCAAAAACTAGAACTTTAACTGTCTTTCCAGTTCCGTTTGGTAATACAACTGCCCCACGAATCTGTTGCTCTGCATGACGTCCGTCGCAGCCAGTTCTGATATGAAGTTCAATTGTTTCGTCAAACTTAGCTGTTGCATTCTTTTTCACCAACGCAATTGCATCGCTTGATTCGTATTGAATCGTGCGGTCAACTAACTTTGCTGCTTCTTTATATTTTTTTCCATGTTTCATTCTTAATTACCTCCTGTGGTATTATGGCGGTGTGCACAAGGCACTCCTCCCACTTCTATTTTTCTGCTACTTGAATCGACTAATTTAGTCTTCTATAGCGATTCCCATACTTCTTGCTGTACCAGCAATCATGCTCATTGCCGCATCCAGTGATGCTGCGTTCAAATCTGGCATCTTTAATTCTGCAATCTCTTGAACCTTAGCTTTAGAAATTGTAGCTACCTTTGTTTTGTTAGGTACGCCCGAACCCGATTTAATGTTACAAGCTTTCTTAAGAAGTACTGCAGCAGGTGGAGTTTTTGTAACAAAACTGAAACTTCTGTCTGCGTATACAGTAATAACAACAGGGATGATTAGATCTCCTTGATCTGCTGTTCTTGCATTGAATTGTTTTGTAAATTCAACGATGTTTACACCATGTTGTCCAAGTGCTGGTCCAACTGGTGGAGCCGGTGTTGCTTTGCCAGCAGGAATCTGTAGTTTGATATATCCGGTTACTTTTTTTGCCATTTTCGGCACCTCCTAAATTTGTGGTATTTTTGGCGGCATAGAATTCATGGTACGAACTCTTTTGAAGTTTTATATATAATATAAAAGCTTCATCAGCTATAAGCTGATTACCTCCCACGGTCCATATGATAAGTAGGACTTCTCCTATGAACATCACTGTTACATTTTACGAACTTCTGCGAAACTAATTTCTACCGGTGTCTCTCTACCGAATAATTCCACATTAATAGTTGCTGTTTGTTTACCGCAGTCGATTCTTTGAACAACTCCTACCGTATCTTTCCAAACGCCTGCAACAACAGCAATTGTATCGCCTTCCTTGAAATCTACAGAGACATTTTCCATTTTGATTCCAAGTGGTTTCATTTCCGCTTCTGTTAATGGTACCGGTTTGCTTCCCGGACCGACAAAGCCTGTGACACCTCTCGTGTTACGAACCACATACCACGTGTCATCATTCATGACCATATTGATAAGTACATAACCAGGGAATAACTTCTTCTGAACAGTTTTGTTTGCACCGTTCTTTAACTCAACAACATCTTGCATCGGAACTCTTACTTCTAAAATTTCCTCTTCTAAGTGTCTATTCTCGATTGTCTTATCAATATTGGCCTTTACCTTGTTTTCATACCCAGAATAGGTATGCACTACGTACCAATTTGCTTCTGCCATACAACCTACCCTCACTTAAACTGTTAAGAAGTTAATGCCATATTTGATTACTGTATCAAATATTGTAATAATTAATCCCAAAATAACAGAAACACTAACAACTGCGATTGTCTGTTTAAAAAGTGATTGTTTGTCTGTCCAAGAAATCTTCTTAAATTCAGCTTTTACACCATCAAAAAATTTAATCTTTGGCACATTATTTGCAGAATCTCCCATAGTTTCACTTCCCTTTCAATTGCACACGATAAAAAGGCTCTTAAAAAACCTTCTACTCGCTTGTCATTATTTAGTTTCTTTGTGTAATGTATGAGTCTTGCAAAATCTACAATATTTTTTTGTTTCCATTCTGTCTGGATGTGTCTTCTTGTCTTTCGTCATATTGTAGTTACGTTGTTTACACTCTGTACATGCCAATGTAATCTTTGTGCGCATAATTCCACCTCCACGCGTTGTAATTTCTATATTATTTGTCTTTTCAGCCCTTTCACTTATACCCAGATTCAGAGCATAAAAAAAAGACCTATTTCCCATCTCGCTTGATAACTATAACACAATGAGGATGAATCGTCAACAAAAATTTATAACTAGAGTACTTCATTTTCGGAAGATATCGATCCAGATTTCACCCTTTTACACAGTAATTTCAATTTCGAAAATGAACCGAATAGCAAGCTATGAAATATAATTGATTTTAAAGATTCTTCATGCTAAAATACAGGTATCTATAAGGAAGCTATCGTAAAAAAGAAGGAGGGTAAGTTTTGAACACAACTGCATTAAATACTGTTTATAATCATTATCTGACTTCCTATGCACCAAAAAGCACCTCTTCTTTAGACACTCATAAAAAAAGCGAACTCCGAAGTGTATATAATTCCATTGTAAAGCTTTATAAGGATGCACCCCTTTATCGTATTGATTCTTCAAAAGAGACGAACCTATTTGCAATTGGAATCAAAGAAGGAGCCAGGGAGCTGCACAATATGATTGTTTCTCTGGGCGGCGTAAATGAGCATGAATTGCTAAATAAAAAGGTTGCCTATTCCAGCAATGAAAATATTGCAACTGTTTCTTATATTGGAAATTTTTCAGATACCGAGTCTGTACCTACTTTAAATATAGAAGTTAAAAATCTTGCAGGTCCACAGGTAAATATGGGTAAATTCCTTCCTTCCGATTCCATGGATCTGGATATCGGTTCGTATTCCTTCGATATTGGTATCAATGATTTAACCTACGAATTTCAGTTTACGATTAATAGAGGAGATACTAATCAGGATCTGCAGAATCGCCTTTCCCGTTTAATCACAAATGCAAACGTTGGAATAGATGCTTCTACTATGGAAGACGCTGACGGTAACAGTGCTTTGCGTTTACAATCAAATGCCACTGGTTTAAAGAATGGATTTGGAATCCACTTCACAGTAACGGATGATAGCACCAGCAAATCATCAGGGGCAGTGAATTATCTGGGTATTCAAGATGTCACAAGGCCTGCGACAGATTCCGAATTTATTATGAACGGACATGAACGGGCGACTGCCGCCAACAACTTTACAGTCGAAAAAACATATGAAGTGACTCTAAATGGTCTAAGCTCCACGGAAGGTGAAGTAACTACCATTGGATTAAAAAATGATACCGAATCCTTAACAGAAAATATTAACCACCTGGTTTTAGGATATAATGATTTTATTAGAACTGCTTCGGAGCATTTATCTTCAAAATCAGGTAATAAGACATTATTATTTGAAATGGACCGGATTTCCTCCTATTATAGAAATAGTCTTGATTCATTTGGGCTAAAAATGAATACCGATGGATTTCTAAATGTCGATACAAAGCAACTGGAAAATGTTGCCCGCTCTGAAGTCGCGCGGGAGTTATTTTCTACCGTAAAAGATTTTGCAAATTCTTTGTTACGTAAAACCAATGAAGTCACTCTTGATCCAATGCGATATGTAAACAAAACAATAGTTGCTTATAAAAATCCCGGCCGAAGCTTTTCAAGCCCTTATGTTACAAGTGCTTACAGTGGTATGATGTTCAATAGTTATTGTTAAAAAAGGAAAGCTATGGATATCATAGCTTTTCCTTTTTCTTTTCTATATATATTCTTTGATAACCACCTGAAATTTCTGCAAAAATGGTATCATTCCATTCTGCATAGCAACCGCGACTTGTTTATCATCTTTTGCTATAATAGCATTGCTTAATTTTTGTATCATCTCTTCTACCTCATCCGTGTTAAATGTGATACGATTTTCATTGGTCAAGGATAAGGTACCATTGAAAATTTCAATGATATAATTTACTCCATCAATGACCTGATTAAACAAATCATGGGTGTCTTCTTCTTGCTCTCCCGCCAACTCTGCAGATACTGTCTGTGCCGTTTCAATCAGTCTAGGAAGATATTCATCGGCCGAAATCAAATTTTCTTTTTGCATTCTGGCTAATTCTTTTGGGTCTATTTCTTTTTCTTCCTCTGTATTCATCACTTCATTTTCCTTATTCGCTTTCATTTGTTTCTCCTATCTGCCTTTTAATATTCTTTTTTCCGTAGTCTATTTATCTCCAAATTCATCATATAAGAACTTTATACCTAGCATTTTATCATCCACATAATAATCCGCATTTGGTTTTCCCATATGTAGTTCATGATATTTTACATGCCACTTCTTCATTTGTTCTTCTGTTCTATAATGCCAGTCAATTCCTGATACGTATCCGCGCGCTGTAAACAAAATAATTTCATTTCCATATTCATAGAGTTTATTGATAATACGAATCATTTTATCATTGGGTTCCGCCATTGCATAGTCCAAATCTTCACGTTTTTTTGCTATGACTCCATCGATATCAAAAACAAATCGTCTCCCACCCCGTTTTATTTTTAAATATTCACAAGCTCTTTCAAAGTCATCTTCCGTATCAATATCAAAATTGTCTTTCATCTCATATCCCAGGATTTTTTTACCACTCATTGAGTGGTGTTTCACAATAACTGATGAACGGATTACATCTACATTTGCATTTTGATAAAGAATACGTGGCAACTGCTGTCTTGGCATATTGTACGCTTCCGGTATATCTTTTAGAATTGGTGTCATTTGGTTATTTTCTGCAAGATACCACATTTTATGAGGAATTTCACGAGCAAGTGATACACTCCTCACACTATCTGCCGAATCATCCACAAGTAGCATTTCAATCATTGCATCTATCTGAGATACGTTTCGAATGGGATATGTTGGTCGAAGATGAACTACAATATCGGGTACGTAATCTTCTTCACTTTTTAAGAATTGCAAGGCATGCACAAATACATCGATATCAAGTGCTGTATCCGTCGCATATTCATATGGTCTTAGAAACGGTATCTCAGCTCCATATTCTCTTGCAATCTTAGCATATTCCTCGCTATCTGTACTGACAATAATTCGGTTAATATAGTTTGATTCTCTCGCATGTTCAATAGAATATGCCAACATCGGTTTCCCATCTATCAACCTTATATTTTTATGTGTTACACTTTTGGAACCACTTCTAGCTGGTATGATTGCCAATATCCTTTTTTTATTTGTCTCCATTTGTTACAAAATCTCCTTTAATGACTTGTGCTTCATTCCTTTAATGTAACTACCGCCTTCCGTTGCATTAATAAGATCGATCGGATACCCCTTTATCTCTTTTATCCGATGCTCAATCCATTCCCTGTAAATAATAAATTTATAGTCTGCCATTACGGTATCCTGATAAAATCCCTTTACTGGTATCAGATCCTTCTTATCGGATGCAACTAATCCCGAAGTATCCGTTGCATGTGCCAGATCATCTGTAAATGCCAGATCCAGTCCCAGAAAAATAATACGCCTGGCATTAGCACTGATTGCCACATCCAGTGCAGTCGTACTAACAGACCCTCCCGTTTGGAATAGATGGTATCCACATCTTTTTGCCTCATCTTCGGCAGGTTCAAATCCCTCCTGAAATATGAGGTATTTGGGTCCTTGATATTTCTTTATAAATTCCCGATTTGCTGTTGATAGTAGTAGCATAGGCACCGATTCCGTAGTGTGTTCACGAATCTGCCAAATCACCCGATCATTTGCATCTGTAATAATCACGGCATCCGGTCGAATACCTAACTTCATCATTTTATAAAAAACCGTCCCGGTAGCCAGTATATAAGTCTCCTGCTTTCTGTTACGCAATTGCTCTATATTTTTATCAAGCGAAGGACCGGCCGCAATAATGAACACATCTTTTCCCTTCATCTCAGATAGAATTTCATCCACAACGTGAATTTGACAGACCGCTTTTTGATGATGAAGAAATTTTAAATTACTCTGATAATTAATCGTAAGCAAGCTTTCCTGATTACGTCCCGCACTCTCCACTATAAAAAATTTCTCAAAACTAGCTTTTAAATTACGATCTTCAATATTAGCGATGGAGGGAGCATGTATCATAAATCCTTTTGGATTCTTAGAAATATCTTTTGATAACTGTTGTAATTGGGGATCAAAATGGACACAAAGCCAGTCCTGCATCTGTGGTACATAATTATCCGCGAATAAGTTAATCATCAGTATATAGATATCTGGCTCATATACATGTACCCGCTTTGCGTATAAACTTTTTCTGGCAACTGATCCAATATGAAAATACTTTCCAAATCCCAATATGTAATATGCATCGCTTTCTAACTGTGTATAGGTATCGGCAAAGAGCTCTGCCTCTGTTGTCGGATCACTGTTACTGTGCATGTAATAAGTCCGGCCACCTCTTTCTATCTTTAAAGTCAAATCCCCCGTATGGGTCTCTTCCAAAAAGTATCTTGTGCCCTTCGGTGATTCAAACGCATAGACCTCCTCATCCAAACGTTTTGCATTCTCGTATGCCAAAAGCAATGACTGCCTTAATTCCGGATTATGATGCATCAGATAATCCAGATTATGGTTCCAGTTCTCGGGATAAAAACAACGAACTCCATCCGATGTATCCTTGGAAATTTCGATAATATTCTGTTGCAGTGCAATGCAAAAAGGAACTACTGTCAGCTCAAGCAGATCAGCCAGTAAAATATAATCTTTTTCTACCTGTGCTTTTAAGATATCTTGCAACATCTGCATCATATAACTAACATCTATTTGAATTCCATCTGCGTTCATATCCTTACTATGATTAATCATTATCTCTATATTTTCCTGAATTTGGGTCAATAGGGCACGAAAAATTCGAATTCCCATATCGTAATTTTGTCTGCGTATGGCAGTAACACAATGTTTTGCCTCATTAATAATAATTTTATCATTTCTAAATAACAATCTATAATCCATAATCGTAATTTCTCATTCCTATACTAATAAAATATGGCACACAAAGGTATCACTGAAATATATATCGGCCATTTTTGCTTATTCCTTATCGGAAAGTAATTCTCTTCTCTTCCATTTTATGGTGTGATCGTAATTTTGTCCAATTATTTCGAATTCTATCAAATAAAAAAGATCCTAATGATCGGTTTCATGCGGCATTAGAATCTTTCCGTATTATATTTTTAATCCATAGCATTATAATGGGATATTACCATGCTTTTTGGGAATTGCCTCTACGCTCTTACTCTTTAGTGTCTTTAATGATTTTAAGAGGCGTTCTCTCGTTTCTTCTGGTTTGATCACTTCATTTACATAACCTCTGGAAGCCGCTACGTAAGGATTGAGAAACCGGTCTTCATATTCCTTTTTGCATTGTAATCTCATAGCTTCAGGATCAGAAGAAGCCTTGATTTTACGTTTGAATGCAATATTAACGGCCCCATCAGCTCCCATTACAGCAATCTCTGCAATCGGCCAAGCATATACCATATCTGCGCCCATTTCTTTAGAATTCATAGCAATATAAGCACCGCCATAAGCTTTTCTCATAATAACAGAAATTTTAGGTACCGTTGCTTCCGAATACGCATAAAGAATCTTTGCGCCATGTCTGATGATACCATTATGTTCTTGTTCTGTTCCCGGTAAAAATGCAGGTACGTCAACCAACGTTATGAGTGGTATATTGAAGCAATCACAAAAACGGATGAATCTGGCAATTTTGTCAGAGGCATGATAATCAAGAGAACCTGCCTTTACGGATGGCTGATTGGCAACGAAACCTGCTACCTCTCCATCCATGCGCCCCCATCCTATCACTGCATTTTTCGCAAATTCTTTCTGTACTTCAAAGAAACTGCCCGGATCTGCAATACAATCAATGACCTCTTTCACATCATACGGCTGGCGAGAGTTATCCGGGACAATGTCCATAATCCGTTCACATCTATTATCTGTTTTTTTAAGTTTATTTAATCCGCCTACTCGACTTAATACTTTATTTAATCCAGCGATCACATTTTGCTTTTCAACAACATTGACAACAGGAGGTTTCTCCATGAAACTATTTGGTATGTAAGTTAATAACTTACGCACTCCCATCAGACATTCGCCTTCCGAATCATAAGTAAAATGTGAAACACCGCTCTTCTTTGCATGAATGTCGGCACCACCTAATTCATCCACGGATACTTCCTCATTAATCACTGTTTTCACTACATTTGGTCCTGTAATGAACATTTTAGAAGTATCTTTTACCATAAAAATAAAATCACATATAGCTGGCGCATAGCATGCTCCTCCAGAACAAGGTCCCAAAATAACTGCTATCTGCGGTATCATGCCGGAAGCCTGTGTGTGACGCAGAAACATCCCACTATATCCACTTAAGGATGAAATCCCCTCTTCAATCCTGGCGCCACCACTATCGTTAACACATATTAGAGGTGCCCTCATCTGCATTGCCATATCTTGTATTCTGCATATTTTGTAAGAATGATATTCTCCTAATGTGCCTCCGATGACTGTGAAATCCTCACTTGCTACAAATACAAGCCGACCATTTATTTCCCCATATCCTGTAACGACCCCGTCTCCCGCGAATCTTCTTTTATCCAAATCAAAATCATCAATCCTTGATTCAATAAAACCGTCTACTTCCACAAATGTATCTTTATCTAACAGAATATCAATACGTTCTCTTGCTGTAAGTTTTCCATTTTTATGTTGGGTGTCTATCCTTGTTTGTCCTCCACCTAAAAGTGCTGCGCTTCTTTTTTCTTCTAATCCTGCAATTGCTTCATTCCAACTCATGCTGACTGCTCCAATCTAAAACTTATTCTATTTTTCAATGTCTTTCGCCCGTTTATTAGTTTGTAATTCAAATTCTTTGATATTCAAACTATCTTTAGATATTATAGCACGCCCGTTAAATTTTTCAAGAGTTTTTTTATTCTACCTCAAAAATACAAGGGCTGATCCACATCAGCCCCTATATCTACTCTATTTGAAATTGACTTAATGCTTCCTGTAATTCTGTTGCCATCTGCGATAGATTTTCACTCGCAGCCGCAATTTCCTCGGAAGAAGCAGATTGTTGCTCGGTTGCTGCCGATATTGTCTGCGACTCCCCAACCGTTTTCTTACTTTCATCATTCATATTCAAAACTACATTAACAACCGTGTCGGTCTGCTTCGTTACGACCTCTACTTCTCCATGAATTTCCTGGATTTTATCGGTTACCGTTTGAATCATTCTTAAAATATCTTCAAAACTTCTTCCAGCATCAGAGACTACATTAGCCCCTTCCTCCACCTCTTTTTTACCATCGCCCATGAATGTAACGGCACTTTCCATCTTAACTTGTATTTCGCTAATCAGAGTCGTAATCTTATTTGCAGCGCCCTGGGATTGCTCTGCAAGCTTTCTGACTTCTTCTGCAACTACAGAAAATCCTCTGCCCGATTCTCCTGCCCTTGCCGCTTCAATTGCTGCATTTAAGGCTAATAAATTAGTCTGTTCGGCAATGTTTGAGATTACTGTCACGATCTCGCCTATCTGATTTGATCTTTCTTCCAAGTCATTAATGACATCAGCCGTCTGGTTCGTTTTTTCAGCAATGACTTTCATCTGTGTCACTACCTTCTCAATAGCCATTCCACCCTCACCTGCTGTTGCTGCTGTCTTCTCTGCCGAATGGGAAGCCATTTTGGCATTATCTAATACAAGATTCATAGACTCCGATATCTGCATCACTTCCTGCTCTGCATCTTCCGCTAACTGTAATTGTCTTTCCGCTGCCATAGCCACTTCACTGACTGCATAGGCCACCTGTCCAGAGGCCTGCGCCGACTGTTCTGCACTTGCCGTCAGCTCCTCCGAAGAAGAGGAGAGTCGATTTGCAGATTCATAGATTGCCTGTAGCATATTGCTCACATTATCGCGCAATTGCACGAGTGCATCTGCCATCTTGCCAATCTCGTCTACATTTTTGATGTTAATATCCCTTCTACGGAAGTCACCAGCGGACAATTCATTTGCCGTATCAGCCATCAGCAAAATAGGCCCAACAATTTTGTTCATGGCAATAAACGCTATTATGCTGCCTATGGCAATGGATAAAATTGCCCCTATCATGACATATCGCAATATCACATTTGCACCCTTATTAAAATCTGACATATATGTCCCAGCAATTACGATCCAATTCCAATTGGGATCCATTTTCTGATAGGTAATTTTTTCTCCTATTTTTTCAGAATTCGGATAGGTCCAATAATATGTTACATAACCTCCATCCTCCTGCATAGCAGCTTGAATCTGTTCTTGAGCTAAGTACTTTCCGTTCTTGGTACCTTTTTCTTGAATGTTCCATATATTGGTACCCTCTAAACTTGGATGTGCGATCTCCATTCCGTCTTGCGAGTAAATAATCGGATAACCATTCTCTCCCAAATAAATATCTTTATTTATCGGCCTCTTGATCTGATCAATGGTCTTTTTATCTCCTGCCTGATTAGAAACAACCTCTATACTTTCACCAGTCATCTCAGCTTTGCCCAAAATGTAGGTCTTAACGTCTTCCTGCGCTTCCTCTAAGGTAATTGCTCCTGCTTCTACTTCCGCATTCTTTGCATCGATGAGCATAAGAATCATATTTACAGAATTTTGTAAAATAACTTTCCCCTGATCTTCCAGCTGCCTCTTTGCTATGGTATAACTAATCAATCCTATGCTGGATATGGCACAGATCAATAATAGACATATAATCAAAACTATTTTTTTTCTAATAGAATAACGAAACCGAAATACCTTACTTTTCATAAATTATGTTACCTCTTTCTCATAAGTAAATTGCCTTTTCTAAAAATGGTTATCTCGCATATTTTAGCATATTTTGTCACTTCTTGTATAGATAAAACGCGTAAATATCCACCAAAAAGCCACGGCAAAGATTGCTCCTGCACTATCCAGCAGAATATCTTGAATGCGGCAGGCTCTCCCTGGAACAAAATATTGATGTACCTCATCCGAAATTGCGTAAACGATACAAAATATACTAATTATGATACATTTCGTTTTCGTTCTGGCTGGAAAACTGGACAATGCCAGACAGCACGCACTTCCGAGGCAAAAGTATTCCAGAAAGTGTGCAATTTTTCGAATAATGCCCTCTATAAAAAGTAAAGAATTATCATTTAACTTTATATTTGTAATTTCAATAATTGCCTTTGTGATGGCAAAACTTTCCTGCGATGATTCCGAGGAGGTCGCATCAGAAAAATGAAATATAATGATTAACATCAGTAATGCAGGTACACATTTTAAGCAAGCAACGATCTTATTGTTCATTTCTACCTTAACTCTTTCCTAACCATAGAAAATGCAGAATCAATTACCTTATCCATGTCATAGTATTGATATTGTCCAAGTCTTCCACCAAATAGTACATTTTCCTCTTTCTCTGCCATTTCTTGATATTTTGAGAATAATATATTATTTTTGTCATCATTAATTGGATAGTAGGGTTCCTCACCCTTATGCCAATCTGTAGGATATTCTTTGGTTATGACGGTTGACTTTTGAGAACCAAATTCAAAATGCTTATGTTCAATAATACGGGTGTAAGGAATTTCTCGTTCTGTATAATTCACGACCGCATTTCCCTGATAATTATCACAATCTTTGAGTATTTCCTTTTCAAAGCGCAAGGAACGATATTCCAGTTCTCCCAGACTATAATCGTAAAATTCATCCAGCATTCCGGTAAAAAGAACTCTATCATAGGTCACTTCACCAGATACCTTCCACTTTTCGGCAACTTTAAAATAATCAGTATGCAACTCCACTTTAATTCCTTCCAGCATTTTTTCAATCATAGCTGTATATCCGCCTTTGGGAATGCCCTGATAAGGGTCGTTAAAATAGTTATTGTCAAACGTAAATCTAACCGGTAACCGTTTAATGATAAAAGCAGGAAGTTCCCTGCAATCGCGTCCCCATTGCTTCTCCGTATACCCCTTCACCAACTTATTATAAATATCAGTTCCCACCAGAGACAACGCTTGTTCCTCTAAATTTTTAGGATCGTTGATATGTAGCAATGCAATCTGTTCTTGAATCTTCTCCTTTGCTTCTGCTGGTGTCTGTATGCCCCACATTTTACTAAATGTATTCATATTAAAAGGCAGATTGTATAGTTCATTTTTGAATACTGCCACTGGAGAATTGATATAATGATTGAATTCGGCAAATGTGTTTACATAATTCCAAATTTCTTGATTCGATGTATGAAAAATATGAGCACCATACTCATGTACCTGAATTCCTTCTATTTCTTTCGTATAGATATTACCTGCCACATGATTTCTCTTTTCGATTACCAGACATCTCTTACCAGCTTTTTTCATTTCATGTGCAAAGACTGCTGAAAACAGTCCAGCCCCAACTACCAGATAGTCATAATGCATATTTTTTCTCCTTATCATCCCTTTTTTAATGAGTTTTTCTGTTATCTTTATTTGTTAAATTACTTCCCATGCCCAACAAAATAAAGATAAGCGGGGTACAGACAATTTGTTGATAACAAAAAAAATTATGTCCAAAGTAGGCAGCAATCGACATTGCGATAGCGATCAGAAACGGTTCTTTCGTTTGATTTTTCATACAAGTTCTAAATTGTGTCACAAAGATTCCAAGATAAGAAATAAATCCCAGAATCCCAAAGAATAAAAGGCTGGTGAACCACTCATTATGCGCGTTCGTCAACACATTTTTTCCCCATTTTGCTCTCAACGTATCCGCATATCTATCATATGCATAGGATGCAAAGCAGTCAGGTCCACATCCAAATAGCTTATTCTTAATTGGATATTCCTGAAAAATCTCAGCCGCACTTCTCCATGTAAAACCGCGCCCATTTCCCCAGTTATCATCAAAGGTAAAGTATTCAAACTTCCGAAGCCCCGTAAGCCAGGCCGGTAAAGCCCCCCTTGCATTTAAAAAAATGCAGAGTACCATAAATAAAATGGTCGCCATTACCATTCCAATGAGGATAATACCAATTTTGCGGAAGTGTTCAATCCGTATTTTCCTTTTCGAAGATAAAAAGAGGAATACACTATAGATAACTAGTAACACAAGGAACAAGATCATGGTGACGTTTCCCTGTGAGGCAAAAATCGACAATTTCTCCAAAGGAACTGCCTTTTCTGGATAACGTAGTTGTAACAGTCCTATGACACGCATGGAAGCAAGACCGATCAAAAGTACTTCCAGAAAACGCCGCATCTTTTCATTTGTGCAAAATGAAGTCAGGAACAAAACCAATATCATTAAAAGAAACCCTACAAATGCACTATCACTATTCTGTGTTACCATCGTTGCAAAACCCAATGCAACATAGCACCCATAGATTATGCGTACAGCCATCGTATCACAACTCCAATAAAGATATAATCCAATTGGAAAAACCACACACAGAAAACTAGAGTACCAGGTCGCCTGTCCTATCGTACTTAAAAAGAGAATTTTATTCTCCATAGACAGATCCTGATACATGTTTAATGGATCAATCTGAAAACGATGCAGTACTGCCAGGAGAAACACCAATGCTGACACGGCGCAAATCAGATGCAGTAAGTATACAGGACATTTTAGGTAACGTGATACCAGAACGTAGATCATGACAAACAGCATTTGAGAAACCAAACCCATATACCAGCCTTTATATCCCCATATGGCATCGGCTTTATAAGAAGATAACAAAAAGGAGAGAAATACTGAAACTGCATAGACCGCCACGAATTTATCGGTAAGGGAACTATTTTTCCAGATCATCTTCCACGCTATTTTTTTTCTATTCATAAAAACGTGAGTAATCGCCATTAAAGTCAATAGGATTAAAAAACTCAGTGACAACCGTTTAAAGAAAAAGTATTTTGCTTCACCCATGTTGTAATATTTATTTTGGTAATATAATGGATATAGTAAAAACATGATACTAACATAGGAAAAGACCCCAAACCGAATGAACTCTGCTAAAGTCTCGGCTGGTGTCTTTTTATTTGGTTTTTTGTTTTGAATGATGTGGTTGCTCATTTTGGGTTGCTCCAATACTATAAACTATCTCGTTGCAATAATTCTTAACAATACAGGGTTTGAATCTTTCATAGGTGAAAATTTATCACTTTCTTCTGCATATAAAATAGAAAAACCTAAATCAGTTAATTTTACTTTCAATTCTTCAATATCAATAAAACGTCTAAAATGATTGTCATAAATATATGCATTCTTTTCTACTTTTTTTCCTAATCCATATATTTTATCATGAATACTTCTAGCTTCAATAAGTAATTTACCATTACTTTTTAATGCACTAGGTAAATTATTCAGCAATTCTTTTTCTTGTCTTTCATTTATAGCATGTAATGTGAATCTACTATATATATAGTCATATTGTTTTTGAAAAATAGCCTTAGATTTAACAAAATCATCACAAATAAAAGTAATGTTAGAAAGATCTTTGCTATTTTTAAGCATTTCAATTGCTGTTGAAGATGCATCTATTGCAGTAACACTAATTTTATTCTTACAGAAGAACAAACTATCTCTGCCATTTCCGCATCCTAAATCAAGCAAAGTTCCTTCTCTATTCATCTTTTCAACAACATCTTGTGCAAATCTACTAGGTTCAAACAATGGATTTTTTTTATAAAAATCATCCCAATAATTTGTATCCCTGCTGTAAGATTGGTTATACACTACTTCATGCTTTTGAATAATATTTACGCATTCCCGAATAGACAATGTGCCCTCATTCTTCAAAACGATATCTGGATTCTTAGGCAATTGTGTTTCCATGTCAACACCAGCCAAATTTACTAGTCCACCTTTTTGCTGTTTTAAATATAATCCTTTTTGATTTCTTTTTCTCAAAATGTCCAAACTCACATCTAAATAGACTTCTACATATCCATCAATATTATTCCTGTTCCAATTACGTATTTCATCAAACATAGCAATTGTACATATAATTACTATCATTCCTTGATCAACTAAAATTTTACATAAATTTGAATATCTTTTTGCTCTCTCGAATCGCTCCGCATAACTGTATCCCAAATCAGAACCTACTATCTGTTTCAATATATCACCATCAAGCAAAATAACATTTGACTTTTTTTCTTTCAATTCATAGTATAATGCATTTCCTATTGTTGTTTTTCCAGCTCCAGATAAACCTGTTAACCAATATAATACTCCCTTTTCTTTCAATTAAATTTCCTCCATATAGTATGCTTTTTCTAAATCGTAATTAGTATTCAGTTATCAGTACAACATCCTAAGCACTACCTAGTTGATCTTTTATCCAAATTGATAGCATAAATCATCCCCTTATCATCTTTACCTTCCATACTTAAATATGTAAACTTATTTTCTTGCAAAATTTTTTCTAATTTCTCTGCTCCAAAATCATGCCATTCTATAATGAAAGCATTAATACGTCTAATTAATTTTTTTTGGTTTAATAAATTCATAATATTATATTCTGAACCTTCGCAATCCATTTTTATAATAATATTTTTTCCGTCTTCAATTTTTTCTTTAATAAAGTCTGCTGCATTAACAATGTCCACCTCTGTCAAATAGCTTTTTTCTTTATTCAATCCTATCCATTCATCATACTGTAATATAGACAACTTATTATGAATCTTATTCGTACTCATCCCACAACTCATCTCTGGATTATAAGTCACACTGCTTTTACCATTATAATTATCAAGCCCATAATTAAATAACTCAATTTTATCCTTAATTTTTACATTTGATAAAACATTTTTATTAGCCACATCAAAAGTATCTTTAAATGGTTCTACTCCATATACCTTACAGACACTTTTAAGATTAGCAAAATAGAGACTTGCAGCCCCTATATTCATCCCAATATCAAAAATTATATTTTGATTACCATTTGAAAATACTAGATTATATTCCTTCTCAAAATAAATGTTTTTTAGATTTTCTAACTCATTCCGAGTATTAAAGTAAAAGATAATGTCTGATGTTTCAACGTTTCCCCTTTCTTTTCTTTTATAAAAAATGTGACTTTGATCATCTATTTGTATTTCCCCATATTCACCACATAATCCCTTTTCAAAAGCGTTATATGGTGGTAAATTCTGTCCGAACAAAATTTTATTCCCTTTAATTCCTAACTCTATTAGCTGTTTAAAAATATCTATAAAAAATGATGATGCAATTATTATAAAATCATATTCCTTATTTCTAATTTCTGTTGCGCTTATTATTGGCATATTTTCAAATTCTTTTTCAGCTTTTTTATTATCAACAAATCCTACTACTTCATAACTCTGATGTATTGTATCTTTTTTGTTTAAATAATAATTTCCAACTCCAAAAATTAATACTTTTTTCATTTTATTTCATTCCTCTCAGTTGTCTAAATGCAGCCTCAAAATCTTCCTTCTTTATTATGTCATCTCCGTAGAAAGCACCCTCGGTCTCTATATTTTGCTTTTCAAATTCTTGATAAATATCAATTATCTCTGCCCTAGTATGTTCTTTCATCTCATCCCTCATATACACATGATACTTATAAGATGAAATGAGAATAACATCTATTTTAATATTTAGAGCATTTTGTACATTTATATAATTATACCCTTCGAGTTTCTTTAATTCATTAATATTATTATCAATTATATATTTTACACTTATATTTCCACCAAATAATTTTAATATTTCTACTGAATGCTCACCTCCGCCTCGTAATGCAACCACAGCATCCTCTGGAATTCTCTGTATAATTTCGCATACCTTTCTTTTTGCTTTTTCAATGATATCCTTTGTTCTTTCATTATAATGTTGAATTGCTAAATATGATATTCTAGAAAATTTAAAGTAATCATATTTAAATATATCAACAGAATAAGTCCCTGTCTGAGAACGCATTTTTTGTATTTGTAAATTATATAATTTATTTTCTATTTGATTTAAAAGACAAGGTAAACGATAATAATATTCTTTGCCGTCATTCCTTCTAACAAAAAGCTCATCTTTTTTTCTAATTGCACGATATCCTATCAAATCCCTTTTAGCTCTTGGAATGATACTTTGTTCACTATTAATCCTAGACTGTTTATACTTATCCAAATCTTGTATTTCAACATATTCTCTAAACAGCCCATTCAAAGATAACACATCTGGCTGAATAATAAATTTTACTAACTTAACAAAGTCAATTAGACTAAACATTTCATCACAATGCTGTGCCTTTATTCTATCTGATTCAATTATTAGCATAGTATGATTCAAATCTACATGGTTTTTTCCATGATCGCTCATATAAATCCTTGTAATATTTTTGCCTTGTTCAAATCGTTCGTAGAACCTTAATTGTTCGTCGACATACTGTCTCGATTCATCAATCTGGTTTATATTAGGATGAAATTCATTATTAATATACTCGCCTTCTATATTGGCACTTATGTAGGGTGTATGCGTTTCTAGAACTGTATGAATAAGTATAAACATTGGCTTTTGACAATTAATTCTTTCTTTTAATGCCTTCCATTGTAGCATCGGGCATAAATCTTCTTTACAATCAAATTCTCTTACTTGGGCTTTTTCTAAAAATGATATTTTTTTAAAAATATCATTTTCTTCATTCTTCTCTACTGCGTAATTAAATCTTTCATTTTGAAATATATTTAAGCTTGTCCCTTTTCTACTGAAGAAATATCCACTCTCATCCAATATTCTCAATAACTCACTGTTTTTCTTACTAATTAAATCATATCTATATTCAAAGTAATGATCATCTACCATCTTTTTTTGACAAAAAATAGAAAAGTATGTTGGCAATGTCCATGGAGATACAGTGTACGCATTCTCAAAAAAAAGTGAACTATACCTTTTTGAATTTAGAAATTCCATTTTTTTAATTTCATCATATTGAATTGCATCTACCCAATTCATGATAATATCTTTTTGCTTTCTTTTATTAAGAATATTTTCAATTTCAACAAACAGTAGCACTAATTTTTGTTTAAAATTTTCATATTGACTTTTTTTTGAATAATTTTCCGAAATATATATGTTTATATATTTAATTGCATTATCAAAATCTCTAATGTCTAAATAGCTAAATATTAATTTTTCTAAGTATTTCTCCTTTGAATCTATATCAAAATATGCTCTATATTTTTCTTTATTATAAAATATTTCAGCATATCCATCATGTAAAAAGTCTCCAAGTTTGTAAAATTCACTTTCATAAACTAATCCATTATTCTCAAACAAATCATATAAGTCAATGTATTCACAGGTAAAATGATTCAGTCTTTTTAACATTTGATTTCGTTTTATATAAGAAACATAAATAATAGTATCAAATTTTTCTTGATTAAAAATATCATAATCATTCTCAAATTGAATCATTACTTCTCTTATATTTTTCTTTTTAGGTACTGCACTACAAAATTCATTAATGTCGCTTCTTTCCACCGCAACAATGGCAACTTTTTCTTTAAGATTTTCCATTATACCTTTAATAATGTTAATTGCCTTCTTCTTATCATCGTACTTCTTTCTATTGGGAATCATATTAAATTTTTCTAATAAATCATTCAATTGTTTTTCAATATCAATTATTTTACTTTGTTCATTTTTTGCCATGATGTCCTCTTCCTAAATAGAACTACAAGTTTTTTATTTTCTCAAAAAGTTCTTATTTCCTGCTAAATTAAATATTTAATCTAATTTATATTGCACAAATTCTTTTGTAAGGCTAAATTGTTTACAAAGAAATGGAAATTATAGTTATATTTGATTTGGACTGCATATCTTTCCATTCTTTTAGTACAACTATTGATTGCAAATTAAAATCTCTATAGTAAAATCCCAATCTTCTTGGTATCTCTAATTTATCAAATTCATATGCCTCATCATCGGTCTGTATTATCAAAATTGCAACTACATTATTTTTATTAAACCTTTTTTTCCTTTTATCCCTTAGTCACATCGTATTTCATCTTGTAATTCTTCCCTCCTATATAATCACATGAATATTATTTATTTTCATTTCATGTAACTGACTAATAATTTCTTTATCAAATGTACTTCCAATAACGATATTTGCATCTCGAAATCTCGCTATCTCATTAGGGCAAATAATTTTAATATTGCTAATATATGTATTTTGCTTTTCTTTATCATTGTCCGCATAAGCTGCAACTCTACTGGATAATCCATACTTTTTCATTAATTGATATAAAGAAGTTGCTTTTTTTCCTGTCCCAAAAATTATAATTGGTGTTTTTTCTTTAAACAACTTAGTATCTGATAAAAAATCTCCTATAAATTTAACTGCGTTTTCGCCGGTTTGTTCATCTGTATTTTCCTCATTTAATTGTTTCATAAGCCTTCCAATGCTCCAATTTCCAATATAGTATCTTGGAAGTTCAAATGTATATTGATTACTTGAAATAGATTGAGGAATTGTTGTAACTGAACTCTTAAAGTCATACTCTTTTAACAATTCTATCGTTGTCTTATTGTAATCCACTTTGCTTCCAAATGGATATGAAAAATGTACCACCTTGTTACCAATGATTTGCTCTAACTTTTCTTTTGATTTCGCTATCTCATCCCTTTGTTCTGCTTCGCTATATTTCGCTAATGATGGATGCGTCACTGTATGTGCACCTATGGTAATATAAGGAGATTGGCTCATTTTTTTAATCTGTATATTTGATAATATTCTTCTATTTTCTCTTCTTAATTTGAAGATTCCTGACCATTCCGACAATTGTTCACAAATATTTTCTCTCTCTTTTTCCGTAATTCTTTGAAAAATAAATCGAATACTTTTATATAATTTTATTCTTTCTTCTAGTCCGCTTGTCACAAATTTACATCCATACAATTTGTGTCTAAGTACAAAAACATCTGGATAAATATTTCCTGTCAGTATGTATCTTATAATGTCATCGTGCCACATCTCTTTACAAATATCAATACATCCTGTTGTTACATATATAGTAACAGGAATTTGGTGCTTTTCCACAATCGGTAAAAGATTTTCATACATATCTTCATAACCATCATCAAATGTTATTATAAGTGACTCTTTTTCTTTGTCTTTCACATTTTGGAGATCATCTAATGATATCACATTATATTTTTCCTTATAAAATATAATGTGCTGTTCAAATATCTGGGGGTATACTGCTAATTTATTATAATCATTATCCAGCTCTGCTACTCTGTGATAATAAACTATTTTCATATTCTATTCTCCTTTTTTTATAACTGCTCCAATAACCATCTGATAATCTCTGTCATGATACAGTAATTCATCTTTCTCAATCATTTTAACAGGGCATCCATATAAATATGCCGCACTTGTCTTTACATTTCCAAAAGTTTCTATCTCAATATTTTTATTATTGATGTATTTACTAAAACTTTTTCTCAAAAATAAATCTGTAAAACATCTAAAATGACCATAATCATCCATATCCGTTCTGCTTATTGGACTTATCCCTGATACTGTAATTAGTGCAGACCCGTTCGGTTTTAATATTTTTATAATATTCTCTATTGCACTGTCTAAATCAAATATAAAATCTAGTGTCTGCGTTACAATAAAGCAATCTGCAAAATCTGGTATGATTCCCTTCCCCGTTGATAAATCACCCACTATATCAAATTTATCCTCTTCTTCTTGTTGAAATTTAAAGCAATATGATTCTATATTTTTACTCCCGAATTTATCACTATATCTTCTGTCGCCTATCTCTACTACTGTTCCTTTAATATACTTTTTATTTTTTTCAATAAATCTATCTATGTAATATCTTCCTATTGAATATCCTCTATCATACCCAAATGCCTTACTCACTGGCTTAGATGTTAGCTTTTTCACATAATCCATATTTTCTATATTTAAATTTAAATCCTTTACTTTTTCTAAATCCTGTTCTTCATTAATTATTAAATTCCCCATTTTACAATAATATTCAATATCTCCTCTATTATTTATACAAAATTTACTTTCTCCATCAAAATAAGACAACTCTTCCATTGTATATGGAAGTAAATTTATTCCTAAAACTATTTTGTTATAACTAATTCCCTCTTCAATAATTTTTTTTACAATTTCTTTTTGAAACTTAACTGACATAACAATGATTTCATCAAATTCATAATTGTTTATTTGTTGAACTCCAATTATTTCATTTCCATCAATTTCTTGTCCCATTTTATTTTGATCCACATACGCAACTATATTATATTTTTTTTGAATATTTTTTTTCTTTTTTTGATAATAGCTTCCTGTTCCCCATACAAGCACTTTTAGCATTAAAATCATTTCCTTCCAATTAGATGTTTATTGCTCTGATTAGCAGTATATTTAATAACAAAATTATAATAATTAATTAATTTAGGAATGCTAACTTTCGGGTATAATCTTTCTATTCTTTTTTTTGCCCTTATTCCCATTTCTTTTTTCTCATTTTCAGACAAGTTTAGTGCCCTATCTATTCCCTCCCAGAGACTTTTTGAGTCACCTATTTTCATAAGAAATCCATTCTCTTTATCTGTAATTAATTGCTCATAGCTAGCTCCTTCTGTTGCTATCACAATTTTTTCATAATCCATAGATTCCATACAAGCATTTGATATATTTTCTCTATAAGAAGGCATTAAAATAACGGACGCATTTTGTATAATTGGAAATAATTCCTTGTGAGATAATTCCTTTCTATAAATAACTCTCTTTTCATTTCCAATTTGCTTCTTAATTAATTTAATTGTTGATTCTTCTTTAACAATACAATCTTTCCCTACATATACCAAATAGTAATCTTTATATTTATGCAGAAGTTGTTTTGCAATATCTGCAATAAGAAATACACCTTTATCAGGTTCTATTCTCCCAAAATATAAGATATATTTTTTATCCCCTAACAGAGTCTTATAAGCCGTATCATCGGTCTCAATCTCATAATTAAAATACGGAGTTTCCAATACAAACACTTTCCTCTTTATATCCTTACTTAATGCACTTGCCAATACTTTACTCGGTGCATAAACACAATTCATTCTTTTTGCAGCAATTCTTTCCAGTAAAGAAAAAAGCTCTACTTGACGTTTTGAATAAGATAAATAAGATGAATATGTAAATCTAAAATAAGATGACATCCTCATCACAGCAGGTACACTAACATGATGAAAAATACCATTACCACTATGACCTGCATATTGTATAAGGTCTATTTTTTTTGAATCGCATATTTTATGAATCATTTTTTGTATTTTAATTTCTCTGTATAACGAAGATAATAGAAAGTTATAAAAATCGCTTTTGCTTTCTTGAGAATACGTGCAAACTTTATATAAATCAATCCCATCATAATCTGTTTTTTTGCTCATTTTATAACCACCTGCAACAATAATAACTTCATGTCCAAAACATTGTAACGCTTTTGCCGTTCTATATATATAATTTGGCATTCCTCCACTTGGTCTCCCTTTTTCCATAAATTCCGGAGTGACAAACATTATCCTCATATTCTACTTTCTCCTTTATAACCTCTTATATTTGATTGGGGAAAACATAACCTTTTCCATCTTTATACTTCTACTATTTTCCATGAATCCATATATAAATCCTTTGTAAAATGTTTTTTATTGTTCATCCAACGGCTGGGTGCAATAACAATTTTCTTTTCATATGCGCATAGATATTGCGCCCACCAACTAAAACTGCTATTACTTATTATAAAATGTTTACATGCTATCATTAATCGTAATTCTTCATAATCTACATTATTTAGCTCAACATATTTAACATCATACTTAAATTTAAAATTGTTTTTAATATATGATATATCCTCTAAACTTGTAGAAAAAATATAAAAAACTGGATCTTTTACTTCATCTGCGATAATATCCATTGCTTTTATAAAATATTCTTCCTTACACAAATAATTACTTTTTTTAAATTGCTTAGATAAATAATCTCCTAATCTAATATGTACACAAACAGAATTATTACTTTTAATCTCTTTTACCATATTTCTATTTTGATTGTTTGCTTTTTTAGTTATCCTAAACTCTCTGCAAATCTGTTTTGAAAAATCGTCAAAATATTTCCATGACATAAACAATTGATCAATAAATTTAATTTTAGCATCTATAGAATGAACGCTATAATATCGAAACATATCATCAGAAATAAATAATCCGTATTTTGTTACTTGCTCAAACGATTTATTGTCATTAATAGTGACCGCTGGATAATGATATTTGTATATTGCTTTTTTCATTTGATATATACTTTCAAATATCTCATCTATCCAGCGCGGTAAAACCGTTACATTTTTATTCATAAGAAATGGAATTAGTCCATATTTACGCTTTGTTTGCTCTTTTTCCAAATGTCTATAACAAAACGTACTTACAAAAATTCTTTCTTTAGTATGTCTTTGTATGCTTCTAGCGAAAGCATACATAAACATTTGATTTCCCATACCACCATTCAAACGTATTATTATCATAGAGTTCTTCATTCTCTTTTCTTTTTAATTTCTTTATCTTTCAGTAAAACTGATTATACTTCAGTAATTTGGTGTTAGATTTCAAATATAACATCTTCCAGCGAAATTATGTTCATATCTGTAACCATATTAAGTTTCTCCATAATTTCATCAAATGCAAAAACCGCTGTTATAATAATCGCATCAACATCTGGTAAACCATCCTCTATACCATATACTTGTATTGGTGAGTATGTATTCATTTCATTCTTATCTATGGCATATTTCACCTCAATACTAGTATTTTTTAATTCCTCATAAAGGCAGTTACCTACTTCCCCCATACCATAAATTGCAATTGTTCTAATTTCATTCTGTTTAAAATATTCTTCCATAGATTTTCCTTGATAATTCAATTGCATCCATTGAATCAGCATGCTATAATATGAATGTAATTTATCTATTTTTTTTTGTTTTTCTCCTATTTTCTTATTTTCTATTGCTTTTGTTACTAATATCCCTCCAATAACTCCTGTCAAACTTGATAAAAACCCTATTTTCCATTTTTTCATATAAATTCTTCCTTTTTTCTTATAATTTACTTGCTTTTATAGCATAATTAATTCAATACCTCTCGTATATATCGAATATTACTCCTTGTATACTTACTTAAGTTCTCTCTAATTTCATTGTAACCCATAGGTGTGGTTACAATAATTACATCTGGCACAGAATCAATTTCCTCATATCTTCTAACTTGCAAAGAATCTACTTGTATCTTTTCTCTATCAATCAAGTAAAGTAAATCCAACTTTGTTTGCTGCACAATAGTATGAAATACACTTCCAACTTTCCCAAATCCATAGATCGCCATTGTCTTCCATCCCTGCGCATCAAAGTATGTTTCTAATCGATTTGCACTTACTTTTATATCATTCATTTTAACCATCAAATGATAATTTTCTTCCATTTTAGCTTTCTTCTTAAGTGCATTAATAATAAGATGATAATCTAATTGATTGGAGATGATATTTGGAATAATTAAACTTTTATACTTTTCACAATTGGTTCTACTTATATTTTTGGCAATACGCTCCATCAAGAATAAAATTGAAGGTTCTAAGCTATGTAAATTTTCCTCGTTGGAGCAATAATTCTTGATAATAGCGATTTGGGCATCAATCAAATTTTCTATATTCGAATTTACACCTTCCTCTTTTCCATATGCCGTCACCAAACATTCATCGACAAACCCTATTTTTCCCTCTCTGGCAATTTTAATTGCTAAATCCCAATCTTCCAAGGCTTTTAATTCTGAGTCAAAGCCGCCAACTTTCTCAAAATACTCTTTTCGCATAAGCATTGTCGGCGTACCTACTTTATTTCCAGACAATAATGATAAAAAAATATCACCTTCTAAATATTCTCTTTCTAAAGAATGTTCTGGAATTTCAAATGTTCTTTCATCAGTAT
Organism: Bacillota bacterium; assembly: GCA_023392535.1. GTDB lineage: Bacteria > Bacillota > Clostridia > Lachnospirales > Lachnospiraceae > SZUA-378. The sequence continues at coordinate 95,713 of JAEVYY010000027.1, forward strand.
TATAAAGATATCTCGAATACACCATTATAGATTCTGATTTATTTTTCCAATATTCTATTTGCTTCTCAAGTTTATCTTTATGCCATATATCGTCACTATCATGAAATGCTAGAATATTTGAAGTTGCATAAGTAACCCCTATATTTCTTGATATCGACGGTCCTCTATTCGTTTCATTACATACCAATAGAATACGTTTATCTTTTAGCTTGCGAACAACTCCTTTCGTTTGATCAGTCGAATGATCATCTACAATAATAAGCTCAAAATTAGTATAGGTTTGTTCCAATATACTATGAATCGCTTTAACAACTGTCTTCTCCCTGTTAAATGTAGGTAATATTATTGAAATAAGTGGAGAATTTTCTAATTGCTCACTGAAATCTTTTCTTACTTTTTTCATCGCTCAGTATCCTTTTAAATTTATCGTACTTCTATTGCCATAAATAGAAGGCCTTTCCAACTTTTTCGCCAAATCTTTTTCTACACATAGTTACAATTTCTTTTGCATTATCCTTTTTCAAAAGAATGGCCTGATCCGCAATTTTCTTTAATGTATGATAAAGCTGCCTCATTTCATTATCATTTTCAATACATCCTTCTTCCATAAAAACCTGATTAAGCAATTCATATTCATTCTTTTCTAATAAGAAGCCACTTCTCTCTAACGCATCTATATGAATATCACTAATTGCACGAAACCTCTCTTCATATTTCTGCTCGCTCATTTTTTGTGTGACGTTGTTATGCCCATTTCTCCAATATACTAGAACTTCATCCAAATTACATATTTTTGCCCCAGCTAACATACACTCAACCCAAAACCGATAATCTTCTGCACCAAATTGATTCTCTTTATATCGAATATGATGTTCATTGATAAACTTTGTTCTCATCATCACAGATGTATTTACAATTGTATTTCCTAGCAGCAAATATGCCTTAATAAAATTTGGATTTAAATAAACGGACCATTGCTTATTCATATCATTTCCATCTTTATCAATTCTTCTAGTATGTCCCCCAACAATATCAACTTCCAGATTCTTCTCCAGAAAAGATATCTCATGTTCTAGACGATATGGTAATGCAATATCATCATGATCCAATATTGCTATATATGAATTCCTACACATATCAATTGCTCGATTTCTACTATATGCAATACCTCTATTAATATCATTTTTATAAACATAAATCCTACTATCATCAAAGGAATGAACTATCTTCATACTATCATCCTCTGATGCGTCATCAACAATAATTATATTAAAATTTTGGTAAGTTTGATTCAAGATGCTATCTATCGTTTTGCCTATATACTTCTCTGCATTATATACTGGAATAATAACATCAATAATTTTCTTTATCATTGCTTTCCTCTTAAATCTTTGAGTGAAGTTGATTAACTTCACTTAGTATTTTATCACAATATTCGCTTAGTTTGCATTTATCCTTTATGATTTTTCTTGAGCGTTGCCCGTATACGGGTAGCAATTCTCGCTTTTGTGAAATATCTGCAACGTTTTTAGATAGCTGCAGAACATCGCCTGTAGCTGCTATCAAACCGTTCCACTTATTTTGTACATATTCTTCCACGCCACTTACGTTGGTAACAACTGGTACCAATCCATATGACATTGCCTCAAGCATAGAAATGCTCGCCCCTTCAAAATCAGATACGCTTAAATAAATATCTTTATCTAGCCAAAATTGGTTCATTTTATCTCTTGAAACACGCCCTAAAAGTACGATTTTGTTTTTATACTTATAATTTGTATGCCATGTTATTAATCTATTAAAATAACTGCCTTCTCCAGCTATTTCCAGATTATAGTTAACATTATTTTCATCCATTGTTTCTATTACTTTAATCAATAAATCAATTCTCTTTTGAAATTTACTGATTCGGGCAGCAAACCCAACTTTTAAAGGTTTTTCATTTTCAAGGGTATAATTTTTTACGAATTCACTATCAAAATTCACAGGTGATTCTTTATAGAAAATTTTTACTTTTGGAATCTGATATTGCTCTATGAATGTTTCATTGATTTTTTGACTAACCCCCATTATCTTATCTGTATACGGTTCGAAAAACTTCTGTCTACGATATAATGCTATTTTATCATTATGTACAATGGAGACAATGCGTAATTCATCCGGAAACATTTCTTTTACTATAATCCCTGCCATCATTGCCTGACTTTGCCAATTTGTAATCAATGTACAGGGTAGCGATTTAACCAGTTCTGTTGCAAGTTCTAAAATAGATTCAAAGTATTTCGTGTAGTCTATATCAAATAATTTTGTTATATTCTCTATGTCCTGCGGTATCAGTAAATCATTTTTACGACTAAATAATTCTACATTAATTTTTCTGTTTGAGAATTCTCTAAGTAAAGTTATTGTCCATGATTCTATTCCACCCAAACATATGCCTGCATCTATAAGTTCAAACACTATTTTGATATTTTTATTCCCAACGTAATATTTTCTTATCCCTTCAAACTCTTTCCTACGTTTATTAAGTGATTCTAATATTAGTGTTTCTTTTAAAATTAAATTTTGTAAAACACCCATTTCCTGTAGTTGTTCTTCTATCTCTTGCTGATAATCACTTGCAATTACAATTCTATATTCTTTATCCAGCAAAACAGAGGGACTTTTTACTTCCTTATTTTCTACTGTGCTTCCCCATTTATTAGTATTATTATCTACAAAAAAAGAAAAATGAATGTCTAAATTATTAAAAGTATGTGCTACTTTAATCGCTCCACCCGAAGCACCAAATATTACTATTTCCATATTTGCTCCTATTTTTGCCATGCAAAATAATTATCACCTATACTGAAAAAATTTTAGGACATTTTTTATATTTGAATTCTTCTAAAATATAATCTCTTATTTCACTAATTGAAAATAAAGAAGTAATAATAAAATTTTCATTACCTCTCTTTATTGCTTCTCCTAATCCTATTACTTCTATCCCCTCTTTTTGAGTACCCCAGAGAGATTGTTTACGATCTATAAAACAATTCACCTTGATTTCATATAATCTACATATAAAATAAAATTGTCTTCCATTCTCTCCCGCTCCATATAGGGCTACCTCATGAATATTATCTGCTTGGACTCGTTCTATAACTTCCTGCATAGATTTCATGATTTCATTCTGGCTCTTCTCCTTCAACACTTTTCGGACATAATAAAATTCATCTTTTAATGTGATTAATCCCTTTGGCCATACCACATTACTATTTTCATAGGTGTAACTAACATTGCATTTATCAATATAGGGGATACCCTTTTCTTCAAGCAATGCTATATTGGCCTTTGTAATAATGCTTTTCTGATACTTTGTTCCAAAATTAGTATCAGCCTCAATAGTAGTGAATAATTGTGCTTCTTCTATTCTCGGTAGATCAATCAGACGATGAATTAACATTAATGCCTCTCTGCTATTAGATATGCATTTCTTAGCCAATTCTTCTTTATTTTCTCGAAATTTGAACCAATTCTGTTGATAATCATATATTCCTTGAAATACATCTTGTAAAAATAAATTGTTGACTGCTTGTCCTTTTATTGGTTCTATCCGCTTAGTGGTTTCGTCCAACTGATATCCTATGGTGCTTCCTTCTGTAACTGAAATTAGTTTTTCCAATACGTCTGTCGTTCGATGTATGGTTGTAATAAGATCTGAATTTTCTGTCATCGTACTACAATAACCTTCAAAATGAATGCCCTGAAACAGCTTGTCTCCTGTTACTCCAATCGCAAGAAAGTGTGTCAACTTGGATTCTATCTTTTCTTGATACAATGCCTGTTCCATCCACATTTGAATTCTACCAAAAAAACCGATATCAATAGTTGCTGCGTTAGTAAAATCACCTACTTCCTGTTTCAAATAAGTGATTAATAATTGATGTTGCTTTCTTACATATGTCTCCATTTTTTTTATACAAGAAGGTTGTAGCATCTCTAATATAAAAGCTTCCTTTAATGTCAATTCACGAAATGATTGTTTATGTGCTTCCTTTAATTTCACATCAAAGTACGACTGAAATTTCAAAAAATCATTTGGAGATAAACCCATCAATACAATTGCTTCCTGGATAGTGAGATTTCTTGCTCCAATCATATTTTCAATTTCTTCCCGATCAATCTTTTGAATAGATGGAATATAAGTGACTTTCCTGGAAATATAAATTGGTTTGATTTCTATTAAGAGTTTTCTCTTTTTTACTTCCTGTTCTAATAATTTTCCCAGCAAATACCCTTCCCGCATCAATGGATAGATTCTATTTATACGTAATGCTTCCATTCTATCCACCACCCAGCTTACGTATAAAGACAGAAATGGACCCATAATACTAGCTCCAATTTCATAAGCAGCGAAATTTTTACCATTATTTTTCTTTCCTGTTAATTTACGTAGTGACAATAATTGAGGCAATGGTATATTATGTCTAATTTTTTCATAATCATATATACTATACATTTTATCAGGAATGACATCATAATAAATTGACTGTAAACCCATTTTAATTGCTTGATCATAATCACTATTCCGATTATCTCCTATATGTAATATTTTTTCCTTCTTAATTTCAGGATATTTATCAAATAACTTAAGATATAGTGCCCCATTCTGTTTATTACATTGATGCTCGCAAGATACTATAATATCATCTATATCTAATAAGGAAATACTATTTATTTGAATTATTTCTTCTAGTTGCTTAGCGGTTAGGTACATATCAGAAGTTAGAACAATCTTTTTACCATTCTCTTTTGCTTCTTTTATGACTCCGCATATTTCTGGATTAGCGTAACAATATTCCTTTTCTATATCTAATTCCAACTGCATTAAGAAAGCTTTATCATTCGTAATAAAATCAGGCATTTCCTCATAGATATTTTCTAAAAAAACCTCTCTATTTTTATGCTTATTTCGTGCTCTTCTCTCCATTTCCACACGTAGCTTCTGAAATTCAGTACCAGACAATTCTATTCCATTTATGTGCTTATATCTTGCCCTATCCCACATTATAGGGAATATATCTATTGGTTTCGCAACTGCACGAAATAGTAATGTATCAAAAATATCCAAACTAAGTAATTCAATATTATCCCATTGAATGTTCATATGAATGCCTCTTTCTCTTATTTAATTAATATCCTAATAGTCCTATTAACTTTGGAATAAAATATTCTTCATTCTTCTCATGCCATCTTTTACATCATTTTTCGGTTTCCAACCAATTTCACATAGTTTTGTTGCATCCAATAACTCACGCTGCATCTTTGAAAATCCATTTTTCTCTATATTATCAGGTATTTCCATACAGATTTTTACTCCGAAAATTTCAGCCATAGATTCTGCATACTGTCGAATTGTGATATTACTATTTTTATTTGCAATATTATAAGCTTCTCCCGCTTTTCCTTTCAGCATCAATATTAAAATTCCCTCTATGGCATCCTGCACATAGCAATAGGATCTTAGTTGCTTTCCCTGACTTTTCATCACAATATCTTCTCCTCTAAGCGCATTGCGAAGGAATTGTGCATCTGCACGCGTATTCTCTTCCGGAACAGTCGCACTATAGATGTAAGATAACCGAGCAACGATTGTACGAACATTAAATTCCTTATAATAGGACAAGCATAGAGTCTCTGCTGCTCGTTTGCTTTCCGGATAACAGGAACGAATTTTCATACTGTCAACCATTCCGATAATTTCTTCAGTCCATCCTGCATCTGAAATCATGGTAGCTTCTCCATATATCTCACCTGAACTTAAAAATACTATTTTTTTTAATTTATTTCGCTTTTCTTGGGAGACCGCATAATCCATGATATTCATAGTTCCCAGAAGATTTGCCTTCATAGTCTCTACTGGTTGCATAGCAAAAGCTTTAGGATGTGCATTTCCTGCTGTATGCACAATATAGTCCCATGTTTGACCTTTCAATAAATCCTTTTGGCATACATCTCCCACCAATAATTCAAATCCATCTTGGTCCAGATACTCTGCAAAACGTCTTCTTGCCTTTTCCTTACTTCTTGCAAGAGCTGTAATTCTCATTTTTAAATTCAATATCTTGTTCATCTTAACCAAGGTATCTGTTAAGTAAGAACCGATCATTCCGTTTGCTCCTGTAATCAATATCCTTTGATTTCTAAGTTTTTCATATGGTATATCAAGGTGACATAACTCCAGCAGTTCTTCCTGATAAGCCTTATTACTTCCCCATGTCATATTCATTTCATCCACTCATCCTTTTTTGAATGCAACAAAGCCTTAAAAATTTCTATATCATCCGTCGTTGTTAATTTTAGATTTTTTTCTGAACCAGTTGAAAAGAATACATCTTCTCCTAATTCAATCATCAAGGTGCAGGTTGCAATTGAATTTCTGATTCCTCTTTTTACTGCCTCTTCATGTGCCCATACTAATTTATCAAGGTAAAATGCCTGTGGCGTTTGAGTTCGCGCTAAATGTTCTCTTGGTACTGATTCTTTCGAGCATTCTTTATCCGAAGTCAGTAACATCGCTTCCGCACATGGAATTACAGTAATTGCAGAACCATGTTGCATACAACAACTGATATTGTCCGAAATTATTTCCTGAGATACCATAGGTCTGATTGCATCATGAATCAGAACCATGTCCTCACTATTTGCGACTTTCGCCAGACCCAATATTCCATTTCTTAGAGAGGTCTGACCATCTTCACCACCACGAAATACCCATTTCAGCTTTGTAATATTAAACTGGTTCGCATATGCTCTCAATATTTCTTCCCAGCCCGCTAAGCATACAACTGCTATTGCATCTATATTAGGGTGTTTTTGAAATGCTTCCAAGGTATATACAATTACGGGTCTGTCATTTACATTAATAAATTGTTTTGGAATATCCTGTTTCATTCTTTGCCCACTTCCACCAGCAATTAGCATTGCGATATTCATACGTCACCTCGTTTTTTCTACTTTCTGCCTCTAAAATCAGTAATTTTTTTAACTAATTAAATTATATATCTTTTCAAATAAACGCTCAGAAGCTCTACCATCAACCGTCTGAAATATTCTTGCCCTTGATTCTTCTCTTTTATCTTGAGAGCTGTCACTTGCCATTACTTTTAGTATGCTTTCCATAAGTTCTGCCATTGTTTTCGCTTTTTGCTCGGGCATATACACATCATGCTCAATATAGCTGTCCCTGGTATTTACCGAATATAATTCCCAATCGTAGTGGAATGCAATCACCGGACGATTCAATAACATATAATCAGAATAGACGGAGGAATAATCAGTAATTAACACATCTACTTTATTTAAAAAAGAATAGATATCTATCTTTGTATCCGCATTTAAAATATTGGAATAGTGAATTTTTTCAAACTCCGCTTTCAATTTCGACTTCGGATGAAGCTTGGTTATCAACGTGATATTATGCTGTTTCAAAAAAATGTTGAACATGTTTAGATTCATAACTTCAAAAAAAACATTTTCAGAATCTCTAAAAGTAGGCATATACGCTACGATCTTATGTTTTTGTTTTATGATTTCTTCTATACTATTTAACAAAGTTTGTTCTAATTGTGTGTATACATTCGCAATATGACTCTCCTTCATCTCAAATAACATGTCATTACGAGGATACCCTTCAATAATAATGTGATCTCTATCTGTTGCAAAAGCCGAAACGAAAATTTCTGCCATGGCTTCAGAAGTGGCCAATGTATAATGATATGGCTTTTCATCTGACAATCTACGTAACCATGTGCAGCATTTCTCCCAACTATTCTTAGGATGTCTGACCTTATCAAATACATTATCATGATTTGTCTTTTTGTTACCCGATCCATGCCAAAGGTTGATTTTAACAGCGCCTCCAGATAACCAAAAATTAATATCCTTGGAATAGTTGTCAAAGATATACACTTTTGCTCTGAGTGAATACCAGATTCCCATCCATGAATGGTAATAATAGGACTCATAGCAATGCTCCCGCAAGAATCGTACAATCTCCTTATCATGTGAAATCCAGATTGGTCTGATATAATCAGATTTATTTTGAGAAGCATATAAGTAAAGATATCTAGGATTTTCAGAAAATCTTAAACCAAATGAACAACCAAAGGCCCATATTTTTTTACTTCTAGGTACAAAAAAAGAGAATCCATACACCGGCAACAAAAATAACTGTAACCAATATTTGATTCTCTCTGTTAGTTTTTTACCCATATGCCATCATCCTTGACCTTTTCCTATTTACTATCTAATATATCGGTATAGTGAATGATTTTCTAAAGGGCAATTTTACTATAATATATCAAATTTCTACATTATTTTTTACCATTTTTTTAAGAATGTCTTTCTTTCCATCGGATCCAGCTTACTGATCTCCGGATCTTTATAGTAAGAATCACTCTTCATGTGCTGTGTGGAAACCTCTTCAAAAATCGCCCCTTTGGCAGAGGAAAAGGAATGATATTCTCCGCGTAGAACGGTCTGTATATCTCCTGGCTTCAGTTCTTTCTCTTTCCCACCATCCATTTGAATGGTAAGACTTCCGTACAGAAGCTGGAATGTCTCTTCCTTAATCCTATGTGCGTGTTCCGGATGTTTCTGCCCAGGAAGGACGATAATATATTTTTTGCAATATTCACGATTGATAATGTTGATAATAATCGCTCCATGCTGTCTGAAATGCTTCATTCCATAGTGATGAGATAACTCTACTTCAAAGTCATCACCTAGTGCTATTCCAGCTTCATATAACATCCCTTTTGCATCATGAATCGTATTACGCACCACCCCGACACCTGTTATCTTTGGCGTTTCAGTTATCTTTTCATTTGCTTTGTATGCTTTGCTTGCAATCATACCATCTTTGAACTGTCCGCTCGTAAGCTGCTTATCCTGACAAGGCATTGCATAATAGACATCACTTTCTGCAATCGGTTTCCCTTCTGCAATATCGCACTTTGCATAGACTCCCCTCATCAATGATTGCAAAGAGTCTAGTTCTGCTTGTGTGACATATTTGTCATTTTCTTTCCTTACTTTACACATTTCTTTTGCCAGTAAGGCCGACTCTACCCATCTGTCTGCCTGTTCCGGATTCATGGAATAGGCATTCAATTGTATCGTACTTGTCGGAAGTCCGACATGACGTTCCAGGATCTTAGCACCTTTTGCAATCGCCAACATCGTTACTCTATTATCTTCTGGATTTTCATGACCGGAATAACCAATCGTGATATCGCGGTACCTTCGGCTCATACGATCAATAAAATCAAGCTGTAACCCTTTTAATGGAGCCGGATATTCAGCAACACAGTGCAAAAATGCAAATTCACAACCTTTATGCGTAAAGAAATTATATATTTTATCAATATCGGATAGTGTCTTGCCGCCTGTTGAGATAATAATCGGCTGCTTCGACTGTGCCGCCTTTGTCAACAATGGCCAATCGAGTGCGCTACAGCTTGCAATTTTTATAATATCCAGTCCCTGATCCATACACCATTCGACGCCGGTCTCATCAAAAGGCGTTGACATCGTAATCATACCTTCTGCACGTACTGCATCCACAAGTTGGGAGAATTGCTCATAATTTAATTTCGTACTCAAAAATCTCGGTATATGGTTGACATCTTTTCTATCTATAAAATCCGGGTGAATAAAGGTATCCAAATCCCGGTATTGCAGCTTTACCGCAGCTTTTATATTATATTTTCGGGCAATTTTTCCCATCTGCTTAATAATGTCAATCCCGTGCTCTACGCTCCCCTGATGACTGTTTGCCATTTCAAAAATATATAAGTCTTCAAATATCTTTCCTTTTCCCATGATTATTCCTCTCTTGTATCTAATGTTCTTTTTAATAATGCCCCCAGGACACTACTTTCTTCTGAACATATATCGGTAATGTAATAGTTCTGCAGCTTATTTAATATTTCTTTGTACTGACCTATATGAGGCATTAATTTATATGGCATTATACAAGGAAATACGTGTTGTTGATAAGTTAATTTTTCTCTCGGAGTCAAGGTTTTTTTTGGAACTGACGACTCTCCATAAAGAGGAAGCATACCGTTTTCAGCACCATATTCTCCCGTTATAATGACTATTACCTTTTTTGCATTTTGAACGTGTTTCACACATTCATTCAGGATAGGATCATTTTCTATCTGACTTTCTCTTGTCAATATCGCCACAATCACTTTTTCCTTCTTTTCACCAGACTTTAGTAGCATTAAGGATTCTTCCAATTCACTTTGATAGCAGTCAAGCACTTGTTGATACAAATTTTTTCCAATTGTAATATCTTTACGCTTCAAATACCACCATAGATAGTATCTTTGTCTGTTATGTAAAAAGGTATTGTTGCAGATTGTCCGTTCCAATGTATCCAAATATTTTTTATCATTCGTTCCTGTATACAAGAAGGAGAGCATGATGAGCTGATAAAGAATCATATCGTCTTTTAAGGAAGTACTATGTTCATACATGGTATGTAATAACGTATCATATTCTTCCTTATCCTTAAATTCCAATATTTGATCCAAAAAACGAACCAAATCCAAATAACCATCCATATCTATACTTGGGTTTATATAACGATGTATGATTTCCCACTTTCTTTGGATATCCTTATCTATGAATCTTTTTTTATGCTCCTTGGTCAAATCTCTCATACATGAATTTGCAACTTCAATCTTGGATACCATTTCCTGTCTGATAGAATCAATCGTATCTCTCATCATAGTTAAATAAGATGTCCCTTTTCCTATTATTTCCAACAGCTCCCGTTGCTCATCGTCCTTCAATTGATATACGTTCTCCAAAAATTTTCCTACCTGTTCCTGTACCAGGCACTCGGGATAATACATGATAGGATCATTTTCTAAGTAATCGGTCAACTGCTTTGTATTTTGAAATAATTTTACAAAGTCAGGGGTATGATAGTTTCTTTTTGATACCATTTGTTTCATTTTACTATACTCAGAAATGCCTTGCTGGATTTTTTTTCTCACCTTAACTAATTGTTCATCTATACCGTTCATATAACGGATAAATTCTTTGCACTCATCTTCATTGAATAAATGGGAAGTCAAATGAATGATTTTTTCAATGTTCACTTTTTTAACACAGTAATCCGCTATCGCTTTTTTTAATGTGCTGACTTTCGCACCATGAATCTTAGCACCGCCCTCTGTCGCATTTATGACCACTAAATTTGGCTTCGTTGCGATTTCACGCTCAAACCAATCGCGGTATAATTTAAATTCTGCGGAAGACATGATCTGTTCTCCATCAGCGCCCTCCAAATAACAACTTGTCGGTCTGATATCAATATCCCAGGTAGAACGGAGACTTCCCTGGGCATGTGTTTTATTATCCGTATATGCAAGGTCCTGTCCGACCAAAATAAACGTTTCTATCCCGATTGATTCTGCAAAACTCATGGCATCTGTGGCCACAGATCCACCACTTGACAGAAGTGGAAGTACAATCTGATGTTTGGTTAAAAAATGTTGAATATGTGGGTTGGCATCATTGATAAAAAAGCACGGCGCTCGATGTCCTACGATTGCTGCAGAGCAGGTATGTAAATTACCTACCAATGGAATTTCTTTTATTCGATCATCTACAAAGTGATATGGATTTTTATTGGCATCTACACATACGAACATATCTGGAATAATTCCATTTTTTAATAATACACTGACAGCACTATCCGCTGCTATGATAAGAGCTTTTCCTTTTGCATTGTGCAATTCTTCTATATTTTTATTTAACGAGGGGCCTGAAGATACGATAATTGCTGTTGTCTCCGACGGCATATAGGCCCATAAACTAGAAATACTTTTACTGCTACAAAAATAGGGATAATTATGAAATACATTTTCATAAAATTTTTTTCCAAATCTCTGAAGTACGATACGATTTGAAATGATACTCTCCATAATTTGATTGTAGATTTCAAATACATAGTTATATTTTTCAGGAAATAGCTTTGCATAATTTAAATATTCGCTGAATCTGGCACCTGAAATATCCGCATAATCCAGATTATTTGCCCATAACGTGTAAAGATCGTTTTCTCCCTGTTCCATTTCTCCACATATGATTTCCACACGTCCAGAAGACAAGATATCAGAAAAATCAAACTCAGAAAATACACATTTTAATAATTGTAAGGTAGGTTCATAAATAAATATTTTTACATCTTTCTTCGTATTTTGAAGAAGCGTCCTTACGAACATACCATTTCCAAGACCAAATATGAGATATTTTGAATTATATAAAGCATCAATTCCCTGCTTCCACTTCTCCAAAAGTTCTTCGGAACTATACATAGAATCTAGTTGAAAAAACGTATCTCCTCTTTTCGCATAAAGCACTTTTCTACCCTCTATGAGCTCTACTCCAAAGTGGTACGTGTCCTCAACGGTTCCCTCGATAATAGTTTCCTTAGATAATAGACTTTTTAAAGCTGCCATTTCTTCCGGCATTGCAGTTATGTTACTCTGAAATTGGGTTTCATTTCGACCTTCTATCATATGATTACACCAATCCTCTTTCCTTAATCATCTGTACATATTCCAATAAATTCACCCTTGTCTCGTGATATAAGATATCTATCGCTAAAAAACGATCTTCGCCGCTTAACGCAGTCGTGATACGTTCCAGTTGCCCTATCCAGTATTCCTGTTCTTCTCTCTTATCAGCTAATTCCATCTGTTCATACGATGCCACGATTCCTGGAAATACCTTGTTCAGATGTTCTGCCAGTACCGACAGAAGGTTCACCAATTCAATTTTTTCTTGTCCTAAAAGAATCAAGGTGTATTTATCAATTACCGCTGTTAAAATTTCGATATCTATTAACAATTGTTCCATAAAAACCTCTTTTTTTCGACCTTTTATACCATAGTATCGTATTTTTCTTAAATAAACAATAGGATTAAGATAGTTTCATTCGCGACAGGAAATATAATCCGTTTCAATGAAAAAAGGATTGACATATGCCAATCCCTTTTCATTAAAGTAGCCATTATCCAAGTAATGACAGAACTCCTTGATTTGACTGATTTGCTTGTGCAAGCATTGACTGACCAGCTTGTTGTAGAATATTGTTCTTGCTGTATTCTACCATTGTCTTAGCCATATCTGTATCGCGGATAGCAGATTCAGCTGCTGTTGTATTTTCAACAATGTTATCTAAGTTGGCAATTGTGTGCTCTAAACGGTTCTGGATAGCACCGAGTGAAGAACGAAGTTTTGATACTGCTGCAATAGCTTGTGTAATTCTACTAATAGCTTGTTGTGCTGCATATTGTGTAGATACACATACCCATTTACCCTTAACATCTTTTGATCCAGCTTTATCGCTGTGTTCTAAAGAGTTTCTAAGACCAAGTCCTGTAGCACCAAAGCTTCTCATTGTTTGATCTTTAAAAGTAATGGTATTACCATCTTTATCATAGAAATCAATATCTTTGATCTTGCTGTTGATATTGTTCATATTGATAGAAATCGTAATTCTCTGTGTGCTTACATTAGCTGCACCTACTTGAACTGTGTTCGAGAAAGAACCATCTAATAATTTCAATGTATTGAATTCAGTAGATTGTTTTACTCTTGAGATTTCTGAACAAAGTGCATTTACTTCAGCCTGAATCGCACGTCTGTCAGCTGTGGTATTGGTACCTGTAGATGACTTAACTGCTAATTCGTTCATACGCTGTAACATGCTATGTACTTCTGTCAAAGCACCTTCTGCTGTCTGTACACAAGATACACCATCCTGAGCATTGGAAGAAGCCTGTGTCAATCCTCTGATCTGGCTTCTCATTTTTTCACTGATTGTCAATCCTGCTGCATCATCTGCTGCACGGTTGATTTTATAACCAGATGATAATTTTTCTGTTACTTTCGCCTGTGATGATGTTGTAACGCCTAACTGTCTGTTAGAGTTCAACGCTGTCATGTTGTGTTGTACTACCATAATTTTTTTCCTCCTTGAATATAGGGTGGCTTCCATGCCACTCACTTTTGTTTGTAATGAAGCTTGCCAGCCGTACGCTCCTTTAAGATTCATTACCTTTCGTTAAGTAAGTTTCTTTACTCATATATTATATCGGACTAAAGATTGAAAACTTTATACCGAATAATATCTTTTTTTATTTTTTCGTATCCAGTATTTGTGGATCGACTCGATTCACGCGATTCATATTTTTATAATAATTGCTCGCTGCCGCCGTTGTTTTTTGGGATGCTCTTAATCTTTTTCTCGCATGCGAAAAATATGCCTCAATAGTTGTTTTGTTCTTCCTTTCCATCGCTTGAATCTTAACACTTTGGTCTGTAATAACAGTTATCATCTGTTGCATCTTAATGATTTCTTTTGCATATAAGCTCTTATTAGCATTTAACGTCTCTTTCACACGTTTATAAAGAATCTCAAATCCAATATCCAATTCATCCAGCTTTTGTATCAAATCTGTTTTTTGCATGGTATATTTTTCAAACCCGTCCAAATCTACCGGTTCTGATTGGAAAATATCGTACTGCTCCTGACTTTTTTCTATGATCTGACTCAGAATATGTGTTTTTTTTTGCAGACTTTCTACCAATATTTGCACATAGTTATTTTCCATCGTCATCCTTTCCGGCTATCTACACTTTTTTCTTCTATCTGCCCTGTGATTTTTTCATCACTTCACTCCAAGTATCTCGCATACCACGCAGATGTGTCAATACTTCTTCCAGCATATTCTTATCTTTTTTTGCATTTGCTTCACGCAGGCATTCCAACAAATAATTATATACCGCATCAAAATCTTTTGACACTTCATAAGAACGGTTCAGCGTAATCTGAAATTCCTGAATGATTCTCTGCGTTCTCATAATACTATTGTGCGCCTTTTCTATATTGCCCTGCTCAATTCCCATAATTGCCATATTGCAGAACTTTATCGCTCCCTCATAGAGCATCAATGTCAGCTCCGCAGGTGATGCGGTCATTATTTTATTATTTTGGTACTGTGCATATGCATTATTCATCTGCATGATAGGTGCCTCCCTGTTCTGTCTTTTATCATAAGCAGCAATAAGATTGATTAACTAAATAGCGAACTCACAGCGCTCTGCGTGGAATTCAATTTGGAAATTGCTACTTCCATAGCGCTAAATTGAGAATAATATCTGTCTTCCAGGCTGGTCAGCCTTTTTTCCTGCTCTTTGATCTTGCTTGAATAATCATCATACTCTCGCTGCATCTTTTTATCATCATAGATATTGTAAATACTTCTATAATAACTGCTGCTCATTAATTTATTTAATTTCGTGTACATATTATTCGTAAGTTTAGAAAAGAAAGTGGCAACTCCTTCTGGATCTTTTGCAATTGCGGTCTTTAATTTATCCGTAGCCGTGGATACCGTTGAATCCGTAGAATCGCCTGCAATGTGGTATGCTCCCTTTTCATTATCAGCCGCTAAAAAATAACTTAATGTCTCAATTCCAAAGCTTGACAATGTTGTATCTTTCCCATTTATCTTAAAACTTTCCATCATAGCCGTCTTAAAAGTAGACGTTACCGTACTAAGATTAGAATCCCTGCGTAATAGAGCCGCCTTGATCTTGGCTTCCCAACTCTCAATCTGCGTGTCTGTCATCGAATCCTTTTCCTCATCGGTCAATGGATCATATCCTTTCGCAGAATCCGCATTATATAAAGAATCAAATTCATTCACCAGAGAATTATATCCCGTAATAAAATCTTTTATCATCTTATAAATACCTTCCACGTCATCTTGCGTATTGATCGTGGTGTCGGTGTAAACTGTCTTTGAAGATGCTACATCTGTGGATGTCTTATCTACCTCATTTCCATTCGCATCGTAATATTTTGTCGTACTCGCTGACAGTGATTGCGCTGTTATCGTCAATCCATTGATTGAAAAACTATTATTGGATGATTCAAACTCTGCACCGTTCAGTTCTATTAATGCATTTTCACCATTAATGCGCACTGCAGAAGCACCGCTTCCCAGAGATACGATATATTTGGCATTCGCTATTTTTGCATCTAATTGTGTTTTTGCCTGATCTGCAAGTGTGGGATCTCCCCCACCATTCAATAATATAGTATTACTGTCAATTTTATCTTGTACATCGGATACCGTATTGTCAAATCCTCTGATCGTATAAGCCACTTCAAGCTTTTTAGTTATTTCTTCCTTCTCTAAATCCATTGCTGCTTTTTGCGTCTCATAATCACTTGCGTTTTTATCCAGCGCTTCATATCTTGTATTAAAATCTGCAGCCTCAGCCTCAATAGTTGTAATTTTATCCGATAGCGTAGTTCCGGAAATCAAATCATAAATCTGCTGATTTGTAGCACTGGAAGTATCACTTTCCACGGAATTTTTTGCAAGATATTCTGTTTTTGCTGAGTTTATAGAATCAATCTGCGTTTGATATGCTGTGTTCTGATTGATGTATATTTGTTGAATCTTTGTCAATGCATCATTGTAAGCATCCGTATAATCTGCCGTTCCCGCTTCCAATGCGGCGTATGCTCTCGTCACATCATCGATCTCGCTGCCTGCGACCAGACCTAAGGAAGCTAACGCAGAGGTCCCCGCATCATTTGTACCCGTTATTGTAAAATCATTGTCTTTTCCGCTTGATTTTGAACTGATAAAAAATCTCTGGTTTGTAGCATCAAAACTGGCTGTAACTCCCGCGTTCGTAAATTTTGAAACCACACCTTCTATGGTATCTGATGCCGAAAGAGAGATCGTTGTTTCTTTTCCCCCAATCGACACCTTAATATCAGCTGATTCTCCAGCACTTACCGCACCCAATTGTGCCATTGTGGTTGATAAGCTGTAAGAATCGTCTGTACTTAGTTTTGCTCCAGTCAAATAGCCGGGTTTCGCGAGTCTTTTCACAGCAAGGGTCTGAGTTCCATTGACAGCACTATCCCCCGCCAGGATATTGGCAATATTGGAATCTGTAATACTCGTAGATTTCTTTTTGTAGGTACCTTCATATTGCATCGTAGATAGTGTACCATTAAAAAAACTACCGACTTTTGTATTTAATGCTTTCCATGTCGATTGCGTCCATTCAAGCTTCGTCTGTTTCTTCTCCAACGCTGTTTTTTTGGCGCTTTCTGCCTTTACCAGTTCTTTCACAATGCTGTCTGTATCCAATCCAGAACTGAGGCCCGAGATTCTAATTGACATAGCAACTCCTCCTATCGTTTTTCATCCACCATAAGTCCAGCCAGTTCCCAGGCTTTCGCTATCATATCCAGCGTCTTTTCCGGTGGAAATTCCTTAATGACATCTTTTGTATCCTTATTGACTATCTTAATCGTGACACGATTCGTCTTCTCGTGAATCCCAAAAATAGCCTCAGAGTTCCACATTTTTTTATTTAATTCTTCAACCGCTTTCTTAATCTTTTCGTTGGCAATCTGTTGATCCTGCTGTCCTTGTCGTTCGTCTTCTTTCTCTCTGTCCGTATCTGATACGTTATCTACGATACTTGTAGGATCTTTTATACTATTTCTTTCTGTTCCAGTGATAACATCCTTGTTATCAATATCTGTCTTTCGTACGTTGTCTACTTTTTGAACTGCCTTTACTTGATATGCAGTGGCAGTGTTCCATGGTTCAATCCCCATCCTTATCACCTCCATGTGATGTGCTGGATTTATGTTTTCATCTCCCTGTCTGACTTCTACTGTCTAGCATTTATATCGGTGAATACACAAAAAATGTTTATAGGGCTATAAACATTTTTGTATTGTCTCTCACGAAATTATATCATCTTTTTTAGTTCATCAATTCCTTGTGCATCCATTGCCTCTTTATTTGCTTCCTGGATTTGTACATATACTTCTTTTCGATAAATAGGTACCTCTTTAGGTGCTGAAATACCAAGTTTTACCTGTTCTCCTTTAATTTCCAATACTGTTATTTCTATATTATTATTAATGATAATGGCATCATTTTTCTTTCTTGATAACGCTAGCATATCAGTTCTCCTCCTTCTCAGCCGCTTCCTTTGCAGCAAGCAGCATTTCATAAATGGGATATTTCACCTGATATGTTTCACCTTCCACAATAATCTGGCACGCCTTCTTTTCCTTCGCATTAATGATAATAGGAGCCTTCAGGTTGACAGACATCTTAGTAATATCCTTAGGAACTGTAACGGTTACAAGCACAAGCATTTCTTCATATTCCATATCTCCCAGAGAGATAAATAATTCATCGTTTACTTCCGGATCATAATTATTTAGAATCATAAGTGGATCCACTACCGGCAATGCAAACTCTGGTTTTTGCATGGATTGCAACCAGCGGATACCTGCGTTCTCTCCATTTTCACCGTCATGTATTAAGGCAAATTCCGTCAACTCCGGATAGCCAATGATCCCGTTTACAAAATGAATAATTTTATCATCATCAATTGTTACCTCTCCAAATACTCTTGTATTCACAATCATGAACCTGCTCCTATCTACAGCCTGTGGCCGTTATCACTATTCTTATATATAATTCATCAAGGAATTCTGTACGATCTTACTTGTTGCCAGCAAAGCTGCATCATAAGCTGTCTGGGCACTCTTTAATTGAATGGAAAGTTCCGCAACATCAGCTCCCTCATTTTCTGTTACCAGACCTTTAAAGTTTGTTTGCTGTGCCGTTAATCTGGTCTTGATCAAATCAAGTCTTGCGCTCCTATTACCTGCATTCGTAGTAGCCAAATTGGTCTGATCAATAAAGCCATCCACTTCCGTTTCAGCACTCGCATATAGTTTCTGCTCTTTAGCCACTAAATAAGTCTTTGCTTTATTAGCCGCTTCCAGACGAGCGGTAACGGCATCCTGATCATAGTTCGAATTGTCCTTCATTGCTTCCAGTGTGCTAATCGTTTTTTCTATATTCACCACATCCTGCGAAGCTTGCATTAATTCATCTACCATTCTTCCTATATCATGTGTAAAGACTTCAGAAGCCAGTGTATTTACCTGAATAGACTGATTATATCCCACATCATAAGACATATATTGTTCTTCACCACTGTAGCTCACAGTTTTTCCATCAACTGTTTGGGTACATGCAAAGTAATGCTCTGGTCTTAAGTCCCCTTTTTCCCATATCGTCTTACCATATTCAAAGCTCATCGCAGTCGAGCTATCGCTCTGAATCACCTTATTCATATTATTGCTGATTAAAATTTCGCCTGTTTCCGGTACATAGATAGCAGTTGCAATATCCGATGTTTCACTTTCATTGCAATCCTTCATCTGTGCATACGGGTCACTGCTTAACGAAACGGTCTTAAAAGTAAATTGGACTGGGCCTCCACTCGTAATGATAGTCGTATCACTGCCGTCCGCCGGTATACTAATGGTACCTGCACCATTGTTTAAAGTGTTACTAAGTGTGAGCGTCGGTGTAACCGAACCATCCAATGAATCATAAGCAAGACGAATTCTCGAGAGCGAGCTGCTAGATACATCCTGTTCTGTAGTCTGCCCCGCTTCATTATAGTTCGTAGTATTAATATCTGTAAGCGTTCCTGTATTTACATATGTTATGTTACTAACAGAGTCCGATTTGAAGTTCTCTACTATTTTATATGGAGCATTTTGGTTTGCTTCTTGGAAACGCAACGCCTCATTTGTCCGATATCCCGTAAAAAGTGTTCTTCCTCCAAATTCTGCATCTCCTGTTTCATATACTTCGTCGCGAAGCCCTTTTAATTGTTCTAAAATAGCCGCCCTATTCTCCGATGTCAAAGAGCTGTCATTGCCTTTATGGCATTGTTTTCGAACATCTTCCATAACTTTACTGACCGTTGTCAAAGCCGATACCGTAGAATCGATCCAGCCAACTGCATCTTCTGTATTCTTACTCAGATATTGTGTCACTTCACTTAAATTCGTTCGTAATCGCAATGCTCTGATTGCAATAACAGGGTCATCGGAAGGTCTTGTGATTTTTTTTTCAGTCTCAATTTGTGTCGCAAGATTATCCTGTAGGATCTTATTGTTATTTAAGTTCGTCAGTGAATTGTTCTGCATGATTTTATTTGTAATTCTCATTTAATTGCCCCCTTACCTTTCTCCTTTTACCAGTCATCTATACTCCTGTTGACAATATAAGCCGGTCATAGCACTCTGTCATTACAGAGATCATCTTGGATGCTAATGTAAATGCATTCTGAAATTTGACAAGATTGAGTGCTTCCTCATCTTCATCCACTCCTGATACGGAAAGTCTCTGATTTTGAATGGTGTTCGATACATTTGTATAATTAAGATATCCTGTATTAGCCTTACCCGCACTTAAAGATATGTCCGATAGAATACTCTCCAAAAATTCCGACGCAGATCCACCTCTGAAACTCATTTTACTCTTATTGGTCTTCAGACCTATGAGATCATCAATTACATCATATTTATCCTGACCGTCCGTTGCGCCTGTATGTGTTGCCAATTTGCCAGGATCTGATTCAATGGAAGAAGATACCGCAAAATTTAGAGCAGTGAGTTTATAATAACTATCATCAGTAGAAGACACGGACGCTCCATTAATCGAAGTTGTTAGTCCATATTGTCCATTGGCAGATGTTCCGGTCAACAGAATCGTTGCTGGGTCTCCATAGGAATCTACCGATCCTGTCTGTGTTAATATGCTGTTAAATGCAGATGCAAAGCTCCGTATCCATTCATTCATCTGCTCCATATAATGGGGTACCCCTTTGTAATCAATACTTTTACCAACTTCAGCTTCTTTGTTCAAGGCTGATCCATTGATAAATTGCGTATTATCTGCACTCAGTACAAATGTGTAACTCGGAGGATCCGTGGTAGAATCATAAGTCCAACTATCGTACAAATATTCCGTATTTCCTATTGTTATAGTTCCGCCCGAATCAGGCAAGGTACATTTACTCAAGTCTTTTAAATAATCCAGAGTGACATCAACGGTGACTGTCTGATGGGTATCCCCATTTACTACCGTGCTGCCTATGGCACTTGCCTTACCCTGAAAGTTTGCATTGTTATTACCATCTCTGATATCAATTAATCCACGTAAAGATCCACCGAGGCTAGCATTATACATCCCGAAATCAGTTCCTGTTTTTTTCCACACAATGTCATACAGTCCGTCAATATCTGATTGATTTATTTTTTCATTATCTTTTCTGGCAACGCATTCCAGTTCGTTATAGTCGTACATATCTACCAATGTCTGCCCAGAACCTATCGTTACCAGATAACGGTTAGCTCCCGTCACCCTCTCCGGGTTATTAGAATCTTTAATGGGATCTTCCGTCACCTTCACATCTACGATTTTTGAAAGTTGATCCACTATCAACGTTCTCTGATCTCTCAGTTCATTTGCCATAACGCCTGTAAGCTCTATCGTATTAATTTGCTTATTCAGAGTAGCTATCTGAGACGCCAGCGCATTGATCGAAGTGGTCAAGGTCTTAATCTCTGAATTTGCATCCGCCTGTACTTTCTGAAGATTTCCGGATGCGGTATTGAAATAGCTAGCCAAACTCTTCGCCGCACTGATAAATGCTGCTTTTGTATTCTTATCTCCTGAATTGTTCTTTACGTTCTGTAATGCATCATACATCTTGTTGAAAATAGTCGTGAATCCAGGTAATTTATCTTTCTCATCCATAAAATAATTTTCAATTTCTTCCATATAATATTGTTTTTTATCATACTCCCCAAGTACAGTAGAGTTATTCCAATATTTTGTATCATAGAATTCATTTCTCTGCCTTTCGATCGCAATCGTGTCAACACCTGCACCAATACAACCGTAGGTCGTGAATATTCTAAGGGCATCAGAAGCCTGTTGCGTCACTGTCTGACGACTGTAACCTTTTGTCTCTTTATTTGAGATATTATTTCCCGTCGTATTTAGTGCTGCGTTTGCAGCATTCAAACCACTATATCCGATATTCAGTCCCAAAAATGTTGATGGCATTTACTTTACCTCCATAGTTATCTACCCAAAGTACTAATTACATGTTCCAACATACTATCAATTACATTTATGTACCTGCTTGCTGCATTATAAGCATTTTGAAATCGAATCATATTGGTCAATTCTTCTTCCTGTGATACGCCCATGATCTGCTGCCTGGCTGCTTCTTTAGAATCTACTACATCTTGCTGCGTACTTACGAAAGATCTGTACACAAGACCAGACGTTCCAATCTGCGAAATCAAATCCGAATAATAATCGATAAATGTATTTTTTTTGGTAACATTGGGATTTAATGTGTAAATTTCATCCTCAAACAAGGCTTTCATTGCCTCTGCTGTTTCAAAATCCTCGCTTTTATCGGCAAGTATAAATTCTAATTTACTAGGCTGCTCCTGCAATTCTTTATTGATCTGTAGATTCGCAGTCGTAAATGAAGTTCCCGCGACTGTCTCAAACAATTGATATGCGGGCTGTCCCGCTTCAGGGCGCATATAAGTAGAATCACTATCCAATGCCGTAGCTCTGTCCGCCGCATCCGATAATACCTGATTCATAGCAGTCGTAATGTTATGAATCAGTTGATCAAATTCTGCCTGAACATTCATTATCGTAGACAGCGCTATATTTTCATCATAATATTCTTTATCGGTAAGATCTTCATACGTTGCCGCGTGATCTCCTCTTGCCAGAAGCGTAGCTCTCAGGCTTCCGACATCGGTATCTGCTTCGGTGGAAATAGCTCTGGTCAAATCAAATACCTTCGCATTATCGATCTTATAATTTTTCTTGCCTTCTGCATCTAC
Organism: Bacillota bacterium; assembly: GCA_023392535.1. Lineage (GTDB taxonomy): Bacteria > Bacillota > Clostridia > Lachnospirales > Lachnospiraceae > SZUA-378. The sequence goes on from JAEVYY010000027.1 coordinate 118,583, forward strand.
TGTATAGGAAGCATTCTGAGGCCAGAAAGGTGTATAGAATCCTGTCCCTGAGTCCATATCGAGTCCTATTTCATTTACTTTGTCCAGTGTTACAAAGGAAACTCCCTCTATACTGACCGTAACAATGTTGTTGGCATTTTCCTCATACGATATATTCGCAAATGCACCTAATTCATCCAGGATCTGGTTTCTGGCATCCCTTAAATCATTTGCCCGTTCTACACCACCTGACTCAATGTTACTGATCCGTTCGTTCAATTCACGGAGCTGATTTCCATATTTGTTTATTTTATCTACCTGACTTTTAACCTGTAGATTGAGATTGTCCTGATAGGATTTCAATCCCTTGTAAACGGATTGGGCGTTGTCCAAAAATTGAGCAGAACGTTGTACTAGCAGCCCCTGTTTTACGGTATCCTTTGGTGATTTGGCAAGTTCTTGTACAGCTACCCATAGGTTGTCTAAGGATTCACTAAAAGAAACACCTTCCAATTCTCCAAAAAGATTTTCCACTTCCCCCATCACTTCTGCTGATTTTTCGTAAAACGCGCTCCGACCCGATTCTTTTCTATAGGATTGATCAAGAAAATAACTTCTTACCTGTCTTACCGCGGAATATGTTACGCCCAGACCGAGCTGTTGATTAGAAACAGAAGACCTATTGACAGATATGGTATTATATATTTTATCGCTCAAAGATACTTGTTGTCTAACATATCCTGTCGTATTTATATTAGACATATTATGAGCGGTTGTATTCAATGCATTCTGACTTGTTTGTAAACCGGATACTCCGATGTATAAGCTTCCCATTAATGGCATACTGTCACCTCAAAGTGTAGACTATTGTTTGGCGTCGAAATTTGTGTCTTGGCCCATTACGGTCCCGGCAGCATAAGCTCCCCGATTGTAATTGGCAGTTTCCGGTGCCGTTTTCATTGCTCGAATCATTAACAAATCAAACTCAACTAAATCGCTGGAGACCCGAATCAATTCGCGGTTATGTTCATTTACTCTTACCATGTTCTTCATCGTAATCTGTAATTTGTCATGAATCTCCGCCAATTTCTTTTGTTCCTGCGGCCGTTCTTCAAGCATCTGAATCAAATTAACTAGTTTCAAAGTCTTAACATCCTTGTTAATAACGTTGGCAATATCCTTCATGAGCGATGTTCTTTTTTGCTCTAATGGATTAATTCTGCTTACAACGATCTGTTCTTCATCCGTGATTTTTTCTAATTCTTTTAAATTTCCCGACACAATGATCGGTGTTTTTTTATTGGATAACTCTAGCAGCGTCTCATATTCTGAATTCTCCTTATTCAAAACAGTAATTAAATCCTCCATCAAACTAGCCACTAGAATCACCCCTTATCTTTACTTCCGAGTTTTCGTATTTCATGATGCCTCTATCATTAGATACGAAAATTCTCATTGTACTTCGCTATCAATTTATCTGCAAAACTATCTCCATTCACTTCATAGGTTCCGTTTTGGATACTTGTTTTGATAGGAGCCGTAACTTCTTCGCGTACATCAGGACTTTCTGCAAGCGCTTGCTTTGCGACCTGTATATCTCTACCAATCGTAGAAATCTGTAACTGATCTGAAAAACCTGTCTTTTTTGTTTGATTTATCTTACTCGTATTCTTAGCAGTATATAATTGCTGTATTTTCGTATAAGATTCAATACGCATATAGAACTCCTCCTTACATGGATTATAAGAAATCTTGCTTATCCTATATTATTTATCGACCAGATTATAAAAGACTTTAGCTTTTTTTTATATATTACTCGATTTTCACTTTAATAATGCTTTCATAACTAGGGTATAACATTGTTCTGCTTTTAAAAGTTGCTCCAATTCCAAATATTCGTTGATTGTATGAGCCAGATCTTCTCTGGATGGACCTAGACCAATGGTCTTAATGCCAGCTTCTCCTGCATAGTGGCTGCCGTTGGTACAAAAATTATACTGCGTAATTTGAGGATGATAGCCGTTTTTTATCAGTTCCTGGTAGATATCCTGCACAAAGGCTTCCGATTCCCCGAAGAGCCACCCTGGGAAAAAACGTTCACTTTTAATCCATTCTCCCGTAAAACACTTTTCTCTACCTGTTGCATAGGATACTTTTGCTTTTATTTCTTTATTTTCTTTCATAAGAGTATCTAAAAGTGCCTCAATCGGCTCTATTACACTTTCCTTTGTCTCCCCCACCAAAAGACGCCGGTCATAGGTAGCACGACAATATTCCGGCACTACAGAAGCACCCGGATAGGGACTTGACTTTATATCCGTCAATTCCAAGATCCCTTTTCCTAGTATCGGATGTTCTGTCGGCTGTAATGTGCGAATGGCTTCTATGATCTTTGTCATTTGGTAGACCGCATTATTTCCTTTTTCAGGATTTGCAGAATGTGCAGGAATACCGAAAGTCTCTATAACAATTTCAGCTCTTCCCCGCTGTCCTATTTTAAGATTTAATTCCGAAGCTTCCCCGATGATCACATAATCAGGGTGGATAAAGGAACTGATTTCTCTCGCTGCGACCCCTTCAAAACATTCTTCATGAACCACTCCGGCTACATAGATATCTCCGCAAAAATCTTTATCGCATGCCTTTGCAAATGCTGCTGCTCCAAAGATCATCGCTGCTAAAGCGCCTTTCATGTCTGTAGATCCTCTACCGAAGATTTTTCCCTCTGCTAGTTTTCCCTCAAAGGGTTCGACATCCCATTGCTTCCTCTGCGTAACTGGAACGGTATCCATGTGCCCATCAAACAGAATGGTAGGACCTGATTTCTTTCCTTTTATATGCCCTATGGTATTTCCATATTTATCTACGACGACTTCATCATAACCATGAGACATCATATATTCTTTTATTTTATCAGAGATCCCCTTTTCCTTTCCCGAATAACTCTTTTCTCCAATAAGATTCTGACATAACGTAAGCAGCTCCTCTTTATCTTCCTGTTTTATCATATCCTTGCTCTCCATTTCGATTTCCATTTACACCACTTATTTTATAGACATCAATTTTTCTATATAAAGTAGCCATACTAATGCCCAGTTTCTGAGCAATTCTACGTTTACCCTCCGTGGTATCCCCATAGATCCACAAAGCTTTTTGTATTTCCTTTTCTTCTAATTCCTGTATGGTATGTACATATTTGTCTTTCATTCCTGTGGAAATGCTCCAAAGATCCAGATTTAAATTATTGCACCCGATAAAGCCATCCTCCTCCATCATGCTGACCATGAATTCCACAACATTTTGTAATTCTCTGACATTTCCAGGCCAATCATATCTTCGCAACAGTTTCATCACGTCGGGATCCATATATTTGAAATTCTTCTCTTGCAACCGACAATAGCGATTGATAAAATACAGCACGAATTCTTCCAGCTCCCCTTTCCTGTCCCGCAAAGGAGCTACATGTAAAGGGATTACATTCAAGCGATAATACAAATCACTGCGGAATGCTTTTTTTTCCATCATTTCATGTAGGTTACGGTTCGATGCTGCAATCATTCGGACATTGATAGGAATACTTTGACTGGATCCCACTCTGGTTATCCGGTGCTCTTGTAAGACGCGAAGAAGTTTTCCCTGCATATGCAGGGGAAGATCTCCGATATCATCCAGAAATATCACCCCATTATTTGCCATTTCAAATTCTCCCATACGGCCTGCTGGATCTGCACCCGGAAAAGCTCCTGCCACATAACCAAATAATTCACATTCCATCGTAGCATCAGGAATAGATGCGCAATGAATTACTACAAAAGGCTTATCCGACCTTTCACTTTCTTTCCAAATTGCCTTAGCCACGACTTCTTTTCCAGTGCCGCTCTCCCCTGTTATTAAGACTGTGGTATTCGCTTTGGCTATTTTTTTTATACTTTTAGTCAGATCTCTGGTTATCGCGCTGCTTCCAATAATACTATTTTCACTATAAGCTCTGGATTTTTGGCTATACTCATACAATTCGTTTTGCAGGACATGAATATCGCTAAATAATAACATGTAGCTGGCGGAATCACTGCAATTTTGCATATCATATAAAGAACCCATAACCGTGTATTTCCGTCCACATACAATCAGCATGTATTCTTTTTGATGATTCATCATATCGCCAGTGGCTTCCATGTCTATACTTACGTTAGACAAACTCTCCTCATCTTCCAGATGTAGTTGTTCTCTGGCTGCCTTGTTGACGGTCAGGATAGTATTCTTCTCTCCAATTACCAAAACACTTTGTTTTACTTGATTGACCATTTCTCGAAGGATCGTGTTGAGCTCCCGGTTTCGCTCTTTTTCCTCTTGTTCCATTGCTTTAGACGCAATCATATCTGCAATTTGCTTCAAAAATTCCAGAAAAGTCACCTGTTTCCTTTTCATATGTTCTTTCTGTTCATCATTCAGACAAGCCAGTCCTATAACTCCAATGACTACTTCTCCCAATAAAATAGGTGCTGAAATTTCATAAGTCTCAAAACAATTACCTTCATTGGGGCAGGTCGCACAAAGTCTGTGATTGCCAGGGTCGTCAATGATCATTTGCTTACCAGAGCGCATTACATAATCAAAAACAAAGGCTGTACTTCCTACATAAGTATTGATTTCAGACTCAAATATGCCTGTTCCGGCAATTCTGAGATAATCGGTATCTATAATTACGACATCTACCTGTACCACTTTTGCTATAATTTTTGCATACTGAATAACGGCATTTTGTATTTTTTTTAAATATGTCATAGCGGTACCTCACCTTCCAAAATGAAGGAAGCCTTTTATTGATCCAGACCTTCCCAAACAATATTTCTGTATCTATTAGGATCCGTATTTCCTTCCGTGGAAAAACATAATACTCTGGAATCCTGATTCAATTGTATTGCCTCTCTTAGAGGAATATAGGTATCGTCCGACAGGATGGCTGCCAATGCGCCAAAAGGTACCGCACCAGATTCTCCACTCGTTATGGGCGGGTCTCCTTTAACAGGTGCCGCTAACATTCGCATTCCTTTTCTGGTCACCCAGTCGGGACAGGAAAGAAATACTTTTGTATGATTCCTAAGAATATCCCAGGAAATCGTATTGGGTTCTCCACATGCCAACCCAGCCATAATAGTAGGCATATCTCCATCCACTATCTGAATTTCACCATCTCCCTTAATGGCTCCTTTATAAAGGCAGGCTGCTCTTGATGCTTCGACTACGATTACAAGCGGCGGATTCAGGGGATACCGATTGGCAAAATAACCCTGTATCGCTCCTGCTAAAGAGCCTACTCCAGCCTGTACAATCACATGCGTGGGTGCCGATCGGGTTGTTTCTGAAAACTGCTCATCCGCTTCCATTGCCATGGTGCCGTAACCTTGCATGATCCATGTCGGAATTTCTTCATAACCCTCCCATGCCGTATCTTGTACAATTACTCCATTTGGCACTTTTCTGGCTTCTTCGGCTGCTATACGGACACAAGCGTCATAATTCACCTCTTCTATGGTTACGTTGGCCCCCTCTTTACGGATATGTTCCAGACGGTTCCATGTAGATCCTTTTGGCATAAACACCACTGACTTTTGTCCAAGTTTCTTTGCTGCCCATGCTACACCCCGGCCGTGATTGCCATCCGTTGCTGTAAAAAAGGTAGCCTGACCAAACTCTTCTTTTATTTTTTCTGATATAAGTATCTCATAGGGCAGTTCACTCACATCCTTATGCAATTGTTTGGCTATGTACTTAGCCATAGCAAAAGAACCGCCAAGTACTTTAAATGCATTTAAACCGAATCGATCAGATTCATCTTTCACAAACAGTTTCTGCACTCCCAAATATGCTGCCATATTAGACAGCTCTCTGAGTGGCGTCTTCTGGTATTGAGGAAAGCTTTCATGAAATTTTCTCGCTTTTTTAATTTCACTGATGCTCATGACTTGTAGTTGCATATCATCTGTATGGGGCATTGTATTTATGGCCCATTTCATTTTCTCACTCATAATTTCCTCCATTGATTTCGTTGTTAGTTCACCACCTTTATCTACGTAATACTTTTCCGTTTCTTATTCCCGTGAATTCACCCGTTCTAACAGCCACACGACCATTTACGATGACATGCACGATTCCCTCCGGAAACTGTGCCGGTTCTGTAAAGGTTCCTTTCTCTTTTACGCTCTTTGCATCAAAAATGCAAAGATCCGCATAGTAGCCCCGTTCAATTTTACCTCTGTTTTTAATGTGCATGGCCTTTGCCGCTTTCCATGTCATCTTTGTAATGGCTTCCTCCAGTGTAAGGGCTTTTCTTTCTCTTACATAAGTGGATAAAATACGAGGAAACGAACCATATACTCTGGGATGAGGCTTTCCCCCTAATAGACCATCCGTACAAGCATTCATTTCCGGGCGCTTCATAAAGCGCACTACATGCTCCTCTTTACCATAAAAATCCACCATACCCACAGCATTTTCCTCTTCCAGCAGAAGATCAAATGTTGCTTGATAAGGATCTTTCTTACGTAGGTGCCCCAGATCAAGCAGATTTAAGCCAACCGCATCCTGATTTTTTTGTGTTTTTACACTTGTAATAAAAATCTGATCCAACCCTGCAAAATCCACAAAGTTGTCCCATCCGGGTATTCCCTCCGTAATGTCTTTTATCATAGCTTCCCGTAACTTAGGATCTTTAAGCCTGGTTAGAAGTTTATCCGTTCCTCCGTCGTGAGCCCAAGGAGGTAAGATGACACCTAGCATAGTGCTACCCGCTACATATGGATATTGGTCAAACGTAACTTTGATTCCTTTTTTTTCACAAATATCCAGAAGCATCAGTACTTCGTCTATTTTATTCCAATTCTTTCTGCCACATACCTTAAAATGAGAGAAATGGATATGGATGCCACTTTCTTTTCCTATCCTTATTATTTCTTTCATAGAGTCCACGATGGTGTCCGCTTCACTTCTTTGATGTACGACATAAACACCGTCATACTCTGCTGCCACCTTACAAATCTCTATGATCTCTTCTATGGCGGAATAAGCACAGGGCATATAGATGAGGCCATCCGAAATGCCAATTGCTCCCGCCTCCATTTCCCGGCGAACGATTGATTTCATCCGCTCTAATTCTTCTTTATCAGGTTTTCTATTATCCAGTCCCATGGCTTCCATTCGTATATTTCCATGGGGCAACAGGTAACATTCATTGATGGATGGCTCAGCCTCTTCTATCATGGTCAGATAATGAGCCGTATCCTGATAATTCCAGTTAATGCTATCACAATCACCATCAAGTCCAGCTAAGTTTTTCCTCCAGGGGCTAATGTAAGAAGGAGGGAGGGGTGCCATAGAGATTCCGTCCTGTCCTAATACTTCTGTAGTTATTCCTTGTTTGAGCTTCGGTAGAAGCTCAGGGTGAACCAAGACCTCCAAATCACTATGACTATGGGTATCAATAAAACCAGGCGCGATCACAAGGCCTTGTGCATCTATGATCTCATCCGCTTTTTGCGTCACGATACCTACTTCTTCAATTTTATCCTTATCAATCAGAACATCGCCCAGGAACCCATCTGAGCCCGTTCCATCCACGATAAAACCGTTTTTTATCAGTATCTTCATAAGGCAATTTTTCCTTCTTCCAGAAAAAGCTTCAACTCCTCAATATTTACAACCCCATCATGCAGACCAGTACGATCTATTAATTGTGCCATTCTGGTTACCATAGGAGGTTTTACAAAGCCTTCCATTAAACGTTCTGGTTGTGAAAATATGTCGCTCGGAGTACCATCCATAAATATTTCTCCTTTTTTCATCACCATAATACGCTTTGCATATTGTGCCACAATATGCATTTCATGGGTAATGATTAAAATGGTATGGCCATGTTTTTCATTTAGTTCTTTTAAGAATTCCATGATTTCCAAAGATTGCTTATAATCTTGTCCCGTTGTGGGTTCATCCACAATAATCACCTGCGGTTTTAAAGAGAGAATGGAAGCTATTGCCACTCTTTGCCGCAATCCTTTCATTAATAGAACCGGTTGCTCCTCAAATAATTCTGATTTTACACCCGCAGTTTCTGCTGCCTCTTTTACTCTTTTATCTACTTCTTTTTCATCTAGTCCAATATTTCTTGGTGCATAGGCAATTTCGTCATACACTTTGGCACTAAATAGCTGATGATCCGGATTTTGAAAAACATACCCAATATTTTTTACCAGATCTTTTACCTTTGGCCTTTTTTCCACATGGAGTCCCCCTACGATTATTTCTCCCTTTGTTATTTTTAAGATACCGTTCAAACACTTAGATAATGTGGTTTTCCCACATCCGTTCTGTCCAATCAAAGCCACGAAATCTCCTTTTTTTACAGAAATATTAATGTCTTCTAAGGCCACTGTGCCGTCATCATAGGCAAATGTCAGATTTTTTACTTGTATGATATCCTCCATACTACTCACCATCTTTCTCTTTTAATAAACTTTTTATTTCCATGGCAATTTCTTCTAATTTTACTGGCCCTGCCCCCTTTATCTGAAATTTGTTATAAAGATAATAGAGCAGTTCAATGGATTCTGGTACTTTCAAACTGTTTTCTTTTAGTAATTCTACCTCTGTAAAAAATTCTTTTGTCTCTAAATGCCTAAGGATCAACCCATCCTTCATCAAGATGACTTCGTCTGCTAGTTCTGCAATTTTTTCTATATTATGCTCAATTACAACTACCGTCATTTTTAAATTAGTTTTAATATTTTCTAAAATCTCGAATACTTCATCTTTTGATTTCGGATCCAACATTGAAGTAGGCTCATCCAGTATGATTATTTTAGGTTTGGCCGCCAGTACTGCTGCGATTGCTACACGTTGTTTTTGTCCTCCCGAGAGATCAAAAGGCGGTTTTTCCAGTAAATCCTCTAAATGACAAAGTTCGCTGACCCATGCAATTCTTTTGTTGATTTCTTCCACGGATACACCGATGTTCTCCAATCCAAAAGCAATTTCTTCTTCTACACTCATAGTCGTGAACTGCGCATCTGGATCCGAGAAAACCATTCCGGCACTTTCTGCTATCACACGTGAATCACAATCCTTTACAGGCTCTCCATATAACAATACCTGTCCTTTGTAGACTCCCGTAGAGCTATTGGGGATTATACCCTTTATACAGGATACCAGAGTGGTTTTTCCTGATTCATTAGATCCTACGATACCTAAAAATATATTTTCTTTAATGGTTAGATTCATATGATTAAATAAATACTCATCCGTTCCGTCATACTTCCAGCTTAGATCCGTAATTTCTACAGCATTCATTTTTTTTCCTCCGGTTTATTATAAGATATTACCAAGCCAACTATTCAGAATCGAATTCTTTAATGCAAATGCATTGATAGTGATTTTTAAGAATATGGTTCCTACAAAGATTCCCAAAAAAATGATAGACACCAAATAATCCAAATTGGTTCTCTTAAATTTAGTTCGCAGATAATCGGGTCGTTTCATGCCCTTGTAGGTTCCTTTAATTTCTGTGCCTTTTGCATATAGGCCAATGCTGATATCTTCACTACGTCGTATGGCCAATGTAAATAGGGGAATCATATACATGGGAAAATGGCTCACCTTTGTCAGAAATTTTTCATGATCCATGTCTAATCCTCTTGCTTTTTCTGCCTCTTTTACAATTCCATAATCCTCTAAGAACATACCAGCCGAACGTAACGTCAAGCCCAGAAAATAAGATACCGCAAAAGGTACATGCAAACAACGAAGCCCTACTAAGATATCTCTTTCCCGATTGGTGGAAAAGAAAAAAATAGATGCCAGTAATAACGTTATAATACGGATATATACCATAACGGCCCACATGATGGAGAATCCATAAAATCTAAGTCCGAACACTATTATAGGTGCCTCCGTGCTCAGTTTAGTGGGAAATACCGTATAGGAAAAGGTAATAAAACAGGCTACCAGAATCATCATCGGTACATATACTTTTAATTGCCGCAAATCTATGCGGGAAAATTTAAACATACAAAGGGTCGCGATCAGAAGCAGCAGATTTACTTCCGGCATCTGAATCAGTAACGGGACAAAACTCATTGCCAGATAGATAATGATTCTGGTCACCGGATGTAAATCATAGATTGGGGATTGAATAGGCACATAGCCCAAAACCGTTTTTCTCATATTTTCATGTTTCATTGTATACGTCCTTCCATGCAGCAATAAATATTTTTCTCATTTTAATAATTTTAACTTAAAATGTGGGGCAGCAATTCTGCTGCCCGATTTTAAATGGCTCGTTCGTTCTTATGCCCACAGACCCTTGCAAAAAGTCTTTGTCTTCATTACAAGAGGAGACAGGAACTTTAACATGATTATACCTAGTATGGCAGAGGCTACTGAATTTCCCAGGAACCATCCAAGGAAGTTCAAAGGAATTCCTGCCGGTGTTATGATTCCAAATAAGAGTAATACAAGGTTTCCTTCTGCTGCACCAATCATATTAGCAAGTAACGTTCCTACTATTAAAAACACGATATAATCCTTCCCTGTTTTTAATCTGGGATCACAACCTAGTTTACGGAAAAAATAGCCTGCAAATGCTGCCTGTGCCAGGTTTCCAGGTAGGTACGCCAGGGAAATGGGCAATGCTGCAGATCCCGATATCGCATTCGATATCATCGGAAATACCACAGCTGCAATAGCGCCCCAACCGCCATACCAAATACATCCGACCGATTGGATGGCCTGACCTGGCCAGAAACAGGATACCGGACCAATTGACACGGCGAGACTGCCAAAGGTACCTACCACAATACCGACTCCCGTAAACAATGCCATCATTACATAGTGTGATAATCCGGGTTTTCTTACTTCTCCTTGTTCAAGTTTCCAAATGCTTTTCATTTTTCTTCTCCTCCTTAAGTATCCTAATATTTATTGCCTCGCATCTTCTGCGTTGTGGCTTATTTGGTGTAAAGTCCAGCTTTTGAAATGCTATCTTTGTCTTCTATTATGGCTAACAGGGTAGATATTCCTGATTGAATTGGATCCAAAACTGTAATCCCGGTCTTCTCCTGTATTCTATTTTTAGGGATCATTGTCATACCTGCACATCCATAGATAACGACTTCCGCTTTTTTTTCTTTTGTTTGTTCTATCATTCTAATCAAATTTTTTTCTAATTCAGATTCCTCTTCCAGAAATTCCTCAATCGCCATACCTATAGTCACGGTTCCTGCATTTCTGGTCTGTAAATCATAGCTGTCAATTAAAGATTCCATCATGGGAAGAGCCTTGTTACTGGCAGCAATAACACTAAATTTATATCCTAATAACAACGCTCTGGAAAAAGCTGCCTCTGCAATTCCGATAACAGGTACCGGTATCATCTCCTTTAATGCGGACAAACAAGGATCTCCAAAACAGGCAAGAAGAATCCCGTCATACACGGTCATGTCATTTTGTCTGCAATACTCAATCATTTGTGCTCCTGCTAAGGTATAGTCCGTAAAACTTTCTAATACATTCGGCGCATTTGGCATACGGATCACTTCCACCGTAATGTCCGATCGGATGCAAGACAGGGTATCTTTTATATCCTTTGTCATTTTTAAAGAGCTATTAGGATTGATAACTAGAATTCGCTTCATAGGCATCACCCTAAGGAACGGTGCAGGAATTTTCCAGTACCAGGCCTTCCCTGAAAAACTCCATCTTTTGCTATCACTTCACCACGGCGCATTGTCAGTACCGCCAATCCTTTTACTTCCTTTCCTTCATATATGGAAGAATCAATTCCATAATGTAAGGTCTTAGATGACAATGTCATAGTAGCTTCCGGGTCAATGAGTACGATATCCGCATCGCTCCCCGGCTGAATCACTCCCTTTTGGGGATACATACCAAATATCTTGGCTGGATTGGTGCTGGTCATTTTCACCATTTCTTCCAAACTGAGTTTTCCAGCGCCCACACCATCTGTCATTAGTATGGGTAAACGTTCCTCCATGCCGCTGACTCCATTTGCTATCTTCTTATAATCAGGAATGAATTTACCTTTTTCATCTTTTTCTAAAAAACTAGTTTTTTCCCTGTCATCATAAAGACAGTTATCCGAACTCACGACACTCAGCACCTCCTCCGAAAGAGCGCTCCACAAGGCTTTCTTGTCTTCTTTGTCCCGTAGTGGCGGGCTGCAGATATAGCGAAATCCTATTTCCGAATCATCCATTACCTCTTTCGTAAATTCTAAGTAATGGATACAGGTCTCACCAATAACAGGATAACCTTCTGCTCTTGCTTCCTTAATTGCTTTTAGGGATTCTCTACAAGTAACGTGAAAAATATATAATTCGCAGCCAGCAAATTTTGCGTATTCTATGATTTTTGCTGTCGCCAATCCTTCAGCCACAGACGGTTTGGATAGGTAGTGATATTTCCATGCTGTTTTGCCCTGTGAATCAAATAGCGAATCATTATATTCACTAATGGTATTATCTTCTGCGTGTACGCCCGGCCTTGCTCCCCACTTTTTTGCCTCCAGCATAACCTTTACTATATCTTCATCCGGTATCATGACACCTGCTTTTCGATATGTCGTAAACATTTTAAGCGTAGGACATCCTGCTTCTACTATCTCTTTAATCTCGTTCAGAATTTCTTCCGAGGCCTCTACGATCTTAGCATGTATTCCATAATCTATGACTGCCTTTGCCATTTCCGCTTTCCTCTCTTTAATTTTTTGGAGGACGGAGTCACCTGGTTGCGTATTTGTGAAATCGATTATGGATGTCACTCCACCGAAAGCCGCTGCTTTACTGGCACTGTAAAAATCAAGTGGACCCTTACAACCCATAAATGGTGCTGCAATATGAACGTGAGGATCGATCAATCCCGGCACTACAATTTTTCCGGTGGCATCAATCACAGACTTAGCTTCCCCTAGTATATCCGCATCTCCGACTGCGGATATCTTTTCACCTTTAATTCCAATATCTGTCTGGCATACTCCTGCAGATGTAACTACTGTTCCATTTTTTATAATATAATCCAACATTTTCATATCCCTTCTTTCGTAAAAGTGAGGTGCGTATCTTACTTTTCTCTGAAAATAAAAAACGACAGATAAGGTATACAACCTCTCTGTCGTTAGTTAGCTCTTATTTAATTAAGCGGAGTATATCATGCCGCAAATACCCTGTCAACAATACAAATTGTACTATTTTTAGTACAATTTTCCTTCTTTTTCTCACAATGAGAATATGCTTTCTATTCTATTCTCATTGTGAGAATCATGCAAATTTTTCTTCCTCACAATGAGAAACCACTTCTTTTAAATTTTTCTCTGTATACTTCTCAATGGCTGCTCACCAATGTTTTTTTGTTACTTCCTCGTTAGAAAGGTGATCTCTTCTGCTGATCAGAAGACAAATGGTATCCAAAACAATATGAAGCGTCTGATCAAACAACGTACTAAGTAACTGTATGGATCGTCTATCCTCACCTTTTTCTGCTCTTACCGTACCCGGTACTACCAGTACACTATTTGCCAAAGATGCGATGGAGGAGGAAGGCTTACTGGTTACCGATAGCACTGTACAACCAGATTTTATTGCTTTTTTAGTGGATGAGAGGACATTATCCGATTCGCCGGATCCTGAGATGGCAATAAAGATATCTTCTTCCTTTAGGGCCGGAGTGATCGTATCACCTACAACAAATACCGTATAACCAAGATGCATTAATCGCATGGCAAACCCTTTGGCCTGCAGACCAGAGCGCCCCTCACCCTCTACCAATATTCGATTTTCTTTTTTGATAAAAGACATAAATGTGGTAAGCTGCTCCTCTTCTACCATGTCTAATACATCCGTGATTTCTTTCATGATATCATGTAAGAGTTCAATCATAAGTGTGCCCCTTCCTTTTTGAATTCCTTGGCTGCCTTTTCTTTATCATCTGCTTTTGTGATTGCTCCACCTACAATGATAATTTCTACTCCTATCTCTCTTAAGAAAGGAAGCGTGGATTTTGTTACACCACCAGCAATAGCAATTCTTTTCACGTTTTGCAAGGTGTTCATGGATTTTTTTACTAAGTCATTAAGTCCTTCTCCCTTCTTGTCAGAAGGAAGGTGCACTTCAAAAATCGCATCTTCAAAAACCGTTAACCTTTGTAGGCGGTCATGATCTGCTTCCAGTAGATCAATCATATATTCTTTTCGATACTCTTTTGCTACACTATCACAAATGCTTATGGTCGATAATGCAGAAGCACCCATAACGGTAGCTATATCCGCGCCCGCTTCGTAGACCGCACGAAATTCATATTCCGCCTCGTCTATCGTTTTAATATCCGCAAGTATCACAGCCTTTGGATATTTTTCCCTTATGGTACGAACCGATTGCAAGCCATAATCTTTAATTAAGGAAGTGCCTATTTCTATAATGTCGATATGCTCCTTTGTCTGTTCAATAATGCTGATTGCATCTGACAGTGTCATTCTGTCTAAAGCCATTTGCAGTCTCATAGGCACTCATCTCCTTTATGCGAACAATTTCGTGTTATTTATCTTTCATTGATTTTTGCTGTCTGCAAGTATTTTTTTAGCATTTCTTTTGTCGGTAACCCTTCATTATCACTAATATTCATTACCTGAATAGAACCAACTGCGTTTCCTCTGCGTACGGCCTCCTGTAATGATAAATCCTCCAATAATCCGCTAATAACACCAGCTGCGAACCCATCGCCAGCACCTACCGTATCAACGACTTTTTCTACGGCAAACCCAGGTACCGTATAAGAGTTACCATCATCTCTCACGTAAGATCCGTCAGCACCGATTTTAACTATAATCCTCTTACAACCCTTTGCTTCATAAAAATCAGCAATTTTCTCAGGATCACTGCTACCCAAAAGTATCTGGCCTTCTGAGGTACCAGGAAGAATCATATCACATTTCGATGCGATATCATTAATCACCTGTATCATTATTTCTTCACTTTCCCATAACGCAGGTCTTAGATTGGGATCAAAAGACAGGTATACATCATTTTCCCTGGCTCTTTCAATCAGACGATAGGTAGCTTCCCTACAGGACGGTGACAAAGCAGGCGGAATCCCTGTGATATGTACTAATCTAATACCGGTAAAGTCAATCGCATCTATTTCTTCTATTCCAAGATGAGATGCCGCTGACCCCAATCTATAATAGGGTGCATAGGGATCTCCGGAGATTACCTTATTTTTTAATTGAATTCCCGTCTTGTATACTGTGTCATAGGTAATAAATTCGGTCCCTATCTTTTCCTTCTTCAAGAAATTCTCAATATAATGTCCCAGTGGTTCATCCCCTAATCTGGTGATATAAGTTGCGTTGTGTCCCAACCTGGTGAGTCCAATACAAACATTCACTTCCGCCCCTGCCAGGGATCTTGTAAAATGCTCCACTTCCTCCAAAGGCCCTACCGTATCTGCAATAAACAATACCATCGGCTCTCCAAATAAAATAACTTCACTCATGTCTTCTATTCCTTTCTCAAGCTATATTCGTGCGTTTCTTTTATTCGCAATATCTCATCTATCAGTTTTTTTGATTTTTCTTTATCATGAGGATAAAGCATGATGGCATCAAATACATAAGGGTTATAGGTAATTCCTACTAGCTCACGGGCAAATGACATTGCCGCAATCTCCCCAATTGCCACAAGGCCTGATTTATTGTGGAAAGGGCCAATTTTCCAAAGCTCAATTTTCTCTGTTTTGGTATAGATCAAATGATCCTTTTCTTCCAGCAAGTGAAACATTTCATGAGCCAAAAGTACATCCCCTATGTTGACATACTCCAATAGCTCGTACATATCATTGTCCCGGATCAACTGATTCACTTTATCCACATTTCCATTATAGATGGTCACCTTATCAGGAAAATTAAATCTTGCAAACACAATATAGTTTTCACTTCCGTAGGAATCCTCATAATGAATCTTAACTTTCAGTCTTTCGGCATACTCCTGAATGGAACATTCTCCATACTGCTGCTTTAACTCAACCGCTTTTTTTCTACCGCAGGATATCGCTTCCTTAATCATCACTATCCGTTGCTCTTTAAGCACTTTTCGATTCAAAGGATCACGGCTAAACGCATATTTTCCCCACTCTACGTCACTTAGCCCTATTAACTCTTTTGTTATATCTTTTATCATATATCATTCCTTGCGCCAACAATGATAATTTCTTCCTGGGATTCCATTAAACCAAGCTCTGTATCCACCACCATTAGCAGTTGCTCCAGATCTCTCATACCTGCATAATCCAGTACTTTACCACCTATACAAATATAGATATCTGGCTGTAGGCGAATATCGCTTTTAAATACTGCAAATTCTTCCCACATTTTTTCTATTTGCTGCGGTGCATCAGCTACTGTGCAACCTAATGCTCCTCCATCTCCACGTTGTACCTTTATAAAGCCTTTCTTATCTACGATACGTATCTGTTTCGCACCGTTTTCTTTTTCTCCTGAAAATACATAAAAGACATTATTTTTGACAACAAGCTCTGCCTTATCCATACCAATTCCCATTGATTTGGCTGCTAGCTCTCTTGCATCTTCTTCGGTACAGGCCTTTAACAAATCTGTGGTCTGTACCTCGGTAGAACCTAATGCAATGGCGGTGACTCTTGAGGTCTGGGAGTCGATTTCTATCTGCACTTCGATCGAATCCGGCAGTGCACCGTTGGCAATCGCCATATTGGTAGCTTCCTTTTTAATATCTGCAATATCCTGTTTTGATGGAGTAGGAATCGTGCGTTCCACCACATCCCGAACCATCGCAAGTGCAACACCAATTGAGGAAATAACCTCTGCATTTTCTGGAATGCTGTATTCCAGGCCCATATGATCTGCCGTATACGGCAATAATGCAGCTGCTCCTCCTCCTACCCCAACTAAAGAAATCTGATCCCTCTCTATTTTATACTTATCTGCCAACATTTCAATGACTGGTCTGATCTTTTCATAAGATTTTGCAAGAATCTGTTCTGCGACTTCTTCCACTGTCTTATTCATGTATTTTGCAAGAGGTTCCATTGCCTTTCTTGCCGCAGCCGGATCTCCATAGGAATAATGCTCTGGTGTCACAATACCAAGAACATTAGCCGCGCAGCTATTTGTTATGGTGATTCTTTTACCATTTTTAAGTTTAATAGCTACATAATCAGCAGGATCCCCCTTTTTAGGAGTAAAAAATTCCACTTCCGGATCTTCTATTTCTTCTATTGGTGTATAAACTGCATAAGGCATTCCTGCAATATGTGCACTTCTTGGTCCAACATCCGTGATTCCATTCTTAGAGGCTCTTACCATGCTTCCACCTGCTATTCCCAATACGCGTACATCCAAAGAGCTAATATAGGTAGCATGCCCCCCAACGATAGAATAGTCTACAGCCGGACGTCCATTTTTAATAACACCGATATTCGTACTGGTACCACCTACCTCAAAATAAACACCATTTGAAGCGCGCAGATACATAAGAGCTCCCACCACACTGGCTGCTGGCCCAGACAACATTGTCAGTACAGGTCTTTTTTTCATTTCTGCGATATCCATTACACCGCCATCACCACGCATGATCATTAAAGGAACTTTAATCCCTGCCTGTCTTACACTTTGCTCTGTTCTGGAAGCAGTATCCAGCATTTTAGGCAGAATACTGGCATTAATGGCTGCAGTCCTTGTCCTTCTGGTAAGACCATACAGCTTACTGATTTCAGATGCTACAGATACTGGTAAGCCGTATTTTTCTGCGACCTCCTGAATCTTTTGTTCTTCTGTCAGGTCATCTACACCAAATGCTTTGGAAGCTACAATAACGCTGGCTCCTCTGTCCTGTAGGCTTCTTATTTCCTGCTCAATGGTTTGCTCATTCAATTCTTTATCTTTCAGATAGGTATGATGGATCCCGATCGTTCTACCCGTTCCAAGATCAATATCTTCAATTTTACTTTGTTTTTTTGCCAGCCATCCTTCTAAACCACCTTTACCAGTTGCCAGGATACCAACTTCTGCTACATCACCTTCCAATAATGCATTCGTAGCCTGCGTGGTACTATGAGCAATAAAGATAACTTCATCTGGATTGATATTATTAGCTGTTAAGCACAATTGAAAGGCCTCAATTACTCCTTGCGCTACCCCCAGCTCATGATCATGTGTCGTCATCACAGACCCTTTTCCTACGATTTCATGAGTTTCATTATCAATTGCAACTGCCTTAGTATGGGTACCACCTACATCTATGCCTACTCGAATCGCTCTCATTTCAAAAACACTCCTTCATATATTTATTTTTTCTCTATGTAAATTTTTATTATTTTCTAATTAATTTTGTTGCTGTTAAAACAATATTGCAGGTAACCTTTAGGCTTTCTTGGCATAAAGGTTACCTTTTATTTATTTTTTTATGTACCTGGCTTAATTTTACCCAAACATAAAGAATACAATTGCTGTATTAATGATACAAATGATCCAGCCCCAAAGAACACCGGAACGAATAAAGTCTTTTGCTGTTGATTTAGAATAACTAATAGCCCATAAATTCCATGACTGTGTAGGACAGCAGGAAATATTCATGGTTATGGTAGGTATATAAATTAATGGGAATAAGAACGGTGCTGTAAAGGTACCAATACTTCTTAAAATACCAAGCGTAGCAGAACCTGCTCCAAATACGGTCAGTGGTCCTCTAAATAAACCTAAAGGTGCAATTACTGCAAAGAGAATTGCAACTAATAAGGTACTATTAGGCATAATTCCACCTAAGATAGAATTGAAAAATACAGCATTTAAACCAGATACCTTATTAAACATAGGAAGTATAAATAAAAATCCTAACAAGGATGCGACATCTACTACGCCATCATAAAAAGTTTTTGTAATGATTTTTTCTGCGTCTTTATAGGATTTGATCTTTCCACATGTAAACAGTGCAAAAAACGCTGCAACAATAAAGGCTGGAATTGGCTGCCATTTGAAAAAGATAGCAAGAATAACTGGTATGACTGGTGTAATCAAGGCATAGAAAGGTGCCTGCTCATTGCTTTCAAGAGAACCTGAAGTTGCTGCCCATGCATGATTCACATTCACTTTTTTTAAACGAAAAGCAATCATAACTATTACTACAAGTAACTGTACTGCCATAGCTGTGAAACCAAATTTAAGGTAGTTGCCGTCATATTGGAAACCTTCAAAAATTCCCTGCATTTGTTTGAATAAAACAATATTTACATACATACCGGAACCAACTGACATCAAATAGGAAGATACGGCAAGTGATTTCGGTACACCTAGAGATAATAAAATCGGTAATACAATGACACCGATTGCTACCACCGCTCCTGCTCCAAATGTGCTGGTAAAAATAAGACCTGTGACAATACAAAGTAGCACGGTAGTGACTAACGGTTTATCTCCCCCAAGTTCAACCGTTTTACGAATAATGGTAGACGCAACTCCGGTCTTTACCAAAACTTGTCCGAACCAGCTACCGAAAATAACAACGACTGCGGTCGCGCCCCAGCTCTCTGGTCCGCCCTGGAACACCGTTGTCTGTGCATCTTCCCAGGTAATGGTACCACCCAGCATCCCCAAGGCGACCCAAACAATAGCCATGACCAAAAATCCGATCATTAAGTTTCCACCTTTTACCGCATAGATTGTAAAGCCAATAAAGGTGAGCAATAAAATAATACCAATTATTGTTTCTAACATAAAAAACCCTCCTCTTAAGTATACTCTTTTCTTATTTTTTCTACTTCTAAAACCAATAGCTCCTGATCATATGTCCCACATGGGTATTCCAGAGCTAACGGCACCTGCGGGAGTTCATTCAAGACTCCTCTCCAGTCAATTTCTCCTTCATCCAGTAAAACGGTATATGGACTTTCGCCTCCTTTCACATCTTTAAGGTGAATATAAGTAACATATTGCTTAAGTAGTTTCGCATTGGTTATGGGATCCTCATGTTGCCATAACCAATTGCCGACATCAAAAGTAGCTTGAATCTTACTTCCAAATGCCTTTCCCACCTCTAAAAATTTTAAAATTTTATCAATCCGGCCATTGTCCGGTGTTTGATCATTTTCAATCGTCAGAAGGAGTTCAAATTCTTCACATAGTTGATTCACTTTGTCAATATCTTCCTGACTGACTTTATTAAAATTACCAATACATAGCTTTACACTTTTTGCATGGAAAGCTTTTGCTTCCTTAAAATAGATCAACAGATTATCATAAAGTAATTTTCCTTCGTCATATAGCAGTTCCGGAACAGAATAATAAATCTCAAGTTGATACTTTTCTGCCATTTCCTTTATGACCTTTGATTCTGCCTCTAAATTTTTTATGAACTCTCTTCGAATTTCAACAATAGAAAATCCCAAATGATAGAAGGGAGGCAAAAATTCTTCCTGAAGGACGCCATTCTTTAACTGTTCTAAAAAAACTAAAGTATTAGCCGCTAATTTTCTCTTCATCTTAACTCCTCAGTTGACTTGCTTCTATTAATTTTTTACAGCGCTTTTTTAATTCTTCCAAATTGTGAGACGTGATCCCTCTTGTTAAGTAACCACCAAAACCACAAGCAAATGCTCCACTTGCAAACCATTCTCTTACATTGGTATCATCAACTCCCCCTGTAGGCATTAAATCAATAAAAGGCATTGGTGCTTTAATCCCTTTTAACATGGCCGTTGATAAGCAATCTCCCGGGAATAATTTTACGACATCGCTACCTACCTGATAGGAATGTAGTGCTTCCGTAGGTGTGGCTGCTCCTAACGAACAGAATATATCTTTTTCTTTACAAAACTTTCCAACATCTTCTACCACACAGGGAGAAACGATAAAATCCGCCCCATTCTCATAAGCTAATTCTGCCTGCTCTTTTGTTAATACAGTTCCCGCACCAATCAGGGCATTTGGTAGCTCTTCCTTCAATTCGGATATCAATAACTCTGCACCTTTCACAGAAAATGTAATTTCCAACGTATCAATACCAGATTCAACGATCGTTTTACAGATCATTTTTGCTTCTTTAGGATCTTCATTTCGTATGACAGCAATTAGCTTACCCTTCATTGCCAGCTTTGCTTCCTGTTTTTTCATATGATTTTTCTCCTCTACTGTTTTCATGATTTAACCCCTCGGTGTCGTGGAACCTCTGACGACAAGCTTAGGAGGCAGCTCTACAAATTTTTTCTTTTTAACGATTCCTTTTTCAATTCGTTTGATTAATAGATCCGCGCACATTACTCCTGTTTTATAAGAATCCTGTGTGATCGTTGTAATTCCTGGCGGTATCAAAGATGCCCAGCCCCAGTCATCAAATCCACAAATACCGAAATCGGTACCAGGCAGATACCCTTCTTCCTTCATACCTGTGAGTACATTCATAAGCGTGACACCGTTAACCGTAAATATGGCAATTTTTTCATCTGGATTGTTATTCTTTAATGTTCTTAAATTGTTTCTGCATACTTGCAAGTCATTACTATCCACCAGATAAGTATCATGATTTCCATCTAAAGAAAATAACTTTGCAATTGCATCCAAAAAGGCATTATGTCTTAAATAACGACTGCTGATCTGCTCCAGCTCCTGCGTGAAGAACGTGATTTTCGTATATCCTTGTTTTTGCAGGAACTTAATACAATCAAAGGTGGAATTATAATTTTCAGTCGTTATGGTGTCTAATAAATATTTGTTTTTTAAACACCTATCGGCTAATACCACCGGTATCCCCTGGTTATTAATATCTAATATATATTCATCGTTATAGCCCGTGGTATTTACAATCAACCCATCTAACTTGTTATCCATCAAAGACTGTATGCTTTCTATCTCACTTTGTTTATTATTATCTGTATTTACGAAAAGTACTTGATATCCATTTTTTTTGCAGACGTCATTAATACCTTTTACGATATAGGTGGAAAAGGGGCTTGTAATATCTGCAATAACGCATCCTATCACACCACTTCTCTGAGATTTTAGACTTCTTGCAATATTGCTTGGTCTGTAATCCAGTTCTTCGATTACTTTTTGAATGGTATCTTTGGTCTCCTTAGACATAAATTCATATTTTCCATTGATATAACGGGAAATCGTTGTCTTTGATACCTTTGCTTTCTCAGCAACATCATCGATTGTAATTTTTACTTTTTTGTTGTCTGCCATATCTACCTTCCTTTAGTAACCGATTTCCTTTACCGATTTACGAAACCGGTTTACATGATTTGTAAATTCATTATATGTAACATTGCACATCTTGTCAATAATAATTTTTATTTTAATAGTCATTATGTACATGTAAATATAGAACACCTATAAACAGTCCGTTATTTTTTTCTTCATTTGACTAACAAAAAGCTCCCTCGAACGGAAACAAGTTCTATTTTACTTGTCTGCCTAAGAAGGAGCCTATGGATTCCCTATGAATTCTCTATCAGATTGCACTTCCACGCCAACCTGAATCCGTAATTATTTTTCGAATGATATCAGCTGGAATAACCGTGATCGCCAAAAGAATTACATATTGTAGTTCTAATGGGGTTAGGTAAGTGGTACGTAATACGGCTCCTCCATAGTAAATAATTAACAGGGTGACAACAGATATAAGAATCATGATTATGATAAATATTTTATTCTTTAACAGATTGGCCAGTATGAAAATTCTCGTTGTTCTGGCATTAAAACTGTTACATACACTGGCAAAAATGAACAATGCAAAAAATGCTGTCATTAATATTTCATTCCCTTCTCCTCTACTGTATAATCGTTGGAATAAGGGAAGCTTCAAGAACAGGATACATAGGATTGTGGTATAAATCCCGGAAAGCAATATTTGATTATACATGTAACGATTTATGATTGGCTCATTTCTATCTTTCGGCTTTTCTTCCATGTATTCTAATAAAGGAGCCTCTCCCGCAAATGCAAGACCAGCCAGCGTGTCCATCACCATATTCACCCAGAGCATCTGCAATACGGTTAATGGTGTATTAATTCCGATAAATGGACCTATAATTGAAATTCCCACTGCACATAGGTTGATCGTCAACTGAAATATAATGAACTTCCGTATACTTTTAAATATCGTTCTTCCATATAGTACAGCTTTTGATATGGATTGAAAGTTATCATCCAGAATTACAATATCTCCAGCTTCCTTCGCCACCTCCGTACCACTTCCCATGGCAAATCCTACATCTGCCAATTTTAGTGCAGGAGCATCATTGATGCCGTCTCCAGTCATCCCCACGACCTTTCCAAGTTGCTGGGAAATTTTAATCAGCCGGCTTTTATCAGAAGGCAATGCTCTGGCTACCACCCTAAGATCGGAGAGTCTTTCCCGTAAGCTTTCATCTGACAGCTGACTCATCTCTTGACTGGTAATAACAGCCCCATTACGCCCATCCGATAACAGCCCCGCTTCTCGTGCGATGGCCACTGCTGTTTCTTTATTGTCTCCTGTGATCATGACTACTTGTATGCCTGCTTTTGTCACTTGACTGATTGCTTTTATAGCATCCTGCCTGATGTCATCCTTTATACCAACGATCCCGACCAGAGTCAGATCATGAAAATCTTTCTTAGATTGTACTGGGGAATCACTTATTGCAATAGCGAGAAGACGCATAGCTTGCTTTGTCATTTCATTTATTTTTAATTTAAGCTCATACTTATTCTTACAAGTGACCTTATTCCCTTTTTCATCATAATAATAAGAGCAGTTTGGCAAAATAATCTCCGGCGCACCTTTTAGTAACGTAACATTCATCTCTCCGGCTATCCTGGAACAGGAGTATTTATTCGTACTATCAAAAGGAATTTTCGATAGCACTTTTATGTTATCTGATTCCAAATAATTTTTTATGTATTCCAGCAATGCCCGTTCTGTAGCATTTCCTCCGATGCAGACCATATCTTGTTTTTTCCTACTCAATGTGGCTCCCGTATTATACAAAATAGATCTTCTTACAATTTTCCCAAGCCCTGTTTTACAAAAGTCTGAGAACTCATGATATATGCCTCCCTCCCCATTCAGAAAGGTGGTCACCTCCAGCTTTCCCTTTGTTATCGTTCCAGTCTTATCGCTAAACAAGATATTTAAATTACCTGATGTTTCTATCCCGACTAATTTCCTGACCAATACATTATCCTTCAACATACGTTTCATATTGGAGGAGAGAACAACGGTAATCATAAGCGGAAGTCCTTCTGGTATTGCAACTACAATAACAGAAATAGCCAATGTCGCAGCATGAATGAAATATGCCAGAATCTGTTTCGGTGTTTGTATACTGGCTACGATGTTGGGAATGGAAAAATTGTTTGATATAACAATAGAATTAAACAGATCCGCAGAGGCAACCAGCGTTGCTCCTATATAACCAAATTTACTAATTTGCCCTGCCAAATTGCCCAGTCTGAGTTTTAGTGGGCTTTCTCTTGCTTCCTCTTGGATATCCAATGCTAACTTTCCATAATAGGTTTCACTTCCTACTTTTTTTACATGCATGATCGCTTCCCCAGAACATACAACGCAACCTCGGAAAACACACTCTTTGTGATCAAAGCTTAATCTAGATTCCGAATGGCTCATGGTAGAACTGCTCTTATTCACCTCCGAACTTTCTCCATTAAGGGGGGACTGATCCACATAGATATTGCCAGTCCGTATGATACCATCGGCAGGTATTCTGTCTCCTGCCTGAAGCAATATATAATCTCCTGCTACTACTTCATTAATAGGTAGCTCAATTAGACCTTCCTTACGCTTTACCAAACATTTCGTTTGCAGTGCATCCTGCTGAAGCTTTTCAAATGCAGATTCGCTGCCATATTCTGAAATAGTGGATACAAATGTGGAAATCAGAATTGCCACAGCAATGCCTGCTGATTCATACCAGGAAAAGTCCCGAAACATAATGACAACATTAACAAGCAGAGCAATCAAGAGTATTTTAATAATAGGATCTCCAAAATTTCGGAGTAATTCATTTAGAAAACTATTTTTCTTGTTCTGTACAAGCTCATTACCACCGTTTAACCGCCTTGATGCTTCCACCTCATCTTTGGTTAATCCCATTACGCTCTCTACATCTTCTTTTGCATTTTGAAAATCCATACCCTACACCTCACTCCATCTCTATGCGACATACATTGATACAAGCCTTCCAAATTCCTTAAGTCTAATATATGTGACAAGTTGTGTAGATATGTTTTTCCATTTCTCTATTCTTTTACCCCGCCTAATGTTACACCTGCAATTATGTACTTAGAAAGCAGCAGGTATACGATAATAATTGGAACAATTGCTACCGTAATCATCATATAAATTTTACCCATATCAAATCTCATATAATCGGCACCTCGTAGTGTGGCTATTAAAATTGGAACCGTCATCTTGTTTTTTGACTGAATGACCAATGCTGGTACGAAATAATTATTCCAGGATCCAACAAAGGTAAAGATTGCCTGTACGGCAATGGCCGGTTTCATGATAGGAATAACAACCTGATTAAAGGTATGATATTCTCCCGATCCATCAATTCTTGCAGCTTCCACTAAGGATAACGAAAGCGTAGACTGCAAATAACTATACATAAAATAAAATACAGCCGGAGAGGCAACTGATGGAAGGATGAGCGGCAATAAACTGTCATAGATTCCCATATGGGTAATCAAACGTAGAAATCCCATTGCCGTAACCTGTGTTGGCATAACTAAAATTGCCATAATAAAAGTAAACGCAATTTTCTTACCTTTAAAGTCATAGGCAAACAAGCCATAAGCCGTCAACGCCGAAAAGTAGGTACAAATAGCAGCCGTGCATCCGGAAACAATTAAACTATTTATAATGCCTTTGAACATAGGAAAGCTTCCATCATTTGCCACATTCTTTAGATTGTTTAAGAAATTAGATGCTGGAAGGGCTGAGAACCCCTTCTGCAATTCTGCATGAGAACGTGTTGCATTAATAATCAATACATAAAAGAAGAACAGACATAAAAATGATAAAAATATGAGTGTCGCATGCACAAAAATACTTCGTACACGATTTCCTGATTCTGATTTCATAATTTATCTCCTCCCTCCATCCGGATCTCTTTTCACTGTCATCCGATATACCATAAAGCATAATATTCCACTTACGATAAACAGATACACAGATAAAGCACCTGCCATACCATAATTCCTGCTCTTTAGATGACTGTTTAAAAACATAATTAACGTCATTATGCGGCGATCCGGATTACCATGCCCATTAGTCAAAATCTGTGGAACGTCAAACATCTGAAGTCCACCGATAATAGAAGTAATCAATGTGTATGCGAGAATTGGACGAATTTGAGGAAGCGTAATATAAAAAAATCTTTGAATACCATTACAGCCATCCAGATCCGAGGCTTCAAATACATCCTGACTGATTCCCATAATAGCTGCCATTAGCATAATAGTCGTATTTCCAAACCACATCAGGAAATTCATAAATCCGACCAATGACCTGGTGCCAAATACAGAACCCATAAAATCAATTGGCATCTTAAGTATTCCGATTGACATCAGAATCGAATTAATGGGTCCATTTGTTGAAAACATTGTAAAAAATAAAAGGGCAAATGCCGATGCCATGATCAGATTCGGTAGATAAATTACCACTTTAAAAAACTGTTTTCCACGAACTTTTAATCTTGAATTTGTAAACCAGGCTGCAAGAAGCAGAGCAATCAAAATCTGAGGAATAAATCCAATCAACCATAATATTAATGTGTTTTCTGCATATTGAAACATATCTGAATTCCACAAAGCGATATAATTTTTCATTCCAACAAAATTAGGACCTACTTCTTTAATTCCTGAGCGATAATATTCAAAGAAACTATATCGAACGGTATCCACCAAAGGAATCAAAGAAAAGATAAAATATGTAATAAAAAACGGAAGAATAAAAATAATCCCCCATTTTGCATAGCTAACGCTTTTCTGTTTTTTTTTCATAATCTATCATTTCCTTTCTATCCAATCAACTGTGGAGCAATAAATGCTCCACAGTTGATTGTCTATTACTCTGGCCATTGTACTTCTGTAATGTCCGGATAACGTTCTTTAATTGCTATTTCAAAATTCTCTTTGGCTTTATCAAATGCAACTTTTCCCTGTAAGTAATCACTAAATGAACTCTGTATTAATTCTACACATCCTTGATCATAAGCAGATAATGGAGCAATTTTAATATTCTCTGCAACAGGTGCAAAATATTTAAATGGGTTCTGTCCTCCAAGGAATTCAGAAGAGAAATTTGCATCATCGGTTGCTGCTTCCTGCATACCGCTCTTCGTATTGGTAAAATCTGCATAATCCTTTGAAACTTTTAACAGATTGTCCTTATTTGCAGTCATAGAAAGGATAATATCTTTTGCATGTGCTATATTGTCCGTTCCTGTAGCTGCATGTATGTAAGAACCACCCCAGTTATATTCCTGTGGAGGATTCGTAACTGCCCATGATCCAGCTTCACCATCCCAATTTGGATTTAGTACGAAATCAATTCCCCACGCTGGCAGTAAGTAGGCAAATACATTAGACTGAGAACCCATTGATTTATTCCAATCTTCATTGAATTGTCCTTTTACAGTTGCATTTAAATAACCTGCATCTAACCATTCTTTTGAGGTAGTTACCCAGTTCATGATCTGTGCATCCACCTTCAGTGTTGTTTCTCCAGGTGAAACCCATGAATTCTCGATACTATTTCCATACAGCCGGAAGGTATCCGCATAAGAAGCTAAGGTATAGTATCCCTTTGCTTTCAACTCTTCCGCGGTAGCCTTCATGGTATCCCAGTCTTTTACTTTTTCACCAACTGCTACCGGATCATCCGTTCCAAAGACATCTTTTGCAATATCCCGACGATAAACCAAAGTTCCTGGGCAGCACTGCCAGGTAGAACCTCTTTGAACACCATCTGCATCCGAAGCTGTTGTTCTTGTAAAGTCATACTGATCTGCAAGATCTTTCTCTGGATCAATTCCAAGATCTGAAAGTGGTATTGCTACATTTGCATCTTTATCTATATATTTATTGACATAATCTGTTTCCGAAAGAAAAATATCTACCTTCTCGTCTGTGGCCGCATCTGCCTGCCTTAAGAGTGCTTCATCCAGCTTCTGCTGGTAAACACCATCTTGATTCGGATTGACTATCCAGTGAATTTCTGTTCCGTCTTTTAGTGTTGTAACGGATCCATCATCAGATGTTTTCTCAACTTCCGGATATACCGCTTCCAAACGTTCACGGAACTCATCGTTCCAGGAATAGATGTTAATTACCTTTCCTTCCTCTGTATTGGCTGTATTCGCTGTTTCAATTTTTCCGGTTTCTGATGAATTCCCGCATCCGACTAATGATCCAGCAACCACCGTCACTGCTATCATCATTGCAATTACTCTCTTTTTCATTCTGAAAAATCCTCCTTAAATAGACTAGAACCGTCGTTCATTTGTTAATGGTACTATATCATAATCATTTTACCTGTTATATTATAAATCCCAACAAAATATCAGATTCATGCTATAAATAATAGATTGCTTAGAAATAAGATGTTACTATCGCAAAACTTCACTATCGTTATTGAAACAATATTAAATTCATGTCATAATAAAAATAATTTTTAGAATATGGAGGGAGTCAAATGGTATATTCAGAAGAATGGTTTCACACTGAATTGCAGAATAGTGAACTTGAAGCACTACATCGCTCCCCTAATATTGAATATTTATTTTATAATGCAGTTAAAACCGGAGATATGGATTATGTAAATCAAAATTGTAAATCGGATGCCTTCATAGATTTAGAGGGAACTGGTGTACTTTCCCGAAATGCATTGACCAATATAAAGTATCATTTCGTAGTTACCGTTGCTATGGTAACAAGGTATTGTATTGACGGTGGTCTTGAACCGGAACAGGCATACCGCTTAAGTGACTTCTACATATTAAAGATGGACTCCTGCACTACATTGAGACAGGTTGCTGATTTACATCATGTCATGGCAAAAGACTTTACTGGAAAAATGATTCTTCAAAAAAAGAGTGCCATTCTTTCAAAACCCGTAATGCTGTGTGTCGACTATATCTACAGTCATATCAAAGAGCGAATAACCATCCAGACTTTATCCGAATATACCGATCTATCATCCAATTATCTGTCACGTGTTTTCAAACAGAACCTGGGGATATCGATCAGTGACTACATTAGAGAAAAGAAAATTGAAAAGGCTACTCACCTTTTACGTTATTCTGACCGATCTATTATTAATATTGCAAACTACCTTTCTTTTTCCTCACAAAGCCATTTTATTCAGATCTTTGAAGGCTTTACTGGGCTTACACCCAAAAAATATCGTGATAAATATTATAACACGATGTGGTAGGTTAACTGAGGACCACTTTTATTGTATGTAGGATATTGAATGGCAATTTTTCAATCTGCGTTCTTTTCAGGCGCACTCTAAGACCCTCTTCTGATTCCAACTCTTTCCCATTGCATGTTGCACTCTTTATCACTGCATTTCCACATAGTTTCTCCGGATTGTAGAATTGAATATCAAATTTTTTTCCTGCAAACTCCAATTTCACAGAAGCTACTCCATTTTTATTGAATTGTTCTGGCATGAGTGCCGGTGCAATCACAAGATCGCCGATCACCCCTTTCACTCCAAATACTTCTGTAATCATCGTGAGCATATACCAGCTTGCCGCTCCGGTCAGATACGTATAGAGACCTTTGCCCTGGTTGTCAAAATACTCCGGAATCCCAGGATAAATTCTGCTATTATGAAAATTCATCGCAGTATCCATCAACGCCTGTAGTACTTTGTGACCTTCTTTGGCATAACCTCGTTTATAAAGTGCATTGGCATACATAACTACCATATGGGAAAATACAGCTCCATTCTCCTTCTCTCCATAGGCAAATCCAAACATTCTCCCCAGATCAAATTTTTCCTCTTTAAAATCCGTATTCAGTCGATACCCTCCCGCCTTTTTATCAAATAAATAGCGGTCAGCACTTTTACAGATCGACTCGATCTGATCCTTCTTTGCCGTACCACTCATCACAGCAAAAACTTGTCCCGTCAACATCATGCGAACATTTTCATCTGTGCAACATTCTACTTTCCTTCCATGATTATCATAATAGCCATTGAACCATCCTCGATCATCGCCGTCCTGCACCCATTCCTGCGTTCTGACATGTTCCATCAACCATTCTGCCTTTTCCTCCAGGTTATTACTTATTATTTCAAGTCTTACAATTGCCACATTCCCGCTTATATCGTGCTTACACTTTCTTACGAAGGATTTCAGCAACCGTCTTTTTTCTGCAGCATTCTCATACTGTTTCATATCTCCAGTCAAAAGACACATCATCTCTTCCGCAATTTCTGTCTTTGTGATTCCACTTACACGTTGCAATTTTCTTAAATATAGAGCGATCTCTTTCAGATTGCCTGCATAAGCACATGTAAATGCCACGCTTTCCCCTTGCTCCCAGGCCATATCAAGTGCATCATTCCAGTCTGCACCATGCAATTTTATTTGATTATGTTCTCCCACATCATAAAAAGCACATAAGTTCTGAAGTAAAATATGTTCTAGCACGGTACCGTGATAGATAGCACCAGCTACTGTTCTCTGATAATTTCCATCCTCTTTGTTCCATACCTCATCATACGTAGTTCCTCTTTCTGCTTTCTGATCTTTGAAATAGGGAACCTTATGAAATAAAATTTCCAGATCTCCTGTCTGATCCATATAAAATTTGGTTGTTACAAATGGCCAGAATGCATGATCCATCCAGACTCGTGTCATATTGTTTCTATCCGCTACAAACTCCCCTTGTGTGATTCCTATGATGGTAGCATTGGTACCATCTATTCTTACCCCACCAAAATTATTTACGATCATCTGCCTTACTACGGAAGGTTCCATAAACAGTAATGCAAGACAATCCTGCCACAAATCTCTCCATCCACGGCCACCTTTTCCATAATCATGATAAGGAAGAAAGGAACAGCCATAGATTCTTCTTAAAATTGGCTGAAAACAAATCCATTTCAGATACTTATCCATCTCTTCCTTACCAGTTTCAAAAGATACATTTACTTTTTCAGTCCAATGCCGTTTTACTTCTTCCCAAGCTGACCTCACCTGTTCTTCGGTTTGGTAGGCAGAAATTAAGGTTTTGATGGGCTCTCCTTTACTTGCAATTCCACTCAGGATAATATAGCTTGCAACTTCCTGCTGCTCTAAATGTATCTTTGAAAAGCGTATGCCACCCACCGCTTCTTTTCCTTGGATATCGGTCCCTGACTTTACTCCTGTTTTCTCCTTACGAACTGCTTCCGGAATTAGAAAAGATCCCCCTTCCCCAATAAAAGCTTCTACGGTCGGATAGAATTCGATTGGATTTGCTCCATTCCCTTCAAAACCAGAAACATAATAAATAGTATCGTTCCTTTTATGACCTCTCTCATCAAAAGATAGTACAGGCGTTACTTCCACGCCCGAATCTGTCGTATGAATTCTGTGCAGAAGAGAGGTCACATGGCGATGATCCCTAATATTATCAGCACTTCTTCCATAAATTGGAATGGAAGCAATGGGAGTAATCTCCAGCTTTTTTTTTGAAACATTGGTAAGTTTCACTAAGGATACTTCCATTTTTCCGTCCACTGTAACAAAAGATATTGTATCCGCCTGGATTCCGTATTTTTTTGATATACGTGTTAACTTCTGCCACATAAATCCCGCTTCCAATATACTTTCATCTTGTTCTTTCGTAAACTTCTGATATTCCTGTTCTGCCGAGTTCCCGCAAACGGACCAATATCCTTTTTTTTCAATTCGGCACCAGAAATTTCTGGTGTTTTTATTATTATGAAGATTCTGCGCACTGACAGGTTCCAAAAGAAAATGATTCTGATCCGTTTTGCTATCTCCGGCCAGATTTGCTGTAATAGATGACTTCATTCCGGACTCTCCGGCCATAGGAAGATAAATCTCCCCGTAGTTTTCCGGATTATGAATGGTGAAAGTGCCATTTTTATCTTGAAATTCTATATATTTCATCATGTAATCTCCTATGTATTAAGACAGATACAGCTCAATGTCCGTATATGATGTCAAATGTTCTGCTAAAATGTAATTTCCTGCTGCCTCTTTTCCGTTTACAAGCATTTTTATACACCCGCTCTCTGCATGTCCTGGATTTTTGACAGTAATATGAAGGTGACATCCTCTAAAATCTTTATCCACTACAAATGCATCCCAATCCTTTGGAATGGATGGATTGATAGAAAGACCGTAAAAATCTGGGCGTATGCCGAGTATTCCTTCCACACATCCGACCATTATCGTAGATGCGGTTCCCGTTAACCAGTGGACATGTGATCTTCCAAAATGAGGACTTGCTTTTCCTTCCGTAAACTGGCCGTAACAATAGGGTTCCAGTCTTCTTATCTCAGCTCTGTCATTCTGTGCCGCCGGTGCATTTTCGATAAAATATGCAAATGCTCTGTCTCCATGTCCCCGAAGCGCTTCCGCAAGAATAATCCATCCCTGCGCTTGCGAAAAGATTCCACCATTTTCTTTGGTTCCCGCATTATAAATAACCGAGAATGCACCGTCAAATGCATGTTCGTGGTACGGAGGATCCATAAGGAGGGCCCCATAATTTGTATTTAACCTTGCATACACTTGTTCCAGTGCCTGATCAGCCTGCTTTTCGCTGGCAAGTCCGCTGATGACTGACCAGCTTTGTGGATTCAACCACATATTGGCTTCCGGATCCGTACGCTTTCCAATCAAATCACCGTTTTCTGTGAATCCACGTATAAAACGATCTTCATTCCAGCAAAGCTCGTTAATTATTTTTCCAAGTTTTATTTGGTTCTCCTTCAGATATTGGAGGTAACCGTCCTCTTTTTTATAGGCTGCGAACTCTTTTAAAATCTTCATTGCATAATAGAACTGCATTGCAACAAACGTCGATTCTCCATCCTTACCAAGCCTAAGACAATCATTCCAATCCGCATATAATCCTGCCGGCATCCCATGCTTTCCAAGATGGTTCATAGAGAAGTCGATCGCGCGTTTCAAATGATCATAGACCGTTCCTTCCCCACTGTTGGCATATGGAATCACTTCATCTATAAACGCTAAATTCCCTGTCTCTGAAACGTATTTATAAACTGTTGGGAACAGCCAAAGTGCATCATCTGCTCTGTAAGCAGGATGTCCTGTCTCTCTTACGTAAGAGATATCATCAGGTGTATCTTCCTTTCCTGGATTGTGCGTAAACTTTACCAGAGGCAGACCGGCGCCATTATTGACCTGTGCAGATAGCATAAAACGAATCTTCTCTAAAGCCATCTCTGGTGCCAAATGAAGAATTCCCTGAACATCCTGAACCGTATCACGATAGCCATATCCGTTACGCAGACCACAGTATGTAAAAGATGCTGCACGTGACCATAAAAACGTTATGAAGCAGTTGTATGCATTCCAGGTATTTATCATCGTATTGAATTCTGCACTTGGTGTTTTAATCTGAAAATGCGACAGCTTTTCATGCCAATAGAAGATCAAATCTTCCAATTCTCTGGCACATACTTTTTCAGGTTCTGCATAGTGGTCTATTATTTTACGGGCTTCTTTGTCTTCTTTCATTCCTACTAAAAAAACAATTTCCTTTGTTTCTCCCGGTGCAAGTCGCATGGTGGTGCAAAGTGCTCCACATGCATTTCCATTATAATTTTCCGAACCATTCAATTCACCCTCCATTATACCAAGCGGATTTTGATATCCATGGTATCTGCCAAGAAAACCTTCCTTGTCCCCACACCAGGAAGTCACCTCTGCGCCACAAAGTCCAAAAAAACGGCTATATACACTCTTTTCATCAACCTTTTTCCCAGGTTCCAATTTATCTAGGTTAGCATGGATCATCTGGCATACCCTGTTTTCACAAAATACCGTTTGCGTGATGAATTGAGAATACTGTAGGTTCACTTGGTCCTGCTCATAATTATTGTTGTTTGTAAATTCTGCATATCCGGTAACATTGAGATCCCTTACCCTATCGGAGGCGTTTGTGAGTCGTATGCTCCAAACTTCATAGGATTCATTGAGGGGAACGTAATACCTTACTTCTGAATGAATTTTACTATAATCTGCTATCATTTTTGTATAAGCTGTTCCATGACGGCATTCACTCCGATAGTGTTCCAAATCCTTTAAAACCGGCTGCCAGGAGGCCGACCAATAATCTTTGCTTTCATTATCCCGAATATAGATGTATCTTCCTGGTTGATCAAATTGGTTAAAAATATATCTTAAAATTCTTCCATTTGCCCCCGACATTGCAAAGCTATATCCTCCTGCGTTATTGGATATAATTGCCCCATACTTCAAAGAACCAAGATAGTTCACCCATGGAGCCGGTGTATCCGGTCTATTGATCACATATTCTTTCTTTTCCTCATCAAAATACCCATATTTCATATGTAACGCGCTCCAATCTTTATCAAGTTTCCCTACACTATATCGGAATAACACTTTTTAATATACAAAATCATCCTTGAAAATATCAAAATCGTGACCTATGTTCGCATAAAATAAAATTTGTTTTTTATGAATACAAATAGGGACATCTTTTTCTACCAAGAAGAAATTTATAAAAGATTATTTAGTAGACTAAATTACGTGGGTACAATGATTTTTACCACTGAAGATGGAAAAAAGATTAAAACAAAGAGATACCTTTACTTTCGCATATGCCCATTTTATATAAAAGATTACGACGGAGAACCTTTCTAGATGTCGGGTAATTCAGATACAAATGATGGACGCCTACTACTCTCCTGTTATTCATTTCATATTTTATTAAATCAGGATATATGCTTATAGGCATTACAATACAATTTTTTATATCATTACTATCCAACTTTTCCGATGAAGCTGGTAATTCTTCTCCATACTTTTCTAATCCATATACATGCAGTTTCAAAGCTTCTTTGGCATTTTCCTGTACTTTTTCCAACGTTTCCCCAAAACTAATACAACCTGATATATCCGGAAAATATACTCCAAATGCTCCATCCTTATTCTCTTCAAAAACTGCAAAATAACTTACTTTTTTCATTTCAAATCTCCTTGATTAATTTTCTCTATATTAAAATTGGAATTCCAGGACTCTATTTTAGCCCTGCCTGTTTCAATATGCTATTCAATGTTACTTTAGAAATTTCACCAGACTGTATATGCGTATGTCGATATTTTTATGCGCATATTATATGCGTATTTTTGAAATTTAATAAGGTGTCCCATATTGGGACACCTCAGACTGTAGACAAAGCAGTTCCGAGAAACAGCCGTTTCTCGGAACTATTTTTCTTTTTCTTTTTAATATTTTAAAAAAACCAGCATTCAACACTGTATCACGCCATCTGTAATCCCCATTCTTGC
>JAEVYY010000011.1 GCA_023392535.1 Bacillota bacterium
AGAGCATACAATACATGCTCTAAATACCAGCGGCATCATACAGCTGTTCATCAAACTATGTTGTGCATCCATTTTTTTGTAGGGTAAGCATGTGCAAATGATAACATCCACTACGTAATGGATTACAATTTTAGAGGTGGAAAGGCGTAACCGTTTAAAGCGCGGTTGGATTGAACGATATTTAGTCTCCATTTTATCGTAACCTACCTAGTGCAAATCCAAGCCCTCCAATTTGCACCACCGCATACATAAAAAATGAATACCGACTATCGTTTAACGAGCAACTGTACGTACTACTGCGACGAAGTCCAAGCTCAAGCGCGTTGCGAATGAACGGTATTCAATATTCATTTTATCGTAACCTACACGGTGCAAATCAAAGCCCCCCCCATTTGCACCACTACCTACCAAAAAAATGGATACCGACTATCGTTTGACGAGCAACTGTACGCAGCCGCTGGTACTTAGAGCATGTATTGTATGCTCTTATGTACCGCTGCGGCGAAGTCCAAGCGCAAGCGCGTTGCAAATGAACGATATCCGGTATCCTTTTTATCGTAACCTATACGGTGCAAATCCAAGAACTAAAATTTGCACCACTACCTACCCCAAAATGAATACCGACTATCGTTTGACGAGCAACTGTACGCAGCCGCTGGTACTTTGAGCATGTCCTCTATGCTCTTACGTACCACTATAGCGAAGTCTAAGCAAAAGTGCGTTGGATTGAACGATATTCGGTCTCTATTTTATCGTAACCTACACGGTGCAAATCCAAGCCCTCCAATTTGCACCACTACCTACCCCAAAATGGATACCGACTATCGTTTAACGAGCAACTGTACGCAGCCGCTGGTACTTTGAGCATGTCCTCTATGCTCTTACGTACCACTGTAGTGAAGTCCAAGCAAAAGTGCGTTGGATTGAACGATATTCGGTATCCTTTTTATTCGTAACCTACCTAGTGCAAATCAAAGCCCTACCATTTGCACCACTACCTACCAAAAAATGAATACCGACTATCGTTTAACGAGCAACTGTACGCAGCCGCTGGTACTTTGCGCATGTCCTCTATGCTCTTATGTACCACTGCGACGAAGTCCAAGCACAAGCGCGTTGCGAATCAACGATATTCGGCATCCTTTTTATCGTAACCTACCTAGCGCAAATCCAAGCCCTCCAATTATCACCACTACCTACCAAAAAATGAATACCGACTATCGTTTGACGAGCAACTGTACGCAGCCGCTGATACTTTGCATGTCCTCTATGCTCTTATGTACCACCGCGGCGAAGTCCAAGCGCAAGCGCGTTGCGAACGAACGGTATTCGGTATCCATTTTATCGTAACCTACCTAGTTCAAATCAAAGCCCTCCCAGTTGCACCACTACCTACCAATCAAAAATAAATGCCGAACCGAGTTTGACGAGCAACTGTATTCGGTCTCCATTTTATCATAACCTACAGATGCAAATTAACAATAGGAAATTGCGCAACAAAGATGCAAAAAGGTGATATACTATAATAATAACATTGTAAAGGAGATTACTATGGTAGAAGATATTAAATTGTCTGCGGCAAGAGCAGCTGCACAAATATGTGAGAGTGCAAAGCTTTCAAAAGGTCAAATTTTGGTAGTAGGGTGCTCCTCCAGTGAAATAAGAGGGAGTAAGATGGGAAGTGATTCCAGCCCCGAAATCGGACAGGCGGTATTTGAAGGAATCATGTCAGAACTTAGACCCCGGGGAATTTATCTTGCCGCTCAGTGCTGTGAACATTTGAACCGTGCAATTATTATAGAAAAAGAAGCCATTTTGGGTATGGATATCGTGAATGTAGTACCACAGCCAAAAGCAGGAGGCTCTTTTGCAACGGCAGCATACAAAGGTTTTTTGCAGCCAGTTGCCGTTGAAGAGATAAAAGCTGACGCTGGACTTGATATTGGAGGTACTTTTATTGGCATGCATTTGAAAAAAGTAGCTGTTCCGGTAAGGCTTGAAACAAGGCATGTGGGGGAAGCAATCCTGTTGGCAGCAAGAACTCGGCCTAAATATATTGGAGGAACACGCGCTGCATATGATAACGATATGGCTTAGAAGGACCAAACGAAAAAGAAAGAGGAGCGAATGGATAATCCTAGCGTATCTTTAATAGGAAACCATTCGCTGCTACTAGATGCTTGTTATACCATTAACTGTGGCGTGCTCATCCTCTTCCATAGGAATTACGAGGCATTTTTTCCCGTCGATAACCTGCGATTTAATCTGATCTACTTTTCTTGGTGCTACGGTAAGAACGACATCATAGGAACTAGATAGTTCGTTAACTGTATCTTTTTCTTTCAATTG
Source organism: Bacillota bacterium (assembly GCA_023392535.1). Classification (GTDB taxonomy): domain Bacteria; phylum Bacillota; class Clostridia; order Lachnospirales; family Lachnospiraceae; genus SZUA-378. The sequence goes on from JAEVYY010000011.1 coordinate 2,350, forward strand.
TTCTGTTAACATCTGGACTTGTTCATTAAGTTCATATTCTCTCCGTTTTTGTGCGCTCGCAGCAAGTACTTTATGATCTATCAGATATTCTGCGACTGGTGGTGTATCGCCGAATTCTTTCGAATAGGATTGTTCAATCCTGCTTGTGATTTCGATAGGAATACCGCTTTCTTCCATGAGATCTTGTATGGTATCACAAGTTAAGAGGATTGGCTCATGATCTTCTTCCTGATCAGTTTCTTCCTCCTGAATTTTGTTATGTAGCGTTTCCTGAATTTTCATAATAACAGGTTCACTTTTTTCTTCCTCACCGATAGCCTTTTTAAGGATATTCTGAAAAACCTCTTTTTGTTCTAATGCAGTTCTTTTAGACGTGCATCCTAAGCCGGATTCCATAAATTCTGGACGCGGTTCTTTGGCATTTTTAGTGTAATACATAATGGAATGAATATCACAGCTACGCTCTGTAAATGTAGGAAACAGGAATCCATTTACTGGTGCACTTACGACCCAGTCTCGGATGCGGGCGCCAATGCGGTGTTCATCCTCATGGTAACCAAGACCCGGTTTTGAAAGTTCTACAGGACAAATGGCGCATAGCAGATATTCATAGACTTCCTCGGACTCATCCAATTTTGCATTATCGGTTGTCTTAGTGATGACATCATAAACATCATGAAAGAGTAGAATCAGGTAATTTCCAACGTAGTGATAGTTTTCTATGACTAATTGATAAAAACGCTCTAACAGATCTTCGTTTTTAAGCTTACTATCCCTTAATCCCATCAAAAATTGTTGTTTCCCACCTGCATTTTCTTCAGAAAGAGGAAATTCTAATGTAAGAAGATTATTATCTATGGTTCCTGATAAAGTCTTTTTGGCGATTTCTAGGTATTTATAAAATTCTTCATCTTTTAGGTTTAAGAAAGTTTCTCCTATTTTTAATACAATATTTTTTTGACCATCTACATAGCAACCACACATCCGAGTAAATGTGCATTCTTCCTTTTTCAATCTTCTTTTTAATTCCAATACCTCTTTTTTATTCATAAGTTAACCTCTTTTTTCTAAGTCATATGCTCGACATTGTTCTTAATTATGTATATTAATATTATAATATTTGTTTTGTGACTTCGCAAGTTTAGAAAATTAATCGAAAAATTACCAAATATTTCCAGTAATTGAATGATAATTTAATATTATTTCACAAATATTTAAACAATATTGAAATAATTGGAAAATGTGATATACTTATATTGACTAACTAGTACTTGTTAGGAAAGGGGAAAAATGGATAGAAAAGAGGAAATTTTGAAAATAGCGGACGCTTTATTTTCTAGTAAAGGGTACCATTTATCGATGGCTGATATCGCAAATAATGTCAATATAAAAGTAGCATCTATCTACAGTCATTATGCCGGTAAGGACGAAATTATTTTAAAAGTTGTCGAAAATGAAATTATTGGATTTTACCATTTTATTATGAAAGAAATTGAAAAGATGGAGGATGATTGCTGTGAGAAAAAATTAAAGACGCTTTTTTTTCTGATAATCAATTATTTTAGTAATGACCGTCTTTGTTTCTGGAAAAATATTTCGCTGATTCAAAATGACAAATTGAGAAAGACGTGTAGAGGAATGATTGAAAAGCGTGAATCTGTCATAGGGGAAGTTTTTAATAAAATATTTCAAGAAGGGATTGATGCAGAAGAAATCAAATATTTAAATCAACAAAGCATTGTTTTGCTATACATTGCTACCATAAAGGGGATATTGGATATCATATTCATATCGCGGGATTCCGATATGAATTTACAATTATCTTTAGAAAAGATATGGAATGAATACTGGTTTGCCATTAAAAACAAAAGGGCATAGATGTATTCATTAACACGAGGAGGATACATATTATGAAATCAATTAAATATAGGTTAATAGTAATATTTTCACTTATTATTTTGAGTGTGACAGCATTGCTTGGCTTTATTGTTATTAAAGTGACAAGCGATAACCTTATCAAGGATGCTCATGATGATTTGAAGACAATAGCATTTACAAAGGCTGAATATGTGACTGCTACAATAGAGGAAGAGTTAAGCTACATGGAGGGACTTGCTGAAAATCCGCTGATCTTAGATGAAAAAATAACAGAGCAAGAAAAAGCAGTATTTATGGAAAAAGAGGCAAAGAGAGTGGAATATCTAAATTTTGTATTTGCAGATACAAGAGGAAATGCGGTAACTCTTAATAGTGGAGGTGCAACTACGGATGTAAGTGATCGGGATTATTTCAAGAAAGCTATGCAGGGAGAATCCAATATATCTGATATCATTATTAGTAAAATAGATGGTAACCCTATTTTGGTCATTGCAGTTCCGATTTATAAAAACAATAAACAGATGGGAGTTCTTTTCGGTACGAAGTCAGGAGATTTATTGAGCCAGATTGCCTCGGGAATCACTTATGGAAAAACTGGATATGGATATCTTGTAAACGATGTTGGAGTATTTGCTGGTCATCCAGATCATTCTCTTGTGTTAGAACGGTTTAACATAGTTGAAGAAGCAAAAGTTAATCCTGAATATATGGACATGTCTAATCTTTTTACGCAACATATGGCTTTAAGAGAAGTGGGAGAAGGAGATTATTTCTTTTCTGGATCAAACAGGATCGTAGGATATGCACCTGTCAACAATACCCCATGGATTATTGCAGTTGGGATACAGGAAAGTGAGGTCTTGTCAGAAATTGCTGAAGTAAGAAACATAATACTTATGGTCATAATATTAGCAGTACTGACGGGAGCAATCATAACGTTTTTTGTCAGTGGTAGTATAGCAAGACCGATTATCTACATAACCAAAAATATTGACAGGCAATCGGAACTTGATTTTACACTACTAGAAGATGATAAAGAAATTATGAAATACAAAGCACGGAAGGACGAAATAGGTAAGATGATCGCTGCAATGCAGCTAATGCAGAATAGTATACGTGGATTCGTTCTAAAAACCTCAGACTCTGCAAAGCAGGTATCAGAAGCAGCAGAGGAATTGACGGCGACATCAGAGCAGTCATCATCAACAGCAGAAGAAGTGGCTAAAACAATAGAAGAGATAGCAAAGGGCGCTCAGGACCAGGCAAGGGATACGGAAAAAGCAGCAGATAAAGTTGATGATATGGGCCTTCTAATAGAAAAAGATGCGGAATATATTATGGAATTAAATACTGCAGCATTAGAAATAGAGCAAAAAAAAGAAGAAGGATTTGAAATATTAAAGGTATTGATTGAAAAATCGGAAGAGAATAACAAAGCTACAGAATCCGTATATCTTACCATAATCAATAATAATGAAAGTGCAGAAAAAATTGAAAACGCCAGTGTAATGATTCAGAACATCGCGGATCAGACGAATTTACTTGCATTGAATGCTGCGATCGAAGCAGCACGTGCGGGGGATGCGGGTAAGGGTTTTGCGGTCGTAGCGGATGAGATAAGAAAATTGGCGGAACAAGCAAGTAATTTCACGAATGATATTAAAATGGTGATTAAGGAGCTGAAGGAAGAATCTGCGGATGCGGTCAATATCATTACGAATGTTAAAGAAATTGTGACAGCACAGACAATTAGTGTAAAGGAAACAGAAGAGAAATTTAGCGGCATTGCTGGAGCGATTGGTTCTGTTAAAGAAGTGGTAGAAAAATTAAATAAATCAACCGATATTATGACACAAAACAAAAATATGGTAATAGAGATTACACAAAATCTATCAGCAATCTCAGAAGAAAATGCGGCGGGTACGGAAGAAGCGTCGGCATCAATGGAAGAACAGGCAGCAACAGTTCTTGAAATTGCAAATTCAGCAGAGGGTCTTGCAGAAATTGCACAAGGATTACAAATGCAAATTGATAAATTCCAGATATAAGAGTAAAGTATTGTAGTGTGAACCCTATAGAATGACAGAAAAGAATTTCTTTTTTGTTATTCTATAGTAAAACGAAGATAAAAATGCTACAATGATGATAGAAAAGTTTAAGATCTAAAAGAAACTACGTGAAACGAGACATAAAATGACAAAAGACATGACTACTGGGAATCCGATGAAGTTAATATTGCAATTTACGATTCCTCTTTTATTAGGAAACATTTTTCAACAGATGTATAATCTTGCAGACTCTGTTATAGTAGGAAAAACACTTGGCATAAAAGCATTGGCTTCTGTCGGGGCGAGTGCATCTATTACATTTTTAATTCTTGGCTTTGTAATAGGTGTTTGTAGTGGATTTGCAATTCCCGTAGCGCAGTGTTTTGGAGCCAAAGATGAAGTTCAATTAAGAAAATATGTATTTAATGGAATGGTACTTGCAACGATTTTGGCAGCAGGGCTTACGATTATAACCTGTCTTATGTGCCGAAAAATACTGGTTTGGATGGGGACCCCAAGCGATATACTGAATGGTGCATATGAATATTTGTTCATAATTTTTTTGGGTATTCCATTCACGTTTTTATATAACATGCTATCCGGGATTATCAGATCTCTTGGTGATAGCCGTACTCCATTTTTCTTTCTGATGATATCAACGGTATTAAATATAGCAGGAGATTTACTGTTTATCCTTGTATTTCAAATGGGGATAATCGGGGCAGGTCTGGCAACTATTATGGCACAGGCTATTTCAGGAATTTTATGCCTTTATTATATGAAACGTCATTATGAAATATTGCGGGGCAATCAGGAGGAAAGAAAATTTGAGTTATTGAGGATGCGTAAATTGCTTTGTATCGGAGTACCCATGGGATTGCAATTTTCCATCACAGCGATTGGCAGCATTATGTTGCAAAGTGCAATTAATAGTCTCGGAACGATTGTGGTGGCGGCATATGCAGCAGCAATGAAGATTAAGATGCTATTGATGAGTCCCTATGATGCGATCGCAAATGCCATGGCTACTTTTGGCAGTCAGAATCTGGGTGCCAGCAAACTTAAGCGTATACGGACCGGTTTGAAAGATAGTTTGATAGTAGGTGTTCTGTACAGTATTTTTGCCGGTGTGATTTTATATAAGTATGGAAGTACAATAGCGACTCTTTTTGTTGACAAGAGTAATATAGAGATATTGGAAAAAACACAGCAATATTTAGGTACTATAGGATATTTCTATTTTGTATTGGCATTTTTAAATATACTGCGTAGCACCGTGCAAGGATTGGGCTATAGTGTACCTGCATTTTTTGCAGGGGTGTTTGAAATGATAGCAAGAACATTTATGTCAGTGCTCATTATACCGATATATGGCTATACAGCTGCCTGTTTTACAGATCCTGCGGCCTGGATATCTGCAACCTTGTTTCTGATTCCGTTGTTCTTCTATGTTATGCGGAGCCTGGAACGTAAGTTACTTATGAATCGTACAGAATTTTTACCATAGCTCCAAATGATAACAAGATAAATGATAGGGAAGTCGTCACTGTTGCCACGATAATGGATGATGTAAGGAGGAAAGATTATGTTTCAGATAGGTGAGTATATCATTTATGGCGCGAATGGAGTATGTAGAGTAAAAGAGATAGGTAATATTAAATTGGGAAATCACAATTCTGATAAAATCTTTTATACATTGGAGCCTGTTTTCTGTAAAGGAAGTACTGTTTATACACCAATTGACAGTGATAAAGTAATTATGCGTGAACTTATTACAAATGAAGATGCCGAAAAATTAATAGATGAGATACCAGATATAGAATTTATATGGGCTGTTGATGATAAACAAAGAGAGCAGATCTTTAAAGATGCAATGAGGAAATATGATTGTCGTGAATGGATTAAAGTGATAAAAACAATACGTCTTCGCAAAGAGGAAAGAATCGCCGAAGGAAAGAAAGTAACGGCGGTTGATGAAAAATACTTGCATGTAGCGGAAGATAGTTTGTATAGTGAATTATCTCTGGCGCTTGAGATGCCAAAGGAAATTGTTGAGGATTATATTTCTACCAGAATAAAAGCAACTAAGTAGAAAATATATATTGACAAACATTCAAAAGTATGAGATTATATTAAAATAATCAATTTGAATTTTAAAGCTGATCTGTATGTACAAATCACTTTTTTGATTTGTACTTAGATTAGCTTTTTTTGTAGATTAAATTATTTACAGAATTAAGATTCTATATTGATACAAATAGTAAAGATGGAGGTACTGAATATGAATAGCGGTACAGTAAAATGGTTTAACTCACAAAAAGGATTTGGATTTATCACAGCAGATAATGGCGGAGAAGATATTTTCGTACATTTTTCAGCAATTGTTACAAATGGCTTTAAAACATTGGAAGATGGCCAAAGAGTTACTTATGAAGTAGAAAAAGATCCAAAAGACAGCAGAAAGCTTAAGGCAGTAAATGTTTGTGTAGCGTAGTTAAAACCAAGAAAAACCAGAGTTGTCGTAAGAGTATTATATTCTATTGTTGTAAAACCATTTGAATATTTGTATGATATGTAGGCTGTAAGTTTTACAGACCAGATGTGAATCTGGTCTGTTTTTGTTTGCTTGATTAAGAAATATGAAGTTGCTAACGAAAAGAGCTTATGCTATAATAATACTGCGATTACGCTGATGACTTCTGCAATTTATGCAGGAATTGTCAGTTTTTTTATTTTTTAAGAAAGCCGCGTATTTAATAAGTTATTTAAAAGGAGAAGTCATATGCTTACAAGTCTATCCCTTATTTTTTTAGTAGGTCTTACGTTAGGAAGTATTGTTAACAAATTGAAGTTACCGAGTTTACTTGGCATGATTCTTACGGGGATGATTCTAAGTCCCTATGCATGGAATCTATTAGATCCGACTATTTTGGGGATATCAGGAGAACTAAGGCAACTGGCTTTGATTATTATATTGACCAGAGCAGGCTTAGCCTTAGACATCGGTGAATTAAAAAAAGTGGGAAGGCCTGCAATGCTAATGTGTTTTCTGCCAGCCTGTTTTGAGATCCTGGGAGTGGTATTGCTTGCGCCGAAGTTAATAGGAGTCACAACATTGGAAGCTGCTATAATGGGAAGTGTAATAGCAGCAGTTTCGCCAGCCATTGTAGTTCCACGTATGATTCGTTTAATGGATGAAGGGTACGGGATTGAAAAAAGTATTCCACAACTGATCCTTGCAGGTGCATCTGTAGATGATGTATTTGTAATTGTATTATTTACAGCGTTTACTTCTTTAGCAGTTGGAGAAAGTGTATCGGTAGTAAGTTTTTTGCAGATCCCAATTTCAATCGTTATGGGAATATTAATTGGTATCATTGTGGGGGGGACATTAACAATTTTATTTAAAAGAATTCATATGAGAGACTCTGTAAAAATACTAATTATTCTAAGTTTGTCTTTTTTGTTGATTGAATTACAGCATCAATTGGAGGGTATCTTACCAGTTTCGGGGTTACTTGCCATTATAAGTATGGGAATCGTCCTTCATCAAAAGAATCTTATACTATCTCAAAGGTTATCTGTAAAATATAACAAATTGTGGGTGGCAGCAGAAGTATTGCTATTTGTATTAGTTGGCGCCACAGTTGATTTGCAGTATGCTGTAAAAGCAGGTAAGGTGGCATTTCTTCTAGTTATAGGTGCTTTGCTGTTCCGGATGTCAGGTGTGTATTGTTGCCTGATCAACACGAAATTAACAAATAAAGAACGTTTGTTCTGCACGATTGCATATACTCCCAAAGCAACGGTTCAAGCGGCAATCGGTGCCATACCATTATCAATGGGTCTTGCATGTGGACAGCAGGTTCTGACAGTTGCAGTACTGTCAATTTTGATAACGGCACCTTTTGGTGCCATCTGTATAGACGGTTCTTATAAAAAATTACTAAAATAATACCATTTCTTTATAGATATGACAGTAAATTCTTTGGGTGTCACAAAACAGTTAGATGAATATTATAATTTTAGGATTGTAATCGAAAAATAAAGGATGTGATTATAATAATAGAGTCTTTATTAACTGCTGTAGCGCTCAGTATAGACGCCTTTGCGATTGGATTATCATATGGTATAAGGGAGATCAAATTCTCCCAAACAGTTATTTTTATAATAAGCTTTATATCGGTGAGTATTCTTGCAGCTTCTATGTTTCTGGGAAGTATATTAGAAACTTTTTTATCCATTAATGCGGCTGCCATTATCAGTTTTTTGATTTTACTTGGATTAGGACTTTCCTTTCTGTTAGAGGGATATATAAAACAGTTAGTTTCAAAAAAAAGAAAAATGAATGAGGAAAATTTAGCGCATATCACAATTTCAAAATGGGGAGTAGTAGTAAATGTTTTTGTGGATTGCGAGGAAAAAGATACAGATACGATAAAAGATATTACGTTTAAGGAAGCAATATATCTTGGAGTTGCACTTTCTTTGGATTCATTAGGGGTAGGTTTTGGCAGTGCAATCGGAAATGTAAACTTCTTCCAAGTGGTTTGCTTTTCATTCCTATTTTCCATCTTGGCAATTCCACTTGGACTTTTTCTTGGAAAGAAATTTCAATTATATAGTGAAAATATCAGAACCTTATGGATTTCTGGTACAATTTTAATTATTTTGGGAATATCAAAGTTAACATAAAAAACAGTCTTATTTAAATTATCATTGACAATTTTGGGGTTCAATGATAATCTGTTTTCATTAAGCGGAAGAGAGGAATTTGTTTGTTAATTGTATCTTAATGGAATTTATAATTTTATGAGTTGGTAAGAAATTGTGACCTTTAAATCAGGTTTTCTTTTTGTTACCATAATCCATGTAAGATGCGATAGGAATTGTATGATTGAAATTATTACCTATGGGACATGTTTTTGCATGGATATCTCATAGGTTTTTTATCTTATAGGACAATCATTAAGAAAAAGAGGAGATACAATGAATCATACATTTGAAATATTAGGATTTCAACAAATTATAGAAAAGTTACAAGCATATGCAAATACCGCTCATGCGAAAGCAAAATTAGGAGTATTAAAACCATATCTGATAGAAGCAGATCTTAGGAAAAATTTGCGTGAAACCACACAGGCGAGGCAGATGCTGGATACGATAGGGATACCTCCAATTCCGATTATGGAACATATTGCAAATTATGTGGAACAGGCAGTTAAGGGAGAATTGTTATCGCCAGAAGAAATTGTTTGTATAGGAACATTTTTAAGTGCAGTGAGCCGATTAAAAGGATATCTGGAGAAAGGAAGGACACTTGGTATAGCAATCGCTTTTTACAGTGATAATTTAATTCCCATTGACGGCATAGTGAAAGAAATCGAACGCTCTATCAGGGATGGACGGATCGACGACTATGCATCAGGTACATTGCGCGATATTAGGCGAGAACTATTGCTATTAGAAGAGAAATGTAAGAATAAAGCAGAAACGATTCTTCGCGTTAATAAATCTTATATGACAGAGTCTTTTGTTGTAAATCGAAACGGCAGAATTTGTGTTCCGGTAAAAAAAGAGTATAAAACAAAGATTCAAGGAAGTGTAATCGATAAGTCTACAACAGGCAATACCTTATTCGTGGAGCCCGCAGCAGTGGCTAAGCTGCAAGAGGAACTGGATTTGTTTCGAATAGAAGAGGATTGCGAAGAACGTAGGATTCTATATACACTTATGAATACGATTGCAGAACAGGAAGCAGTGATACGAGATAATATACGAATGATTGAGAGGTTAGATTTTATCTTTGCCAAAGGGAAGCTGAGTGCTGATATGGAAGGAATCGAACCCAAAATCAATACTGACAGAGTAATCATACTACAGGGAGCAAGACATCCATTGCTGGAAAAAGAAGATTGTATACCTTTGGATGTGACTATTGAAAAAGAGGAACAGGGTATGATTATCACCGGACCCAATACAGGTGGTAAGACGGTAGCAATCAAGACCATCGGACTTATGAGCCTGATGGCTTGTGCGGGGCTTCATATACCATGTACACATGCAAATGTAACAATGAACAATCAAGTATTATGTGATATTGGAGACGGACAGAATATTACAGATAATTTATCTACTTTTTCTGCACATATTAAAAATGTGATTCAAATATTAAAGGTAGTAACGAATGAGAGTCTGGTCATCCTGGATGAGCTCGGTTCAGGAACCGACCCAACAGAGGGAATGGGAATTGCGATAGCGATCTTAGAGTGTTTGCGCCAAAGCAACTGCATTTTTTTGGCAACTACACACTACCCTGAAGTGAAGGAATATGCAGCAGAACATTTAGAGATAGTAAATGCCAGGATGGCATTTGACAGAAAAAGCTTGAAGCCATTATATCGGTTGGAGGTAGGAAAAGCTGGGGAAAGCTGTGCGTTATTTATTGCCAAGGAATTGGGGCTTCCCAATGCTATGTTACGAGTGGCAGTGGAAGCCGCATATCAGGATTCTGCTGATAAGATTGATAATTTAGTGAAAGAATTAGAATTGGAAAAACGGGATAGTACTCTTACAAAGATTCCAGTTGCAGGTATCCAAAAATATATCCCTGCAAAGAAAAATATAGCAAAAGAAATTACGTTTAAAAGAGGAGACAGTGTAACCGTATTACCTTCAAATCAAATTGGAATTGTGGTAAAAGAGGCAGACAAAGATGGGAATGTTCTGGTACAAGTAAAGAAGGAGAAAAAACTATATAACCATAAACGCCTTAAATTAAAAGTAGCAGCGACAGAACTTTATCCAGAGGACTATGATTTTTCCATTCTTTTCGACACGGTAGAAAACCGTAAGGCAAGACATAAGATGGGGAAAAAATACCAAGGAGATTTGCTGATTTTTACGGAAGAATAGAAAGGAAAAAGATGTTTAAGATAGGTGAATTTTCAAGAATAACGCAGGTTTCGGTGCGCATGCTTCGCTATTATGATGAAAATCAGATTCTCAAACCAAAGAAAGTGGATATCACAACAGGTTATCGTTTTTATACAAGTGATCAGATACTGCAGGTGAACCGTATTATATTTCTAAAAAATCTAGGCTTTTCTATAGCAAAGATAAAGAAATGTTTGGAAGATTGGGAAAGCGATAAGATCCAATCAGATCTTAGGTCGCAGGCAAGAGAAATAGAACGGAACATTCAACAGGAACAGGAAAAATTAATTCGCCTCAGAGCTTCTCTCTATGATTTGGAACATGAACAATTGCATTTGAATACGCAGATCATCATAAAAACACTACCAGCTTGCCAGGTGCTGTCGATAAGAAGAGTGGTGCCTGATTACTTTCATGAGTCTCTATTATGGAGGGAATTGGAAGAAAAAATTCCAAATGTAGTAGAGGCCTCCTGCTTTTCCATTTATCATGATACAGACTATAAAGAACAAGACGTAGAGATAGAAGTTTGTGTAGTAGATGACGGCACATATCTATGTAAATGCCAGGATATTGTGAGAAGACAGGTCGCGACCGTTACACATGCAGCCTGTTTCATGGTGTATGGGGCGTATCATAACATTGCAGTCGCATATCGAGAATTCGGTATTTGGCTGGCGGAGCATCCGGAATACCAAATGAATGGTAAAAATAGGCAGGTATGCCATGTCAGTAGCTGTCAGACTGAAGATCCTTCTGATTACGTAACGGAATTGCAAATACCGATTAAGATTGTAAAGCGACCAGTTAAGGCAATCTCTATCTAATCTTTATATTTTGTTTCTAACTTGACTCTCACATGGTGTCATGGTTTAGGATGGTGCTATCAGGAAGAGAGAGAGGGAACAGAATGTATGAACTAATTCCGATTGGGAAAATGCAGTGCGACGGGAATAAAGGAACAGTCTGTCTGGAGAAAGCATATGAAAAAGGTCTTAAATATCTTGATTTATTCAGTCACATGATCGTTTTTTTTACTCATAAAAACGATTCAAGATTACATGTGCGTACGTATCAAATTGATGAGGTGGATGAAAAAACAGGTGTGATTGAATTCTGTGCGGATCAAAAGCAGGAGAAGTGGTCAGAGCATCTTATAGTATTTGATATCAAGCCTTACTTTCCGTGCGAAGATCGTGTCAGAATGAGTATGATCGATGAAGATAAATTAAAAAATAGGATGTTTGAACCTTCTATTATTATGGAAAAAAATTCTTGTGAGTTGGTTCCAATAGGAAAAATAGGGATTAAAGATGGGAAAAAATACATTGCATTACAGGAAGACGATGACGCCTTGCAGATTGCCGTATGTAGTTCCCATATTAAGATCCTGTGGTGGTTCAATAAATTTGATCATAAAAAATATAGAAGGTGTGTGACCTGTAATCCGCCATATGAAAATGCCGGCCGAACAGGGGTATTTGCATCACGTTCACCGGTAAGACCCAATCCAATTGCATTGACAACAGCAAAAATAACGCGTATCGACAAAGAACTAAGAAATATTTATGTCAGTGACATTGAGGCCTTTGACGGTACACCATGTATTGCAATTTTACCTTATAGGGAAAAAGATGATCGGAAAGAAAAAATTTACGTACCGAAATGGCTGGAACATTGGCCCAAATGGCTGGATGAGAAGGAGCAGGATGAACTAAGTGGCAAGGTAATGCTAAAAAAAACACAATTGGAAACTTTTTTGAATCATAGAAGAGAAAGAAGCGATATAGGCAAAAAGGAAAACTTATTTTCGGTAGGTGATCAAGATAATACAAATGACAGAATACCTAGTTCGATAGAGATTAAAGGTGCACGCGAGAATAATTTGAAAAATATCAATTGCTCCATTCCCTATCATAAAATTACAGCAGTAGTGGGCGTCAGCGGAAGTGGAAAGTCTAGTCTGATCAATGATACGATATATGCGGAATGCAGGCGGAGAATGGATTTTTTAACAACTATGTCAGGAGAAATTAGAAGACCGGATATGGACAGCATGGATGGTGCCATTCCTGCGGTTCTATTATCACAGGGAGAGATTCGTAAGAACAGTCGTTCTACTGTGGGTACCTATTCCAATGCCTATGATTACCTGAGAAATATTTTTGCAGTTGCTGGAATCCGACATTGCCCTGTCTGTGGGAATGCAGTAATTCCGATGACGGAAGAGCAAATATTTCAAGTGCTGAATACTTCTGGGAATTTGACCATTTATGACCTTGAAGAGCATAGGATCGATACAGATGATTTATCCAAATCCATCCATGAAGCATTAAATCGATCTGAGGGAGCTATGTATGTACAGGTCCGAAATGGAAATAAGATGCTATTTCAGACCACACAAAAATGTTATGTATGCGATAAACTGTTATATGAGCTGACCCCTTCTACATTTCAATATACGAATCCGGAAAGCATGTGTCTGGATTGTGCTGGCATAGGGGAAAAAAGAGAGGTCGACATCAGTAAGCTGGTGGAACATCCAAATAGATCCATTCTGGAAGGCGCATCCTCCTGGTGGGGGAGATTACGTCTGTTTTTAGAAAATCCTAATGCGAACTGGATGAAGGGTGAGGTCATAGGACTTGCAGAAAAAATGAATATAGATTTGGAGCAGCCGTGGTGCAAACTACCGGAAGAGTTCCGCAGGAAGGCAATTTATGGAAGTGAAGGAGAAGAAGTTACTTTTACCTATCAAAATAAGAAGAATGGTCGAAAAGGAGAAATCACACGTCCGGTAGAGGGCGTCTATCACACCATTCGTCGTTGCTGTTTGGAAAAAGAAAATCCATCATTAGCCGATAAATATACTATAAAAGTAAAATGCAGTTCCTGTGACGGAGAAAAGCTAAAGGCGGAAGGACGCTCGGTTACTATTGGAAATCGAAGATTTCCTGAGATAGCCGCATTGTCGTTTCGTGATCTTGCTGACTGGTGTCGTGAATTGCCTGAAATCTTAGCGGACCATCAGTTCCATTGTATTCGGGAACAGGTTTACAGACTATATCATTTAAGTGCTATGGCAGAACAACTGGGAATTTCTTACTTACAATTAGACAGAGTAACGAACACCCTGTCGGGAGGCGAAGCGCAGCGCTTAAAATATATGTCGGTCATAAATCATACGATGTCAGGAATGCTCTTTGTTCTGGATGAACCATCAAAAGGTCTGCATCCAAAGGATTATGAGAAAGTAGCACGTACAATAGAAAAGATAAGAGATAAAGGCAATACCGTGGTCATGGTAGAACATAATCCAGATATGATAGCTATTGCAGATTATATCATAGAAATAGGACCTAAGGCGGGAAAAAAGGGGGGCTTTTTAATTGGAGAAGGAGACTCTCGGATAATGTTTCAGCGACATGGCATGAAAAGCAGCAGTTTTCTTTTTAAGGAGAGTACAGACAGAAATGTCCAGAAATTTCATCTCCAGACAGTAGAGTGGTTACGTATTTTGGGAGGAAGCTATAACAATGTAACGGATGTGAATGTAGAAATTCCAATTGCGGCAATGACCTGTGTCTGTGGTGTGAGTGGAAGTGGTAAATCAAGTCTCATCAAAGGAATCCTATATCAGGAATTGTCAAAACGAATAGACGAACACACAGGTGCCGGAAGATGTCAAGAAATTGAGAATGCAAATATGTTTGAAAAAGTAATCTTAGTAGATCAATCTACCATTGGAAGAACACCGTCTTCTGTACCTGCGACTTATATTGGAATTATGGATATGATCCGTAAAGTATTTGCAGCCGCGGCACATGAGGCAAAACAAAAAGTTACGGTGTCAGCATTTAGCTTTAATGGAGCCGAGGGACAATGTGATCATTGTAATGGAAATGGTAAGGTAAAGGCAAAATATGCAGAAGATATCTGGCTTACCTGTCCAGTTTGTCAGGGTAAGCGTTATAAGCATGCGGTCTTGAGAGTCGTATTTCAAGGAAAAAATATTGCAGATATACTAGAACTTAGTGTAGATGAGGCGTATCAATTTTTTTCTTTACAAGAGGATATCAAAAGACCATTGTCCATCTTACAGGATGTAGGACTTGGCTATCTGAAACTTGGTCAAAGTGCCACAACGTTATCGGGTGGAGAAGCTTCCAGATTAAAACTTGCTAAGGAATTGTTGGTCTATCACACGAAAAAAACTTTATTTTTATTTGATGAACCAACAACAGGATTACATTGTTCAGATATTTATAACTTAAATCAATTGTTCCGTAGGTTAATTCAGGAGGGTAACACAGTCGTTATGATTGAACATAACAAACAAATGTGTTCGTATTGTGACTGGATCATTGAGTTAGGACCAGGTGCGGCTGCGGATGGAGGACGAGTAATAAAACAGGAATGGGTGTAAACTAAGTTAAAGTCTAAACAAGAGTTGCATTTGTCTTGTTTTCAATGGTATCATATAGATATAATTTTTACGTGAGAAGAAGCCTCTTAAGAGGCTTCTTCTCACGGTTTAATTGTGATAAATTATCTAAAGGGGGAATGAAAATGCGACATGAATTGACAGAGCAGGATATACAAAAAATGAAAGAAGAAATTGAATATAGAAAGATTGTAGTACGTAAAGAGGCTTTGGAGGATGTAAAGGAAACAAGAGCTCACGGAGATTTAAGTGAGAATTTTGAGTACCATGCCGCTAAAAAAGTAAAGAATCAGAATGAAAGCCGTATCCGCTATCTGGAAAGAATGATCAAAACAGCTGTTATCGTGTCAGAGGAATCAAAAGAGGATGAGATCGGTATGAATAATACAGTCACACTATTTTTTGAAGAAGATGCCACAATGGAACAGTATAGAATTGTTACAACTGTCAGGCAAGATTCTTTAAAAGGACTGATCAGTACCGAGTCACCGATTGGGAAAGCTATAATGGGTCATAAAGTAGGAGATCGGGTTTATATTAAGGTAAATGAGTCTTATGGATATTATGTGATCATTAAGGCAATAGATAAGAAGGTGGACGGTAGTGCTGATAAACTACGTAATTATTAAAGACAAAGAGTGTCGTTTTGCACTAGGTAGGTTACGAATAAAAAGGAGACCGAATATCGTTCATTCGCAACGCGCTTGCGCTTGGACTTCGCCGCAGTGGTACGTAAGAGCATAGAGAACATGCTCTAAGTACCAGCGGCTGCGTACAGTTGCTCGTCAAACGATAGTCGGTATCCATTTT
>JAEVYY010000025.1 GCA_023392535.1 Bacillota bacterium
GGTGGAGTCCAAGCGAAAGCGTGCTACGAAACGAACTAGGCAGCGCATCCATTTTTATCAGAACCTTTATGGTGCAAATCATTATGGTGGAGTCCAAGCGAAAGTGTGCTACGAAACGAACTAGGCAGCGCATCCATTTTTATCAGAACCTTTATGGTGCAAATCATTATGGTGGAGTCCAAGCGAAAGCGTGCTACGAGCGAACTATGCAGTGCATCCATTTTATCACAACCTTAGATGGTGCAAAAAATATCTTATGTCAAGAATAACCGACACTTAGATCAAGATTCCAAATTTTGCCTTTTATGATAGGCGGTACTTGCTATAGAGGTATAGTCAATTACATATACAACAGCATAGATAATAACTGCCATTATGCAGGCTGTTATTACATCAAACATAGAATGCTGTTTTAGAAATACAGTTGATAGGATAATGCTGAGACTTAAAATAAAAGAACCTATTTGAATTCCTTTTCTATTATTTAGTCTGGATGACTTTGCAATTGCAATATGGGCACCTATAGAATTATATACATGAATACTTGGAAAAACGTTAGTTGGAGTGTCCGCGCGATACAAAAACCGAACTAACTGAGTCAACACATTGTCTCTTGGAAAAAAAACAGGTCTCAGGTGTTGCCCATTTGGAAAAAATGTTGATACAATCAAAAAGATCGTCATTCCTGTAAATAGGAAAAGACATACTTTATGGTAGTCTCTTTTATCTGTAAAAAATAGATATAGAACTACAGCAGAGACATACGCGAACCATAAAAAATAAGGAATTATAAAAAATTCGCAGAATGGAATGTAGTCATCTATTTTCATGTGTATTATGGTGTAATTACTGATATTTCGTTTTTCTAATGCAAGGAACCATGTAATATAAATCAGAGCATAAATGACAAGCGGAATTGCATGCTTATATTTTAAATAAAACTGCTTCATTTCAATAGATCCTTTCTCGCCACCAATGCGTCAGGAATGTTGTAGATAGACAACAAATGAATAATAATTATCATTTGGTATTATACATCAATTGTTGTAATAATAGTATTGGTAATAAAATTTTATTTATTAATTCTTTCTTAATAGATAAAGGCGATAAAATATTGCTCAATCCTATTAGTAAATAAAAGTTAGGTTTTTATAAAATGATTGCCATAGAATTTCTTTGGTGTAGGTGGTTACTTCGCCGTCTGTATGTACAAAAAGAGGGGTGTCTGCACGTAATCGGATGGTATGGGCTCTATGTATTGCAACTTCAGGAAAACTTATGTGTTTTCCCTTAAATGCTAAAGGAAGTATCTTCAATGCCCGTCCAATAGAAATATGATGAGCCACACACAGATCCAACAAATGGTCTGTAGCATTTGCTTGCGGACAGAACATAAATCCACCCCCTTCGTATTTGTGTATCATAGCCGTAGCAAATAAGAGTTCGTCATAATGTATGGGTTCTTTATCATCCAGATAAATGTCGCATGATACTGATTTTCTCGTGAGGAGCTTCGTAAGTGCAATGGAAAGATAGGTGAGTTTGCCGAGTCCTATATGATTCAGAATATTTTTCATAGTGGAATCCATTGCTTTTTTGCAAACAGCGGCATCAAATCCAATGCCACTGCTGACACTAAAAAGGCGTCGTTCTGAATTGGAAATAAGACCATGCTGGCTGGCTTTGATATCATTGGTATTTATATAAGTTAAGAGACCTATATTCAATGATTTGATAGCCTGTTTATTGATAATATTCCTAAGTGCCTCAGACGGCGTAGAGGCAATACCCAGATCCCGGGCGAAATCATTACTGGATCCTGTCGGAATGTATCCTATGGTAGTCTGTTCACTTTTTTGAATTGCCTGAATTACTTCATTCAAGGTGCCATCCCCACCAAGCACGATGAACTGCAGTTCTTGTGCAGAAGGGTTCATCGTAAAAATAGTATCGGTAATCATAGTTGCATGGCCACAGTACTTCGTGAAATAAGCATAATAACGTATTTTGTTCTCTTCTAATATAGGAATCAGGGATTTCCATATCTGCATGCCTCGTCCTGAGCGTGATGCCGGATTAATGATAATGTGATACATATTAGGACCCTCCTTTCATATGATACAATTAAAATTTTACCAGTAAAAACAGACAAAGTAAAGAATGAAGAATTTTAGAATAATATGACACATTAAAGTAAGAAAGTGCTTGCATTTAAGAATGACAGTGTTTATACTATACGGAAAGAAGACGACAAAAGAGTCTTCATTAAATTATAAAACTGGAGCGAAAGAGAGGCAATAATATGTATTCGTTAGAAGAGTTGAAGATTGTAGATCCGGAAATTGCACAGGCCATAGTGGATGAGCAAGAAAGACAAAATAATCATATTGAGTTAATTGCATCTGAAAACTGGGTGAGTAAAGCAGTTATGGCAGCTATGGGAAGCCCCCTTACGAATAAATATGCGGAAGGCTATCCGGGAAAAAGATATTATGGTGGTTGCGAATGTGTTGATGTAGTGGAGAATCTGGCAATTGAAAGAGCCAAAAAGGTCTTTGGATGTGATTATGCAAATGTACAGCCTCACTCTGGCGCACAAGCAAACATGGCAGTACAATTCGCCATTTTGAATCCCGGTGATACGATAATGGGCATGAATCTTGATCATGGTGGACATTTAACACATGGTAGCCCAGTTAATATGTCTGGAAAATGGTTCAAAGTAGTACCTTATGGGGTGAATGAGGAAGGTTTTATTGATTATGATGAGTTAAGAAGAATTGCATTGGAAGCAAAACCAAAGATGATTATCGCAGGAGCGAGTGCTTATGCAAGAACGATAGATTTTAAAAAATTCAGAGAAGTAGCAGATGAGGTTGGAGCAGTTTTAATGGTAGATATGGCTCATATAGCAGGCCTTGTGGCAGCAGGCCTTCATCCGAATCCGATTCCGTATGCAGATGTCGTTACGACAACAACACATAAAACACTTCGCGGACCGCGCGGTGGTTTGATTTTATGTAACCAGGCGGCAGCTGATAAATATAACTTTAACAAGGCAATTTTCCCAGGGATTCAAGGCGGTCCGTTAATGCACGTGATAGCAGCGAAGGCAGTTTGTTTTGAAGAGGCATTATCGGATGAATTTAAGATATATCAGAAGAATATCGTGGATAATGCCCAGGCCTTGTGTAATGGTCTTAAGAAAAGAGGGATTAAAATCGTATCCGATGGTACGGATAACCATTTAATGCTGATGGATCTTACACCATTTGACTTGACAGGGAAAGCAGTTGAAAAGCTGTTGGATCAGGCACATATCACTGCCAATAAGAATACGATACCAAACGATCCGAAATCTCCTTTTGTAACCAGTGGTATTCGTCTCGGAACACCAGCAGTCACATCCAGAGGTATGAATCCAGAAGACATGGACGAGATTGCAGAAGCTATCTCATTGGTAGTAAAAGGTGGGGAAGAGAAAATAGAAGAAGCACTTGCTATTGTAAAAACATTGACTGATAAATATCCATTAGATTAATACTATGTTAATGAAAAAAATTGTATCTATAGGAAGTATGGCGGCAATTGTAATTGCCTTTGTCTTCCTTATTATTAACAAGCAAACGGAAGGTCCGTCTGTAAATGACTCAACGGAAGGTGATGTGTCAACATCCGCACCTTCCAAATCAGCAGAAAAAACAATTGCTACCGAATATAGCTGTGTAAAGATATCATTTTTATCAGAAAACAAGCAAAATGACTCGGGAAATACATTTAAGCTGACTGATCCTCAGGCAGTTTCGTACATCGACTCTTTTATAAGAACAAGTACGCTTTCCATTCAAAAAAACAATCTGGAAAACAATCATACAAAGCAGTATTTGATTGAAGTGACAAATGAAGTAGGCGGATATAGTTGCAAGCTTTACTATGATACCCTTTATCAAGAAGCTTATATGGTTAAGGATGGTGGTCTTGTTGAAATAGAAACGGACTTTGCACGCTACCTGAATTCCTTTTTCGAGAATAAAAACGTTATTTTCGATATAGATAAAACGGATGCTGCATTGTTTAAGGAATATGGATGGACGCTGGATTATCAGATTAACGAGCTAAAAAGCGAACTGGTCAGGATTAATACTTTGTTTAATTTTGATCCGCAATCCTATTATTTTTCTTATAACAATGAGCTTTCGAAGGATATTGGGCTAGACATGAGCCGATATGAGAACACAGAGATTTTGGTTAAAATTTATAGAATTCATGAAAGTATGCCACAAAAGTTTTATCCAATACAAGACTGCAGAGGCATCATTGTTAAAAATGATGGGAAAACAATTGGCGCTTTTATCAGTGCCGGACGGCACAGTACTTTCTATGCATGCAGCCTTAAGGGAAATAACTTTGAAGACGTAACAGGAAAAACATTTAACGAATGGATTGCCTATAAAGTTAAGGTTGACAACCTCGAAGAAAGGCTCTCGAAGTTAAAGCCAGAACAAGTCATTATCGAATATTTTGAGGCACTTGACAGTAGAGATATTAAGCGCGCCAAATCCTGCGTTTCTAGAGAGATACTATTGGAAAATCTGTCGGTAAATATGGGAAATGAAAACTTATATAACAATAAATTGTACTTGCCTTTCACAGACGTTGATACAGGAGAAAATTCTGATTATACCAATTTGAAGTCAGCAAAGGTTTTAAAAATTGAGCTCATAGAGGACCCAGACAGTAATAATAAAATTTTTCGGGTATCGGTAGATCTTCAGTATAACAAAGAGATATCTATAAGTAGCGGAAAACAAACATGGGAATGCAGCATGATCTTTGAATCTTTGCAGACGGGTTGGAAGATAAAAGAGTTTGGAATGTAGAGAGTGGGATTTGTAGGTGCAAATTTGGGCTCTTAGGTTTGCAATAGTAGGCTACGATTAAATGGATGCCAAATATAGTTCAATCGCAACGCGCTTTCGCTTGAACGCCACCGCAGTGGTACGTAAGAGCATAGAAAACATGCTCAAAGTACCAGCGGCTGCGTACAGTTGCTCGTTAAACTAGGATTGATAGGTGCAAAAATGAGTTTATCGATTTGCACCTTTTAGGTTACGGGAAATGTCTGCCGAACCTAGTTCATTCGCAACGCGCTTTCGCTTGGACTTACCGCAGTGGTACTAAGAGCATAAAGGACATGCTCTTAGTACCAGCGGCTGCGTACAGTTGCTCGTTAAATTAGGTTCGGCATTCATTTTTTGTATGGAATTGATAGGTGCAAAAATGAGTATGTCGAGTTGTACCTTTAAGGCAATGTTTGTCCTCGCTCTGGTTATCGCATATTAAAAATAGCTTATAATTAAATTTATGATACTGCAATTGCATAGTAGATCCAAAATTTGCACCTCAATAACCAAACAAAATGGATGCGCTGCCTATTTTGTAGAGTAGCTGTACGATACCGCTGGTACTTGAGCATGTTTTCTATGCTCTTATGTACCATTGCGGTGGAGTCCAAGCGAAAGCGTGCTACGAAACGAACTAGGCAGCGCATCCATTTTTATCAGAACCTTTATGGTGCAAATCATTATGTTGGAGTAATGGGCACTTAGCCTCTTATGCAATATTTGCCACGTTAATGTATTTTATTTTCCTATGTACCATTGCGGTGGAGTCCAAGCGAAAGCGTGCTACGAAACGAACTAGGCAGCGCATCCATCGGAACCATTATGGTGCAAATTGAATTACAACAATTGATAACAGTACTGTCCGGATCTGTCAATTCCAAAGAAGTCAGCAAATGAAAGATGAAAGATATCTGTTTCTACAGAGCTTAAATCAACTTCATTTTTAATTACATATTGATAAATTCCACTGTAATCAATGTCTCCCTGAAGTAAGATACTATTCAGTTTCCCATTTCTTATGATTGCCTTTTTGTAGTTCTTTGCATCCTCGCAGATAAAAATCTCATCCCCTTCTTCGGCAACACCTCGCCCAAGAGATAAGGTGGTAAGCCCATAAAAATTCATCGTATTTTTCGTTGCATAGGAATCTACATCATTCATAATAATACCACACATATTATAAGCGGCGATCTGTCCTTGTTTCATAGCATTAGGCCATATAGCGGAAAGACCTGTCACATCACCAGCAGCATAGACATTTTCACAGGATGTTTTCATAGTTCTTGCGACTGTAATAAAGCGATCCGTTTTAATCTTACTATTTTCAGCACATGCGATAGATGGGCGAACACCAGCTGCGACAATGATAAGGTCGCAGTCTATTTTTGTTCCGTTATCTAGAAGCACCGCTTCAATATTTCCCGTTTCATTTAAGATCGTTTCCGAGGCTTTTCTTCCCAGTAAAAATTTGGCACCATGTGATTCAAATAATTCCTGATAGGCTTTTCCAGCTGTTTCATCCAATTGTGTGGGCAGTATCCTTTCGGCCATTTCAACGATGGTCACATTTTTTTGTTGTTCTAAAAATGCATATGCCGCATCCATTCCAACTAGTCCGGAGCCTACGATCAGAATATTTTTCGCACTTTCTGCCTGTTCCTTAATCCGAATAGCATCACTTAAATTTCTGAGTCCAAAAACATTGTTAGCGCTTCTGAATTGTCCAATTGGTGGAATCACGCTGTCGGCACCTGTCGCAATCAAAAGACGGTCATAAGCGATTTTTGTTCCATCAGCTAATGCTACTTCCTGTTCGTCAGTAAGAATTGAGGTTACGGATTGCCCCTTTATCCATATAATATTGTATTTCTCAAAAAAATCGTTAGGAACAAAAGAGATATTATCTTCATTTCGCTCATGGCTCAAATATTTATGGAGCATACAACGGGAATGCACTTGTTCATCCGATGAGATCATGATAATTGCAGCTTCGCTGTCAAGATCACGGATTGTTCTAGCAGCAGTAATTCCTGCAGCCCCAACTCCTATGATTACATGAATCATAATGGTACCTCCTCTACATAAATTGCTTGCTTAGGACATGACTTTACACAACTAGGTTCATAGCCTAGCGCCTGACAGAAATCGCATTTGATTACTTTGGTCTTGGTCTTAGTATCTGCTTTCAAAACTCCGTAAGGACAGTTCATCACGCACATAAAGCAAGAACCACACTTTTCTTCGTCGTAAAGAACCAGTCCGGTTACGCTATCTTTTTGTAATGCGCCACTCATACAGGACATCACACACTCCGGTTGATCACAGTGACGACAGAAAATTGGAGCATACGTTCCATTTTTTCGTTGTACAATATGATTTCTGGATTCGTTTTGAATATCGGTGAGATCTAAATCGTAGAGATTGCCTTCTCCATTCCGATGTGCCTGCATGCATGCGACCGTACAATTCTTACATCCGTCACATTTTGTTGCATCGATGTATATTCTTCTCATATGCGGTCCTCCTATAAATTCAGAGCAGTGCGTTTTTGCATAATGATTTGTTCTAGTATCGTTGCACTTTCTATGGCATTATCGTTGATGATCACCTGTCCACCAGTTAATTCTTTCATATCTTCCGTCAGGACTTTGACCACGGTTTTACTGCCAGTAACAAAGGGAGGCAGACCCAGATGTAGCGGCAGCCCAAGAGAAAGACCAAAACATCCATCGGCTAGTGCCTGTTCTTCCAGCCATTGGGCAGCAGAAAGTACCAGTGGTAATTGTGGAAGGTCAACGCCTAATTCAGCAGCAATTTCAGTCGCTACGATCTCTAACCGACCGATAGCAAGACAAGGGCCAAAATTCAAAACAGGAGGAATTCCCAATTTCTCACAAACAGCACGTAGTTTTGGACCCGCATATTTAGCAGCATCCGGAGTCATTAGGCCACAATTTTCGATACCGCCAGAAGAGCAGCCTGCGGTCAACACGATGATATCTCTTTTAATTAATTCCTTGGTAAGGTCAACGGTCAACACATCATGACCGCCTGCAGTGAGGTTCGAACAGCCAACAACTCCGGCAATGCCTTTGATATCACCAGAAACGATCAAATCAATGAGAGGTTTCCAGTTACCGCCCAAGAAGGATTTTAGAGAACCTTCACTCACACCGGTAAGGGTGTTGTCATTTCCATGCTCCGGCATAAGATTCATTGTTATATTGCCGCGACGTGCCTGGTAGGACTCCAAAACTTTATGAATGATCATTGTACTTTGTATTTCTCTGTTTTCAAAATCAAAATTCAGTAATTCTGCATTTGCCTTTTTTGCCACATCATCCAGACAAATTTGTTTGATTTTAAGTGCATCACAAATTGGCTCGATTCCGGGCAGGGTGCAGTTAAATTCGGATAGTACAGCGTCAATGGCGCCAGTCGCAAGGATTGCTTCGCTTGTATAATTATTTCCGGCATGACCATCGAATACTTCTTTGTAATGAGCACCTCTTAGTTGCAGATCTTGGCCGACGCAGGTGCAACCTACTAATTTAAATCCCTTGGCTCCAACCTTTTTTGCCATAGCCGTAACTTCTGGTGAAACGAGACGTTCTTGCAAATCAATAAAAATAGTATGTTGGTGGCCTGTAATCATAATATTGATATAATCTGGGTCAATGACGTGAAGACCCACAGGGGCGATGCGAAGTTCTGGTTGCCCTAGTAATACGTCATTTAATAAATTGGTAAGGGTCAGGCCATAAATACCTGTTGAGATACCAAGCTTTAAGCAGTCAAAAAGCATATCGACGGGGTCAGAATTCAGATTCGTTGAACATTTCACAACACCTTTAAATACTTCTGATTTAGCTCCACCAGGCATGATACCTAGCTCCTTCCAACGCTTTATGCGTGGAGCGTAGGCTATTTTCTCAGTAAGTTCCATTTGTATATATTCTGGTTTATATAAATCACTTAATACGGCATCGGCTACTTTTTCCGCTTTTCTATAGATATCATTTTCTTCGATTTCAAAGATCTGCGCCAGCCGATCCAGGGATTCAGGGCTCTTTAATTCACCTTTCGCCTTGGCTGTATTCTTAAGATTCAAGGCTGTATTTTCGACAATATGTATATAGCAGCCACTCCCAGCTGCAACAGCTCTTAGAAAATTTCTGGCGACAATGGTATCTGCATTTGCACCACAGATTCCACGAGGAGATTGTGGGGTAATGCGACATGGACCGTTGGCACATAGGCGGCAGCATACACCTTGTAAGCCAAAGCCACATTTTGTACTTTGCTTTTCGACACGATGATGTGATGTTTCCATCGGTAATGACCGGATAAACGTTTCTAGTGGTTTGTCAGCGCTTTTACACGTATTGCATCCATAACATTGATTCATAGTAATTCCTCCTTGATTATGTTTCGATACTATACTAATTTAGTATAGATTAAGATAAAAAATTTATAGATTTAAAACACTTGCCAAAGATCTTTTTTTCAGATCTTCATTCAATTTATTTTGAATTCTACAAAATTCATTATGAACTAGACAAGGTTTCTGGGGCGTATTTAAAGAACAATCATAGCCTGCTTGCATACATTCAATCAGTAACAATTTAGGATCTATGACGGTTAAAATATCGTATAGCGAAATTTTGTGCAGATTACAATTGAGGGCATACCCACCGGCATTTCCACGATAACTCTTTAATATACCTGATTTTTCCAGTTTTCTGGAAATTTTGTAGGCTATGGCAGTTGTTATTTTTTCTTCTTCACAAATATTTTGAATACTGATGATCTCTCCGGAAGACAACGCCCGGATGATTCTGATTGCATAGTCACATTCTCTTGTGATCAGCATGGATAGATACCTCTTTATTCTATATAATTAGGAAACTGCATACTTATAGACCATATAATCCAAAATGCGAATTTTTATCAAGTATGTTTTTAATTTATCATACTGTACATAAATGGTCAAGATTAAAATATTTAGTTTATAATATATATAAAATAATACCAAAAAAGCTTAAAAAATGACATTATGGTATAAATTGTTATAAAAAAACAGGCTCAAATTTGCGAAAAGTGTGATATGATGTATTTGATAAAAAAGTTTAGTTTTTAGATAAGGAAGTGCTAGAAGTGGATAAGGGGAGAAAACCGGTTATTCAGGTAAAGGATCTATATAAAGTATATCGGGTTGGAGACACCAAAGTTCTTGCCTTAAATGGAGTATCATTATCCATTTACAAAGGGGAGTTCTGTGCAATTGTTGGAACGTCTGGCTCGGGGAAATCAACATTGCTAAATATGCTGGCCGGATTAGAAGCACCGACCAAAGGACAAGTCATTATAAAGGAAGAACATATTGAACGAAAGACAGAAAATCAACTGGTAAAATTCAGAAGAGAGCATATTGGATTTATCTTTCAATCCTTTAATCTGATGGGTACCATGGATGCAATCGAAAATGTTGCCCTTCCCTTGACGTTTCAGGGAATGGATAAAAAAGAAAGACTGGAACGCGCGAATCAGGTATTGGATATGGTCGGATTAAAAAAACATAAGAAGCATCGGCCTACACAGATGTCAGGAGGTCAACAGCAGCGTGTTGGCGTTGCGCGTGCGTTGGTGGTTAATCCAGAAATTATCTTTGCAGATGAGCCGACAGGAAATCTGGATTCCAATACTTCCAAAGAAGTGATGGAATTGATGCAGAAAGTAGTCAGAGAGCAAAATCAGACGCTTGTTATGGTTACCCATGACAATCATCTAGCAAGCTTTGCGGATAGAATTTTTCACATCAAAGATGGGCAGATCATTCAAATTGAAGATAGAAGAATGCAAGATAATCAGGTTAAATAGGGAGATGGATAACATGAAAAAGATATTTAAAATTTTATTAATAGCAGGACTTTTTATATTGGTAATATTGCCTATTACACCGTCGATCCATGCAACGGCGGAGACAGTTAGTGGGAATGATGCGGATGAAAAGGCATCTAAGGACACAAAGAATAAATACTACACAAGATTAGTCAATTATAAGAGTAATTTATATATAGCAAATGATGTCACGAAAGAGACAAAAGATAAAGTAGAAAAGTTATACGCAAGTGCAAATGCCTATATAGCAAACTATGATATTACGGAATCGGATCTAGCGGCATATGTATCTTCTATAGAATCCCAAATGGCATCGATCGTGTCCGCTCAAAAATCAGATAAAGCGCCTACTACGAAAGAATTTCTTGCAGTTGGAGACAATTACACCACACCAGTTGCGCAACATGGAAAGGAAGTGGCAGTCACACTTCCGATCATTAATCTTGGAACAGAGAATATAACGAATATAGTTGTGACACCGGTTACTTCTAATACAATCAAGGAATGGCCGTTTCAACTAGATAAGTCAAGTTATGCACAGATTATTGACGTGTTGCCGGCAAGCACAAATAAAGAAATAGCCATGATCAATCGAAGGGAAGTTTCTTATGTATTCAAGACAAGAGAGGACGTACTTTCCGGTTATTACAAACTGGATTTTTCATTGACTTATACCATTAACGGAGCGATTGAAACGGCGACCTTATCTACCTATGTGAATACAGTAGGGGCGCCTGGAAGCGGTAGTATTGATCAGACAAGTGGGGAAGATGCAACCAAGACTTCGACTCCAAGAATTATCGTGACAGGATTTGAAACGAATCCGGCAGTGGTATATGCGGGCAGCACATTTACACTGAATATTCATGTAAAGAACACTTCCCAAAGAACAGCGGTATCCAATGTGGAGTTTGATCTGGAAGCGGCGGTTGAAGGAAAAGATGAGAATGCAACGTATTCCGCTTTTCTCCCAACGTCAGGTTCGAATACCGTCTATATTGATAAAATTCCACAGGGAGGAAAAGCAGATCTTTCTATTGAGATGACTGCAAAGGCAGATTTATCCCAAAAACCATACGTATTAAATATTAAAATGAAATATGAAGATGAAAAGTATAACCCATACGATTCAACAGCAAGTGTTTCCATACCGGTAAATCAAATATCGAAATTTGAATCGAGTTCTCCTGAAATCACGCCGTCTGAAATATACGTAGGGGAGCAAACCAACGTTATGTTTAGTATATATAATACTGGAAAGACAACATTATACAATACGAAAGTATCTTTTAAAGGCGACAGTGTAGAAGGAGGAGATACCTTCGTTGGTAAAATTGAATCTGGGGCGACCGGGAATGTAGATGCTATGCTTACCGGCAAGGCGGCAACCATGGATGATGGAACCATCATAGCTACCATTTCCTATGAGGATGCCTCCGGCAATGTTACAACAGAAGAAAAAGAAATTACGCTATTGGTTTCAGAAGGTTTTGAGGATCCAGGTATGGGAGAAATGCCTGTGCCAGAAGAGGAGGCCAAGAACTATACAGGTATCATTGTGCTTTCTGTTATAGCAGTTATCATTATTTTAGTAATTATAGTCATTGTAATCAAAAAAAAGAAGAAAAAACAAAAAGAGGCAAAGGAATTAGCAGATGATCTGTTAGGTATTGAAGATGAAAATTCTTGATCTTTTACGTATGAGCAGTAGTAGTCTTTGGAAAAGAAAAATCCGGACATTTCTTACCATCTTAGGTGTCATCGTAGGAACAGCATCTATAGTGGTCATGATATCCTTAGGTCTTGGTTTGAATAAAAGCTCGATGGAACAGATAGAAAAATATGGTGGATTAACTACGATCAATGTGAGCGAATCTTCCGCATATTATGAGGCAAGTAACACAGCACA
Organism: Bacillota bacterium; assembly: GCA_023392535.1. Lineage (GTDB taxonomy): Bacteria > Bacillota > Clostridia > Lachnospirales > Lachnospiraceae > SZUA-378. The sequence goes on from JAEVYY010000025.1 coordinate 12,715, forward strand.
AGCAGGTCAGGATATTTCTGCGTCAAAGGATAAAAAGAAAAGACTGGATGATGCAGCGGTAAAAGAAATATCCAACTTACCGCATGTAGAAATTGCTTCTCCAATCCTAGAGACTGGTGTGATAGCTAAATACGCCAATTATGAAAGTAATATGAATATTCGGGGAATGAGCCTGGATGCGTTACGTAAGATGAATCTCAAACTTGGCGAAGGACGATTGCCGGAAGAGAATGCAGGAAAATTGGAATTAGTCTATGGAAATATGGTACTGGCTGACTTTTACGACAGTAAGACAGGGGCTAACTACTGGTCTTCCGGAAAGATGCCGGATATTAATCTGATACAAAATCCTCTCTTTGTCATTTTTGATACCGATGCCTACCAACAATCTAAGGAACCAGGTACTGATGGAAAAGTAGTATTGCCGCCTAAGAAGTACGTGGTAGAAGGCTGTGGAGTCATAGAAGGAACCATGGAGGATTATAATGAAAATTCCTGGAATGTATTTTGTGACATAGAAGCTCTGAAATTACAACTGAAGAAAGCCTTCAAAAATAAACCGATTCCAGGGCAGCCATTACTTCCATCTGGAAAACCGTATAAAGAATTATATTATACAGGAATCTATGTAAATGTAGATGATATGAATGAATTGGAGAACGTACAAGCGGCGATTACTGCAATGGGATATCAGGCAAGTAGTAACTCTGACTGGGTCAATGCAACAAAAGAGCAATTTGGATATGTGCAGGCAGTTTTAGGCGGTATTGGTGCAGTTTCTCTTTTTGTGGCTGCAATTGGTATTACCAATACCATGATGATGTCCATTTACGAAAGAACAAAAGAAATTGGAGTAATGAAAGTGCTTGGCTGTGATCTTCGCAATATTCAGACGATGTTCTTGCTGGAGGCTGGATTTATTGGTTTTATTGGTGGTGTGATTGGAGTTGCATTCAGTTATGGAATATCTGTTATTATCAATATCGTTGTGAAAAATTCTGGCAGTGATATGACGAGCCTGTCATATATTCCGGTATGGCTTGCTGCTTTCGCAGTGATTTTTGCAGTAATCGTTGGTATGCTTGCAGGATTTTTCCCATCATTGCGTGCCATGAAGCTCAGTCCGTTAAGTGCGATCCGAAATGAGTAAAAATCCTGGTAGAATGTGCTAAGGCACAAAAATAAAGAAATAGATTTGTGCTTCTATTTGGTTGACGTTATTTTTTATATATGCTATAGTAGGCGAATATTAAGAACAGCAACGAAGCTTTGAAAGCTTTCGGGTGCTGTTCTTTTTTTATTTCATCAGAAAAGCACGTGGAAATGAGGAAGATTATGAAAGAAACAGGCAGGGAAGAGAATAGGACAGTTACTGGAGAAGTTGAAAGAAAAATAGAGATTAAAATAAATGATATAGGTATGACATTTAAAGATAATCAGGGATGCGATGTGCAGGCATTAGAAAATATCAGTCTGGATATTTATGAAGGAGAGTTCATTTCTTTACTTGGACCATCCGGATGTGGAAAGACGACATTACTCAGAATGATTGCAGATCTGTTAGAACCAACATCGGGAAAGATCCGTATTGCTGGTATGACACCAAAAGAGATCCGACTTCAGCAAAAATTTGGTATTGTATTTCAAAGCCCGGTTCTGTTTGACTGGAGGACGATTAAGAAAAATGTGGAATTACCCTTAGAGATTATGTATCACAGTAAACAAGACCGATCGGACAGAGCAGATAAAATGCTGGAACTAGTGGGACTTAACGATTTTTCGAACCATTATCCAAGACAACTAAGCGGTGGAATGCAGCAGAGAGTTGGAATTGCCAGGGCATTTGCTATCCGGCCCGAAATTTTACTTATGGATGAACCGTTTTCCGCTCTTGACGAGTTTACAAGAGAGAAGTTACAGGAAGATTTATTGAGAATATGGGCTAAAACGAATAAAACGGTTATTTTCGTAACACATAATATTGCTGAATCCGTGTTTTTATCAGACAGAGTATGTGTATTATCGCCACATCCGGGAAGATTATCAGCAGTTGTCGAGATTGACCTTCCAAGGCCCAGATCCTTGGAGATGAGAGATACCCAGCACTTTAATCAACTGGTAGCTAAGGTCAGAAATAGTTTTGAGGGGGGCTCTGTATGAGTAAAAAAATCGCAGATCAAAAATGGTTCATCCTTGCTGTATGGGTGATAGGAATTATGATCATCTGGGAAATCGGAGCTTTTGTTGTAACTAAGACCAAGAGGACACCTGAGAACGTGCTCCCTCACATCCATCAGATTGTTGCCTCAATATTAAGTAATAAGCAAGTCAGCAATCAAATGACAGCATTCCAGATTGTAGTAACGAGTGCAAAGGCCACCTTACTACGAGGTGGCATCGGATTTCTATTAGGTACTGTTTGTGGTTTTATCCTGGCTCTATTGATGAAATTATCGAGGATGGTAGAAAAGACCATGTTTCCATATCTGATGTTGATTCAGATGATACCAATACTAGGCATGGCACCGATCATCCTTTCGATCACCCATAATATCGATACAAGCAGAATTGTAATCGCAGGTATCCTGACCTTCTATCCGGTGGCGACCAATACCTTAGCAGGTTTTCATTCCGTGGAAAAAGAAAAATATGAATTGATGAATTCCTATGCGGCAAACAAGTATGTGATTTATACCAAGATGCTGATTCCTGGATGTATCCCTTACTTTTTTACCGGCCTTAAAATAGCAGCACCAATGGCACTTACCGCTTCTATCTTAGTAGACACCCTACAGGGTGACGGCGGATTGGGATGTATGTTATCGCAATCATTAAAACATGCGATGTCTATTTACGTTTTTTGGCAGATAGTTCTTTTAAGTGCACTGGTCGGTATCTTTTGCTGCTATCTCATCGGGGTAATTGAGAGAATCGTAACACCTTACAAGGAGGTTCCTAAATGAGCAATAAAAATCGAAACGAAAAATTGAAAAAGGTTTCGGATGTGCTTCTGCCCATGGCATTTGGTCTTTTCATTTTGTTCTTGTGGCAGACACAAGGCTTACATAAATTGTTGAATACAGATACATTTACATTGCCTTTGCCAAGCAGAATTGCAAGTATTATTTTAGAAAATAAGAGCAAGATCATAGGGAATGCAACGGCCACTATTTTTGTTGCAATATGCGGTCTCCTTCTGGGTTCCTTGATTGGATATGGAATTGCAATCATAGCAACCTTTTTTCCCAAATGGGGAAGTGGCGGCCTGTCGGTGGTAGGGGCCTTCAATGCGATTCCAATTGTGGCGTTGGCACCTGTAATTACCAATTGGACCAAAGGAGTGAGCAAGGATGCCAATATTCGCAGTATGGTAGCTAAAATAATAGTGGTTATGATTGTCTGCATCGCCTCCATGAGTATAAATGCTTATAGGGGATTATCCGAGCTACGACCTTTTTCAGAGGATCTCATGTTGTCTTACGCTGCTAATCGAAAAACAATTTTTTTGAAACTTAGATTACCAAACAGCATTCCCTATATTTTTATAGGTTTAAAAGTGAGCGTTCCCGCAAGTGTGATCAGTGCCATTGTAAGTGAATATTTTGCAGAATACATCATTGGAGTTGGCAGGCAGATTCGTGAGAATATCGTACTGGCTCAGTATGCAACAGCATGGGCCTATATCGGGATAGCAAGTTTCATTGGCATCCTGATGTATGGAGCGCTTATGGGAGTGGAGGGTATTTTGCTGAAGGACCGAAAAGTCTGAGGCTGAATCATAAATTTACACAATACAAGGAGGAGCAGGATTATGAAAGAAAGAAGCAGGAAATTAGTCAGTCTATTTTGCGCGGTGGTTCTAATTGGAGTTATGTTAACAGGATGTGGCAGCAGCGCTAAGACAACAGCAGAAACCGTTACTACTTCACCAGAGGAATCAACTTCTATCGAGGCGGTCTCGGAAGCAACGAAAGAAGCAATGCAGACACCTGAGGCGGGAAGTGATAATGAGGCTCTTATCGTGGCGGCTGCACAGGAGGGCAAGGTAGGTAACTGGGGACTTGGAAATGAATACGAAGTTCAAGCATTGTTAAGCAAATATGGACAGGACACTTCTTTCCTAAGTCAGGCATTTGATATGGATGGTTTTGATGATGATTCCATTACGCTTGCTTCCGCCATGACATACAACGAGTTAGGACTCGTCAAAAATGATTATGATGGTGGTTATGGCTATGGAGATACAGTTGCAACCATTGATATGAATGAAGAGGGTGTTGCCATGCTCGAAGATAATATTTTTTGTACGAGGGCATTTGCTGAAAAAAATCCAAATACCGTGAAAGCATTTTTATATGCTTCCTTAAAAGGATGGCAATATGCATGTGAGAATCCGGATGAAGCGGCTGAAATCGTATACAAATATGGTTCCTCGGTATCACCGGATCACCAATCCTATATGGCAGGAGAAGTCAAAAAGCTAGTTGAGACTGATACATCGGGAGCAGCGGTCTCAGAGTACGGAAAGATGGAAGAAGCATCGATGCAGCAGACGCTAGATCTTGCCAAGACCTATATCAAACTGGATGATTCAGAAGCTGCTAAGAAGCTTCAGTCGCTTACCTTAGATGATATTAGGGATGTATCTTATTGGGAAGCAGCCGCAGAATCGACAGACGGGGTATTTCAAACACCGGAAAAAACAGAAGTCTCCATCCAATTGAAATGGCTTCCACAAGCGCAATTTATGGGTTATTACGTAGCACTCGACAAAGGGTATTACGAAGAAGCTGGTTTAACAGTCAATATCGTTTCTGGTGGAGGAGATATTGGTGAGACAACAGCTGTGAACAATGGAACGGTAGATTTTGGTGTCACATGGGTATCTAACTTGATTGCAGCAGATGCAGGTGGCATGGATCTTATGGAAATCGCTCAGATATATCAAAGATCTGGTCTCGTACTTGTTTACAAAGCAGAGAAGTAATTTTAAAAACATAGTAGTAGCAGGAGCATACAATGGCGTGCGATGTCTGAAAAGGGCATCGCACTTTTAGCAAGGAAAGGAGGATGTATATGTTGGATTTAATCATTAAAAATGGGAAAATAGTTACTTCTAATGAAAGTTTTATTGCTGATATTGGGGTAAAAGATGGAAAAATCGTTGCCGTTTCAAAAGGGCTGGAAATGGAAGCATTAAAAATAGTAGATGCTACAGGAAAACTGGTACTTCCTGGAGCAATTGATGCACATACGCATTTAGCAATGCCATTCGGTGGTACCGTTTCCGCCGACAGCTACCTATCCGGAACAAGAGCAGCGGCATGCGGTGGAGTCACGACAGTATTTGACTATCCGGTGCAAAGAAAAGGAAATACCATTATGGGACTGATCGATTCCAAAAAAGAGATCTGTGAGAAAGAGGCTTGTGTGGATTATGCATTCCATTGCTGCATTACAGATTTGAACGAAGGAGCTATATTGGAGGAGATGGAAACCGCGGTAACAGAAGGCGTGACCAGTTTCAAGTGCTTTTTGGTCTACAAGAAGGAAGGCATGATGGTGGATGACGGAACACTTGTCACCTTATTGCTTAGAGCCAAAGAAGTAGGGGCAATGCTAAATATACATGCAGAAAACCCTGATCTGATTGACCGGAATATTACAAAATTCCTTTCAGAAGGAAAAACAAGTGCCTGGTATCATTATCTAAGCAGACCAGAAGCTGTCGAGGCGGAAGCGGATAAAAGAGCAGTACACTGGGCGAGATCCTTTCATGCACCAATCTATCTGGTACATATGGCGGATAAAGAAGGTTTGGAAGAGTGCATCAAAGCGAAGACAGAAGGGCATGAGGTATATATTGAAACATGTCCGCAGTACTTGGAATTTACGAGCGATGTATATAAAAGGGAAGATGGCAGGAACTTTGTATGTTCTCCGCCGATGAAAGGAAAGGAGAGCCAGGAAGCTCTGTGGATGGCAATTAAAAACGGTATGATTGATACGGTAGCGACAGACCATTGTCCATTTCAAAGCTATGAGAAAGATTGGGGAAGGGATGATTTCACCAAGATTCCAAACGGGTGTGCTGGCGTGGAGAATCTATATCCTTATATGTTAGCAGCAGCCAATGCAGGGAAGATCAGTTTTGAGAGAGCCGTGGAATTATGCGCTGCCAATCCGGCAAAGATATTTGGATGTGCCAATAAGGGATCCTTAAGTGTCGGAAAAGATGCGGATATTGTCATATATGATACGGAAAAGGACTTTACCATTCATGTAGAGAATATGCATTCGGACTATGATCATACCATCTGGGAGGGAAAAGAATTTCATGGATATCCGGTACAGACCTATCTGAGAGGTGAGCTTATCTATGAGGATGGAGAGTTTGTAGGAACACCAGGCATGGGTCACTTTGTAAAGAGAGTGAGCAGAAAGACCAACTATCAAAAGTCAATAAGTAAATAAAAAAGATTTTTAGATATTAGATGATTTTTTATGCATCACAAAAAAGACCTGCATAAAGCAAGTTTTCAAAGATATGTAGATGTAATTTCTT